>NZ_JBHSHV010000001.1:0-61416 GCF_042653105.1 Neobacillus sp. GCM10023253
CGGGAAATAGCTCAGCTTGGTAGAGCACTTGGTTTGGGACCAAGGGGTCGCAGGTTCGAATCCTGTTTTCCCGACCATTTTAATGGGGCCTTAGCTCAGCTGGGAGAGCGCCTGCTTTGCACGCAGGAGGTCAGCGGTTCGATCCCGCTAGGCTCCACCATTAGATTTAAATATGTAATTTGGCGGTGTAGCTCAGCTGGCTAGAGCGTACGGTTCATACCCGTAAGGTCGGGGGTTCGATCCCCTCCGCCGCTACCAATTTATTATCTCGGAGGAATACCCAAGTCCGGCTGAAGGGATCGGTCTTGAAAACCGACAGGCGGGTTAAACCGCGCGGGGGTTCGAATCCCTCTTCCTCCGCCATATTAATTTAATGGTATTTATATTATCGCGGGGTGGAGCAACGAGCGTTGCTTCAATGAATAATCTGCGAGTTGTATCAATCGAGCTGCTGCTTGAATAAGCTTTCTGAGATTGATACAGTCCTACGTTAGCTTTTAGCATGACGTAAACTAAATACTTCTTATTATCGCGGGGTGGAGCAGTCCGGTAGCTCGTCGGGCTCATAACCCGAAGGTCGCAGGTTCAAATCCTGCCCCCGCAATATATGGGCCTATAGCTCAGCTGGTTAGAGCGCACGCCTGATAAGCGTGAGGTCGATGGTTCGAGTCCATTTAGGCCCACCATTTAATTCTAATTGTTCCGCAGTAGCTCAGTGGTAGAGCATTCGGCTGTTAACCGAACGGTCGTAGGTTCGAATCCTACCTGCGGAGCCATTTTTTTTATGGGGAAGTACTCAAGAGGCTGAAGAGGCGCCCCTGCTAAGGGTGTAGGTCGGGCAACCGGCGCGAGGGTTCAAATCCCTCCTTCTCCGCCATAAATATCATGCGCCTTTAGCTCAGCAGGATAGAGCATACGCCTTCTAAGCGTACGGTCAGAGGTTCGAATCCTCTAAGGCGCGTATTTCAAAATTTAAGAAACTCAATAGTATCAATGCTTTAATGACTTTAGGTAAAACTAACGGTATGGTATTCTAACTTCAATGAAATACCTTAAAAAAGTCGTTAAGCAAATCAACTTCCTAAATGATATTTAGGAGGTTTTTTATTTGCCAAAAAAGACTGGTATTTTCGATGTTTGAATTAAAGCGGAAGTGTTAAAACCAAAAGCCGAAATTACAAAAGGAATGGATGCTGAAAAAGCATTAGAAACCATTCACCGCAAAATGACATTGAACAGTTATCGTGAACGGACGCTAAACGATTACATTTTAATCTTCAATCATTTTCTCAAAGCAACAAATGTTAAATATTTAGAAGAAATAACGGTTGATATCATTTACCGATGGTTGGACAGCATGAACGTATCCGCATCTACAAAAAGCACACGATTAAAATGTCTGAAGGCAGTTTTAGGCAAATGCTTTAACAATGGGTGGCTACAATCAAAGTTTTGGTTAACGGTACAAATCAAACTTGATAAAAAAGTCAAATCAGGTACAAAGCGAAACGATTTAAACGTATTGTTATCATTATTGGATACTTCAACATTTATTGGTCTACGAGATGCAGTAGCAATATTGCAGCTTTATAAAAAAGGTGTTCCGTATCAATACATTAGGGCAAATCAAGGAGTGCCACATTGATTTCACTAATGGATTGTTAAACCTCGAAGGTTTCATAATGAAGAATCACAAGAATTTGAAATTGCCATTAGACGAACAGTTAATTGAATTGTACAAGGTCCTTATTGAACAGAATCGAAAAATCCGCACGTATTACAAACAGGACAATGATTTCCTATTTATCACGAGGCGGGGCGGTATGATTAACAGCAGGTCAACGAACAATGCAATCTCGAAGCAACTAACGAAATATGCGAAAGAATACATTTACCAAACATTAACCCACATGCCATAAGACGAGCATACGCTAAAAGTTTATATGACAAAGGTGCCAATATTGCTTTAATCAGTAAAGCATTGGGACATTCAAACTTGGCAGTTACTACGCAATATCATATTTTTATACATTGTTGATTCTTCACGGTTTCTGATGATTTACGCACGATATTTCCCATAATTTATTGCATAAAAAAGAAAGATGCCTCCGTTTTTCGAGACATCTACAAATATATGAACATTTGCTTAATACAAATATACCCAATTTTAATGCAATCATCATTTCAATTCACCAGTTTTACATTGTTTTACTATTTCTTCCATAGATATAAACCATGTCTCTTGATGTGTTTTTATACAATTATCTATTCTCATTTTATCAATATCATTTTTTATTTGAAGGTAAGTAAATCCACTGGCTAATAAGATTAAAAACAACAGGGTAAATATAATCTTAGATGATGTTTTCATTATTCCTCCTACTTTCTTATGGTAATCAACTCATTTACCATAATTTGACATATAGGATATTTCCTTATGACAAATAAAAAAGGAAGCCGTTTTATGGCCCCCTTGCCAATTATGGTTTAACATCTTCAATTTTGTAGGTGTAAATGAAACCACTCGTCACTTTGGAACCATTCTTTTCACCGCAATAAGGACAATAAATGTATTCTCGGTCTTTGCCACCAGGCACACCCATATCCGTAACTTTGTAATGAAAATCTTTTCCGCATTTCTTACAAGTTGTTTTATTCATGGTTTTCACCTCTCGATTTTTAGGGTCCCCATATTGCTTTTTTTACGGTTTCACTGACAACGTCTACTAAAATATCTTTAAACCCTGTAGCAATTTCGGGACCTGCTTTACTTAAGATTCGCTTAAATCTCGTTTGTGCTACAACCGTTCTAGGTCCGTCCTTAATCAAATCATCAAGCGACATTTTCAACTGCTCCTGTTCCTCAGGGGTTAAATTGTCAAGTAATTCCGCAAGTTCTTTGGCAGCATTCAATTTTTCAGCAATCCATGGAAATGGTTTACCGCAATGATGGCAATAACTTGGGGGATTCCATCTGCCAACGACAGTCACACCAGGTGTATGCAATTTCCCTCGTATCTCTTCTCCGCATTCCGCACATTTAGAAATAATATCTGCTCCACAAGCACCACAAAAATTTTGATTCGGTTTAGGGAACTTAATTGACGTAGAATTGAATACATGTCCATTTAAACAAACTTGAGCAGTATCATACCAACCTTCACCATTTCGCATATTTTCACCTCCCATTACATTATTCGACATATGGGACTAATTTCCTTGAAAACAAATTAAAAAAGGTGGTCTAATCGTGACCACCTCAAATCCTATTTATGTTGCTTCATTCCTTCCGCTTGAATTGCCTTGATTGCTTCGGCACGTTTCTCCGCACGTTCTTTGAAAAATGGTATCCATTTTTCAATTTCAGGGTCTTTAGGGAACGCATGGATCCATACCATTACCGCCATTGAAAATAATATCAATATTGCACTGATTCCAAGCAGTGTTGTTTTCACAAGGTTCTTAAACTTTTTCATGGTATTCATTCTCTAGCAGTTTCAAGTCTTCAAGAAGTTCTGGTGTTTCCTCAAAGAAATAAACTTGATAACCAATGGGTTTCGAGGTTAGGGGGAAATAAAGATATTCTAACCTGAATGAATTTCTCTGAAAAAGTCTTAAAGCAAAAACTTCCAAACAAGATGTTTGGAGGTTTTTTTTATGCAAACCCCAAGTTTATTTTGAAGATTTGCTTTCCGTATTTATTCTGGGAAGGGGATTGGTGCCAATTACTATAGTAGAGTCTAGTTCAGCATAGTGTACCAACTGTGGTAGTAGCCCATTTTGGGAGAAAATTTCAACGGTTTGAGGTGCCTGCATTTTGCTCGTCTCAAATCAATAAGTGCCCTCCGGCTTTCAGCCAAAGGGTTGCTTCTTTTGCCACTCTTTGCTGAATGTCAAGTCCGTCAACTCCCCCGTCAAGGGCCACACTCGGTTCATGTAGACGGGCTTCTTGGGGAAGCAGGTTGATTTGGTCTGTGGGAACGTATGGTGCATTTGCTACTAGGATGTCCACTTTCCCACGAAGTTTAGAAGGGAGAGGCTTATAAAGGTCACCTTCATATACATGACCACCAAGGCTGGTAACATTTCGGAGTGCGCAGCGAACTGCAGTAGGTTCAATGTCGGTCAAATGCAACTCAATCCAACCCAGATCTTTGGCAATCCCGACACCAATTGCGCCAGAACCGCAGCAAAGGTCAACAACGGTGACTCCAGGTATAGAAAAAGCTACTGCCTGGTGGACGAGAAACTCAGTACGACGGCGAGGGACAAAGACTCCAGGTTCTACTGCAATCCTATGCCCACAGAACTCCGCCCAACCGAGGACATACTCAAGTGGAGAACCGTTTATTCTATTATTGACCATATCGGAGAGAGCATCCAATGTCCGCGCCTCAGCAAGAAGAAGCTCAGCCTCTTCTTCAGCGAAAACACACCCAGCAGTCCGGAGTCGTTTGATTATACTTTTTTTTATTTGGTCATTAATAAGAAGCTTTTTTCCTATAAAAACCACCCAACCTTCATAGCGGCTATTTTAAATAGTTTAGTAGATTTTCAAAAGCACTCACTATTGCGTTTGTGAGTGCTTCAATCTGTTAAAAATATGAAAACTTTGCCTGAATGGACGCGGAAATTTTAAGTTTACCAGGCTGTATCGGCGTTGCAGCTTCACTTTTTGCAAACATAGTAGTTTGCAAAGGAATGATTGGTGAAGTTTGGCTCAATTCCTGTAATGAAAATGGCACCTTATTTAACGTTACTCCCATTTCCTTTGTTAGTTCTGCAGCCTTTAATTGAGCATCATGGAGGGCAAGCGACAATGCTTGATTGTAGTATATTTGCTGATTTTTTACTTTAAATTCAATATTTGTGACAGTATTTGCCCCGTTTTTAACAGCAGTATCGACAATAAGCCCTGTTTGTTCAATCTTATCATTTAGGACTTGAAGCAAATGGACCACTCTGTATCCTCGTAATGTTTGTTTACCGTTTTCGTAATCATATACCATTTCGATTCGGTAATCTGCCGTTTTAATATTCTCCTTTAAAATCCCTAAGCTTATGAGTGACTGTATCACTTTAGTCGTTTTTTCATTATTATCTTGTTGGGCATCTGTAAGATTCATATTCTCCGAATTCGCACCTAATGTAACGATGGACATGTCTGGTGCCACAGACACCGAACCTTCACCTGTGACTTCCAAGATATTTTGGCCATTTCTAGAAAAGGCTCTCCATTCAGGCTGTGCCCGCACCCATGGGTTCTGATAATACATTTGAGCACTCCTTTCCCTTAAAACTCCCTCCATTCATTGTATTAAGAAGAGACGATTAAAATAGTTAAAATATTCTCGCTGCCAACTATTATGAGGGTGAAGGTTATGTTTTAATGTGGTTTTTACCTTTATTTTTTCGCTCTCAGTGCTTTAATTGCTTTGATGAGAAGAATAACATAGCCTGCCATTAATCCATATCCGATGACTAAAATGAGGATGGGCACATAGTCCGGAGTGGTACCTGAATCGGTAGACATGCCGGCTAAAAAGAGTGGTGCTATCGGCAGCATGATGATGCCTGGACCTGCACCTACTACAAGCAGAGCCCCAAGACCAATCACAACCCAAGGCCAAATCAGTTTTTTCGTCTCATAAGAATGACTGTTTAATAGTTTTGGATCTTGCAAAGATTCAAGCTCATAGGCCTTTTTGGCCCGATTATAATCCCTCAGTGCATTGTACGCTCGCTTCATTCCCCAAATGATGACGCTGATAATGGCTAATGAAATGACTATAAAAATCAGCGAGAAGAAACTCAGTTCATTTGCTTTCCAAAAGGTCATGAAAATGATAAAGGGTAGACCAGGAAGAGACGTAAATAAAAATAATCCACCGCCAATGAGGACAACCCATGCCCATATTGGCTGCTGCTGGTTAGAAGGACGCATGACTAAACTCCTTTATTTCCTAGAATGCTTCTATCATAATATAATTGTGGTAAAAAATGAAATATTTTACTATAGTTGGGAGTGGATTTCATTTAGCTGGTGCGTACTGAAGAAAAACATAAAATAGGGAAGTGAAACATGAGCTATTTTGTCAAAGCAATAGTTGGTTTTATCATTTTAGATGCGTATTTGAACGTTGGAATTGCAGGAGCAGGTTCATTTTTGGTTCAGGTTGTATTGGTCCTCCTGCTTTTTCCGTTATTGAAAGGAATTCTGTTTTTAACAAAAAAGGATTTTCGAAGAATCGGAATCAGCTTTCATCCAAAATGGTGGAAGAATATGATGTTGGGGTTTGCGATTGGCTTTTCCTTTTGGCTAATCAAGTACGGTATCGAATATTCCTTAAATGGATATGAGATTATGGGAGCAATGCCGTTTTCTCAAATGATTCTTTCCCTGCTCATGATCATGCTGACGTTTTTCGTAGGTTCATTTTTAAACGATATCATCGTTCGGGGATATGTATTTGGTCATTTAAAAGGAAAAATACCGATGAAATGGGTGTTCATACTCTCTCTTGTGCTCTACGCGCTTGATGATTCGTGGAATGAAGGTCTCAGCCTCTCTAACACGCTCTTTTCCCTTCTTCTTGGCCTATCTCTCACCTATGCCATTTATAAAACCGGCAGCATCTGGGCTGACACCGGAATCCACTGGGGACTGAACGTCTGCTACGGAATTTTTAACGGAACACTTGGAAGTACTGGCGGGGGAATTATCATAACAAAAGACGGCCCACCATCATTGCTACTAGAATCTATCAGCTACATCATCCCGCTACTCATGTTCCTGTTTTTATATTTGGTGAGAAACAAGTTGAGGCATGGGGACGGTTCTCCTGCATCATTTTAGTAGAAATAAATAAATTGAGGCATGAGAACCGTCCCCATGTTTCATTTTTGAAATCCGGTTGGCAATCCTGTAATATTAGATAAATCAAATGGTGCTTGGATATGCGAAACGCACTAATTTTTTATTTGGAGGCCAATTGTGGATAATAACGATATTTTAATACGGCTTAGATATGCGCTGGAACTAAAAAATAAAGAAATGGCTGAGATCTTTCAGCTTGGCGGTGTGGATGTAACAGTGCCAGACGTAATAAAGATCCTCACGAAGGAAGATGATGAAAGCGACGACCAGCTCAAATGTAATAACAGTATGTTCGATTCGTTTTTAAATGGATTTATTGTCTATAAAAGAGGAAAGCAAGAGCCTAAACCAGGACAGCCTGAATCATCCGAACCGTCAATTAAGAAAAGTGCAAACGTTAATAATCTCCTGTTGAAAAAAGTAAAAATAGCATTAGCATTAACGACTGAAGATATGTTGGATATTTTTGAGGAAGCAGGAATCACGGTTTCAAAAGGGGAACTCGGCGCTTTATTAAGAAAAGAAGGGCACAAGAATTATAAAGAATGCGGCGATAAATTCGCCAGGAACTTCTTAAAAGGGCTGGCGGTTAAATACAGAGGATAAGCCATGCAGGTGATGAGATGATACATACCTACTTAGGGGCGACAATACGTTTTGAAATCAAGTATAAAAATCGCACGTCTATAGGAATAAAGATCGATAGTTATGGAAATGTGGAAGTCCAGGCTCCGAAAGGGACATCTGATGAAAAAGTGCTTCAGTTATTAGAGGAAAAATGGGGCATCATTCAGCAAAAATTAATGGAAATGAAGGGCAGACTGGACGGGCCACAGGAAAAGGTCTATGAGCATGGTGTGGGTTTTCTTTATTTAGGAAACACCTATCCCATCGAGATTATCGAAGATGTAACTATTATGCAAGAACATGTGCAGTTTAAAGAAGATAGGCTTTATATATATGTAAAACAGCATGACCTTGAAAAAATACAACAAGCTCTAAAACGATTCTACTACCAGCAATGTAAGGCATTAGTGGAGAAAAGCATCTCCTCCTATCAAAGCCACTTCAAGACAAAACCACGTGGCATTCGGATCACGGATAGCAAAACCACATGGGGAACCTGTGATTCAAAACTGCAGTTAACCTTTAACTGGAGACTGGCAATGGCACCGCAAGAGGTAATTGACTATGTAGTCGTTCATGAAATGTGCCACATGGTCCATCTAAATCACGACCGCTCCTTCTGGCGCTTGGTAGGGAAACTAATGCCTGACTATAAAGAAAAAGAAGACTGGCTGACATTATCCAGTTGGAAAATGACGGTTTAGCGTGAGGCATGGGGAAGGTTCTCATGCCTCATTTTTAAATTCTATTTATTTTGTTCGGAGCCAAAAGTCGGCAATTTTTTTGCCAACAAAAGCAGCTAATTTCCCGTTTCACGTTGGTTTTGAACAGATTTAATCAAACGATTGCGTAACTGACAAATATTTTATGTGATTGTATAGGTTTGTACTTTCATAACAGACATCCCAGAGTTTTTAACTAAACGTTTGAGTAGATTGGTAGAAGGGAAATTTGGTGAAGATTGGCGAAGGTAAGAGCATTTGAAGTTTTTAAATAGGTAGCTTCGAACTTTTTTCTTGTTTGTTCAACAATTTTTTTGCCCCCTAAAGCGCCATTTTCCCGCTGCACTAAGATTTTTACCAGATTTAATCAGACGTTTGTGTAAACGACAATGTTTTTAACCATAAAAGGATGGAAAGCTTATTATTGTTGAATTTTTATTACTTTTATACAAACGTTTGTTTGAAAAAATAAATGGGGAATTATGTAGGCCGGTGACCCGAAAAATAGGGGTCAGTCCCCCGTCGCTTTAAAGTTTCAGCATAGCGAGGGACTGCCCTTCTTTTCTAAAATAACTGGATGTCCGTAATACAAGTGGCGTCCTTTTCAAATGTGGAAATCTTTGATTCTGCCTTTTTTCCATCGTGTGAAATCTTAATCTGATAGGTTTTATCGCGTGGGAGCCAGAAATCGATAAAGCCGTTTGATAGTGATGTAACGGTTTTGTCTACGACCACGTTCCCATCACTGTCTTCCATATATACATCAAACTTTTCATTTGCTAGTTCACCTTGACAACCTGTCAAGCTATGATTCGTTCAAGGATGAGTTTGATTGGTATAAGGTGCGATCGACACGAAAAATTCGTCCTTCGGCAAATCATAACTGGTCTCTTTTCCAGACTTGTCCGTAACAATAAGTTGTTGAGAGGTAATGGATGCATTTTCGGCTTTTAATTTCCGTGCGCTGTAATCGCCAACCATTTCCTTAACGTCACTCGGCTTTGCTTTTTCAGCGGCCCCTTGATCCTGGCTATTTCCAGAACAAGCAGCCAACAAACTGGAAGCCAATAATAGCGCTGTGATTACTTTCAACTTCATGGTATGGATTCACCTCCGTCTATTTACTATACCCTAGTATACTATATAAAATTTTTGTTCTCCGCTTTTTCCAGACCTTTTCACAATTTATTCGGTTTTATGATCAAAAGCACCTCACACTTGTCGGATGAACAGTTTCCTTCCTAAATCGACGATTTATCAGTTTGGAGAGCATATAGTTAGAATCATTTTCCTAAAATAATATAATGAGATGTGGAAGGAGTTGTTGAAATTGGCACAATCATTAAAAGGAAAAGTAGCTTTCATCACTGGTGCTGGAAGAGGCATTGGCAAGGCCGCAGCCTTGGCCTTAGCGAATGAAGGTGTAAACATCGGTTTGCTTGCCAGAACAGAGGCTGAATTAAAGAAGGTCGTAAGTGAAGTAGAAGGTTTAGGGGTGAAAGCAGCTTACGCGGCAGTGGATATTGCCTCTCAAGAAGACGTAGAACAAGCTGTGAGTAAATTGACGGAAGCGCTGGGAACGGCTGACATACTGATTAACAATGCCGGCATTGGAAAATTTGCTACTCTTTTAGAGATGGACCCGCAGGAATGGAAGCAAATTATTGATGTTAACTTGATGGGGACCTATTATGTAACGCGTGCGGTCCTTCCGCAATTAATCGAAAAAAATCGTGGCGACATTATCAATATTTCGTCTACAAATGGATTAAACGGGGCTGCCACATCCAGTGCGTACAGTGCATCTAAATTTGGAGTTATTGGTTTAACGGAATCATTGGCACAGGAAGTTAGAAGAAACAATATCCGCGTTACCGCCTTAACCCCGAGTACAGTGGCTACTGAACTAGCGATAAAAACAAGCCTAATCGCAGAAAACAATGATGAAAAATATATGCAGCCGGAAGACATTGCTGAATTTATCGTTGCCCAATTAAAATTGCATCCACGCATTTATGTAAAAACAGCAGGCATTCTGGCGACGAATCCATTTTAATCTTTTGGTGCTAGCTCATTAATGGAGTAATTATGAAAAAAAGCGGCGGAGGGCTGACCCCCGCTGCTTTTTGACTTATAACATACCTTTTAGCTCTTCGATCTTAGCATTTAGTGGCTTATCTGAATGATGCTGCTATGTTAGGAGGAGCCATTGTTAGCTAGAGGATAGGTGCTAGTCGCCCTTTGTGAAATTTAGAGGCAAGTCTTTAGGGGGGAGTTAAATAACTGGAATTTAAGATTCTTTTCCATGAGTCTTCTTTTTTTTGTTTTGTTGCAACAGCAAATCTAATCTACGAACAAGTATTTCCTTCTTTTTTTTCTTGTCTACCACTTTCCTTTTAAGATTTAATGACATATTTGCACCTCGAAAAAATTAAAATTGCTTATTGTAATCGGACTTTCTGCTTACCGCTTATATTATTCGACAAAATTCTTGTTTTTTTGTACTTTTCTTTTTAAAAATATCCTCTATAGGGAATAGTCGTTTCTAAATATTTCAAAACTTACATACCTTTTTTCTTGTTAAAATTATTTATGCCGTAGGTAGGATGAGGCATGGGGACGGTTCTCGTGCATCATTTTTGTCGAAAGACTAAATTGGTGAATGAGAACCTTCCGAGACCGCGAAAAACACTTCTTACCTTGCCTTCTTAAGGACAAACTGCTTGGGGTGAAGGCAAAAATCTCTTTATTAAGCCATCTATTTTGCCCTTGAGCCGAAGAAGATTGGGTCCGTATATGCCGATTGTTCCCTCGTAATTGTGGTAGGTATTAGGATTCCACTCATGTCCTCTTCTTCCCATAGCGATTCCCTTTTCAAAATCAAATTGGATTTTTCCTTCCAGTGGCGTAGTCCTATTAGCATTTCCCCAGCACTCGAAAGTGTAGGTACAAGAAACCTATTAACAAATGAAGCATAGAACCGTCCCCTGCTTCTTTAGAATCATTCTTGTAGGAGAAAGGAATCGTTTCTTGCAAATGGGCGAAAAAATGGTCAAAAAGTGTTTAAATACCCCGAATACTGTCTAAGAAAATGTCGTTAAGAGGAAAGGGGGTGAGACAATGCACTTCCGCCATTTTCTAATACCAGCTCTTATGATGGGGGCAGCTCTATTTTTGCCAGGAAATGCTTTCGCTGAGAAGGGTGAACAAAATGGACCGTTACAGTCCAATAAAGAAATGGTACAAACTTCTGAAACATCGAAGAACTCAGCTGCACAAGCTAACGTTCCTTCAATTGCTGAAAGTACTAAACCAATAGAAAAAACGGTGCAAGTACCTGAACAAGCGAAACAAAATAGCGAGGCAGTTAAACCACCTTCTTCCAATGCCGCTCCTAAACAGGTCGTTTCCCCTCAACCTGCTAATGAAACGGCAAGAACTTTGCCGGCGCAGGCCAATGGGAACGGGTATGGATTATCAGATATAAAAAAGACTGAGAAAACCGTAAATACTCCAGGCCAGGAGAAAAGGGCAGCTGCTCAGGAAAAAGATAGCGGGTTTAAAACGAAACAACTACTTACATATGATATGACTGAAAATCCCTCTGATCATGAGACAAAAGATCGACTTCAGTCTCAAGAGGAAGAACCAAACATATCAAATAGTAATCCTGCGGTGAGTATTGAATCACCGTCGCCCGCTCCTGTAGAAAAGGACAAGTCTCCTTCAAGTAGGGAAGAGCTGCCTCCAGTCGATCAGGCAATGGACCCGGCACAACGTTCAACCAATACCGGCGGCTCATCAAATGATCGAGTTAGCACGGGAATAGGAACGGCCAGTTTGGCAGACAAGTGGTTTGAGTGGAATAAGTACTTTGAAATAAGACTTGTCCAACCATTCCTTTCTCGCCATGCATTACTGAATACTCAATGGGTGAATGCCCCGCCTTCACCACCGCCGCAAGCAGCTCCTTTTTTTAAAACCGTTAACCGAAGCTAAATGCCACGGAATACGAAAATTAAAGGAGCGAATTCAATAATGAAACATTATTTAAACACTAATAAGGTTATGAAATCTTTTGTATTAGCAGGAGCAGTATCATTTGGAGTATTTGCGGGTGCACATTTTACTGAGGCGGCTGGACCTGATAAGGCAAAAGCACAACACACCGTTCAAGTAAATGCCGAACAAAAAGTGAAGGCTAACGTGACAAAACCTGCAGTCCCTGTAACACAAGCGTCACCAGTTGTTAAGGAACAGCCGAAGGCACAACAAGCAGCTAAATCTCAAGCGAGTGCGCATGCCAGTGAAACGGCAAAAGCAAATGCTAATCCGAACTCAGCCGTTCTCGGCAAGATTGGAAAAGTGGAAGAAACTCCAGTACAAGAACCTGCTGCAGAAGAGCCAGTAATCGAGGAAGCTCCGGTACAAGAACCCGTTGCAGTAGAGCCGGTAATCGAGGAAGCTCCGGTACAAGAGCCTGCAGTAGAGCAAGGTACGGAAACCGAAGTGGAAGCAGATGAGCCTGTAACAGTTGAAGATGAAGCGACCGTTAAGGAAGATGTACAAGCAACAGATCTTGATTCAGAAGACGCTGCAGAGGATACCGAAAATGCCGACCAAAATTCTGATTCAAAGAAGGTCGATTATAATCACGAAGGTATTGTAACTTCGAAGACTGAAGAAGATGCAGATTCAGATGACGAAGACACAGACACAGATAAAGAGCCTAAGGTTAATCCTTCAGCTGCCAATAAAATAAACTCACAAGCATACGAACATGCAAGTGATACGGCTAAAGCTCACGCGAATGCAAACGCAGCTGTCCATGCTTCTGGGGAAGTTTCCGAAGAAGCAGCATCTGAAGAAAAAGCTGAAGATGCAACTGAAGTGACAGTGGAAGACAATACTCAGGTTGTAGCAGATGAAACGACTGAAGATGAAGTTGCAGAGGATGCAGCAGTTGTAACTGATGAAGCTACTGAAGAAACAGCTGAAGTTACCGTAGAGGACAATTCCGAGGTTGTAGCAGATGAAACAACTGAAGATAAAGTTGCAGAGGATGCAGCAGTTGTAACTGATGAAGCTACTGAAGAAACAACTGATGCCACGGAAGAAGCTGATGCGGTTGTTGCAGAAGATGGTACTGTTGAGGCAGGAACTGAAGATGCAGTTAAAGTTGAAACAGAAGTCGTTACTGATGAAACTGCAGAAGTAACTGAAGAAGAAACAGTTGATACAGAAAATGTAAACCCATCCCTATCAAACAAAGCAAACGCACAGGCTAGCGTAAAAGCAAGCGCGCAAGCAAAAGCTGTCGCTGCTGACAATTCAGCTGTACAAGCTGTAACTGTGGAAGACGCGGAAACAGTTGTAACAGTTGATGAAACTACAGACGAAGCAGTTGCTGAAGATACAACTGTTGAAGCTGCAACAAAAGAATAATTTGTATGTTTAGGGACTGTCCCACTGAACAATCCCTGAAATACAAAAAAGGCCCGACTAGCTTCTATCCAGTAGTCGGGCCTTTTTTACGTGCAAAACTTCTGAATGGAGATAAATTAATTGTGAGGCATGGGGACGGTTATGCTGCATCATTTTTGCCGAATGACATAAATTGGTGACCCGTCCCTGTGGAAGTCTTAATAGAAATAATCGTAAGAGGATCTATTCTCTTATAAGTTTCATTAAAATATCTACATCCAGGGCTTGATCCTCCTCATCCTTATTCGGGAGTAACATCAAACCGGAAATGACCGAGAAGAAGAGCATCAAAAGCTTAGCAGGGTCGCCCTTACAAAATTCTCCTATCGCCTGTCCCTTTTTAAAAACGGGAATCAACTGCTCAATGAAAGAAGGGATTGGATATTGTCGGACAATTTCCTTTGCCTTGGCTGGGACTTCATCAGAGGTTTGTACTTGTTGAATGAGCATAAACGAATGTTTATTGCTTGTATCGAGCATTTTCTTGGTTAATTCTTTGATTTTTTCTAATGGGGAGCCCGACACATTCTCCAATGATGCAAATGCCTCGGCAGTCTCTTCCATAGCATCCTTAACAAGTTCAATAAAAAGTTCATCCTTTGAATGGTAATATCGATAGGTAAGCCCCTGACTGATGCCTGCCTCCTTGGCTATCATACTTATTTTCGTGCCAATAATTCCGCGTTTTGCAAATACTTTTTGGGCCGCTTTCTTTATTTGTTCTCTTCGTTCTTCACGGTTCTGGTCTAGTTGCTGCTCATTTAATGGAGGCATCTTCTTCACTCTTTTCTTTTTTTCGAATATATTCATCCATTCATCGATAACTTAACTTGTTCTTCACTAATGTTCCATAGTTTCCTTGCTAATTCTTTGTCAACTGCCACTTCTGCCGGTTCCTTCTGTTGTCGATCAACACAATATTTGCCGTTAAGACTTGAGACATCTTTTGTTTCTGCAAGCCATATCAATGTATCTGCACCCTTTTCTGGGGTACGGGAAAAAAGATTCATTACAGCCATAGTTGCCTTGGCCATCATTCCATTATTTTGATTAAAATTTGTTGCCACAAGTCCTGGATCGAAACAATGAACGGTGACATTTGTTCCTTCAAGACGACGCGCCAATTCAGATGTAAATAAGATATTGGCGAGCTTTGTCTGTGCATAGCGTATGGTCGGTCCTCCCATTATTTTTTTAAAACCTCTATAAAGGCCCTCTCCATTTATATCGGTAAAGTCAAAGCCGTCTTTTGCCATCTTATGGCCATGAGAAGCCGTATTAATCACCCGAGCGGAATCACTTTCCTTAAGTCGTTCTAAAAGCAGTGAGGTGAGGAGAAAAGGGGCTAAGTGGTTCACAGCCCAGGTCAATTCCACCCCTTCTTCTGTTTTCTGGAAGGTATCGAATAAAGCGCCTGCATTATTGACTAAAATATCATTCCTTGGACACCGTTCAAGAATCTCCGCTGCGACTTGGCGGATGGACTTTTGGGAGGAAAGATCAGCAATAAATACATCTACATGAATTGGTTTGCTTGTTTGCGACTTTAATAGGGTTGAAATTTCTTTAGCTTTGCGGTGATTTCGAGCAATGATCCCGAGATTGGCTCCACGTGCTGCCATTGCCTGTGCCGCTGCAAGGCCAATTCCGCTTGTGGCACCTGTAATCAATACATATTTGTCCTGTAAGTTCCAGCCTTTTATTACAGTATTATTCGCCATTTTTTTAGCTCTCTCCTTTTGAATGAACGATTCATTCATTTCTAAAATCAATATATTTCACGACTTTAAAAAAAGTACCAATCATTTTTTAAATGGGAAAAGAGATTGAAAAATAAGAAGCTGGGATTGACAGGCACTGCTTTTTATGGAAAAAACGCTAAGGCATGTAGACGGTTCTTGTGCCTCTTTTGTCCGAATCCATTTTTGAAAATCCAAATTCCCTGCTCGGTAATGGATACTTCAGCATACATATTAATCTACTTGAAACGAGCAGGATTTCACTGTTTCTTCATTAAATGCTTCCAAGTTTGTCATATTATTTGTGAAAAACTTCACATAAATTATTTATAATAAATTTGTAAATGAAATGAAGGCGAGGGAAATTAGATGTCCAAATTATTTACCCCAATAAAAATAGGCCCTATTACAATCAAAAATCGCTTTATGATGGCCCCAATGGAGAATGGCTTGGCTGCTCCTGGCGGTTTTATTAATGATAGAATAACGAAATTCTTTGAAGAAAGAGCAAAAAATGAAGTGGGTATTATTATCACTGGCTCGGTTGGGATTTCACCGGAAGGGCGGGGACTGCCAACACAGCTAAGTATTTACGATGACCAATTCATCCCTGGATTAAGGGAGCTTACTGATGCTGTTCATAATGCAGGCTCTAAAATTGGCGCGCAGATTTATCATGCCGGCCGTCAGGCGTCCGAGGCGATTACTGGTATCCAGCCAATTGCTCCAAGTGCGGTTCCGTGTTTGGTTGTTGGAAATGACCCACGGGAAATGACCAAAGAAGAAATATATGAGATGAAGGAGAAGTTTGTTGAAGCAGCCAGACGGAGTGTGGAAGCCGGATTCGACATGATCGAAGTCCATTTTGCCCATGGCTATCTTCTGCACAGCTTCTTATCTCCTCACAGTAATAAACGGACGGACGAATTCGGAGAGAGCTTAGAAAACCGGATGCGTTTTCCGATGGAAGTATTGCAGGAAATTTCGGAGCTTTTTGGTGACAAAGTGGCTGTTACGATCCGGATTAGTGCCGATGAATATTTAGAAGACGGCTTAAAGTTTGAAGAAGTCATTACCATTTGTCAAAAAGCGGTCGAAGCTGGGGCACAAGCAATCAGCTTAACAGCAGGAAGCTATGATTCTGTTGAATACACGATTCAACCAATGTTCATTGAACAAGGTTTCTTAGTCTCTTTTAGCAAGAAATTAAAAGAATTTGTGGATGTTCCGATTATTGTGGCAGGACGTTTAAATAGTGCAGATCTAATTGAAAACATTATGGAAAAAAATGATGCAGATATGATTGCCATTGGCCGAGGTCTTATTTCTGACGAAGAAATCGTCGTTAAAATGAAAAATCAACAATATGAAGACATCCGTTATTGTGTAGCTTGCAATCAGGGCTGTATCGATAATGTTTTCCAAGGAAAGGGCATCACTTGTTTAGTAAATGCCAGGGCAGGGTTTGAAGCGGAGCGCAATATTTCTGAGACTGATCATAAGAAAAAAGTCCTTGTCATTGGAGCAGGGCCTGCTGGAATGGAAGCAGCCAGGGTTGCACGTTTACGTGGACACGATGTTAGGATTATTGATAGGGATCAGACAGTCGGAGGAAAATTTGACACATTAGCAGCACCGCCTGAAAAAGATAGCTTCCTTCTCTACAAGGATTTTTTAATCAGCCAGTTAGAAAAGCTTGGGGTTCCATTTGTACATGAGAATATCAAATCGGTTCAAGACCTTGAAAAATATCAAGCAGATGAGATTATCGTGGCCACAGGAGCCCATCAGTCCATGCCGCCAATCAAAGGTACAGAACTAGCAAATGTTCTGTTAGCTGAAGACGTATTAAATGGAAGAGAGGTTGGTGAGACTGTAGCGATTATCGGAGGCGGGCTAGTTGGTACAGAAACGGCTAAACTCCTTTCTGAAGCTGGTAAACAGGTAACAATTATTGAAATGGCAGATTCCATTGGCAATGGTGTTGGTCCTACCTTTGCAGGACATCTGTTTGACTTTCTGGAAAAAAGACATGTCCAACAGATTACCAGTGCAAAAGTCGTTGAAATCAAAGAAAATAAAGTGGTTCTAGAAGACCGTGAAGTATTAGCAGATCAGGTAATCATAGCCGCTGGTTATACACCAAACAATGATTTTATCGAAGAATTAAATAAACAATATCCAAGCCTTCAAACAATCGGTGATGTAAACAAACCAAGAAGAATTATCGATGCAACAGCAGAGGCATTTTTAGCTGCTGCTACTATTTAAGAGGACACGGGGACGGTTCTTCTGCTTCTGAAGCAGAAGAACCGTCCCTGTGTTCATCTAATCCTGATTCTCCCCCAAGAAAAGAACACCCCATATTGTAGAATATTATTGTTGTATTAATTTATCACGGTCGACTGCTTGTGGAGGTTCCTCCATCCAGCCTTGTTTAATCATAATATTGGCTCCATCTTCCACATACAGTGCGACTTCTGGAATCAATGATATATATTTAAGACCTAAATCTCTCCTTGGACTTGCTACTAATGCAGTTCCATAATAGCCGATTCCAGCTGCAACCATGGCTGTAACATGAAACATCATTAGTTTATCTGAAAAAATACTTGCCGTTGTATTTAAAACAGCCGAACCTGAACTTATAGGGGCTGGCAGATCCTCCTTGGTTAAAAAATTGCTAAATGTATCTATATATTTCTGGGCAAGCTCTTTTCCCCTTAAAAAGTACTGTTTTACCTCTTCGTTTTGAGCGGTCTGGGCAAAGCACGTTACTAATTCTTTACCGATCACATTTATTAGAGTGTTTAAGTATAAGTGTGTGATTTCTTGTGAATTAATCGATCTCTTTTTCCCAAAAAAACCAGTTAAATAATGTTGTTTTTCTATAAAATCGATTCTTTCAGGAATAGGTATAGAAGGAGGTTTTATATAAATCCCTTGTTTTAGCATTAAATCTCGTGTTCGATCCTGCAATTCAACCCCTTTATTTAATATACGCTTATGAAAAGAAATAACATCTGGACGTGTCGCAACTGTTAGTGCTGCACAGCTGGCTGTCATGGCAAATACCGCCAGTTGACTTAAATGCTTTAAGAAAAAAGTATCTGTAAAAAGTCTGGGAGCTTTGGTATTGACATCTTGTTCTGTAAATCCAATGGGTATAGGAAAATTCTCCTTTTGAAACAGTTCCTGCATGATGGAAACATTTTCTTTTGCTGTATCAAGTGTCCATTCAATAATAGGACGTATTTCTTCATCCTCTACTTTTTCTAAGAAATAGCTGTTCATACAAACAACGATTGTATCACCCATGTATTGAGTCCATAAACCAGACATTTCCGCAGCAGTTAAAGGAATATTTGTTTTATCATCCATTAGAACAACCTCCTATTTTACATTAATAATATTTCCTAAAAAGCGGAAAACATAAATTGACAACCTCCCTAAACATCGATTGAAAAGGCACTAATCCTGAAAGTCCCTTTTGTCAATCGATATGAAGGTATAAAAATTGAGGGCTACCATAGTCATTAGGGCTGTGGTATTTTCTTTTTATAGAGAGGAATATTCTTAGTGAAATCTTTTTTGATAGGAGGATTCAATATGCCAACAAGTTTAAAAGATACGGTTACTTTATCTAATGGCGTGGAAATGCCGTGGTTAGGCTTAGGAGTTTTTAAAGTAAGTGAAGGGGAAGAGGTTATTCAGTCTGTAAAGGCGGCAATTCGGAACGGATACATCAGCATCGACACCGCTGCAATCTATTTAAATGAAGAAGGTGTGGGGCAGGCGATTCGTGAATCAGGTGTACCTCGTGAGAATTTGTTTATTACAACAAAGCTTTGGAATACCGAGCAGGGATATGAATCTACATTGGAAGCGTTTGAAACAAGTCTTAACAAGCTTGGAATCGACTATTTGGATCTATATTTAATTCACTGGCCAGGTGTTGATAAATATAAAGAAACATGGAAGGCTTTCGAAAAGCTATACAAAGACGGTCGTGTCCGTGCCATTGGCGTCAGTAACTTTCATGTTCATCATTTAGAAGATTTGATTCGGGAAGCTGAAATTAAACCAATGGTCAACCAGGTTGAATTCCATCCCCATTTAACTCAAAAAGAGCTTCTCGCTTATTGTAAAAAAGAAGGAATTCAACTAGAAGCATGGTCGCCATTAAAAAAGGGAGAACTGTTAAATGAACCAGTTCTCGAAGATATTGCGGCTAAATATAATAAATCCGTTGCACAAGTAATTCTGTGCTGGGATCTGCAACATGGCGTCGTAACAATTCCAAAATCCATCAAAGAGCATCGCATCATTGAAAACGCCGACGTATTTGACTTTGAACTGACCGCAGAAGACATGGAAAAAATTGATGGACTCAACCAAAACAGCCGCTCTGGATCGAATCCAGATACCATGAGAGTAGGATTCTAATTGAGGATGTGGCCAGCAGTTTATTCTGGATTCGATTTGGTGGGAAATTACTAAGAATGGCATAATGTCTGCAAGAAAAAAATCTAATATAGAAGTACATGGTATGCTTCCTCAGACTAAGAGTTGAGGGAGTTTTTGTGCTTCCACCACATCGGTTGAAATGCGCCCAGATGATAAGAATAGGAATGCATGGAAGGGAAATCAGCTAAGCAATAAAAACTTTTCCATAATAGTCAAAGGGCTCATGAACCGTACATATCTACCCTCTTAACGAAATATAGTTAGTAGGGAGTGAGTCATTTGTAATATTCAGAAGGGGAGGGAGACTTATTGTATCTTAGTAAAAAGACCATTACCATTTTGATAAGTGTAATCGTGGTAATTTTCTCAGGCTTTGGCGTTTATGCGGCTGCACAGCAGGATGATGACAACCAAACTCTTTATGCTTGCACGAAAGACAATGGACAAATCCGTTTGGTTGAAAAAGATACATCATGTGGTCCAAATGAGAAAATGATTTCCTGGAACGTAGAGGGGAAGCAGGGACCACCGGGAGCACAAGGTCCTGCAGGAAAAGATGGGACTGACGGAAAAGACGGTGCTGTAGGACCACAAGGGCCGCCAGGAGTGTCTGTGCCTGCTGGTGAAGGAAGTCCTGTTCTTAATTATGATGTTTATATGAAATTAGGTAATATAAAAGGGGAGTCCTCAGCAGAACAATATAAAGATTGGATCGTATTAACTGGAGTTGAATTTGATGCTTCTCAAGTGCTCAGTACAGGAGCAGGCGGGGGAGGAAGTGTAGGGAAACCCTCGCTCAATGAGTTCGTTGTCAAGAAAAGCTACGATGCTTCTTCAATCCCAATATTTCAGGATTTGCTTACAGGAAGACACAGCGCTGATTGCAAGATTGTGTTCGTATCACGCGGTGAATCCCCAACACCTATTCTCACAATTGAGTTACTCGACGTCCTGATCTCAGATTATAACTTTGACAATATGTTTGAAACAATTGGGCTGAATTTTACTAGGATTAAGTCGACCTATTCTGGTGTAAATCCTCCAATTACCGGTGATTTTGATTTCAAGACAAATAAATAGTTTTAAAAGAATACTTAGTATAAGTGCTTGTTACCTCCCAAATTTTATCGAATTCTACGACACTATTCGGGAAGTGAGAGGCACTGCTCTTGAGGAGTGGAGAATCGTATAAAACAAGAAAAATGGGGAAAACCATCCCCATTTTTTCATGACTTATTTAGCAAAGGGCGATCCTGCAAGTAAAGAGGCAAATCTGGACAATTACCCTCAACAATCTCCTTTACAATAATCTTCGACAGCAATTGGCTGTAGACCGTCCCATTATCACCAAAGGCAAATAGAAAATAGCTATTAGGATATTCTTCATATTGGCCAATTATCGGAATGCCATCTGCTATGCCGCCATAAAATGCAGCTAAATAATATTCTGGCTGGACCTTAATAGTGGGAAACATTTTATTAAACTCTTCAATCAGTTTATCCTTTTTGTGAATCAGTTTACTATCGCGATCTTCAGGGTATGGAGTATTATCATCAAGTCCTCCGATGATAATCCGGTTATCTCTAGTGGTCCGCATAAATAAATAGGGACGGGCAGTTTCCCAAATGAGTGTCCTGTTATACCATTCGGAGAGATTGTCGACTGGATTGGTTGTGACCGTATAGGTACTGACAAAGGAGGCTTTTTTCTCTTTTTTGATTTCCAATCCTTCATAACCCGCCGCAAAAATAATATAGCGTGCTAGAATCGAACGCCCATTCTTTGTCGAAACAATCATTCTTCCTCGTTCTTCATCATAGTGGTGGCCATTCATTTCCGTATTTTCATATATACGGATCCCTTTACTTGCGGCGTACTCCAATAGTGCATGGTTGAATCGGAAAGGATTGATTTCTGCATCATTGTATGAGTAAATAGCGGCATCCCTGCTAAATGGATAGTTTGTTTCAATCTCTTCCTTTGTTAAAAAGGTAAGGTCACAGTTATGCTGCTTTAAAAATTCGTATTCCTTTCTTAGTTTTTCAACGTCCTCTGGACAGCTAGCAGAGTATAGGGTATCTCTTCTGTTGAATTCACAATCAATTGAGACTTTCTTTGAAGCCTCTTCCATTTCATTAATAGCTTCCTTTAGTAATTCTAAATGCCTTCTTATGTAATCTGCTCCAAAGGTGTTGATCAGATCTGTAAACATTTTTTCGCCGGAGTATTGAAGGAGGGCGGTATTCGTACTAGTACTGCCGCTGCCAATGGTTGATTTTTCAATGACAGCCACCTCTAAATTTGCATTTGCATCAGCAAGATAATAGGCACACTGTGCCCCCGAGCTTCCACCCCCAATGATTAATACATCACAAGATAGGTCTTCTTCCAACGCCGGGTACGAGGGAGCATCAGGAAAAGTAGTAGGCCAATAATAAGTTCCAGATTGTAAATTCATATATATCCCCCAGTTATTAAAAATATATAAGGTTAATATAACCAGCCTCATATTATACATACGTGAAGCATGGGGACGGTTCTCGTGCCTCATTATTTGGCTATTTGTTTTTTTGTCGTCAACGTCTGCCATTATTTTGTATGCTTATTGCGTAAAATCCGTTTAGTAACAATGTTTTTTCGATATTTAATCAAACGTTTGTGTAAACGACAATGTTTTTAGCTTTAACAAGGATATAAAGCTTATCTTTGTTGAGTTTTTCTTACTTTTAACCAAATGTTTGTTTAAAAAAATCAATGTTCTATTCTACCCGAGAGCCCAAGAAAAAGAAGGGCACCGGTAAAAAAGATGAGGCATGGGGACGGTTCTTGTGCCTCATTTTAAGTTAGGTACAGACTTGTTTACGGTAAGGAAGTAAATGGGACAGACAGGATGACAGCGGGACTAATATACGGAGGAAACCTCTTTGAAACGGAGCGTCAAGTAAGCAAAGTGTTAGAGACAGAAGCTTTACCAAATTGTTCTATTTCTTTAACTAAACTGTAAAACAACTATGATAAAGTAATAAATACATCATGTACCCTCCATGCAGAAAATAGAGCTAGCTATCTTTTTATTAAGGTGCTGGCTCTATTTGTATCCAAAATATTAATGAAAGGAGCATTGGTACAAGTGAATATTCTTGTCGTTGATGATGAAAAGCCAATTGCGGATATTTTGCAGTTTAATTTAAAAAAAGAAGGCTACAATGTCTATTCCGCCTATGATGGAAATGAAGCTCTCCAATTGGTGAAGGAGGTTCAGCCGGATTTAATCCTTCTCGATATTATGCTGCCGGTCCTAGATGGAATGGAAGTTTGCCGGGAGGTCAGAAAAAAATATGAAATGCCCATCATTATGCTGACCGCAAAAGACTCTGAAATTGATAAAGTGCTCGGGCTTGAACTTGGGGCTGACGACTTTGTAACAAAACCATTTAGCACACGGGAATTAATCGCCCATGTCAAAGCGAATCTGCGCCGTCAAAATACAAGTATTGCCCAAACGGAATTTGAAAGTGATACAAATGATATTGTCATTGGTTCCCTGGTTATTCATCCAGATGCTTATGTTGTTTCAAAGCGCGGGGATAAGATTGATTTGACGTACCGTGAGTTTGAATTGCTTTACTATTTAGTGCAGCATATCGGTCAAGTCATGACAAGGGAACATCTGCTGCAAACAGTATGGGGTTACAATTATTATGGGGAAGTTAGAACTGTGGATGTAACGGTCCGAAGATTAAGAGAAAAAATTGAGGATACACCGAGCCATCCAGCTATGATTGTTACACGCCGCGGAGTTGGATATTATTTTCGGAATCTTGAACAGCAGTAATGTCCGTTGATAACTAATCTTCTAATGGATCTCTTAAAAATACATATTAAAAGAATAATTTTAATGTCGACTGTGTTTCAGTAGTATTAAAATCTCGTATGATATTAAACAATCCTAACACTTTTGTTAAAAAATGTCGGATTTAGTTGAAGCTTGGATACTAGAGTTATATGATCAAAAGACAACGAAGGTGACTAGGAGGTGAGGTTAGTGGCATCTGTTTTATTTGGGACAGTCGAATACTATGAAGGAGAAATAGTTCATTATCTATCTAATAGATACAGCTCTGATAAAGAAGATGTTGCCAAAAAAGTTTTTGCCTTGCTGGAAAAGGAAATCCTAAATTCTTTTTTGTTTGAAGATACTCTACGAATTCAATGTTTACATAATCTTCTCAAGGCATTTGGAAAGGTCACTAAAAAAAGTATCGTAATGAACAAAGAAACCGCTGCTACCTGAGCGGAATGGAATTCCCTCTTAAATGGAGGGTTTTTTTGTGCCCTGAGCATGAGTCTTTTATGGCGGGATCAGCGTTACCTAAGTCTTATTTAATTGGACTTCTTTTTAGCTGATCTGAATGAGTATGGCTTGGATTAACTTTTTTATCTATCATATTTCGAACCGTCCTCATGTCTTTGCCCATGCTATACTATTTTTAAGGAGTGATGGCTTTGGAATTAAACGATGTTATCTTCGGGCACAGATCAATACGAGAATATGAAGATAGGGAAGTCAGTCAAGAACTGTTGGATCAAATCCTAGATGCGGGGATTCGGGCCTCTTCTAGCGGAAATATGCAAACGTATTCAATTATCGTTACCAAAGACAAAGAGCTTAGGGGAAAATTATACTCTGCCCATATGGAGCAATCGATGGTAGTAGATGCACCTATTCTATTAACATTTTGTGCCGATTTTAATAGAATGCGAAAATGGCTTGCCCTCAATGATGCACCTGTGCATTTCGATAACTTTATGAGCTTTATGATTGGCGCCATTGATGCCACGTTGGCTGCACAAAACTGTGCGTTAGCGGCAGAGAATGCCGGACTGGGCATTTGCTATATGGGCTCAACGCTGGCCAATTGTGATCAAATTGGCGAGCTGCTCAACCTGCCGCCAAATGTCGTACCAATAGTGGGTTATTCATTAGGATATCCCTCAGAAAACCCTGCCCCGCGCGATCGATTGCCTAGGCATGGACTCGTTCACTACGACCAGTATCATGATTATTCAGATGAAGACATCCTAGAAATCTATAAAGATAGAAATGAAAAGGGCTGGAAAAGGTACATGGCCAACCCGAGGCTTAAGGAAATGACCGAACAATTAGGATTGAAAAACCTCGCCCAAATCTATACCATTGCCAAGTATACGAAAGAATCTCACCTCGAGTTTTCACAGACAGTGCTGAACTACTTGGAGAGGCAGAATTTTATGGAAAATGAGTAGGGAGTAGGGTTTTATTTATGATGTTTTCGAAAACATTGTTGTTTTAGCTCCTATGCGACCCAACCGCTGATTTTTTAAAGTATTGGGGTTCATAGAAAGGCTATATGCGACCGGACTGCCGATTTTTTCAAGTGTTGAGGTTCATAGAAAGGCTATATGCGACCGGACCGCTGATTTTATCAAGAGTTGGGGAGCATAGAAAGGCTATATGCGACCGGACCGCTGATTTATCAGGAGTTGGGGCGTATAGAAAGGCTATATGCGACCGGACCGCTGAATTTATCAAGAGTTGGGGAGCATAGAAAGGCTATATGCGACCGGACTGCCGATTTTATCAAGTGTTGGGGTTCATAGAAGGGCAATATGCGACCGGACCGCTGAATTTATCAAGAGTTGGGGCGTATAGAAAGGCTATATGCGACCGGACATGTTATTTTTCCATGAAAAAAGTGCCAGTCACTGCCCATATATTGCCGATATCTTCTCAACAATATACGGGGGGTGACTGGCGTTCTCCCTTGTTTTATCGGATTACCTAACAGATACAATTGATTTCCGTTTATACAACAAGGAACCAATGATAAAGGCAATTCCACCCCAAAGGAGCATAATCCCAAATCCATACCAGAGTGGGGATGAAAGAATAGAAGTATGATAGACCATACTGTCTCTTAGACCGTCTGCAAAATAGGTGAGCGGGAGAATATTTGATATAGGCTGCAGCCATTCAGGCATGGTTTCTACCGGAAAGAAAATGCCGCTGACAAACATCATCAGGAAGCTGACAATGTTTGCTACACCCATATATGCCTCATTCGTATTACTAAAAGAAGAAATCAAATAGCCAATTCCGTTGAAGGAGAGGGCCCCCATTAAGAAGACCATGAGTAAACTAGGGAAATTAATAAATAGATTAGCACCGAATACGAAAACGCCAATTAAAGATAAGAGGATGATTTGAATGGTGCTGAATAACAGGCGCATCACCATATCGCTAAGCCCAAAGATCCCCATTTTAGCCGGGGTCATTCGGAGTCTTTTGATTAACCCTTTTCTGCGCATATCCACTAAGTCAACCATTCCGAATAAGCCGCCCTGGGCTATCGATAAGGCAATCATCCCAGTCAAGAGAAAATCAGTATATTTTAATTCCGCACTGCCTGAAGAAATGGTTTCAAATTGCTGCTTGAAGGTTGGAGTTGCACCCACTGCTTGCAAGTTTGCCTGCTGAATGAATTGATCCAGGACACCCGAAACGACTTGGGTTGAGACACTTTTTTCATTTTCTTTATTTACAATCAGTTTAATCGAGGTAGCATGTGCAGAATCTGGCAAAATGATGGCAGCATCGACTTTCTTCTCTTTTACCAACACTTTTGCTTTTTTTTCACTAGCAGGTTCATTTTTACTAACTTCAATAATCGGAATTTGCTGCAATTGCTTAGCCATCATAGTAGACGTTTCATTTGGAGATTCGTTAACAATGGCAACTTTCGTGCTAAAATCATCATTTGAACCGCCGCCAAATATCGTCATAAAGATGACCAGTAAGATTACCGGAAAAAAAATCCCCCAAAACCACGCTTGTTTTTCGCGGAGCGTTAATTTTAATTGAGCAAGGAACATTTGCTTAAATTGCTTGAAATTATTCATCCTAATCCCTCCACTCTTTGCCGGTAAAAGCGATAAAGACATCTTCAAGACTCATTTCGCGAATCGAAACTTGCTCGACTTGATAGTCCTTTTCTTTTGTAAATTGAAAAAGGTCAAACAGTAAATCCTGGGGTTTAATGGTCCATAGCTTAAGTGCGGTGCCTTCCCGTTCTGTACGCGTTACAGAATCAAGTCCCTTTGCAAAAAGCTCTGCATCCTGGGCGGCTTTTTCTCCATCAAGGAATGATAATCGTACCTCTCGTTCATTAGTTAACTTTTCTATTAATGCGGAGGGAGAATCCAGGGTTACAACCAATCCTTGGTCCACAATGCACACTCGGTCGCTTAGTTTTTCGGCTTCTTCCATATAATGAGTGGTGAGAATAGTCGTTTTCCCTAATTTCTTAAGCTCCAGAATAATCTCCCAAACATTTCGTCGTGCCTGAGGATCGAGTCCGGTTGTTGGTTCATCCAGAAATACGATGTCAGGGTCACTAATCATGGCAAGCCCAATCGCAAGTCGTTGCCGCTGACCGCCGGATAATTTCTTGACTTGATTCTTTCGATGCTCGGTCAAATTGACCAATTTGAGAATTTCTTCAGTAGGCCGTGCCTTATCATAAAATGTAGCAAATAGATTCAAATTTTCTTCAGGGGTCAATAAATCAAACATGGCACTAGATTGCGGCTGTACGCCAATTTTCTTTTTAATCGTTACAGCATGCTTGTTCCAGTTCAATTCGCGAAACTGTATTTCTCCATGATCTGGTGTAACCAAGCCTTCAATCATCTCAAGTGTGGTCGTTTTTCCTGCCCCATTTGGCCCAATGATGGTGAAAATCTCACCCTCTTTTACAGAAAAGCTAATATCTTTTACGGCTTGAATGGATCCGAACGATTTCTTTAAATTCTGGACCTCTAAAATATTCATCGTTACATCACCTTTCCTTGGAAACCAGCCATTTTGTCACATAAGTCTAAATTCCAAAAGTTGCATACCACGTTATACCTATGTTGTGAAATAGGAAAGGATTCATAAATTTTTTAAGAGGCATGGGGACGGTTCTCATGCCTCATTTTTTATTTAGCTTTTAATTTCTCTGTCATCAAAAGCCAGCAATTTTTTATGAATCAAAATGTTGTTAATACCCTCTTTTAGAGATAGAAAAATATGTTATTATATATTTAGATAATTAACTAAATAACAAAGAAGGGAATATCATGAATGAGGTTTTTAAGGCTTTGGCAGACCCAACCCGAAGAAAGATACTGGATTTGTTAAAGGATCAGGATTTAACGGCAGGGGACATAGCTGAGCAATTTGAAATGAGTAAGCCATCAATTAGCAATCATCTAAAAATCCTGAAATCTGCAGGATTGGTGATGGATGAGAAAAAAGGGCAGTTTATTATTTACTCCTTAAACTCAACCGTTTTGCAGGATGTAATCAAATGGTTATTAGACAAAAAGGGGGATGGGCTTCATGAAAAAAAATAAACTTTTTTATATTACGCTAATCATTTCCATCATTCCATTGATTGTAAATCTTATTGCCTTTCCACATATTCCTAATAAGTTTCCGGTTCACTGGGGATCTAGCGGCGAACCAGATCGGTATGGGTCAAGAATCGAACAGCTCACCATGAGTGCATTACCCCTTGTCCTGTTTGTGTTTTTAAATTTTCTGCCGTCCATTGATCCGAAGAGAGAATCTTATAAAAAGCATAGCGGCGCATTTTCTATCATCAACTCTGTCATTATCTTATTTCTTGTCATCACGAATTTATTGGGGCTGTTCAGTGGACTGGGATACAATATACCTTTTCAAAAAGTTGTACCGGTACTACTAGGTATTTTGTTTATCGTTCTTGGAAATTTCATGACGCAAATCCGGCATAACTATTTCTTTGGCATTCGGACCCCTTGGACGCTGGCATCAGAATATGTCTGGAAAAAAACACACCGGTTTGGAGGATATGTTTTTGTCGTTATTGGCCTTGTACCATTAATCACCACCTTCATAGGTTCCATGGGAATGTACTTTTTCCTCGCGGCATTAGCGGTTGGAATTGCGATGATCATGATTTATTCCTATTCGCTGTTTAAAAGGGAAAAAGGTGATGAGTAATTTTCCGGATATATAAGAGGAGTATAGCAAGTGCAGGTCACTATCCGTAATTAGTTGATTTTCATAAGCATTACTTGGGTGGTGACAGGCACTCTAATATTAAAAAACTCCCCAAAAAAAGTTTTTGAAGAGTTTTTAACAAAAATATTATTGATAGGTTAGAAGATTAATCCCTCATGTTTGCCAATCACGTTGTACCACTTTAAAACATAAACCGCAATACCATGATAGAGATGATTCCAGCTACAACCGTTCCCAATAAGCTGCGAGTCACAATGGCAATGATAAAAGTGGGCAGTGCGGCGATAAGTTCAAGGTTATCTGTCAAAGGTGCCAATTTTCCGTTTGGCATAAGCAACTCTTGCCCGACTAAGGCTGCCATAACGGCAATGGGAACATAGCTCAACCAGCGCATCGCCCATTCTGGCAGTTCAACACGACTTAAGATTGCAATTGGAAGCACTCTTGGAATGAATGTAACAAGGGCTGAGCCTAAAATAATTAAAAAGATCGACCATCTTACTTCCATTTCTCCACCGCCATTCCTACGCTAGAGGCAATGATGGTTGCGACAATAACCCCTACGCTTCCAGATGCCACTAAACTTACCCCGACAACAATGGCAACAGCACTTAGGGCAACAAGAATATCTTTCCTCAATTTTCCTCGGCTGACCATTTGCAGGACAAGCAGGCCGATAAACATTCCAGGCAAGGCAAAATCAAGGCCGAATTTTTCCGGGTCTGAAATCCATTCTCCGAAAAATGCTCCTGCAATATTGGCTAGGAACCAATTTAAATAAGCCGTTACATTTAGACCATACATCCATTTTTCGCTAAGCCATTTCTTCCTTGCTGCTTCATTCATGGCTACACCAAATGTTTCATCTGTAAGTAAAGAACCGATCAATACATTCTTGAAGGGTGTAAGATGACGGAAATAAGGCGATATCGCCGCGCTCATTAAAAGATGGCGGAGGTTAATAAAGAAAATAGTAAAGATAATCGCTAGAGCGGGACTATTAGCCCCAATCATCGCGGCAGCAATAAATTGACCAGAACCTGCGTATAAAAGCAAGGAGATCAGTCCAATTTCAACAATCGAAAGTCCTGCCGTTTTTTCCACCACACCGGCCGCAAATCCAATGCTTAAGTAACCAAGTACAGTGGGCAGACAATCCCGTACACCGGCAAGGAAGCTGCTTTCTTCCCGCAAATACGTGTTTTCACTAATGTTCATCATCCTTCACCCCCTGATATAAATTATTTGTATAAAAATTACTTTATCATCATCATTGTATGGGTTCAATGATATAATTGTATGCAATACAATTTTTCAAGGAGAAGGTGTGGTATGCCGGTTAATTCATTTGAAAATTATCCGATGTCGTGGAAGCCGGATAAAAAACAGCTTGTCCTTCCATTGTATCGATCGGTTGCTAGTTTGTTGGAATATGATATTATCAATGGTTTTCTTGCACCCAATACGAAGCTTCCTCCGCAGAGGGAATTAGCAGATTATCTTGATATTAACCTCAGCACTGTCACAAGGGCATTCAAAATCTGCGAAGTGAAAGGGTTAATCTATGCCGTTACCGGAAGGGGAACCTTTGTGACGCCCAATGTAAAAAATGCTATTTTCATGGCAGATAGTGATGAGCATAAGAATTACATAGAGATGGGGATCATCAAGCCCCTTGATCACACAAACTCATTCGTCGCACAAGCGATTAAAAGCATTGCCGCCAAAGATTATCTGGAAAATTTACTAGATTACAGGCACCCGTTGGGAATGCCTTATCATCGAATGGCAGCCAAAAAGTGGATGCAGCGCTTTAACATGGATGCCCCCATTGAAAATATTGCGATCACTTCAGGCGGGCAAAATTCGTTTTCGCTGATTCTAATGTCCTTGTTTCATCCGGGAGATAAAATTGCGGTGGATATCTATACGTATCCTAATTTTATTGAACTGGCCAAAACAATGAATATCCAATTAATCCCTATTGAGGGCGATGAGCAAGGCATGAAGCCGGAGAAATTAGAGGCCGTCTGCCGAACAAATCCATTGCAGGGAATCTATTTGAGTCCCTCCTGCAACAATCCAACTGCTGTGACTATGAGTATGAAGCGCAGAAAGGAAATAGCTGAGGTCATCAATAAACACGGGCTTATTTTAATAGAGGATGATGTATACTCGTTCCTGGCACCGGATGGCTATTACCCGATTTCCCATTTTGTGCCGGAACGGTTTGTTTATATCCTGAGCGTTGCCAAATCACTCAGCTCTGGTGTTCGCGTTGCCTTTATCGCTTATGCTGATCAGTTTGTTGAAAAAATAACGTATGGAATTTTCAATCTCAATGTAAAAACATCTGCCTTAAATGCAGAAATTATCACAGAATTAATTAATACAGGGGCTGCTGAACAAATCATTAGGAAAAAGCGGGAAATTTCGCAAGAACGAAACGAGATTTACCAGAAATATTTTAAAATCGATGATCCAAGCGAAAACCCGATTAGTTTTTTTCGCTGGATACCACTGCATAAAGAATGGCAGCTAAACCAGTTTGAGCATATGGCTTTAAGCCAGGGAATCCATGTTTATCATTCTCATCGTTTCTTGGTCAAAAAAGATGAATCTCCCCAATTTATTCGAATTTCGCTTACATCTCCTAAGGACTCGGATGAATTGGAGAAAGGGCTTCGAATCCTAAAAAGGTTTTTGCTAGAGTCGGAAGAGGTACTGCGCAAATAAAACGTTGAAGTATTAAATGAAGCTTTTAAACGGAAAAGTTCGCCCCGTACATTAAGTACATTCCCATAAAATAGTGCATACGATAATTTGTATTAATCTATGAAGGGATTGAATTTGATGAACTATACCCCTTGGATGTATTCATATCCATATCCATATCAACCCAATGTCCCAATGTATAATAATTATACAAGACATCCTAATTACTGGAATATGTATGATAACGCAAGAATCCAGGCAAAAGATTATGGGCGGAAACCATTTGTAGTCAATATTAATGAGGCTGCGAGGCAGAACAATACCTATCGTACCGCATTATGGACAGGAAATCATTTGCAAGTTACATTGATGAGTATCAATGTTGGTGAAGATATTGGTTTAGAAATTCACCCTCACGTTGACCAATTCTTACGGATTGAACAAGGTCAAGGTGTTGTGCAAATGGGCAAGACAAAAGAGCGTTTAGACTTTGTTCAAAACGTTTATGATGATTTTGCCATTATGATCCCTGCAGGCACCTGGCATAATGTGACCAATACAGGTAATATCCCTTTAAAACTTTATTCTATATACGCTCCTCCACAACACCCAGCCGGAACAGTTCATGTAACTAAAGCACAGGCTTTAGCTGCGGAATAATCCAAACCTCATGAATACCTCTTCAAGGGAGGGGGCTTTACTTCAAAGCAGAGTAAAGGGGAAAGGCCTTTCAGGATTTCCCGTAATCCCTTCCCTTCTGAATATCTTCAATTCTTTCCTCGCAAACCCCAACGAACGCCACGAACAAGATTCACAGATGATTGGAAGGTCGGATGGCACGACTGACCTTCGGATGCAAGACTCGATTTCCTCCCAAGAAAGAATTTGTCCGGTTTTCAGCCCATTTTTTCCAAAATGACAGCATCTCTTTGATAAATATGATGGTTCGCAGTGATATTTTCCAGGATTGGGGAATTTCTCATATAAATAGACGCTTCCCCTTTTTGCTAACCCCATTTTAAAAAAAGAATCGTCCACAGTAACCTTAGTGCTTAAAATGACAAGTGATTGTCACTTTTTAAAAATTATAGACAATAAACTGTCAATTGTGTTAATATTTCCCTAGCATAATAGAAATCTAGCATCATGTTAAAAGGAATGAGAAGCGAGGTGAATATTGTAAGCGATATCATATGTTTGATCCGCCAGTAAGCTTAGAAGAAAGGTATAACATGACCATTTATGGAAGGAGAGATTTTTTTGGCAAAAAGATTTTCAAAATTCTTATTATTAATGCTTATAGCCATTTTCGTCTGTGGACAGGGTGCGTATGTTTCAGCAGTGTCCACGGATGATATGCCTGAGCCGATTTTACAAGTAGAAAACCAGAGGATTAAAGACGGATATTTCACTGACTTAAATAATCAAGTTGATAAGCTGAAAGCAATGGATGAAGGAACCATTATTGTAAGATTTCAATACACTGGCTCGTCCATTATGTCACTTTTTTCGTTAAGTAATAAGCAGGTCCGGGATGGCCATTTTCATCTGTACATTTCTCCTTCAGCGATCGGAAGTGAAAATCGCTTTGAAAAACCGGGAGAAGCCAAGACAAATGTCCATGTGAGTGCCCCAGTGAATTTGAAAGAAAATAAAGTGTATACCCTTGCGATGGTGGTAGACAAGGATAAAGGGTATAAGTACTTTTTAGATGGTGAATTAATCAAGGAAGATTCACAGTCTCCAAGGAAATTTTTAAGTAACATTTATGCGCCAAACAGCGCGCAATTAGGAAGAACGGAAAGGTTATCAGGCAATCAATATCCATTTAACGGCAATATTGATTTTGTCAAAGTTTACAATCAGCCGCTATCTGATGAGTCGCTAACAACCATTACCGGTGAAACCAAAGCTGCATCATTAGTGAACCCTATGCCCGATACAGCTAAGCTCACCAATCCTTTCAGCGTATTTTATCCAGGCTTCATGAACTCCAATAACTACCGAATTCCTGCGTTACTTTATAGTAAAAAAGGAACATTGATTGCCGGTATCGACCGCCGTGTAGAAAATGGAGGAGATTCTCCAAACAATATCGATGCTGTCGTCAGACGAAGCTTTGATCAAGGTCAAACATGGGAAGCTGACGGTATAGTCATCAATGATTACACGGATAAAGCCTCTAATATTGACTTGTCATTATTACAGGATGCTTCCAATGAGAGAATTTTTGCACTTGTTGACGGGTTTCCGCATGGAGCTGGACTCATGGGGGGCTTTGGCACAAATGCGTATAAAGGAACTGGGTTTAAAACGATAGATGGCAAACAGTACCTGTATTTAAAAGATGCAAACAACAAGGAATACACGATTAGAGAGAATGGAATCGTCTATGACGAAAGTGGAACTCCTACTGCCTATTCAGTTGATGAAGATAGAAATTTATATTTGAATGGCGAAAAAATAGATAACTATTTCAGCCAAACCTCTCCATTAAAGCCTTTTAAAACATCTTACCTTGAGCTGTATTACAGTGATGACGAAGGAAAAACGTGGACAGGACCAATTGATTTAAATGATGAAACAAAAGAAGAATGGATGATTTTCTTAGGGACAGGTCCAGGAAACGGCATCCAGCTGACCGAGGGCCCTTACAAAGGAAGACTAGTATTTCCTGTTTATTTTTTAAATGAATATAACAGACAAGCTAGTGCCGTTATTTATAGTGATGACCACGGTAAAACATGGCATCGCGGAGAGTCTCCAAACGAAGGCAGGATCGTAAACGGTGAGACCATCAATGAACGATATTTTACCAATTATGATCATGAAATTACAGAATCGCAAGTGGTAGAAATGCCGGACGGCCAGCTGAAATTATTCATGCGCAATCACTCAGGATATGCACAAATTGCGACAAGCTTTGACGGCGGAGAAACTTGGGAGTCTGAAGTAGTGACGGAAAAGGCGTTAACTGCACCATACAGTCAAATGTCAGCGATTCGCTATAATGGCCAGATTGATGGAAAGGAAGCTGTCATCTTTTCCAGCGCCAGTGATTCCGGGAGCAGAATAAATGGCACTGTTAAGGCAGGGTTAATCGAGGAAGCTGGAACCTATGAGAATGGCCGGACAAAATATTCTTTTAACTGGAAATACAGCCAGCTTGTGAAAGAAGGCCAGTACGGATATTCCAGCCTCACCAACCTTTCAAACGGTGACATTGGTCTATTTTATGAAGGAACGGCCAATACGGTCATGTCCTATATTCAATTTAATACGGACTACTTAAAATGGCAGCGATATAAACAAGCACCAAAGCCAGCCATACAATCATTTGATGTTTTATCTAAAAATCCAAAGCCTTATCGTCCAGGAGAGAAAATCAAAGTAGAGATTGTATTTGATGACTTTGTTATGTTAATGGGAAATAAACGAATTAACGCCATCATCGACGGAAAAGTAGTCCAGCTTGATTTAGCAGAAAAAATCGATAATCGCCGTTTCGTTTTTGAAGGAATCGTCCCGGATATCAAACCAAGAGCATATACCGCGGAGTTTGAATTGGACCCTGATCTTTCTATTTATAATGTTTATGGGGAATTATTTGATTCAAATCAAGAGGCGGCCAAATTCACCAATCAGATTATTATCAGAGCTGATTAATGTAGGATGAGAGCTGTTACGAAGCCATCATCGCTTTGTAACAGTTGCTTACCGAACGGAAAAATTCTGCCTATATAACTCTGTATATGACATTTTTATCCACCCTATACGCTAACCATCTGCTTCTTGTTTATAATATAAACATTGGAGGCTTTTCCAATTTTGGAGGTGGATGAAAATGACAGCGAACACGATCGATAAAATGAAAGGTATTAAACCGTCCATTGTCATGGAGCAAAATAAGCATACCTTTACTAAATCAGAAAACAAGATATATGAATACATTCGGGACCATACACAACAATTGCTATATCATTCTCTAACGGAGTTATCGGAGGCTAGTGGAGCAGCGGAAGCCACCGTTTTACGTTTTTTTAGAAAACTGGGGTTTAAAGGGTTTCAGGATTTTAAATTTTTGTTAGCCCAAGAAGTCTCGCTGGCTGCACAAAAAGATGACCATGAAACGATCATTAAAAAAGTCAGAAATCATATGATACTGGCGATAAATGAATCCTCGGAAGTCATCCGATTGGAAGAATTGCAAGCGGGAATTGAAATGATCAACCAGTCGGATGATGTTGTCATCTTTGGCATCGGGGCTTCAGGAATAGCCGGGTTAGATATGCAAAATCGCTTAATGAGAATTGGCAAACATTCCGATGTTGTGACGGATTCGCATTTTCAAATCATGAGAGCTTCGTGTATGACCGAGAAAACAGTTGTGATTGCCATCAGCCTTACTGGAAGTACAAAAGACATCGTAGATGCGGTGGTGATTGCCAAGGGAAATCATGCGAAAGTGATTGCCTTAACTAGTTATGTTAAATCTCCGTTAACAAGGTTTGCAGATTTAGTCTTATTATCATCTTCGAAGGAGAGTCCATTAGACAGTGGATCACTAGTATCTAAAATCTCTCAGCTTTATCTTATTGACCTCCTATGTACCGGCATTGCCATGCAAAATGTTGAAACGGCAAAAGAGATCAATATGAAAATATCGAAAAATTTATCAAGTAAGCTTTACTAGAATTTCTGAATAAAGTACCGTATTTGGAAATCGCTAGATTCCAAATGATGCGTTACTAAAATGGGGAGGAAATATCTTGAAAAAAGTTTGGATCGCAGCCATTACAACCATGCTTGTTATTGGAGGTTATATTGGGACGAACGCTAACGCTTCCAAAAACGCAAAAATAGAGCTCAAAGCATATGCTTCTGAAAATGTTAAATCCGTAAAAAGAATCACATGGGAACATGCAGGAGAGCTGGAGGCACAAAAGGGATTTGATAAGAACATAGGTACAGCAGGAGTGTTATCAGGATCCTATAAAAATTATTTAATGGTTGGTGGAGGAGCGAATTTTCCTTATGAATCCGTTCTAAATGGAGGGGCAAAGGAACATTACTCTGATATTTATGTTTTCAAAAAAGAAGATAGTGGTTTAACGATGGTAGAACATACGAATCTTGACCATAAGATAGGATATGGGGCGTCAATCACGACAGATAAAGGTGTTTATTATGTTGGAGGAAGTCCTGAAAAGGAATATGCAGACGATATCCTGTTCCTTACGATCGATAAAAATAAAAAACTCAAAGTGGAAAAAGTAGGAGATCTGCCATTTACGATAAGTAATGGAATCGCAGTGGAGAAGGATGGAAAATTATATATTGGACTGGGACAGCAGAATGGCAAGGATAGCAATAAATTATATGAATATGATCTAAAAACGTCCACTACTAGGGAGCTGGCATCCATACCAGGAGAAACGGTCAGAAATCAAAGTGTAGCTCAATTATTAAATGGAAACCTATATGTATTTAGTGGCGGCGGATCGATTGCTTACACAGATGGGTATCAATATAATATCCAAACAAATAGCTGGTCAAAGGTTTCCTCCGTAAAAGTCGGTGATAAAGAAATATCCCTGCTTGGTGCCAATTCTGTCAAATTAAATAATGATGAAATGCTAGTAATTGGAGGATTTAATAAGGAAGTATATGATTATGCGGTCAAAAATTTAAACACATTACAAGGAGAAGAACTAGCAGCCTTTAGAACAAAATATTTTACGGCTGATCCTTATGAGTTTAATTGGAATAAACAAATACTAATCTACAATGCCAAAAACGATACCTGGAGATCTGTAGGAAAGGTTCCATTTGATGCACCATGTGGAGAAGGCTTAGTTTTAATGGATAACCAAATTTTCTCTATAAACGGAGAAATAAAACCTGGAGTAAGAACAAACGCCATTTATTCAGGGACCATACTAAGCCATTAATGAGGCATGGGGACGGTTCTTGTGCCTCAATTTTAGGGACAGGGAGACGGTTTGCGGTATCATTTTGGCTAACAACATCAGTGGTGAATGAGAACCCTCCCCGTTAACCTGACGAGAGATTCGTCAAAGGGGCCAATTTTTTGTTACGCACAACGTATAGCAGGAGCGAAAGAAGTCCTGGTTTTTGACTAATTATTATTGTTCTTCTGTAACCGGGCGCATTTCAGGATAACGAAAAAAGGCCAATTTCTCAATTGCTACTGAGAAATTGGTCTTTTTTATTATTGTAATTTCCTTATCGTTGTAACTCCGCCCTTTCCTGCTTCGATTCCCATCTATAAAAAAGGGGTACGAGGAGAATAATATTAAGTGATAGATTGGAAAAACTAATTGGAAAGGAGTGAATAAAATGAGTGATACAAAAAACCATATGCCTCTTGCAGAATTAACCTCAAGCGAGGTATCTAACCTTTGGTCATCCTATTTAAAGAGCAATATGGAACTTAGATTTTTTGAATATTTTTATGCAAGTATTGAAAGTAACGAAACAAAACAAGTCATCGAAAAAATGTTAAATCAAACTGAAAATAGTATAAATGAACTCAAGGAGATTTTTATCAAAGATAATCTCACTATTCCTCTTGGTTTTACGGATGAAGACGTAAGGGTTGGTGTACCCAAGGTATTTTCCGATACATTTATTTTATATTTTTGTTTTGATCTTACATACCTAGCGATGAGTACATATCCAATTGCATTATCAGATTGCACTAGAAACGATGTCCGAGAACATTTTCAAAAAAACATTGCCTTTTTTGTAAAAATCCAGAATGAACTTTTAGATTTGATGTTATCACAAGGAGTATATTTGAGTCCTCCGCAAGTAGCGATCGATAACGAGGTAGAAATAGCTGATTCCATGCTATATCTGAATGGGTTTTTTGGTGGATCTAGACCTTTAAATGCTCCTGAAATTGCGAATCTATCCAGAATTGTTCATCGAGCACAGTTTTCAAAAATGGTATTTGTCACGTTTAGTAAATTAGCGCAAACAAAGGACCTAAAACAACATTTTAGTAAAGGCAGAGATGGACTTCAAAAAGTGTTAGATTCACTTCAAGAAATTCTTGAAAAAGAAAATATTCCTATATCAGCATCAGGGGACTACAAAATTTCCGATGTAGAGATGTCTCCATTTTCCGATAAGTTAATGTTGTTTTTTACGAATACATGTCTGGGAATTTTCTGTTTTGCTATGATAAGTCAGGCTATGACTTCCAGCTTAAGAACAGATATTGTTTCTAAATTGGACAAAATATCTGAGGATATGAAGAAGTATTATGGCCAAGGTCTACTTTTAGCTATAAAAGAAAAATGGTTTGAACAACCTCCTCAAGTAGTAAATAGAAAAGTCTAGTTAATAGATTGCTTTAGCTAAACAGGCATAACTTGAATGTACAAAGGGAATCTTCAACGACAGGGCGCAATTCTGGAGCAAGAATTACGCCTTTTTAATGCAGCTATTAATTTAAAAACAGATCCGTTTGCTTTAACCATTCACATGAATGGCGGTAAAGATTTGGCCTCATTTATACACCAAACTTTAATATCGTTAACAGTTAGATTTTTATCATCTTCTTTAACTAGCTTTTTGATATAGTTATCTAAAAATTAAAACTATTATTGACAATTTAAAACTAGGATGCTAACATTTCTATAAACCGAAGACGAGGGAGTTAAACTGTTAAACGGTCTCATAGCGAATCCGGGATGGTGTAAGCCGGACAGATGCAGTCACAGCAAGTGGGCCTCCGAGGGCGAAGTGAACGAATTTTTTTAGTAGCTAAGACGCGAGAGCCAGCGTTACAGGGCTAAGGGTGTGAGAGCACTCTACAGAGCGGATATGTAGGATACATATCAAACAAGGTGGTACCGCAGGTTATAAACACTTGTCCTTGAATTATTATTTGAGGACAGGTGTTTTTTATTTTTTTATAACCTTAATCAGCTGCAAGTGTTGAAAGGAGTAGGTGCCAATGGAAGATAAATTTACGCTATATAACTTAAAAGTAGAGGTTGTCGCTACCGATCAACCAATGGTATGCGGGCATAAGGAAGGGGACTATTTCTTAGTGATTGGGGAGGACCTGATCTTCCCGGAAACGAATTCATTTTCCATGTATGCTTTAAGCGCGATTTTGCCATTACTGCCGGCAAAGCAGCGGCCATTGCACGCGAATGACTGGATGTTGTCTGACAGTCTAATTGCCTGCCCAGATCCAAACTGTGGTGCCAGATTCAGAATAACCCGCACCGGAACGAAAGAATTTAGTCATGCTGAATGCACAATAGAACCTATACATAAAGGAGATCAACCATAATGGCAGCAGAACGATTTGAATTAGCAAAAGATTATACAATCAGCAGAGTGATCAACGGTTGCTGGCAGCTGTCGGAAGGCCATAGCTTAGAAACAAAGTTAGATATGCAAGATGCTATGAAGGCCTTCCATATGCTTGCGGAAAGAGGATTTACGACATTTGATTGTGCAGATATCTATACGGGTACGGAAGAATTCCTCGGTGAATTTTTAACGGAACTAAAATCTGGGAGCACCCTTTCACCGCATGATATTCAAATCCATACTAAGTATGTACCGGATATCAATTTGCTTCGTGAGGTGGATTACAACTACACAGAAAAGATAATTGACAGAAGCCTCCAACGTCAAAAACGAGAAGTCTTGGATCTGGTGCAGTTTCATTGGTGGGATTATGATGTGCCTGGCTATATTGAGACAGCGGGAGATCTGTTGAAACTTAAAGAAAAAGGAAAGATCCGTAATATCGCCGTTACCAACTTTGACACGAAGCATTTGAGCGAGCTCGTTGATGCCGGTATACCGATTGTGTCTTGCCAAAATCAATACTCGGTTTTTGATCGACGTCCAGAAAAAAAATTACTCGATTATTGTAAAAGCAACGGAATTTCCCTGCTATGCTACGGTACATTGTCAGGAGGTTTGCTAGCGGAAAAATGGATTGGCCAACCATCGATTCAACCGGAAACACGCTCACATGTTAAATATTTTCAGGTGATTGAGGATACCTTGGGTTGGGATGACTATCAGGAATTATTGTTAATGCTGCAAAGAATCGCTAAAAAGTATTCAGTCAAGGCTTCTCAAATTGCTACAAAATATATATTAAGCCGACAAGGCGTCGGGGCATCTATTATTGGAGTTAGAAATAGCCGGCATGTTGAGTCCAATGCGCAAATATTTACGTTCGAACTCGATCAATCCGATATCGATGAAATCAAACAATTCTTAGGCCACTATCCAATCTTGGAGGGCGAACCATTTGAGTTAGAGCGTACGGTTGGTTCAAAGTATCGCAATATTATGAAGATGAATTTAAATGAAGAGTAAGCGAGAGTGTATGTTTAGTCTAGAATAGAGAGTTTAGTAGAGGAGAGGGAGTTTAGATATGAATCAGAGACTTGAATTTAGAGGTGGATGGGGTACTGCGTTTATTCCAGTCGCGATCTTTCTGTTTTTTTGCGTATTGTATTTTATCGTCTTTAAAGCGTTTGAAATGTATGCTCTCGCAATGGGTGCTTTCGTCGCACTGATGGTCGGTGCCCTTTTTGTAAAAAAGGGTCACTACGATCGCTTCTGGGATTCGGTCTATGACGGCGTAAAGGAAGCCGTTCCGATTGCCATTTTGCTGTTCGTCATTGGGATGTTCTCGGAGTTGATCAAAAGCACGAACATTTCATCAGGTTTCGTATGGCTTGCCGACTTGCTGGGCGTGGATGGGGGACTATTCACGGCGTTCACATTCCTAGCAGTTTGTGTCATTTCTACTGCTACAGGGTCATCCATTGGGACCATGTTTACTTGCTTCCCAATTTTCTATCCGGCAGGAGTATTGTTGGGATGTGACCCTGCTGTTCTTGCGGGCGCTATCGTCAGTGCTTCTATTTTTGGTGATAACTTAGCGCCAATATCAGATACCACGATCATCTCTGCAGGAACTCAAGCATACACAAAAAAGGAAGGGTTTGCTGATGTGGGGGGCTGTGTTGCCAGCCGGCTGAAGTATTCCTTGGTCGCAGGTTCTATCTCTTTTGTTCTGTTCTGGATCTTCGGCGGAGGTGGCACGGTAGGTGATGGCGCTTCGGAAATTCTTACGAAAAGCATGAATCCTACCACACTGGTCATGCTGGTTCCGGTAGCCGTCATGTTAATTGCAGCCATCAAAACTCGCAATATCTATATAGCTATTACAATAGGTATCATTTTAGGGACGATAACAGGTCTGGCGTTTAATCTGTTAACTTTCGACAATGTGATCTCAGTTAAGGATGGGGCTCCGAAAGGATTCCTAACGGGCGGGATCAGCAGCATGATGGCAACCGTCACTTTGGTTATTTCAGTTTACGGTATCATGGGTGTGCTCAATGGTGCAGGAGTACTTGAAAAAGTCACAAACGGCATCCTTAACAGCAAAATGGGCAGGACAGTCCGCGGGGCTGAGATCGCCATGATGTTAGGCATTTCGTTTACCACTTTGATCTTCGGTGGCGTCACCAGTGCATCGATGACGACATTTGGAAAGGTACAGAATGAGATTGGCAAACGTGTTGGTTTGCATCCATACCGTCGTGCTTACCTGCTGGATGGTTTTGCGAATGCGATTGTTCTAGTCATCCCATTTTTAAGTGTGTTTGTATTCATCGGTGCGTTGCTTTCGAAAGGGTATGATTTTGTTGCACCGCTATCACTAACACAGGTCAGCAGCGGCATGATCTACTGTATGGTCCTGTTCTTGGTTCTATTGTCCTCTGTATTAACGGGATGGGGCCGGGAATATGAAGGACCTGGCGGGAAAGTGGTAAGAAATTCTCAAGAATTGAAGCATGGGGACGGTTCTCGTGCTTCAATTTAAACAATTGCATAGGGACGGTTCAAAATAATGTTGCTGGTATTCTGATTCCCGCGTCTAGGATCGAGAGGTGGGTCCGCACTTATCGGTTGGGGGATCAGGTTAAACACCCAAGCTGAAAAATAGACGGAAAAATTTCGCTTATTTAGTGATTGCTATTAAAAAAGGCCTAAATAGACGGAGAATTTTCGCTTATTGACTTTAAAAATGCAAAAATGGGGGANCTTGCATAATCGAAAAATCTTCCCTTATTTACCGCAAAACGAGCTCTTTTCTATATTTAACCGTAAAACATTCGCTTATTTTACTTTTGCTGGTTACTCGATTAAGGACAAGGCATCATATTTAATAGGGAGTGAGTTTTTCCAAGTTAACGGTGAATCGTATCACAAATAAGTGAGGTTTTATATAAATAAGGTTATTGTATTACTAATAAAGAAACTCGCCAATTCTAATGGCGAGTTTTACTTTTTTGCCAATACGCCGCTTGTCATTTTGGCACTATTTTAAGAAAAGTACCTCAAAACGGAACCCTTTACTAGTTTGGTGTGGAGGTTTTTTTATTGTTTGATATATATAAGTTAAGCTTTAAATGATTGGGGGGCTGACCCCGTTTTTGCTTTTAAGGTACAAATGGTCTTCTGAAGAAGATGTTCACATAAATGTAGAAAAGATTTAGAAAAGACTAATTTTATTTGAAATGTAATGTGATATTATTTTTTCGTAGGAATGTAGCAAGATGGAAACAAGACAAATAAAAATAAATAATTCCGCTTCTGTCCTTCATAATTTCCCCATCAAAACCACGGTATCATGGAATCCTTAAGAATGTAACACCTCATGAATTATTCAAACGTTTCCGAACACCCTCTTAATTGAATCTCCACATTTTTCTACCGTAGTATCCTTTTTCCTTGCGTAATGTTTAAACAAAAGGTTCTGAATATATAAACAAACGTGAAAGGAGTGATAAGACATGTAGTTTATTTATTATCATTTTTCAACTTCCTAAGGCGCAGTATATCATTTCTGGTTTACAAATTTATTTTTGAAGGAGGATTATAAAATGGGTCACGATATTTCAGGATACAATAAAGCAGGAGAAGAAATTGCTTATGCGCGGTTTAGCATGGGGAATTATAATGCTATCTTACTGTACAGTTTTTTTGATGCAAATGATTACAATGCAGGAGTTAGTGGATCAGGTGACAGTTCTACGTACTCAATACAACAAATTGAAATGGCCTTGAATTCCTACAATCATTTATTTGATAAAAGTGATTCCCTATCAGATAATGATTCTTTAAATTGGGATCAAAAACAAATCCTGAATTTTATACTAAACTGTTTAGCAACAGCTCAAAAAGAGGGAAGTGTAAGAGTGTTTTTTGGTTAATTTTTGAAGACTGTTACTGAATTACTCCATTTCGCTGCCGATCTCTATAGCTATTCAAAATAGCCATTACAGCCAATCTTATGTATTTATTTTCCCCCCAAAAAACACCTGCTAGTCTTAGACATATATTCCTTACTAACAAAACCACACCTTGTACTCTATTAAATATCTCTATCGACAAGCAGCATAACATTCTTCAGTTTTATATGATGTTTTCTATTAAACCAATTAATGAAAGTGAGAAGGAAATAATGAAGCTTTCATATGACGGATAACTAGTTTCAACAACTCTAATATTAGGAATTTTTAATGTACACATTTGTAAAGAGGAGTATCAGGGATGAAGAACGAATAGGTGCATGGGGACGGTTCTGTTGCATCATTTTTGTCCAAAGACAAAAATTGTTGATTTAGGATAATGGTTATATATCAACTTCATACTATCAACATTTTAGAACGGATATTGTTTCTAAATTGGACAAAATATGTGAGGATATTGAAGAAGTATTATGGTCAAGGTCTACTTTTAGCTATAAAAGAAAAATGGTTTGAACAACCTCCTCAAGTAGTAAATAGAAAAGTCTAGTTAATATCGAACTCGAGCGCTCTGACATCGAAGAAATCAAACAATACTTAGAAAACATCCAATATAAGTTGGTGAACCGACTAGCTGCCCTTCCTCATCATCCAATTCTACTTTCGTAATGGAGCCTTTGATTGCATCCAGTGCTGTTTTCTTGGCGCTTTCTAATGAAATAGTTGCTGAAAAGCCTTGAGGGGTGTAGCGCCATCGTCATCATCCTCTTTATCCAGTATTTCATGTTCAAATTTTAAAGCTTTACCGGTTGCTGCATTTACATCCACTTCAAATTCTTCATTTTGCTTGATGATCGCGATTTCATATTTAGCCGTGCCGTTATCCTGCTCTAGCTCGCACTTTGTGACCAGAGCATAATAGGTTGATAAGTTTTTCTTATTGAATTATATAAAAAACATTGAATTTAATTAATTCTGAAAATAGAGTACCCTTAAATAAACTCTATTCTGCCGGAGGTATAAATGAAAATTTTTGATTCTCACCTACATATCATTGACGAAAGGTTTCCATTAATACCAAACCAAGGATATCTTCCAAACTATTTTTCCTGCGATGATTATCGAAAGAGTGTCAATCAGTTGAGTGTGGTTGGAGGAGCGATCGTTTCGGGTTCATTTCAAGGCTTTGACCAGTCCTATTTGATCGATGCCATTAAAACACTTGGTGAAAACTTTGTTGGAGTTACCCAGCTTCCTTATGACACCTCTGATGAAGAAATCATTAGACTGAACCAATTAGGGGTAAAAGCACTTCGATTTAATGTTAATCGTGGAGGTTCCGAAGATATTTCACGTTTGGACTATTTTTCGAGAAGAGTTTATGAATTGGTAAATTGGCACACAGAAATCTATATAAGCTCCACTCAATTGCCAGAAGTAGCAGCCATTATTGAAAAACTCCCCGCTGTTTCAGTGGACCATCTTGGCTTATCCAAGGATGGATTTCATCATCTTCTTTCATTGGTCGATAAAGGCGTTAAGGTAAAAGCAACTGGTTTTGGAAGAATTGATTTAGACCCAATCGGTGCTATCAAAAGTATTTATTCTTTAAATCCAGATGCCCTGATGTTTGGAACTGATTTACCATCAACCAGAGCCAAGCGTCCTTTCGAGCTTGCTGATGTTGATTTGATTATTCATAATCTAGACGAAGAACAGGCCGAAAAAGTTTTATACAAAAATGCACTTAACTGGTACTTAAAATAAGGAATCAAGTCCCGGCCTTCATGGATAGGCCGGGACTATTTTATTGTTTACGCCCTTAGTAGTGGCTACCGCATGAACATGAATTTATGGAGGAAATATGTCTATTTTTATCGTATAATGGAGCATATAAAAAAAAGAAAGTATAATACCCCAACTCCTGTAATGGCAGGACTTCTTTTTGAAAGCGAGGCAGATTTTGAGAAAGTTGTTTAAACAGCCTAAACTACTTACACAATTAATTGGATTTATTTCACTTGTTGTGTTTATTATGGTCCTATCTGAAAGCGTTATCTTTTCTTCTATCATTGAAAATATGACAAAAAAGTCGCTTGGAAATCAAGCGATGACGGTGGCGAAGATGGCAGCTCAGAAGGAAAAAATTATTCAGGCCTTTGATGATGCAGACCCTTCTTTAACGATTCAGCCCATTGCTGAGGAGATTCGCAAATCAACTGGCGCAGGATATGTGGTTATTGGCAATACACAAAATATTCGTTATTCTCACCACAAAACGGAAAATATCGGGAAAACGATGGGGACGAGCAACCGTCAAGTGTTTGAAGAGGGTGCTTCCATTATATATGAAGGAACTGGGATATCAGGAAGAGCAATCAAAGCAAAAACCCCTATTGTTAATAAAGATGGAGTGATTATTGGTGTTTCCTCTGTTGGCTTTTTAACAGATGAAGCAGAGAGAAGAGTGAGAGAGTACCGCCTTAAATTATTTCAAATTTCAATCTTTATTTTTATGATTGGCATAATAGGGGCTATTATTATTGCTAGAAAGGTGAAAAAGCTAATTTTTAACCTTGAACCGGAGGAAATTTCATTTTTATTTAAAGAAAAGGAAGCAACGATTGAGTCGATTAGGGATGCAACAGTCGCAGTCAATAAACATAATGAAATAACATCCATTAATAAGCGGGCAAGAGATTTATTAAAGGATGATCAGGTTGAATTGGGCGGCAAAGTTGTGAATAGCCGGCTGAATAGCATGATTCAATCAGTCATTCAAACAAATCAAAGTCTCATTAATCAAAAATTCCTGCTTGGCCACCAGCTTTATTTGATAGATGTCGCCCCCATTATACTAAAACAGCAGCCGAGCGGAGCGGTATTAACCATCAGGCCAGTATCAGAAATTGAAGAAATAACAAATGAGGTCACACAAATTAAGAGTATCTCAGATAATATTCGTGCACAAAACCATGAATATTTAAATAAGTTAAATACGATTTATGGGCTGATTACACTAGAGCAGTATGATGAAGCAAGGGAGCTGATCTCCGATGAAGTGAAGGAGCGTCAGGATATTGTTGTTTTCTTAACTTCTTCTGTGAAAGATCCATTTATTGCCGCCTGTCTCCTTGGTAAGATTAATAGATCAAAAGAATTAAAGGTACAACTTGAAATTGATGAAGAGAGTAATTTAGTACAGATTCCGTCGTCATTTAACACAAAATTGTTCGTGACAGTTCTTGGAAATATTATCGATAATGCCATGGAAGCTGCAAGTAAGGTCAAGGGTGAACGGGCACATGTAAAAGTATCGTTTACCGATTTTGGAAGTGACATCATTTTCGATATTGAAGATAACGGTGGTGGTGTTCCTGCCGAATGGCAAGAAAAGATTTTCTCTGTCGGCTTTACGACAAAGGATGGGGAAAATCACGGTCTTGGATTGGTAATAGTGAAAAATATAATAGATTTGCTAAATGGAGAAATCTATTTATCTACCAGTGATTTTGGCGGCGCAAGATTTACGATTGTGATCCCGAAAGATATGGTGTAAGGGGGGCGGACATGTTGAAACATCCGATTCAAGTCATGATTATCGAAGACGATGAAACCGCGACAAAAATTTATGAGAAATTTACGCAAAAAGTAGATGGATTTCAGGTAGTAGCCACAACTAGTACAGGAAAACAGGCGCTGGAATTGATTAATGTCTTTACGCCGGATCTTATTTTATTAGACGTATTCCTCCCGGATATGAAAGGAACGGACCTTTTGTGGGAAATTAGAAAACAGCTGCGTGGTGTTGATGTAATCCTGATCACCGCTGCGAATGATGTGGATACATTAAGTGAGGCGATCAGAGGCGGAGCATTCAGCTATTTAATGAAACCTATTATGATTGATAAGTTTTTAGAAACACTTAAACAATATAAAGAATCAAGATTGGCGTTGTTAAATTTAAAAACCATCGACCAAGATGATGTGAACAACTTTTTTGGAAAGAACAGCCAGACAGAACCGGAGGGAGAGGATGAAAAGGTAAGAGAATTACCGAAAGGAATTGATAAACATACGTTAAAGAAAGTCAGGCAGAGTATGAAGGAAACGAAAGCTAGTATAAATGCTGAAGAGTTAGCTAAAGTGATTGGGGCGAGTCACTCCACCGTAAGACGATACCTGGAATATTTGGTTGCGAATGATGAGATGGAAGTAGAAATTATCTACGGAACGATTGGAAGGCCAGAGCGTAGGTATCGAAAGAGGTAATGATAGGAAAGCCCGCATAGGAATGAAATGTTAAAAACCGGATGTAAGCGACTTCCATGGTCGGTTGACATCCGGTTTTGTTTAGCTAGTGCTTATTTTTGCATATTTAAGGATTCAAGAATTTCTTGTACCAATACTTCCTGCTCTTCTAAAAACTTCTTAAAATCTGCAGAGTTTTTGTAACCGTCTTCCCAGCCATTTGTTTCTAGGACGGTTTTCCACTCAGGCTTTTGGGTCATTTCGGTTAATGTTTTATTCCAATAATCAACTGCATATTTTGGCATTTCTTTTGGTCCGAACAGGCCGCGCCAGATGGTAAACTCTGCATTAATTCCTTCTTCCTTATAGGTTGGAATATCTGCATAGTCGCCTTTAAGTCTTTCAGGTGAAGATACGCCAAGGACTCGAACTTTCCCAGCCTTTAAATATTCTCCAGTACCTGAAATGTCGGTGGCAAGGAAATCGGCATTTCCGCCAAGAAGGGCAATCATGGCCTCACCGCCGCCGTCATAGGAGACATATTTAATTTTTGTAGCTGCCACACCAGCTTTTACTGCCGGAAGCATGGCTACTAAGTGATCTTGTGAACCTGGAGCAGAGCCGCCAGCCAAGGTGAAACTTTCCGGATTTTTCTTCAAATCAGCAAATAAGGTTTTCAAATCTTTATATTTTGAATTGGCAGGAACCACAATGGCTCCATAATCTTTTGTCAGCTGTGCCAAAGGTGTTAAGTCTTTATAAGAATAGGGGCTGTTTGCTTCTTTCCGCAAGTTATTAATAAGTAATGGAACAGAAGGCAGGTACAAGCGGTAAGGGTCTTTAGGATCCTGACTGATAAAATCAGCAAGACCGACAGCTTGACCGCCGCCAGGTTTGTTTTCAACTGTCATAGGCTGTTTTACCATTCCGGTTTCAGCCAATACTTTTGTTAATGAACGAGCTGTGGTATCAAGACCGCCGCCTGCGCCTGATGGTGCATTAATAGAAATTGCTTTTTCAGGATAAGCAGGGTCTTTCTGTTTTGTACCGCTGCTTGCTTCTTTAGAGGACCCTGACCCTCCGCAGGCTGTCAAACTGAGAGCTAATGCTCCGCTTACCAATACACTTCCCCATTTTTTCCATTTTAAAGATATCATATCTCTTCCCCCTTTTGTTGGTAGCGTTTTCATTGTTAATCCTACCATCCTCGATAATTTGTGAACAGTTTATGAACATTCATTGAATAAATCTCATAAACTATCTTTTTTTTCATATTTTTCACGGAAATTGGTATTCTTCTGTGAAAAATATGAAAATAATAGGAAAAAATAAAAACTATTTTCTTTATGATTAAAAGCTTCTCTTGCTTTTAAAATTCGATGATAATTCTAGAAAGCGATTGCAGTCGCAGGTTGATTTAGTTTTGTCCATTTTCAAAAGAGGGGGTTAACAGATGAGCATCAAATTCGACCGCTTTGCTTCTGTGTTATTTCTAACAGTGGGAGTGCTCTTTATCATCGGGAGCAAGCATATCGCCAACTCTTCTTATGGCAGTGTTGTCGGTCCTGATATTTTTCCTTTAATACTTGGAATTCTCCTTGTATTGTTAAGTATCCGTTTGTTTTTTGAAACGTTTATTGGTCAAAGACAAAATGAGAAAAAAGAAAAGCTGCAGTATAAACCGTTTTTAATCATATTTGTTGCAACATTGCTTTATATTTTGACGCTAGAAACGATTGGCTATGTGATTACCACCTTTCTTTTTCTATTTGTTTGCTTTCAGACGATGGAACGTACAAATGTAGTAAAGTCTATTATTATTTCCGCCTGTTTTTCAGGTTTTGTTTATGTCTTATTCGTTGAAGTGTTAAAAGGAACACTGCCAGGCTGGCCGATTTGGTTTTAAGAAAGCTAGGAGAAGGGAGGACGAAAGTTGAGTACAATCGATTATTTAATGCAGGGATTTAGTACAGCATTTATTTGGTATAATTTGCTTTTTGCGTTTGTTGGGGTGTTAATCGGTACAGCAGTAGGGGTGTTACCAGGGATTGGACCGATGAGCGGGGTTGCGCTGCTGATCCCCGTGACAGCATCTGTAACAGGGGGGCTTCCGCCAGATCAGGCCGCAACGAGCGCCATCATCTTGTTAGCGGGAGTCTATTACGGAGCGATGTATGGTGGTTCCACTACTTCGATTTTATTAAACACGCCAGGAGAATCCTCTTCTGTTGTCACGACGCTTGATGGCTATCAGATGGCCAAGAAGGGAAGGGCAGGGAGCGCTTTATCGATTGCGGCGATAGGCTCGTTTGTTGCAGGGATTATCACACTAATAGCGTTGATTGCCTTAGCCCAGCCATTATCATCAGTTGCCCTTAAATTTGGCCCGGCAGAATATTTTTCGCTCATGCTTTTAGGGCTCGGGGCAGTAAGTGGTTTAGCGGGAAATTCGATAACGAAAGCATTAATTATGACGGTCTTGGGGCTATTGCTTGGAACAATCGGAATTGACAGTGTGTCAGGGATTGCTAGATTTACCTTCGATGTACCATGGCTTTATCAAGGACTTGAGTTTTTAACGATTGCGGTTGGATTGTTTGCACTAGGGGAAGTATTCAAGACCATCTTAGAAAAAGAAGAGGAAGATGGTGATATTGCCAAGATCGATAATCTACTTCCCTCTAAAGAGGAGTTTAAGGAATCGGCAGGACCGATTGCCCGTGGATCACTCTTAGGTTTCTTTGTTGGAATTTTGCCAGGTGCAGGTGCAACATTAGCTTCCTTTTTTTCTTACATTCTTGAAAAGAAGATTTCGAAAAATCCTGCTAAATTCGGAACAGGAACAATCGCAGGAGTTGCTGCCCCTGAATCGGCAAATAACGCGGCATCTGGAGGCGCGATGATTCCGTTGTTAACACTAGGAATTCCCGGTTCGGGGACAACGGCCATTTTAATGGGCGCCTTAATGATGTATAATGTGCAGCCGGGTCCGTTATTATTTGAAGACCATCCACAGGTGGCATGGGGTTTGATTGCCAGCATGTTTATCGGAAATGTGATGCTGCTGATCCTGAACCTGCCGCTCGTCAAAGTTTTTGCGAAAATTATTGAAACACCGAAGAAGTATTTAATCCCCATGATTATCGCCATCTCGATATTTGGGGTGTATGCCGTGCAGGTTTCTACTTACGATCTTTTGCTTTTACTAGGCTGCGGTATCTTTGGATACTTTCTTAGTAAAAACGATTATCCGATTGCCCCGCTCGTACTCGGCCTCGTTTTAGGGCCAATGGTTGAAAATAATTTACGAAGAGCGTTAACTATTTCCAATGGGGACTACAGTGTATTTTTCACACGCCCCATCTCACTCGCTTTTCTCATCATCACCGTTCTATGGCTGATTATACCGTTCATGATGAAAAGAAGAGGAAAAGAAGTAATCATTAATATAGAGGGGTAATTTTTGAAGCAGGGGAAGGTTCCCCTGCTTCGTTTTCCTTTTTAGGACATAAGGTAATATCCCTCCCAATTTTGAAAAAAATATTATCAATATTGCTAATGTGGCAAGTTTGATAATAATTATGTTTTGCATGCCACCTTAGCGAAAATGAGAATAAATAAAGAAATTTAATAGTAAAACTGTAGATTTTATAAGGTTTACAGAGTTGGCATAACTTCTGCATATACTGCTAATAGGAAGAAATAAAAACGGCAGCATTTCAGATTCACTAAAATTAGGAGGCGTCATTTCATGAACTATTCATCAAAACTGGTAAAAGTAAATAAAGATCCAGGGCATGGCTCACACATCGCCCCTGTTTATTTGACCTCAACATTTGTTTTTGACAATGCAGAAGTAGGAGCACAACGTTTCGCAGGAGAAGATCCAGGATTTATGTATTCACGCCTGGGTAATCCAAATGTAAGAGAACTGGAAGAGAAGGTAGCAGAATTGGAATTTGGTGAAGGTTGTTTGGCTTTTTCATCCGGAATGGCTGCCATTACCGGCTGCCTTTTTGGTGTTTTGCAGGCGGGAGATCATGTGGTTGCACACACAGCGTTGTATGGGGCGACACACGCATTTCTATCCAAAACGGTAAAAAAGTTTGGAATTGATGTAACATTTGTACCGTTTAAGACAGGGGAAGAGCTGGAACCACACATTACAGATCGAACAAAAGTGGTCTACTTTGAGACCCCATCCAATCCTACACTTTTCTTAGTGGATATGAAAAGTGTAGCGGCGGTCGCTAAGCAAAAAGGAATCTTGACTGTTGTTGATAATACGTTTTTGTCCCCCTATTTACAAAATCCTATTCAATGTGGAATTGATATTGTCGTCCACAGTGCAACAAAATACTTGTCGGGTCATGGATACCTTATTGGCGGACTTGTGATTTCTAGCAAGGAAATAATTGAGCCGATGCGAAAAGAAGTGCAGAAGACGATGGGAGCCAATTTGTCCCCTATGGATGCCTGGCTTCTCTATCAAGGGATACGTACATTACACATTCGCATGGATCGCTCACAAGAAAATGCACAAATTTTGGCGGAACGCTTGGAAAAACATAAGGCTATAGAGAAGGTTTACTTTCCAGGATTAGCTAGTTTTGAAGATAAAAAAATCATGGAGAAACAAATGAAAGGTCCTGGAGCAATGATTTCTTTTGTCTTGAATGGGGGATACGAGGCTGGTGTTAAACTTATGAATTCAGTAAAACTGAGCACTTTAGCAGTTTCCCTGGGGGATGTAGGTACATTAATTCAACATCCAGCTTCGATGACACATGCAATCATCCCTAAGGAAGAAAGAGAAAAAGCAGGTCTCGATGATGGACTCGTTCGTTTTTCGGTCGGAATTGAAGATGTAGAAGATATCTGGAAGGATCTCGAAATGGCCTTGCAATAACGGTGCGGCTTAAGTAGATGCATGGGGACGGTTCTGTTGCATCATTTTGTCCAAAGACAAAAATGGATGCATAAGAACCGTCCCCATAGTTACTGAAATATTAAATATGTCTAAAATCCGCCACTCCTACCAGTTCCTCATAGTCCGTATTTTCTCAATTCTTCGTTTATGTCCATTATACAAGCTGGATTTTCAGTAGCATGATACAAAACTAAATTCGTCATGAATAAATCATAAGATGATTCCATAATAGGAATGAAATCTTCTAAATGTTTCATTTCATCATATGGAAATTCCGCGCCGACTACTTCATCATGAACCAACCCATTTTTGATTTTCAATGGGCGATTATGAATCATATCCCAAACGTATTTTCCCATATTACCAGCTCCCAGTGTTTATTTTCCCTATATTGTAAGATGTAAAAATAGGCACGTCTACAAAACGCAGACCCTTTGATCACACTGGATTTTTCATTTTATAAACAAGTAAATAATTTATCCCATAATGTCTCATGGCAGAGCTGATTTTTGTTACAATGGCAGTAAATAACTTTGCTAAAAAATGGGTATACAGGGGAGTATCATTAGAGGATTGAATGGAAGGGGATTTAGGCAAAAACAGTAATTCTATTAATAGGGTTTTGCCTTATTCAAATGAAGTAATACTGGTAGATAAAATCAGAAAGGATGGCAAAATGTCTGAAATGAAAGATGAAATCATTTTAAGAGGGCTTAAAGAACATAATTTAAAAAATATAGATTTAAATATACCAAAAGAAAAAATCATCGTATTTACCGGTCTTTCAGGCTCAGGAAAGAGCTCAGTCGTCTTTGATACATTAGCAACGGAAAGCAGAAGACAAATGACGTTGAACTATCCTCTTTATGTGAGAAATCAAATGCCAAGATACGAAAGACCCCACGCCGATCTGATGCAAAACTTAAGCCCGGTTATCGTAGTAGAACAAAGGCAAATAGGGGGCAATTCTCGCTCAACAGTAGGCACCTATATGGATATAAATCCATTAATTAGACTGTTGTTCTCGAGAATAGGAAATCCGCCAATAGGGTCTGCCAACGATTTTTCGAGCCAAAGTTCCTTTGGCAGATGTCCTGAATGTGGCGGATTTGGGGAGGTAATTGCGCCCGACCTAAAGAAGATGATTGATTTCGATAAGTCACTACGGGATTATGCCGTGAAATTTAAGCCATTATCGCCTTCAGGCTGGCAAGGCCATTGGATGATGACCTGCGGATTATTCGATCCGGATAAACCATTAAAGGACTACTCAGAAGAGAATCTCCATCTGTTTTTATATGGTCCCCAAGAAGGTGAAAGAGCCTATGCGCCGTTTCATACAAAAAATGGACCTCATAACGCAGAATGGGATGGGTTATTGCCTAGATTTACGCGCGTCTATATCAATAGAGACATCTCAAAACTAAAACAAGTATCCCAAGATGACGTCTTAGCCGTATCAACACATTCATTATGCCCGACTTGCCAAGGTTCAGGCCTAAACCCAGAGGTATTAAAATGTAGAATAAATGGCCTAAATATCGCAGAATACGATCAATTAGAGCTTCCAGAAATACAGGAAGAACTAAAGAACATAAAAGATCCTATGGGAGAATCAATAGCCCGACAAGCAATCCCGCATGTAAAACAACTAGTCGACATGGGACTAGGATATTTGAGCCTATCAAGAAAAATGGGCACCCTGTCCGCTGGCGAAGCCCAAAGGGTAAAAATCGCCCGTCATTTGGGGAGCAGTCTCAACAATATTACCTACATTTTCGACGAACCAAGTGCGGGACTTCATCCAGAAGAAGTGGATATGTTAATACAAATGCTAAAAAGGCTAAAAGACCAACATAATACTGTCATCATAATCGAACATAATCTATCAGTCATAAAAGTAGCGGATGAAATAATAGAGATGGGTCCTGGAGCAGGTGTAAATGGAGGGGAAGTTGTCTATCAAGGAAAATTGGAAGGGCTAAAAAACTCTCCCACCGCCGCAGCCCTAAACCACAAGCTAAAAATAAATAAATATCCAAGGGATATAAAAAGTTATTTTTCAATAAAAAGAGCAAGTAATAATAACTTAAAAAATATAAGCGTAGATATTCCTAAAAATGTTTTAGTCTGTATAAGTGGAGTATCTGGTTCAGGTAAAAGCTCCCTCATGTTGGAAGCCTTCACGGAAAAGTATCCGGGAACCATAATGGTAGAACAAGGCGGCATAGGAATCTCCAGCCGTTCGACCCTGGCTACATATATGGGAATAATGGACGATATTCGCACCATATTTTCAAAAGAAACCGGACAGCCAGCAGGTTTGTTCAGCTTTAACTCGTCGGGAGCATGTCCTATCTGCAAAGGAAAGGGAGTCCTGACTCCAGAAGTAGCATTTGCAGATCCGGTGACAATCCCTTGCGAAGCGTGCGCCGGAACGAGATATTCAAACGAGGCACTATCATATCGATATCGAGATAAAAATATAGTGGAGATTTTAGATTTAACAATAGACGAGGCTATTAATTATGTTGAAATACCAAAAATCATAAAAAGAGTGCAAACGCTAAAAGATGTAGGATTAGGGTATCTGACCTTAGGACAGACGACAAGTTCCCTAAGCGGAGGAGAAATCCAACGTCTGAAACTCGCAAGCCACTTACAAAAAGAAGGGCAAATCTACTTATTAGACGAGCCATCCTTAGGACTACACACGGAAGATAATGAAAAACTCCTAGACGTATTTCAAAAGCTCGTAAACAGAGGAAATTCTGTCATCATAATCGAACACAATCAAAACTTTATAGCGGCGAGCGACTGGGTAATCGAATTGGGTCCAGGAGGAGGAAAACAAGGCGGACAAATTATATTCGAAGGCACACCGGAAGAGATGTTACATGCAGAAACATTGACAGCGAAATGGTTAAGGGATGGAGTTAGCAAACATTCAGGACAGGCGGTATGGTGATATTATAGAGTTCAAGAGGTGCTAGGAGTATTGAACAGAAACATAAAGAAGGCAAATAACACCCTGGGTGTTATTTGCCTTCTTATGTTTCTTGTTTTACTAATTTTAATTAGCAGTCATCTAACAAAAAAGGAGAGGAAGCAGTTGGAATACTTAGATAGATTAAGCTCGTTATTAAAAAGATTTGTAGAAAACGGTCCTGCAGGCTGTGCTTTATCAGTCATGCATAATGGAGAAGTTGTGTTTGAAGATTATGTTGGCAATGAGGACATGGAAACGAAAAAGCCGATTGCACCCGACACCATTTATCGAATTTATTCAAACTCAAAAGTGATTACCTGCGTGGCTGCTTTAATGTTATATGAGCGCGGCCTCTTTTTGCTAAATGATCCGCTTGAAGAGTATTTGCCAGAATTTAAACATCCTCAAGTCTATCAAACTGGCAAAGATAATGAGCTTGAAATAGTACCTGCCACAAGGTCTATTACCGTTAAAGACTTATTTACGATGACTTCCGGTCTGACATACGCAGGAAACCAGTTTGAAACGGAACGCCAAGTGGCCAAGAGGTTAGAAACAGAAGCTGAACGCGAGGATTGGAATGTACGAAGCTTGTCAAAAACCCTTGCATCCATTCCACTCGCATTTGATCCGGGGACCCGTTGGCATTATGGATTTAGCCATGATATTCTTGGCGCCCTGATTGAAGTGTTGTCCGGTAAAACCTTTGGTCAATTTTTAAAGGATGAAATCTTTAAGCCGCTTGGAATGAAGGACACATTTTTCAAGATTCCTGAGGAGAAGAAGCACCGGCTTTGCAGCTTATATGACCGCAGCGAAGAAGGTCAGTTAATCAAAAATACCAGCATGGATTCGCGATACCAGCCGGGTACTCTTATTGAAAGCGGAGGAGGGGGACTTCTGTCTACGCTGGAGGATTATAGCCGCTTCGGGCATATGCTGGCGAATGGAGGAGAGCTGGATGGTATTCGCATTTTAGGGCGGAAAACCATTGAGCTCATGTCTACCAACCATCTATCACCAGAACTTTTGCAGCATTATAATTGGGATGCTCTGAAAGGTTATGGGTATGGCCTTGGTGTTCGCACGATGATCAATCCAGCCGCCGGGGGCAGCAATAGCTCGTTAGGCGAATTTGGATGGATGGGCAGGGCCGGTACATGGCTAATGGTCGATATGAAAGAAAATTTATCAGCTGTTTACATGCAGCAAATGGTTCCGAACTTTGAAGCAGTTCACCACCCAAGGCTGCGGAATGTTATATATGGTGCGGTTTAGTTAAAGTACGCTGTTAACTCCTGTATTTTGAAAATGGATATTTTAGCGGTTTTAAAACATGAATATTTCATAAACAAACAGAATACTATTTTGGAAGGATTAAAAAGGGCAAGCAAGTAAGCAAAAGAGGGTGGAAAATACATGGGATCCTTTAGAAATTACTATCGTATTTTAGACGTGCCCTATGATGCAACCTTTACTGAAATTAAAGAAGCTTATCGAAAAAAAGTAAAAGAGGTACACCCAGATACAGAAAAAGGGAACGCTGAACAGTTTAAACGAGTCAAAGAAGCATATGAAATTCTTAATAACGCTGAAAAAAGAAAGAAGTATGATAATCTCCTTTTTTACGTCACACATAAACTAAAACAGGAAGCTCCCGCTTCCATAAAAATACTAAACATGCGGAAAAGCCGAAAACAGGGTACCCTTTCATCTGTATTCATGAATGCAGCTATTATTTTAATTGGAATTCTAGGTAATGTATATTTAGATAAAAAGAAATAGAAAAAATATACGGTTAGTTTGAATGCCTGTCACATCCCCCATTTCGCCGAATTATTCGGCCCGGGGCGTGATAGGCACTTTTTTATTCTGAAATTAGTTCTCTCACCTTGTTGCTTATTCTTTATAAATTGACATAGATTGATAACATTGTATTTCATCATATTTAGATATAATGAATTTAAACAAATTTGTGGAGGTATTTCTATATGCTGGAACAAGACTTGACAGGCAAAAGGATTGTCATTACCGGAGCAAATAGCGGGATTGGCTTGGAGGCCGCTAAGGTTCTCGTTCAAAAAGGTGCTGAGGTTATTCTGGCGGTCCGTAACGAGCAAAAGGGGGCGATTGCCAAAGAAACCATACTAAGTGGGAATCCGAAAGGTTCGGTTTTGGTGATGGGCCTCAATTTGGCTGATTTAAGCAGTGTGAGGGAGTTTGCACAAAATTATCGCAGCCGTTTTGACACATTGGATATTTTAATCAATAACGCCGGGGTAATGGTTCCGCCATACCAAAAAACGAAAGACGGCTTTGAAATGCAATTCGGCACCAACCACTTAGGCCATTTTGCTTTAACTGGATTATTGCTGCCATTACTAAAGAAAACGCCTCATTCTCGTGTCGTGACACTGAGCAGTATTGCCCACAGAGGCGCACGTATCTTTTTTGACAACTTGGACGGCTCCAAGGGCTACAAAGCGATGAAATTTTACGGGCAAAGCAAGCTCGCTAATTTGTTGTTTGCCAAAGAATTGGATCATCGATTAAAGCGATATGGAATGGCGACAAAAAGTTTAGCTTGCCACCCAGGCATTTCCTCCACAAACCTGTTCAAAATCGGGAATAAAGATGCTCCTGGATATGTAAAGGCTTTAATGAAGCTATTTCTACAGCCGGCTGAAAAGGGAGCCCTTCCGACACTCTATGCGGCAACAGAAACGAGCTTAAATGGAGGGGAATACATAGGTCCAGATGGAAGGGGTAACCGAAAAGGGAACCCAGCGATTGAAACCCCTCGATCAGGTGTATATAATCCGGAAACCATGAAAAAATTATGGGATGTTTCTGAGAAGTTAACGGGAGTGACTTTCGATTTTAGGTGATGACCAATAAAATATGAAGTTATCGGAAAAAAGAGCAAAATCGGTAGAAACCTATTTGTGTCTAAGTGGGAATATTAACCATATAAAGATGAGTACAACAGGATACAGGTGAAACAATACCGATTGCATCAAATGATTCAGAGGAAGGGAAAGCCAAAAACCGTCGAGTAGAAATTGTGATAAATCCAAAATAATAGAATGGAATAAACTCATAGTATACTAATATGTTCTCCCCAGACCAGCGATATCAAAGAAGAATGATGAAAAGGCGGTTTTCCTAGCAGGAAAGCCGCTTTTTTTTTATGAAAGGCACTGTGAAAGAATACTGTTGATTTTATCCAAAGAAAGAGACCGTTTAGAGCGTTTTTTTTTAGTATGTCTTCTTGAACTAAAGCACCCAGGATTAAGTATTATACTTCACAATCTTACTCCGATACAAACAATGGTAGAAGCCCACCTTTAGTTTCCAACAAGAATAAGGTTGACAGGTTCTTCATTCAAAATCAAATCTTCCCTATAATGGTCCTTAGTTAAGAAATAAAACAAGTTGAATAAAATTAGCCGCCATCTTTGCTTCCAGACACAACATTTTATGATACTTTTACCATGAAATAGGCTTTTTAAACAGTAACAGCCACCTAAAAGTAAGCATAGTTTGTTGAAGAGAGTACACGTAATATCTCTTAAATACACATTTCTGACATAACTTCTTCGTTCAAATCTCTTGTTAAGTGTCAGTATAACCTAATTATTAAGTAAACGGGGGAGGAAAAAATGCACAATTTTTACAATGAACTTCAAACTTTGGGGATGGGTAATTTCCAGGTTGGTCAGTTAATTCCTATGAGGCATCAGAGTCAGGACCCGCGAATATTTGTCGGTATGCCTTGCGGAGGCATGATGTGGGGCGGCATGATGTGTGGTGGCATGATGTTTATTTAGCTGTTTTGGAGGTTGGTAAATCTCATCAAAAAAATGTTTTTTTATGTAAAGAAGTGTCCCTACATGGGCGCTTCTTTGTTGCTTTGCTCCTTTTTTTAAATAAAACCCCATGTTGCATCCATTAATGTGAACTTTACTGCACAGTTGGTTGTATACCCCGTTTTATATAAATATCGGTAATTTAATAAACTAGGCATCCATCCAATCATATTTAGATGAACACTCATAATTTACTGTAACTTTGAATGAGAGGATGATATTAATGGTTTACTACATATTGTTGCATCACTACCATCCATGGTATAAACCAATTGTCGTTCCATTTATTCCCCCATCTCCGATATCACCAGTTGTTATTTCCCACCGAAATTTGAACGAGTATGGTTTAAAATACCCTTATTAGATAAGACTGCCGTAACAGCAACTAGATCTTGCATGTTGAGGCTGGTCTTCCCCTTACAGATCGTCAAATTCAAACCTTATATCAAATTAAATCTTATTTTGACAAAGGAGTACAGTTCAAAAAGGTATAGCATATTTTAAAATGAGAAAAAACTCTAACAGTATTAAAATGCTATTAGAGTTTTTTTATACGGTTAGGGAGTTTTTGGTGTTTTACCAAGCAAGGATATAAAGAGAGATAAAAAGGAAGATAATAAACGCTTAAAGTAATGACTGTAATAAACAACCATCTTTGATACCGAATGATTCTGAGAGGGTCAAGTGACCCTTCTAAGTGCAATTTCTTTTGCTTGTTCCAAAGTTATTCTTTGCCTAAACATAGGGGCTGGGTTAAATAGAAATTTCCATACATTAAAAACATCCTCCTCGTAATAAATGCAACTCACTTATTCATATGTATTGGACTATTGTCGTGTTTTAAATTTTAAAAAATGTGTAAAAACCCTGATTCATTAAATTAAGAAGGTGAATATGTTATTACATAACCAAATTTTCTCCATTTTCCTTAACCATCCTTATTGGATGGTATTGTATTAGATGAAAGCTTCAAAGCCATATAAAAGTGCTGCTGGAACCCCACAAAGGAAAGTTGATTCTTGCTCTTTAAACAGAACACATCAAATTTGACAATTATAAATGACAATGATGTAAATGATGGGCAAATGGTTGACCCAGGCATACTACCTGGAATGCAAGGTCAATCTGTTTAAAGTAAGGGGTTGGATTTAAATGGTAGTTTAAGTACACTTTTTCAAAAATCTACAACAAAAACATCCTCACTAGCTGAAAAATGACAAAGCCCTTTTCATTGAAAAGGGCTCAGATTGTAGACAAAAGGCATTCGAATGATCCCATTCGGATGCCTTTTTGTCGGATTTTTGCTCGTAAGAGCAAAATTTATG
>NZ_JBHSHV010000002.1:0-2946 GCF_042653105.1 Neobacillus sp. GCM10023253
GGTTAAGTCCTCGATCGATTAGTATCAGTCAGCTCCACACGTCACCGTGCTTCCACCTCTGACCTATCAACCTGATCATCTTTCAGGGATCTTACTAGCTTGACGCTATGGGAAATCTCATCTCGAGGGGGGCTTCATGCTTAGATGCTTTCAGCACTTATCCCGTCCGCACATAGCTACCCAGCGATGCCTTTGGCAAGACAACTGGTACACCAGCGGTGCGTCCATCCCGGTCCTCTCGTACTAAGGACAGCTCCTCTCAAATTTCCTGCGCCCACGACGGATAGGGACCGAACTGTCTCACGACGTTCTGAACCCAGCTCGCGTACCGCTTTAATGGGCGAACAGCCCAACCCTTGGGACCGACTACAGCCCCAGGATGCGATGAGCCGACATCGAGGTGCCAAACCTCCCCGTCGATGTGGACTCTTGGGGGAGATAAGCCTGTTATCCCCAGGGTAGCTTTTATCCGTTGAGCGATGGCCCTTCCATGCGGAACCACCGGATCACTAAGCCCGACTTTCGTCCCTGCTCGACTTGTAGGTCTCGCAGTCAAGCTCCCTTGTGCCTTTACACTCTGCGAATGATTTCCAACCATTCTGAGGGAACCTTTGGGCGCCTCCGTTACACTTTAGGAGGCGACCGCCCCAGTCAAACTGCCCACCTGACACTGTCTCCCACCCCGATGAGGGGTGCGGGTTAGAATTTCAATACAGCCAGGGTAGTATCCCACCGACGCCTCCACCGAAGCTGGCGCTCCGGCATCTCAGGCTCCTACCTATCCTGTACAAGCTGTACCAAAATTCAATATCAGGCTACAGTAAAGCTCCATGGGGTCTTTCCGTCCTGTCGCGGGTAACCTGCATCTTCACAGGTACTATAATTTCACCGAGTCTCTCGTTGAGACAGTGCCCAGATCGTTACGCCTTTCGTGCGGGTCGGAACTTACCCGACAAGGAATTTCGCTACCTTAGGACCGTTATAGTTACGGCCGCCGTTTACTGGGGCTTCGATTCAGAGCTTCGCTTTTAAGGCTAACCCCTCCTCTTAACCTTCCAGCACCGGGCAGGCGTCAGCCCCTATACTTCGCCTTGCGGCTTTGCAGAGACCTGTGTTTTTGCTAAACAGTCGCCTGGGCCTATTCACTGCGGCTCTTCGGGGCTATTCACCCCAAAAAGCACCCCTTCTCCCGAAGTTACGGGGTCATTTTGCCGAGTTCCTTAACGAGAGTTCTCTCGCTCACCTTAGGATTCTCTCCTCGCCTACCTGTGTCGGTTTGCGGTACGGGCACCTTTTATCTCGCTAGAGGCTTTTCTTGGCAGTGTGGAATCAGGAACTTCGGTACTATAATTCCCTCGGCATCACAGCTCAGCCTTAAGGTGAACGGATTTTCCTATTCACCAGCCTAACTGCTTGCACGCACATATCCAGCAGTGCGCTTACCCTATCCTCCTGCGTCCCCCCATCACTCAAACGATAAAGAGGTGGTACAGGAATATCAACCTGTTGTCCATCGCCTACGCCTTTCGGCCTCGGCTTAGGTCCCGACTAACCCTGAGCGGACGAGCCTTCCTCAGGAAACCTTAGGCATACGGTGGATGAGATTCTCACTCATCTTTCGCTACTCATACCGGCATTCTCACTTCTAAGCGCTCCACCAGTCCTTACGGTCTAGCTTCAACGCCCTTAGAACGCTCTCCTACCGCGGACACCAAATGGTGTCCACCCACAGCTTCGGTGATACGTTTAGCCCCGGTACATTTTCGGCGCAGAGTCACTCGACCAGTGAGCTATTACGCACTCTTTAAATGGTGGCTGCTTCTAAGCCAACATCCTGGTTGTCTAAGCAACTCCACATCCTTTTCCACTTAACGTATACTTTGGGACCTTAGCTGGTGGTCTGGGCTGTTTCCCTTTTGACTACGGATCTTATCACTCGCAGTCTGACTCCCACGGATAAGTCATTGGCATTCGGAGTTTGTCTGAATTCGGTAACCCGATGAGGGCCCCTAGTCCAAACAGTGCTCTACCTCCAAGACTCTAACTACGTGAGGCTAGCCCTAAAGCTATTTCGGAGAGAACCAGCTATCTCCAAGTTCGATTGGAATTTCTCCGCTACCCACACCTCATCCCCGCACTTTTCAACGTGCGTGGGTTCGGGCCTCCATCCAGTGTTACCTGGACTTCACCCTGGACATGGGTAGATCACCTGGTTTCGGGTCTACGACTACATACTAATTCGCCCTATTCAGACTCGCTTTCGCTGCGGCTCCGTCTCTTCAACTTAACCTCGCATGCAATCGTAACTCGCCGGTTCATTCTACAAAAGGCACGCCATCACCCATGAACGGGCTCTGACTACTTGTAGGCACACGGTTTCAGGATCTCTTTCACTCCCCTTCCGGGGTGCTTTTCACCTTTCCCTCACGGTACTGGTTCACTATCGGTCACTAGGGAGTATTTAGCCTTGGGAGATGGTCCTCCCTGCTTCCGACCGGATTTCACGTGTCCGGCCGTACTCAGGATCCACTCAGGAGGGAACGAAGTTTCGACTACAGGGCTTTTACCTTCTATGGCCGGCCTTTCCAGACCGCTTCATCTACCCCGTTCCTTTGTAACTCCATGTTGAGTGTCCTACAACCCCGAAAGGCAAGCCTTTCGGTTTGGGCTGTTCCCGTTTCGCTCGCCGCTACTCAGGGAATCGCGTTTGCTTTCTCTTCCTCCGGGTACTTAGATGTTTCAGTTCCCCGGGTCTGCCTTCAATACCCTATGTATTCAGGTAAAGATACTGCTCCATTACGAACAGTGGGTTTCCCCATTCGGAAATCTCCGGATCGGCGCTTACTTACAGCTCCCCGAAGCATATCGGTGTTAGTCCCGTCCTTCATCGGCTCCTAGTGCCAAGGCATTCACCGTGCGCCCTTTCTAACTTAACCTAAAAGGTTT
>NZ_JBHSHV010000003.1:0-1394709 GCF_042653105.1 Neobacillus sp. GCM10023253
ATTTTCTATCGTATTTTGAAGGAAGCCTCAGACAAGAAATTGATTAGTAGCGAGCACGTATTTATTGATTCTACACATGTTAAGGCAAGCGCTAATAAGCATAAATTTGAGAAAAAAGTAGTTCGAAAAGAATCAAAAGCTTATGAAGCACGTCTACAAGACGAGATTAATAAAGACCGCGAAGATCACGGAAAAAAGCCATTTCCTCCAGATAAATTTGATAAAGAGGAAAATAAAGAAATCAAGGAAAGTACTACTGATCCGGAAAGTGGTTATTACGTGAAAGATGAGCGAACAAAACAGTTTGCTTACTCATTCCACGCTGCTTCTGATCAAAATGGTTTTGTTTTAGGTGCAATTGTAACTCCAGGTAATATCCATGATAGTGTCATTTTTGAACCACTCCTTGAAAAGGTAATTGAAAAGCATGGAAAACCTGAAGCTGTTGCTGCTGACGCCGGATATAAAACATCTGCTATTGCTCAATACTTATTTGAAAATGATATGATCCCAGCTTTACCTTATACTCGCCCACGTACGAAGGATGGTTATTTAAGAAAGCATGAATATGTATATGATGAATACTACGATTGTTATATCTGTCCGCAAGGACAAGTATTAAAATATGCAACCACGACGAAGGAAGGCTACCGTCAGTACTTCTCTAATCCGCTTGAGTGTAAAAATTGCCCATTACTTTCACAGTGCACGCAGAGTAAAGAACATAGAAAGCTAATTCAGCGTCATGTTTGGGAGAACTATTTAGAAGAAGCCGACCATCTTCGTCACACACAAGAAAATAAAACCATTTATGCAAGACGTAAAGAAACGATTGAGCGTGTCTTTGCGGATGCAAAGGAGAAGCATGGTATGCGTTGGACAACCTTAAGGGGCCTAAAAAAATTGTCCATGCAGGCGATGCTTACTTTTGCTGCCATGAATTTGAAAAAGATGGCCAACTGGACGTGGAAGGGTCCAGAAATGGCATAATAATAGGTATGGGATAGGTCTAAAATTTGCTCTTACGAGCAATAATCCAACAAAAAGGCATCCGAATGGGCTCATTCGGATGCCTTTTGTCTACAATCTGGAAGAAAAGCCAAGTGCTTTTCTTTTTTTCTTTTTTTGTCACAAATTTTTATATTTTTTTTAAAAATTTAGGTGTAAAATGACAATATAGAAAGATAATCATTCTCAATTACAACGGATTGGGTGATAATATATGTTTACATCTTTGAAAGCAGGGGAAAAGGGGAAAATTGTTGATATTTCCCATGTCGGTAACCTTGTGAAAAGACGTCTGCTTGATTTAGGAATTACCGAAGGATCGGAAATATGTGTGAAATGCGTTATGCCTTTTGGCGGCCCGATTATGATTGAGTCCTGCGGCCAATGCGTCGGAATCCGCCGCAAGGAAGCCGTCCAGATTGAAGTGGAGAGAATATAAATGGAAATTGCTCTAATTGGAAACCCGAATACTGGAAAGACTTCATTGTTTAATAACCTCACAGGTTCCTATGAGTATGTGGGCAACTGGAGCGGAGTAACGGTTGAAAAGAAAGTTGGCGTTTTCAAAAATAATATTGGCAGATTAATAGATTTGCCGGGTGTCTACACACTAAACCCGCTTTCAAGAGATGAGGGAGTCGTCACTTCCTTTTTTCTAAACGATTCCGTCGATCGGCTATTGAATATATTGGATGCATCTCAATTAGAACGGAATCTACATTTAACCATGCAGCTGCTGGAGTTTGAAAAGCCGCTTTTAATTGGTTTAAATATGATTGATGTCGCTAGTCAGCGCGGGATTATGATTGATGCCGAGAAACTTTCGGAAAAACTGGGTGTCCCGGTTGTACCCGTCGTCGCCAGAAGCGGTAAGGGCTGTGACCAATTGGTTGATACTATTTCCACAAAATCATTTACGCCGGTGAAAAAGAACCTTGTAAACTATGGTGTGGAAGTGGAAAAGGCAATTGCCGACCTATCTCAGGAACTGGCTGGGAAAACGGAGCATTCAAAGCGCTTTTTGGCGATTCAGTATTTTGAAGGAAATGAATACGTAAAAAATTACGTAACGCGAATTGTGGATAGCGAAAAACTTGAAGCTCTTTCAGCTAAATTGGAAGAGTCCATCAAGAAATCGTATGACGTTAAAACATTACCAAACTTTATTTATATGAAAAGAAAAGCAGCGATTGAAAAAATTATCGCTGAAACAACGAGCAAACGTGATGGTGTCGTGCCATTATCTGAAAGAATTGACAGCATTGTCACCAATAAATATCTTGGAATGCCAATTTTCTTATTGCTTATGTATTTAATGTTTATGCTGACATTTGATTGGCTCGGGACGCCGATGTCGGATGCACTTGATGGGTTATTGACAGGACCGGTCGCGGCTGGTATTGAAAAAGCCCTGACGGCTGTTCATGCGTCTGCCTTTATTCATGCGCTGATTATTGAAGGATTAGTTGCCGGGGTTGGCGGTGTTCTTGTTTTTGTACCGCAGATTTTTATTTTGTTCTTTTTCATATCGTTATTAGAGGATTCCGGCTATATGGCCCGCGTCGCGTTGGTTATGGACAGAATTATGGAATCGGTTGGGTTGAACGGGAAAGCATTTATCCCAATGATGATTGGGTTTGGCTGTAATGTTCCGGGCATCATGGCGGCAAGAACGATCGAAACACCGCGTGAACGGCTGTTAACAATCTTGCTGACTCCGTTAATGTCTTGCTCAGCACGTCTGCCTGTGTATGCCTTATTTGTCGGGGCATTTTTTGCAGCCCATAAAGCTTTTATTGTCTTAAGCTTATATGTATTAGGGATTGTAGTCGCGTTAATCTTAGCAAAAATCTTTTCATCGACCATGTTAAAATCGCAGACTTCCTTATTTGTCATTGAATTGCCGCCATATCGGCTGCCGCAGTTTCAATCCTTATGGAGAAGCACCTGGGATAAAGGCAAGGGATTTGTACGGAAAGCAGGTACGTTTATATTTGCCGGTTCCGTTTTCATTTGGATTTTATCCTATGCAGGGCCGGGCGGCTTGAAGGTGGAAATGGATGACAGTTTCCTTGCGGCAATCGGCGGTGTCATTGCCCCGATTTTAGCACCGATTGGCTTTGGTACATGGCAGGCGGCAGCATCCTTAATTACCGGCTTCCTTGCCAAAGAAGCGATCATTTCGACGATGAACATTATTTATTTTGTGCCGAATGATTCGAGTCTGCAGGGGCTGCTGGCCAATTACTATACACCGCTTGCTGCTTACAGCTTTATGGTGTTTATTTTATTGTACATTCCATGCTTGGCCACTACCGCAACCATTTATAAAGAAACAGGCTCAAAAAAATGGACAGCCTTCGCGATCGGCTATGCATTAGTCATTGCCTATGTTTTATCGCTGATTATTTATCAGGGCGGCAAGCTGTTTGGTCTGGTATAAACAAAAGGAGTGAAATTCTATGATTGCTAGCATTGTTATTGGAGTTGCTATTTTTGGATATGCCACTTGGGCACTTGTACGATTTATTAATCGCTCGAAACAAGGAAAATGTGCTGCATGCGAATTGAACAAATCTTGCTCCGGCGGATGTAGTGTACCGCCAGAAATCAGTAAGTAATGAATGAACTGCTATCTTATGGGATAGCAGTTTTTTTTATGTGAATACCCTTATTACTTTTAAAATTGGGAAAACTTGTGTAAAATTACACTAGAAGTTATTGAAGGAAGGGCTTTGTATGACCAGAGATGAAATTATTCAGATTGTTTCAGAGAAATTGCGGCTAATCCGGACTGAAGCAGGCTACACTCAGGATAAAATGGCAGATATTATTGGTGTTTCTAAGAAAACCCTTGTACAGATTGAAAAAGGAAGAGTTCTTGCCAACTGGTCAACGGTAGTTTCTGTTTGTGCCTTATTTCGTGAAACAGAAACGGTCCAATTTTTATTTGGAAACGAGCCCCTTGAAGTACTTGAAACGGTAGCAAGAGAAGGCATTGATTACCGGAAAGCCAAAACACTTGGCGGCCGGGTCTGGTGGCGGGTCGTTGTAAAGAAGAACGGATTCGTCCTCCAACAGAATATTCTAAGCAAGCATTTTCGGATCTTGGATGGGGGAAATTACCGTATTTTCAGCAGCTTTGACGAAAAGTTTTCTAAGCAGCAGTTCAAGGAATTGTCTAAAAGTGAAGACTAAATACATGAAGATGGGATGGCCGTGGGTGGGGGGCTGTCTTTTTTCTGTTTATGGGATGGTTTGATGGCGGGTACATGAGCCTAATCCAACGAAAGAACGGAGAGTTGGGAAGTATGGAGATGGTATATGAGCCCGAAAACGTCGAAAGAACGAAGAGTTGGGAAGCATAGAGATGGTCTATGCGCCCAAAACGTCGAAAGAACGAAGAGTTGGGAAGCATAGAGATGGTCTATGAGCCCGAAACGTCGAAATAACGAAGAGTTGGGAAGCATAGAGATGGTCTATGAGCCCGAACCATCGAAGGAATTCAGAGTTGGGTAGCATAGAAAGGGTCTATGAGCCCAAACCATCGAAGGAATCAAGAGTTGGGGAGCATAGAAAGGGTATATGCGCCCGAACCATTGAAAGAACAAAAAATTTGGTAGCATAGAAAGGGTATATGAGCCCGAACCATCGAAGGAATCAAGAGTTGGGTAGCATAGAAAGGGTATATGCGCCCGAACCATCGAAAGAACGAAGAGTTGGGTAGCATAGAAAGGGTATATGCACCCGAACCATCGAAAGAACGAAAAATTGGGTAGCATAGAAAGAGCCCGAACCACCGAGTGAATCAAGAGTTGGGTAGCATAAAAAGGGTATATGCTACCGCAACAAGGTATAATTTTCAAAAACGGTATTATAAAAATGGTGTAAGCTGCTAAAATCGTATTAAAAATCAAGAACTTGGTAGAAACCTGCCCCAACTATACATAATAAGTCCATTTTCCAGATGACATCACCTTATAGTTCTGTTTTAGGACTCTTCCAATCGTTTTTCTCGGGACTGCGCACCCGCACCACTCATAAACAGCACTTGTCGTAATCCTAATCTCCGGAAAAAGCAACACCAACTCCCTCATGCACCGCAGCACCACAGACTCCATCCGCTCCTCACACCCGCAAGTATTACAAACCATTTTCCTCTCCCCAACAGAAACCGAAAATGAGATACACTTTGAACAATAAGGACCCTTTTTCAGCCCATCATAACTATAAGTCGGCTTTGGGGGATTTGGATAATCACCTTGATCCAGAGAAATTAACAGGTCTGCCAGCCTCTCATGGCCGCCATTCAGGTTCGATGGGATATTTTCTAATTTTCTTATGAAGCGATTGAGTTGTGTTGGGAGAATAACATGATTGTTTTGAGGAGCATTGTATAGGTTAAATGTGGGGCTAATATGAACTACGTAGGATTCAACCGGCAGATTAAATCTGTACTCTTCGAGAAGTTGCCGCAGCTTGGACTCGGCCTTCAACAATTGAAGGATAGGGTCGTCAATTTCGGTATCATTTTTACAAAAACGGTCGGGATCAGACTTATAAATATAATCTCCTTCAAAATTTTTAACATCAATCAGGTAAATCGTTTTTTGAAAAATAATCACCGTATCGATTTGAAAATGCTTTTCTTTCAATTTAAAGAGTAAGCCATTTAATACAATGCAGTTATTCTTCAATTCTTGGGTAATTGCATCAAACATCACTTCTCCTTGATAGCCTTTTTCAAGAGCGTAGTACTTTCTACCGTCTTTGTCGGAAAGGTTTATCCGCGGGTTTAAGGCCCGTAACATAAGTAACTCCTCTGTTTCACGGCGTGATTTTTTGGGTGTAGGCATAGTCCACATCCTTTCAAATAATTAATATCCCATTTCCCATTTTACTTCAAATTGCAGAAAGTTAATTTCGAATATTTGAAAACTTTGTTAATATTTGTCGACCAAATAGAGCTAAGATAATTCCGAAAAATGGGAATTGACAATTAAAAAATATGGTGTTAATCTTACAAAGTAAGAAAAAAAAGGAAATGGAGGGCTGCAAAATGATTATCTTAAACCACTTAACTAATCAATCAACTGAATATGTTAACGCAGCCACCACTAAAGGGATTTCCTTGTAATCTACACTTCACTTTTGTATTTACAAACACAGGCTGCGTTACTTTGTGATGCGCGGCGTGTGTTTTTTATTTTTAAAAAAGAGGCATACTGCACAATTGCGGCAGTATGTCTCTTTTTTTATAAAAAAAGGAGGAATTAGCATGCTGAAAAGACTCAATGTAAGGCTCGCACACAAAATAGGAGATCTAGAAAGCGGATAGATTAAACCGAAATAGGGGGAATAACAGCATGTTTTCCGTATTAAAGAAATTAAGCTGGTTTTTTAAAGAAAATTGGAAGCGCTACCTAGTAGCGGTCACTTTACTTATATTCGTGGGGTTATTAGATGTCATACCGCCCAAATTAATTGGCTTGGCGATTGATGATATTCATTCAGGGGCGATGACAAACCAAAAAATCTTCATGTATCTTGTCTATCTCACCATCATTATGGTTTCATCCTACGCCATCACTTATATATGGCAATATCAATTGTTCGGCGGTGCTTTTTTAATCGAAAGAAAGCTGCGCTCAAGATTTATGGGCCATCTTTTAAAAATGACGCCGGCCTTTTTTGAAAAGAATCGTACCGGGGATTTAATGGCTCGGGCCACCAACGATTTAAAAGCTATTTCCATTACAGCCGGATTCGGGATTTTAACGCTTGTCGATTCGAGTGTCTGGATGCTGACGATTCTGTTTACGATGGGCTTTTTCATCAGCTGGAAGCTGACCTTGGCGGCGATTCTGCCGCTGCCAATCATGGCCATCCTGATGCAAATGTACGGCAAAAAGATCCACACTCGCTTTACCGAAGCACAGGATGCCTTCGGCGAATTAAATGACCGCGTTCTTGAATCGATTGCCGGAGTAAGAGTCATCCGTGCCTATGTCCAGGAAAATGCGGACCGCGAGCGGTTTCACGAATTGACCGAAGATGTTTATCAAAAAAATATAAACGTCGCCAGAATCGATTCGTTATTTGATCCGACCATAAAAATACTGGTCGGCCTCAGCTATTTAATTGGCATTGGTTACGGAGCCACGCTCGTTTTTCATCAGGCTATCACCTTGGGAGACCTCGTTTCCTTTAATGTGTACCTGGGGATGATGATTTGGCCGATGTTTGCGGTCGGCGAACTGATCAACGTAATGCAGCGGGGGAATGCCTCGCTCGACCGGGTCCATGAAACACTCAGCTATCAGGAAGAGGTCCAAAACCCATCCCAGCCAATAAAGATAACCAAAGCAAATCCAATCAATTTCGAAAAAGTAACGTTTCGTTACCCATCTTCGAAAACGGATAATCTGCAAAATGTCACCGTCAAGCTGCTTCAAGGTCAGACGCTTGGGGTTGTCGGTAAGACTGGCAGCGGAAAAACCACTTTTATCAAGCAATTGTTGAGGCAATATCCACTTGGAACAGGCGGACTTTCAATCGGCGGGGCCTCCATTGAGGACCAAACACTAGAACAAGTGCGCCAATGGATTGGCTATGTCCCGCAGGACCATGTACTTTTTTCAAGAAGTGTAAAGGAAAATATTTTGTTCGGCAGTAAGGATGCATCTGAGGACGACCTAGAGACCGCCATTGACCTAGCGGCTTTTCGCAAGGACCTGCAAATGCTCCCGGAAGGTCTCGAGACACTAGTTGGGGAAAAGGGAGTCGCGTTATCGGGCGGGCAAAAGCAGCGGATTTCGATTGCCCGTGCGCTCATTAAAAATCCGGAAATACTGATTCTCGATGATTCCTTATCTGCAGTTGATGCGAAAACGGAGAAGAAAATCATCGACAATATCCGAACAGTAAGAAACGGGAAAACAACGATTATCACTACGCACAGAATGTCTGCAGTCCAGCATGCCGACCATATCATTGTCCTTGATGAAGGGGCCATTATTGAGGAAGGAACCCATGAACAGCTGCTGGAGCGGGACGGCTGGTATAAAGAGCAATTCTTGCGCCAGCAGGTCGAAGCCAAAATCGAAGAGGAGGTGTCAGCATGAAGGTTGGCAGACGCTTAATTAATTACGCTTTAATTTATAAAAAAATCATTATCGCGGCCCTGTTCATGCTGACCATCTCGGTCGTTACGGATTTGGCCGGACCATTTATCGCAAAGAACATCATCGACCAGCATATTTTAGGGATTGAGTCGGTTTGGTATGAAACAGGAGCAAAAGACGATAAAGCCGTTAGCTATAACGGAACGTTTTATAAACGGGAAAAGTATTTTTCAAACGGCGAGGAAAAGGGAGAAAAAGTCCGGATCCTTCAGGTAGGAACAAAGTTTGTGTTTATAGAGGACGATCTGGAATTTGACGGAAAAAGAAACCTCAAGGACAGTAAACTATTTATTTCAAAAGGGAAAAAGCAAGCAGAATACCCTGCAAAAATTATCAAAGGGCCTGAACTTTTAGCGTTTTATCAGCCAGAAATACCAGGGATCTTTAAACTGCTGGCAGTGTATTTTGGACTCTTGGTGGTTTCGGCCATTTTTCAATACGGCGAGCACTTCCTTTTGAAAAAATCAGCCAACCGGATTATTCAAAAAATGCGTGAGGATGTGTTTCATCATATTCAAAGACTTCCAGTCCGCTATTTTGACAACCTTCCGGCAGGCAAGGTTGTTGCCAGAATCACAAATGACACCGAGGCGATTCGTGAGCTTTATGTAACCGTATTGGCAGCCTTTTTTACAAGCGCCATTTATATTACTGGCATTTACTCAGCATTATTTATTTTAAATGCAAAGCTGGCGGCAATTTGTTTGCTACTCTTGCCCATTTTGTATATTTGGATTTTGATTTACAGGAAGTATGCTTCCAGATATAATCGGGTGATTCGTTCGCGGAACAGTGAAATCAATGCGATGGTTAATGAATCGATTCAGGGGATGAATATTATCCAGGCCTTCAACCGGGAAAAGGAAACGATGAAGGATTTTGAGAATCTGAACCATGGCCATTTTACCTACCAAAACAAACTGTTAAACCTGAATGCCTTAACAGGTCACAACCTGGTGGGGATTTTAAGAAATCTCGTGTTTGTGGCATTTATCTGGTATTTTGGAGGCCAGGCACTTTCACCTTCAGCTGTCATTTCTTTAGGAATGCTGTACGCTTTTGTCGATTACATCAATCGGCTGTTTCAGCCCGTCCAAGGCATTGTCAACCAATTGGCCAATCTAGAGACAGCGCTTGTTGCTGGTGAGAGGGTATTTACGCTGATGGATGAGCCGGGGGAAAATGTCAGTCAGGAACGAATTTCACGGATTAAAGGCAATGTCACATTCGAAAATGTTTCTTTTGGTTACAAAGACGGTGAATATGTTCTAAAGAATATTCAATTTGAGGCAAAGTCTGGGGAAACGGTGGCGCTTGTTGGCCATACCGGTTCCGGGAAAAGCTCCATCATGAATCTTCTTTTTCGATATTACGACTTTCAGAAAGGAAAAATCTTGATTGACGGAAAAGATATCGAATGCTTCCCGCGGCAAACAATCCGTCAGCATATGGGGATTGTCCTGCAGGACCCGTATTTATTTACAGGAACAATCGCCTCCAATGTGAGTCTAAATGATCCGTCCATTACAAGTGAAAAAGTCGAAAAAGCATTACGAGATGTTGGTGCGGAAAAAGTTTTTAAAAACCTAGAAAACGGTTATGACGAACCGGTTATTGAAAAAGGCAGCACTTTATCAAGCGGTCAGCGCCAGTTGATTTCTTTTGCCCGTGCCCTTGCTTATAATCCGGCTATTCTCATTTTGGATGAAGCCACCTCCAGCATTGATACTGAAACGGAAGCGCTGATCCAAGAGGCGATGGATGTCTTGAAGAAGGGAAGAACAACCTTTATCATCGCCCACCGTCTGTCGACGATTCGAAATGCGGACCAAATTCTCGTCCTAGACCGCGGCACCATCGTCGAACGCGGGACTCATGATGAATTAATGGCGCTTAAGGGAAAATATTATCAAATGTATGAGCTTCAGCTTGGAAGCACAGACATGGCAGGTTAATTGAAAAAGTTCATAAAAAATTCATTTCTTTGCGTTAAAAGTGTAATTTTAATCACTTGTCATCCTTTCACCCCATGATATTGTAGTTTTAATTCAAATAAAAAATGGGGTGGCAAATCAATGTCAGATTACACAGTTGTTCTAACCATTGGCAGTTTTTTAGTTCTTACGTATTACATTGGCTATACACTTATTAGCAGACATTAAGGCTGCGGACAATGTTCCGCAGTTTTTTTTATTTATAAAACAGATTAGTTTGGGAATACATATGAAAGGATGATAAATAGTGAGGTGGAAAAATGATGGTAAAATTCAGAATTGAACACGATACCCTGGGGGAAGTCCGTGTTCCTGAGGATAAATTTTGGGGAGCACAGACGCAGCGGAGTAAAGAGAATTTTAAAATCGGGATGGAAAAAATGCCGCTCGAGCTCGTTTATGGTTTGGTTTACATTAAGCAGGCGGCTGCGATTGTTAATCATCAGCTCGGTAAATTGAGTGAGGATAAAATGAACGCCATCAAAAAGGTGTCTGAAGACATCTTAGCCGGACAACATGATGAACATTTTCCATTGGCGGTATGGCAGACAGGAAGCGGTACACAGTCCAATATGAACGTCAATGAAGTCATTGCCAATCGCGCTAATGAATGGTTAAAAAGTCAAAATAGCACCGAAAAGATTCATCCAAATGATGATGTTAATATGTCGCAAAGCTCAAACGATACTTTTCCGACGGCAATGCATATTGCTGCCTTTATAAAAATTACCGAAAATCTTATTCCGGCAATACAGGAATTAAAAAATACGCTGATAGAAAAGGAAAAAGCCTTCGTAAATATCGTAAAAATCGGCAGAACCCATCTGCAGGATGCAACACCGCTTACTTTGGGGCAGGAAATCAGCGGCTGGAGGTATATGCTCGAGAATAATGAGCAAATGATTACAGAGGCATGCCAGCACCTGCTTCAATTAGCGATCGGCGGAACTGCAGTCGGTACGGGAATCAACGCTAGTCCGGAGTTTGGCGCAAAAGTCGCTGAAGAGCTCCACAAGCTGACTGGTTTCCCGTTTCAAACATCAGAAAATAAATTCCACGCTCTGACAAGCCATGATGAAATCGTTTATGTCCATGGGGCTTTAAAAGCATTGGCGGCCGATTTAATGAAAATTGCCAATGATGTCAGATGGCTTGCAAGCGGCCCGCGCAGCGGCATCGGCGAACTGACGATACCGGCCAATGAGCCTGGAAGCTCAATTATGCCAGGGAAAGTGAATCCAACACAAAGTGAAGCATTGACGATGGTTGCCTGCCAAATCTTTGGGAATGATGCATGCATTGGCTTTGCCGCAAGCCAGGGCAATTTCGAATTAAATGTATTTAAACCGGTGATTATTTATAATTTAATCCAATCAATCAGGCTTTTAACCGACAGCATTCGTTCCTTTAATGTCAACTGTGCAGTTGGCATTGAAGCAAATGAAGAAGCTATTAAAGAGCATGTGGGACGTTCGTTAATGCTGGTTACCGCCTTAAACCCTTATATCGGCTATGAAAAAGCAGCTGCAATCGCCAAACTTGCCTTTAAAGAAAATAGCACCCTGAAGGAAGCGGCAATCAAAACGGGGTATCTGACCGCTGAGCAATTCGATGAGTGGATTAAGCCAGAAAAAATGGTGTAAACAAAGGAAAGCCCCCTCCAAAGGAGGGGGCTCTTAGCCATATTATGAACTTTTATCAATAAGGTTTACTTAATTAGCGTTGGAAACCGCCAAGTTGAGATTCAGCCATAGCGACAAGACGCTTAGTGATTTCTCCTCCAACAGATCCGTTAGCGCGAGAAGTTGTGTCCGCTCCAAGATTTACGCCAAATTCTTGAGCAATTTCATACTTCATTGAATCAAGTGCTTGTTGTACTCCTGGTACTAAAAGTTGGTTAGAGTTGTTGTTGTTAGCCATAGTTAGTTAACACTCCTCTTTTTAGTTTTGGGGTTAGTATGGAGTTGAACCATAATGGGATTATTACCATAGCCTCCTTGGCCTAACCCATGATAATTGTTTTGGTTGGATGAACCGGAGTTGCACCGGTTGTAACCCTGTCTGGCTTCATCCATCGTTGTAAGTGATGTTTGTTTTTCCTGGTGGGGTGTTGCTTGTAATCTTATTATGACTAAATCTAAAAAGCTTATTCGAAAATTTTAAGTGGAAATTTATTCTATATCATAGGGGGGACAAAGTGACGCAAACTAAAGAAAACAAATTAAAGGGTGAATTAGATGAACGTATGCCCGGTATGTAACGGCTTGAGGGAAGTATACTTATTATGTGCCAATTGCGGAGAGCCAATGTTGGAAAGCGGCAGACTTCAAGATTACTACGATGATTACAGCCCCTATATGGAAATTGACTTGATGAAAATGGAGGATGGTTACGCAGATACCTATTCTGATCATAAGTGTCCGCATCTTTATCGCTGCCATGCCTGCCATAAAGATGATGTTATCTTTATTAAAGAATAATCAAAAGGTCCTGACCTCATTCTGCGGTATTGCAGAGTGATCAGGACCCTAAAGAATCATATTTTATTTTTCGCTTTGTGGGCGGATACGTAGCTCTGTTTCCGTATCGAAGAAGTGGGCCTTGTTTAAATCAAATGCCAATTCTAATTTATCGCCAGGTCTTACATCGCTGCGAGAATCAAGGCGGGCCACATAATCTTGGCCTTCGATGCTGGAGTAAATCATTAATTCTGCACCAGTTAATTCGGCAACATCAATATGGGCAGCAATCTTTGTACCTGTGGAAGCTTCAATAAACAATGGCTCGTCATGAATATCTTCAGGGCGGACACCAAGGATCAGCGATTTGCCGACATAGCCTTGTTCGCGAAGGAATTTCATTTTTCCTTCCGGAACAGCAATGGAGGTTTTACCAATGATAAATTTGCCGTCTTCTAATTTTCCGTTGAAGAAGTTCATCGCTGGTGATCCGATAAAGCCGCCAACAAAGACATTTTCAGGCTTTTCATAAACTTCTTTTGGTGAACCAACCTGCTGGATGATGCCATCCTTCATAACGACTAATCGGGTTGCCATTGTCATGGCCTCAGTTTGGTCGTGTGTTACATAAATAGTTGTTGTATTTAAGCGGCGGTGAAGCTTGGCGATTTCAGCGCGCATTTGCACACGAAGCTTGGCATCAAGGTTTGATAATGGCTCGTCCATTAGGAATACCTTTGCATCACGAACGATTGCACGGCCTAATGCAACACGCTGGCGCTGACCACCTGATAACGCCTTCGGCTTACGAGCTAAATAAGCTTCAAGGCCAAGGATTTTAGCTGCTTCTTTCACACGGCGGTCGATTTCATCTTTAGGAAATTTGCGAAGCTTTAAACCGAATGCCATATTATCATAAACGGTCATATGCGGATAAAGCGCATAGTTTTGGAAAACCATTGCAATATCGCGGTCTTTTGGTGCTACGTCGTTTACGCGTTTGCCATCAATGAGAAAATCCCCTTTTGAGATTTCTTCAAGACCGGCAATCATTCTAAGTGTCGTTGATTTTCCGCATCCGGATGGGCCGACAAATACGATAAATTCCTTATCATCAATGTGTAAATTGAAATCTTTAACTGCCGTTACCTTGTTGTCGTAAATTTTATAAATATGGTCTAATTTTAATTCAGCCATGTTCACAGCCTCCTTGTGGTTGTTTGTACTTTAAGTTTACAAGGAAAGCGCTTTAATCGATATGGTCAGGCTGCACAAATATTGAAAACGCTTTTTTGGGCAGATTGACATTATCCCTCTTGTTCAAATAGCAGGCATGCTAAAAACACGATAAACGCACCGTTAAAATCCTTTAATACTATTCCTGTTTTATCCACGAATTTATCAATCCGATATTGCAGTGTGTTTCGGTGAATATATAACTTTTTAGCTGTAAGACTGGCATTTAAATTGGTTTCAAGAAATACTTTTATCGTTGAAAACATTTCCGGATCATCACCAAAAAGCGAAAAAACCGCTTCGGGAACCATATTTTTTATTTCAGCAGGCAAGCGGGCAGAAAGGTAAGCCGGAAAAATTCTTTCAAAAGAAAAAATCTTTGAATTGTGCACTTTCACTAGAGCAAACTGGAATAATTCTCTTTCCTCTTGGAAGAAGTCCTTTAACTGCTTAGAAAAAGGATGAACTTTTCCGATGAAAAAAGTGACACTTTCATAAAAATCGCTTTCCAATGTTTCTGAAATGGCCAACAATTCTTCTTCGGAAAGAGAAATTTGTTTTTGTTCCTCTATAACCACACCTTTGGAGTGACTTTCCCAAAGAAACACAGCCTCATCCGAAAAGAAGCCTTTTAACGCAGTTTCCATTTCCTTTTGATCTGTAACATCGCCATTTAAATGAAATTGGATAAAGCGAAATGACGTGTCCTGCTTCTCTGAAGGGAGAACCCCATTTAAAAATAAAAACTCATACCAGGTGTTTACTCTAGACGACACGGCTGAAGACTGCTCCACCAGTTCATACAAAGTCTTTAGAAGGTGGAGCTCTTTTTCACTAATTTCTTTTTTGGGAATACCCAGCCATTCATCGGAGGACTGGTCGTAAAACAGATAAAGCTGTTCAGATGGCACATCTGGCCTTTCGGAAAACAGCAGTGAATTTTCATATACAGTAAGTAATTTTCTAAGCATCGTTCATTTCCCCATTAGATTTCTTAGAGCCTATTATACCAGTTTCAATTTGTTTCCACAGAAAAATTGCCGAACCCTCTAAACTGGCTCGGCAAATGTTATCATGTATTTTCATTTGGCGGTGATTCTTCTATTAGATCGCGCGCTTCTTCAATATTTGTTGAATCATAACGGGCGTGGACAGACCCTCCGGACATTCCTTCATTAATCATTCTGTCAATATCCATGTAAGCCATGTCTCTGCCTTCATATGCAGACCCTTCAGTGATAGGCTGTTCATTTTTTTTAGTCACGTTCAACCATCCTTTCCTTCTAATTCGTTTTTAGTTTGTACAGAAAGGATGGAGTTTCATGCAGGGAATAGTCGATTATTCATATACATGGTAAAGCATTAGCTCGTGAATCTGGCTCGTCAATGCCTTCAAATCTTCTTCGGCAGGAGGTTTTGAGGTCCATTCAAGGTTTCCTGTTTGGTGATAAACTCCTGTATATCTCTGTTTTTTAAAATAGAAGGAAATATTCCAGCCGGGAATATTGGTATTTTCAAAAAGCGGCTTATATTGAAAATGCATGATCACCTTATTGTCCTCCTCTAACACCTTGTATTACTTATAGCTTACCTTGTTTTGAATATTATGCAAATAAAATTTTTTATGGGCAGGAGCTTGTTAAGTGGAGGAAAATACGGCATAGCTGGTCAATTTTTTTCTCTTCAATTTGTGATTCATCAAACCGCATTGGTTTTGAATTCACCTCATAAATATAATATTTTCCACTTTTGCTCATGCCGGCATCAATGGAAAATTCCCCGAAAAAGCCAAGCTGTTCCGATAATGCTTTCCCAATGTGAGGGATAATCATTTGAAAAAACTGATCATGTTCGTTCGTTTGCAATAAAGAGTAGGGAAGAAGTCTTCCCCCCGCTGGAATATGGGTGGTGACTCCTTGTTCCTGGGATTGCCGGATGCCGACGCCGGTTAGTGAATAATCCCCTTTTTCGGCGTGGGCAATAATCCGAAAATCATAGCGAAAACCCTCATATTCAGCAGAATTGATATCAATCTGTGCCAAATAGGTTTTCGATAAGAGCAATTCGCTCCAATCCTGCCAAAAATCTTCAAAAGATGGGTAGCAAATGCTTCTTTTTCTTGACTCAAATTGGATGTATGGCGAGGATAAATGCCTGATGCGAAAAACGCCCTTTCCCTTTGATGAGGCTGCCGGCTTTAGATAAACACTAGAATTTGCTTTCAATAACAATTCCAGGTCTTTTTTTTCTTGAAGGAGAATCGTCTTCGGTACGTAATCTTGGAGGACAGGATGGTTTTCCATTAGTTGATAAAGCTCGTATTTATCTATAAAACCTGGGTTGAAATAGGGAATTCCTTTATCCTTTAAAAGCTGAAAGAAGCTTTTACATTCTTCGGTCTGTTCTGTTTTTCTGAAGGGAATTCGGTTATACACCAAATCTGGATAGGGGAAAGAGTTCTTTATCCAGCGATTTTCATCGGGTGAATAGCTGAATCCTTCAATATATTCCGCTCCTGCCCCTTCAAGGGTAAAAATAAAGCTTATTCCATTAAGCGAAATAAGCTTTTTTTGCAGTTTGATAAAAAGTTCCCCGTTTCCAGCGACTGTTCCATCGGATTTAAGCGCGGTCATGATGCCAATCACCGGCCCTGCTTGTTTGTCGATCATTGATAAAGTTCCTCGGGATGCAGTAAGGCTTGCTCGGTGAGAAAAACGGCGAAGGCGAGGGACAATTTACGTGTCAATAAATCAAATTCTTTTAATTCCGGATGGCTGAAAATCGAACGGCCGGGTTTGGAATTTGCCTCGAACAGCCAGACATCGCCGTTCCGGTCAATGCCCAAATCAAAGCCAATTTCGCCGATAATTCCTTCGACATTTCGGTCTAATGCATGACTTAAGGAAAGGGCAGCATTGGAAAGCTTCTCTTCGAACATGCCGGCATCTTCAGCAGGAAAGATTTCGCTAATCGTTTTAATTTCTCCGCCGCTCCTCTTATGAGTGGTCGGGCTTCCCGGCCCGGCTATTTTTGCTGCAAGCGCGGAAACATGCCAGCAGCCTGTTTCGTCCTTGTTCGTATGGATGCGAAAATCAACGGGCCGCTGCTCGTTGCGAACTAAATGAATCCCCTGTTGGACAACCATTTTTTCAAGCGATTGCTTCGCGAATACCCGCTCAAACAATTTCTCCAGGCTGTGGAATTTTTGTAACCTGTTTGCCCCGTCGTCATCTTGATAACGGCAGTAATAGTCGTTTGTGTTTTTATCAAAAATAATTTGATGAATGCCAAAGCCAAGACTGCCGTTTTTCGGCTTTATATACACATGCCCGTATTTAGAAAGCATCCTCTCAATCAAGGAAAAAGAGGTAAAAGGATGGGTCTCAGGAAGGTATTTATCAACCGAATGATCTTGGAGAAGCCGTTCGTAAATATCTAACTTGTTGAAAAAGCCGGGATTATACCAAGGGATTAAATATTCCTGTTGAAGCCGTTTTTTTACTTTAACTAATTTGGGAATTCCTTCACTCCTTCGGTTTGGCAGACGATCATAAATGACGTTAGGGAAAGGGACCTTCCGCTGTTCCCAATCTCCATCGTGGAAAAAATAACCCTCAATCGTGCCCTGTTCCCAATCAATATGCTGCTCTCCGAACACAAAAGCGAGGGCTCCGACGTTTTTATTTACGGATAAAAGCTTGGAAAAGAACTGTGTTCTCTCGCCGAGGAGCTGATCAGGAAGCAGTGTAAATCCAGCCGTAAAAATGCCAACAAGAGGACCGATGTACAGGGTTTGATTATCTAAAAAAACATGGAGCGGCAGCTTAAATTCCGGAAATTGGAGTTCTTTTTGTATGACCCTGCTCATCACAATCCGATCTTTTCGGTCAGGATGGGGCAGAAATTCCACTGCCATTGAATTTGAACCAAAAGCAATTCGCTTAGGCCCATTTTCTTGAAGGAGGGAAGGAGGGCAAAAAACAATCAATTGATCATTTTGGACGACCTCAATGAGATAACGTTTTCTCATAGATGTTCTTCCTTTCTTGGTCTTTCGATTCCGACAGGTATTTTGCGTAAAGCAGCGGTGCACAGTACAGCTTTTCTTTAAGATTGGGCCGGGTTTGCAAAATAACCTTCCTGCCGGGCTTTGAATTCATATCTAAAATCCAGATCGAGCCGTTTTTGGCGATGCCAATATCGACACCGATTTCAAAGAGCGGCAGGAAGCTTCTTTCAAGAAGGTGTGGTAATTCTGTAAGAATGCTGGTTAATTCCTGCTGAATAAATTCCCTTCTCGCTGCAGGCAGGGAAGCTGACCATTCTGAGAACGCTGTTGCCATCCCGCCTGCACTTAAATTCGATAAAATCCCGCCGCTGGTACCGATTCGCACTCCGCGCCCAATTTCTCCCCAATTGCCATGCTCATTTTTTTGCAGGAGAATCCGGATGTCAAAGGGCTGCAATTCACTGTTGGTTAATTCAAGATAAGGCTGCATAAGATATTGATGCCGCGCGAGCAAGCTCTTAAGCCAATGCGAAAATTTTCCTTCGTTTGGAAAGATCCTTGATATAATCTGTTTTTGTTTTTCTGTTTTAACATGAATCGATTTGTCATTTTTCTTCAAGGAATAAATGCCATAACCCTGTGAACCGTTAATGGGTTTTATGACAATCTTTTTTCCACTGTTTAATTCTTTTAAAATTCCAACCGTATCGATTACCTGCTTTGTCGGCGGCAGATAGGCAGATAGCTTCGTGTCTTTCAGCGCCTGATAGAGGTCTAGTTTATTAGGCAGACCATATCCTAAAAAGTTAATATCCTTCCTGCTTTTTAGCCACGATACTATTGGAAGGCATTGTTTCGATTGGTCATCCTCTCCGTAGAAGCAACGGTCATAGAGGATGCGGGGGATGGGGAATTCGGCATTGACCCAATTCTTTTGTTCAGCGTCAAATTTTTTCCCTTGAACCTGAAGTGTATTTGGATTGATATTGGTTGGAACGAAGCGAAAAGCTTCAATTCCTAAGTCTTTTGCATGTTCGGCCATTTCCGTTATATAGGGGGCCTCTGTTTCTAGGTTTAAGGACATAATGCCAAATGTAATCAAGTGAATTAAACCTCCTTTTCATTCAGGGTTTCAAAGGCCAGGCTTGTGCAAAAGCGAATGATGGCTTTTGCAGACGGTCTGATTTTCCCTGAATCATCTTCAAATACCTTCGATGGTTTTGAGTTTACTTCAATCAGCCAGGGTTTCCCCTTTTCATCAACGCCGACATCAATCCCCAGTTCGCCGGTAATTCCGGAAGACAGCGCACTGACCTTTTCGGCGGTTTCCAACGACAGCTCTTTTATTAGCTTCAATGTTTGCAAAGCGGTTTTTTGGGACATTTTGGAACGTAAGGCAGTTACCGGTTTTATCGTATGGCCGCCCCTGGAAACATTGGAGACAAATTCCTGTTCAGCCCCGATTCTTGCAACAATCGAGGTAATTTCCCACTTTTTTTCATAATTTCGATGGACTAATACCCTGAAGTCCATGGCAGATGATTGATAGTCAATAAAAGAAATACCCTCCTGAACAATACAAATTCGGTTTTGCAGCAGTAATTTTATTTCTTGATAGATTTCATGTGCTGCTAGGGCTGGTAATGCATCTGCCTGGGATTGGCCTGAAGTTTGGAGGGTAAATTGGTCTTCCGCAATTTTTTCCAGTTTAATAATATTTTTTCCCTGGCTGCCATGAATCGGTTTTATAAAAATGGTTTCATAGGTTTGCAGGAAGGAATGTAAAGTATCCCTTGAGAGCAAGGCTGTCTCGGGAATGTAGGATGACAAATGATGTTCATTTTTCAACTGGTCGTATACTTCCCATTTTGAATGAAAGCGATCATTGAAGATGGGAATGGCCAGTTGTTCAAGAATCTTTCGAAATTCAACAAATTCTTGTTTGTTTTCTAGTATTCGAGAATGGATTCGATTGTAAATAACATCAGGGGCAGGTGGGCTTGTTCCTATCCAGCTTCCGTTTTCAAAATAATAGCCGTGCTGTAAAAAATGTTTAAAAGAAAACACATAAAGAAAACCGCCATTTTCTGACACCACCTGATGGAGATCCTCACAAAACTTATGAATGGAACGGAAATTAGGTTCTTCACCATCCTTCGGTGAAAAATCTGTCAGCAATCCGATGACCGGACCAAGCTTAAGTGTGTTGGACTCAGAAAAGTATTTTGCTTGTAGGTTAACCTTTCGGACAGGCAAGCAAAAATAGGTAAAGACTTCCTCCGGCACATGCAGTTCCCGGGGAAGGGTATCGATGATTTGGATATTGGCACGAATTGTTTTTGTGCCGACCATGATTTGTAATTCGCGGTGATTCTCCATTTGCAGGTAGTGATACAGCCTGCGGGACATTTTAATCAAATGAGAATTCGTTGCTTCGGATTTCTCTGGTAAAATTGTTATGCTTGTTAATGAACGGGACATAATCACTCCTCATTCTTTATTAAATAGGCATCCGCTGATGTAGTATCCTATGTAAAACCAATAGGGATGGTGATTTGAACATTCTCGCATTCCCTTGAATAGTTTGATATAGTTGGGAAGTATTGTTAACCAAAAAGGAGTGAGCCCGCAAATGGCAGTAAATTTATATGATTCCGCCTATGCTTTAGAAAATGCGATCCGTCAAAGTGATGAATTTAAACAACTACAGCAAGCTTATCAAGAGGTAAATGCCGACCCGGCAGCGAAGCAGTTGTTTGATCAATTTCGCCACATCCAAATGAATTTGCAGCAAAAACAAATGATGGGACAAAACATTTCCGAGCAGGAAATTCAGCAGGCCCAAGCAACCGTCGGAGTTGTTCAGCAAAATCCGAAAATCGCCCATCTTATGCAGGTGGAACAGCGAATGAATAATGTGATCGGGGAGTTAAACCAGATCGTCCTAAAGCCATTGGCTGATTTATACGGACAAATTTAATTTTTTAAGAAGCTGCCAAGCCTACACTTTTACAAGCACTGTTCTATAAATTGGTGAAAAATCATAAAAGTGATATAAAGGGAATTTCACCAAGAACAGGGGGCAGCATAATGATTTATCGCTTACTTGCGTTAAATATTGATGGCACACTCTTACAAAGCAATGGAAAAATCCATAAATCGACAAAGGAAGCCGTAGAATATGTTCAGCAAAAGGGGATTTATATCACACTCGTTACATCACGGAGCTTTCACTCAGCCAAGAAGGCAGCGAAAGCCTTAAAGATATCGTCACCGCTCGTCACCCATCAGGGGGCATTCATTGCGCGGGAGGAAAATAAGCCGGTATACGTGAAGCGGATTAATGAGGAAATTACCTATGATACTATTCGTCTGCTCGAGGCGCTGCCGTGTCAAATCCGTTTAGTTCACGAGAATTTTTCGATTGCCAATAAATATAAACTGCATCAGCAATTATTAGCAAAAACGGTTTTCACCACAGGCGACCCTTTTGTTTATTCACAGCAATTTGTCGAATCCCTCAGCGAATATTTGCATGATCAGCCGGCAACTCCTACGAAGATTGAAGTCTATTTCGAAAATAAACGCGATTTAGAGGATGCCAAAACCGCCATTGAAAAAATGTTTACGGAAATCACTCCGATTAAACTTGATTCATTGCGGCTCGATCTTGTTCCGGCAGGAGTTTCCAAACTTAATGGGTTAGCGTTTCTTGGCAGCCAGCTCGGTTTCCAGTTAAAAGAGATGGTCTATATCGGTGACAGCCTTGATGACATCCCGTTAATTGAAGCGGCTGGTCTAGGTGTTTCGATGTGGAATGCTCCTTTTGAGGTGAAGAAAGCATCGGACTGGGTAACAAGGTCGGAAAACGAACATGGCGTTGCTTATATGGTGAAGGAACACTTCAGAAAGCAGCAGCCAATCGAATTTTTAAGAAAAATGAAGATTATCAAAAATTAATCTTGAAAAAAGATATCAGGGTCGGTCTCTGATATCTTTTTTGCTAATAAGAAAGTATAAACTTTCTGTCGAAAGCTTTATACTTTCTTAACGCATAAATTCAACTACGCCTCTGTCTTCGTCCTGGCGGACTCGCCAATCGGCGAGTTTTCATTTATATGCTCCAATGATTTCCACTATATTGACCTTATTTTTGTGATTTTGTACACTTAAAGAAGTTTATTTTTGAAAGGTGATAAAGCTTGCGAATTTCGATACTAGGCTTAGAGGATGAAAGATTCAATCGGCCATTGACGCTAATTGCGAATTTATTTTTTGAAGAGTCACAGATTTTGACATCTCAGACGGATGATGCTGATATACAGATTTTATTTCATTTACAGGTTGAGGAAAAAATCGGTGTTTCTGCTAAATTAACGGATGGGAACGGAAAAGTCCTATCTGCTGAATATCAGCGGGATTTTAAGGAAGCCGATTCTGAAAAAGAACGGTTTAAGCAGATTAAAAATGCCGTTTCCCACGTTTATTTAACGGTTCTCCAGGACTTGACCGGCATTACGCAAAAATGGGGAATTTTAACGGGTGTTAGACCGACTAAGCTGCTTCACAAAAAACTGCAGGAAGGCATTCCAGCTGAAGTGGCCCATCGGCAATTAAAGGATGAGTATTTAATTACTGATGAAAAAATTGCACTGATGCAGCACATCATTGACCGGCAGTTGACGGTTGTTCCAGACCTTTACTCGCTCGAGCGGGAAGTGAGCATTTATATTGGCATTCCGTTCTGCCCGACCAAATGCGCCTATTGCACGTTCCCGGCTTATGCTATTAACGGGCGGCAGGGATCTGTTGATTCCTTCTTAGGCGGCCTTCATTATGAAATGAGGAAAATCGGCGAGTGGCTGAAGGAAAAAGGGGTGCGGATTACAACCGTTTACTATGGCGGCGGCACACCCACAAGCATTACCCCTGAAGAGATGGACATGCTCTACGAGGAGATGTACAACTCGTTTCCTGATGTCACTAAAATTCGGGAAATTACTGTGGAGGCGGGACGTCCAGATACGATTACCCCGGAGAAGCTTGACGTTTTGAAAAAGTGGAAGATTGACCGGATTAGCATTAACCCACAATCGTATACGCAGGAAACATTGAAGGCAATCGGACGGCATCATACGGTTACGGAAACGATTGAAAAATATCACTTGGCTCGGGAAATGGGGATGAATAATATCAATATGGACCTTATCATCGGCCTTCCCGGTGAGGGTCTGACAGAATTTACCCATTCCTTGGCGGAAACCGAAAAACTGATGCCAGAATCACTGACGGTTCATACTTTATCCTTCAAGCGCGCGTCTGAAATGACGAAGAATAAGGAAAAATATAAGGTGGCAGACCGGACTGAGGTTGAAAAAATGATGAATCTGGCCGAGGATTGGACCGCTGACCATGGCTATGTCCCTTACTACCTATACCGCCAGAAAAACATCCTGGGCAACCTGGAAAATGTCGGCTACTCCCTGCCAAATCAAGAAAGTATCTATAATATCATGATTATGGAAGAGCAGCAGACTATTATCGGACTTGGCTGCGGGGCATCGAGCAAATTCATTGACCCTGTCACTGGGAAAATTACGCACTTTGCCAACCCGAAAGACCCGAAATCCTATAATGACGGATTTGAGGCATACACAGAAGAAAAGATCAAAATATTAGATGAGTTATTTTCAGAAAAAGGATCTCCTGCTTAATATGAAGCAGGGGATTTTTTGTTGGTAGCGTGTTCTTAATAAAGGATTATTTTCCCCAATGTCGAATATTTAAGAGGAACCGCCTCATAGGATACTATGGGGTTAAAACGTATTTACTAAAAGGGGGAATAAGCTATGATGCAAACACCTTTAACAATGACGCAAATGCTAGAAAGGGCTGAAAGGTACTTTCCAAAGAAGCAGGTTGTCTCAAGAACCGCCAGCGGCATTCAAAGGCTTACTTACAAAGAAATTGGCCAAAGAACTAGAAAGCTTTCCGATGCCTTGACCAAGCTAGGCGTTGAAAAAGGCGATAAGGTGGGAACATTGGCCTGGAACCATCACCGCCATCTTGAAGCATACTTCGCCATACCGTGTATGGGCGCTGTCCTTCACACGATTAACATCCGTCTTTCACCACAGCACATCAGTTATATCATCAACCATGCCGAAGACAAAGTACTCCTAATCGATTCTGACATCCTCCCGCTTATTGAAAAATGTAAAGATGAACTTAAAACCGTAAAAGCTTTTATTATCATGACAGACGAAAAAGAGGTCCCTCAGACCACACTCTCACCTGTATATCATTACGAAACACTATTAGCCGAAGCAAACCCAGAATTTCAATATACCACTCAAATTAATGAAAACGACCCAGCCGGGATGTGCTATACTTCCGCGACTACTGGAAATCCAAAAGGAGTCGTATACTCTCACCGCGGAATTTTTCTGCATAGCATGGCGATAGGTTTAGCTGACACTTTAGCGCTTAGTGAAAAAGATGTTGCCCTTGCGGTTGTCCCAATGTTCCATGCAAATGCTTGGGGAATGCCGTTTGCGGGTGTTTGGTTTGGAACAACGTTAGTCCTTCCGGGACCCAATTTTACACCAAAGCTGCTAGCTGAATTGATTCAGCAGGAAAAAGTGACCATAACAGCAGGGGTTCCAACGATTTGGATGGGACTGCTGAAAGAACTTGAAGAAGGCAGCTATGATCTAAGCAGCCTAAGAGGAATCCTGTGCGGCGGTTCTGCAGCGCCTAAAGGAATGATTAAAACATTTGAACAAAAATACAATATTCCCTTTATGCACGGCTATGGGATGACTGAAACAAGCCCGCTTGCTGTATTCTCCTCATTAAAAAGCTATCAACAGGACCTCGATTACGAGGAAAGATTGGAATTAAGAGCTAAACAAGGAGTTCTTGTCCCTGGACTAGAGATGAAAATACTGGGCCAGAACGGTGAAGTCGCATGGAACGGCACGGAAATGGGCGAATTATGCTTAAGAGGACCATGGATTGCTTCCGAATATTATCAGGATGAACGGACGAAGGATGCTTTCCACGATGGCTGGCTGCACACCGGGGACGTCGCTACTATTGACGAAGAAGGGTTTGTTAAAATAGTCGACAGAACGAAGGACCTGATTAAGAGCGGAGGGGAATGGATCTCATCTGTTGATTTGGAAAATGCTTTAATGGCCCATGAAGCAGTGTTTGAAGCGGCCGTTGTGGCGGTTCCCCATGAAAGGTGGCAGGAACGCCCAATCGCCTGCGTTGTACTGAAGGATGCCTATAAAGGAAAAACAACTAAAGAAGAGCTATTTGAATTTCTTCAGCCTCAATTTGCAAAATGGTGGATTCCGGACGATATTTTATTCATCGAGGAAGTTCCAAAAACCTCTGTAGGGAAATTTTTGAAAATGGCTCTTCGTGACCAGGTGCAAAAGGAAGTAAGTCAAAAAGGTTAATAGCCGAGGGCAAGGGGACCAGCCCTTTGTCCTTTTTGCCCGTGGAAAATTCAATCTATTACGAAAGTTTGTTTTTATTCTGTTTATTTCTCTATATAATGAAGATGAACAAGTTTATTGGGGGGATTGGAAATGGCTTTAAATTTTGTCACAGAAAAGGTGAACTTACAAGTAGAGGGCCGGGTAGCCACATTGGAAATGAATCGGCCGGAAGCGCTTAACGCAATGGACGTGGATATGATAAAAGGCCTTGTCAGCAAACTGAAAGAAATCAGCGAATCGGATGATGTGGATATCCTGATTTTAACTGGAAAAGGAAAAGCGTTTTCAGCAGGGGGAGATATTAAAACAATGCTATCTGATATGGACGAGAATGGATTTCTTCCGCTCATGGACTGTATCAGTGAGCTGGTGATCACCTTATATAGCATGCCAAAATTAACAATCAGCGCGATTACCGGTGCGGCAGCGGGCTTAGGGTTTAGTTTAGCGTTAGCAACCGATCATATAATCGCTGAAAAATCTAGCAAACTGGCAATGAATTTTATCGGCATTGGGCTGATCCCAGATGGCGGTGCCCATTTCTTCATGGAAAAAAGATTAGGAGAAACTAAGGCAAAGCATGTAATCTGGGAAGGTAAAATGATGAGTGCGGAGGAAGCGCATTCAATCGGTCTTATTCAGGAAGTAGCTGAAGGCGATCTGCAGGATGCTGTACATACTAGAGTGGCAGATTGGCTGCAAAGACCTGTTCAAGCGATGATCAAAACGAAAAAGATATTGGCTGAAAAGAATCGCCCGCAGCTCTTAAAAATATTGGAGCTAGAGAAATACGGCCAGCAGAAAATGCGCGAAACCGAAGACCACAAAGAGGGAATCAAAGCGTTTATTGAAAAAAGAAAGCCAAATTTTATCGGAAAATAAAACAAGAGGCTGTCAAAAGACAGCCTCTTATTGCTGATTTTTAAGCATGAAAAAGTAGCAGTTTGCCTGCAGGAGATGTGCAGCGGTGTGTTTTATCTAGTAAATTTTTCTCTGATAATAGTTTTTCCCCCTGCGCTTTTGCAGCATCATCGTTTTCTGCTTGGAAGGCTTCGTCTAATATCTTTTCTCCATTTGCCTCAAACGCCGTTAATTTATAAGTTTTCATTCCACATACCCCTTTTCAAAAAAATTCTCACTATTATTTTTGCATAATTCTATAAATTGTGCAAAGAGAAAATTAAACCCATAATATGGTATATTTGTATTGTAAGAGGAAAGGAGTAGGTAAAATGGTACTTAAACTGGAACGGGTTACAAAACGTTTCGGAGAATTTACTGCTGTCAGCGATTTATCTCTGACGATTCCGGAGAGAGAAATGTTTGGTTTTTTGGGGGCAAATGGCGCTGGGAAAACAACAACGTTTCGAATGATTTTAGGGTTACTCGATGCAAGCTCCGGTAAAATAACCTGGGACGATCAACCACTCGATTATTCTACCAGCCATCTGGTGGGCTATCTCCCTGAAGAGAGAGGGCTGTATCCAAAACTAAAGGTCCGGGACCAAGTTGTTTATTTAGCTAGATTAAGAGGAATGCCCAAAAATGAAGCTTTAATGGAGCTAAGAAGCTGGCTTGAAAAATTTAAAATACCCGAATACGAAAATAAAAGAGTTGAAGAGCTTTCAAAAGGAAATCAGCAGAAAATTCAATTCATTGCTGCTGTGATCCATAAACCGAGGCTGTTAATATTGGATGAACCGTTTAGCGGACTGGACCCTGTCAATGTCGAGCAGTTAAAAGAGGCAGTTTTAGGACTTAAGGAAAACGGAACAACCATTGTCTTTTCCAGCCATCAAATGCATCATGTCGAGGAACTGTGCGAACATCTCTGTATTCTGCAAAATGGAAGTCCAGTGGTTCATGGCTCCTTAAAGGAAATCAAGCGCGCCTATGGGAAGAAGAACCTCATTATCCATGCGGATTTTTCCTTGGAGTCGATCAAAGACTTTCCTGGTGTGGTAAAGACGAAACCGACAATGGAGGGGCTGGAATTACAGATTGAAGGGGAACAGGTCGCGGAAGGAATCCTCAAGGAAATTGCCGGGAAAGGCTTGCTGCGAAAATTTGCCCTTGAAGAGCCGTCATTGAATGATATTTTTATCGAGAAAGTAGGTAATGCATATGAATAATTTTTGGATTATTTTAGTACATACCTACCTGAATAAATTGAAAAGCAAATCCTTTATTGTCACAACCTTTTTGACAATCGTAATTGTTCTGGGGTTAACAAACTTTCAAAATATCATCGAGAATTTTGATAAAAACGGCGGTAAAGAGAATGTTGCTGTCCTGGATGAGACAGGCAAGCTTTACAAGCCTTTCAAGCAGCAATTGAAAACAATCAATAAAGATATAAACTTAACATTCTATAAAGGTACTGAAAAAGAAGCGGAAAAAGCGGTCGAAAATGGTAAGTTTACTGGATTGCTTGAATTGCGTTTTAACAAAGAAGGGCTTCCGGAAGCGGGCTATAAGGCAATGAGCATTGCTGATTCTGCGTTGTATACGGATCTTCAGACAGCCTTGCAGCAGGTTAAAACGATGCTCGCCGCTTCGAAAATTAATTTAGCACCTGATCAGCTGCAAAAGCTTTACGAGCCGGTTTCGTTTGAAAAAACAGCGCTTGAGAAAAATGCGAAAACAGAAGAGGAACTAAATCAAGCACGCGGACTTGTCTATGTTCTCTTATTTATCATTTATTTTGCTGTCATCATGTATGCCAATATGATTGCCATGGAGGTGGCAACGGAAAAATCATCAAGGGTAATGGAAATCCTGATTTCAAGTGTCTCGCCAATCAAGCAGATGTTTGCGAAGATTCTTGGGATTGGACTGTTGAGCCTGACACAATTGGCGGTATTTTTGATTGTCGGCTATTTTTCTCTTACAAAAAATATGGAGTCCCTCAAAGACGGTTTCTTTGGAGTGTATGGGTTTGGCGATATCCCGGCGGCAACCATCGTCTATGCAGTGATTTTCTTTATCCTTGGCTATTTTCTTTATGCCACCCTAGCGGCCTTTTTAGGCTCGCTGGTCAGCAGGATTGAGGATGTCCAACAGATGATTACCCCGATGACGTTATTGGTTGTTGGTGGTTTTATGATTGCCATGTTTGGCCTTGGCAAGCCGGATGCTGCGTTTATTACCATCACGTCCTATATCCCATTCTTTACGCCAATGATTATGTTCCTCCGTGTGGGAATGCTGACCATTCCGGTTTGGGAGGCTGTTTTAGGGATTGCCATCCTTGTGGCAACGATTGCCGTATTAGCTATTTTTGGCGCACGAGTCTATCGCGGCGGTGTTTTGATGTATGGCAAATCCAATTCCTTTAAAGATATTAAAAAAGCTTTGCAATTAACAAAAAACCAATAGTCAGTCTGAGCTTTACCATTTATGGTAAAGCTTTTTATTAATCATAACAAGAACGTGCATTCGTATATTAGTCGTGATAAAATAAAAGAAAAGAACGTTTGAGAGGAAATTTTATGAAAAATTTATCATTTCTTCATGCTGCCGATTTACATATGGACAGCCCAATGGTCGGTTTGAAGCATTTGCCCGCTGCTATTTTTTCAAGAGTTAAAGAGAGCACCTTTACATCCTTAAAAAAGCTGACTGAAACAGCAATTGAAAGACAGGTTGATTTTGTCATTATAGCAGGTGATTTATTTGACGGAGAGGACCGCAGTCTCCGGGCCCAATCTCGATTCAGAGCGGAAATGCAGAGGCTTGCAGAACATGAAATTCCCGTCTATGTGATCCACGGCAATCATGACCATTTAAATGGTTCCTGGGTTCACCTTGACATGCCGGACAATGTCCATGTGTTTGGGAGCAAAGTCGAACGGATGGAACTGCAGACAAAGTCAGGTGAAACAGTATCCTTCTATGGATTCAGCTATCCAACCCGGCATGTGTTTGAGAGAAGAACAGATGAGTATGTGAAGTCAGTGGGTACAGATTTCCACATTGGCATCCTTCATGGAAATGAAAGCTCTTCCTCCGAACATGATAACTATGCCCCGTTTACTGTTAAGGATTTACTTGATAAAGACTTTGATTATTGGGCATTGGGCCATATCCATAAACGCGCTGTATTGTCTGAAAATCCTCCGATTATCTATCCCGGTAATATTCAAGGGAGAAATAAAAAGGAAAAAGACGCAAAAGGATTTTATCATGTCACTCTTACGGAACTTGAGGCAAAACTGGACTTTGTAGAAGCAGCAGATATTGTCTGGGAAGAGGCTGAAATTGATGCAGCATCGGCGAAGAATTTTCATGATATTCTTCAATTATGTCAGTCAAGCCTAAATACCTGGAGAAAGGATAAAAAAGGCACATTCTTGTCCCTAGCCATCAAAAACATTCTCCTGGAAGACGACATGGAAAGAAGAAGTTTGCAAACGGATCTGCTAGATCTTTTGTTGGAAGATGAACAGGAGGAGGAAGCATTTGTTTGGATTGTGGAGCTATCTTTTTCCGAAAGGCTGCAGGTGAACAAGGAACAATTAAAAAAAGAAGCCAATTTTTATGGTGAGCTTTTTAGTGCAATTGAACAATTCGATCATGTAGATGAAGCCTTGGCCGTTTTGTATGAGCACCGCTTGGGTAAAAAATATTTGTCACCCCTATCCTCAGGTGAGCAGCATGAACTAATTAATAGGGCGGAGAAGCTGCTAATTGAATTACTTTATAAATAGAAAGGAGTGAATCCAAATTGAAAATCACGGCAATGAATATTTACGGTTTTGGGCAGCTGGAAAATGTCATCATCGAAAATTTGAATGAATTTCAGGTTTTCTTTGGGGAAAATGAGGCTGGAAAATCTACGATTATGGCCTTTATACATAGTATTTTATTTGGTTTTCCAACTAAGCAGCAATCAGAGCTGCGCTACGAACCGAAACAAGGTACAAAGTACGGCGGGAATATCCGAATTTATCTTGAAGGTCAAGGCTTTGCAGTAATTGAACGGGTAAAAGGAAAAGCCGCCGGTGATGTCAAGGTAGTCATGGATAACGGGATCATTGGCGGTGAGGAACTTTTAAAGGAATTACTACAAAGCTTTGATAAAAATCTATTTCAGGCCATTTTTTCTTTCAATATACACGGGCTGCAAAACATCCACCAGATGAAGGGTGAAGAGCTGGGTAAATACCTATTTTCCGCAGGAACACTAGGCACAGAACAACTGGCAAAGGCAGAGGCTGCCCTCCAAAAGGAGCTGGATACCCGCTTTAAGCCAGGGGGAAAAAAGCCTGAGCTAAATGAAAAACTGCAGGAGCTTCATGAGGTCAATCAAGAGCTAAAAAAAGCCGCTGCGAAAAATAAGGAATATGAGATCTTGGCAGCGAAAAAAGAAAGCCTGCTGCAGGAAATGGCTAATCTTAATGAACAGCTTGCCACCTTTCAGGTAAATACAGCAAAGCTTTCGGAATGGAAAAGGATAGAATCTTCTGTTAAACAAGAAAAGTGGATTGAGAACGAGCTTGCTGAACTTGAAGAAGTACAGTTCCCTGTCCGAGGAATGGAAAGACTCGAAAAATTAAACCAACTTATTCTTCCCTACAAAGCAGAGCTGAACAGTCTTGCGGAACGAATTGAAAAGGTAAAGCTGGAAATAGCCGGTTTGGAGCCAAATGAAGAGCTCCTCGAGAATGAGCCGGCGATATTAATGTTACTGGATCAGATGCCCATTTTTGATCAGTTCAAATTGGAACTGGGCCAATATGAACAGAGGCTAGCTGACTGTGAGGCGGAACTTTCCATTATAAAAGCGAAGCTCCATCTGCCATTGCAGGATCAAGATTTTCAAGCCATTAATACAAATATGTATATGAAAAACCAGGTTGAAACAACTGCAAAACAAAGCAGAAAACTGATGGAAGCAAAAGAGGAGCTGGATGAACGGTATGAGGAAGAAAAAAATGCCTTAGAGACGATTGAAAAGGAGGTTCTCTTGACTGAGGGCTTATGTTTGCCGGACCAAGACAGACTGCTCCTTGAAAAACAGGTTCACGGAAATGATAAAAGGGGCTTAGAAGAGGAATTAAAGGGAATCAAGGAAAAAATCCATTTCCAGCAAAGATCTCTTGACCAGGAACAGGATGCTAAATCAAGGCTTAAGCTTCAATTTATCACGATAGAGCTGATCCTCCTCGGACTAATCCTTTATGGACTTCTGACAAAACAATGGGTACTGATGATCTTGGGGTTAGGAGGCTGTTTGGCTTTTGCCGTATACATGCTCCAATCCTTAAAGCAGGCTAAAGAAAAGCAGCTTGTTCAACAACTAAACGGACTGCGGGAAAGAGAAAAACAGGTAAGTGAAAAGCTGCAATCTGCCGAATACCTGGATCTGAGCAAGGCTGCTGAAGAGTTGAAGATAGACAATCAGCGGCGTGAACAGCTGCAGCTGTTAAAATTAAGGCTTAAGCAGCAGCAGAGCCAATTTGAAAAAGTGATTTCGAAATTTGAGGAATGGGAGATTGCCTCTAGTAAGCATAAGGAGACGCTGCTTACAGTTAGCAGGGAATTAAAAATACCTGATAATCTTGCGGACGCCTTTTTGGAGGAAGCGTTTAAACAAATCGAAAAATTTAAAGAGATTTTATGGGAACGGGATAAGCTAATTGCAAAAGTGGACAAAGCTAATCAGCAGCAAAGCCAGATTTCCGAAGGAATTCTGGAATATGGCAAACGCTTTTTGCCGGAAAAGGATCTCGATTTACTTAAGACCGCATTTTTATTGAGGACAAAACTTAAGGAAGAGCTTGAAAAGAGTATCAAAAAACAGGAAAGAAAAAATAAGCTTGCTGGCATGGAAGCAGATTGGCAAGGCAAATCACATGAACTGGAACAGCTTGAAGCGGAGTATGCTTTGCTGCTTCAGTCTGCTAATACGGATACGGAACAGCAATTCTATGAACTTGGAAAAAAGGCGGAAAAAAGATCCGAACTGCTGGCTGATTTGGACAATATCCGCAGTCAGCTTAACTATTCAAGCCTGTCTGAGGAAGAGAGGGAAAGCTTCCTAACCATCCTTAATTGGGATGAATTAATAACTGCCGGCCTTGATGAATCTAAGCGATTGCATGCTAGATTAAAAGAACTGCAGGAGGAGCAAGCCAAGGTCAAGTACGAATTACAGGTTCTCGAAGAAGGCGGCGTTTATTCTGATATTCTCCATCATTATAAGCTGAAAAAATTTGAACTCGAGGAGACAGCAAAAGAGTGGGCTGTATATTCTCTTGCACAAAATATTTTGACGGCAACAATCGAGAAATACAAAAATGAACATTTGCCCAGAATGCTGGAAAGGGCGGAGGAGTTTCTGTCTTTTCTTACAAATGGCAGATACCACCGAATACACCTGCACCCATTGGGGACTGGTTTCCTAGTAGAACGGGAGGACCGGACCCTATTTGAAGCAAACGAATTAAGCCAAGCCACCACAGAACAGCTATATGTTTCGATCAGACTGGCACTGGCTACAACCCTTTATGAAAAATACCGGTTCCCGATTATCATTGATGACAGCTTCGTAAACTTTGATATTGGCAGAACAGAAAGGGTCATCGCGCTTATAAAAACGCTGGAACAAAATCAAATCTTATTTTTTACTTGTCATCAACATTTACTACAGTTCTTTCCAAAGGAAAATGTTCTTTTCTTGGAAAAAGGTGCTGTTCAGATAATTTCATAGAGTGAAAGAAGGATATGTTATACTTTTACTATCGGAAGGGAGCGTGTCTAGGTTGGCGAAAGGTATTTTACATTATGATGTTGGGGAACAGATTGAGTTATATTTATTAATTAAAACGTCCACAAAAGGAATTGCGAGCAACGGAAAGCCGTTTTTAACGTTAATACTGCAAGACCAAAGTGGAGATATTGAAGCCAAGCTTTGGGATGCCAATGAAGAGGATGAAAAAATGTATGCCGCCCAAACGATTGTCAAAATTCATGGGGACGTGCAAAATTACCGGGGCAAAAGCCAGTTGAAAATCCGCCAGATTCGAAGAACCGGACCAGCGGATGCGGTGAAATTGGAAGACTTCCTTGAAACCGCACCGTTAAGTCAGGATGAAATGGTGAGTAAACTGACCCAGTATATTTTTGATATGAAAAACCCAAATATCCAGAGGATTACCCGCCACTTAATAAAGAAGCACCAGAAGGCATTTTTGGAGTATCCGGCGGCGACCAAAAATCATCATGAATTTGTTTCCGGGCTTGCCTATCATGTGGTCAGCATGCTTGATCTCGCCAAAGCAATCTCCGGCCTATACCCAAGTCTTGACAGGGACCTGCTGTATGCAGGCATCATCCTGCATGATATGGGCAAAGTCATGGAATTATCCGGGCCAATTTCAACTGTTTATACGCTCGAAGGGAACCTACTTGGGCATATTACGATTATGATCAATGAAATTGGCAAAGCAGCTGAAGAACTTGGTATTAACGGGGAGGAAGTGTTAATCCTCCAGCACCTCGTTCTAAGCCATCACGGAAAAGCGGAGTGGGGAAGTCCCAAACCACCGTTAGTGAAAGAAGCAGAAATCCTTCATTACATTGATAATCTCGATGCAAAAATGAACATGCTTGACCGGGCTTTGGAAAGAGTTAAGCCAGGGGAGTTTACTGAACGGGTTTTTGCGCTGGATAATCGATCATTTTACAAGCCTGCATTTCATAAATAGGAAGGGTAGCCTCTCTTGGAGGTTATCTTTTTTTTATGCATAATTTTTTAATCCATGAATATTATTTATTAGAAAATTGGACAACCATTTTGAAGGGGGCAAGTGAAGTTGACTATACCTATTTGGGTTTATGCAGTTGTGGTTGGGATTATCATTAGCGCGTTAATGGCCATCAAAACAGGGCGGGAAGAGCGTCAGCTTGAACAAGAGGATATAGAACGTGAGGGCGAAATCTATATGATGCGCCTTGAAAAAGAAAAGGAAGCCCGAAAAGGTGAACATGCCACAAGCGAATAAAAAAACGGAAGCGCAAAATGAGGCGCTTCCGTTTTTCCGATTTTTATTGGGCTGCAGTTTGTGGTGTTAGTGCGTCTTTTAAGTCTTTGTCATTAATCTTTACATTAGCGTCTTTTAATTCACGTTCCATGGCTTTATTAATCACATCGGTAGTTAACTTTTGAGATTTTACTTGATATTCAATATCTTTTTTCATTTCATCATAGGATTTTTTCTCTTTTTTATCAGTAACCTGAATAATATGGTAACCGAATTGAGTTTTTACTGGAGCGCTGATTTCATTAACTTTCAGGGCATAGGCAGCCTTTTCAAAATCAGGGTCCATTTTTCCAGTCCCAAACCAGCCTAGGTCGCCGCCATTTTGGGCAGAAGCTTTATCAGTTGAGTATTCTTTTGCCACATCTTCGAATTTTGCTCCGCCATCAAGCTTTTGCTTTACAGTGTTAGCGGTTGCTTCATCGGCAACGAGAATATGGCGTGCCTTAATTTCAGGTTGATAATTATCATAGTAATCCTTTAATTCTTTATCGGTTATTTTAATGTCTTTCATCGCCGCTTTTTCCTGCAGCATGCCAAGCTTCATTGTTTTCTTTAGGTCGGCTTCACTTTTATAACCATATTGGGCCAAGGTCATTTCAAAGTTTGAGCCAAGGTCCTCTTTGATTTGTTTAATTTTGTCATCTAATTCTTTGTCGGTTACTTTGTACTTTTTAGATAGAACCTTTTCATAGACAAGCTGCTGTAATGCCTGATTGCCGAATTTATCCTTCATTGCCTTGTAAAGATCCTCTTGTGTTACATCCCCAGCTTTGCTCTCTGCAACCGTTTCCGAACCATTTTGATTACATGCACTTAAGGCAAGGATTGAGCTTGCAAGCGTTAGGGCCATTATCCATTTTTTCATGATGAATCTCTCCTAAATAGTAAATTCTTATGGGTTTTTGTCCACATCCTTAACTATAACATAAATGGCAACTCCTGCAAAAAATTAAAAGGATTATCATTTCAAAAATTTACAAGCCCATTCATGTCTTTTCCGAAAAAATAAGATAAGAGCCTAGTCGAATTGGAGGGAGGTTGAATAGTATATCGTAGAAACGGAAAGGAGGCAAAAATATGTCTGGTGGGGCGGGTTACGGTGCAGGCTTTGCGTTAATCGTTGTTCTTTTCATTTTATTGATTATCGTTGGTGCTGCTTGGGTAATTTAAGCATAAGTAAAAAGCGATGAGAGACACCTCATCGCTTGTTTTTTTACTTATACACTATGTATACAAAATTTCCAAATAGGAAGAAATTAATAAAATAGTAACGAGAACATTAATTGTACGAAACACCTTGTGCTGACGTTCTTCCGGAATTTCTTTTTGAATACATAATGAACTGGTCATTTTATTTACATAAAACAAAATAAAAATGGCAAAAACGATAAAAATGGAGATCATAAGAAATCCCTCCCCCCAGATACTGTTCCATTTTACCTTACCAAATAATTTATTAAAAAGATAGTCAAAAAGAATGGAAGGTTCTCAGATTTTGATGCCAAATAAGTAAATACTGAAATAGGTTTATCCAAGTCCCAAAAAGGTGAATAATATGGAAAAGGGGGGCTTTTCATGGATAAATATGAAATGCTGGCAGAAAAAATAAATATGCTTGAATTTCATCAAAAGCTGTTATTAGAGGTAGTGGATCATCCATCCAAGAAGTTCACTCGAATGATCATTGAATCCGGCCTTTCCGAATCAGAAGTGAATCATTTTTATTCTATATGTGATAAACTGAGCAAAAAATTGGAAGAACAAAAAGCGGAAGGGTATGTATACTTTCATCCGCTTTTTGATGAGCTTTCGATCTCAATGCCTGACAAACTAGATATCGGACAAACCATCAAAGCATGTCTATCACAGAATCTATACAAATCACTTTTTCAGGAATTTGAAAAATTTATTTAGCCTAGTTAGGCCAGTTCTTGTTCTATTTCCTCTGATTTTTTTAGCTTCCCGTCTTCTTCCACAAACTTACTTTCAAGATTATGGAAGGAACGTTCGAAAATCTCCATGAAGTCCTGTCCATAAATATTCCGGATAATTGCCATCATTTCAATGATGTCCGGGAATTTTCCGTATAATTCCCGTAAAGGCAGTGCGCCGGTAAATGCTGAGTAGGCATTTGGATCATAGGTTTCCATTAACTGCAGGAGAATGTTTTCACCCTCTGGTGTCAATTGGATATACGTATTCCGTTTGTCATTTTCTTTTTTAGAAAATTTCAGCAAGCCTCGTTCTTCTAATTTTTTTGAAAAATTAAAAGCTGTTGAGACATGCATGACACCAAATTTGGCTACATCGGAAATAGATGCACCGTTCAAATGGTAGGCAATCCAAAGAATGTGGTGTTCATTAATATTTAAATCATACGGTTTTATCCATTGCTGCCAATCTTTTTCAATCGATTTCCATAACGCCTTGCTTAATTGCGCAATTCTTTGACTAAAAATCATTGCTTCCTTGGCCGAATATTGTTTCTCCGTCATCTCCATTTTCACCTACTTTATTATTACTCTATTTTCATTATGCCAATAAAATAAAAATTAATAAAGAAAAAATTCACAAAATTTTTAGAAATTACGATAATTTTATATTGAAATTTAAATTGTTTAAAAGATTTCTATTTTATTATAATTGATTAATAAGAAAAATGGAAACTTTTTGAATATTTTTTTAAAAATTAATTTACTTATATAGTGTTACTAAATTTTTCATAGGTATGGACAGAAAAACATATAAATAGTTACAACATCAATTGAAAATTGGAATCCTGCAGGGGGATCTTACTATGAAAAGTGCAGCTATCATGTTTTTTGTTCTAAGTGCCATTTTTTTCATGGGTACAGGTAAGTTTGTCATTGATTTAACGAAACCAGGTGTTTATCCGCCTAAACAAATAATAAAGAAAAGGGCAGCTGTCTGCGCTAGCGGCGGGGGAATCTTTTTAGTGTTAGCCTTATTGTTTACCTATTTTTTCTAAAGTGAATTTAAGAAAAGAACCCTTAAGGGTTCTTTTCTTAACGTACCTGTCATTACTTTTCAATGACGGAAACAGTTGATGATTTAGTTCTTTTAGCAATCGATTGCGCGATTGGGTACAAGATAACCATTATGACAGTATTGATGGCAGCAGCAGGTAAAACAGCTACGCCAAACAGTGCAGCAAATGGGCCAGGCAGACCAACCAAGAAATAGGCAGTTGTTAAAAAGACTGTTCCGGACACGATCGTTCCTATCGCTGTCAAAACACCAACACTTACAATAGAGCTGCGGTATTTTTTTAATGCTAAAAATAATCCGAAGAAAACTAATGCAGTGACGGGCTTATCAATGATATTTGGAAACTGCCCCCCAGGGAACTGAGTGGTGATCGCAGATAATACTCCTGTAACAATCGCCAAAAGCATAACGCTTTTGATTTCCGGAATAAGAATAATTCCTAAGAACATCATCGCCAGCATCATATCTGGTTTAATCGTCAGGAACGCCGGCATTACCGCGTGCAGCACAAATCCAATCGCCGCTAAAAGTGCTAAAATGACAAGGTTTTTTGTTTTCATTTCTCATCTCTCCTCTGCTCTTCTAAAGCTTTTTTCCTCCTGCAGTGCACTCATTGCCTGCAGCGAAGAATTTATACACATTATAGCATATTACGATAATAATAATAAAGAAATAATTTTCAGATAACTTATTGTACGGGCCTATAATTTCTTGGCAATATTGGCTGCCATTTCCTGGAGCAGTTGTGGTGTATAGTCACTTTGATTATTTTTCCAGACTACACCAAGGCCATCTCCCTTGCCATAACGAGGAATTAAATGCATGTGGTAATGGAAAACAGTTTGTCCAGCTAACTCGCCATTATTGTTAATGGTATTTAAACCGGCCGGTTCAAATTCCTGTTTTAAAGCGTTGGCAATGGCAGGGACCACTTCGAATAGGTTTCTGGCGATTTCGGGCGTCAGTTCAAAGACATTTTCTTTATGTATCTTTGGGATGACCAATGTATGCCCTTTTGTTACCTGACTGATGTCCATAAAGGCTAGGACATGTTCGTTTTCAAATACTTTTGCGGAAGGAATTTCACCATTAACAATTTTACAGAAAATACAATCGTTCATTTTTGGGACCAGCCTTTCATTATATTTTGTATATTTTACCATAGAATTCTTTCGCAAAAAAGAAAAGAGCAGGATTCGCTTAGAATCCCGCCCTCTCGAAGGGGAAATTGCTTCAAATTTGACGTTCAATAGGAGTGTTCTTTGATAAACACCTCATTTTACAGTAGAGTGTTGTTATAAAGAAACATCATTGTTCAAGCTGACCATCCCCTATTTGTTTTTATCGGTTTTCTTACCTTTAAAAACGGACGATGTCTGCGACAAACACCTCATTTTCAGTTTTTTATCCAAAAACCTGGTGTTATTTGAACTCAAAATGGTTACCATGCACATTGTACAATACAACCATCCCCTTGTTTTGAAACGTTTTTAGAAGCTTCTGGGTTTGAAACGGATATTGTCTTTTGTAGACACCTCATTTCAAGTGGTTGATGAATCACTTCATCAATTGAACTCCCCTTCGAATATTATGATGTCCGATTGAAAAGGAAATATACAAATAAAATTGAATTTCTATTTTTATTGAAAACGATTTGATAAAATAAAGGAAATCATTAAGGGAAGGACTTAAAAAAATGTCTTTATTAACGATTGAAAATCTAGTTGGCGGTTACACAAGGAATCCGGTCTTAAAAGACGTTTCTTTTGAGGTGAACGAAAAAGAATTGGTTGGCCTAATTGGGTTGAATGGCGCAGGAAAGAGCACAACCATTAAGCATATCATCGGATTAATGGAACCACATCAAGGTGTCATAAAAATAAATGGGCAAACCATCACAGATCATAAAGAGGCATATCGTAAAATGTTTACGTTTGTTCCGGAAACACCAATTTTATATGAAGAATTAACATTGGAGGAGCATTTACGCTTAACGGCGATGGCTTATGGACTTTCTGAAACGGACTATAAATCCCGCGTATCTCCATTGCTCACTGAATTTCGGATGGAGAAGCGCCTAAAGTGGTTTCCAGCTCATTTTTCTAAAGGGATGAAGCAAAAGGTGATGATCATGTGCGCATTCCTTGTGCAGCCATCGCTCTACATCGTAGACGAGCCGTTTGTCGGCCTCGACCCGCTCGGTATCCAATCATTGCTCGATTTAATGAAGAAAATGAAAGACAATGGGGCGGGAATCTTAATGTCGACCCATATTCTAGCCACTGCGGAAAAATATTGCGACCGGTTTGTTATTTTGCATGAAGGGAAAATTCGGGCAAAAGGGACACTTACAGAGCTTAGGGAGCAATTTTCGATGCCGGCCGCGTCATTAGATGACATCTATATTCAGTTAACAAAGGAAGAAAATTATGTTTAATGCGGTGAAACTTTGGAAGGAACGGGCAGGCCGGCGTGTTAAGGATTTGAGCACGTATCTTCGCTATATTTTTAATGGCCATCTTGTCATTGTTTTATTGTTTCTGATTGGCAGCGGTGCTTATTATTATCAGGAGTGGATTAAAACTTTATCAACTGATTTTCCGGCGGAAATTATTCTAGCCCTGTTTATCAGTTTTTTCTTAACATACAGCCCAGTTTATAATTTTTTATTGGAAGCGGATAAGGTATTTTTGCTTCCGTTAGAAGATAAATTAAAGGGGTATTTTCTTCGTTCCGGATTCGTAAGCTTTATTTTTCAAGGTTACATACTCTTACTCATTTTTGCTGTTCTTATGCCAATGTATGCCCATATTAGCAGCACTGGCTTTCGCTTATTTTTCCCGTTTCTCATTGTTCTTTTTGTCATCAAGGGATGGAATCTATTAGTCAGCTGGCGGATTTCTTACTTTGTTCAGATATCAGTACATAGATGGGATCTGACCGTCAGATATTTCATTAATCTCTCGCTAACCTATTTGCTGTTTAAACAGGCAAATTTTGTAGTCCTTTTGGTCATTGCTTTGATTATGGTCTTGTATTATTTCTTTTTCCATAACAGAACAAAAGCCCTAGGGTTAAAATGGGATTTATTAATTGATCAGGAAGAAAAAAGAATGGCTTCCTTTTATCGGCTTGCAAATATGTTTACAGATGTGCCGAAACTAAAGGATACGGTAAAAAGAAGAAAATGGCTGGATTTCCTCTTGGGGGGGATTCGCTTTTTACAAGAAAAAACGTATCTCTATTTGTATGCACGGACTTTTTTGCGGTCATCGGATTATCTCGGACTGTTTGTCCGCTTAACGGTTATTGGTATACTAGGGATTTATTTTATTTCGTTTGGATTGGGACAAATTCTCATCAGTATTTTGTTTTTATATTTAACTGGATTTCAACTGCTTCCGCTTATCCATCACCACCAAAACAAGCTGTGGGTCGACCTTTATCCGGTTGCTGAAAAACACAAGCATGATGATTTTCATTTATTGCTGATGGTCATTTTAACAATCGAAAACATTGTTTTTGCCCTGTTTATTTTTCTGAAGGGAGAAATATCCCTGGCATTATTGGAACTTGCCGCAGGACTATTGTTTAACTTCTTATTTGTTTATTTTTACAGTAAAAATAGAATGAAGGATAAAATGACCCCCCTTTGAGTTTAGGCAAAGGGGTTTTTTTTTGAAACCAAACGGCTGATTCTTACGTATTTACGCATAAAATTAGTATGGCGAGGTGAGGTTTGATGAACGATTATGAATTAAAGGTATATGATGAAGTTCAAGACTGGAAACGAAAATTGATAAGACGGTCGGGAATGATGAATAGGATATCGAAAAAGGCGCAAGGGAAAATCAATGAAATCATCCCTGAAAAAGTTCATGAAGTCATGACGGACAGCATTAAAACAATGGTAAAGGCTACTTTATTTAGTTCGCAAATGACCACCAACAGAAATGCCGCAGAAGGGTTAACTCTTGAAGAAAGAGATGAATTAGTCCGCAAAAAAATTGCCACCTACCAAAAAACAGCGATGGTGGAAGGGGCCGGCACTGGTGCGGGTGGGATTTTGCTGGGGCTGGCAGACTTCCCTTTGCTGTTAACCATCAAGATGAAGTTCTTATTTGATGCAGCCTCCGTTTACGGCTTCAATACGAAGGAATATGAGGAAAGGTTATTTATTCTTCATGTCTTTCAGCTTGCTTTTTCAAGCGATGAAATCCGCAGAAACACGTTATCTGAGATTGAAAACTGGGAGGAGCGAAAGCAGGTACTTGTGGAAATGGACTGGCGGAAGTTCCAGCAGGAATACCGGGATTATATTGATTTTGTCAAAATGCTTCAGCTTGTTCCGGGGATCGGCGCCTTTGTTGGGGCATACGCCAATAACAACCTAATGAAAACATTAGGCGAAACGGCGATGAACGCTTATCGGTTAAGAATTTTGCAAAAAGCCCCTGAGCTTTAAATAAAGTTCAGGGGTTTTTTCTTTAGCTAATAGGAAAGTATTTCACAAATTTATACTTTCCTAACGCATAAATTCAACTACGCCTCTGTCTTCGTCCTACCGGACTCGCCAATCGGCGAGTTTCCATTTACTCGTTATGCACCTTTATGGCTGCTGTTCCCAATGTCTTGGCAGCAATCAGCATAGCTTTTTCATCGATGTCAAATCGTGGATGGTGATGCGGGTAAGCAGCATCATCGCGTTCCGGCTTTGCTCCGGTGTAGAAGAAGGTTCCCGGCACCTTTTGCAAATAGTAGGCAAAATCTTCTCCGCCCATGTCCGGTTCGGTCTCTTCCACGATTTTTACTTCTGCTGCAAGGTGAGCACAGGCAGCCAGGAATTCCGTTTCCTTGGCATGATTCACCACTGGCGGATAGCCGCGAAAATACTTATAGTCGTAAGTGCTGCCTGACATATAACAGGTGCCGTGGACAATTCGTTCAATTTCTTCTTCAATAAAGCTTCTAAGCTCCTCATTGAAGGTCCGTACCGTCCCAATAAGCTTTGCTTTATCGGCAATGACATTGAAGGCATTTTGAGCAGTAAATGATCCAATGGAGACAACGGCCGAATCAATCGGATTAACCTTGCGGCTGACAATTTGCTGAAGATTTAAGACAAGCTGGGAGGCTGTCACGATCGCATCTTTTGTCGTATGAGGCTGTGCGCCATGCCCGCCTTTGCCTTGAATTTCAATTTCAAACCGGTCTGCAGCTGCCATAAAAGGGCCAGTTCGATATTGAATCGTACCAGTTGGCACGCTTGCCCATAAGTGGGTTCCAAAGATCACATCCACACCTTCTAAGCAGCCATCCTCTATCATCGAAATGGCACCACCTGGGGCATATTCTTCGGCATGCTGGTGAATAAACACATAGGTTCCTTCGAGATTGTCCTTAAGTTCATTCAATGCTTTGGCAAGGAGCAGAAGGGTGGCGGTGTGCCCGTCATGTCCGCAAGCGTGCATAACTCCTGGCACTGTTGATTTATATGGGATATCATCCTTTTCATCCTGAATCGGCAGGGCATCAAAATCGGCCCGCAATGCCACGGTTTTACCCGGCTTTTTACCATAAACCTTTGCTACTACACCGTTCCCGCCGACATTGCTGTTCACTTTAATTCCAAGTTTTTCATAAAAGGAAACAATAAATTTGGCCGTTTCGTATTCTTGATAGGATAGTTCTGGATGCTGGTGAAGATGTCGGCGAATGGAGACCATTTCCTCATAGGAATTTTCTAATTTAGCAAACAATTCATCTAACATATGTAAATCCCCCTCTCAGTCTTTACTAGCTATTAAGAAAGTATAAGTGCAACTACGCCTCATGAACCGCCCTTAGGGCTCGCCAATCGACGAGTTTTCCTTAGAAATAAATAGCCTCTTTTTCATACTATTTTAACATTTATATAAGATATGGAACAAATAGAAGAGGCTGAAGATTTTCAGCCCCATTTAGATAGTTAGATTAGAAACATTGCCGCTATCGTGGTCACCACAAGGCCGATCACGACCGGAACGAGATTTCGCCGTGCAAGTTCGAAGGGGTCAACATTACAAATTGCCGCCGCCGGGATGAGGGCCCAAGGGACAAGGGTTCCACCGCCAACCCAGATGGCGGCGATTTGACCCAGCGCAGTCAGGGTAGCCGCCCCTTTTCCAATCGCGACGGCAAAAAGAGCAGCAACTGAACCTGCTAGTGAGATACCGGAAAATCCTGAGCCGTCCAGTCCGGTAATGGCACCAACAGCAGTCAGAGTAACGGCTCCAACCGCCTTGCTTAACGGAACGATGTTAGCAAGTGCCAGACCTAGGTCGTTGACTATTCCATGAGAGGCTTTCGGCAGATATTCTCCGATGATTTTCGTAAAGCCGGCATCTCCCAAGTAGAAGAAAGCGGCAATTGGAATGACTGGACCAAAGACTTTAAAACCAAATTGGAAGCCCTCAATCAAGTAACTTGTTGTTTTTTCAAGACCTTCATTTTTGAAACTTGTCAATGAGATTAATAGAAGAATTAAAATCGAGGTTCCGCCAATCAAAGCTGTCGCATCTCCACCGGTTAAATCAAGGATTGTCATCGCAGCAACGTCAGCGGCAAATAATAAAGGAACTATTATGGCAAAGAATCGTTTCTGGGAGAGAGAAAGCAGCCCCTGCTGTGTGGTTTCAGCTTCAGAAGCGGAGATAATCGATGTATCGGCCTTTAGAATTCCCCGCTTCATGTCACGGCGCAGGAAGTAAAAGGCCGCAATCGTTGTCACAATACCCATGATAAATACTAAAGGAATGCTGGCATCAATGACATCTTGGATGGGTATCCCGGCGGCATCAGATGTCAGTTTCGGTGCAGCCTGAATGACAAAATCACCCGATAAAGCAATTCCGTGCCCGAATAGGTTCATGGCCATGGCAACGCCCAAAGCAGGGAGCCCAGCCCTAATGGCAACAGGAAGAAGGACGGCACCGAGCAAAGCTACCGCGGGTGAAGGCCAAAAGAACCAGGAGATGACCATCATTAAAATTCCGATTGTCCAGTATGCTAATGCCGGGTTGCGAATCAGCTTCCGGAAAGGCGAAATCATCACATCATTGATCCCTGTTGTGGTTAACGTATGGCTCATCGCCACAATGATGGAGATGACAAGGATCGTGGACAATAATTCTGTTATCGCATATGCAAAACTATTAAAAATGCTGCTTATCGCATGACTTAAACTGCCTGTGGCGATAAGACCAATTAAGAAAATACCGGCAATGCAGACAATTGTCGTGTCTCGTCTCATGACCATAAAACCAATAATCAGTGCAATAAAGACGACATATATCCAATGAAGAGCAGTAAGCTCCACGAGCATAAAATTAACCTCCTTTCTTTCATCCATGGACTTTTGTAATAGGTATCCGCCCGGCTGGATGTAATACAGAATATGAATTTGCTTAAAAGAGGTGAGCGGGAGGAAAAACAAAATTTTTAACCGTGGAAAGGAAAAAGGAATGGCTAGATTCTCCATTCCTTTTGAAAAATTAATCTTCAATTGTGTAGCTGCTGATATAGGGTGCACTTTCGAATATGTTTGGAAGATCGTCATTCTCGGGATTGTTTTTATCCCCTTCAAGAAATGAATTCGTGACATGCCAATCTTCAAAAGATTTTTCATCGGTCCACACAATCATAATTATATATGTATTTGAAGCCAAGGGGCGGAGCCCGCGAAGGGCGATAAAACCAGGTGTGCCTTCCAGTTTCCTGCTCTGATTTTTTAGGTGATGTTCAAATATGGGGTGTCCTTCAGGTGTAACGGGAAGATTTTTCATAACAACAAACCCTTCGCCACTCATTTCCCCGATTGATTCAAAGACTTCATATTTCCTTGGTTCATTAAAAACGGTTTTTCTGGCAGTTTCATGGAATAATAATGCTCCATTTGCACTGCTCATCATCATAATTTTTTCAGCGGGATATTTCGCTTTAATCGTTTTTAAAAAATCGAGTGTTCCGCTGGTAATATATACGGTCATTTTTCAAATCCCCCTTAAGCTAATCTTAAGTAATAGCTTATGCAAAAACTATTTTCTTATTTAAACTCATTTTCAAACGTAAAAATCGACTTTTTTTTGACAAAAGTAATCGTTTGCTATGCAGAGGAGGAAATTATCGATATAGTGAAGACAACTGTGTATGAAAGAAAGTTTTTAAAATCTTGTTCTATATATTAAAATGGTAAACAGAATGTCTTGAAAGGTGGACTTATTTTTATGGCAAAGCCTATTAATGAAACATTTTTAAAAGCAGCTCGGGGAGAGAAGACGGATTATGTTCCAGTTTGGTACATGCGCCAGGCAGGACGTTCACAGCCGGAGTACCGGGAAATTAAAGAAAAATACTCTCTATTTGAAATTACTCATCAGCCGGAATTGTGTGCATATGTCACCCGCCTGCCTGTTGACCAATATAATGTTGATGCCGCGATTTTGTACAAGGATATCATGACACCGCTTCCGGCCATCGGGATGAACGTGGAAATCAAAGGCGGCATCGGTCCGGTCATTGACAATCCAATTCGTTCCCTTGCGGATGTGGAAAGACTAGGGGAATTGCATCCTGAAGAAGATATTCCTTATGTGATCGATACGATTAAATTATTGACAGAGGAACAATTATCCGTGCCTTTAATCGGATTTTCCGGTGCCCCATTTACGCTTGCTAGTTATATGATCGAGGGCGGCCCTTCGAAAAATTATAATAAGACAAAAGCGTTTATGTACGCTGAGCCGAAGGCCTGGTTTGCGTTGATGGATAAACTAGGCGATATGGTCATTACATACGTAAAAGCGCAAATCAAAGCCGGAGCACGCACTATTCAAATTTTTGATTCATGGGTTGGCGCTGTAAATGTGGAGGATTACCGTTATTTTATTAAACCAGTCATGAACCGGATTTTTTCTTCATTAAGAGAAGAGAATGTTCCATTAATCATGTTCGGTGTCGGCGCAAGCCACCTGGCATTGGAATGGAATGACCTGCCGCTGGATGTTGTCGGTCTTGATTGGCGTCTGCCAATCCGCCAAGCACGGGAAATGGGGATTCAGAAAACAGTCCAGGGAAATCTTGACCCAGCGATCCTTTTGGCTCCATGGGAAGTAATTGAAGAGAGGGCAAAAGCCATTTTAGATCAGGGAATGGAGCAAGGCGGATATATCTTTAATTTAGGCCACGGGGTATTCCCGTCTGTTAATCCGGAAAACCTGAAAAAACTTACGGCTTTTGTTCATGAATATTCAGCAGCGAAAAACGGCAGATAACCTGTTGAATTAAGCTTTTTATTGGTATTAAGAGCAGATTTTTGGCAAAATAAAAGAGCTATTAAAAAGGGCCATAAGGGATGTCAGGTTGAGACTGCACAAGCCTTGTGGCCCTATCCCTAATAAAAGGAATACGGAAAATTACATAAGAGGTGCAAACGATGACGAAAAAGAAAATGGGCTTGCTGGTGATGGCATACGGTACCCCCTACAATGCAGACGACCTGGAAAGATACTATACCCATATCCGGCATGGGAGAAAACCAACTCCGGAAATGATTGAGGACCTACGTAATCGCTATGAAGCGATTGGCGGGATTTCTCCTTTGGCAAAAATCACCCTTGAACAAGGTGAAAAGCTAGAAGCATATTTAAATAAAATTCAAGATGAAGTCGAATTTAAAATGTATCTTGGCTTAAAGCATATTGAGCCGTTTATTGAAGATGCCGTTAAACAGATGCATGAGGACGGCATAAAAGAGGCAGTAAGTATCGTGCTTGCCCCGCATTTTTCAACTTTTAGCGTAAAATCCTATAATGGCAGAGCGGTTGAAGAGGCAGAAAAATTAGGCGGACTTACGATAAAAACGATTGAAAGCTGGTATCAGGAACCAAAGTTTATTTCTTACTGGGCGGATAAGCTCAAACAAACTTTTGAACAAATGCCTGAAGAAGAAAAGGATCATGCGGTGCTGATCGTTTCGGCCCACAGTCTGCCGGAAAAAATTCTTCAGTTTGGGGATCCATATCCAAAACAGCTGCAAGAAACTGCGGATTTAATTGCTGCTGAAGCAGGAGTAAAGAATTATGTGATTGGCTGGCAAAGCGCAGGAAATACGCCGGAGCCATGGTTAGGACCTGATGTTCAAGATTTAACGAGAGATTTATATCATAACCATCACTATAAGGCATTCGTTTATGCACCAGTTGGATTTGTTTCGGACCATCTTGAGGTTCTATATGATAATGATTATGAATGTAAGGCTGTTACCCGTGAATTGGGCGTGAGCTACTATCGACCGGAAATGCCTAATGCAAAGGAAGAATTCATTGATACATTGTCAACCGTCATCTTAAAGAAGTTAGCGGATTAGGAACTTGGAAATTCAATTTGAAGAAGGTGACGTCAGGTGGCAGAAGAAAAACAGAAGGTAATTATTATTGGTGGGGGAGCTGCCGGTTTGACCGCAGCCTATTATCTTCAAAAAGAAGTAAAGGAGAAAAATCTCCCGCTGGAGATCCAACTTATTGAAGCCTCGCACCGACTCGGCGGAAAAATGCAGACTGTTGTAAGAGACGGTTTCACCATTGAAAGAGGTCCGGATTCCTTCTTGGCCAGAAAAACGAGTATCATCCGGCTGGCGAAGGAAGTTGGGATGGACGATCAATTAGTACCAAACTCAACGGGGAAATCCTATGTTTTGGTGAATGAAAAGCTCCATTCCATGCCGGGCGGCTCAATCATGGGAATCCCGACCGAAGTGGGGCCATTTATGACAACGGGGTTATTTTCCATTCCAGGGAAGCTGAGAGCAGCGGCCGATTTAATATTGCCCCGCTCTGAAAGCGGAAAAGACCAAGCATTAGGTCATTTTTTTAGAAGGCGGTTGGGTGATGAAGTGGTCGAGAACTTAATTGAACCGCTGCTTTCAGGAATTTACGCAGGCGATATCGATCAAATGAGTTTGATGGCCACCTTTCCGCAATTTTATGAGGTGGAACAGAAGCACCGCAGCCTGATATTGGGGATGAAAAAATCAACTCCGGCGCAGCCAAAACAGCAGGGTGATAAAGGGAAATCAAAAAAAGGCGGATTCCTCACCTTTAAAACAGGCTTGCAATCCTTTGCTGAAGCGATTGAAGCAAAATTAGATGCCAGCTCGGTTTTAAAAGGGCATCGGGTGGAGAACATCGCTCGGGTAAATAATAAATATGAGGTTTATCTGAACAATGGGGAATGCCTGACAGCCGATAGTATTATTGCTGCCACCCCTCACAAAATAACGCAGGCGATGTTTTCGGATTATCGTTTTTTTGAACCTTTGAAATATGTTCCCTCGACTTCCGTTGCCACAGTTGCCTTGGCCTTCCCGGAAGAGGCCATAAATGAGGACATAGATGGGACTGGCTTTGTCGTTTCTAGAAACAGTGATTATACAATAACGGCCTGTACCTGGACACATAAAAAATGGGAGCATTCTACGCCGGAGGGAAAAGTTTTGCTCCGCTGTTATGTAGGCAGGGCGGGGGATGAAACGGTAGTCGATCTGTCCGATGACCAAATCGTTAAAATCGTCCTTGATGACTTAAACAAAATCATGCAAATTAATATGAGTCCTGATTTTGCCGTCATTTCCCGCTGGAAAAACTCGATGCCTCAATATACGGTCGGGCATAAACAGCGGCTCAATTCCATTCTGGAGGCTATGAAACAAGAACTGCCGGGCGTGTTTTTAGCTGGAGCATCCTACGGCGGTGTCGGCGTCCCGGATTGTATCGACCAAGGAGAAGCAGCCGTTAAAAATGTACTAGAATATTTAACTAACAAAGGAAGCTGAACTTAAAATCAGCTTCTTTTTTTTAGCTAATATGAAAATATAAATTTTCACAAATTTATACTTTCATAACGCATAAATTCAACTACGTCTCTGTCTTCGTCCTATCGGACTCGCCAATCGACGAGTTTTCATTTATTTTTCTTGTCAACAAATTAAAATGGTAGTATACTCATTAAGTGATTAATGACTGAAACGTTCATTTGGTCACTTTATGAGTCGTTTTTTTAGGATTGTCTGCTGGATAGTCCTTCTTTTTAGAACACAAATGACCAAATGAACAAATTAGTCAATATTAGAGAGGAGGATAAGGTTGAAACCAAACCTATTAAAGGCTGAACTATCAACTATTCTTAAAAATAGAAAAATCTTAATCCCGATCATTGCGGTCATGCTGGTCCCGGTGTTATATGCTGGAATGTTCCTTTGGGCATTTTGGGATCCATACGCCAAACTGGATCATTTGCCTGTTGCCATAGTTAATGAAGATAAAGGGGCAACACTTGACGGAGAAAAGCTGAAGCTTGGCAATGACCTAGTGCGAAAACTAGAGAAAAGCAAGGAGTTTGGCTTTGAATCGGTTGGTAAAAGTGAGGGTTATAAAAAGCTCAAAGAACAAAAATATTATATGCTGATTGAAATTCCGAACGATTTTTCGGAAAATGCGACCACATTAATGGACGACCAACCGAAAAGACTAACATTAACCTATGTCCCAAACGAAGGCTATAACTTCTTATCAGCCCAAATTGGCGGAACGGCCGCAGAAAAAATAAAAACCGCAGTTTCTGAAAAGGTAACGGAAACGTATGCTGAGACTATTTTTTCTAAAATAACCGATCTTGCTGATGGAGTTGAAAAAGCAAGCGATGGTGCGGGCCAATTGAGCGACGGTTCTAAAGAATTAACTCAAGGTTCGAAAGACCTCTATGCAGGGCTAGCAACTCTTGCTGAAAAATCGATTGAATTTGATAACGGCATGAAAACGGCGGATGCCGGATCGGCTAAGCTTGCTGATGGCTCATCTAAGCTTAGCGCCGGTCTGTCTGAGGTGGATTCCAATTTTCCAAAGCTTGTGGCCGGAACAAAGAAGGCCTATGCGGGTGCAGAACAATTGAAAAAAGAGCTCCCTGCTGGGATTGCGAAAGAAATCAATAACCAATTGAGCGGCAGTGTTGTGGAATTAAATAATGGGATAAATAGTTTTGAATCCCAGTTATCCACGTCATTAATTGAACAAATGGCTGACCAGACTGCTGAACAAATTTATCAACAAAAGCAAGCCATGAATCAAATAGCTCAAAGCCTGATCTCAAGTGGGAAATTTACTCCGGCTGAAATGCAAAGCATGATGGGGCCAATTATTGAAAATCAAACAAAGGCGCTTGTTGCCAGCGGTATCCCAGAACAGTATGCACAGCAGATTATTCAAGCGGAATCAAAGGAACAAATCAAGGCTATAGTAAAGCCGATTGTATCTGCCAAGCTGACCTCCAATTTGGGTGCAGGGTTTGATACGTTTAAAACAGAGTTGACTGGTAAGCTTTCAGGAGCAACGTCAGGCCTTGAAGAAAAAATCGCCAGCCAGACAAACCCATACTTTGATCAATTGTTATCAGGTTTAGGAACGATCAACCAAGGGCAGCAGGCCTTACAGGCAGGGGTCCATCAATTATATTTAGGCTCTAATGAGGTAAACGGCGGTGCGGGCAGTCTCTCAACTGGGATGAAGCAATTAACCGCAGGTGCCGATGCCATCACTACTGGTGCCGGACAGTTGGCAGATGGCTCGGAGCAGTTAAAAGATGGAGCAGGAAAACTGTCTGATGGTGCCAAGGAGTTGGCGGATAAATTGAAAGAGGGTTCCGATGAGGCTGCAAAGGTTCACACAGACAACAAAACCTATGATATGATGGCAAAACCGGTCAAACTGGATAAGGAAAGTTTAAATACTGTACCAAACTATGGAACAGGGTTTGCGCCATACTTCCTATCATTAGGATTATTTGTTGGTGCTCTATTATTATCGATTGTCTTCCCGATTAGAGATGCTGCCATCCGACCGGCAAACGGTTTTAATTGGTTTGCCAGCAAATTTGCCATTATGGCAGGCATCGGAATAATCCAGGCATTGATTGCTGATGCAATCCTTCTGTTTGGATTAAACCTTGAAGTTCAAAGCATGCCAAAGTTTATTTTGTTTTCCATAATTACAAGCTTAACTTTTATTGCGTTAATCCAATTGCTTGTATCAGTACTTGCAGATGCCGGGCGGTTTATCGCGATTATCATTTTAATTTTCCAATTAACAACAAGTGCAGGAACATTCCCGCTTGAATTGATTCCGAATTTCTTGCAGCATTTTAATGCCTTCCTGCCGATGACCTATTCGGTGCAGGGCTTTAAAGCGGTGATTTCAAGCGGTGATTTCAGCTTTATGTGGGAAAATGCCCTCATTTTATTTGGCTTTATTGTTGGCTTCAGCGTATTGTCAATTGCCAACTATGCGATGAGGATGAAGCATCAATTTAAAGCAGCACATGAATAAACTTGAAAGACCAGCCTTCAACATTGATACGGCTGGTCTTTTCGTGTATGAATATAGTAAAGAGCTGCTGATAATGTACATATTAAAAATGAACTGGAATTTTGGAGGGATTTATCATGAAATTGACGGTCATCGGGTTTTGGGGCGGCTATCCAAAAAAGGATGCAGCAAGCTCAGGCTATTTACTTGAACATGAAGGGTTTCGGCTGCTAGTCGATTGCGGCAGCGGAGTTCTTGCGAAACTGCCAAATATCGTTGAGCCTGAGGAGCTTGATGCGGTTATTCTTTCCCATTACCATCCTGATCATATTGCCGATATCGGTGTCCTGCAGCATGCGAGGCTGATCCAAGGCTTTTTGGGAAAACAATTTCCGACCCTGCCAATCTATGGACACCATTTTGATCAGCATGAATTTACAAAATTAACCTATAAAACAATTACGAAAGGAATTGCCTATGAACCAAATCAGGTCCTGTCTATCGGTCCGTTTCAAGTAAGCTTTTTAAAAACAGACCATCCTGTGCCTTGCTATGCGATGAGATTTGAGGCGGGCGGCAAGTCATTGGTTTATACAGGGGATAGCGCCTTTAAAGAGGAGTTTATTCAGTTTAGCAGCAATGCAGATGTGTTGTTATGCGAGTGCAACTTTTACGGGCATCAAAACGGCAAATCAGCGGGACATATGAACAGTGTAGAGGCTGGCCGGTTTGCCCGTGAGGCAGGCGTAAAGCAATTAATTCTCACTCACCTGCCGCATTACGGGAATGTATGTGATTTAGTTCATGAGGCATCAGGTGAATTTACTGGTATAATAAAAATTGCAGAAGAATTTCAGACTATTCAACTTTAAAGGGGGATTTGGTGAGTATGCTGTTTATTGATAATAAAGGGATTACTGATCCGCGCATTAACCTGGCGATTGAGGAGTATGCATTAAAGAATCTTGATATTAATGAGACGTATTTATTATTTTACATAAATGAGCCATCCATCATCATTGGAAAAAATCAAAATACGATTGAAGAAATTAATACTGAATATGTGGAAAAGAACGGCATCCATGTGGTCCGCCGATTATCAGGCGGCGGGGCGGTTTATCATGATTTGGGGAATTTAAACTTTAGTTTCATCACGAAGGATGACGGTGAAAGTTTTCATAATTTCCGTAAATTTACTGAACCGGTGATTGAGGCCTTAAGAAAGTTAGGAGTAAATGCCGATCTAAGCGGCCGTAATGATATCGAAGTAGACGGGCGGAAGATTTCTGGAAATGCCCAATTTTCGACAAAGGGGAGAATGTTCAGCCATGGAACGCTGCTTTTGAATTCTGAAATGGAAAACGTTGTATCTGCCTTAAAGGTGAAGAAAGATAAGATTGAATCCAAAGGAATCAAATCAGTCCGCGGCCGGGTTGCTAACATTTCTGAATTTTTATCAGAAAAAATAAGCATCGAGGAATTCCGCTCCCTGCTCCTTAAATATATTTTTGAAGGACAGGAAGATGTTCCTGAGTATGTGTTAACGGAAGAAGATTGGCAAAACATCAATCAGCTTTCCAAAGAAAGATATCAAAACTGGGATTGGAATTACGGAAAGTCTCCAAAATTCAATTTACAGCACTCGCACAGGTTCCCGGTTGGTTCCATTGATGTCCGGCTTGAAGTGAACAAAGGAATCATCGAGAATTGCAAAATTTATGGTGACTTTTTTGGTGTGGGCGATGTCAGTGAAATAGAACAGCGGCTTAGTGGGATTCGTTATGAAAAAAGCGAAATGGAAAGTGCGCTGGAAGATGTGGATACAACGTATTATTTTGGAAATGTTTCCAAAGAGGATTTTATTAACTTAATATACTAATTTTTGGATGCAGGAAGCGTTTGTATTAAAACGCTTCCTATTTTTATTTTTTTCTGAAATTTTTAAGTATTATACTTGTATAGATAAATTTCTAGCAATATAATATATTTAGAAAATTGTTACGAATTTGTGAATGAGCATTCATTCATTTGAGGGGAGAGAGAATATGAATCTATCGACACAGCTTCATGAAACTGCCAAGGCTTCAGCCACGAAAATTGCTTACCACTTTATGGGCAAATCCAGTACATATGCCGAACTGGATAGGGCGATTACCAAGTTTGCTTCAGGCCTTGAGAAATTGGGGGTAAAACAAGGGGACCATATCGCACTATTGCTGGGGAATTCCCCGCATTTTGTCATTGGGTTGTATGGGGCACTCCGCCTAGGGGCAACAGTTATTCCGGTCAATCCGATTTATACCGCTGATGAGATCGGTTATATCCTGAATAATGGCGATGTAAAAGTGGTTGTCGGCCTTGATCTGATGATTCCATTAGCAGAAAAAGTTCATACCATGCTTCCGAAAGTGAACCACTATATTATTTGCGAAACAGAGCAAAAGGGATTGGCACAGCCTGGTGTTGAGGGATTTACCGTGTATCCTAAAATGAAATCGTTTACAGATGTGGTGGCATCCGGTGAATTAAGTTTCCAGGGTCCTAAACTTCATGACGATGATACTGCCATTATCCTTTATACTTCAGGTACAACGGGTAAGCCAAAAGGCGCGATGCTGACACATAAAAATCTGTATAGCAATGCCAGTGATGTCGGCACTTATTTGAAAATGAATGATGCCGACCGTGTGATTACAACCTTGCCAATGTTCCACGTCTTTTGCTTAACGGTTGCTTTGAATGCACCGCTGTTAAAAGGAGCAACTCTATTGATTGCCCCAAAATTTAGCCCGAAGGATATTTTTCAACTTGCGAAAGAATATCAGGCGACGGTTTTTGCAGGTGTACCAACTATGTATAATTTCTTATTTCAATATCCGGAAGGAAGCCCTGAGGACTTAAGTTCATTACGTCTTTGCATTTCCGGCGGTGCCGCGATGCCTGTTGCCCTATTAGAAAACTTCGAAAAGAAATTTGATGTGCTCATTTCTGAAGGCTATGGTCTTTCGGAGGCCTCTCCGGTTACCTGCTTTAACCCGCTTGATCGTCCACGCAAGGCAGGTTCGATCGGACCTTCCATCGTTAATGTGGAAAACAAAGTCGTGAATGAACTTGGCGAAGAGGTTCCTGTCGGCGAGGTTGGCGAACTGATTGTCCGTGGTCCAAACGTAATGAAGGGCTATTATAAAATGCCGGAGGAAACGGCAGCGAGCATTAAAGACGGCTGGCTTCATACGGGAGATATGGCAAGAATGGATGAAGAGGGCTATTTTTATATTGTTGACCGCAAAAAGGATATGATTATCGTTGGCGGCTACAATGTATACCCACGTGAGGTAGAAGAAGTCATCTATAATCATTCTGATGTTGTTGAAGTTGCGGTGCTTGGTGTTCCGGATCTGAACCAAGGAGAAGCGGTACAGGCATATGTCGTAAGTAAAAGGGCAGATCTTACGGAAGAAGAGATGATTAGCTACTGCAAGGAGCATCTTGCCAAGTATAAAGTTCCTTCTTCAGTTGTCTTTCTAGAGGAACTTCCAAAGAATACGACCGGTAAAATCTTAAGACGCGCTTTAAAGACACAGGTAGCGCAGACTGTTGGGAACTAAAATTTTTTAATGAAAAAGGCAGGCTTTTAGCTTGCCTTTTTCGAATTTATAAAGGCGAAAGGGGTGCAGGATCAATGAAGGCCATTTTACTTGAGGTTGCCAGCCACATAGCGGTTGTTACGATCAATCGCGCTGATGCACTGAATGCCTTTAACCATGAAACTTTAATGGAATTGCAGAATACGGTTGAGGAAATACGCGTCAATCCGGATATACGGGCTGTTATTTTTACTGGTGCAGGGGAGAAGGCATTCAGTGTCGGTGCCGATTTAAAAGAGCGCAAAAGCCTGACGGATGAACAGGTGAAGCGTAATCTGTTTAAAATCAACGAATGTTTTAATGCGATTGACCAGCTGCCGCAGCCGACGATTGCAGCGATCAATGGATTTGCCTTTGGCGGCGGGATGGAGCTTGCTTTGGCTTGCGATTTTCGGTTTGCCGCAAGCGGTGCCTTGATGGGGCTGACAGAAACGAGTCTTGCCATCATTCCGGGGGCAGGGGGAACACAGCGGCTGCCGCGCTTGATTGGGCAGGCGAAGGCATTGGAGCTTATTTTAACTGCTAGAAGGCTAACGGCAGATGAAGCCTTTAGCTATGGCATTTTAACTAGAGTGGTAGATGGTAATGGGCTATTGGATGAAAGTCGTGCATTCTGCTCACAAATCCTTGCTAATGGTCCAGTGGCCTTACAGCAGGCGAAATTTGCAGTTAAACAAGGGATGAATACTGATTTGAACACCGGGCTGCAAATTGAGCGCAAGGCATATGAGGTGACACTCCCGACAGAAGACAGAATTGAGGCACTTCAGGCATTTGGAGAGAAAAGAAAACCGGTTTTTAAGGGGAAATAAGCTAGTTTTCAAATTCGGTCACGTAGATGTTTCTGCGTGACCGAAACTATTTTAGAAGAAAAAAAACACGAAGTTCTATTTCCCGCATTTTAAACTAAACTAAATATAGAGGGTTGTACACAAAGGGGGACAAATCATGGCGAGAAAAATGGGGGTCTATGCAGTTTTGGCCTTTGTTTTATATGGCTTATTTTTTTACTGGTACTTATTCCAGTTTGCCGACCCGAAGCTTCCGTTTGAATATGAAGGAACAAAGGCGGATCCGGCTACTTTTTTAAATGGAAGAGAACTTAGCTTGAGTGAGGAATATTCGAAAATTAGAAATCTACTGTTTTTCCTATCTACTCCGCTGGAATGGCTGATTTACTTTCTGATTTTATTATTTGGCTTGTCGAAGGCATTCAAACGCTGGGCTGAGGACTCGGTGAAACATAAACTGCTGCACACCCCAGTCTACCTATTCTGGTTATCCTTGTTTGCCTTTATTGCGGTACTGCCATTAAGCTATATCAGCTTTTCCTTATCAAAAACGTATCATATTTCAACGCAATCCTTTCCTTCTTGGATGAAGGACGAACTGATTGATTTTTGGCTTAATTATGCAACATGGCTCATTATTGTTCCTGTCTTATACTGGCTTATGAGAAAAAGCCAAAAACGATGGTGGCTTTACGGCTGGCTGTTATCGGTTCCGTTCACTCTATTTATGATGTTTATTCAGCCTGTCATTATCGATCCGTTATATAATGACTTTTATCCTTTGAAAGACAAAGCATTAGAAACCAAAATCCTGACATTGGCTGATAAGGCCCATATCCCTGCGGAGCATGTCTTTGAGGTGAATATGGCGGAAAAAACAAATGCCATGAATGCCTACGTCGCTGGGATTGGCTCCAATGCCCGGATTGTCCTCTGGGATACTACCTTAAATAAACTCTCAGATGAGCAAATTTTATTTATCATGGCTCACGAGATGGGGCATTATGTGGAGAAGCATATATATTGGGGAATTGCTGGCTACCTGCTGCTATCGCTTCTCGGGTTGTATGTAACCTACCGGATGATGAATTGGGCGGTTGACCGCTTTGGAAAAGAACTGAAAATTTCCGACACAAAGGATATACGGTCGCTCCCGTTATTTTACATGATTATCTCAATGCTGCTATTTGCTTCAAGCCCGCTGTCAAATCTTGTCTCCCGCTATCAGGAAACAAGGGCTGACACCTATGCAATTGAGATGACGAAAAATCCGGATGCCGCCATCACATCATTTCAAGAGTTGACACGCAACGGCTTAAGTCAAGTCAATCCGCCGATGCTGGTGAAAATTTTCCGCTACACCCACCCGCCAATGCTGGACCGAATTTCCAAACTGGAAGAATATGAGGTCAAGCATCGAACAGAATAAAATTTTATTAAAAAAAGCTGAGGATCATTGATCTTCAGCTTTTTTCGCTTGCCAAAAAGAAAAACCGTCAATGACGGTTTAATGTGAACATATTCAAGTTCCAAACTTCTTATTGATTTCCCTAAGCTGGCCCGATAACTGGATGAACAACTTTTTGTCCCGCCGATCAATAGCCGAGTCAATTTTCCGCAGCAATTTTTCCTTTTCAACCGTAAGCTGGATTTCCGATAAAAGCATGTCGATGTAGAGGTCCTGGACGAAATTCTCTTTCCTTTGGTTCCGTTTCATGGCAGCAACTTTCATTAAGTCCGTGTAGGATTTTTCATTCAAGAAAATCACCTCTGATGCTTTTTTTTATTATATGGAGTTTTTAGAATATTATCAATAGTATTTATAATTTCCGTAAAACTTTTTCCTTGACAGGATTTGTGAATAATTTAGTAACAATTCAGAAAAGTAAATGCTTTGGGAAATAAAAGTGTTAAGATATGGTGGAAGTCATATGAATAGGAGTTGACGAGTTTGAAAAAACAAATTGAAGAGTATGAGATTAATTCATGTACCATGTTTTTGGCACCAATGGAATATGGAAGTAAAGTATACACAAAGATTATTGAGGTGGATGATGAATTTATTTCACCTTTTAAACCATTAGACATCATCAAAAAAAGCTGCGACTATTTTGGCGTCGATTATGAAAGCAGAAAGAAGGGGACTAGACAACTAATTGGATATTCCCGTAAGATTCCTATTGCCATTGAGCCAGCAAACCATATATTCTTTTTTCCAACCACATCACCGAGCCGCCCCGAATGTATTTGGATTTCACATGAGCACGTTGAGAATTACCGTCGTCTAGGGCCTCATCAAACTCAAGTTACTTTCCAAAACAAACAAACGCATCTTTTTTCAGTTTCATTTGGGACTATTGAAGGACAAATGTTAAGAACGGCCTTATTAAAGACAAAGCTCCTCCAAAGAATCGAAGGTAATAAAAAAATGACTTACCTATTTAATGCTCCAAAGCCTATTAAAGCCTCTGAACATTCACATGATTATAAATAAAAATGACTTTGTGGCGGGTTAACGGGACAGGTGTTTTTTTAATAAGTAGGTTTCCATTAATTCTTGGACCTTATTGCGGATGCGCGGATTAAAATAATTATGATGCTCTTCATAACCTTTATAAATAAACATGTACATGGTAAAGGCATCGTCCCGTTTGGTTTCACTAACCTGAAGCTTATTCTTTTTCATATATTGCTTTACCTCGGCTAATTCCCCCTGAATAGCCTTCATCGTTACTTCGATTAACTCCAAATATGGCTTTTTCAATTTAAAAGGACTCTTCTCCACCACATTCAAATCCCTATTTAAGATCGTTAAAACCATTGGTAAATAAATGGCTTTTTCCATAATATCACGGTCATTCTCCGGAATTCGCGTCATAATAAGATCTCACCCTTCATTTTATACGAACCTACGTTCCTGTTTTTATTTTACAAAAAAGAAAACAGAAATGCAATACTGCTGCCACGCTTCTAGCTTTGCTCTAGGTGAGCTTTTTAATTGAAATATTCGACAAATTCATGAGAAAGTTTTTATTAATAGAAGGATATCTGATAGGGGAAAATGAATTAAAGAAGAAACGAAGGATAGAAAAAAACAGTCATATATAGTGGTGAAACCCAAAAATACATAGATTAAGGTGATAAACATGCGAGCTGATAAACATCGAAATAAGAAAAGGAGAAGATGGAAATCCGTATTATTGGTGTTATTACTTTTAATTGGGGCCGGAGCGGCTTACTCCTATTTTCAATATAAACAGGGTGTCAATCAATCATTAAAAAAAATTGATAATGAAACGAAAGAGCAAAAGGTAGTGTATAAATTTGATGGACAGAAGGATCAGTATGGCGACACAAATGTTCTGATGCTCGGAAGCGATTCGCGCGGGGAAGAAAAAGCTCGCTCAGATACCATCATGATTGCCCATTACAACGAGGACAAAGGGACTTTTAAACTTACCTCGATTATGCGCGACAGCTATGTGGCCATCCCTGGGCATGGCAAGCATAAAATAAATTCTGCTTTCGCCATTGGCGGTCCGGAGTTAATAAGGCAAACGATTAAGCAGAATTTTGATATTGATTTGCAGTATTATGCGATTGTTGATTTCCAAGGGTTTGTCCAACTGATTGATGAAGCGTTCCCACATGGGGTAGAAATCGATGTGGAGAAGAAAATGTCGGCATATGTTGATCCACCGCTGCAGCCCGGGGTGCAAAAGTTGAATGGCCAGCAGATGTTAAGTTATGTCCGCTTCCGTCATGATGCCATTGGTGATTTTGGGCGGGTCGAGCGGCAGCAGAAGGCAGTACAGGCCATTGGTGACCAATTAAGTGCGATTCAAACCCTTCCAAAGCTGCCAAAGCTAATAGGTGTGGTAGCTCCTTACGTTAATACAAATATGAAAACATCGGATATCCTCTTTATGGGGAAAGACTTCTTCGCCGATAAAAGGGGAAGTGTCGAAACATTACGAATCCCTGTTGATAACAGTTTTGAAGAGACGCGGGTTAAAGGGGAGGGCGCCATTTTGGATATAAATCTTGCAAAAAATAAAGAGGCGCTTCACCAATTTATTACAAAATAATACTTGTCTAGGATATAAAATAGAATTAGAAGCGGGTAGGAGAACACGGATGGATTTTGAAACATTTAAAGCTTGGTTTACACTCGAAAATATCATGAACCTTATTCAGGACTATAAAGCCCTTGGGCCTTTGCCTGGAATTCTGTTGACGATACTTGAAGCCTTCCTGCCGTTTCTCCCATTATTTTTATTTGTGATGGCCAATGCTAGTGCTTTTGGGCTCTGGCTGGGATTTCTGTATTCCTGGCTGGGTGCCTGCATTGGCGCGCTGCTAGTCTTTTCGTTCATTAGAAAATATGGGCAAAAACGATTGCTTGCCTTTTTGCCAAGGCACCAGAAAGTCCGAAGGCTGATGGATTGGGTGGAACGGCATGGGTTTGGCCCGTTGTTTTTGCTGCTTTGTTTTCCCTTTACACCATCTGCAGTGGTTAATATTGTGGCTGGGCTTTCGAAGCTAAGCTTTGCCCAGTATATGCTTGCAGTATGCATTGGAAAAATGGTGATGATTTTTACCATTAGTTTCATTGGATATGATATTCGCTCCTTGGTTACTCAGCCGTTTCGGACGATTATTGTTTTTATTATCATTTTTATTCTTTGGTTCGCTGGAAGAAGAATTGAAGCAAGACTAAACAAACATGAAAAAAATGGACATGTGGAGGAGAAGCACCAGGAGAAAGGACTAAAAAAACGGAGGGGATAAAGTGAGGAGTGAATGGAGACAGGAAGGAATCGAATGGGTTAAGGCTTTTGCAATCGGTATTATTATTTTCGTTTTTATTCGAACATTTTTTTTCTCGAATTACGTAGTTGAAGGTGAATCGATGATGCCCACTCTCCAGGATGGGAATAAACTTGTTGTTAACAAGCTGGGCTTTCAAACAGGCGAACTGGAAAGATTCGATGTTATTGTTTTTCATGCTAATGAAAAAGAGGATTTTGTCAAACGGATTATCGGCCTTCCCGGCGACAAAATTGAATATCGGGATGACCAATTATTTATTAATGGCCATAAATATGAAGAACCTTTTTTAAAGAAATATAAACAAGAGGCACTTGGTATGAAATTGACAGGTGATTTCAGTTTAAAAGAGATTACCGGTGAAGATAAGGTCCCTGAGGGGAAATTATTTGTCCTTGGCGATAATCGTTTGGGAAGCTGGGACAGCAGACACTTTGGATTCATTTCAGAAAGCCAGGTGGTCGGTAAAGTTGACCTGCGGTACTGGCCGTTGGATGAAGTGGGCGTTCATTTTTAAATAGTTAGTTGGAAAGCACGATGGTAAAACATTGATCGATTGTCGAGATATTTTTCTCGGCAATTTTTTGTGTTTCGATATTTTTGATTGTCCCTGCTAATGGGCCTGTTGATTTCCGCTTCGGGCACTCGCTTTCCGCGGGGAGGTCCTGAAGCCTCCTCGGCGCTAAAAGCGCCTGCGGGGTCTCCAGTGACCTCTATATCCCGCAGGAGTCGAGTGCCCTCCGCTCCAATCAACAGGGAGGCAAATCAACTAAAGTATTGCACACACTTTGTCGAACCTTGCAAAGTGTTTCCCCTTTATGAAAGACGTTTCTCTTGGATTCCTTCGCTTTTGTCCTTCATCAACTTTATGAGGACATTTTCCTCAATGATTCCTTCGCTTTTGTCCTTCATCCACTTTATGAAGGACATTTCCTCGTAGATTTCATCAATTTTGTCCTTCATTGGTCTTCTGGCAAGAAAATACTTGTTTCATCTTGTAAAGTTGAAGTTTTAATTTAATACACCTGTTGATTGGCGCGGAAGGCACGAAGACTCCTGCGGGAGTACGGGGCAGGGGAGACCCCGCAGGCGCCAGAGGCGCTGAGGAGGCTCCCCGGCACGCCCGCGGAAAGCGAAGTGCCTGGAGCGCCAATCAACAGACCCCTTCGACAGCCTAACACTTGTAAACTATCGTATTTTTTGCCTTCTAAAGCTTAGTTTTACCATTTTTGGCTTTAATCTATCACTGGCTATTGCAAACGTTTGTGCTTCTTTTATGATAAAATGGAGGATACGTAAAGTTGCAGAGGATGGAGGGGAATACATGTCATTAAGAATGGTAATCGGGCGGTCAGGAACCGGCAAAACGGCCATGTTTTTTAATGAAATTACCAGCAGCCTTTCGGAGAACCCTGAAGGAAAGCCGATTATATATATTGTTCCTGAGCAAATGACCTTCATGTCTGAATATCGTTTAGCAACAGACCCTAATATTGGTGGGATGATTCGGGCCCAGGTATATAGTTTTCCGCGCTTGGCATGGAGAATCCTGCAGGAAACAGGCGGGATCAGCCGGATGCATTTAAGCACTGTCGGCATGAGTATGCTAATCCGTAAAATCATCGATGAAAAGAAGGAACAGCTGAAACTGTTCAATCGGGCAGCAGATAAAAACGGTTTTATTCAGCAGGTAGAGCAAATGATTACGGAGCTTAGGCGGTATTGTGTCAGCCCTCAGGATCTTGCCCTAGGTTCATTCAGGATGGAAGCGGAAGGTTCTTCGGCTTCAAAATCCCTGCAGGATAAATTGAGTGATGTGGAACTGATTTATCAAAGGGTTGAGGATGAAATCTTCGGTAAATATTTGGATTCCGAGGATTATTTTCGACTGCTTTCCGAGAAAATTTCCTCCTCCCACTATTTAAGAGATGCGGAAATTTATATTGATGGTTTTTACAGCTTTTCTCCCCAGGAATATCAAGTGATAGCGGAGTTAATGAAGCGATGCAGGAGAGTTTCGGTTGCATTGACAACTGATTCCATTAAGGTTGATTCCGGACCGGATGAACTAGACCTGTTTCGTGCTTCGAGCGAGGCTTGTTTTACAATCAATGAGATAGCAAAAATCGAAGGGATAGCAATCGAGCAGCCTGTTATTCTTAAAGGATCAAAAAAATGGTCTGGGAGCGTCTTAAGTTACCTGGAGGAACATTTTGATGCCAGGCCTGCTGCGCCATATCATGAAAAAGCAAATTTAAACCTATTCCAAGCGGCTAACAGAAGGGCTGAAATTGAAGGAATTGCCCGTGAGATTCGTGATTTAGTTCGATTAAAAGGATATCGCTGGCGTGATATTGCTCTATTGGTTCGAAACGGCGGGGAATATCATGAACTAGTGGAACCCGTGTTTACCGACCATCAAATTCCCTTTTTTATTGATCAAAAACGGACGATGCAAAGCCATCCGCTTGTTGAATTGATTCGTTCTACGCTTGAAGTCATCAATTCTTATTGGCGCTATGACCCGGTCTTTAGGGTAATAAAAACAGAGCTAATCTATCCGCTTCAGGAAAACCCCGTGAAAATGCGTGAACGAATGGATAGGCTGGAAAACTATTGTTTAGCTTACGGAATAAATGGAAGCAGCTGGACGAAAAAGGATCGCTGGACTTATCGACGTTACCAAGGACTAGATGTAGAGCGAAATGTTCAAACAGATGCTGAAAGAAACATGGAACAAGAACTGAATGAGCTGAAGCTTATGATAACAGCTCCTATTCTTCGGCTTTCGAGAAGATTGAAAAAGTCAGATTCAGGCAAAAAGTTTTGTGAGGCTATTTATTTGTTTTTAGAAGAATTAGATGTTCCGGCTAAGCTTGAGAAATGGAAGATAGCTGCGGAAGAAAAGGGGAATCTGGTAAAGGCACGGGAGCATGAGCAGGTTTGGAATGCCGTCATCGATCTCCTTGACCAGTATGTGGAAGTTTTGGGTGAGGAGCCTGTTTCCTTAAAATCATTTGCAGCTATTTTGGAGGCAGGTTTTGAATCCATGCATTTCTCCCTAATTCCGCCGGCCCTTGACCAGGTTTTAGTCGGTGATTTGGAGAAATCGCGGCTGAATGATGTCAAAATTGTCTTTGTTGTTGGCGTGAATGAAGGTGTTCTGCCGGCGAAAATCGCTGACGAGGGGATTCTTTCAGACGAGGATCGGGAGCTGCTTGCAGCCGGCGGCATAACAGTTGCGCCAAGCAGCAGAATACGCTTGCTGGATGAAAACTTTATTGCCTATAAAGCCTTTACCGCCCCAACAGATATGCTTTATATCAGTTATCCGCTTGCAAATGATGAAGGAAAAGCGCTAATTCCTTCTTCGTATATTAAGAGAATAAAAGATATGTTTCCGGAGGTTATTGAACGGCTGCTGCTTGTCGACCCTTCACAGGTTTCAGAAGAAGAGCAGCTGAACTTTGTGTCTAATACTGGTGCTACTCTTTCATACCTTAATGCCCAGCTTCAATTGAAAAAGCGGCATTATGGGATTCCAGACCTTTGGTGGGATGTTTATAACTTTTATATGGATGGCCAGTGGAAAGACAGGGCGCAAAAGGTATTTTCCAGTCTTTTTTATGCCAATCAAACTGTAAAATTAGCTAGTGAAACAGCTGATAACCTGTATGGGGAAACGATTCAGGCCAGCGTTTCAAGAATGGAGCTTTACAACTCGTGCGCCTTTTCCCATTTTGCTCAACATGGGCTGAAGCTAAAGGAACGGCAAATTTTCCGCCTTGAAGCCCCGGATATTGGGGAGCTGTTTCATGCGGCCTTAAAGCAAATTGCAGACACAGTTACTGAACAAAATTTATCATGGGCAAGCTTATCGAGAAAACAATGTGAGGAGCTTTCGAAAGATGCGGTTAAAAGCCTGGCACCTAAGCTGCAAAACCAAATCTTATTAAGCTCGGAGCGCCATCATTATATTAAACGAAAGCTGGAGCAGATTATTACCCGGGCTTCCGTGGTTTTGAGCGAGCATGCGAAGGTAAGCGGCTTTTCGCCAATTGGCTTGGAACTCGGCTTTGGCCGGAATGAGAAGCTTCCTCCTTTATCGTTCACATTAAAAAATGGCAAACGGATGGAGCTTGCAGGAAGAATTGATCGGGTTGATCAGGCTAAAGCCGAAGACAACAGCATCTTTTTGCGGGTCATTGATTATAAGTCGAGCGAAAAGGATGTCAATTTAACTGAAGTCTATTATGGACTTGCCCTTCAGATGCTAACCTATCTTGATATTGTTATGACCCATTCAAATGAATTAGTCGAGATGAAGGCAAGCCCGGCAGGTGTGCTCTATTTCCACGTGCATAACCCGTTTGTCCAGTCGACGAAAATGCTGACCATAGACGAGATTGAAAAGGAAATCATGAAAAAGTTTAAAATGAATGGATTAATGCTTGGCGATCAGCAGGTCATCCAACTCATGGATCAAACGCTTGAATCAGGTGACTCGCAGATTATCGCTGCCGGAATCAAGAAGGATGGACAATTATCAAAAAAATCAAAGGTTGCGAGTTTACAAGATTTTGAGGATCTAAAGGATTATGTTCGCAATTTATATCAGAAAACAGGAAATGACATCATGGAAGGCCATACGGATATTGCGCCATATAAGTTAAAGGACAAAACACCATGTACTTTCTGCGCATTTAAATCTGTCTGTCATTTTGATGAATCGATTGAAAACAATCATTATCGTATTCTTTTCCCGCGTGCCAAGGATGAGGTACTCGAGTTAATCAGGAAGGAGCTGCATGAGAATGAGTAAAATCGTTATTCCTAAAAAGCCTGAAGGCGTAACCTGGACGGATGACCAATGGAAAGCCATTCAGGCGCGTGATAAGGACATTCTTGTTGCGGCTGCAGCGGGTTCGGGTAAGACGGCAGTGCTGGTTGAAAGAATGATCCAAAAAATCCTAGCTGAAGAAGCCCCCATCAATGTCGATGAATTACTCGTGGTTACATTTACGAATGCCTCCGCGGCGGAAATGCGTCATCGAATCGGAGAGGCATTGGAAAAAGCAATTGACAATGACCCGGCTTCAAGGCATTTAAGAAAGCAGCTCAGCCTGTTGAATAAAGCATCCATATCAACACTGCATTCTTTTTGTATGGAGGTCATCCGCAAATATTATTATCTGATCGATGTCGACCCTGGTTTCCGAATTGCGGATGTCACAGAAGCTCAGCTGCTCCGGGATGAAGTGTTGGATGAATTGTTTGAAGAGGAATATGGGAAAGAGAATAATGAGGCATTTTTTAGATTAGTAGACTCCTTTACAAGCGACCGCAGTGATGCCGCCTTAATGGAAATTGTGCTGTCCATTTACGATTTTGCCCGGGCAAATCCTTCACCGCAAGGTTATTTGCAGTCACTTGTGGATATGTATGACGTTTCTGCTGTAAAAAATATCGAGGAGCTGCCCTTCGTGGAGTTACTTCTCTTTGATATTGAGCTTCAATTAGAGGCTGCCAGGGATATGATTTTAAAAGCTTTAGAAATTGCCAAGCTGCCGGGTGGTCCGGCTCCCAGAGCGGAAAATTTTCTCGAGGACCTGCAGCTAATTGACTCTTTGATGCTGTCAAAACAGGAATCCTGGACTGTTCTCTATGACGCTATGCAAGCATGGTCATTTTCAAGAGCGAAACAAGTCAAAGGGGACTCTTTTGATAAAGAATTGACGGAAAAGGCTCAAAAGCTTCGGGATAAAGCGAAGAAAAAGCTTCAAGATTTGAAGGATGAACTTTTTTCGCGAAAGCCTGATAGCTTTTTACGGGATATGGATGAAATGAAGCCGCTTATTCAAACAATCGTCAGTCTTGTAAAAGAATTTTCTGTTCGCTTTGAAAGTGTAAAAAAGGAAAAAGGGCTTGTCGATTATGCGGATTTGGAGCACTATTGCCTTGATATATTGACAGGTGAAATTACAGTAGAAGGGGTTTTTCATCCTTCAGAGGCAGGACTTGCCTACCGGCGTCATTTTAAAGAGGTGTATGTGGATGAGTATCAAGACACCAACATGGTTCAAGAAACGATTTTAAAGCTTATCGCTAAAGAGGACGAGGCCGAAGGCAATTTATTTATGGTCGGGGATGTAAAGCAATCCATCTATCGCTTTCGGTTAGCAGAACCCAACCTGTTTCTTTCAAAATATAATCGATTTCGGCTCGATGGGGAAGCTTCGGGATTAAGAATTGATTTAGCCCGCAATTTCCGGAGCCGTAAGGAAGTCCTTGATGCGACAAACTATATTTTCAAACAAATCATGGGTGTAAAGGTTGGGGAAATTGAATACGATGAAGCTGCTGAATTGAAAAAAGGAGCTCCCTATCCTGAGGAAGAGCCATTTCCTGCTGAGCTGATTCTGATTGACCAAAATCGCGATACTGATGGACCAGAATCGGCAGGGGGGATTGATGATGATGCTCAGCCTGCTGAATTCGATCAGAGCGATCTTGAACAATCACAGCTGGAAGCCCGGACGATCGCGGCCAAAATAAAGGAATTAGTGGAAAATAGGGCTCAAGTGTATAATCCAAAAACGAAGTCAGGCCGGCCGGTTATGTATCGGGATATCGTCATTCTTCTTCGTTCCATGACATGGGCTCCACAGATAATGGAGGAATTCAAGCAACAAGGGATACCAATTTATGCTAACCTATCAACTGGTTATTTCGAGGCTTCAGAAGTGGCCATTATGATGTCACTGCTGCGAATCATTGATAACCCGTTTCAAGATATTCCATTAGCGTCAGTGTTGCGGTCGCCGATTGTGGGCTTGAACGAGGAAGAGCTGGCGCAAATCCGATTATGCAGGAAAACCGGATCATTTTGGGAGGCTGTTCATTCTTTTTGTATGAGTAAACCCGCTGAACACTCTGAATCCTTTTATGAAAAAGTTCGGCACTTCTATGATTTATTGAAGGAATGGCGCCCTGTGGCGCGGCAGGGCTCGCTTTCAGAGCTTATATGGCAGCTATACCGCGATACCCATTTTTATGACTTTGTCGGCGGCCTGCCGGGAGGAAAGCAGCGTCAGGCTAACCTTAGAGCTTTATATGACAGGGCGCGGGCCTATGAAAAAACATCCTTTCGCGGTCTATTCCGCTTTTTACGCTTTATTGAGCGCATGATGGAGCGAGGCGATGATCTTGGGGCTGCAAGAGCACTTGGGGAGCAGGAGGATGTTGTCAGGGTCATGACCATCCACAGCAGTAAAGGGCTGGAATTTCCAGTAGTTTTCATGGCGGGAATGGCCCGAAGCTTTAACATGGCGGATATACGCAATCCATATTTACTTGATAAAGAATATGGGTTTGCATCTAAATATGTTAATCCGGAAAAGCGAATCTCCTATCCGTCTCTGCCGCAAATTGCCTTTAAGCGTAAAAAGAAAATGGAGATGCTGGCTGAAGAAATGCGTGTATTATATGTGGCCATGACAAGGGCAAAGGAAAAGCTGTATTTGACAGCCACACTAAAAGATGCCAGCAAGAAAATCGATCAGTGGAACGACTCCGCTAATCATCTGGATTGGCTGCTGAAGGACTTTGAACGGGCTTCTGCCTCAAGCTATATAGACTGGATCGGGCCGGCTATAGTCCGTCACCAGGACAGTGGAGTATTAAAGGCTGTAGGTGCGGCAATTGACCTGGTTCCTGAGGAAATTACCCAGCATCCTTCCTCCTGGAAAATAGCCATTGTGCATGCAGATGAAATTCAAAACCAAGTAATCGCTCAGGAGAAAGAAGAAAACCACTATTTAGATTTAGTCATGTCAGGGAAAAAAGTTCCCCAGTCCTCTGCACTCTCTGATGAGATTGCAGCCAGACTTTCATGGGTATATCTGTATCCAGAGGCTTCTGTTCATCGCTCAAAGCAATCGGTTTCGGAGATTAAACGCTTCTCGGAACTTAAGGATGAGCAAAGCGGTACAGACCTTGTCCGCCGAATGAAGAAACCGATTCTGAAGCGGCCGAGGTTTATGCAGGAAAAATCGATTACACCTGCGGAACGCGGGACAGCCATGCACATGGTCATGCAGCATCTTGATTTGACTAAACCTGTTCAAGCGGAAAATATTACTGAAAAGATTTACTGGATGGTTAATAATGAATTATTAACACTTGAACAGGCAGAAGTAATTCCAGTTGAGTTAATTGTTCAATTCTTTCAAACGGAATTGGGAAGAAGATATTTTCAAGCAGCTGCGATCCATCGAGAAGTTCCCTTTACGCTTGCCTTGCCGGCAGGGGAGGTTTACCCTGATTGGAAGAATGAAGAAGAATCCGTCTTTGTCCAAGGAATCATCGACTGCATTCTCGAGGATGAAAGGGGTCTTGTCCTCATCGATTATAAATCAGATGGAATTACCGATAGGTTTAAAGGCGGGTTTGAACAGGCAAAACCAATTCTTGAAGAAAGATACAAAGTGCAAATTAATTTATATACAAAAGCAATCGAACAAATTTGGAAAAGAAATGTAAGCGAGAGATATTTATTTTTCTTTGATGGTGCCCATATTTTAAGGCTTTAATAAAAATAAAAAATGACATAAACCTAATTTGAAGGTTTATGTCATTTTTAGTTGTTCCCGACAATCGGCTGGTCAAGCAGCTTTGTATCAACCACATTGGTCCCGCTAAGGCCATTATTGGCTATCACAATTCCACCAGTATTAAACCCACCAGAACCCGCGGCTGTTTTCGAGACAGCTTTTGGCGAAATATATACGGTATCTCCAAATTGCACGATTCCGTCGCTAACATTTATAATACTAACTGGTCCTATAATTGCCGGCATCTTAAAACATCCTTTGTAAATTGACTAAATTGACTTAAAGTCAGAATAGGGTTTTAACGCAAATCTGTCATTTTTAATTGTTCCCAACAATTGGCTGGTCAAGCAGCTTTGTGTCAACCACATTGGTCCCGCTAAGGCCATTATTGGCAATCACAACTCCACCAGTATTAAACCCGCCAGAACCTGCAGCTGTTTTCGAGCCGGATTTTGGTGAAATATATACGGTATCTCCAAATTGCACGATTCCGCCGGAAACATTAACAATCTGAACTGGTCCTATAATTGCAGGCATTTATAACATCCTTTGCAAAAAAACTTGTTGAACGCGTATCTCTTACCGCAGTTCCTCTTCATGCCCATGCGGAAGGAGCTGCCGGATATGTTTTACACGTGCTTCCATTGAAACATTCCTCGTATTACCGACATTCAGTACGGAGGCATTGGAAATTCCTACGATATCTATTTTCTGAACCTTTATAACAGGATTGAAATGATGCGACCTGATGGATATGTTTTCATTAATCGGCAGAAACGGAATCGGTTTTGTCGTTACCGGAAATGAAGGAGTATTCCCTTCTTGACCATAAAAGATTTCCGCTTCTCTTTGAATGGCAAGAGCCCGAGAGAATGCATCTAAAATGCAGGAATCACCCACCTGAATAATGGAGGAGAAAGAGACAACCTTTGCACCTAAAAAATCAACTTTAGATATTCGTTCAAGCATAACCTGGAGTCACATCCGGTGCAAGCGGAACGAAGGGGCCGATGATTAAGGATTCCGGAGGAGTATCAAAAGCACTTGCCAGCTGGATGGTTTGAGTATCGCCCACCATGACCAATGAAGAGCTTGCAACCCCGGTGATTTTAATATTCCCTACACAAATATCCCGGTTATAGACTTCAAAAATCATTCCTTGTTCATCCCTTTCATATTATCAGGTATATTTTGCAGAAAAACGAATACGCCATTTTGTATTTCCTTTTTTATAAGTTCTATAATTTGTTCCTCCATTGTATTTACATCAATTGTCCGGTCTTGGCTTAACGCCTTAAAATGAAAGTCAATCCTGTTCGGAAGCTGTTTCATAATATCATCCCGAATGAAGCTAAGATAGGATTCATTTGGCGGGATAGCCAGCTGATTTTGGGCTTTTTCAATAATTTGCGGCAAATCTGTTTCTAAATATTGATAAATAGCCTCTTCTAATTTCATTGTTCTTTGCATGAGATCCTGGGGTGGAATTGGCGCCTTAGGAGATTGATTTTGAACCGCAAAATCCTCAATCCCGGAAAGGTCACCCGGATTTAACCCAATCGTTAATGTTCCTTCAAGTGTTTCCACCTTTAACTGGTCAAATTTGTATTCAATTCTCTCCACATTGATAGGCGGCTTTTCATTTAACTTTTTGATTTCATCCTTCATTTGTTGAATAGACCTTTCTAATGAAGCAATTCGATTTTCCTGTTCCTGAACACTCCGAACCAGCCATTGAATATATTGGTTCATATCCTGATACATATATCTCACCTCACTAGAAAATTACTTTTTCCTGTTAAGTAAATATATGCAGCAGCAATAGAATTCTGGTTGTTATTTTACAAGAATGCTTATCTTTAAAGAATTTCAGTCATTTTCTGCTACTGGACTGGAGCTTGCAGCGGAACAGCCGGGGCCAGAGATAGTGGGGATATAGTCGGGCTTACGACTTCACCGGGTTTAATAGCAGTTGGAGCCGGCTGTGTAAATCCGCCAGTATTGCTTAAATAGGCGGCTGATTTAATGATCCCGGCACTGCCAATTTGTAAGATAGAAGAATTGGTGATACCGCCGATTTTGATATAATTGATGTGAATGGATTGTTGAATAAAAAAATTCATAATACCCCACCCATTCATTACATATTAAAGGCAGTTGCTTGATCAATTAGCTCTGGATCGTACGTATTTGTGGAACTCATTCTGTTATTAACATCCAATCTTTCACCGGTATTAAAGGATCCAGCCCCAGAGAATGTTTTCGCAGCTGCGAATGGCATAATCTTATAAACATCGCCAATGTGAAAAACAGAGCTGTTACCCAGTGTAATGACTTGCGCAACTCCAACGATGGCTGGCATAAACAACACCCTTATGTTTTATTTGGTCTTTACCATTTTATGTTTGGGCTCATATAATGTGATAAAAAAGCCCAAATAATCTTATTATCGTGATTTTTATTCAAATAAGGCTCTTACCATTCCTTTTCTTCGTTTTTTTCATTTCCCTATGGTATGATAGACAGGATAACAATACATAGGAGGCAGTTATTATATGATTCACGGTCACGTTACCGCTTGGGCGTTAGCTCTCATTTTGTTTTTTGTGGCCCTTTCCTTGCATTCGAGCGGGAAGGCAAAAGGGGCAAAAATTGTGCAAATGATTTTAAGGGTGCTTTATCTTGTTATCATCGCAACTGGTGTAGGTCTACTATTCATGCTGTCAAATATCAGCGTGTTGTATATTTTAAAAGCAGTTGTCGGGCTTTGGATTATCGGCCTTTTTGAAATGATTCTCAGCCGCGCAGCAGCTAAGCGAAAAACTTCAGTATTTTGGATTCAGTTTGTAATTGCATGGGCCCTTGTTTTATATTTGGGTTTTGTCGAACTGCCAATGTCCATTCTAAACCCTTAAAATTTTTAAGCTGTCGGATCGTTCCGATGGCTTTTTTAGATAATAGGATGACAACCAGGTGTTTTTCTTTTAATATTTTAATAAATAGAGAGGAGTGGAGCCGGTGATTGTGAAGGTATTTGCTAACCTAAGAGAAATTTGCGGCGGTGTATCTGTAAATGTATTGCCTGAAGGAGATCGGGTTATTGACGTTCTTGATAAATTGGTGGAAATGTTTCCTGCACTAAGGGAGGAAATTTTTACAGAGGAAAAAAAATTGCGGCAATTTGTCCATGTGTTCATCAACGGCAGAAATATCATCCATCTTGATGACCTGGAGACAAAAGTAGTGGATACCGACCAGTTCGCCTTATTTCCGCCCGTTGCTGGTGGATAATATGCTGGTAAAAGAGTTAGAGTTTCGCGGCATCCGTAAAGAACATCTTGGAATGTATTTCGAGGAACTTGGCGCAGAAAAGGTGACGGATTTCTTCCCATATACATATTCAGCAGAATGCTGGACGGGTCAGATCCTATCAGAAGAAATCATATCCATTACGTCAACTTTTAAGGTGAATGCTGTTTTTGTTCGTTTTAGTGCAGAAAGTGCGAGCGCCCTTGAAGAACTAATCAAAAAATATCGATATAAAACCTCCAGGGTAGGAGGTTAAGAAAAGAGGCTGTCTCAAAAAGGAGTCAGCCTCTTTTAAATGAACTATTAAACTAATTGACCCTCATGGTCGATAATCCCTAATTCACGAAGTTTTTCCTCTGGTACAATTCCATCTTTCCATCCGCGTACCTCGTAGTATTCTTCAAGCATGATATCCATGCGGCTGACAAATCCAGCACTATTTCCTGATGCCGGTTCCTCCGTAAAGCGTTTTGGAAGGAAATCGTTTTCTCTCTTGTTAAAGCCGGCAAGGTTATTATAATAGCGTTCAAGATTGTAAATTCTTTCCCCTGCCTTCATGACATCTTCAGCTGTGAGTGAAATACCGGTCATCGCACTATATTGCTCGGCATAATGCTCAGCATTTTCAGAGAAGGAGGAGAACTTACAAATATCCATGGAATCACCAAAGGCCAGCATATCCTGGAATACCTTTAATAATTCGCCTTTTCCTTCTGGCTTTAAGCGGTCGGTAGGCTCCGGAATTCCGGCAATCTCACTTGCCACGGTATAACCGCGCAGGTGACAGGCACCACGATTGCTTGTTGCATACCCAAGACCAATACCCTGAATGCCGCGTGGGTCATAGGCTGGGATGGACTGTCCCTTAACGGACATGGATAATTCAGGTGCTCCAAAATGGGCCGCAGCGCGGGCAGGACCTTCGGCAAGAATGCCGCCCAAACCTTCACGAAGAGCAATCTTTCTAGTCAGCTCAATCATCGCATCTGCATCGCCCCAGTTGAGCTTGTCGGTAATAATCCCTTTTTCGTAAGCTTCCATTGTTACTGAAAACGCATGGCCAAGCTCAATGGTATCAAGACCGTACTCATTGCAGCGGTCAATTAAGTAGGAGATGGCTTCGGAATCGCTTAATAAGCAGTTGGAACCAAGTGACCAAGCAGATTCAAACTCGATGCTTTCGACCCGCGTCTTATACTTGCCATCCTTTACTTCGACTTCAATTTTACAACCGACTGGGCAGGCGTGGCAGGTGTTGTTGGCAACACGAAGGTGTGTGTTTACATACTCACCGCTATGCTTTTCGGCTTCCTCCCAATGAGTGAATTGGGAGTTCTTTGTTGGAAGCGCGCCAACCTCATTGATGATATTGGTTAATACGTTCGTTCCGTATACGGATAAACCGCCTTTATTTGGAGCGGTCAACCCGCCATCTAAGATCGCTTTAACCGCCTTTTTGTTGGCTTCTTTATATTCGTTTTCAAGCTTTGGCGCCGGCATATTGCCTTTTTGGACCGCTTTAATGACAATCGCTTTTAATTTTTTATAACCAGCAACCGCTCCTGTTCCGCCGCGTCCTGCGGCCCGGTCATGCTCGTTGATGAAGCATGAGAAGCGGACGGTATTTTCACCGGCCTGGCCAATGGTCATGACACTCAGGTCCTTCTCCCCATATTGGTCCTTCATCGCTTTAACAAATTCTCTGGCGCTTGTTCCCCACAGGCTTGAGGCGTCGCGAAGCTCGGCTTTGCCTTCTTCGATGTAGAGGTAAACAGGCTGGTCACTTTTCCCTTTGATGAGAATATTATCGACACCTGCCCATTTAAGGCGTGCTGCTGTCCATCCCCCCATGTGAGAATCTGTTACGGTTCCTGTAAGCGGGGATTTTGTGACAACACAAAGGCGTCCGCTCATCGAGGAGCGTGAACCTGTAACAGGACCAGTCATGATGCAAAGCAGGTTCTCAGATGAGAGCGGTTCCACATCGGGGCCGTTATCTAAAACATATTTGACGCCAAGCCCCCGTCCGCCAATATACTTTTTTGCATCTGATTCGTTGATAGTTCTGTAATCAATGGTACGAGATGATAAATCGACGACTACTTCTTTGTTTTTAAAACCACCTAAATTCAAGCTAATTCCCCTCTTCCTATTAAAATGTATAGCAACATCTCTTATTTTTATATATTTTTTAATAAGAGATTTCTCCCAAAAATTATCTTTAAATCCAATATTTATTGTATCATTTTTACAATATTTTTAAAATTAAAATTTACGTGATAGTAGGAGATTATTAATTTGATAAAATAGAAATAATGGTGATTCATTAATTTGTAGAAATGGGGCGGTTGGATGAGTAACTTGGAGCGGTATTCGAGACAAATTCTGTTTCGGGCCATTGGGGAAGAGGGACAAAAGAAATTGCTGGAAGCCCGAGTGGTTGTGATCGGAGCAGGTGCGCTTGGGACGGTTATTGCGAATCATCTAGTTCGCTCAGGTGTCGGTTATCTTAGGCTGATTGACCGGGATGTGGTGGAGCTGTCCAATCTCCAGCGGCAGACGCTATTTGATGAAGAGGATGCGGAATTAAATCTTCCAAAATCGATTGCCGCGCAAAAAAGGCTGAATAAAATTAATTCATCCGTCAAGGTTGATGCGGTTATTGCCGATGTTAATTTGGATAATGCTGAAGAGCTGATAAGTGGGATGGATATAATTGTGGATGGAACGGACAATTTTATGACCCGTTTCTTGATCAATGATGTGGCCATTAAGTATGGCATTCCTTGGGTTCATGGGGCCGCTGTCAGTTCAAGAGGAATGTTTGCCGTCATCAAACCAGGGATTACTCCTTGCTACCGCTGTCTATTTCCAGATGTTCCGGAAGGATTGGGGGAAACCTGTGATACAGTTGGCGTTCTTTCTCCGTTAACAGATATTATCGGTTCCTTTCAGGCGATGGAAACCATCAAATATCTAGTTGATGCAAAGACGACTCCTAATCTTGAACAAATCGACATCTGGGATATGACGACGATGCAAATGGATATTTCACAGGGGCGAAATCCTAATTGTCCGGCCTGCGTGGAAAGGAGATTTGACTTTCTGGACCGCTCCTCGGAGCATCAGGCATCTTATACATCTCTATGCGGGCGGAACACAGTGCAGGTCAATCCCAGAAGGAAACGGGAGCTAGATTTAAATAAAGTTCGTGCAAGGCTTGTAAACAGCACTCAAGCAGCGGGAAATGACTTTCTCGTCCGGTTTTCCCCCGAAGAAGGGATCTCCATTGTCATATTCAAAGATGCCAGGGTCCTGATCCATGGAACCAATGACATTGTCAAAGCAAAATCACTTTATGCAAAATATATCGGAGAATAAATAAAAGAGGCTGACCACAGCCTCTTTTATTTATGAAATCATTTTTTCAATGATTAATCGCTTGCCAGTGTTAATTGTAAACTCAAACCGGTCATTGACCTTTTCATAATAATAAAAATGATGCTGCACATTGCAAATGAGCTCTTGATTATCAAAAACCATAAAATTGACCCCATCTTTACGATTCTCATCCGAAAGAAAGGACAAATGATTATAACAGTAAATACAGTCATAAATGGAAAATTCTAAAGAATTCAAGGTCGTCACAAATTGGAAAAAGGCATCATCATTAATTCCATCTAAAAGTCGTTCGAGAGAGTAGATTAAATGCTTCCTAATTCTTACAGTATCATGGTCTCGCAGCATCGTTACTTCGTTTCCAATTCGGATATTGCCTGGTTCATACAATATTCCCTTTTTCCAGCGGTTCATCCGGAAGATTTCAATTTCCTGGTGAAGAAATTCCTCCAACATAGAGGCTTCCTCTGTTTCCTCATCAAAAAATATCCATTGACCATTTATTTGTTCAACGGTCCCTTCTGTATAAGACCGCTCCTGAATATCGTATAGATGGATTCGTTGTTGTCGATTCATTGTTAACCTCCATGCCAGATGCTTTCATTTTCCTTTTTTGACATCTTAAAGGGATTTTATAACCTCAACTATTTTTTAAAAAAACTATTTTACGTAAGTATATAGACAAACTGACCGATACCATTTCTGTTATGGACAATTAACCAATTCATTTGGGCTGAATAGAATAATCACCATCTAAGCAGTGAATTAACTGCAATAACAGAGAGGAGTACAAAATTACATGTGTGGCATATCAGGATGGATTGATTTTAAAAAATGGGTTGGAAAAGAACACCATGCAATTGAAAAGATGACGCAAACATTGGCAAAAAGAGGTCCTGATGAAACAAATCTATGGACAGATACACATGTAGGTTTCGGTCATAAGCGGCTGATCGTCGTTGACCCTGCTGGGGGACGTCAGCCCATGTCCAAACAAAAGGATGGCTCAACATATACAATTTGCTACAATGGAGAATTATACAACACCGAAGATTTGCGCAAAATTCTCCTTACTAAAGGATATTCTTTTAATGGTCATTCTGATACAGAAGTACTGTTAACTGCCTATATAGAATGGGCGGAAGAGTGTGTGAACTATTTAAATGGGATCTATGCCTTTGCGGTTTGGGATAGCAAAAAAGAGCAGCTCTTTATCGGACGCGACCGATTGGGGGTAAAACCGTTATTTTACAAAGAACATAAGGATGGGGTGTTGTTTGCATCAGAGTTAAAAGCTATCCTTGCCCACCCAGAGGTGAAAACAGAGATTACTCATGAAGGTCTGGCAGAGGTTTTAGGTGTTGGGCCATCGAGGTCGCCAGGATCTGGTGTTTTTAAAGGGATTAACGAATTAAGGCCGGCACATGCTCTTACCTTTTCCAAAAACGGCTTGAAAATTTGGCGTTATTGGAATGTAAAAAGCGAGGAGCATAAGGATAATGCGGAGGAAACAGCGGAAAAAGTACGTTTCTTAGTCAGCGATGCCATCACAAGACAGCTTGTTTCGGATGTACCCTTATGTACCTTATTGTCAGGAGGACTGGATTCGAGTATCATTACAGCCATTGCCGCGAAAGGTTTAGAAGAGCAGGGGAAAGGGCAGCTTCAAACGTATTCGATTGATTATGAGGGAAATCAGCAATACTTTACTGCGAATGAATTTCAGCCGGATTCCGATGAAAAATATATTAATCTCATGACAGATACGTTTCAAACGAAACACCATAGTGAAATTATTTCACAGCAGCAATTAGTTGATGCATTAGCGGAAGCCGTTCACGTTCGGGATTTACCAGGTATGGCCGATATAGACTCTTCCTTACTATGGTTTTGCAGACAGATAAAAAAGGATTTTGTTGTTAGTCTGTCGGGTGAATGTGCGGATGAAATTTTTGGCGGCTACCCATGGTTTCATCGCAAGGAAGATTTAGAGCGCCCAGGCTTTCCGTGGATGCGTTCAGTTGAGTCAAGGGAAAATTTATTAAAGCCGTTTTGGAAGGACAGGTTAAATTTACGTGAATATAGCTTGGAACAATATCGTCAGGCCATCTCCGAAACGCCTAAATTAGAAGGGGAAAGCTTGGAGGAATCAAAGCGAAGAGAGTTATTCTATATAAATATGATATGGTTTATGACCACTTTGTTGGATCGGAAAGACCGAATGAGCATGGGGGCAAGCCTTGAGGTCAGAGTCCCATTTGCAGACCACCGTGTAGTAGAATACGTTTGGAATATCCCGTGGGAGATGAAAATGTACCGCGGCAGGGAAAAAGGACTTCTGCGTAAGGCCTTCGAAGGCATTTTGCCTGAGGAAGTATTGTACCGTAAAAAAAGCCCTTATCCAAAAACACATAATCCTGAATATACGAAGGCCGTTCAAAATCAGATGCTGGCTATTTTACAGGATAAGTCTTCAGCTATTCATGAATTTTTTGACAAAGAGCAATTGGAAAAACTGACTCAATCTGGAGGAAACTCGTTCAAAGAGCCTTGGTTTGGCCAGTTGATGACAGGACCGCAATTATTAGCCTACTTTGTTCAGCTTCATACATGGTTCAAGGATTACAATATCAATATCGTAAATTAAATTTGGAATAAAAACTTAATTAGATTAAAATGGATGTAGGGAAGAGGGAATCCTCTTCTCTTTTTATGAGGAGGAAGCTAGATGAAAAGGATTATACTCATTTTAATCGCCATTTTACTTGGGGTTTCGTCACCGGCCTATGCAAATGTAACAAAAGAAAATCGACAGTGGCAGGATGAAACCATTTATTCTATCATGATTGACCGGTTTAATAACGGGAATACCCAAAATGATTTCGATGTGGATACAAAGAATCTCGAAAAGTACAATGGCGGGGATTTTCAAGGAATTATCGATAAGCTTGATTACATAAAAGACATGGAATTCACGGCAATTCGCCTGACTCCAATTTTTGATAACAGGGAAAATGGTTATCACGGTTATTGGGTGAAGGATTACTATAAAGTGGACGAGCATTTTGGAACAATGAAAGATTTCGAGAAGCTTGTCAACGAAGCACATAAAAGGAAATTGCGGGTAATAATTGATTTTCCTGCAAATTCAGAGGTAAAGGGCGAAAATTTAATTGATGCCGCCACATGGTGGGTTAAGAAAACGAATATTGATGGATACAGCCTCCCTGAAGTCAATAAAGTTCCAATTAGCTTTTGGCGGGAGTTTTCGGCTGCTGTTAAGCAGCAGAAAAAAGATTTTTTATTGATGGGAGTTTCATCTGGAAACACAGCTGATGACTTGGAAGTTTATCATGAAGCGGGAATTGATAGCTTATTTGATTATAACGAGAGTGAACAGATGCGGCAGGTGTTTGCCACTACAGACCGCTCCTTTCAATCGATTCGTCCTGCAGGGGACAAGCAAAATCTAGATGCTCATTTTTTTGATAATGAATTTACCAAAAGATTTACTACAGATATAGTGGATGAAAGACAATTCCCTGGAGCCAGGTGGAAAACTGCCTTAACCTATCTTTATACGACGCCAGGTATTCCCGTTATGTATTATGGGACGGAAATTGCCTTGACGGGCGGAGATATTCCGGATAACCGCAGGCTGATGAATTTCCGGACGGAAAAGGATCTAATCGACTATATAACAAAGCTTGGTGAATTAAGAAATCAACTGCCTTCCTTAACTAGAGGAACGATGGAAATGCTCTATGAAAAGTCCGGAATGGCGGTTTATAAGCGTGTCTATAAAGGGGAAACATCGATAATTGCCATCAATAATACAAACAAATCCCAAAAGGTTACCTTAACTGGCGATCAAGTGGAAGGCGGCAAAGAGCTTCGCGGCCTCCTGGGCGGGGACATTGTCCGCAGCAGGGATAATCAATATATTCTAATTCTTGACAGGGACAATTCTGAAATATATGTATTGGCGGAAAAAACAGGGCTTAACCTGAAATTTATCGCTGCGGCAGTGATACCGGGGATACTGGCCATTTGGTTTCTACTGCTAGTTTTTAGACGGAGTAAAACGAATATTGTAGAATAAAGAGGCTGCCTAAGGACAGCCTCTTTTATTATTACCGATAATTTATAAATTGAACATCGATGGTGAGATCTGCTTCACGAACAAGGGAAATGATTTTTTGCAAATCATCTCGGTTTTTGCCACTGACCCGGACTTGGTCATCCTGGACCTGGCTTTTGACCTTCACCCCGCTATTTTTAATAATAGTGTTAATTTTTTTTGCATTTTCCTTATCAATGCCCTGGACAAGTTTGGCTCTTTGACGGACCGTACCGCCTGAGGCCTTTTCGATTTTACTATAATCAAGATTTTTAATCGGGACGCCCCTTTTAATTAATTTGCTGAGCAAAACATCTTTAAGCTGGTCCATTTTATATTCATCGTCAGAAATAAGTACCAATTCTTCTTTATCTAATGAAACTTCACTTTTACTTCCTTTAAAATCGTAGCGCGTACTAATTTCCTTCATCGTTTGTGTTATGGCATTAGTGACTTCTGAAAATTCAACTTTGGATACAATATCAAATGAGCTATCTTTTGACATGACAAAACCTCCGAATTTGCTAAAGTTTCCCTTTATGTCTACATTATAGTAAAATATAGCAGTTCAAACAACCTAAAGGAAAACTCCAAGATGGAAAAGGGGAGTATAAGATAATGGCAATAAAAGAACTTATAGGACAAACAACAACTTTAACGGTAGCCCGTCAAGCTGAATTCGGCTACTTTTTAACAGATGGAGAAGAAGATGTATTGCTTCATAATAATGAAGTGAATCGAGAGGTTGCGGAAGGTGACGAGATAGAAGTGTTTATCTATGTGGATTCTCAGGGACGTCCCGCGGCCTCCACAACGATACCTGAAGTGGCCGTCGGCCGCTACGCCTGGATAAAGGTGACAGATGTAAAAGAGGAGATTGGTGTCTTTTTAAATATCGGGTTAAAAAAAGACATTCTCCTTGGTGCCGAAGATTTACCAGTGCATAAATCGGTTTGGCCCAGGGAAGGGGATATGGTTTATATAACCCTAAGGGTCAACCGGAATAATCTTTTATACGCCAAGCTTGCCAGTGACCAGGTTATCCAATCAATTGCGGTGAAAGCATCGAGACAAGAATTTAATAAAAATGTGCAAGGGTATATTTACCGAACGGCCAAAGTCGGCAGTTGGCTTTACACTATTGAAGGCTTCAAAGGGTTCATTCATGAGTCGCAGCGTCGGATTGAACCGCGCCTGGGTGAGAAGGTTGAGGGGCGAGTCATTGATGTTAAGGAGGACGGAACGATAAACGTTTCCTTACTTGCCAGAAAACAGGAGTCCCAGGATTCTGATGCAGCCAAAGTATATGAATATCTGATGAGCAGAAATGGTGCCATGCCGTACAGTGACAAAAGCATGCCAGAAGACATTCAAGAGCGTTTTGGCTTAAGCAAAGCCGCCTTTAAACGAGCTCTGGGTAAGCTCATCAAAGAAGGAAAGGTATACCAGGAAGACTTTTGGACCTACGTCAAGAAGGAGTAGATTTTGGCGTACATACTCTTTTCCAAATTGACAGACACTATTAAGCGAAAGCAGATGGAAAGGGGTAAGGAAATGCCACACACATCCGATAATGATAAAAAGGCACAAGACAATAATGCAATGCACCATGAAAAAAATATGATGCGAGAAAAAAATCGCCAAGCAGGAAAAAATCAGTACTCAAAGAAAACAGATCATAAATAACAAAAAAACAGAGCTTTAAGCTCTGTTTTTTTACGAAGGAATTTTATTTAAGAAGAAAATGGAGATGGTCCCTGCTCCAGTATGGGCCCCAATTGCTGAGCCGATGGAGGAAATATAAACTTCTCTTGGCTGGAATTCCTCCTCAAGCATCGCTTTTACTTCTAGTGCCGTCTCTTCATTATCCGCATGGCTGATGCCAATAATCTGGTTTGACAGGTTCTCGCCACGTTCATATGCCAGTTCAATTAGGCGCCGGAGAACCTTTTTCTTACCGCGAATCTTTTCAATTGGAACCAGTTTGCCGTCTTCCACATTTAAAACCGGCTTAATATTTAATAAGCCCCCAAGAAATGCCGAAGCTTTTGAGACACGGCCGCCTTTAGCTAAATAATCCAAATCTTCAACCGTAAAAAGATGCTCCATATGGTTTGCTCTAAACTGAACATCCCTTAAGATTTCATCCTTTGCTGCATTTTGTGCTGCCAGTTTCGCTGCTTCCATCACAATTATGCCTTGGCCAAGAGAGGCACATTTGGTATCGACAATGGTTAAATTGAAATTTGGATATTTTTCCTTGACTTGGTCAAGAATCATAACAGCGGTTGAATATGTTCCGGATAGTTCGGATGAAAAGGCTATGTAAATTCCGTCTTCATTATTTTCCGCCATTTTTGTGAATACTTCCTCAAACAGAAGTGGTGAAACCTGAGAAGTTTTCGGTACTGATCCAGTCCGGATAGAATCATAAACCGCTTTCGGGTCTATGCTTTTGACATCTTCATATTCTTCACCGTTAATGAGGACCTTTAAGGGAAGTAATGTGACGTTGTTTTCTTCATAAAAACTTTTAGGTAAATCGCATGCGCTGTCAGCTAGTATTTTTACCTGCATGAAGCTCACCTCATTCAAAATCATATCATACTCGTTTTAAGTGTATCGGTTTCATATGGAAAAAACAATTAAATTGTTAAGGTTGAAGTAAAAATAAAGGGGGATTTATCAATGGTTTGGCAGGAAACAAAAAAAATCGTCATCGTTATTGTGGGTGCTTTTTTGACTGCCCTTGGAATGAATTTATTTCTTATTCCCGCAAATGTCTATTCGAGCGGTTTTACAGGAATTGCTCAGCTGCTTTCTAAAGTATTGACCGAATATACTCCGTTGAACATTTCAATGGGGGTCTTGCTGTTGTTATTAAATATTCCAGTTGCGTTTCTGGGATGGAAAAAGGTAGGGAAGTCCTTTACCATTTATAGTTTTCTTAGTGTTGTTCTTTCATCATTATTTCTGGAGCTTATTCCAATCCATCGTATGTCTCATGATATTTTGCTTAATGCTGTCTTTGGCGGCGTCATTATTGCGTCGGGCGTAGGGATCACCTTAAAATGGGGCGCCTCTACCGGAGGGCTTGATATTATTGCGATGGTGCTTTCAAGAATGAAGGATAAACCGATTGGTCCATATATGCTTCTCTTAAATGGCATTATTATTATTACGGCAGGTTTCCTGTATGGCTGGGAAAAAGCTTTGTACACGCTTGTTTTTTTATACACTTCAACAAGGGTGATCGATGCGATTCATACGAGGCATGCTAAGCTTACCGCGTTTATTATTACGAAAAATGCGGATGAGCTTAAGAAAGCGATTCATAAGAAACTGGTCAGAGGAATCACCATGCTTCCGGCGAAGGGTGCTTTTTCTAACGAAACAAAAGAAATGTTAATGATCGTCATTACGCGCTATGAATTATTTGATTTAGAGAGAGTAATTAAAGAAGTGGACCCCCATGCGTTTACAAATATAATTCAAACAACCGGAGTTTACGGTTTTTTTCGCAGAGACTAAAGGAAAAAGGAGCTCAATATGCGTATATTATGTTGTATAATGTTACTTTTCTTTCCGATGGTAATAAAAGCAGATGCAAATGGGGTGGACCAATTGGCATACAAATTTTATGTAATCCCAACAAGCATGCCTGAGCAATTAACGATCGAAATGTTTTTAAAAAATGAGGAGGATTTCCCGCTCCATTTTGAATTTCCCACTTCACAATTTTATGAAATTAAAATTTTCGATACTGCAGGCCGTGAAGTATATGACTACTCAAAAGGACGGTTTTTCCTTCAGGCGTTTCAAACCATCAGTCTTAAAGCCCATGGCAGCAAGAAGTGGCTTGAGACATGGGACTATCATTTTATGGGAAAAAGAGTTCCAGCGGGGGAATATACTATCCAAGCCGTTTTAAGGGCAGCAAGCTTGAACGGCAAGCCAATAACTGACCGCTCGAAACTGACCATAACGCATAAAACATATGTACCTGAGGAAAATGCTGTTTTCCGAAATATAAAGGTATCAGGAACAAAAGGAAACTACCGAGTCAGCGGAGAAGTAAAGTCACCAAGCAGGGTGGTTTATTATTCGGTGGAGGATGGGCATAGAGAATTCCTGAGGGAGCAAAAGCTTGATGTTGCTGGAAAAGGTGACCAGTGGAGACCCTTTAAAGTAGATATTCAGATTCCAGCTGAAAAGCTTCCAAACCATGGCGGTGTCTTTCTGAATTTTTACGAAAAAAATGCTGAGGGCGGAAGGAGTAATCCTTACCCTGCATTATTAGAAAGATTTGAATGAAAAAAGCGGAAGTCGCCTCCCAAGGTACTTCCGCTTTCCTCATTTACTGTCCAGCTTCAGCGCTTAGGGGCTCGCAGGTCTACAGCCAATCCATCAAGAAGGCTAAAAGGCAGCCTTCTAGCCGGCTCGTCTTATGCCTGTCGCCCCTGTTCAAGGCGCTTCCGCTTTTCTTATCATTGGATCTGGTCAAGCTCTTGTTGCATTTCTTGGAGCTGTCTTTGCTCAGCGACCGTCGTGTTGGCATAAGCTGAACTTAAGGCATTCTTGGCTTTGGTCACTGCCGTGTCGCGTTCACCTGGGCCGGCAGTTTTTGCCGATTCAACAAATCTACGTGCTTCCTGGAATAAACGGTTACCCATCGTTAAATTCCTCCAAGCGAGGATTCTTGCACATTGGCCATTTTCTGAGCTTCTGCTTCAGCGTAGGTCATGTGATAAGGAATCCGTTCTGAATGCTTGTTGACCGAATCCTTTCCTTGCTGGACAAAGCGTTTTGATTTGTTTGATCTACCCATTCGAATCCCTCCAATATGCTAAAAGCTCGGATTGAAACAGCTTCGCTGCTTCATCCATAGTATGCTCCAACATTGAGGGGTTCATATAGGTAAACAATGGTGAATAGGTGTAATTATTTTAATCGTAACAAATCCGTCAAATATTCTGCGACTCCATCTTCTTCATTGGTAAGAGTAACATCATTGGCGATATTTTTTACTTGGTCAATGCCATTTCCCATCGCAATTCCATAACCGGCGTATTCAAGCATTTCCAAGTCATTATCTTCATCGCCAAAGGCAATCACTCTTTGCTTGGAGATACCATAATAATCCGCCGCTTTTTTTAACCCTACTGCCTTATTTAAGCCTGACTTAATGATTTCGATAACATGCCATGGGGCAGCCCAGCTGCGGTGATCGATGACTTCGGCATGTGCATCAGATAGATGGTCGCGGATCTTCTTTAATTGGTCTTCCTCTGTATGGATGAGCAGGCTAGTTGGTGAATCCTTCAAATAATTACTTAAATCGCCCGTAGTAATATTGGGATGGCCAAAATTAAAAATTTCAATCAGCTTTTGGTCATGATAATGAAAATAGACATCATCCATTACTTCAGCGATGATATTATGAAAATGAAAGCTGCGGCAGGCCTCGACAATATCTTTTGCAACATGTATATCAAGCGGCTCATGGAAAAAGCCCCATTTCGGGTTCCGGGGATGATGCATGAAAGCCCCATTGAAATTAACGATCGGGGTATCTAAATCCAACTCTCGATAATACATTTCGCTGGAACGATATGGCCTCCCAGTGGCGATCATCACGATATGGCCATCTTCTCTTGCTTTTCTTAAAACTTCCTTCGTTTTTTCCGAAATCGTTTTATCATCTTTTAATAAAGTTCCGTCTAAGTCCAATGCGATTAAATGTCTTTCTGTCATTTGAAACCTCTCTTTGGAAGTATTTGTTTCTATTATCAATATGTTATCAATTTATATTTAAACTGTAAAAAAATTCACTTCAAATGTTTCTGAAACGCGCTATACTGGTTTTCGAAATACCTTTTGTTATAATGGTTACAATAAAACTGAACAGGAGTGAAGATAAAATGAATGAAGATTTAAAAGAAAATATAATGGGCGCCCTTGAGCTTGTTATTGACCCTGAGCTTGGCGTCGATATCGTCAATTTAGGTTTAATATATAATACTGAAATGGACGACGAGGGAAAACTGACGGTTACAATGACATTAACAGCAATGGGCTGCCCACTAGCCGGAACAATTGTTGATCAGGTGAAAAGAGCATTGTCTGATATTCCGGAAGTCAAGGATGTCGATGTCAATATCGTCTGGAATCCCCCTTGGAATAAGGACATGATGTCCCGTTATGCAAAAATTGCACTGGGAATTCGTTAAGGGACCATCCGCAGCATGAAAAATAAAGTCATTTTAGTTAGTTCAAATCAGTTGGGCAAAGGCGACCAGGTTTTAGGAGAGAATGTTTTAGAGACTTTCTTTACTGTTTTAAAACAAAGAGAGGAACTCCCAGCAGCTGTTTTTTGCATGAACAGTGGGGTATTCACGTTGACTGAGGATTCCTTTGTATCCGTTCATTTAAAAGAGTTGGAGGATAAGGGTGTTAACATTTTTGCGTGTAAAACCTGTGCCGACCACTACGGTGTTAGCGAAAAATTGACAGTTGGCAAAATAAGCGGAATGGCTGACTTTGTTGAGCTTGCCTCCAAATACGAAGTTTTAACCATCTCATAAAACAGCAGAGCTTTCCGCTCTGCTGTTTTTTTTCATTCACAAATCGTCCATATAATGAAAAAGGATTGTGAGGAAGTTCACTTTTTTCAAACATAAACACCTTTATAATACGAAGTAATAGGGCTATTTAGTTTGAACTAGCCGTTTTATAGGAGGCGTTTCAAGATGGATTTTAGCCGAGACTTTAATAAAGATCCGTTTATTGTGATATGGGAACTAACTCGAGCTTGTCAATTAAAATGTTTGCACTGCCGCGCAGATGCCCAGTATACGAGGGACCCTCGAGAACTTACGCTTGAAGAAGGCAAGCATTTGATTGATCAGATATATGAAATGAATAATCCGCTTCTTGTATTTACCGGCGGAGATCCGCTTATGAGAGAGGATATTTTTGAAATTACCAAATACGCAGTCTCAAAAGGGGTACGTGTTTCGATGACACCAAGCGCTACTCCTAACGTAACAATTGATGCGATGCGTAAGGCTAAAGAAGTCGGACTTTCTCGTTGGGCGTTCAGCCTTGATGGTCCTACTGCTGAGATTCATGACCATTTTCGCGGGACAGCGGGTTCTTTTGACTTAACAATGGAACGAATTAAATATTTACATGAACTGGAAATGCCGATTCAGATTAATACCGTAGTATCCAGATATAATTACGGACATCTTGATGAAATGGCGAAATTGGTTGAAGAATTAAAGTGTGTTCTGTGGAGTGTCTTTTTCCTTGTTCCGACCGGAAGGGGACAGGCATCTGATATGATATCGCCTGTGGAGCATGAAAAGGTGCTAAGATGGCTCTATGATCTAAGCAAGCGGGTTCCTTTTGATATTAAAACCACGGAGGCGATGCATTACCGCCGTGTGGTAATCCAGCAAAAAATGCGTGAAGCCAAAGAAAAGACAGAGGAAATCAGCTATTTATCTGCGTTGACAGAAAAAGGCTTAACGGGCTCAATCGATGGTCTGGGCCGTGCACCAAAGGGTGTAAATGACGGCAATGGCTTTGTGTTTATATCCCATATTGGGGATGTCTATCCGAGCGGCCTGCTTCCGGTTAAGGCCGGAAATATTAGGGAAACCCCTCTGGCTGAAATTTACCGGGAGTCGCCAATCTTTAAGGCACTTAGAAACCCAGATGGATTTAAAGGGAAATGCGGTGTCTGCGAATTCCGATATGTTTGCGGCGGCTCAAGATCAAGAGCATACGCCATGACTGGGGATTATTTAGAAAGTGAACCATTCTGCGTTTATATTCCTAAGGCACTAAGAGAAAAACAAACACAATAAATTTATAGAGGCAATCGATTTTCGATTGCCTCCTCTTAATAACTATTCAATGCTGCAATAAACAGTGGAACAATTTTCACAGCCAATTTCATCTTTTAAGTATTGCAAATCCAGGACGGTAATTTTACCTCGTTTAATGGAAATGATATTATCACGTTTTAGCTCACTTAAGATCCGATTTGTACTTTCCCGTGAAGTGCCGCAGAAATTTGCCAGCTCTTGATTGGTCAACGGCAGGTCGATTAATATTCCATCACTTTTTGGTACCCCATAGCTATTGGTCATCCGGATTAAGGTTGAAAATAAAGCGCCGCGCTTTCCGTTTAGGACAAGGTCGCGGAATTTTGTCTGCGTTTTGCGGAAGTGATCGCTCATCCACTTCATAAATTCAAAGGCTAGCTTACTGTTTTGGAAAATTTCACTTTCAAGTACTTCTTTTTTTATTGCCGCGATTTCACCTTCTTCAAGAACCTTAGCACTTAATAAATATTTTGGACTATCAGTGAAAAGGGTTAATTCTCCGCAAATATCGTTTTCTCCGCAAATTCTTAGTGACAGCTCCCGCCCGTCTGCTGTAATTTTGCTGATTTGAATTTTACCGGAAATGATGACATATAATTCATCAGCGAGCATCCCTTCCTGAAATAGAAATCTTCCCCGTTCGCTTTTAAACTTCCGATCAGCAAATTTAAGCAGTTCTTTTATTTCAATTGAATGAGTTGGTTTCATTGTCGTAATCATTTTTCTCCACCCCTGTACTATATTTCTATATAAATAACTTGGATTCGTTAGTAACATTTTATATCAAGATTAGCCACGTAGAAGTAGTAAACAATGACAATATAGTGAAAACTGGACAATTTTTTTTTAGGGAAATATGGATAGTGAAGAAAGTAACAGTATTTTTTAAATTCATCTGTTACAATGGTATAAAATGAGCTTCTTTATTTATTGGAGTTGATTAAATGGAAAAAACAATCATTACAGATAAATTTAATAGACCATTAAGGGATTTAAGAATTTCCGTTATTGATAGATGTAATTTTCGTTGTCAATACTGTATGCCTGCCGATCAATTTGGGCCGGATTTTGAATTTCTGCCAAGGAGTGCCCTCCTGACCTATGAGGAAATTGAACGGTTAGGAAAAATCTTCGTGCAGTTAGGCGTGAAAAAAATCCGCTTGACAGGCGGTGAGCCGCTGTTAAGAAGGGATTTACCGATTCTCATTGAAAAGCTAGCCGCGATTGAAGGCCTTAGTGATATTGGCTTAACAACAAATGGCGTTCTTCTTCCTAAATTGGCTGCGAAATTGAAGGAAGCAGGCTTGAAGCGAGTGAATATCAGTCTGGATAGTCTAGATGATGAATTATTTGGCAAAATCAATGGCAGGGGAATTGGGACCGGTCCTGTTCTAGAAGGAATTCAAGCCGCTAAAGATGCAGGATTAGGCGTTAAATTAAATATGGTTGTCAAAAAGGGTTTAAACGACCAAGACATTATTCCAATGGCTAAATTCTGTAAAGAAAAAGGGCTGGAGCTCCGGTATATTGAATATATGGATGTTGGCTCCACCAATGGCTGGAAAATGGATGATGTTGTGACAAAAAAGGAAATTTACGAAATGCTAAAGGCGGAATTTGAATTGGAACCAGTTGACCCTGCTTACTTTGGTGAGGTTGCTAAGCATTATCGCTATAAAGGTACCGATGTCAATGTTGGTTTTATTACCTCCGTCTCGGAATCGTTCTGTTCCAGCTGTACCCGGGCCCGTCTTTCAGCGAATGGCCAGATTTTTACTTGCTTATTTAACGGTAATGGCCATGATCTTCGTAATTTCATGAGAAACGGCGCATCTGATGAACAACTTTTTGGAAGAATTGCGGAGATTTGGAACGGTCGAAATGATCGATATTCGGATGAAAGAACGGCCGAAACAAACAAAAATCGTAAAAAAATCGAAATGTCCTATATCGGCGGGTAAACAAACCGCAAACGAAAGAAAACAGCCTGCAATCACAGGCTGTTTTGTTCTTCTTAGATATATCTAGGGAATAGAATGTTATTTTCCAAATGAACATGCATAAAGGTTAATCCTTCCAGTTCTTCTAAACGGCTATAGACTAGCCGGTACGTACCGCAGGCATCAAGCGGCGGTGTAAAGTCGCCGGTAATCTCCCGAAGCTCTTTCAATATGGCACCGGCATGGTCATGTTCTTTTTCGAGTTCCACAATCATGTTAATCGCTTCGTCGCGGTTTTCAATTGTCCCGTCTGCTAGTTTTCTAATGATTGGGAAGACAATTTCTTCTTCCTTTGCCATATGTTCTAACATTTCCTTTTTAAATTCATGGTAAAGCTCATAAACCTTTAGCAATTCTGGATGATTATCCCCATGGACGCGGGACACCTTTGTCACATAAGGACTAAGCATTTTAAATTCTTCTTCCGTTGCCCGGTGATAGTTAGCGATCACATGGTCAATGATGGTGTTGGAATCAGAGTTAGTCCAAACTTCTAAATCGGTCTCTTTGGACTCATTTTTTTCATAAACAGCTTTTAAATCCTCTAAAATAGCATCGATATTAAGATTGCCTTGGGCTGCAGCTTCGGAAAGCGGGATGTTACCGCCGCAGCAGAAATCGATTCGATAAGATTTAAATACATCACTTGTTTTTGGTAATTCGTTTACAATATCTTTAACTAAAGAATTTGCGGAAAATGGGAATGTCAACATTAATCTTCCTCCTTGATAAAAGGTTTGGTTTCTAAACTAAGCATAATGGAAAATCAAATTTAACTAGGTGACTAAAATCACACTGCAAGCGTGAATTTTTATATTCTTCTGTGAGAAAGTTTCGAATTTGTGACTTTTGATATGTCTATTAGTTTTTTGTAAGCTTATAATGGATACAGTTAAAATACATAACGTTCAAAAATGATAGGAGCCGATGAATTTTGTTTGAAAGACGACAACCCATTCCAATCGGAGAAGCAGTTCAAAAAATAATGCAATACCAATTGTCCGGTGAGACGGAATATATCAACATTGAAGAAAGCTTTGGCCGATTTTTATCTAAGGATTTAGTTGCCACCTGCGATGTCCCTCACTTTGACAGGGCACCCTATGATGGTTTTGCTGTTAGAGCAATAGATACACAAGATGCATCCCAAGCTAATCCGGTGGAATTTGAGGTAATAGACCATATTGGGGCGGGGATGGTTTCCAACATGACCGTAACAGAAAATCAGGCAGTCAGAATTATGACTGGTGCGATTATGCCTGAAGGAACTGATGCTGTTGTTATGTTCGAAGTAGCGAAAACCTACGAAAAAGATGGGAAGCCGTTTATGGCCATTAAGCGCAGTTTCAAAAAGGGGGATAACGTTTCCTTTCGTGGGGAGGATGCGAAAGAGGGCGAGGTATTAGTTAAAAAAGGGACACTAATTAACCCTGGAATTCAAGCAATGCTTGCCACTTTTGGCTATAAGGATGTTCCCGCAGCCAAAAAGCCGATTGTTGGCCTGTTTGCAACTGGTACGGAATTATTGGATGTTGGCGACCCTTTAGTTCCTGGCAAAATCCGCAATAGCAATTCTCATATGATTGCCGCCCAGATTGAGAGGGTTGGTGGTATCGTTCACTATTTTGGAAAGCTTCCAGATGAATTTGATACCTGCTTCGAGGCTGTGAAAAATGCCGTAAACAAGGTTGATTTGTTGATTACGACTGGCGGGGTTTCAGTTGGTGATTTTGATTATCTGCCAGAGATTTACGAAAAGCTTGGTGCCGAGGTTTTATTTAATAAAGTGGCAATGCGGCCTGGAAGTGTTACAACAGTGGCCAGCCATAACGGAAAGCTCCTTTTTGGTTTATCCGGTAATCCGTCTGCTTGCTATGTTGGATTTGAATTGTTTGCAAGGCCAATTATACGCAGAATGCTTTTTTCTGAAAAACCTCATTTAAGGAAGGAGCAAGCAATCCTTGAGGTGGATTTTCTAAAAGCTAATCCATTTACAAGATTTGTGCGCAGCTCTGTTTTTATCGAGAACGGCCGGTTAAAGGTGACGCCAAGCGGTCTGGATAAATCCAACATTATCATGAGTCTTGCCGGTGCAAACTCATTAACCATCCTCCCAGGTGGCACACGTGGGTTCGCTGCCGGAACTGAGGTAGATGTTCTTTTGCTTGAAGATCAGTTTGGCAGTGAATGGCCTTGGTAAGACCGGTCATATTTCAAGTTACCGGTTACCAGGATAGCGGGAAAACAACATTTATTGAAAAGCTTCTTCATGGATTGAAGGCCGAGGGATTAATGACGGCTGTTATTAAACACCATGGTCATGGCGGTAAACCAGATGTTTTGCCTAAAAAGGACTCAACCAGACATCTTGCAGCGGGTGCAATTGCTTCGATTGTCGAAGGAGAGGGAAGGCTGCTCCTGCAAACCGAACAGTTAGAGTTCAAATTGGATAAACAAATAAACCTGCTTGGTTTATTTAATTTGGATATTATCTTGGTTGAAGGCCATAAACAAGAAAGTTTTCCAAAGATGGTCCTCCTGCGGGATAAGCGTGACCTTTCGCTAATAAGAAAGCTAAAAAATATTGCAGCGGTTGTTTATTGGGAGGAAGGGCTGGAGGGGGCAATAAGTGAGGTTTTGGAAGTTCCATGCTTTCATATTGGCGATGCAAAAGCTGAGCAACAGATTGTTCGATTATTAAAACAGATGCATGATAAGGAAACGGCTGACTCGAAAAACTGAGTCAGCCGCTAATGATTTCAATCTACCCTGCAAATATCCTCAGGGCAATCTTCGCAATCAATTTCATTTTTTAAATAATCCATGTCATGAATGGTGATCGTGCCTTTATTTATGGAAATAACCCCTGTCTTCCTTAAGTCAGCCAATAGTCGATTGACAACCTCCCTGGAGGTTCCACAGAAATTAGCCAGTTCCTGATTGGTTAAAGGCAATTCAATCAGGATGCCCTTGTTCGTTTTGACACCAAAACTGTTGCTGATTCGAATTAAGGTTGAATATAAGGCGCCTTTTTTTCCATGTAAAACCAAGTCGCGAAATTTTGTTTGAGTTTTACGGTATTGAAGGCTCATCCATTGAATGAATTCAAATGAAAGAGGAAGATTTTGCGATAATTTTTCCTCCAGAAACTCTCTCTTTATTACCGCCGCTTCACCGCTTTCAATAATTCGTCCGCTTAACAGATATTTTGGCTGAGGGGAGAATAAATGTAATTCCCCCACAAAATCTCCGCTTGAACACATCCTTAAGGTAAGCTCTCTACCATCAGGAATAATCTTACTAACATGAAGAATCCCGCTTTTAACAATATATAGCTCATTTGCTGGCATTCCCTCTTGAAACAGAAAGGAGCCTTTCTCCATTTTCTTTGTATGTTGTACTGTTTCGAAAAGACGCGACAATGTGACAGGCATTTCTTTAATGGACTGCATGCCGATACCCCCTTTTATGGGAACTTAAAAGCGATGAATCGCTCAGTAAAAATTTACTAGATATTACTGTAATTATATTGTTAATAATGAATCAATCGCAATAAATGGATGGATAAGTTCATATAATCGTCAAAATTTGGGTACAAAGCAATATTTCTTAGGAAATATTGTCGAACCTTGTAAAATTGAAGGAACTTCCTTTAATGAACCAATGCTTAAAGGGAATAATAAAATCGAAATAGATAAGGAGGGAAAAACATGGGACAAAGCCGTCAATTCGGGCCGGGAAAAAAAGCACCGAATAATGGTGTTTATATTGAAGTTGGGGATACAGGCGATAACGTAGTCAATCCAAAAAAAATAAAGTTGAAAGCCGGCGACAGATTTCCGGAGAACTCAAATGATGACCGTGTATGGACTTACCAGAGAAAGCCATGATTAATATAAATTTGTTGAAAGAGCTGTCCGGAACCGGATGGCTCTTTCAAATTTTACTTTTAAATGAAGGATGAATTATAATATAAGTAATAGGTCAAAAAAGGTCAAAGGGTGTGAAAACTCATGGATTTAAACCGAATGACGGAGCGTATGCAGAATGGTTTAATGGATGCTCAAAGTATCGCCATTAAATATAGCCATCAAGAAATAGACGAGCCCCATTTGTTATTAGCGCTTTTAAACCAAGATGATAGTCTTGCTGCATCCGTTTTGGAAAGGGCCGGGATTTCCGCTAAAAAAGCTGAAGACAGTTTGCTTAAGGCTCTTGCCAAGAAACCGCAGGTAACCGGCAGTGGAATTGAACAGGGAAAGCTTTATATCACAGCCAAACTGCAAAAGTTATTGGTAAGTGCTGAAGAATACGCGGCAAAATTCGCTGATGAATATCTATCCATCGAGCATATTCTGCTTGCCGCAGCAAACGCGAACGATACGGAATTGAAAACAATTATTCATTCATTTGGCCGCACCTCGGAAGATCTTTTAAAAGTTATAAAAGAAATAAGGGGGAATCAAAGGGTGACAACACAACATCCTGAAGCGGGATATGATGCTTTAAAAAAATACGGGCGGGATCTTGTAGCAGAAGTAAGAGCTGGGAAAATGGACCCTGTCATTGGCAGAGATACAGAAATAAGAAATGTTATCCGCATTCTTTCAAGGAAAACCAAAAATAATCCCGTTCTAATTGGTGAGCCTGGTGTAGGGAAAACCGCCATTGTTGAAGGATTGGCCCAAAGGATTGTTAGAAAAGATGTACCAGAAGGCTTGAAGGATAAGACTATTTTTGCCTTGGATATGAGTTCACTGATTGCTGGTGCGAAATTTAGAGGTGAATTCGAAGAAAGATTAAAGGCAGTTTTGAATGAAATTAAAAAAAGTGAAGGGCAAATATTGCTATTTATCGATGAAATCCACACGATTGTAGGTGCGGGAAGAACTGATGGAGCGATGGATGCCGGAAATATGTTAAAACCAATGCTGGCCCGGGGTGAGCTGCATTGTATCGGGGCAACCACACTTGATGAGCACCGTAAATATATCGAAAAAGACCCTGCACTTGAACGGAGATTTCAGCAGGTCCTTGTTCAAGAACCGGATGTCGAAGACACAATCTCCATCTTGCGGGGGTTAAAGGAACGGTTTGAAGTCCATCATGGGGTCAAAATTCACGACCAGGCCTTGGTCGCTGCTACTGTCCTTTCTGACCGCTATATTACGGATCGCTTTTTGCCGGATAAAGCAATCGACCTTGTCGATGAAGCGTGTGCGATGATTCGGACCGAAATTGACTCCATGCCAACTGAGCTGGATGAAGTGACCCGCCGGGTAATGCAATTGGAAATAGAAGAAGCGGCGTTAACAAAAGAGCAGGATGAGGTTAGTAAACAAAGACTCCGCGCCTTGCAAAAAGAGTTGGCAGATTTGAAGGAACAGACAAATGCTATGAAGGCGAAGTGGCTTGAGGAAAAACAAACCATTAATAAATTACAGGAAAAACGGGAGCAAATTGAAAGACTTCGCCGCGAACTCGAGCAGGCAGAAGATAAATATGATTTAAACAAGGCAGCAGAGCTTCGTCACGGTCTCATCCCAGCTGCGGAGAAAGAGCTATTGGCACTTGAAGAAAAAGCTGAAAGTGACGACCGGCTTCTACGTGAAGAAGTGACTGCAGAAGAGATTTCCAATATTGTTTCAAGATGGACAGGAATTCCGCTTTCCAAGCTTGTCGAAGGTGAGCGGGAAAAGCTTTTAAGACTGGAATCAATCCTGCACGAAAGGGTCATCGGACAGGATGAAGCAGTAGGTTTAACTGCTGACGCTGTTTTAAGGGCACGTGCGGGGATTAAAGACCCGAACAGACCAATTGGTTCATTTTTGTTTTTAGGCCCGACTGGAGTTGGTAAAACAGAACTTGCGAAGGCGCTGGCAGAAAGCTTATTCGACAGTGAAGAACATATGATCCGGATTGATATGTCGGAGTATATGGAGAAGCATGCTGTTTCACGTCTTATTGGTGCACCTCCCGGCTACGTAGGTTACGAGGAAGGCGGCCAATTAACGGAAGCAGTCCGTCGAAAACCGTATTCGGTTATATTGATGGATGAAATTGAAAAGGCGCATCCTGAAGTATTCAATATCCTCCTGCAGGCACTTGATGATGGACGAATTACAGATTCCCAAGGCCGGGTTGTTGACTTTAAAAATACAGTCATTATTATGACATCCAATATTGGGTCACACATTTTACTCGAACGAAATGAAAATGAACAAGAAATCTCAGAAGGAACGAGAGAAAAAGTGTTGAATCTTCTGAGAGCACACTTCCGGCCGGAATTTTTAAATCGTATAGACGAAACGATTCTCTTTAAGCCGTTGTCTATGGCCGATATTAAGAATATTGTCGTCAAGCTTTTAAAAGAGCTTAAGGCAAGGTTAAAAGAGAAACAAATCGATATTACGATTGATGAACAAGCGAAGGAATTCATTGCCGCACATGGCTTTGATCCTGTATACGGGGCAAGACCGCTGAAACGTTATATTCAGCGAAATCTTGAAACAAAGCTTGCCCGTGATATTATTGCAGGAAAAATTCATGATGGGACAAACGTCGAGATTACAGTTGAAGACGGGGTAGTGGCTTTAAAAATATTTTCATAAAAGCCATGGAATTAAAAAAGGTCCTCCAATTGGGGGAGGACCTTTTTTAAAAAGTCTTAGTGTTTTTCAACAGGCTCATTTGGAATAACTGTCGAAATAACGAAAATTAAAATGGTAATTCCTACAGATAAAATGGCACCAAGCTTGAAATCAAATGCCGCACCGGACATCGAGCTGACTACATATGTAAGCATTTCTGTTAAAAGAAAAGCCCAGAAAAAAGTCCAAAAGAAACGCATATTTTTCACCTGCCTATTTTACATCCTATCTTATATTACCACATGATATGAAATTAATGAAAGGGTTTCTTTTACAAATAAAAAATAGGCAATGCCCCATTCATCTTTTGTGAAATGACATACATTATCATGAGGAAATATGGAAAAAGGAGTTTTATCTATGGAATGTCGGTGTTTTCAAATGGATTCCCAATGGAATATTATTTATTATCCTGAAAAGCCAACCGGGTTTGGGGTCTTAGTAATCGGAGATGAACGGCATTTTGTGGACGAGAGTAAAAGCTTTTGGACTCAAAATGAAGGAAAGCAAATCATAATCAACGATTTAAAAGAAAAAGGGTACACCATTTTTTCCTCAAATCTTTATGGGCGGAACTGGGGCAGTGATCATGCGGTTGAGCTTGCACAAAGCTTGTATCAGCATGTCATTCGAAGTGAAATTCTTAATCAAAAAATTCATATTTTGGCAGAGGGCATGGGCGCGCTAGTTGCTCTAAAATTAATGGAGAAAATGAAAGACAACATCAGATCGGTTATCCTCCTAAATCCTGTGCTTTCGTTAAAACATCATCTCCAGCAAGAAAAGGAACATAAATTTTTTTATAAAAAGTTAATCAGGGAATTAGTTGCAGCCTATCAAACAAATCAGCAGGACCTTGAAAGCGCCATTTCTAAAATGGACGATACGGTAAATCTTAATTACGACTGCCCTATTCAAATCATCCACATTTTGGCAGGCGGCAGATCCTATAACCAATCGAAACAATATCAACAGATCCTCGGACCCTCAAATATAAATCCAACGTTTATTCTTCTGGAAAAAAAGCAACAGCTAGGTAAAATATGTGTTAAATTTCTAAGCAGCCACGAATCGGTCTTGTGACCATCCCTCCTCAACTGAAATAATTCCTTATTGAAGAGCATAGGATTCAGTAAGGGTAGTTTGGGGAGGGTGATGAAATGGACAAGGCTGTCATTTGGGGCGTTTTCGACTTTGTCAATTTTCACGTCTGTAAAACGTTATTAAATAAAGGCATTGAGGTTGACGGTATCCATTTAGAGGATACAAGCAAAATCCCTTATTTAGATGAAAAAAGGCTTGAAGTGGGAAGAAATGCTAATTTTGCCGAGTACTCCTTCTCACAATGGAGAAAAAAAATACAGAACCGATCAGCTGAAAACCAACTGTTTATTTTTTCTATTTATGATCTTTACATGCTCCGTCAAGAACATCTCTTATTAAATGTGCAGGTTAGAGAAACAATATTGGATTATCTTAAAAAATATAATGGGAATATAGAGGTACTTTTTATTTTGCCTATGCAAATGTTGGAAACGAACGAGGAAACTGCTGTTTTAGATTTTCAAAGGCAGATAAAAAACCTGGTGGAAGACTTCAAAATTATATACCTGCCTTCTGCTTATGGACCTTGGCAGCCGAACGCTTTTTTTATACAACAAGCCATTGTTGCGGCCATTACAGATATAGCCATTTCAATTAATGATAGGGAATGGACTGAAGATGCAGTATATGTTGAAGATGCTGCTGAATCTATACTTGAACTGATTGAAGGAGAGGAATCAGGGTCATTTATTGTGGAAAGCGGTCAGGAGAATTATTGGGATAAATGTGTCACATATTTAAATATTACGGAACAGTTGGAACAGCTCAAAAGTCGGATAGTGCCGCATCTCTCTGACCATAATGCCGTAAGAGTGCCGGTTAAAAAGATAACTGATTTAACTGTATCACTGAACAGACAAAAGCAGCATACTCGGATGCTGTATCTCGATTATTTTGAAAATGATGGCCGATAGGCTCCTTTGTACGGGGAAAGCGAAGAAATTTACTTTTCAATTATTTATTGAACAGGTAGAATAATAATTAACAAGATTTACTAAAAGGTTAGTTTAGTTTAGGTTTGAGAGCTAGGCCGCCGTACGAAGGAGTTGCATTCAATGCTTAGCCGCTTCGGCATCATTTTTTTATGCCTTTTTTTACTAAGTGCTTGCGGGGAAACAAAAGCACAAGGCCACCTGCAAAAGGCTGGCTTATTAGTGCCCGATACCGTAAATGATCAAGTGTGGGCCACGAAAGGATTTAATGGACTGTTAAAAATTCAATCCAAATTTAATATCGATGTATTTTATAAAGAGGGCATGAATTCTGAGGACAAAGTGGAAAAGGCCGTAAAAGAGTTTGATCAAAAAGGGGTCAATCTTATTTTCGGGCACGGGTCGGAATACGCCGAATATTTTAATCAAATTTCAAAGGATTATCCTAATATTCACTTTGTCAGTTTTAATGGTGATGCCAAAACACCCAACTCCACCAGCCTGAACTTCAAGGGGCATGCGATGGGCTTTTTTGGGGGGATGGTTGCAGCCCATATGTCAAAGCAGCATAAAGTCGGTGTCCTGGCCGCCTATGAATGGCAGCCGGAAATCGAAGGGTTTTACCAAGGAGCTATGGCGGAGGATAAAAATACCCATGTAAGTATTGAGTATGTCGGCAATTGGGATGATGATAATAAAGCCATCCAATTAGTTGATCGAATGCTTGATACCGGTGTGGATGTCGTTTATCCTGCCGGGGATGGGTTTAACGTACCCGTGATAGAAAGAGTAAAAGACCGAGGGCAATATGTGATTGGTTATGTTTCTGAACAATCGGATTTTGGAGAATCAACGGTCTTAACTAGCACGATTCAACAGGTCGATAAATTGTACGTTAAGGTGGCCGACCAGTTTAATAACCAGAAACTAAAGTCGGGGAATCTTTCCTTTGATTTTCAAGACGATGTCATTTCATTAGGCAAATACAGCCCTTTAGTAGACAAGGGCTTTATCCATAAAATGGATAGTTATATCGAGACCTATAAAAATTCCGGCAATCTGCCTTAATTATGGATAAAGCTGCCCTTTTGGAAGGCAGCTTTATTTTTTTTTCCAAAGCTGTTCGACAAACGGATAAATTTTCTGAAACAGGGGCTTTAATCCCCGGGCAGATTCCATTAAAGTATCAACATGCCCCATAATCTCCGTGTAATCAATATTCGGCGGCTGATATTGCGGGTGCTGGAAAAGAGGATCATGTTGGACCGTCCCCTGGCCCTGACGCCCCCGTCCATGTCCGAACATTAATGCCGTGAATGGATCCTCCTCCCACTTCTCCTCTGTTCCATCATGGTTGGCTAAACCGTCAAAGTCTTCCGCCTCTTCATTACCAAAATCCCTCAGTTCATTAAGTTCCCGATCGTCCACAGCATATTTGACTCCCTTCAAAAATAATTCGTTTAGTATTACCTTATGAATAAACCAATAAATGGAATGTACATTAGCGGAGAGATCCCGGAAGAAACTATTGCTAAACAAAGCTCTAATTTGATAAAATTAGTACCAAGTCATAATAATTGATATTAAATGTATTTGGATAATCCAAAGGAGATGGAATTATGCGAGCAGGCATTGTTGGTATTGGAAGATATTTACCGGAAAAAGTGGTTACCAACTTTGATTTAGAGAAAATGATGGATACCTCTGATGAATGGATTCGCACAAGAACAGGTATTGAAGAGCGGAGAATCGCAGCAGATGATGTAAATACGTCTGATATGGCCTTTTTTGCAGCTGAAAAAGCGATTAGTGATGCAGGAATACGTGCGGAGGATCTAGATTTAATTTTAGTAGCAACAGTAACTCCGGATACACCTTTCCCGTCAGTCGCATGTAAAATCCAAGAAAGATTAGGTGCTCATAAAGCCGCTGCAATGGATGTCAGCGCTGCATGTGCAGGTTTTATGTATGGAATTGTGACAGCCAAACAATTTATTGAGTCTGAAGTTTATAAAAATGTCCTTGTTGTAGGAGTCGAAAAGCTTTCAAAAATTACCGACTGGAATGACCGTAATACGGCAGTTCTTTTTGGAGATGGGGCCGGTGCTGCAATCATTGGACCAGTATCAGAAAACAGGGGAATCCTTTCTTTTGAGCTTGGAGCAGATGGTACAGGAGCGAAGCACTTGTACCAGGACGAATATATCATTATGAATGGCCGTGAAGTATTTAAATTTGCGGTAAGGCAAATGGGAGAAAGCTGTATAAATGTCCTTGAAAAAGCAGGTTTAAGCAAAGAAGACGTAGATTTTCTGATTCCACACCAAGCGAACATCAGGATTATGGAGGCCTCTAGACAAAGATTGGAGCTGCCTGTTGAAAAAATGTCCAAAACGGTTCATAAATACGGAAATACTTCAGCGGCTTCGATTCCAATTTCGATAGTTGAAGAGTTGGAAGCAGGAAAATTAAAAGACGATGATCTAATCGTGATGGTTGGATTTGGCGGCGGCCTAACATGGGGAGCCATTGCCATCCGCTGGGGCAAATAATCGTAAGTTTAGCTAATAATAGAACAAGGTTTATTTATAGGGAAAATGAAATCCTAAAAAAGGAGCTGTAAAAATGAATAGACGCAGGGTAGTTGTGACAGGCATTGGAGCGGTAACACCACTCGGGAATGATGCTGAAACAACTTGGAAAGGTATAATTGAAGGCAAATCAGGGGTCGGGCCGCTTACCCGCTTAAATGCTGATGAATATCCGGCCAAGGTAGCGGCAGAGGTCAAGGATTTTAATGCGGAAACTTTTATTGACAAAAAAGATGCAAGAAAAATGGATCGTTTTACGCATTATGCAGTAGCCAGTGCATTAATGGCTGTAAAGGATGCAAACTTAACAATAAATGAAGAAAACTCTCACCGTGTCGGCGTCTGGATTGGTTCCGGTATCGGCGGTATGGAAACTTTTGAAAATCAATTTGAGATGTTCCAAAAAAGAGGCTACAAGCGGGTCAGCCCGTTCTTTGTGCCGATGATGATTCCTGACATGGCCACAGGCCAGGTCTCCATCACACTTGGCGCCAGAGGTTTTAATTCGTGTACCGTTACCGCTTGTGCGACAGGGACAAATTCCATTGGGGATGCATTTAAAGTCATTCAACGCGGGGATGCCGATGTCATGGTAACAGGCGGTGCAGAGGCTCCGATTACGAGAATGGCGGTAGCAGGCTTCTCTGCGAATACAGCTTTATCGACAAACCCGGATCCAAAAACGGCAAGCCGTCCATTTGATAAAAACCGTGATGGCTTCGTTATTGGTGAGGGTGCCGGAATCGTGATTCTGGAAGAGTTAGAGCATGCGCTCTCCCGCGGAGCAAAAATATATGCAGAGATTGTCGGTTACGGAGCAACCGGAGATGCCTATCATATCACTGCACCGGCGCCAGGAGGAGAAGGCGGTGCCCGGGCAATGAAAATGGCAATCGAAGATGCCGGGTTAAGACCGGAGGATATCGACTATATCAACGCTCACGGAACAAGTACTGAATATAACGATAAATTTGAAACAATGGCTGTTAAAGATGTTTTTGGAGAACATGCCTATAAGGTAGCCATGAGTTCAACAAAATCGATGACGGGACATTTACTTGGCGCTGCAGGGGCGGTAGAAGCCATTATTACCGTTAGGGCTATTCAGGAGAGCATTCTTCCGCCAACAATGAATTATGAGACACCAGATCCGGAATGTGACTTGGATTATGTTGCCAATGCAGCACGACCGAAAGAAATCAACGCTGCCATGAGCAACTCATTAGGATTCGGCGGGCACAACGCAACCATTGTCTTTAAAAAATATCAATAATAAGAATTCGGGACCGAGAATATCTATCTTGGTCTCTTTTCTTTTTATGCTACAGCGCCTTGACAACCGAGAACCACCCCTAAAAAGCCATCATAAACTATAAATTAGAATGAACACTTAAATGGGGTGCAATAATGGGGATCATCAGAACCGATCAATGGCTTGAAAAAGATTTTGATCGTCCAATAAAAATCTGTGAACGGCTGCTCCCATATTTTAAGGGGCAAAAAGCCAATGAAATATATAACCAGCTGCAAAACTTTGGAATGTACCGGCCATCCTGGAAATCCCGAAATAATTTAAGTGAAATGAAGGAATACAACGCCTGGGACAGGGTGGAAGAATTGTTCAATATCTATGTAAAGAAATGGTCAGGACCGAATATACCCATTTTCCTTTTCCCGTTAAATGAAAGGGGAGGGTTATTTATTAGGAGAGATGAGAGGAGGAAGGCAGGGGTATCTTTCCCTGATAAGATGTTCCTGTTTCTTTCCGGCTACGAAGATTTAAAAGAAGTTGAAGCTCTATTTGTACATGAATATCATCATGTCTGCCGGCTGCGTGCACTTAATAAGGATTTTAAAGAATACACCCTTTTAGACTCCCTTATCATTGAGGGCCTTGCAGAGTATGCTGTTTATAAACATTGTGGCAAGGAATATTTAGCAAACTGGTGCCGTATGTATACAGATAGGGAAATCTCTTATTTTTGGGATCGTTATATAAAAAAACAGCTAGATATAAGTAAAAGTCAAAAACTCCATGATGAACTTCTATATGGCGGGGGAAGATTTCCGCTGCTGCTCGGATATGCTGCGGGATATAATATTATCCGAAAATTCTACGAGAAGCAAAATTATTCTACAAAACTAAGTTTTACTCAATCTGCTTCAAAATATTTAAAAGAGAATGTTGATTTTTCCAAGTAGAGCCTGATTTTTCAGGCTTTTCCTATTTCAGTTAATTTTGAATTGACTAATTAAACAAAAAAGTCTTGCAATTGCAATAATTCTGTAATAAAATTCTATTTAAATATAACTAATTAACAGAATAATACAAAAAAGTAAGAAGGTGTAGCATGAGCGCAAATAAATCATCACTCAAAGAGGCACCATTGCTAGAAGTAAAAAATTTAGAAACAGCCTTCGATATTGACGGGACTTTCTATAATGCTGTCGATAATGTTTCATTTAAGGTTAAACCAAGGCAAATTGTCGGAGTTGTCGGTGAATCTGGCTGCGGTAAATCTGTCATGAGTTTGTCGGTCATGCAGCTGCTTCCTAAAGGGATAGGGAAAATCAATGCCGGTGAAATCGTTTTTGATGGCATAAATCTTGAAAAAATGACTGAAGCACAAATCAATAAAATTCGCGGAAAAGATATTTCAATGATCTTCCAAGAACCAATGACCTCTCTAAACCCTGTTTTTACAATAGGATATCAGCTTGAAGAGGTTCTTTTTAACCATACGAAAATATCAAAAAAAGAAGCTAGGCAGAAATCAATTGCTTTGTTGAAAAGCGTAGGAATCTCCCGCCCGGAAAAAATCGTTGATGAATATCCGCATCAGCTTTCAGGCGGTATGAGACAACGGGTTATGATTGCAATCGCGATTGCTTGTCAGCCAAAATTGTTAATTGCTGATGAGCCGACTACAGCCCTTGATGTGACGGTTCAGGCACAAATTCTCGAATTATTGAAAAGCATTCAGGAAGTAAATGATATGTCCGTCATTTTAATTACCCACGATTTGGGTGTGGTTGCCGAGATGTGTGACGAAGTCATCGTTATGTATGCCGGCAAAATCGTGGAACGAACTGATGTTGAAACATTGTTCTATAATCCGAAGCATCCTTATACGACTTTACTTTTGGGAGCGGTTCCAAAAATGGAACAAGAGGAAGAAAGACTTAGCTCCATTCAAGGAATCGTACCTTCTTTAACGAATATGCCTAAGGTCGGCTGCCGGTTTGCGAACCGCTGTCCAAAGGCGATGTCAGAATGTCTGACAACAACCCCAATTCTCGCTGAAACCGATTTTGGCCACGAAGTTGCCTGCCTGCTCTATGAAACAAGTAAACCAAGAGAAGGGGTGAGGTAATGAGAACTACTTCTGTACATAACAACCAAGAAGCAATTTCCTCTCAATCTGAAACACTATTACAAATTCAAAATCTAAAAACCTATTATCCTGTTAAAGGTGGCTTTTTTAAGCGGACTGTCGGCCATGTCAAAGCGGTTGATAATATATCCTTTGAGATTAAAAAGGGGGAAACGCTAGGGCTTGTAGGGGAATCCGGCTGCGGAAAATCCACGGCGGGCAGGACCATTTTAAGACTGCTAAAACCAACCGAAGGCAGTATTCTGTTTGACGGAAAAGACATTACGAAAATTTCCGGAAAACATTTACGGGAAATCCGTCAAGATATGCAGATGGTATTCCAGGACCCCTATGCTTCTTTGAACCCGATGCAAATGGTAGGGGATATTATTGCCGAACCAATCTATAACTTTCACAAAAAAAGCAAATCTGAATTAAAAAATGAAGTAATGGATTTGTTAGAAAAGGTAGGCTTGCCGCCAGATGCCTATTATAAATATGCGCATGAATTTTCTGGCGGGCAGCGCCAGCGGATTGGAATTGCCCGAGCCCTTGCGCTGCGCCCGAAATTGATAATAGCGGATGAACCGGTGTCTGCTTTAGACGTATCGGTGCAATCTCAAGTATTAAATCTATTAAAGGATTTACAGGAAGAATTTGACCTGACTTTTCTTTTTATTGCTCACGATTTAAGTGTTGTCAAACATATGAGTGATCGCATTGGGGTTATGTATTTAGGGAATATGGTAGAGATTTCCGATAAAAATAGCCTTTATGCCGAACCCTTGCACCCTTATACCCAGGCATTAATTTCCGCGATACCAAATCCTGATCCACGGCATAAGAAGGAGCGGATCATTTTAACCGGAGATGTGCCAAGCCCAATCAATCCTCCTGCGGGCTGCCCATTCCATCCTCGCTGCCCAATGGCAATGGAGGAATGTTCTAAAAGCAAACCTGTTTTAAAGGAGGTGAAGCCTTCTCACCGAGTAGCTTGCCACCTTTATTAAAACAAAATTTAAATTTATTTAGGGGGGAAACAAATGAAGAAGAGAAGTATGCTCTGGCTTGCAGCTTTAATTCTCATATTATCAGCATTTTTAGCAGCATGCTCCGGCGGCGAAAAAGCCGGTACTAAGAAAGAAGAAAATGGAGGGAAATCTGGCGAAACTGCAGATAAACCTCAAGATGGCGGTACATTAGTATATGCGCTTGATTCTTCTCCAAAAGGAGTATTTAACTATTCCTTCTATGGTGATGCAGTTGATGCTCAAGTAATCGATCTTTTTGACGAAAATTTAATTGACTATGATGCGCAATTAAAAGCACAGCCGCATATTGCTTCCTGGAAAACTTCCGATAATAAAGTATTTGATTTTGAAATCAAAAAAGGTGTTAAATGGCATAATGGTGACGAACTTTCAGTGAAGGACTGGGAATTCGCACTATACACGATCGCTGACAAAGATTATGAAGGCCCTCGTTTCGATAACGTAAGAAACATCGTAGGCGCCCAGGATTTCCATGATGGAAAAACTGACAAAATCGAAGGTATTAAAGTTACTGACGATTATCATATCCAAATCACTTTTGACAAAGCACGCGTAAACAACCTGGATAATCTTTGGACATACCCAATGAACCGTACTGCTTTTAAAGGTGTAGCTGTTAAAGATATGATGAGCGCTGAAACAGTCCGCACCAAGCCAGTAGGTCTTGGACCATTTAAAGTAACAAAAATCGTTCCAGGTGAGTCCGTTGAAATGGAACGCTTCGATGATTACTTTGGCGGAAAACCGCATATTGAAAAGTTAGTTGTAAAAGTAATTGACCCATCTCTATCTGTCGGCGAACTTAAAAACGGTACACTTGACATGACTTCATTCCACCCAAGCATTATCGATCAAGTAAAAGCGCTTGATAATGTAAATACCATCACTTACCCAGGTGTAAGCTTCTACTATGTTGGTTTCCGCTTAGGTACTTGGGATGGCGAAAAGAACGTCATGAACGAACCGAAATACCAAGAAAAGAAGCTTCGTGAAGCGATGTACTACGCAATTAACCGTGAAGAGTGGGTTAAAGCGTTCTTCTTCGGCGTAGGTAAGCCAGTTAACCGGCCAATTCCAACTAACCACTGGATTGCAGCACCAAATGATCAATTAGAGCAATACAAATATGATCCGAAGAAAGCAAAATTATTGTTAGATGAAGCAGGATATAAGGATGTAAACGGCGATGGCTTCCGTGAAGATCCAAATGGTAAGGAATTTGTTGTGAACTTCTCTCACTATGCAACACAAAACCCAACATTTGAAGCACGTGCGAAAGCAATGGCACAATATTGGGAAGCAGTTGGCTTAAAGACAAAGGTTTCTATGGTTGACTTCAACCTTTACTACGATCAGCTTGAAAAAGCGGATAAGTCCATGGAAGTATTCTTCGGCGGCTGGTCAACTGGTGCCGATCCAGACCCAACTCCACTTTGGGGATCTAAGGCTCTTTGGAACTATCCTCGCTGGGTAAATCCAGAAAGCGATAAGCTATTAGATGAAGCTCTTGACATTAATGTTGTTGGTACTGATAACAACAAACGTAAAGATCTATATGTCCAATGGCAAAAGCTATTCATGAAGGACCTTCCAGTTTTACCGATTGCTGAACTTGAAGAAACAATGGCAGTCAGCAAGCGTGTAAATGGCGTTAAATTCGATGTATCTGGTATGAACCGTCCAAATGAATGGTGGATTAAGCAATAATAGCAGCAGATTAACAGCATTAAACTATGCTAAAAGCCTTAACCTTTTGAAAACGAAAGCCTTTTGATTTTTACTGGGATGAGTCATCAGAAGACGGCCAGAGAATCGTCCGATTACTCTCCCAGTTAATAGAAAGGTAATTGCAACAATGTATTTAACATAGTTATAGACAAGGAGAATGCACATGCTGAAGTACTCATTTCGAAGAATTTTGGGCATGATTCCAATGTTATTCCTCATCTCCATCGTCGTTTTTACTTTAGCAAAATTAATGCCGGGTGACGGCATCAGTGGAGAAATCGACCCACGGAATACTGATCCTCAATATATCGCTGAGATGAGGGAAAAATTGGGCTATAATGATCCGATGCCTCAGCAATATTTACGCTGGATCGAAAATTTTGTCCAAGGGGATTTTGGCAAGTCAACCCGCTTTAAAATTCCTGTGGCAGATGTTATATCCGAACGCCTTCCTAATACCCTTATGCTAGGTATTACATCCATACTTATAACTTATATTCTCGCTTTCTTTATGGGATCATATGCAGGTCGAAAACCGTATACATTTGGAGATAACTTTATAGGAGGATTAAACTATTTAGGTTTATCCATTCCATCGTTTATCGCCGGTGTATTTGCGATATACTTATTTTCCTTTACTTTAGGATGGTTTCCTTCCAATGGATCAGTTGATATCGGGGTTACCGATGGGACATTGGAATATTGGTTAAGCCGCCTCCATCATGTATTGTTGCCAGCCATTGTACTAGGTTTATTAAGTACAGCAAGTTATACACAATTTTTACGTAACGATATTATCGAAAACAGTCGTAAGGATTTTGTTCGTACGGCACGCGCTAAAGGGACGCCTGAAAGAAAAATTTATAATGTTCACATTTTAAGGAATTCGATTATTCCTTTGATTACCTTTTTGGGATTTGACCTTGTAGCGATTATTAGCGGTGCCATCATTACGGAAACAATATTTACATATCCGGGTCTTGGACAGCTATTCCTGCAATCAGTTGGAACAAGGGATTATCCAGTTTTAATGACATTGACCATGTTGTTCTCATTCTTAACACTAATCGGAAACCTGGTTGCTGATGTTTTATATGGTGTTGTAGACCCGAGAATCAGGTTAGATTAAAGGGGGAGAAAAGATGCAAATTGTTACACAAAAGGATACCAATATATCAGCACCACCCCCGAATAAGAGCTTATCTCCTTGGGCAATCGCCAGAAAAAAGTTCGTTCAGAATAAACTCGCAATGATTAGTTTCATTTTTTTAGTTATTGTTGCGATTATCTCCTTTTTGGCCCCTTATATCACGACGGCGGATATAACGAGGGTAAATATTGGAGAAATGTCGTTAGAGCCTTCAAGTAAACACTGGCTTGGAACAGATAAATCAGGCCGGGATGTGTTTACAAGACTGCTTTATGGCGGAAGGATTTCGCTATTGGTTGGATTAAGCTGTACGCTTTTTGTTATTTTTATTGGGACATTGGTCGGCTCTGTGGCAGGTTATTTTGGCGGAGCAGTTGATAATCTGTTAATGAGATTTACTGATTTTATCTTAAACTTTCCGTTCTTGGTTTTTGTTATTGTTATTAATGCTATTTTCTTTGGTAAAGTAAGTGGACTATGGGTGTTAATTGCGGTTATCAGTCTTCTGTATTGGGGAGGTATTGCCCGGATTGTCCGCAGTAAAATTCTTGCCGAAAAAGAAAACGAATATATCATTGCAGCAGTTTCCATCGGCTGCTCACCGGCAAAGGTAATTGTTAAACATTTGTTGCCTAACGTTTTGTCAACAATCATTGTTCAGGCAACCATCACATTTGCCTCAATGATTGTTATTGAATCAGCATTGAGTTACCTTGGATTTGGTGTTCCGCAAGAAACGCCGAGTTGGGGAAATATGCTGAATTCAGCAAATGAACCTGATGTGCTTCAATTTAAGCTCTGGATATGGATGCCGCCGGCACTCATCATCACCATGACCATCCTGTCCATCAACTTTATCGGAGAAGGCCTAAAAGACGCTTTCAACCCTAAATCAAGAAGATAAAAATCTACCATTAAGACATGGTAGATTTTTTTTATGAGTCTTTGTACCCAATAATATGGAAACAACCGGAGCAAAATGTATATAAAGGAATAATTTAACTGTAGCCTGCCCATACTGATTGACAAACAGTTTCTTGAAGTGAGGGATTATACAATGTTATATCTTCATGATGTATGGGTGAATTGGTTTGAAGGAGAAGAAAACGGTTATAATGTCTGCCACTTCCACGAATGGCGCAAGGATGACGGAGTTGAACTACTTGACCAAGTACCGCTGCTAAAAGTGGAGCCAATTCTTTTTAACTATATTGAAAATGATTTATCTGAATTGCCACAACAGCTTCTAGATGATATTTTTCAAAAAGCGTATTTAAGAAAAAACCATGAACGGATCCAATTGGATTACTGCTTTGTGGTAACCGATGGGGTTGGAATTCTTGCTGTTGATACGATTGGCTATAATATTCCGATTCGAAAAAGCCGGTTAATACCAAGACAGGAACAGCTTGTGTACGAAATGATCAGCAATCATGAACCAAAAGAATTTGTATTTTATAATCAGTCGAGTAAAAAGGACTTCCATATTCTTTCTCCAGAGCCTACGTTAATGCTGGGCTTGACAAGAAAAGAACGGCAGATTAAGCAGCTTCTGTTTATGGCTTTAGATCAGTTGTTTTCATCAAATAATGAAGCGGAAATTCGTTATTGGTTTACTGAGTGGTGCCCAGAACGCTACCAAACAATCCAAGAACTAAATTTTGCTGATGCCTGGGAACAACTTTATGAAGAAATCAAATTTGGCTGGTCTAAAAAACACGAAATCTTTTGTGAAAATTTAATAAAGGGACAGCCATTTTTTGAGAAGCTTTGGGAAATGGAACACGGTCCAAAGGTAAACTAAAAGCCTGACCCAAAAGGAATATATTTCATTCCTTTTGCGGTTCAGGCTTTTTTTACTATTTGCGCTTTCTTCCAAGACCCATTGCATTTTCCATCTTCTTTAAGGTAAGGCTTGCAATTTTATTTGCTTTCTCTGCACCAAGGTCTAATATTTCATCTAATTCATTTGATTCCATTAATTCATAGTATTTATCTTGGATTGGTTTAAATGCATTAATAACAACATTGGCCAAATCACCCTTAAAGTCCCCATACCCTTTTCCATGGTACATCTCTTCAAGTTCAGCAATAGTCTTATTTCCTAAGATAGTGTATATGGATAAAAGGTTTGAAATACCTGGTTTATTTTCTTTGTCATACTTAACAATTCCTTCTGAATCGGTCACAGCACTTTTAATTTTCTTTTCAATTTGTTTTGGGTCATCAAGCAATGCAAGGAATGCTTTTTGGTTCGGATCGGATTTGCTCATTTTCTTAGTCGGGTCCTGCAAGGACATAATACGGGCACCGACCTCCGGAATGCGCACTTCTGGTATCGTGAGTATTTCTCTATATTTTTTATTAAATCTTTCGGCAAGGTCACGTGTAAGCTCTAAATGTTGTTTTTGGTCTTCTCCTACTGGAACAAGGTCAGCATTATACAATAAAATATCTGCGGCCATTAATGGAGGGTAGGTTAATAAACTTGCAGATACAGCCTCTTTTCCTGCTGATTTATCCTTAAATTGGGTCATACGCTCCAATTCTCCGATATAGGACACACATTGCATTAACCATCCGGCTTGAGCATGAGCGGGAACTTCCGATTGGATAAACAATGTCGCTTTTTCCGGATCGATTCCTACTGCAATATACAAGGCAGCCAAGCTGCGGATGTTCTTTCTCAAAGTTGCGGGATCTTGCGGGACAGTTATTGCATGCTGGTCGACGATGCAGAAGTAGCAATTATATTCATTCTGCAGCTCCACGAATTGCTTAAGTGCACCAATATAGTTACCAAGTGTGATTGTTCCACTTGGCTGAATTCCCGAAAATATTGTCTTCATAAAAAATCCTCCTAAACAAATAGATAAAAAAAGCCATTCATCCCCAAAGATAGGGACGAATGGCTCGCGGTACCACCCTAATTACTCAAAAAAATGAGTCACTTTAAAACCCTTTAACGCGGGGAACGTCTACTCTTACTTTTCCTCTTATAAAGGCTCAGAAAGAAGCTCCAAAGTCCATTCCGTATTTCTTTGTGTTTGTTTCCACCACCCACAAACTCTCTAAAACAAAGGACGATACGTACTACTCTTTTTCAATGCTTTTTTACTGTTATTTAATTATTTCCCATTATAAATGATTTACATATTTCATTTCAAGTCAGTAAAACATAATAAACAACAAGGGCAATGACCATAAAAAGGCCATTTATAATTGCATAAAAAAGGAAGGGGTTTTTATTAATCGTGACAAGTTCTGATAAACCGGGAACATCCTCGAATCTCCGTTTATTAGTCCTAAACGATAGTGCAAAGTTGAAGGACTTGAAAATCGCATCATAAAAACCACTTTGAATGGTAAAAATGAGCAAAAAAGAAAGGAGAAGAGCAAAGGAGATATAAAAAGATATATTGATATAGCTAACAATAGAAATTTCGCCATAAAAAATAAAGGATAAAATGAAAATGGAAAGCTGTGTAAACGCTACCAATATTACACTTTTATTTGGGAAAAATTTCACTTTTATTCCTCCGAAACGTTGTATTGTAAGGTTTTATAACGAGAAAAAACCTTTATAAATATAAATTATAACATAGTAAATTGTAATTCATACGTAAGAATTGTCTCGAAAATGTAAATTAATTTTCAAAAAGTAATGTACAAGAGAATGAAAATATGTATAATAGAGAATGTAGTAATTTTTCAGAATAATAGAAAAGGGAGGTCTACTAGTGAAGAAATCAAAACTTTCACTACTTTTAGTATTATCGCTAGTACTTAGCATGTTTCTTGCAGCATGTTCAGGCGGCGGTAATAAAGACACTGGTAAGGAAAAAGAAGGTACCAAGAATGCTCCTAAAGAAGAGCAGCTTGCTGATAAACAGGAACTGAATGTTCTTGAATCATCTGAAATTCCATCTATGGATAGTGTAATTGCTGAAGATACTGTCAGCTTTACAACAATCAGCAACGTAAATGAAGGCTTATACCGTCTGGATGCTGATCAAAAGGTTATCCCAGCAGTTGCTGCGGAAATGCCTAAATATAATGATGACAAAACTGTTTTAACAATCAAATTAAAAAAGGATGTAAAATGGTCTAACGGCGACCCTGTTACTGCAAACGACTTCGTTTATGCATGGCAGAGAGCTATCGATCCAAAAACAGCTTCTACATACGGCCCGTACTTCATGGCTGGGAAAGTCAAGGGCGCTGAAGAGATCGTAGCCAAGAAAGACAAAGCTACTGCTGAAGATATCAAAACTTTAGGAATTAAAGCTGTAGACGACAATACTTTGGAAATTGACTTAGTAAGACCAGTTCCATATATTGAGTCTTATCTAACATTCCCAATGTTCTATCCGCAAAACCAAAAGTTTGTTGAGGCACAAGGCGCTGACTATGCGAAAGATGCAGCTCACATCCTTTACAATGGTCCATTCAAGTTAACTAAATGGGATGGCCCAACTGCTACTGAATGGGTATATGAAAAGAACGATACTTATTGGAACGCTAAAAATGTAACATTAACAAAGATTAACTTTAACGTATCGAAAGATCCGCAGGCTTCTGCAAACGCCTTTACTGCTGGCGAAGCGGATATTTCACCAAAGCTTGCACAAGCTGCAATCATTTCGCAGTTCGAAGGTTCTGACGAATTAGTACGTTACGTAGAACCATCTATTTTCTGGATTAAAATGAACGAAAAGAACCCAGCATTGAAAAACTTAAACATCCGTAAAGCAATTGCTTTATCAGTAGATAAAAAAGCAATGGTAGACGATGTATTAGCTAACGGTTCTATTGCAGCAAACTTCCTTGTACCAAAAGAATTTACTTTCTTAGATAACAAAGATTTCCGTGCAACAACTAAGGAATACTTGAAGACTAACAAAGAAGAAGCAAAGAAATATTGGGAAAAAGGTTTACAAGAACTTGGAGTTAAAGAAATCAGCTTTGTATACGTTGGCGGTGACACTGAGACTTCGAAGTTAACTGACGCGTTCGTAAAAGGTGAGTTAGAGAAAAACCTTCCTGGATTAAAGCTTGAAATGAATGCTGTACCATTTAAGATTCGTATCGACCGTGAAAACAAACAGGAATATGATTTGTTATTCGGCGGTTGGGGACCAGACTATGCTGACCCAATGACATTCATGGACCTATGGTTAACTGGCGGCGAACACAACAGAATGGATTATAGCAACCCAGAATACGATAAGTTAATCAAGGCTGCTAACGAAGACCTATCTGCTAAGCCAGAAGAACGCTGGAAAACACTTCAAAAAGCTGAAGAGCTATTACTTGAAAAGGATGCAGCACTTGCTCCTATGTATCAACGTTCCGTTAACCTATTAATTAATCCAAAAGTTAAAGGCTTTGCACACCATGCCTTTGGCCCTGACTATAGCTATCAGTGGATTAAAATTACAAAATAAGTAACACTAATCAAATAGAAAAGAGAGTATATTTTCAAATATACTCTCTTTTTACCTGTATCAGAATTGTCGAAAAAAGACGAAAATTTCACCAATTAGGAGGTGTAGGCATGGCAAAATATTTAGTGCAACGTTTCATTTATATGATTATCACACTATTCATTGTTGCATCGGTCACGTTTTTCCTCATGAAACTAATTCCTGGAACTCCATTTAACAATTTCCAAAAGCTTTCGCAGGTCCAACAGGAAATCTTGTTAGAAAAATACAATTTAAACGATCCCGTGCCTGTTCAATATTTTCAATATATAAAGAACTTGGCTGAGGGTGACCTTGGAGTTTCCTTCCAATTCAATAATACCCCTGTGTCAGAACTTCTTGCAAACCGTATTGGCCCATCTGCGGTCTTAGGTTTTCAAGCAATGATTGTTGGGTCCATTTTGGGCATTCTATTGGGTGCCATTGCTGCATTAAAACAAAATACTTGGGTTGACTATGGTTCAACCTTTATTGCTGTAGTTGGTAAATCTATCCCATCCTTTATATTTGCAGGTTTGCTGCAATATTACGTGGCTGTAAAATTGGGGTGGTTTCCGGTCATGCTGTGGCGGGGGCCTGAATATACGGTTCTTCCTACTATCGCCTTAGCCATGTTCCCAATTTCGATTGCGGCCCGGTTTATGCGGACAGAAATGATTGAGGTATTAGGATCAGATTATATTACTTTAGCAAAAGCAAAAGGGGCTAGCTACTGGCAAATCAGTATTAAGCATGCGATAAGAAATGCCTTAATACCCGTTGTCACAGTTTTAGGACCTTTAGCTGTTAGCTTGATGACAGGTTCATTGGTTATTGAAAAGATTTTTGCGATTCCTGGACTAGGGGAGCAGTTTGTCAAATCGATTGCCACCAACGATTATCCTGTCATTATGGGGACAAATCTTTTATTTGCGGCATTATTTGTTGTCGTAATACTTGTGGTTGATATTCTTTACGGAGTCATTGATCCACGTATTCGTATTTCTGGGGGGAAAGCAAAATGATAAATCAAGAAATTTCTAAAGATATGTTTGCGCCCGCCCATATAGACCCATCAAAAAGTGAAAAAATTGCTAAACCTAGCTTGAATTTTTGGCAGGATTCTTGGCTTCGCGTACGAAAAAATAAGGGCGCCGTGGTTAGTATTGTTATTCTTGGTATTTTAATCATCATGGCTTTTGTTGGTCCGATGATTACACCGTATGAATACGATGCCCAGAATACAAAACACAATAATCTGCCTCCAAGAATTCAAGGGCTTGAAAATGTCCACTGGCTTCCTTTCGATGGAACCTTGACTCGTAGAAACGGGACAGAATATAACGCCTACGAGGTGCGGAAGGTTGACAATTATTATTGGTTTGGTACAGACGCTCTTGGCCGAGATTTGTTTGCCCGTGTTTGGACAGGGACGCAAGTTTCCTTATTTATCGCTTTTATGGCAGCATTAATCGATATGCTGATTGGTGTAACTTATGGTGCGGTATCAGGTTATTTAGGCGGACGAGTAGACAGTGTTTTGCAGAGGATTATAGAGGTTATCGTCGGTATTCCGAACCTAATCATTGTTGTTTTAATGATTCTTGTATTAAAACCGGGTATTGTTCCGATTATTGTAGCTTTAACGATTACCGGATGGACTAGTATGGCCCGGGTGGTACGTGCTCAAGTATTAAAATTTAAAAATCAAGAATTTGTCTTAGCTGCCAAAACATTGGGGGCATCCGATACTTCAATTGTTTTCAAACATATGATTCCAAACATGTTCGGAGTAATTATTATTAACACAATGTTTTCTATCCCAAATGCCATTTTCTTCGAAGCATTCTTGAGCTTTATCGGTTTAGGATTACAGGAACCTAATGCATCATTAGGTACATTAGTTGAAGATGGCTTTAAATCGATGATTGCATTTCCATATCAAATGATTATTCCATCCATCATGATTGCTTTAATCATGGTTTGCTTCAACTTGGTAGCAGATGGATTACGAGATGCATTAGATCCAAAAATGCGTGATTAAGGCAGGTGAATCGAATTGGAGAAGATTTTACAAGTTAAAGATTTAAATATTTCGTTCCATACATTTTCCGGGGAAGTCAAAGCCATTCGCGGCGTTAATTTTGATTTAATCAAAGGGGAAACATTAGCGATTGTTGGTGAATCGGGCTCGGGAAAATCAGTCACGACAAAGTCGATTATGCGCCTGCTCCCAGAACATAATTCCGAGATAAAAAGCGGCGAAATTCTTTTTGAAGGCAAAGATTTAACCAAATTAACGGATAAGCAAATGCAAAAAATCCGTGGTAAGGACATTTCGATGATCTTCCAGGATCCGATGACATCATTGAATCCTACAATGAAAATCGGAAATCAAATTATGGAACCTCTGATTAAGCATCAAAACATGTCTAAAGGTGCTGCTAGGGAAAGAGCAGTTGAACTATTAAGACTAGTTGGGATTCCTAAGCCGGAAATTCGTATTGATCAATATCCGCATCAGTTTTCGGGCGGGATGAGACAAAGGGTTGTTATAGCTATTGCGTTGGCTTGTAATCCTAAAGTTTTAATTGCTGATGAACCGACAACGGCTTTAGACGTTACAATCCAAGCTCAAATTCTGGAATTAATGAAGGATTTGCAAAAAAAGATTGATACATCAATCATCTTTATTACCCATGACCTTGGCGTTGTAGCCAATGTTGCTGACCGAGTCGCTGTTATGTATGGCGGTAAAATCGTAGAAATTGGGACTGCTGATGAGATATTCTATAATCCGAAACACCCATATACATGGGGATTGATCAGCTCCATGCCGGATATGGAAACAGATGATGAGGAATTATACTCAATCCCGGGGACACCACCTGATTTATTAGATCCGCCAAAGGGAGATGCATTTGCACCCCGTAACCCTTATGTGATGAAAATCGACCTAGAACAGGAGCCGCCATTTTTCAAGGTGTCTGATACTCATTATGCAGCCACTTGGCTATTGCATCCGGATGCTCCTAAGGTGGAACCGCCTGAGGCTGTAAAAAGGCGTCAAGGTCAATTCCCTGGTGTAAAGGTGGGAAAATAAATGAGTGAAAGAAAAAAATTATTAGAAATAAAGAATTTAAAACAATATTTTAATGAAGGCAAACCTAATGAGGTAAAAGCGGTTGATAATGTCTCCTTTAGTATTTATCAAGGAGAAGTAATGGGGCTTGTAGGTGAATCAGGCTGCGGTAAATCTACAACAGGCCGGACAATTATCCGTCTATACGAAGCCACAGGTGGAGAAGTCCTTTATGATGGTGTTAATGTTCATGGGAAAAAATCCAAGAAAGAACTTAAACAATTCAACCGTAAGATGCAAATGATTTTCCAAGATCCATATGCATCATTAAATCCTCGATTAAAAATAGCAGACGTTATTGCCGAGGGAATCGATATTCATGGGTTGGCTAAATCAAAACAGGAGCGAATGGAAAAGGTATATGAATTGCTCGAAACTGTTGGATTGAACAAGGAACATGCCAATCGTTATCCTCATGAATTTTCCGGTGGTCAGCGTCAGCGGATTGGGATTGCCCGTGCACTGGCAGTTCAACCGGAGTTCATCATTGCCGATGAGCCTATTTCAGCATTGGACGTATCGATTCAAGCGCAGGTCGTAAATCTAATGAAAAAGCTTCAGCATGAAAAAGGATTAACATATTTGTTCATTGCACATGACTTGTCAATGGTTAAATACATCAGTGACCGTATTGGTGTTATGTATTTTGGTAAAATGGTTGAGCTTGCACCGTCAGATGAACTTTACCGAAATCCACTTCATCCATATACGCAATCACTATTATCAGCTATTCCTGCTCCAGATCCGATTAGTGAGCGGGCTCGCAAACGTAAAACATATGATCCAGCAAGCCATAATTATCAGGATAATGAGCAGGTTGAGTTCCGTGAAGTTACGCCGGGACACTTTGTCCTTTGTTCGGAAAAAGAATTTAAACAATACCAAGCACAATCCAAACAATAATAAAAAAAACGATCTCAGATATCGAGATCGTTTTTTTATTATTTTACTTTCTTTTTCCGCCAACGGTTTTCCAGCCAGTTTGAAATCTGGCACTTTGGTCGACAAATTCGCTGCGGCGTTTTCCGCCAAATACCTTTTCACCAATACCGTTTGTGATGACTCCCATAAAAGCTGTAATCCCGATCACTAACAGTGCAACAACTGTTAAATCAGTTATGTATCCAGCCATGATTGTCCCTCCATTTGATGAATCAAAGAATTGATTTTATTTTATTCACTACACTTATTGTAAGTGAACTTTGCCTTTAAGAAAAGAGAAAAATAAAAAACTAATGAAAAGCTATATTTAAATACTGATATCGTTTTCATTTTGTGATTTTAATTGAGAATGGATTTTTCAGAAAAAAACCTAGCAGGTTATTTGTTATTAAAAACTAGATTTAATTCACAATGCATTACCCTCATAAAGCATAAATAAAGATACGAACATTTTAGTATGATTAACAATGAAACGTAATAAAAAATAAAAAAATAAAAAAATTTTTGAAACTTTTTCAGAAATCATTCGTCTAATATAATAAGGAATCTTAAATTTAGGGGGTATTCTGATAGGGATTATTTTTGAAAAAGGGATACCTTTTTTCGATATTGTAGTGTATAATGAGTGATATAAATTCCTTATTTATAATAATTTTAATTTTATAAACTGCTAATACATTGGAATTGTGTTAATTTCCCTAATTCCGGATTGATATATGATAGATTTGCAAATAATTAGAGGAGTGTGAAACACAGATGGTAACACTATACACCTCACCGAGCTGTACATCATGTCGGAAAGCAAAGTCATGGTTAGAAGAGCATGAGATTCCATATAAGGAAAGAAATATTTTCTCAGAACCTTTATCTATGGAAGAAATCAAAGAAATTCTACGTATGACTGAAGATGGAACGGATGAAATTATTTCAACGAGATCTAAAACCTTTCAAAAGTTAGATGTGAATTTGGATACAATGCCTCTTCAGGATTTATTCAAATTAATTAAAGAAAACCCTGGGTTGCTTCGCCGCCCAATCATCATTGATGAAAAACGTTTGCAAGTTGGATATAATGAAGATGAAATCCGCAGATTTCTGCCTAGAAAGGTCAGAACATATCAATTGCGAGAAGCACAGCGGATGGTAAATTAATTAAGAGTAAAGACCTTTTTTATGAAGGTCTTTTTTTCGTTTTTATTGTTTGAAATTTTTATTGAATTTTGTTATTATTAAAGGAATATCTATATTGGAAATTTTCCCTCTGAATGTTGATTGGACTACTGTTCGTATTGGATATTAGGCGGATTTATGGATTTTGTGAAATTGCGCTTTTTTATTTCCCTTATTTGTTCTTTTATCATAAAATGAAAGTACAAGAGTATTTGCTTTTTTATTTAAAGTTTCATTGAATAAACTTTTTTTAAGAGTGAATGCTAAGGGAGTTATCTGCTTGGGGGTATTTAGTCCCTTCAATATGAACAATGGAAGGGAGAGGTTAAAATGGAGATTGAACGTATTAACGAAAATACGGTTAAATTTTATATTTCCTATGGTGATATAGAAGAAAGAGGCTTTGATCGGGAAGAGATATGGTACAATCGTGAACGAAGTGAAGAACTCTTTTGGGAAATGATGGATGAAGTCCATGGAGAGGAAGAGTTTGTGGTTGAAGGTCCGTTATGGATTCAGGTTCAAGCCTTGGATAAAGGGTTAGAGGTACTTGTGACCAAAGCGCAGCTTTCCAAAGATGGCCAGAAATTTGAACTTCCTATTCCTAATGATAAAATTAAGGATTTGCCTGTTGATGATAAGATTGAAGAACTTTTAGATCAGCATTTTAATCCAAATTATTCAGATGAAGAAGAAGTCCTTCTTGAAGAAGATAGTTTGGAGTTTATTCTTGCTTTTAAAGATTTTGAAGATGTGATCAGTTTGGCAAAAAGACCGGGTCTTGATAACTTAGTCACAACGCTATATCACTTTGAAGGTAAGTATTACTTATATACTGAATTTCCTGAAGATGTTTTCGGGGAAGATGAGATTGATGATGTTTTAAGCGTATTGCTGGAATATGGGTATGAAACACAGTTAACGATTCACCGAATTCAGGAGTACGGTAAAGAAATAATTGCTGAGAATGTTTTTGAAGTTATTCGAAACTATTTTAGCTGAAAAAAGTACCGATTTCACAGTTGAAATCGGTATTATTTTATCTGACTTTAAATATGGGTGTTTCAAAGCAGGTGAGGACACTGAAGAATACGGTTCGGGTTGTCATATTTTTGTTGGTTCTTTCAATTCTTCTTTTTGCTTTCAAAAATCAGTTGGAGAGTGGCATTTTAGGGTTCCTAAGTGTAATGATTTCGCTTTCCGTCATTTTTATCGGGTTTGTAATATTTTTGGAAAACCGACATCCTACACAAACCATAACATGGCTGGTTGTTCTTGGAAGCTTTCCGCTGGTGGGGTTTATTTTTTATCTTCTATTTGGCAGGAATTATCGAAAGGAACGGATGTTTAGAAAAAAGTATTTTCTTGATAAACAGGCATTCTTAACGGTTGAGGGCGAAAATGACCCAAGGAGTGAAGAAAAGCTGCAGTTAATGGGGGAGCATCAAGGTAAATTATTTATGCTTGCTCAAAAACTGGGGAATAGTCCAATATCCTTTGATACAGCAACCAAGGTTTTAACAAACGGTGAGGAAACCTTTTGTCATATAATGAAAGAGCTAAAAAGGGCGAGGCACCATATTCATCTAGAATATTATATTATTAGGCATGATCAGATTGGCCAAGAAATAAAGAATATTTTAATTGAAAAAGCGAATCAGGGTGTAAAGGTTCGTTTTATGTTTGATGCCGTTGGGTCCTGGCAGCTTTCAAAAGCTTATATCAATGATTTAAAGAATGCCGGAATAGAAACTGTTCCATTTGGGCCGGTAAAATTGCCTTTTTTAAATAATAAGTTTAATTTCCGCAACCACCGAAAAATAATTGTCATAGACGGGAATATTGGGTTTGTCGGCGGATTAAATATTGGCGATGAATATCTGGGACGAAATAAGGATATCGGATTCTGGCGGGATACCCATTTGATGCTTCGGGGCGAAGCAGTGCGGACTCTGCAGCTGATTTTTCTCCAGGATTGGTATTATATGACGAATCATAGTTTTCTGACGGCAGAATACTTATCTCCACAAATTGACCACAAAAGCCACGGTGGTGTTCAGTTAATCGCAGGAGGTCCGGATAACGAATGGAGTGTCATCAAGAATATATTTTTCTCCATGATTGGCTCGGCAAGAAAATCAGTCTGGATTGCTTCTCCATACTTTATACCAGATGAGGATATTTTCTCCGCCATTAAAGTAGCCGCCTTAAGTGGAATTGATGTACGGCTTCTAGTTCCAAACCGCCCGGATAAGCGGATTGTCTTTCATGCTTCAAGATCCTATTTTCCTGAGCTTTTAGAGGCAGGAGTAAAGGTGTTTGAATACGAAATAGGGTTTATGCACAGCAAAATTGTCATTGTTGATGGGGAATTGGCCTCAATAGGAACCTCTAACATGGATATGCGAAGCTTTCATTTGAATTTTGAGGTAAATGCGTTCCTTTTCCGTACGAAAAGTACCCAAAAGCTTGTTGCAGAATACCTAAACGATTTGGAATTTGCAATACAATTAGATTTAAAAACATTCCAACAGCGGCATTTGGGGTATCGGTTGCTAGAATCTACTGCAAGACTGCTCTCACCGTTATTGTGAAAATTTTGTTAAAACTCGTCGATACCGGCGGGTTTTTATTTTTTTGTAAAGGGATTTTGGCACATTTAGTCGAATTGGAGAAGAAAAGAAGGGGGAGGATTCCGATTGTTAACAGCCCAGACGAAAACAGGTAAACAAATTTCGCTTGGAAATGGTTACTCGAAAGAAGCACTTTTAAGCCTTAGAAAAACCGAGGAGTTCATATGTCCTGTCTGTGGGGAAAATGTTTCATTAAAGCTTGGTGAGCAGCGAATATTCCATTTTGCCCATAAAAAAGGAAGCACCTGCTGCGAACTATACGAAGCAGAGTCCGTCAATCATATTGAAGGAAAGCTTCAGTTATATCATTGGCTAAGCATGCAAAAAATTCCTTGTATCCTCGAATTTTATGATCGGAAAATGCAACAGCGTCCCGATATCATGTTTGAACATAATGGTCAGAGATTTGCCCTAGAGTTTCAGTGCTCCACACTATCAGAAGAAATATTTTGGAAAAGAACAAAAAACTACCTTGAACATCACTATACACCTCTATGGATCATCTCCAGCCATCACATTCATCAAAAAAGCCGCCACATCATTCCTTTTTCAAATTTTCATTACTTATTTTTACGAACGAGCATCAGAGGTCAGTTGTATATACCCTGCTATTCTCCTGAAAAGAAAGCCTTCCAATTAATTAGTTCTATTACTCCGTATTCCATTAAAAATGCTTTTGCGGAGCAATCATTCAATTCCCTTTACAGTTTGCGACTTGAGGATTTGCTCAATCCTAAGCCCGATAAATGGAAGATTAACCTAATAAAGTGGAAGGAAGCCGCAGAAAATTATCAAATTAGTTGGGTTCTTCATGCAGGTGCCCTGAAAAATCCTTTTCTTCATGAAATTTATCAGCGAAATTTAAATCTCTTTTTATTGCCAGCAGAAATAGGCCTGCCAGTTCCTCATGCAGTTTACATTCAAACCCCTCCAGTTGTATGGCAAACCTACTTATTCCTTGATTGTCTAGCTGATAAAAATCCCGGAGCATTGATCTCGTATCAGGATATACATTACCAGGTGCAGAAAAGAATCTCCAAAAAAGATATTACGATCCGAACTTTACCTTTACTAGAAACTATTAATCCGATGATACCGGTCATAGAATATTTCCGGAAGCTGATTGAATTGGGCGTTTTAATTCGAAAAGGGGATTGGATATGCGAAATAAACAGAAAAATCAAGATTCCTCAATCAAACCGAGAAAAGGATGAGGCAAAGTCAATATTTTATCAAAATAATAAATGAAAATAGATGACAGGGCATAATATAGGAGAGGCTTTACTGCTTATAAGCGTAAAGGAGGAAAAATAAAGAAAAAATGGAATATAATAAAGTGATATTGGATTATCGAATGGAAATGGAGGATCAATCATGACAAATGAAACGGCTGTAAAGTCACTCCCGGCAAGAAGTGAAATCCCAGTTGAAGATACGTGGAAGCTGGAGGATATTTTTGCAAGCGATGAGGAATGGGAAAAAGAATTCCAAGAGGTGAAGGCACAAATTCCGGGAATTAAGCAGTTCGAAGGAAAATTGGGAGAAAGTGCAGAGACGCTTTATAAAGCCCTTCAATTTCAGGACCAGCTTTTTAAAAGAATCGGCAAGCTCTATACATATTCACATATGAGATACGACCAAGATACGACAAACTCTTTTTATCAGGGCTTGGATGATCGAATGAAAAATCTTTATTCTCAAGCGGCGAGCCAATTTGCCTTTATTGTTCCAGAAATTCTTGCAATTGACGAAAGTAAAGTAACTGGCTTTTTAAATGAAAAAACGGAATTAAAGCTATATGAACATGCTCTTGAAGAAATTAATTTGCAACGGCCGCATGTATTGAGTGCGGAAGAGGAAGCTCTGCTTGCTGAGGCGAGTGAAGTAATGAATGCGTCTAGTAATACATTTGGTATGCTGAATAATGCCGATTTGGAGTTCCCATCCATTAAGGATGAAAATGGCAACGAGGTTGAAATTACACATGGCCGTTATATCCGGTTCCTTGAAAGCGAAGACCAGAGGGTAAGGCATGACGCTTTTAAAGGTGTATATCAAACCTATGGACAGTTTAAAAATACATTCGCAAGTACTTTAAGCGGGAATGTGAAAAAGGATAATTTTAATGCGCGGGTCCGGAACTATGACTCAGCTAGACACTCTGCCCTTGCTGCTAATAATATTCCTGAAACGGTCTATGATAATTTAGTGAATACCGTTAATGAGAATCTGCATCTGCTGCATCGTTATGTAAAGCTCCGCAAACAAGTATTAGGGGTTCAGGAGCTTCATATGTATGATTTGTACACACCACTAGTTAAAGATGTGAAAATGGAAATTAAGTATGAAAAAGCAAAAGATCTTGTTATAAAAGGACTAGCCCCGTTAGGTGATGAGTATGCCCAGATTCTAAAAGAGGGCTTTGAAAACCGCTGGGTCGATGTCCATGAGAATAAGGGCAAGCGCAGCGGGGCTTACTCATCAGGGGCATACGGAACGCATCCATATATCCTGATGAACTGGCAGGATAACGTAAACAACTTATTTACCTTGGCTCATGAATTTGGTCACTCTGTTCACAGCTACTACACAAGGAAGAATCAGCCGTTCCCATATGGGGACTATTCGATTTTTGTCGCTGAGGTTGCTTCTACCTGCAATGAGGCGCTGCTGAACGACTATTTGTTAAAAACAATTGATGATGAACAAAAGCGGATTTATCTGTTGAATCATTATTTGGAAGGCTTTAGAGGCACGGTATTCCGTCAGACGATGTTTGCTGAATTCGAGCATTTAATCCATCAGATGGCGAAGAATAATGAGGCATTAACGGCAGAGTCATTAACAAAAACTTACTATGAATTAAATAAAAAGTACTTCGGTGAAGAGGATATTGTCATTGATGAGGAAATCGGCCTTGAATGGACCCGCATTCCACATTTCTATTACAACTATTATGTTTACCAATATGCGACAGGCTTCAGCGCGGCAACTGCCTTAAGCAAGCAGATTTTAGAGGAAGGCGAGCCAGCCGTAAAACGGTATATTGAATTCCTCAGTGCGGGAAGCTCCGATTATCCAATTGAAGTATTAAAGAAAGCCGGAGTGGATATGACAAGCTCTGAGCCAATCAAGGATGCCTGCAAGGTGTTTGAAGAAAAACTAGGTGAATTAGAACAATTATTGCTTAAAAAGTAAGTTTAAAGGGCTGGTGATAGTCACCAGCCCTTTCCTAACGCATAAATTCAACTACGCCTCATGAACCGTCCTATCGGACTCGCCAATCGGCGAGTTTTCATTTAGAATCCCTTAAATTTTTTTCTGTCATTGATGGAGATGCTGGGGATTAAGATAGAAAGAAACAAGACGGGGATGCTAATTATAATCGGGAAAATTTTTAAGAGTGCCAGTACTTGTAAAAAAAATGCAAAAATAAAGAAAAGAATCATCAGTGTAATGGAGAACTTTTTCAATTCTTAATCCATCCTTTTTTAGTAAATATCTTCCTTAATATTTATGGTCTACTCTATGAATTTATGATATTTTGACAATAATGTGAAATAAAGCACAAACTTATTGTCACCCCTTTCAGCCCATGCTATATTTAATACGTGAAGTTGATCACAACAAACATATACCCCTTTGTTTGACCGTGAAAAATTTCTCCCATCCCCTTTGTTCGTATTAAGAGAAATGCCCTGCAGTTGATGGCTGCAGGGCATTTCTGTTATACATAATCAATCATAAGCTACTCAATATACTTCCAAAAGGTCCCGAACTTTGCAGGGATTTGCTGCACCACCTGCTTAAGGAGCAATTTTTTCATTTCCCGTTCAATTTGTGAAATGGTCATATTATATACAAGTGCAATTTCCTTTGAGGCGACAAACTTAAAATTCTTTAAAAATGTTTCCAGTGGAGGCAGTGGAGATTTAATCGGTTTTTCTGCGAGCATTTCCTCCAGAATTTGAACATAAACCTCATATGGATATGTTCCTGTTATTTTTATTCCTTCTTCTTCAACGTTCTCATTAAAGAAGACAAGAGTAGGAATTTCGCGAACTTCCATTTCGGAAGTAATTTGCAGGTCGCACTGAAAAGCTTTTGCAGCACTTTCTGAATGCATGTCTTGAAGAAATTCTTGAATTTCAAGTCCTGCTTTATCCGCACACTCTCTTAATACTCCTAAATCTGAAATATTCCTTTTTTCCAAAAATAATACCTCTTGGATTGAGCGGAGGAAGCGGATTCCTGCACGTCTCCCTTGAAGTTCTGCTGCTTTTAACGCAATCGATACATTATAGGGAGCATCTACAGGGTCTTCAAACCCATGATTTCCTTCACAAGATATTACTGACCTGCTCGTTGTTTTCTCCCAAACCTGCGCAAGGTTTTCAACATTTTTTTTACGGCTTACATTTAAATCTGTTAATTTTCCACTTAACACATGCTTGATAGAAAAGTAACGTCCATACTCAATCTGAAGCTTTTTCATGATAGGCTCAAGAGACCAGCATTCGGGACAAAGCGGATCAATAAATAAATAAATTTCTATCGGTTTTTTATCGCTGCTATTGATTGGCTGCAAAGAATTTGAGTAATCAAAATTATTCACGATGGCTCACCGGAATTTTCTTGATCGTCAGGTGTATTTATCATGTGCTGGGCAGTTAGAAAAAGCCTGGAATAAAATTCATCCCTTATCGGTCCTTCTAAGCCGGTTTTATCCATTGCTTTGGTCATGCATGAAAGCCAGGCTTTGGCACGTATTGGCGTAACCGGAAAAGGCAGATGGCGGGCGCGCATCATCGGGTGTCCATGTTCCTCAGTATAAAGTGGAGGACCGCCTAAATATTGGGTTAAAAATTGCTTTTGTTTACGGGCAATTTCAGAAAAATCATTTGGGAATATAGGAGCAAGGTCAGGATGTTGTGCAACAAGGCCATAAAAAGTGTCCACAAGACGATGGAGCGTTTCTTCTCCAATAACCTCAAATGGTGTTTGCTGATTATTCATCATGTTGACAACTCCTCCTCTCGTCATTATCAAGTTTACATTCATTTTAACAATGCCTAATTTTTATCTCAAATGAATTGCTCCAGAAAAAAGGATATTATTAATGTGTCCAATATGGATTTTCTTACGAAACTAATTTATAAGTTGTATTTCCGCCTGTAAAAGCGGCGAATTTTGTTTTCGGTTTTTCTAACAGGAATTTGATAATTTTTTAACAGCTGCAAAAAGACTTCCTGCCCCTCATGAAAGTTTTCAGCCTCATATTCTAGTTCAAAATCCTCTTGATTTAGGTAAATACTATGGTCGAAAACGAGCACGCCTTTCTTAAACGCTGCTTCAGCGCGTCTTGTTGCCAAAGATCCGAAATAAACCAATTTACTAAAGGGGATACCCATTTCTTCTATGATCACCTTTATTTGGCCCAAAGGAAGTCTCCCAAATTGAATTGCTTCTAGAGCTTCCCTTTCGCTAAGTATTTGATTTGTTTCAAGAAGTCCGATTTCTGCAGGCTGCTTTAACGTCATTTCCCAGCTATTCTTTTTTAACCGAATTCTTAAAGCTGAACGCCTATCCTTTAAGGCAAAATCCTCCGTATCGAAGTAATGGTTCTCCTGAGAAAAAATGTTTATTTCATCAATTTGAAAATCGTTTAATAATCTTAAATATTCTTCTTTTGTCAGCATGTTTTTAAATTCTATTTCAATATTTTGCGGCATCGTTTGTCTTCCTTTCCGATAAAAATTATTTACATTATCTCATCTTCAGTGGAAACTGCAATCCTTGGGAGAAATGAGGAATTATGTTAAAATAGTGGGTATGGAAGATGGAGGTAAAAAATGAGGAAAAAACTAATAGTCCAAGCGGCAAATGTAATGGAAAATGCACTTGTTTTAGAAGTATCGGAAACAATAACTGGTTTAGTTCCGGCCGAACAAATCCTTGTGGATTCTGAACATTATTCCTTTATTTATCTAATGGAAGATTCAGATGACTATACATACATCGTGCTCCCAGAACCAATCTGGCCCGACATGAAAATGGCTGCAGAACTTCCGGTTTGGATTTCCGACGGAAATGAAAAAATAGAACTTCAGCGTTTTAATGAAGAGTTTGATTTTATTATTAACAACATAAAAGGAAATAGCAATTACGGTAAAGAAATGGTTGAAAAAGCAGAAACAGTTTTTCATCCATAATTTGTTCTTGTCGAGGTGGAGTCATGAAGCATTGGGACCAATTTTTAACCCCTTATAAGCAGGCAATTAATGAGCTCAAGATAAAATTAAAGGGAATGAGAGGTCAATTTGAACTCGATTCGACACATTCACCGATTGAATTTGTTACCGGTAGGGTAAAGCCAATTGCCAGTATTTTAGATAAAGCAAACCAAAAAGGAATACCGTTAGATAAACTTGAAGAAGAAATGCAGGATATTGCCGGCCTTCGGATTATGTGCCAGTTTGTGGAGGATATTTATCGGGTCGTTTCGCTGCTCCGAAACCGCAATGATTTTGAAATAGTGGAGGAAAGGGATTATATTTCTCATGAAAAAATCAGTGGATACCGTTCCTATCACGTTGTCATTCAATACCCGGTGCAAACTATCCACGGGGAAAAGAAAATTCTAGCCGAAATACAAATTCGGACATTGGCCATGAATTTTTGGGCAACAATTGAACATTCCTTAAACTATAAGTATAAAGGTGCCTTTCCTACTGATATAAAAATGCGACTCCAGCGTGCGGCAGAGGCGGCTTTCCGTTTAGATGAGGAAATGTCACTTATCCGGGGGGAAATTAAAGAAGCACAGGCTTTTTTTACGAGAAAGAAGGAAACAGCCCAAGAAGAAAAGAAATGAGCCGCTGTTTATATAGATTATTCCAATACAAGGGGTAAAAAAGATGAAATTTGCGATAACATCTAAAGGGGATCAAAAATCAAATATTCTTATGCATAAAATGAGGACCTATTTGCTGGATTTTGAGTTAAAGTACGATGAAGACCAGCCGGATATCGTCATCTCTGTAGGGGGAGACGGGACGCTCCTGTATGCTTTCCACCGTTACAGCAGCCGTTTGGATAAAACAGCATTTGTTGGGATCCATACAGGGCACCTCGGTTTTTATGCGGATTGGACCCCTGAGGAAATCGAAAAGCTGGTCATTGCCATTGCAAAGACACCGTTTCAGGTTGTTGAATATCCGCTTTTGGAGGTCATTATTCGTTATTCCCATGCGGGTAAGGAATCCAGGTACCTAGCGTTGAATGAATCTACCGTAAAGGGTGTGGAGGGTACGCTGGTCATGGATGTAGAAATACGCGGCCAGCATTTTGAAAGATTTCGTGGTGATGGTCTTTGTATCTCTACCCCTTCCGGAAGTACAGCCTATAATAAAGCACTAGGCGGAGCCATTATTCACCCGTCCATCCAAGCCCTTCAAGTGGCGGAAATGGCATCCATTAACAACAGGGTTTTCAGAACAGTGGGTTCGCCGCTTATTCTGCCAGCACACCACACATGTATGTTAAAGCCCGTAAATCGGACGGATTTCCAGATTACAATTGATCATTTAACCCTGCTTCATAAGGATGTAAAGTCAATCCAATTCCGGGTTCCAGAGGAAAAAATCCGCTTTGCTAGGTTCCGCCCGTTTCCTTTCTGGAAAAGAGTACATGATTCATTTATTTCGGACTAAATGAAGGAAAACACGGAATGACAAAAAATTTTCAACTTCAGTGGAGTATTCATGATAATAGTGCCGGATTGCTCATTAAAGAGTTTTTAAAGAGGGAAGAAATCTCTCGGACTGCTTTGACGGATATTAAATTCAAGGGCGGGAGAATCCTTGTCAACAGTGAAGATGTAAATGTAAGGTATAAGCTCGTTGAAGGGGATGTACTGACAGTGATATTCCCTTCCGAGAGCCCTAGTTTTCCGGGAGAGAAGCTTCCAATGACGATTCTGTTTGAGGATGAATTTTTGCTGGTTGTCGTTAAACCTGCCGGTATGAGCACAATTCCGTCACGGGAGCATCCTGCCGGGAGCCTGGCAAATGCCCTTGTAGGATATTATCAAAAAACAGGACTAACTGCTACAGCCCACATTGTAACCCGGCTGGATCGGGATACTTCAGGGATTGTTTTAGTGGCTAAACATCGTCATGTTCATCATTTGTTTAGTTTAATGCAGCGGAAATCTCAAGTGAAACGAACCTATGAAGCATTTGCAGGCGGTTTGTTGTCGGCGGACAGAGGCACGGTAAACGCCCCAATCGGACGTAAAGCGGAAAGCATCATCGAAAGGGAGGTCCGTGAGGATGGACAATATGCCTGTACCCATTACCGAGTCATATCAAGGCATAGGGAATTTACCCAGGTTGAGCTGAACCTGGAAACCGGACGGACCCATCAAATCAGGGTCCATATGTCTTACTTGGGTCATCCTCTTCTCGGTGATGACTTGTATGGGGGAGACACCTCGTTAATTGATAGGCAGGCGTTACATTGTAAAGAAGTCCACTTCATTCATCCCCTTACCCGGGAGGAAATGACCTTTACGGCACCTTTGCCGGATGATATGAAGAAATTAATAGAGGCTGGTCATGACTAAAAAGGCCAGCCTTCTTTTATTTTTATTTTTATTTTTATTCAAATTGTTTAAATTTTTCTTTGATATATGGCATTGTAGAGGGAATAGAGACCAGTTCCATTTCTGGATATCTTAAGGCAGTAAGTTTGCCGCCAAAAACAGCCCCTGTGTCAATATTATACGTTTTATTAATAATTCTTGGCTCCTTCACAGGTGTATGTCCATAAACAATATAAGCTTCCCCGTGATACTGTTTAGCCCAGTCTCTTCTGACAGGGGATCCGTCCGGGTGCTTTTCACCTGTAATATCTCCGTAGAGAACAAATGTCTTTACTTGATTATTTTTCTTTCCAATCAATTCTTGTTTAATTCCTGCATGGGCGATTATTAACTTTTTCTGGTCTAATACTAAGTACAATGGAGCATTTTCATAAAGGTCCATAAATTTTTTTCGAATGGAATCTTGGTCTTTTTTATATAATGTTTCATACTCCGCCACGGTTGTTTCAAGTCCGTGGGAAATTTGGACTTTGTTGCCAAGGAAAAAGCGATACAACTTATTGCAATGGTTTCCAGGTGTATAGAAAGCTTTTTCCTGCTCGATGACCAGCTTCCAAACGATTTCAATCACTTTGAGAGAATTTGGACCTCTGTCGGTTAAATCACCGACAAACCCGAGTATTCTGTTTTCCGGATGGAGGGGAATCCCACTTTTCCAATCGTAACCTAATTTTGCAGTTAACTCCGAGAATTCTGTGAAACATCCATGGATATCTCCGATAATATCTATTTTCATAATTGTTGCCCCTTTCCGATTCTTATTTTTTGTCGGATTGCGAGCATTTATTACTATCCGTAAGGGAGGAGTATGATGGAACAACACGTCTCCATTATTTCATTATTAATTGTTGTGACAATGGCATTTTTAACTCCAATTCTATTGCATCGATTTAAATTAAATTTTATTCCTGTGGTTGTTGCGGAAATTATCATGGGCCTCATTATTGGTAAGAGTGGATTCAATATCGTTCATGAGGATATGTGGCTGTCTACCCTGTCTACACTTGGCTTTATTTTTCTTATGTTCCTAAGCGGTCTTGAAATTGACTTCACGGCTTTTTCACGCGGGAAAAAACGTGAGACCCTTCCAAACGGGAAAAAAGAACCAAACTCCTTTCTGGTCTCATCCATTATCTTTGCCGGTGTCTTCATTCTTTCACTCGGTTTATCGTATCTCTTTGTTCTGGCAGGATTTATCGATAATGCTTTCCTGATGACATTGATTATTTCGACGATTTCATTGGGAGTAGTCGTGCCCACCTTAAAAGAAGCTCACTTAATGAAAACGGTGATTGGGCAGATTATCTTACTGGTAGCAGTTATTGCTGATTTGGCTACCATGATTCTGCTGGCCCTCTTTGTTTCCCTGAATGAAGGGGGAGAGGGGGATACATGGCTTCTGCTGATTTTGTTTGGAGCAGGAATTATCCTTTATTTCATTGGTAAAAGATTTAAAAATCGCAGCTTTATTGAAACACTCTCAACAGGGACGGTCCAAATCGGCACAAGGGCTGTATTTATGCTGATTATTGTGCTGGTAGGATTATCCGAAACAGTCGGTGCTGAAAATATTCTGGGAGCATTTTTGGCAGGTGTCCTTGTTTCTTTGTTGGCACCAAACCAAGAGCTTGTTCATAAGCTTGATTCCTTTGGCTACGGATTTTTAATTCCTATCTTCTTTGTAATGGTAGGTGTAGAACTGGACATCTGGTCGTTATTAAGTGAAAAGAAACTTTTGTTATTAATACCGCTTTTATTAATTGGGCTATTATTTTCGAAGCTAATTCCTGTGTACCTTTTGAAAATTTGGTACGATATGAAAACCGTAATTGCCTCGGGATTTCTGCTTACCTCCACATTGTCACTTGTTATTGCTGCAGCGACAATCGGAGAACGGATTGGGGTTATATCAGAGCAAATGAAAGGAACACTAATTCTTGTCGCTGTGATTACCTCAATTTTTACGCCAATTGTTTTTAAAAAGCTGTTCCCTCGAGAAGCAGCGGAGGGCAGGAAAGTGTCCATTGCCTTTTTAGGTGCTAACCAGATTACTTTGCCTGTTTCCCTAGAATTAAAGTCCGGACTCTATAATCCGGTTTTGTATCATCAAAAAATTGAAAAGGCCGAAAAAACATTTGCTGACTCGGTATTTGAAATAAAGGAAATCCAGGATTATTCGCAGGAGGCCATTGAAAATACAAAAGTGTTCGAGTCTGAAATAGTAGTAATCTTAACAGGAAACCAGGAAGTGAATGCAGATCTTGCTATAGCTGCGAAAGAAAAAGGAGTTCCAAGGGTCATTGCCAGAATTGAAAGTCCTGAATTGGAGCTGAGGCTTCGTGAGCATGGGGTAGAGGTGTTCTCCTCCTTTATGTCTACAAAAGCGCTGCTTCGGGCGATGATTGAGTCTCCTGCAGTCATAAATCTTTTGACGAATCAGGAAACTGGGTTATATGAAATTGTCATGAATAATGAATTATTTGATGGTATGTCATTAAGAAGATTTCCGTTTACCGGGGATGTTATTTTTGTCAGAATTTTCAGAGGGAAGGATTCCATCGTGCCTCATGGTGACACGGAGCTGCAAATGCATGACCGACTGATTGTCACAGGCTCAAAGGAATATGTGGATGACCTGAAAAGGGAGCTTGAATTTTCAGAAACAGGCAAAAGCTATTATTAGAAAAGGCAAGTACTTTTCATTTATTCAGAATTAGTGTAGAATTAGTACCAAGTACTAATATCAGTTATCATGTAGGAGGATTTTTTAAAAATGAATTTATCTTTAACTGGAAAAACATTTGTCGTAATGGGTGTTGCTAATAAGCGGAGTATCGCTTGGGGGATTGCCCGCTCACTTCATGACGCTGGGGCACGGTTAGTATTTACGTTTGCCGGGGAAAGACTGGAGAGCAGTGTACGGGAATTAGCGGAATCCTTAAATGCAGAGGGAACTTTAGTGCTGCCATGTGATGTGACTAGTGACGAAGCAATTGCTGCGTGTTTTGCTGAAATAAAAGAAGCGGTTGGGACTATTCATGGAATAGCACACTGTATTGCATTTGCCAATAAGGAAGAATTATCAGGCGAATATATGAATACAACAAGAGACGGCTTCCTGCTGGCACATAATATCAGCTCCTATTCCTTAACGGCAGTAGCGAAGGAAGCACGCGGCCTCATGACAGAAGGCGGCAGCATCGTTACTCTCACATACCTTGGGGGAGAAAGAGCCATCAAAAATTACAATGTTATGGGTGTTGCAAAAGCTTCCCTTGATGCAAGCGTTCGCTATTTAGCTGCGGACCTAGGTAAAGATAATATTCGCGTAAATTCCATTTCGGCCGGTCCAATCCGAACACTATCCGCAAAAGGAATCGGTGAATTTAACTTGATTTTAAAGGAAATTGAAGAAAAAGCACCATTACGGAGAACAACAACGCCTGAGGAAGTAGGCGATACTGCCGTTTTCCTATTCAGCCATCTTTCCCGTGGAATTACAGGGGAAAATATTCACGTAGACTCAGGATATCATATTATGTAATATAAAAAGCCCGCAAAATGAACTGCGGGCTTTTTTATATGGAAAAAAACAGTTAACGCCTATAGTCCATTCACATATATATAAAAGTGTAGGATGCCGTAAGGGAGGTGCTTATATGTCAAATACAAAAGATCAGGGACCACTTTTCTTTATTAAACAGCCATTTTCAAGGAATCCCGCAAACTATCATATGCAGGAAATCTACAGAAGTAAGCTTGAAGCTGAGCCGGCAATGGAAGAGAATATAAGGGCAGATGAAAGTAAAAAGAATGTCCCTCATGCGAAGATGGAGAAAGATTCAAATGGGATGGGAACGGAAATAAAAGAAGCAGCATCTTCAATACCTGTGGAGAATAACCGATCTTCCTTTAATCGAGTAAAACCATTTAAGGAAATGACGGTAAAGGAAAGACTGGAATATTTAATTAACTTTCCAAAAGTGCTTCCGCCTGTTCCATGTGTCTTTAATATCGATGATGAGAAACATTTGGGCTACCTGATTAGTTATGAGGACAATCAAATAACCATTGAATACCATAATAAAACTCAAAGAACATTCCCAGTTGATGATATCACCAATGTCATCATGATCGGAATAAAGCGATAATGAATAAATAAAAAAAAGGCCAGCCGATTCACCGACTGGCTAATTTATTTAACTGTTGCAAATTCCAAGGTTTACGTCTGCAATACATTGAATGGCACAGAAGCAGCTTAAGTCAACCGTTACACAATCGTTGCTCGCTTTGAAGCAAGTCACTTGGCAATGTTTAGATAGGTTAATACAGCATTTATCATCGCCCTTTACGAAATTGACTGGAACAAAGTTTCCGCCGTCTTTTTTGCCAGGAACTAATACGCGAAGTGTAGCACAGCAGTTATCGAACACATCTTCTACGCGGAAATAGATGGAGACACATGCATTGTAATCGTCATTGAAGAATGCGTGGAATGGTGTACCATCAGCTGTTTTTAAAACGAATACGCGCGTATCAACATGTTCCTTAACAGGTGAGACTAATGAACCAAGCGGCTCGTTAAAGCAGCTGGTACAGGATTGACATTCAGCAGCTTCAACAGCATTATCTTGAATATCTTTAATCGCGCGAACTACTTGACATACGCAATTGCCGTTGTCGTGATTATTTCTAAAGCTCCCACAACCCATTTATTTTTCCTCCTTAATCCGTAATATATCTTACATTACTAACATATTTAACGAGAGCCTTATGGGTTACGGACAATTGCCTTATTTACCAAAATTAGGCTATTTTCATACACAGTCATTAGTCCAAAAATGAAAGGGTTTTTTTACATGAAGATAAGTCTTATGCAACTGCTCCTTTTAGCATTGGCAAGCTTTCGGTTTACGAGGTTAATTGTTTTTGATAAAATTACTGAATTTTTACGCAATCCCTTTTTTGATGAGGTAGAGGAAGTAAATGCAGAAGGTGAAGTGGAAATTTATTATATTCCAAAAAAGTTTGGAATAAGGCGATTTATGGGTGAATTGCTAAGTTGTTATTGGTGTACAGGAATATGGTCTTCTGCCATTTTGGTAGGAATATCCTTCCTTTTCCCTGTTTGGGCGGAGCCAATTATACTTATCCTGGCTGTTGCTGGTATGGCGGCCATCATCGAAACAATTATTCAATATTTTATTGGGAAATAAGGATTTTTGCCTGAGACAAGACTTACGCTTTTTCATATGATGATTAGTAACTAATGAATTGTATTTGATTGGAGGGAAAAACGTGACAAAGAAAAAGAAGCAAACTGAAACAACAAAGGTTTACCAGCCATCAAATGCTATAAAAAAACAAGGCTGTGGCTGTGGGAAGAAGACATATAAGTAGAAGTGAAAAACTGCTGGGTTACTGGCAGTTTTATTTTTTCTCTAATCGGCATTAACTTAGTCATATTTTTAGTCAATGTCGAAAAAACTAATGACAGTCATATTTATAAAAAAGGGATGAAAACCGTTATGCGAAATACATATCGATTCATTATATTGATGAGTGTAATCTTACTGGTTTCCTGCAATCAGGATCAAAAAGCAAAAGACAGCCAGCTCGCGCTTGTGAAAACTACAAATCCACCACCAGTTGTCACTGATGGGCATAAAGGAAATGACCAGGTAGAGAAAATTAAACGAGATGTAAGTTCTTTTCCAGAATTGTATGATGTCGCTGTCGTCAAAGGGAAAAAAGCAATCCTTGTTGCCTATAAGGTAAAGCATTTGCATCGCTTTAACATGAAAAAGATTGAAAAAAATGTTACCAAAATGCTTGAGAAAAAATATCCAAAAGAGAAATTTACCGTCTCAAGTGACTATAAAATATTTCTGGAAGTCGTACGGCTTGATGAAAAGATGAGGTCCTCGTCTAAGTTTAACCATCGAGATGCAGAAAAACGTTTTAATGAAATCGTTAAAATGACAGAGGATATCAAGTAGGAAAGGGGATGCAATGATGGCAAGCAAACAGAAAAATATGACACCCGAGCAGCAAAAATACCAGCAGCTTCAACAAAAGCACGAAAAGAAACGGCCAGTTTTAAAAAATTGTATCAGGGCTTTTTTTGTTGGCGGACTGATATGCGCAATTGGCCAGGCCATCAGTTATTTTTACATTTACTTTTTTAATTTTACGGAACAAAGTGTCGGGAATCCAACGGTGGCCACAATGGTGTTTCTCTCCATGCTCTTGACCGGCTTCGGTGTTTATGATCGGCTGGGGCAGTTTGCCGGGGCGGGGAGTGCAGTTCCGGTCACGGGCTTTGGCAACGCCGTTATCTCCGCAGCCATTGAACATCGCACAGAGGGGTTTGTGTTAGGGGTTGGCGGCAATATGTTTAAGCTTGCAGGCTCAGTTCTTCTTTTTGGTGTATTTGCAGCCTTTGTGGTAGCGCTGATTAGAACGGTTTTAAGCATTTGGGGGGTTTTGTAATTGCTAAAAGGACATCAATCGTGGGTCTTTCAAAATAAACCGATGATATCGGCGACTGGGGTAACAGGGGGCCCCTTTGAGGCTAACGGAAACTTGGCAAATGACTTCGATTTATTGTATGAAGACCTATGGATGGGCCAGGAGTCCTATGAAAAAGCCCATCGAATCTTGCTTGAAGAAGCGATAAAAATTGCACTGGATAAAGCAAATATTGAGAAAGAAAAAATTCAATTTTTAATTGCCGGTGATTTAATTAATCAAATAACGCCAACTAGCTTTACAGCAAGGACTATGCAGATTCCCTATTTCGGTTTATTTGGGGCTTGTTCCACTTCCATGGAAGGCTTAGCGCTAGCCTCATTTATTGTCAATTATCAGGGAGCACAAAATGTGGTGACGGGAGCATCTAGCCACAATGCCGCGGTTGAAAAACAGTTTCGCTATCCAACAGAATACGGCAGCCAAAAGCCTCCGACGGCTCAATGGACGGTTACAGGGGCTGGTGTTGGAATCATTCAGCCAAACGAACCGGGGAAGAAAAACCCTGTCACAATATCTGCAACCATTGGAAAGGTAATTGATATGGGTTTGACAGACCCGTTCAATATGGGAGGTGCAATGGCTCCTGCAGCAGCAGATACGATTATGGCCCATTTTCGGGATCTTGACCTTGATCCATCTTATTATGACCTAATTATTACTGGAGACTTGGGGAGAGTCGGCCATGACGCTGCTTTTGAATTAATTAACAAAAGCGGACTTAAGCTTGAAAGAAAGCAATTTCAGGATTGCGGGATCCTCATCTATAAGGATGACCAGCCCGTTCAATCCGGAGCAAGCGGAGCAGGATGTTCAGCGACAGTATTGTATGGACATTTACTGAATGAAATGAGGAAGGGTACATACAGACGGATTTTGCTTGTTGCTACCGGTGCATTGTTATCCCCGCTCACCTTTCAACAAAATGAATCGATTCCATGTATTGCCCATGCAGTTGGCATAGAAATGAACAATTAAAGGGGTGACGATTATGTTAGCGATGTTTTTTTGGGCCTTTGTCATAGGCGGATTGATTTGTGTCATTGGCCAGCTATTATTTGATGTTGCCAAGCTTACACCAGGCCATACGTTAAGCTTATTGGTTGTAGCCGGGGCGATTTTAGCGGGATTTGGGTTGTATGAGCCACTTATTAATTTTGCCGGAGCAGGCGCGACCATTCCGATAACCAGCTTTGGAAATGCATTGGTTCACGGAGCGCTTGATGATGCCAACAACCATGGGCTAATAGGCGTGTTAACCGGGATGTTTCAGGTGACCAGTTCTGGAGTGTCAGCCGCGATTATTTTTGGATTTATTGGAGCACTCGTATTTAAGCCAAAAGGGTAAATGCTGATTTTTTTCTTAAATGGATGAATAGCTTATTCGTGCCTATACACTTTTTTAGTGATTTCATATTGTATTAATGAGATTACTAAAGAGAGGTGAATCTATCTATGTGGGGTTGTGGAGGTTACGGCTACGGCTACGGTGGTGGTTTTGGCTACGGCGGCAGCTTCGTACTAATCGTCGTACTATTCATTCTATTAATCATTGTAGGTGCTAGCTGGTATTAATAGGTGAATGGACTATAGGAAAGGATGGCCATTTTTTGGCTATCCTTTTCTTTTTTCACCATTTTTTCATTCCTTCATACAATAAAGTAGTTTATGAAGGAGTGTGAATTTTGATCATGGATAATGGTTTCTTTAAAAATATAGAGAAAAAAACTGGCGTAAATATGAAAGATATTTTTGATTTGGCTAATTCTCTTCAGAATGCCAACTTTAAAGACGAAAAGACAGTCCGTGGAGTCATTCGCAAAGTATCTCAGCTTGCAAACAAGCCGATTAGTAAGGAATTAGAAGATCAGATTTGCAATACCATCATTAAAGATGGAAAAAGTCTTGATTTCAATACCATTTCAAACATGATGAATAAGAAATAAGAAAAAAGGCCGCTTTCCTTATTGGAATTTGGCCTTTTTGCTTATTTTTAAAAGTGGTGCGAGAAATCTGGAACGGTTGGCTTTTTTTCCTCTTCGATTGTCCGGAATAGATAAATATAGACCTTCTTGAGCCCGGGTCATAGCAACATAAAACAGCCTTCGTTCTTCTTCGAGTCCGGAAAAGTCCCCGTTTCGACTTGTTTCCAATGCGTAGTCGTGCGGGAGGCTGCCGTCGACTGCGCCAAGCAAATATACATATTTATACTCAAGTCCCTTAGCCCTGTGAATGGTGCTTAAGGTGATAGCATCGCGAAAATGTTTGCTTAAATTTTTTATTTCCTTATTCATCGCTGCCATATGTTCAGCATGTTCTAAAAAAACGTCGATCGTGTCAAAGCTCTTTGCCGCCACTTTTAAATCCTTCAAATCATCTGATCCTTTTTCGATTTGATTTGCCTCGTTGCCGCGTTTTTTAAGAAAATCCAGGAAGCCTATTTCCTTTTCAATCTTTTCAATCGCTTTTGCCGGTGTCAAGGTTTTAAGGGCGCGAATCAGCGGTACTGCCTTTTTTAATTTTTTTTCCTGAAAGGCATGGGATGTTTTTAAATGCATCAGTGCCTCAAGTAGACTGCAGTCCTGAAGGATACTAAGTGCTTTCATGTCCTTCAGGGCCGATTGTTTTAAAAATAATAATGGCAAAATTTCTGTCATGCTGTTTGGATCTTCTTCATTTAAGCTGACCTTTAAAAAGGCTAGGGCGCATCTAATGATATAACGGTCATAAAAGGCTTCTGCGTCCATGTCGATTTTAAAAGGAAGATTCGAACGCGCCAGCCGTTCAAACACGGCCCTTGAAGCAGCATTGGTCCGATACAAAATAGCAAAATCAGCGGGATTTGCTCCGTTTGCAATCCGCTCAGAAATATCAGTGACAATCATAGTGGCTTCTTCCTCTTCGTCAAAAGGGAAAAAAGTAAGTGGCATTTCAACGCTAGAAAATTGCGCCTGCATTTTTTTTGCTTTTCTCAATTTATTAGCAGAAATTACTTGATTGGCGGCCGAAACAATCTCATGAGATGAACGGTAATTTTGTTCAAGCGTTACAGTCTTTGATGAATGGAAGTCCATTTCAAATTCAAGCAGAAAATTTGGGTCGCTTCCTCTGAAGGAGTAAATGGCCTGGTCATCGTCACCAACAGCACAAACATTTTTGTGCTTATTCGATAGTAGTTTAATTAATTCATATTGAACCTTGTTGATGTCCTGGAACTCATCGATTAAAAAATATTGAAATCGGTCTTGATAATACTCCAATATGGCAGGAGTGGTTTTCAACAGCTGATAGCAGCCGATCAGCATGTCATCAAAATCAAACAAACTTTCACGGTTTTTGTAATCCTCATATTTTTTATATAAAATTGCGGTTTTTTCTTCCCATTCTGATGCCGGTCTGACCTCTGCGGGGAGAAGCATCGTATTTTTCCATAGTCCAATTTGCTGCAGTGCTAGATCATAAGCAAATTCCTTTTCGGACAAATCGAGTTCTTTACCGGCCTCTTTCAAAATTCTATCCCGCTGCCACTCTTTTTTTAACAGCTTGTCAGAGGACCAACTGGCGGCATCATGGAACATGAGAATCCGGTAAAAGATACTGTGGAACGTGCCGGTTATGAGCTGCTGGATTTTTTCACGCTTCATATTTGGATAGGAAAGAAGGCGATTTTTCATTTCAGCTGCTGCTTTGGTGGTGAATGTAACCAACATGATGGTTCGAGGATCGATTTGTTTAGCCTCGAGCATGAACGCGGTCCGGCAAGTCAGCACTCTTGTTTTGCCGCTTCCGGCACCGGCAAGCACTAATAAGGGGCCTTCCGTATCTATTACTGCTTTCGTCTGACTATCATCTAAAATAACTCCATTTGCTGATAGCTGCTGCAAATAGGGGGGAAGGCTTCCTGGAGAATTTGTCTGTGTTTGCTTAAACGGAACTTTATATTCGATAGGTTTTGCTGTTTTAAATTTTACAGGAGCAGAATTTTCTTCTGTAATGGTTCTGCCCTGGGGAATTCTAAACCCGTTTCGTTCAATATAGTGATTTTCTGTTTGTGGCTGAAGCCCTGTGTCAAGTCTTCCTGGTACCGGACATCTCTTTTCCGGTAAAGAATGGTGGAAAAAATGGGGGTCACTTAGGATTCCCAGATACAGCTGCACCATTTCTTTACAAGTAGGACAAGATAGTTCGCCTCTTTTGCCGGCGATGTAAATAGACTGGAATTCCTCACGATTGAGCTCGTCAATCACAATCTTCCGATTTCGATAAACTGCTGTTTTCATTTTTATAACCCTCTATTTTGAAATAAGACATGTTCTATCATATCAAAACCTGGAATGGCGGGAAAGAAGTTTTGAAGAAAACCAATAAAAAGCACCTGCCAACTTTAATATTGGCAAGTGCATATTTCTATAAATTCTTTACCATTGTTTTGTGAGGAATTCCGGCATCCATGAATTCCTCTGAGACTACCTCGTAGCCCAATTTTTCGTAAAAGGGGATGGCCTGCGTCTGGGCGTTAAGTTTTAGCTTTCGGAAGTCTTTTTCCCGGGCATGGGATTCGATTGTCTCCATAATGGCTTTACCGGCACCAATGTTTCTAGCCTCTTTGAGGACGCAAATTCGTTCAACCTTTCCATAGCCCTCAACATTGCGGAATCGTCCGGCCCCTACTGGACTACCTTCATGATACAACACAAAATGAGTGGCATCATTTTCAAATTGATCAATTTCCTCTTCAAAGGGGACGTTTTGTTCATCTACAAAAACTATTTTCCGAACTGTGTAGGCGTCCTCGAGTTCTTTTGGGTTTTCAACAACTTTTACTGTCACTTAGAACTATTCCTTTCCAAACCGAAATGTTTCAGAAACTGTCCAAGAGCCGTTATCCAGCTGGTAGAGGAGATGGAAACGGTCAATCGTTTCTTCGTGGTCAATTCTTTTCATACGCAGCGACCCGTAAACATCGGAGTGTTCATCATTGGATAGATTCTGGCCGATCGTAATATGGGGGACAAATGCGTATTCCGGATTTTGTTCGCTAAATTCTTTATTAACTTCTGCATGTAAGGAAGTTAGTTCTTCTGTCGGCTCAACTTTAAAGTAAATAACATTGTTAACCGGATGAAAAGAACTCACTTTAGTAGTTTTTAAGGTGAAAGGCTGTGTGTTGCCGGCAATTTTCCGCAGTTTATCGGCAAATTCTTTCACATCTTCCTCAGTTGCTTCAAAGGCATTTTTTAATGTCAAATGCGGTGTGATTAAAGCATAATGCGAATCATAGCGCTTGCGATAAGAATTTACAAGGTCTTGAAGCTTTTTCGATGGAAAAATAACAACTCCAAATTTCATGGCGGTACCTCCGTTTTAAGTAGTGGGTTCTATCAAAAGTCAAGGAATGACAAGGAAAATAGCGAGTAAAAATGGGTATTTATTATTATAACAAATTTTCTAAATATAATAAATAATCCAAATGGCTTACAAGAACATCATTTTAAGTGCCCGTCGTAAGTCTGGCTGCCAATAGGTCCAAGTGTGATTTCCATTAAATTCTTCATAAAAATAACTAAAAGGCTTTTTGGAAAGGACTTTTGAAAGCTCCCGATTGGGTGTCAGAAAATCGCTGGTTTTTCCATCTGTTGTTTTCACTTCGGTTTCGAGTTTTCCTATGACATGATAAATTTCCAGTGATAACGGCTCTGTATAATGCTTGGCAGCTTCTAACACAATCTCGTCCACATAGGGAGATTGAAGCAGCACTTTCCCAAATGTATGCGGGTATTGCAATGCAGTCATTAGGGAAACCGCTGCACCAAGCGAGTCCCCTATAAGTGCTCTGGTTGTCCCAACTTGGTACGTTGGATATTCACTGTCCAAAAAGGGGACTAATTCATGAGCAAGGAAGCGTATGTATTGCCGGTTTTGGTCTCCGGCAGGATGATATTTTCTGCGGCGGTCCTTTACATTCTTATAGGGTACCCCAACAATAATTAAATTTTCCATTTCTTTTATAGAAAGATACTCGTCTGCCACTCGACCAATTCGGCCAAGCTGAAAATAATCACGGCCATCCTGAGCAATCAGCAGCGAGTATTTATATAGCGGTGAGAAATTGGCTGGAAGGTAAATGAGCAGCTGCATTTCTTCTCCAAGTTCATTGCTGTAAAATGTTTGTTCTGTAATGGTACCTCTTGGATAATCCATTTTGAAAAATCCCCCCGAGTTCAACTGTTTTACAAAAAGAATTTTACCATAATGAAAGTGGAAATGCAGAAATGTGTGTAAGGATAAGGGGGCTAGGTTGAGGATTAATGCAGGTAACGGCTTTTATGATGCTGATCAGGCATGATGGAAAGAATATTGTCCCGTTTAAAGGTACGGATTTGTTTCCGCAGCAGGCAGTAGGCGCGAATGTATTCGTCAGTTACCTCTTTAATTATTAAACTTCGCTGGGTAATTTTCTGGTTTTCGGCAAGATAAATCATCTCCAAAGGAATATTTTCTTCGATGGAACGAATAAACAGGCCATCCATTTTAAAACTCCTCCTTTCTATAAATTATTATAACCGAACATTAGTTCTTTAATCAACGAAAAGAGGAATGTGTGTTCTATTTTTTTAGAGGGGTATTTAATGAAAAATTGTTATTGACTTTTTTGTCTTTTTTACTATAATAATATTTATAGCTTAAATATTGATCTGTTAGCTCAGCTGGGAGAGCGCAACCTTGACAGGGTTGAGGTCGGGGGTTCGAACCCCTCACAGGTCATCATAAATCCTAACATCTGCTGATGTTAGGATTTTTATTTGTCTTAGGAATGGTGAAAAAATAAATATTAAAAAAGCAAACTTTAATCAAAAGCCTGCTTTTTTGGTTCAGTGAACTTTTTAATAATTACTTTTATAATTATTCCTATTGCTACGCCTGGAATGACAAACAACATCGGCAGCCAGACTGGTCCAAACAAGACACCAAAGATTTTTAATTTCGGGGAATAAATACAGCCGACCGTGACAAAATAAGCGGCAAATACGAACGGAAGGAAGGAATATCTTTCACTGCCTCCGCCTCCATCCTTAAACGCATCCCACATTGCAAAGAAATATAAGCAAGGATAAAACATAAGCCACTGATAATCAGTTAAAGCAATTGCCTTTTCAATCTCTCCATGAAAGCTTAGCATAATGATTGTATTGAAATTTGCTTGTGTATTCACCAGAATTTCTAAAAAAACAAACAAGAAACCTTTAAGATATTTTTTATTTAATAATTGCCCAAACCCCGGAAGGGCAATGCTCCAAAATAACTTTTCAATTGGATTTGACAAGCCAACTTCCCCTTCCAAGGATATACCTTTAGGACTAAATGCTCATTTTTAAAGTAAACATATATCGTACTAATCAGTTTGTCCCGGATTATCATGGAATATGACAGACAATTAGGTACGGTTCAATAATTTTTTATTGGTGCTTAGGCTCAAAAGGTTTTAAAAAAATTGAGTGAATATAACAAGTTTCAACACAATTCTTTTTCTCCTTTTGTTATTATGTAATCGTTTACATAGGAAGGGGGATTTTTTTGATGAGGGATATTGTTTATTTTAGGACTCCACAAAGTATCGTTTATGGAAAACAGGCATTTAACCAAGTAGGAGTGGAAGGAGCAGGATTAGGGGATAGAGCGTTAATTATTTCAGACAAAGTCATGAATCACCTTGGGGTTGTTGATAAATGCAAACAGTTATTAGCAAATCATGGTGTTCAAAGCCGTGTATTTCTAGGCGTAGACTCTGAACCGACAGTCAACTATGTTTCTGAAGCACTTGAGCAGTTCAGTTTGGAAAAGTGTAATTTACTTATATCCATTGGCGGCGGCAGTTGTATCGATACCGCCAAAGCAGTTGCTGTATTAGTAACAAACGGAGGGGATATTGGTGACTATGCAGGCGGCAGAAAGATTGCCGAAGCGATGCCAATCCCGCATATCGCGATTCCTACCACAGCCGGAACAGGTTCAGAAGCGACTGATGTCACGGTCATTACCGACCCTTCCACGAATGTAAAAATCATGGTCAAACAACTGGCGTTTATGCCTTCAATAGCTATAGTCGACCCGCTCTTAACTATTTCCTCACCGCAGCATGTAACTGCCGCAACAGGCGTGGATGCATTAAGCCATGCCATTGAAGCATATCTTTCCAAAAAAGGGCATCCTATGACAGATTCGCTGGCATTATCAGCCATGGAACTCATTGTCCAAAATCTTTATCAAGCTTATACGAATGGAGAAAACCTTGAAGCAAGGGAAGCCATGTCGCTTGGCGCCCTTCAGGCAGGAATGGCGTTTTCCAATGCGTCTGTATGTCTGGTACATGGAATGTCGAGGCCGATTGGGGCGCTGTTTCATGTTCCGCATGGGTATTCCAATGCCATGCTGCTTCCGGCTGTACTTGAATTTAGTATGGATTCCTGCATTGACAGGCTATCCGATTTAGGGGATATCTTTGCCCCCAACCATTCCAATCGTTCAAAAGAAGAAAGGGCGAAATTTGCAGTAGAATCGGTCAAGCAGCTATGTTCTGCTTTAAAAATACCGAATTTAATGGAGTGGGGAATCGACAGACATAAATTTACCGGCGCCATCAGTAAAATGGCCAAGGATGCATTAGATAGCGGCAGTCCAGCCAATAATCCAAAAGTCCCCACACAGTGGGAAATTGAACAATTATACCGAATATGTTATGAATATGATTTCTCGGTTAAAGAAATAGTATGAATGCTTCATTAAAGCCATTGTTTTTTTACAATGGCTTTTTTAATAAGAAATTTAACTACGCCTCATGAACCGTCCTAACGGCCTCGCCAATCGGCGAGTTTTCATTTAATATGTAAGAGGGAAAAGACAATGAAAGAAGGAATAGAGTGTGAAATATATAAACATTGCCAATACCGATTTAAAAGCTTCAAACATGATTATGGGCAATATGCGGTTAACCTCGTTATCGGTGCCAGAGGCAGAAAAGTTAATCCGTACGGCTTTGGAAGAAGGGATCAATTTCTTTGACCATGCCGATATTTACGGAAGAGGTAAATGCGAAGAAATATTTTCTGACGCCATTCAAATGAATTCCCAAATTCGTGAAAACATGATTTTGCAGAGCAAATGTGGGATCCGTTTGCCGGAAGGCTTTTTTGATTTTTCAAAGGATCATATCCTGAATTCTGTTGAAGGTATCTTAACACGTTTAAAAACGGACTATCTTGATATTCTCCTTCTGCACCGCCCTGACCCGCTAATGGAGCCTGAGGAAGTTGCTGAAGCTTTTGAACAGCTTCATACAAGCGGAAAGGTAAAATATTTTGGTGTGTCGAACCACAATCCGTCCCAAATTGAACTGCTGCAAAAATACATACCATTTAAACTGGTGATCAACCAGCTCCAGTTTAGCATCGCCCATACTCCGATGATTGACTCGGGAATTTCCTTAAATATGAAAATTGATCAGGCTATTAATCGTGATAGCAGCATTTTAGAATACTGCCGTTTGAACGATTTAACCATTCAAGCATGGTCCCCATTTCAGCACGGCTTTTTTGAAGGTTCATTCCTTGGGGATTTGGAACGTTTTCCTGAATTGAACAAAACTATTGACGGAATTGCTGAAAAATACGGTGTCACCAACACTGCGATTGCGGTTGCTTGGATTACCCGCCATCCGGCCAACATCCAGGTCGTACTCGGAACAACCAATCCAGGTCGAATGCACGATGCCTGCATGGGATCTGAAATCAAATTAACTAGAGAAGAATGGTATCAAATTTATAAAGCAGCAGGGAATATTGTGCCTTAATTTATATTAGAATAAATCCAACCTCTTAAATGCCTTTCTAAGCTATATCATTAAGCGGAAATAAGCTAAGCTAAAAAGACCTGTCCTTATTTTGGGACAGGTCTTTCTGCATTACATTTTCAATGGCGTCAGGCACTGCTGGAAAATTACAGCTGCCTTTTCCGGATTTACTGAAAAGCCCATTTCCTTCATTGTTTCCCCGATTAACACAATTGCTTTCTCAAGCATTTCATTTGTGGTGTTGCCCATATGGCCGATTCGGAACGCCTTTCCTGCTAAATGCGCAAGCGCACCGGCGACAATGACACCTTTTTCGGCAAGGGCAGCGCGGAAGGCGGCATCATTCAAGCCTTCTGGGTACAGAATACAGCTAAGAGTAGCGGCAGCGACATCCTCATCGGCGATTGCCTTCATGCCATATTCGGCGAGAGCGGACCGGACTGCTCGTCCGTAAGCTTCGTGACGTTTATAGCGATTTTCCATCCCTTCAGCAAGCACCAATTTCATTCCCTCGTCGTAGGCATAAATGAGGTTTACCGGCGGTGTTGCAAAGTATTTGCCAGGATCATTCATAATTGGGATCCAATTATGAATGTCACAATAGTAGGCTGGTACACGCCCGATTTTTTCACGTGCGGCCAATGCCGATTGGTTAAAGGCGATAACTGCCAGTCCTGGGGGTACACCGATTGCTTTCTGCGATCCTGTTAACACAACATCGATTTTATAATCCGGATGGCCGTATGCCTTGCTCATATCTTCTTCCATCGCCGCAGTGGCGCAAACACCATCGAGAATAACCAATGCCCCGTGTTTTTTTATAAGGGGCACAAGTGCATCCAAGTTTGCAGCGACACCTGTTGAAGTATCGGCATGGGTGATGGTAACGGCTTTGTAATTCCCGGCAGTTAATTTTTCCTCTACTTCCTTTGTCTGAACCTGACTGCCCCATTCTGACTGAATGACGTCAACCTCAATTCCAAATGCTTTTCCTAAATGGATAAAGCGGTCACCAAAGTAGCCTTGACTGATGACAAGTATTTTCTCCCCTGCAGCCACTGTATTTACAAGTGCCATTTCCATCGCGAGGGTTCCGGACCCGGAAACAACAAACACTTCCCCGTCTGTTTTAAACATCTCTCTTGTTTTTTCAATAGCACTCTTAAATATTTTTACAAATCTTGGGTCAGTATGACCCCGGGTTTCCTGTGCCAGCGCATCATAAATGGAATCAACGACAGGTGTCGGACCGGGGATAAGCAGCATCTCTTCGTTACGCATTTTTCGTTCCTCCTAAATAGACTTTTTGGATGAAAAATAAACTAACATTTACCTCTTCTATATCATTTTCGAAAATCCTTTAATATTTTTAAGGATTCATCTATTATATGAAATGGTATAATATGGTTTGATTTCCAGGAAGGATGGTGTAAGCATGAAAGAATTGGTATTCGCAAAGGGCTATCAAGAAAACGAACTCTTAAGAAAAAGTTTTAATGAATTAGCTTCCTCCATCTTTGGCATTGACTTCGAAGTTTGGTACCAGCATGGCTTCTGGACAGAAAAATATATACCATATTCGTATATTGAATATGGTAGAGTCATAGCAAATGTATCAGTAAATCTTGTGGATTTAATCATTGATAACGAAAAGAAACAGTCTGTCCAAATCGGTACAGTTATGACGCATCCCGATTATCGAAATCAAGGTTTGTCCAAAAAACTGATGGATCAGGTTTTGGAAGATTACAAGGATATAGATTTAATGTATTTATTCGCTAATCAATCTGTGCTAGATTTTTACCCAAAGTTTGGTTTTAAAGAATATGAAGAACTCCAATTTTCAATGGATCGTTCGTTCGAGGCAAAAGACGAAACCGGCATACGAAAATTAAATGGGAGCAACGTTGAAGATTTAGCATTTATTTATAGATTGGCAGCTGATCGGCTATCAGGGTCAGCTGCCTTTGGGACACACGGAACAGAGGAGCTGCTAATGTTTTATTGTTTGATGGTCTTTAACCAAGACCTCTACTATGCCCATGATGAGCAGGCTGTGGTCATCATGCAGCATGAGGAGGATACGCTCCATCTTTATGATGTTATTAGTAAGGAGAAAGTAGAATTAATAACGATCTTAAGGAAACTTGTTAATAAGAATACTGTAAAAATTGTTTTTCACTTCCAGCCTGGGGATGACGTGCTGCCGCTTAAGACTAAGGTTGATAAATCCAGTAATGTTTTATTTATCAAAAATCTTACAGGTGTTTCATTGCCAAATGCATTTAAACATCCGCTTACCTCACAGGCCTAAAGCTGATTATTGGCAGAATATTAAAATAGTGATAATATTTTAATATTCAGTTATTGTTTTGCTTATAAATTGTTTTTGAAGGAGACGAGTTGAGATGAGTATGGAAAATTTGAGCGTAGCAAGCAAAGGGTATTTTGGCGAATTCGGAGGCAGTTTTGTTCCAGAGGATTTACAAGGAGTTCTAAACAAATTGGAACAGCAATTTTTAAAATACAAGGATGACCCCGAATTCATTGAAGAATATAATTATTATCTCAGGGAGTACATTGGAAGAGAAAATCCATTAACATTCGCCGAAAACTTAACAAAACAAATTGGCGGGGCGAAAATCTATTTGAAACGGGAAGATTTAAATCATACCGGGGCCCATAAAATTAATAACGCGATTGGGCAGATTTTGCTGGCAAAACGGATGGGAGCGAAGCGGATTATCGCAGAAACGGGCGCTGGCCAGCATGGTGTAGCAACCGCAACCGCCTGTGCGATGTTTGACATGGAATGTATCATCTATATGGGAAAATTGGACACAGAGCGGCAAGCGTTAAATGTTTTCCGTATGGAATTATTGGGGGCAAAGGTGATTCCAGTAACCAAAGGACAGGGGCGTTTAAAGGATGCTGTAGATGAGGCTTTAGGGGACCTTGTCCAAAACTATCAAAATACCTTTTATTTGCTTGGTTCAGCAGTTGGCCCGCATCCATATCCAACCATGGTGAAGCATTTCCAAGCGATTATCAGTGAGGAATCAAAGCGCCAGGTTCTTGAAAAAGAAGGAAAGCTCCCAACAGCCGTGATTGCCTGTGCAGGTGGGGGCAGCAATGCCATCGGTGCATTTGCCCACTATATCGATGAGAAAAATGTCTGGTTAATTGGTGTTGAACCAGCAGAGGCTCCGACCTTGACAGAAGGGGTGCCGGCTGTTATCCACGGTTTTAAATGCTTGACACTAATCGATGAAAAAGGGGAGCCAAAGCCAACCTATTCCATTGCGGCAGGTCTGGACTATCCAGGTGTTGGTCCAGAACACAGCTATTTAAAAGAGAGCGGCAGAGCGGAGTATGTTACAGCAACCGGTCAGGAAGCGTTAGAAGCGTTTCAACTTTTGAGTAAAACAGAAGGCATTATTCCAGCGCTTGAAAGTTCTCATGCGGTTGCCCATGCAGTGAAGCTGGCCAAAGAATTATCATCGGACGATGTGTTAATTGTAAATCTTTCAGGACGCGGGGATAAAGACGTTGAGCAGGTTTTCCAGATGTTAAAACAATAATGTAAATGAAGGATGATCCTTTTAACGGGTCATCCTTTTTTTGTCAAAAGTTATTCACAAAAAATTGTTAAAGTTTTGTGAAATACTTCTGATAAATTGCTGAATTTCGACATCTTTCTGTCGTTGACAGCTCGAGAGGTAGATAATTAAGGGAGTTTAGTCCGTAAATAACAGGGTACATGCCGAAATGTGTCGAGATTATCGCGTTTACAATTTTTCCAAACCTATCAATAATTTAAATTGAATTATATTCCAATAAGTATTTTTTATGAAAATTGCCTGTTGGAGTATGACCATTCATTAAATTTTTGAGGAGGATGTGTAATGGTGTATCAGCAAAAGCCTTGGTTGAAATGGTATGATCCTAGAGTGGAAGAGCATGTAAGTGTAAAGCACGAGTCTCTTTATGATTTTTTAGAAAGTGCCGTAGATCGTTTTAGCGAAAAACCAGCATTCACTTTCTATGGGAAAGTTTATAGCTTCAAGGAAACAAAATGGATGGTCGACAGACTCGCGTCTGCATTACATAAAGAAGGCTTTAAAAAGGGCGACCGAGCCGCAATTATGCTTCCTAATTGCCCTCACTATATATTCAGCTTATTTGCAGTTTTTCGTTTAGGCGGGATTGTTGTCCAAATGAATCCAATGTATGTCGAAAGGGAAATCGAATACGTTTTGGAGGACTCGGGTGCTAAATATATGATTGTGCTGGACTCATTCTATCCTAGGGTTAAAAAGGTCCAGCCGAGCACATCTCTAAAAAGGGTCGTAGCAGTGAACTTAACCGGTAACCGAGGCGAGCTCGGCGAAGGAGATTATTATTTTGAAGCAGCACTTCAAGATGATGTCAAACTTCCAGAAGTGGAAATAGACCCGCATGAGGATATCGCGGTCCTGCAATATACTGGTGGAACAACTGGTGTGCCGAAAGGTGTTATGCTGACCCACTACAATCTTTTAGCGAATTTCAATCAGGTCTGCGATTTTATTTATAATACCTGTGATGATGTCCCAGACTCTTTTAAAATGATTACCGTCCTGCCAATGTTTCACGTCTATGGACTGTCAAGTGTAGCTCTTTGCGGAATTCGCGAAGGCGCTAACCAGATTATCCTGCCTCGCTTTGATTTAAAAGAGGTTATGGAAACCATTAAGCGGGAAAAGCCATTTATCTTTGCTGGAGTTCCAACAATGTATTTTGCATTGAATAGTTTGTCTGAAGCATTAAAGGATTGCGGTTTTGCAGATGTATATTATGCAGGCAGCGGCGGGGCGCCGTTACCAGTGGAGCAGGCGAAAGCATTTGAAAATATTACAGGTTCAACCCTCCGCGATGGCTACGGGCTTTCTGAAGCATCTCCAACGATTGCATTCAATCCGCCGTTTTTACCGAGAAGGTATGGAAGTATCGGCATACCGGTACCAAGTACAGTGGTTAGAATTGTCCGGGAGATTGAAGACGGAGAATATGTGGATGTCCCTGTTGGTGAATCAGGAGAATTAATTGTTAAAGGGCCTCAGGTCATGAAAGGATATTGGAACCGTCCGAAAGATACGGAAGATGTAATCAAGGATGGCTGGCTGTTCACTGGTGACATTGCAAAAATGGATGAAGATGGCTATCTCTATATTCTTGACCGGAAGAAGGACATGATTATTGCCAGCGGTTACAATGTATATCCGCGCGAGGTGGAAGAAGTCCTCTATAAGCTGGAGGGTGTAGAAGAGGCGATCGTAATCGGTGTTCCTGATAGCTATCGTGGCGAAACGGTGAAGGCGTTTATTAAACTAAAAGATGGCTGTGGAATTTCTGTAGAAGAGATTATTGCGTTTGCAAAAGCCAACCTGGCACCTTATAAGGCTCCTAAAGAGGTAGAAATACTAGTGGAATTGCCAAAATCATCAGTTGGAAAGCTGCTTAGAAGAGTTTTGCGGGATGAAGAGATTGCAAAAGTGAAGGCTTAATATATTTATATTCCATTTGCTTGTAGGAATAAAGTTTAATAGTTTTAGCTGCACAGAAAAATGCCCAGTCGTGATCGATAGGGCATTTTTCTGGATTATTGTTTTTTTAGAAATTCCAGTGCTTTTTGATTAACTAGCTCAGTGGCTTCGGTAACATAGATATGCCCTGCGCCTTTAACTGTTAGAAATTCGGCATTTTCGATATTCTCTGCCAGGGTAACGCCATTTTCATATGGGACTAAACGATCTTCATCGCCGTGAATAACTAGAGTTGGTACTTTAAGTTGTTGCAGTTCACTGTAAGTGTCGTGGGCAAGGCATGCTTGGAGCTGAAGCATGTATGCGTATGGAAGAATCGGCCTTTCGATTCTTACTTTAATATCCTCTGCTACGAGATTGCGCTGATTTTCAATAAATGATTGGCTGTATAGGATGGGGGCAGTGGCCCATGCCATTTCCTCAGGAGTCGCAGTGGACGAAGCCCTGGACAGCATAAGCATAGAGACATCCGCCCCTGGCTGAACATGATTTGTACCGCCGGAAGTGGTACACCCAAGGATAAGGGATTTAATCCGTTCTGGATATTTTATTGCCAGCCTTTGGGCAATCATTCCGCCCATGGAAATACCATAAACATGTGCAACATTAACTCCTGCAGCATCGAGGACTGCCCGTGCATCTTCTGCCATCAATTCAATAGAATACGGGGTATTGGGCTTATCGCTTAAGCCTACACCACGATTATCAAAAATAATTACTTTATAGTGTTCCGCTAGAGCTGGCAGAGTTCTATACCATGACCTGGAATCAAGGGATAACCCCATAATCAATAAAAGCGGCTCCCCTTCACCATGAACCTCATAATAAAGATCAATTCCATTTGCATTCGTAATCGGCACGCAAGCACAACTCCTTTAATCATAATATTAAAATATATGACCATAGCCCTAAGGACATGTCTAAAAATCACAAATTCATGGACTGATTGCGTGCACCTAAACTGTCCACGGAACAAGGACAGATGTCTTTTTGTGGTGCCTGACACCTTTTTGTTATTCATCTCAAAATGAAAGCGTTTTCCTAAGATAGTGTCATTCAGTTGGCTTCGGCGAGGGGATAGATTGGGCGGGGAGTGAATGGGGAAAAATTCCAACAATATTCGACAAAGAACTATTTTGGGTAAAAGGGATTTTATTAAAAAAAACCCATGAATTAAATATGGAATGAATTTAATCAATGGTACCTTAAGGATATTCGCTGATATTTGTGGAATTTTGTCGATAAGCATTGGTTTACAAATCTAAACTTTGCTTCAATAATTAAAATTATATTAATATTCTAACAATCTTTGTTTTACTTTAATATCAAGGGGAGGCATAGTTTTTTATGGTTTATCAGCAAAAGCCGTGGCTTAAAGTTTATGATTCAAGGTTGGATGAGCATCTTCAGATTGAGTATAATTCTCTTTACCACTTTCTGGAGAAATCGGTAAATCGTTTTAATACGAAACCGGCAATGACGTTTTTGGGAAATGTAACCAGCTTCAATGATACCAAAACGATTGTTGACCGATTTGCTTCAGCCTTACATAGAGCAGGATTTGTTAAAGGCAGTCGTTTAGCCATAATGCTGCCAAATTCACCTCATTACATATTTACTTTATTCGGGACTTTTCGCCTTGGAGGGATCAATGTCCAAGTTAATCCCATGTATGTTGAAAGAGAAATAGAGCATGTTTTAAATGACTCCGGTTCAGAGTACATGGTGGTCCTCGATGCGCTTTACCCAAAAGCGAAAAAAGTCCAGTCAAATACTTCGTTAAAAAAGGTGATTGTTGTTAATTTTGGCGGTGCCAAAATTGATCTTGCAGATGGTGATGTTTATTTCGATGAATTCCTTGATAAGGAAGCTAGTCTTCCAGAGGTAGACATTGACCGTGAAGAAGATGTCGCTGTGCTTCAATATACCGGTGGAACAACCGGTCTCTCCAAAGGGGTAATGCTTACCCATACGAATCTTTTAGCCAATTTAACACAGGTTTGTGATTTTGCTTATAAAACATGTGATGACAAACCAGAAGATTTTAAAATCATAACTGTTTTGCCGATGTTCCATGTCTATGGATTATCAAGTGTTGCGCTTTGCGGAATCAGAGAAGGTGCCAACCAAATTATCCTGCCGCGCTTCGATCCAAAGGAAGTAATGGAGATTGTCAAACGTGAAAAACCATTCCAATTCTCAGGTGTTCCAACCATGTTCTTTGCATTAAACAGCCAAGAGGGACTAGAGGATGCTGGTTTTGATTCACTATACTACGTGAACTGCGGTGGTGCTCCACTTCCAATAGAAGCGGCCAAAGTGTTTGAAAAGAGGACAGGGAAACAGCTGCGTGATGGATACGGTTTATCTGAAGCAGCACCAACAGTCATTTTTAGTCCTCCATTTGTGCCAAGAAAGCACGGAAGTATCGGCATTCCAGTTCAGAGTACAATTGCCAGAATCGTTCACGAAACAGAAGATGGCTTTGTCGATGCACCGGTTGGTGAGGCTGGGGAGATCATCGTCAAAGGGCCGCAGGTTATGAAAGGATACTGGAATCGTCCTGAAGATACGGATGCAGTAATAAAGGATGGCTGGCTGTTTACTGGCGATATGGCAAAAATGGATGAAGATGGATACTTTTATATTGTTGACCGCAAGAAAGATATGATTATTGCAAGCGGCTTCAATGTTTATCCAACCGAAATTGAAGGGGTTCTCTATCAGCTGGAAGAAATCGAAGAAGTGGTGGTAGTGGGCGTTCCAGACCCTTATCGCGGCGAAACCGTAAAGGCTTATGTAAAGCTAAAAGCGGGTTATTCTATTAGCGAAGAAGAAATCAAACAGTTTGGAAAGGAAAACCTAGCACCATATAAGGCGCCAAAAGATGTAGAAATCCTTCCGGAGCTGCCAAAATCTTCAGTTGGGAAACTGCTAAGAAGAGTATTAAGAGACCAAGAAAAACAAAAAGTAAAAGCCTAATAGTCAACTAGGAGGAATTTAAGATGAGTTTACAAGATTTATTCAGTTTACAAGGAAAAACGGCGATTGTTACAGGCGGTGGCAGAGGCTTAGGACAGCAAATTGCCACTGTGTATGCAGAAGCAGGTGCTAATGTTGTTGTTTGTTCAAGAGATATTGAAGCATGTCAGCAATTAAGCGATGCACTCAAGGAAAAAGGTGTTCGCTCACTTGCATTTAAATGTGATGTATCAAATCCTGAAGATATCCAGCATGTTGTGGACGAAACGCTAAAAGAATTTGGCTCAATTGATATCTTGGTTAATAACAGCGGCACAAGCTGGGGAGCCCCTGCACTTGAAATGCCAGCAGATAAATGGGATAAGGTAATGGATATCAACCTGAAAGCAGTGTTTTTATTTTCTCAGGCTGTTGGAAAAATTATGGTCGAGCAGCGTTCCGGAAAAATCATTAATATTGCTTCGATTGCCGGTATGGGCGGTCAGAAACCTGAAGTCATGGATGCCATTGGTTATTCTGTCAGCAAGGGTGCCGTCATTACATTAACAAAAGATTTAGCAGTAAAATTGGCACCGCATAATGTCCATGTGAATGCCATTGCACCAGGGTTTTTCCCAACAAAAATGACCAAAGCCATTTTGGGCTATTCTGGTGAAAGTATTCTTGATCGTACACCCGCAGGACGTTTTGGTTCCGATGAAGATATGAAGGGGCCGGCGCTATTTTTAGCATCATCAGCATCAGACTATGTATTCGGTCATGTATTGGTGGTTGATGGTGGAACGACTGCAAGTGTGGAATAGGTCCGCAAGCACTTTTTAAAATTTTTCTGAATTTTTAAGAGATAGCCTTGTAGGGTTCCAGTAAATATGTTTAGATTGACATATTAGTACATATGTTAAGAAAAACATACCAACCGGTTAGTAAGAGGGAATCAAATGGAAACCACGCACCAGGACGAAGTTGCTTTTTCCAGAGAACTCGAAGCGAAAATAAATAAAAGAATCCATGAACTCACTAATAGCCGGGGCTTTACCCTAGCATGGGGGAGGGCAATGGATGCCCATTTGGCTCGGTTAAAAATTCACAGAAAGTTAACAACTAGATGGTTAAAACGATTAGACCTTCCCAATAAAGATGAAGTAGCAGAGCTTTCAATTAGATTGGTAGATTGTGTGGAGAAAATCGACCTGCTCGACGACACAATCTATAGTTTTAAAAAAAGGCAGCAAATAAATTTAACTCATTTAAAAATGGTACGACAATCATGGGAAGAACTGCTGGTTGTTTTGCGGACGGAAGAAAAAGAATTAAAAGCAGGTAATCTTACATCGCTTGAAAAGGAATTAATACAACTAAAGCGATTATTTCAAATAGAATTCGAAATGGAGGAATAACCAATGACTGAGAAAAATGAAAAAGAGTTAGAGGTTGAGGTTAATGTTGAAAATCAATTGTCAAGCCTTGAGCTGATTTGGAAGATTGGCTTTGATGAATTAGATGCATGGGCTAATCGTTTTAATAAGCGCGATGAGCTATTCTTGTCAGCGGTTAAGAACTATGTAGAAAGCGTTAAGCGCAATCAGGAAAATCTAAAAGCGGTCACTGAGCAATTTGACCGTGAAGTCAAGGAATGGGAAAAAGCTGCGCGTGAAGAATTACTTGTAACAACCACGACTTTGCAGCATTTCTTCCCTGTTAAATCTTACGAGGAAATCAATAAAGTTGTGGATGACATTCAACAAAAAACGGCAGCTCTACTGTTAACTCCGGTAAAGGCGTTAACCGGCGGTCAGGCACTAGACAAGTATCTGGATGCCGTCGAGCAATATCTGGCTTTCAGGAAAAAAGCACGTGAAAAATATATTGATAGTGTAAAGAAAACTACTAATGTACTATATGAAAATCAAAAAATATTTGTTGATTTATTCTCAAAACAATTAAAAGCAGCCATTTTTCCTTTTCAAAAATTCATGAAAAACGCGGTTGAATCAACAAAATCATAACGAGGTGAATGTTAATGTCAGAGAAAAAATATGATCCGTATGAATCCTTTCATAAGTTAAGTCTTTTGTGGGAAAAGCAAATCAATGATTTTATCTACCTGTGGACAAATAACAATGAGTTTGTCAAAATGTCCAATTTCGGAACTGAAGTGCAAACCCGTTATCTGGAGCAATTGAAAAAAAATCAAGAAGCCTTCGCAAGTGTCCTAAATTTACCGACGAAGAGCGACGTTACAAATGTGGCAAACTTAACGATTCAAGCAGAAGAGAAAATGGAGGCTCTTGAAGAGCAAATTTGGGATTTACAAGATTCTGTAAAATCACAGAGTAAAGAGATTGAAAGTGTCGTAGAAGTTTCCAAGGAAATCATTAAACTGACAAAACAGCTAAAACAAGATCTGGTTAAGTCAAAAAAAGAACTGTCCGATACAAAGAGCCTGCACGCCGAACTTCAGGAAATGAAATTTGAACTATTGAAGTTAAGTAACTTTAAAGAAGAACTTGACGCTATTAAGGGTCTGATTGAAAAGGAAAAAACGGAGCAACCTGTGTTTTCTAGTGCAGGATCATCTAAATAATTTTAAAGGGAGGGAAACATTACCGTGGCTGTAGAGACACCTTTTAGGAATTTGATTCCAGAATTGAATTATGAGAAAGAAACGGCACGTTGGAAGAATGTTGTTAAAGCATTAACTGGACCTGCGCCGAAAATGGGGCACTCGCCAAGAAACGAAGTATGGCGGAAAAATAAATCGGTTTTATGGCATTATCCAGCTAAACAAAAAAAATATGAAATTCCATTATTTTTTGTTTACTCCTTGTTTAATAAGCCATATATTTTAGATGTTGCTCCCAAGACCAGCGTGATCGAGGGTCTCACAAATTTAGGCTATGAGGTGTATTTGTTAGATTGGGGTGCACCAGGCTACGAGGACAAAAAAATTGGTCTCGATACTTATATCGACAAGTATTTAAGAACTGCGGTCAAGCGTGCAATCCGCCATTCCGGAGCGGATGAAATTACCGTTGTCGGTTATTGCCTGGGCGGAACGATTGCTTCCATTTATGCGTCAATTGCTGATGAGCCGATTAAAAATTTAATCGTTGCAACTGTGCCAATTGATTTCCAACCGGCTATTGGTCCGGATAAATGGACAGAAGGCATTAGAAACGGTGATATTAACATAGACAGCTTTATAGATGTTTATGGCAACATCCCGCCTAAAATGGTCGAAGGCATGTTCAGGGCAATGCAAGCACCTGTTTATTTTACTAACTACACAATGCTGCTTTCAAGGGCACATGACCAGCGTTATGTTGATAAATGGCAGCGGATGAACAAATGGACAGTTGATCAGGTTCCATTTGCAGGAGAAGCCTACCGTCAATTATCCAATGACCTTTTTAAAGAAAATAAACTGGTAAAGGGTGAGTTGGTTATTGGCAATAAAAAGGCGGACTTAAAAAATATTAAAGCCAACTTATATGTTATTTCTGGTTCTAGAGACCATTTAATCTTGGAAGATCAAAGTAAACCAATCATGGACCTAGTTTCCAGCGAGGATAAAACGTATGTGGTTGTTGAAACGGGGCATGTAGGCCTGGCGCTTTCTGGATTATTTGGCAAAATTGTAGATCAGTGGGCATCCAGCCGTTCCAATCCTCTATAATAAAGAAGTAGGAATAAAGTAAGGTACAAGGACATATATAGTAAATAGTGTTGCATAAAAGAGGAAGGAATAACTTCCTTCCCCTTAACTTGCAGCCTGGTGTTTATTCAAAAAATTGCGAAGCACTTCATTAAACGCGTCTTTTGCTTCAAGTTTAGCAACATGGCCGGTATTTCTAAAAACGACAAACTCGGAGTGGCGGATTTGTTTATGCATTAAATATTGAATCCAGACAGGTGTTACGGAATCATATTGTCCGCCAATAATAAGGGTCGGCACCTCGATTTTTGGAAGGAGTGTTAAATTATTGACCTTAAGACACGCTTCCATGGCTTTAAAATAATATTCCTTGTTCGGACGGTAAAATTCGTAAAATTGCTCAAAATTCTCATCCGACCAAGTATACAGGCAAACCTTTGCTGCAGTTTCTCTTGTAATGTCTGGAGACTTATTTTCTGCCCGTGCCTTTCTATAGGCTAAAAATAATTTCCCGAAATTTTTCGGGGCATAATGGAACGTGCTGACCAGCATTAAGGAACGGCACACTTCTGGTGCCTGACGGTAAATCTCTTGTGCAACCATGCCGCCCATGGATAAACCGCAAATGTGGGCGCTTTCAAAGCCTAGCCCTTTAATAAGACTTATACAATCGGCTGCGAAGTTTTTTATTGAAATCTCACCAGGCTTTTGATATTCACCGTGTCCTCGTAAATCAGGAATAATTAAGTCATATTGATCTGCTAATTCAAACTGATGTAACCAACCTTCTTTTACCTCCCCAAGTCCATGAATAAAAACTAAAGGCTCACCGGCACCGAGTCGTAAATAAGGAATTTCGTGGGTGACTTTAAAAAAATTACGCAAATTGCATTCCTCCCTGTGATTTTTAATAACCTTTGTTTCCTTCATTTCTATAATATATACATTTACAATATTCTGATTATTTTATTATATAATCGGTGTTGACAAAATATAACACATAGGTGTAAATTACATATATAGACTAGCAATGAAATTACATAAAGAAAATGCCAGCTTTAAGCGATTGGACTTATAATGAAAAAGGAGGAAGAAATATGAGCACAACAAAGAAAAATGGCCAAGCTGAAGAATCTCTTCAGACCAACCAATTAGTTGACACACTTTGGAATCAATATGAACAATCCTTAGACCGTGCCAGAAAGATTCGTGAAAGCAGGGAAGATGCTTACTTAAATGCAGTTAAAGAGGTAGTAAAGTTTAATCAAGAATTCAGATTTTCGCTTGGAAATCTATACCGTACTTTTAGAAACACCAATAGTGAATTAGTCAAGGGTGTTTCCAACGGACTTGTAAAAGAAGAAGCAAAAAAAGTTGTTCGCCCAGAATTAAAAGAACAAATTGAAGAAGTAAATGGCAGGATTGAACAATTGGTGGCTGCTCCGATCGCTGCGGGACTTGATTTGGTTGCTCGCACCGAAAATAGTTTTATTGAGAATAGTGAAAAATATGTTGAGTACTCAAGAGCGCGCAGAGGCAGCTGGCAGCAAGTTACAGATGGTTATGTAAAAGCAGCAAGAAAAAGCCATCAACAAGTGGTTAACCGCCTTGAAGAAAGTGTAAAAGTATTTGTAAATGCAAAATAATGATTTGAAACACGGCTGTCCATTTGGATAGCCGTGTTTTTATTTTTTATTCATGGGCTTTAAAGCTGTTTTGTTTTCATAAAATAAAGAGTATAAAGAGGAAAATTTAATCGTTTTCGGCTATGATAGAAAGTAAAGGATTTCAGGAAAAAAAGAGGTTCAGCTATGCTAAAGAGTTTACTGACATTCCAAAAAGCGAACGGGATTGCACCGTATATTTGGACTGTTCTTTGTATTTTGCCATTTTATTTTATTTTTCAGGCTCCAACAACACTGCAAATCGTTGTTGGGATTGCGCTGACATTGGCGTTCTTTATTTTCTATCGGATTGCCTTTATTTCCAAAGGCTGGCTTGTATATGTTTGGACAATGATTTTGATTGCGATTTCCATAACGGCAACCAGCCTTTTCAGCTATGTATATTTCGCTTTTTTTCTTGCTTACTATCTAGGAAATATCAAGGATCGGGTTGCTTTCTTTACATTGTACTTTATCCATTTGCTAAGTACTTCCGCTTCCATCAATTACAGCATTGTCATCCATGAAAAATTGTTTTTGCAGCAACTCCCATTTGTCATCATTATTTGGATTAGCGTCATTCTCCTTCCATTTAGTATTCATAACCGCAAGGAGAGAGGGCAGCTTGAAGAAAAACTCGAGGATGCCAACAAACGGATTTCTGAACTGATTAAACTCGAGGAGAGAGAACGGATTGCCCGCGACCTTCATGATACACTGGGGCAAAAACTTTCCATGATTGGGCTAAAGTCTGATTTAGCAAGAAAATTAATCTCGAAGGACCCCGATCAAGCCCGAAACGAACTAAAAGATGTTCAAGCTACGGCCCGAACTGCATTAAGTGAAGTAAGAAAAATGGTTTCCTCCATGCGGGGAATTCGTTTAAAGGATGAAATTCAGCGTATTAAACAAATGCTTGCAGCGGCTCAAATCAATCTGGAATGCAGAGGAGAATTTATTTTAACAAATGTCACGCCATTTACTGAGAATATTTTAAGCATGTGCTTAAAAGAAGCGATTAATAATGTTGTGAAACACAGCGGGGCTAGCAGTTGTTTAATCTCTATTGATCAAACGCAGAAAGAAGTCGTGATGACGATACATGATAATGGTTCATTTAAAACTGCCAAGGGGAAAATTTCTGATGGCCATGGTTTAAGAGGGATGCAGGAAAGGCTGGAATTTATCAACGGCAGTTTAGAGCTATTGACAAGCAATGGTACTGCTATAATTATTAAAGTCCCAGTAGACTTAAAACCTCGCCAGGATAGGAGAGTTGGAAATGATTAGGATTGTCATCGCCGAAGATCAACAAATGCTTCTCGGAGCTTTTGGGTCATTACTTAATTTGGAAGAGGACATGGAGGTAGTCGGGAAGGCCACCAACGGAGAAGATGCTGTTACTCTTGTCAAGAATCTAAGTCCTGATGTTTGTATAATGGATATTGAGATGCCCGGCAAAAGCGGACTTGAGGCCGCAGAGGAAATTAAGTGTCTAAGCTGCAAGGTGATCATTTTGACAACCTTTGCCCGATCAGGGTATTTTCAGCGGGCTTTAAAGGCAGGGGTAAGTGGATATCTTTTAAAGGATAGCCCAAGTGAAGAATTGGCAAGTTCCATCCGAAGTGTTGTGGCAGGAAGACGAATTTATGCGCCAGAATTAATGGATGATGTGTACGCCGAAGAAAATCCATTAACAGACCGGGAACGTGAGGTATTAGAACTGGTAGCAGACGGCAAAAACACAAAAGAAATAGCGGAAGAGCTTAGTATCAAAACAGGGACGGTCCGGAATTACATCTCCATTATTCTCGATAAACTGGAGGTAAAAAACCGGATTGAAGCCATAACCCAATCAAAGGAAAAAGGCTGGTTTAAATAGGTTTTCCAGCTTGCTTGTTTTTATTAATCGAAACGGGTGCCGATATGAGGCATCTTTTTTTTGCAATTTTTAATTTAACCAAATCAGCCAATAATTTTCATTTCTTAACTTTTTTACAAAGGGAACATTAATATTGAACAATGTTCTGAGGAGGGAAATAAATTGAATTTAAAGAGGATCATTAGCTTTTCCTTCATCCTGTTCATGTTTTTGTTTAGTGTTCCTTTTGTATCTGCAGCGCCATCAGATTCAGAACTAAACCAGTATTTGCAGGAAATTGGTTGGACGAAGCAAGAACTTCAGGATTACCTTGACTTTTATGAAATTCCCATGGATGAATTTGCTTCAATTGATGAACTTCGTGAGTTCCTCGGAACACCTATCAATGAACAAAATTTGCAGGAACTATTAACGAAGTATCATCTTTCCCAGAAAGAAATGGATGATTTGTTGAATCATTTTGGTGATTCTCTGGGGGAGTATAAGTTCATAGAGGATTTGGATTCTGCATTAGACTTTTATGTCAATCATGATGAGTATATGGCTGATATAGAAAGTGAATTAAACGAAATTGGGATTACTGAAGAAGAGTCTGAAAAGTTTTTTAATTATCTTGGGCAGGTAGAAGAGAAAAACAAATATCAGTTGGACCAAATGGATTTGTACGACTCCCTTTTGGAAAAATTTGTAGGTCTTGATGATACCACCGACCTTACCGAAGAACAGCAGGATGAATTGGTGCAAATACTCACTGAAACCATTGACACTTATGAAATCAAGGTTCAATTTAAAGTCAACAATCAGAATATCTCCTTAAAAGAACTGCTAAAAATGAAGGATGCACCTGATAATTTGTATATCGGTATATCCAGTATTGCAGGTGAACCATTAATTGACTTTACAATTCCAGGGTCATATTTCCAAACTGGAGAAACAATTAACCAAGGAGAACAAATGATTCATTTGGGGGAAATCTCCAATGAGTTTATTGATCATCTTCATGATGAAAAATACCAAAATGCAGATAACCGATATAAATAAGGAATTACCCGCCAGTATCGCAAACCTGGCGGGTTTATTTGCATAATGTTCATAAGTTTTTCAGCTGGATGCATTTGTTTGGAATTTGCCAATGTAGTTTTTTATATATTCGAATACTTCCATGGGACGTTCCTCTGGCAGAGCATGGCCGGTTTCTTTTAAGATAATCAATTCCGAGTTTGCTAGGTCCTTGTTCAATTTCTCTCCAATTTTTAAAGGCACTGATTTGTCCTGGTCACCCCAGATTAATAAGCAAGGTGTTTTGATTTGTTTTAAAATTTCCGGTGGAAGATCGCCTTCGCGATCGCGAATCATCCGTGTTAAGGCAACAAATATTTCATCCTGTAAAAAGGGCTGCAGATAGCCATTTATCATCTCTTCATTAATAATGGAATGGTTATAAAGGGCCTCCTGAAGGTTTTTCTCTACCCCGGTTCTGGCAAACCAATACTTTACGAAGCGATGAAAGTAAGGCAGGTAGCTGGTAAGAATGAGCGGAAGTTTCGCGCGTTTTAAATAGGCTGAGCTGCAGAGTAAAATAGCCTTGTCGGCAAGCTCCTGTTTTAGGTGAAGAATATTTAAGACAATTTGTCCACCCATAGAATGGCCGATGAAAGTCATTTTTTTTAAGCCCAGTGATTCGATAAGCTGTATGACGGTATCGGCTAAATTTTTATAGGAGTAGATATATCGGCTGCATTTTGCACTTTTCCCAAAAGGGGGAAGATCAATAGATAACACCTGATACTCATTCTTTAATAACGAAATTAAATGACGATAGGTGAAGGTGGAAGAAAGAAAACCGTGCAATAAAACGAAGGTCCTTTCTGCGTTTGGATTAGGATAAAATTCATAATAAACATTAATGTTATTTAGCGGCTTATACCCTGCTACAACATTCTGCTCCATCATCCTTCCTCCCAATTAACAAAAATAGATGAAATTAATATTCCCCCTTTTATTAATCCATACAACAATAAATTTAAATAACTCCTTTTTTAATTCCTAAATTTTTTAAAATTTCCAAAATAAAGTGTTTGAATTTTTAGAAAACTAACTGTATAATAAAAAAAAGCTCAAGGAGTTGATTTCCATGGAAAAGAAGTTACTTAATTCCCCGCAACATTCGGATGAAAACACTGATTCTGTCCTTGCTGAGATGTTTTTAAACAACGCCCTGCTTGAATTTAAAAGGGAGAAGATCCGGAAGGAAATCGACCAAACGTTACAAGACGGTAACAAGGAATTATTTCTTCAATTGACAGAAGAACTGAAGAAAATTAGCTAGTTCCGAACAACCTACTATCTATTATGACAAAACTTTAAAAAAGAAGCCCTATCCAATACGGATAGGGCTTCTTGGCCGTTCTGACGAGAATTTCATTTGGACCCTGAACCCTTTTTTTGTATGATAAAGAAAAGGAATCGGGGGCGGTTAGTAGTGAAAGAGAAAATTATCGAGGAATTAAAAAAAATCGAAGAGCAATATGCCGTTAAAATTTGCTATGCTGTTGAGTCAGGCAGCAGGGCATGGGGATTTCCTTCAAAAGACAGCGACTATGATGTTAGGTTTATTTATGTCCCCAAAAAAGAATGGTATCTTTCCATTGAAGAAAAGCGGGATGTTATAGAACTGCCAATAAATAATCTCTTGGATATAAATGGATGGGAGCTTCGTAAAGCACTCAGGCTTTTTAAAAAATCAAACCCGCCCCTAATGGAATGGCTACATTCGGGAATTGTATATTATCAGGCCTATTCTTTAGTAGATAAAATGAAGGCAATCCAAAACCAGGTGTTCCGGCCTCAGTCGGCCCTTTATCATTACCTGAATATGGCCAAAGGGAATTACCGTGACTATCTTCAAGCAGATGAAGTGAAAATTAAGAAATACTTTTATGTGCTGAGGCCGGTTTTAGCCTGTAAATGGATTGAAAAATATAATAGTGTCCCGCCTATTGAATTCCAGGCATTAGTGGCGGACCTTATTATGGACGGCCCTCTTAAAAATGAAATCAATACTTTGCTTGATAGGAAAATACGGGGCGATGAACTTAACCTTGAGCCAAAGGTTTTTATTATTAATGAATTTTTGGAGAATGAAATAAATCGAATTGAGGATTACGCAAAGAAAACGTCTTTTCCGAAACAGGATATTTCCCCAATACTGGATGAACTATTTAGGGACATACTTGACGAGGTATGGCCTTGATTACCAAAAAATATGTTAAAATATATAAAAATATTATTTTGCGAAAAATTTCGAATAAATAAAGAATGAGGGGAATTCTATGAATATCGTTGCATCCGAGAAACTTCAAAAAATGTCATCGAGTATTTTTCAAAAGGTGGCCGATCAAAAGCAAAAGGCATTAAAAAATGGAATTGATGTCATCGATTTGAGTGTCGGAAGCCCGGATTTTGCACCGCCAGCGTTTGTAGTCGAGGCATTAGCAGAAGCGGCAATGGACCGAAGTAAATATGGCTACACTTTAAAAGGGATTCCTGAATTTAATGAAGCCGTTAGTTATTTTTATAAACAGCGTTACGATGTAGAACTTAATCCGGCATCTGAGGTTATTCAGCTAATGGGTTCGCAGGATGGACTTGCTCATTTAGCGATGGCGGTTATTAACCCTGGCGATTATGTTCTGGTACCTGACCCTGGATATCCAATCTATGAGGCAAGTGTGACGATTGCTGGCGGAAATATTTATCCAATGCCGTTATTGGAGGAAAACAGGTTTCTCCCTCAACTAGATGAAATTCCTGCAAAGGTTCTAGAGAAAACCAAATTGATGATTATCAGTTATCCAGGTAATCCGGTTACCGCTCTCGCTGACAGAAGCTTTTTCCAAGAGGTGATCCGTTTTGCCAAAAAGCATGAAATCCTAGTTTTGCATGATTTTGCCTATTCTGAGTTAATTTTTGATAACAATCCGCAAATTAGTTTCATGTCGATTCCGGGAGCAAAGGAGGTTGGGATTGAGTTTAATTCACTTTCCAAAACATTTAATATGGCAGGCTGCCGGATTGGCTATGCGGTCGGGAATGAACAAGCACTTGCCATCCTGGCTTCTTTAAAATCTCATATCGATTATGGTGTGTTTTATCCAATCCAAAAAGCAGCCATAACTGCTTTGACTTCGGATTTCTCATTTTTGCAATCACAAGTGAGAGAATACGAGAAACGGCGTGATGCATTGATATCAGGCCTTTCAAAAGGCGGGTGGCAGGCGGCAAAATCTCCGGCGACAATGTTTGTCTGGGCAAAAATCCCATCAGGATGGACATCCCGTCGCTTTGCCTTTGAACTGATTGACAGTAAAGGAGTTGCGGTTATTCCTGGAGATGCGTTTGGAAAGCTTGGTGAAGGCTATGTCCGGATTGCCTTGGTTCAGCCTTCGAAACGGATCTCTGAGGCGGCAGAGCGCATTCAAGAATTCCTTAGGGAAACTCAAGTTTAATTCTTCTAATTAAACCTTTCTTAACATATATCTTTAACAAAAGGCCTTCACACGACTGAAGGTCTTTTACTTTGAAGGGGAGAGGGAGATTATGCCTAGCGGAATGCATCAGGTCGAACTGGATTTGCCAATTGATGTGATTTGGGACTTTGTAAAGGATATGGACAATTGGGCACCGCTTGTGCCGAACTATATTCAACACGAAAAGCTAAATGAGCATAGGTCCACATGGGAGTTTAAAAGCGATATTGGCATAATGAAGAAGAAAATCAGTTTAATAATTGATATTAATGAATGTAAAGAACCAATAAGAGTCAGCTTTGCCTTAAAAGGCAAAAGTGAAAAATATTCTGGCGAAGGATTTTTCGAAGCAAAGGCAATAAACGTAAAAAAAACAAGATTAACTGGCTTTCTTGAAGTGAACGTTATTGGGAAGATGGCCGGAGCGCTGAACTCGAAGCTGGAGACCGCACTCCCAGAAGCGGTGAAAGAAATGGCGGAGGCTATTTCGGAAAAGCTTGTGGAAGTTAAATCTGTTTAATAGGTGCATCGATATCGATTAAACAAGAAATTCGCAGTTTGTAAAAGTTAAGGTAATCTTAAGCTTGGCATGGTATGTTAGTCCAAAATCCACTATCAATCAGATAGTAGACAGGGGGATTAGCAGCTTATGTTAAGTACAGGGCTTAAAAGAAGTATAAATTTATTTCTTGTTACCGCTATTGCCGGTATGAGTTTGGTCCATTTTACACCTGTTGTGTATGCAGAAGCGACTGAAACAACTCAACAGCCCCAGACGGCAAGTGCATTGACAAAACTTGAAATCGACGGAGTAAAGCTCGACAAGGAGTTCTCAGCAGATGTAAAAGAATACTCCGCTTCCGTTGTAAATGAAGTTGAAACTATTAAGATGCTGGTAGAAGGGAATGAATCAGCCTCTGCCATCACCATTAATGGTCAATCTGTTCTTAGAGGGACACCTGCTGTTTTTTCACTTCAGTCTGGTGAAAATATTTTTCAGATTATCATCTATGATGCCAATCATGCAGAAACTACCTATAAAGTTCATGTAACCAGGTCCGCAAAGGTTGAACCGGTAACTCCGGCCGCTGCTGCAAATCCGTCAAACCAGGCTGCAGGCAATGTTGCTCAAGCAACCATTTTGAGCAGCGGTAATTCCGGTTTTCAGTCAAGCCTTACACGTACCAATACAAATGCAAATACTGCTTCTCAATCTTCCACACAGTCTATGAGCGGAACAACGCAAACGGTGAGCAAGGCTAAATTGTCTGCTTTAACGGTCTCCGAAGGCACATGGGATAGTTCGTTTACTTCTGATGAGTATACATACCATATTGCTGTACCAAGTGATACAACAGCCGTGACGATTCACCCAGCCGCCGCATCTCAAGGAGCCTCAATAAAAATTGAAGGCGGAACTAACAAAACAGTCCAGCTTGACAATGATAATAAAACAATTATTTCCGTAGTCGTCACCTATAACGACAATGACCGGAAAACCTATGTACTTGTCTTTGATAAATAAATATCACATACTCAAAAAGCCTGCCTTCGCAGGTTTTTATTTTTTTCTTGGAATTTTTTCCATTAAAAAAAGAAATTTATCTTTTAACAAATTTCTGAAGATATGATATATTTATAAATAAAAATTTTAGTACATCACATGATTAAAGGGAAGGTGAGAGAATGGCAGCAGATTTGATGAAAAAAGACAGCAGTCTTCCGTTGCGTCGCGATGTTAAACTACTTGGTAAAATGCTAGGTGAGATTCTGGTGAACCACGGTGGCCAGGAGCTATATGAGAAAGTCGAAAAAATAAGACTTATGGCCAAATCACTTAGGATTCACTTTGACGAAGAAATTTATTCTGCATTAAAACAGGAAATCGTTACCTTGACCCCGCCAATGCGCAAGCAGGTAATCCGGGCATTTTCTATGTATTTCCATTTAATAAATGTTGCTGAGCAAAACCATCGAATCCGCAGGCGCAGGCAATATCAGCTTCAAAGTGACAACATCGTTCAGCCTGCTTCAATTGAAAGTGCAATCCTTTCACTGAAAGAAAATAACATTAACTTGCAAACTATTCAAAATGTGCTGCAAAGCATATCACTTGAGCTTGTTATTACGGCACATCCAACAGAGGCAACAAAGCGTTCCATTCTTGAAGTACAACAGCGGATTGCCGAAATTTTAAAAAATCTTGATCATCCGCTTCTTTCAGGCAGGGAACAAAAAAAGCACGAAGAAAGTTTGTTTAATGAAGTCGCTATCCTTTGGCAGACCGATGAATTGCGGGAAAATAAACCAACCGTAATGGATGAGGTTAGAAATGGGCTGTATTATTTTGATCAAACATTATTTGAAGTCCTCCCTGATATCCATCAAGAGGTTTCAGATAGTCTCGAGAAATATTATCCTGAAACCTCCTGGGATGTTCCAAATTTCTTGAGGTTCGGGTCATGGATTGGCGGGGATCGGGATGGTAACCCTAACGTGACCCATGATGTGACCTGGGAAACATTGGGCCGGCAAAGGCGCCTTGTCTTGAAAAAATATAAAAATGTTTTAGTAGATTTAATGAAACGCTACAGCCATTCCACCTCAAGGGTAAAAGTCAGCGAAGATCTGCTGAAATATATTGATGAAAAAGAAGATCTCTATTTGACAGAAGATAAAAAATGGCCGGTCCAAGCTGAGGTATACCGTCGCGCTTTCGCTATTATAATTGAGCGGGTGAAGCAGACTGGAAAATCTGAACTAGGCTACAGCAGTGCGGAAGAATTGCTGGAAGATCTGTTTTTAATTAATAGAAGCTTAAAGCAGCATCATCCTGCCCGCCACGAACTCGGGAACATTGAAAAACTGATTCGTCAGGTCCAACTGTTTGGTTTCCATTTAGCCACACTTGATATTAGAAATCATAGCGGAGAGCATGAGGCCGCTATTACTGAGATACTTGGAAAAGTAGGCATCACTGAAAACTATGCAGGACTAAGCGAAACAGAAAAATTAGAAATATTGCAGAGGATTCTCCTTGATCCCCGGCCGCTCCTTTTATTACATGAGGATTACTCCACGGAAACACAGGAAATGATTAAAGTATTTCAGATGATTAAAAACGCTCATGAAGAATTTGGACAAAGAGCAATTACAGTTTATCTGGTAAGCATGACTAAATCACCGAGTGATTTATTGGAAGTTTTAGTTTTAGCCAAAGAAGCTGGACTCTATCGTCTTCATGCGGATGGGACGTTGACAAGCCATTTAAATGTTGCTCCGCTATTGGAGACCATTGATGATCTAACAGCCGGTTCACTTATTATTGAAGAACTTTTCAATATGCCAGTTTACCGCAATCATTTGCAGTGCTTGCGGAATCAGCAGGAAATTATGCTCGGCTATTCTGACGGCAGCAAAGACGGCGGCACGCTGACGGCGAACTGGAAGCTTTATAAGGCACAGGTAGAAATTCATGAAATGGCGAAAAAATATCAAATCAGCCTGAAATTCTTCCATGGGCGCGGCGGTTCATTAGGCCGCGGCGGCGGTCCTTTAAACAAAAGCCTTTTATCACAACCGGCTGAAACAATTGGTGACGGAGTGAAAATTACCGAGCAGGGTGAGGTTTTATCTTCTCGATACCTGCTTGAGGATATTGCCTATAGAAGCTTGGAGCAAGCTGTATCGACCCTGATTCTTGCCGCAGCGCATGTTACGGAAGAAGGAGAAATGCGGGAGGCGTCATGGGAAAAAGCAATTGAAGAAATATCAAATGCTGCTCTTGCTAAATATCAATCTCTTGTCTTTGAAGATCCCGATTTCCTAACCTATTTTCAATCTGCAACACCACTAAGGGAAGTGGGTGCATTAAACATCGGCTCAAGACCAATGAGCCGCAAAAACCAAGGACGCTTTGAAGACCTGCGAGCTATTCCATGGGTTTTTGCTTGGACCCAAAGCAGACAACTCCTGCCGGGGTGGTATGCGGCAGGAACAGGCCTGGAAGCTTTTGCATCAGGCAGTGAGCAAAACTTAAAGCTGCTAAAGGAAATGTATCTGAAGTGGCCTTTCTTCCAATCAACGATTGATAACCTGCAAATGGCTCTCATGAAGGCTGATATTACAACTGCCAAAGAATATTTAACACTTGTTGAAGATAAAACGATTGCTGAAAGAATTTTTACGAATATATTCGAGGAATATGAGAAAACAAAAGCGATTCTTTTGAAAATTACGGGGGACCAAGAATTACTTGACCATACTCCAAACATAAAAGAATCTGTGTTCCGCCGCAATCCGTATGTCGACCCGCTTAATTTCCTTCAGGTCGAATTAATAAAAGAACTTAGAAAACAGGACGAGCCTGACGCTGCTGTTTTGACGGAAGTTCTCTTGACCATTAGCGGTATCTCCGCCGGTTTGCGTAATACAGGTTGATTTTTAGCCACAAACCTATTTTAGGGTTTGTGGCTTTTTGAATTTTTTGTGAACTTTTGTAAAATGAATGGCTGTTCATTCATTTTGTCGCAAAATTCGACAAAATCGAAAAAAGTCACGTGCTATATTTATGCAGAGGGGAAAAGGAGTGATTAGATAATTCATATTACCGGAGGGATGTCTACATGGCTGTAAAAGAAAAAGTTGTCCAGGAGAAACATCAGGTTTATGCAATGATTGATGAATTAGCCAATAACGGAGCGAAAGCACTGAATGAATTCCGCTGTTATAATCAGGAAATCGTGGACGAAATTGTTAAACAGATGGCTCTTGCTGCACTTGAAAACCACAAGTATTTGGCCAAGCTTGCAGTAAAAGAAACACAAAGAGGGGTTTACGAAGACAAAGTTTTTAAAAACATGTTTGCCACTGAAATGATTTACAACAACATCAGGGATATGAAAACGGTGGGTGTCATTGCCGAAAATGATAATGATGGGATGGTCGAAATGGCCGAGCCGGTTGGAGTCATTGCCGGTGTTATCCCCATCACCAATCCGACATCAACAGTCATTTTTAAATCGTTGATTTCACTTAAAACAAGGAATCCAATCATCTTTGCATTTCCACGATATGCTCAAAAATGCTGTACAATAACAGCCCAGCTGCTTAGCGAAGCGGCTGAAAAGGCTGGCGCTCCAAAGAATTGCATCCAGTGGATAGAGGTACCTTCTCATGAAGCCTTTCAGGCCCTGATGAAACATCCGCAGATATCGCTCATCCTTGCAACCGGGGGCCCGAATCTAGTAAGGGCAGCGTACAGCTCTGGAAAGCCTGCACTAGGTGTTGGTGCCGGAAATGTACCTTGTTATATTGAAAAATCGGCCAACATTAAACGTGCAGTCAATGACTTAATTTTGTCAAAGACCTTTGACAACGGTATGATTTGTGCTTCCGAACAAGCTCTTATCATTGATCAAGAAATTTATGATGTAGTAAGACAGGAGTTGATCGCCAATCACTGCTATTTTCTCAATAGGGAAGAAAAGCAATTGCTCGAACGCGCCGCAATTGAACCAAAAACAAAAGAGCTTAACCCAATGATTGTCGGTCTTCCTGCTTATATGATTGCAAAAATGGCTGGAATCAATGTGCCGCTCAATACAAAGATTCTACTTGCCGAGTTGGATGGTGTGGGGCAGCAGTATCCACTATCCTGTGAAAAATTAAGCCCGATATTAGCGTGCTACAAGGTCAATAGTTTTGCAGAAGGACTTCTTGTTGCTGAAGAGACACTTGAATATGGCGGTCTTGGGCATTCGGCAGCGATTCACACTACCAACCAGGATGTGATTGATACATTTTCGCAAAGAATGAAAGCTGGCAGGATTATTGTCAATACACCATCCACACACGGGGCAATCGGCGACATCTATAATACATCATTACCGTCCTTAACCATCGGATGCGGAACATATGGAGGGAATTCTGTGTCACAGAATGTGGGAGCAGCAAATTTACTCAATATCAAAAAAGTAGCCAAAAGAAGAACTATGACACAGTGGTTTAAAGTTCCATCACAGATTTTCTTTGAGAAGAATTCGGTTCAAACACTTGCGGCCGTTCCCGGTATTTCAAAAGCATTTATTGTGACCAGCGAAAGCCCGCTAAAGAATGGCTATGTCGAAAAGGTGCAGTATTATTTAAAAAAGAATCCTAACAATGTTCTTTGTGATATTTTCTGGGAGATTAAACAGGACCCAAGCATTGAAACAGTGATGGCCGGTGCAGAACGGATGAAAAAGTTCCAGCCTGATTGTATTATCGCCCTTGGCGGAGGTTCGGTCATGGATGCTGCCAAAGCCATGTGGCTGTTTTATGAACACCCAGACGCAGATTTCAAGAGCCTGACGCATAAATTCTTTGATCCAAGCAAGCGAGTGGTTAAATTCCCGGCTCTTCGAACTAAGGCGAATTTTATTGCGATCCCAACCACATCCGGTACAGGATCCGAGGTAACATCCGCCTCCGTTATTTCAGATAAAAAGGCAAATATCAAATATCCAATGGTTGATGCGCAGCTGACACCAGATGTTGCCATTGTCGATCCACAGTTTGTCATGACTGTTCCTAAACATGTAACAGCGGATACGGGCATGGATGTATTAACACACGCGATTGAAGCCTATGTATCGGTTCTAGCCAATGATTATACGGATGGACTTGCAATGAAGGCTATTCAGTTGGTCTTTGAATATCTGCCTAAGGCATACAGGGATGGAAGCGATGAACTTGCCCGTGAAAAAATGCATAATGCGGCTACGATTGCCGGTATGGCATTTGGCAATGCTTTCTTAGGTATTAATCACAGTCTTGCTCATGTCATTGGTGCGGAATTTAATATTCCTCATGGACGGGCCAATGCCATCATGCTGCCGCATGTCATCCGCTTTAACGCGATGAAGCCCAATAAATTAATGACTTTCCCTAAATATGAACACTTTATTGCGGATGTACGTTATGCGGAAATTGCCAAAATGCTTGGCCTGCCTGCAAGCACGACCGAAGAGGGAGTGAAAAGCTTAATCGCAGCAATCGTTGAACTTGCTGAGGAATTGGATATACCAATGAGCATCGAAGCGTCTGGTGTTAGGAAAGATGAATTTGAAAGCAAATTATCAGAACTTGCTGAACGGGCATTTGACGATCAGGATACAATTGCCAATCCCAAAATGCCTCTAGTAACTGAATTAGCAGAAATCTATCTTCAAGCATACAAAGGTGTCTGAATAAAGTCAGTCTATGGAGGGAGAAAAAATTGTCGGAGGAAATGGAGCAAAAACAGGAAACCCAAACAGTAGGCGAAGAACATATTCAGCTCGGGGTCAGCGGTTTAGATCTGCTCTGGCGTGCAGCTTTTAGGAAAATGGATGAATGGGCAAAACGTGCTGAATTCGAAGACGAGGTATTTTTGAAGAGGGCTAAGCTATTTGCAGATAGTGTAGGACGAAGCCAAGTAGATGTGAAAGAAATCACTGATAAATTTACAAAGGAATTTGCTCAATGGGAAAAAACAGCACGCGATGAATTTTTTATGTCAACAACCAGTCTAGCACACTTTTTCCCGGTTAAGTCCTTTAAAGAAATAAATGAGCAACTCGAGCGCATTCATCAAAAAACACTGTCACTTCTTAACAGGCCATGCCAGTTTATAACTAATACGGAGGCACCAGATAAATATTTTGCAATGATAGAACAGTATATTTCGCTAAGAAAAAAGGCAAGAAGCCGATATCTTACAACTTTAAAACAGGCTGGAAATCTAGTCTATGAAAACCAAAAAGTGTTTGTAAACTTATTTTCCAAACAAATCAGTACGTTCGTTTTTCCGCTTAACAAATATCTGGAGAGAAGTACGATTAGAAAATTTTAATACAAGGAGTGAGGCGGCATGTCTAAAGAAAAAACCTATGATCTATTTGCAGGTTATAAACTGTTAAGTGAAATGTGGGAAAAACAATTAATGGATGTTTTATTTAAGGCGACTGACAACAAAGAATTTGTCCGCACGGCAAATATAGGACTTGACCTGCATTCGCGATATATGGAAAGGCTGCGAAAAAATCAGGAGTTTATTGCTGCATTAATGAATATCCCAACCAAGAAGGATGTCGCAAACGCGGCAAAAATGTCGATTCAGGCTGAAGAAAAATTTGATAGTTTAGAAGAACAGGTATGGAATTTGCAAGACAGTTTGGCAAGCTTTAGTAAAGAAAATTTGACTTTCCTTCAAGAGATAATCAACACTATCAATCAAATGAAAGCTGAATCACTGAAAACAAAAGAAGAGCTGGCAGAAACCAAAAAGATTAAGACAGATCTTCAAGATTTACGGCAGGGTTTTGTTGATATCAAAATCCTCCAGGTGAACCTCCAGGAAATGCGCAAGGAGCTTGAGGGACTAAAGGCAATTCAAGCAGAGCTTAAAGATTCTCTCACCCATCAAGAACCGCCCCAAATAGATAGCGGTTTGGAGGAACTAAGGCAGGAGATTGCCCAATTGGCTGAACTAAAAAGTGAAATTGCCTCATTAAAGGAATTAATGGGAAAAGAGAAAGAAAGAAAACAAAAAAAGGAACCGGAAAAAGAGCTGGTCCTGCCAGGGGCCAGTACCACAAAATAACGTAAAGGGGGTATTGGTAAATGAGTACTAGAGTTTCAACAAAAAGTTTTTTACCGCTTTTAAATATCGAGAAGGAAACGAAACGATGGAATCAGCTTTATAAAGTTATGACTGAGCCTAAGCCGGATATCATCCCTACACCGAGAAAATGTGTATGGAAAAAAAATAAAACGACTTTATGGTATCATCCTGCAAAGGAAAAGAAGCATGCCGTACCTGTATTTCTTGTATATTCACTTTTGAACAAAGTGTACATTTTGGATGTAGGAGAAGGCAGCAGCGTGGTTGGCGGATTAACGGAAAGAGGATACGATGTTTACCTTCTGGATTGGGGTACTCCGGGCCTGGAAGATGCTGATCTTACTTTAGAAAACTATATTATCGATTATTTGGAAAACGCACTTAAACGGGCAATAAGGCATTCTGGTGCAAAAGAAATATCCTTAATGGGATATTGTTTAGGCGGGACAATGGCCGCTATTCTTGCCTCTATTACAAGCCTGCCAATTAAGAATTTAGTATTAGCCGCAGTCCCAATTGATTTTAGCATAGGGACTGTACCGCAAAAATGGCTGGATGGAATTCAAAATGGTGAACTAAGCTTTGACCGCTTTGCCAATGCTTATCGAACCCTCCCATCCGAGTTCCTTTACTTGATGTTTAAGCTGATCACACCGTTAAACGCGGCCACAATGGCCAACCTATATACCCGCGCCCATGATGAGAAATATGTTGAAAAATGGCGCCGGATGGATAAATGGACGAAGGATGCTCAGGCATTTGCGGGTGCCGCCTTTAAGCAATTTTTTAATGATTTTTATAAAGAAAACAAATTGTTACAAGGTGAATTAGTGATGGATGGCAGGAAAGTAGATTTAAAGAATATTAAATGCCCGTTGTTTGTGTTCTCTTGTTCCCGCGATACTTTAATTGCTGAAAAGCAAAGTCTGCCGATCATGGACCTTGTTTCAAGTGAGGATAAGACATATGAAGTATATGAAGGCGGCCATGTTTCTCTTGTGCTCACAGGAGTTTTCGCAGAAATAATGGACCCATGGTTATCCACTCGTTCACATGATTTACAAGAAGTCCGCTCATAATTTCCAAGGACGGGAATAAATTTATTAACGGGAGGAAACGGGGTGGGGGTCCCATCCTTCCCGCTAATATAAATTTATCCTGCATTACGATGCTGGTTGAGGAATTCACGTAAGAGAAGGTTAAACCGGTCTTTTGCTTCCAGTTTGGCAAGATGGCCGGTATTCCTCATAATAATGAATTTTGAGTTTGGTATTAACTTATGCATCCATGCCTGTATCCAAACCGGCAATACAGAATCATACTGTCCGCCAATTATAAGTGTTGGCACTTCAATTGTTGGCAGTAATGATAAATTATTCACTTCCAGGCAAGCTTTCAATGATTCAATAAAAATCTCATGTTTAGGTCGAAAAAGTTGGTTGAATTGTTTAACAGTTTCCTTATCCCAGGAATACAAGGCCATTCGGGCTAAATATTCTGATTCTTTCCCGGCAGAAGCGACTTTTTGAAACTTTGCTTTTCGATTTTCGAATAGTAGGCGTTTGAGTTTATTTGGAAAGTAGTGGAATGTACTTACTAGCATGAGAGAACGGCAGATAGAGGGCGACTGGCGGTAGATTTCCTGTGCAACGGCTCCACCCATTGATAATCCAACAATGTGAGCGTTTTCAATTTTTAACTCCTTCAATAGGCTGATAATGTCTGCAGCAAAATTCTGGATCGTGATTCCATCGGTCTTGGTGCATTCCCCGTGGCCTCTCAGGTCTGGAATAATTAATTCATATTCATCGGCAAATTCAAATTGGTGATGCCACCCCTCCTTTATCTCACCTAGACCATGAATAAACACTAACGGCTCGCCTTTACCTAAATGTAAATAAGGAACACCCAATTTGCTAACCTTTGCTTTTTCCATTTTACACCACCTTTCATTTTTAATAGTTTATATCCAAGTTGGTAAAATTGTAAACAGGTTTATTCAGCTTTTAGTAATATTTATTGACAAGATTGACAAAATATTACTGATAGGTGTAAAATACATATAGGTGAGGTGATAAAGACATGGTAAACCAAGATAATCAATCAGTCAATCCATCAAAAAATTTTGTGCTGCCATTTATTTTATTGCTTCTTAGCAGGGTTTCTCTGCATGGGTATGAATTGAGTCAAAAGCTGGAGTCATTTGGCTTTAAAACTTTGGATCAAGGAAACCTGTACAGAATGTTAAGACAATTAGAAAAAGAAGATTTGGTTTCATCTGAATGGGATACAACTGGTGCAGGGCCTGCCAAAAGAAGGTATTCCATTACAAAAGCTGGTATTACATACTTAAAAGGATATGCCAATCAACTAGAAACGTATCAATCACTCCTCGATCAATTTTTCAAAATGTATACCAGTGTCCTTGAGCTCTATATTCCTTCTTTCCAAAAGAAGGATGCAATAGAGAAAGTAAATAATCGTAAGAGGAGGAAGGACGATGGCGCAGAAGAAGATTGAAACGATTCCTGAAGTCGACGTAAAAACAGTTCCACAAGCTGCGGAGGAATCTATTGCTGAAGTTTCGTTTGTTAACACTTTTTGGGAACAATATGAGCTTTCCCAGGAACGGGCACGGAAGCTAAGGGAGAGCCGGGAGGATGCCTACCTTAATTCTGTAAAGGAAGTCATCAAGTTCAATAAGCAATATAGAAAATCCGTCGCGAAATTATATGACCAGGCAAGAAAAACAAACAAAGAAATGGTATCTGAAGTTGCCCAGCAAGTTAATTTACGCAAAGAGGATGCAAAGGCTGAGGCAGTGCCAAATAACGATCGGGAAGAGCTTAAAAAGCAGCTTAGCGAGGTTTCCAGCCAATTGGAGATATTGGCTTTGACTCCAGTTAAAACCTTTTTCCAATTTGTCGAACAAATGGAAGACAATTTTGTGAAAAATACTGAAGCAGGAATTGGCTATGCTCGCGACCGCAGAAATGCGTGGCTGCAAGTTAGAAAGGAATACGTTAAATTGGCACGTAATACCCATCTTGATTTAGTTGAACGCGGGAAGAATAGTTTGAAAGAGCTTGTTAAAACGAATTAACTTCTAGCATATCTGCAGCAAAGGATTATTACAGAATGTGTATTTACCTGAATTAAAGCCGCACTCTCTATTTACAGGGAGTTGTGGCTTTTTACTTTAAGCCCATTTTCTTTCTAAGAATGGGCTTTTCCTTTTTTACAAATCTGGGTAATAGGGATAAGTGTCTATTGCACATTTTTATCTAGGTGAATAGGATATATGGAATTCAAAAAAGGAGGTAATGTTAAATGTCTGGTGTAGCAGGTGGCTACGGAGCAGGATTTGCCCTAATCGTGGTTCTGTTCATTTTGTTAATCATTGTAGGGGCTTCTTGGGTTATATAAAAAAAAAATAAGGAGGTAAAAAGTATGTTTGGATATGGCGGTTTTGGCTATGGCGGCTGTGGATACGGCGGCTTTGGCTATGGCTATGGTGGCTTCACTTTAATCGTGGTGTTATTTATCCTCTTGATTATTGTAGGAGCAGCTTGCTACTATTAAGAAAATGAATGGGTAATAAGCCCAAAAAACCCGCTTGGTTTCCCAAGCGGGTTTTGTATGTTAGCCGGCTACATTCATATTCGCACAAATAATTTCTTCGACTTCATGCCCTTCCAAAGTTTCTTTTTTTAATAAGGCATCCACCAATTGCAGATACTGCTCTTGATGGCTTTCGATTAATTTTTCTGCTTTCTCTATACCCTTTGCAAACAGTTCTTGCATTTTGATTTCTTTATCCGGTTTACTAAAGGTTAACGTAAAGCCGTCCTGAAGCATTCCGATTTCAACCATTTGTTCAATAATATGTTTAGCCTGTTGCACATCACCGGATACACCGATACTGTGTTCACCAAGAAACATCCTTTCGGCGGTACCGCCGGCTAATATCATGGCAACTCGGTCAAGCAGGTCGCTTGTTGTAGATAAATTCAATTCTTTCGGAATTGGTGCTACATACCCCAAGGCTTCACCCCGTGGAATAATCGTCGCTTTTCTGACTGAACCCGGTTTTGTTACAGAAGCAACAAGGGCGTGCCCGGCTTCGTGGATGGCTACCCGCCGCTTTGTCTCATGATCCTGCAACGGCCGTGAAGTACTTCCTAAAATGGTTCGGTCAAGAGCATAATCTAGGTCCTGTTTTTGAATCATATCACGCCCATTACGAACTGCATGACGGCTTGCTGATTCAAATAATGAAAACAGCTCTGCTCCGGAAAACCCGGAAGTACTTTCCGCTAAACCATCTAATGACGTAAGGACATCTTTGGTAATCGCTTTTCCTTTTGAATGAATGTCAATGATTTCCCTGCGTCCTTTTGTATCAGGCAGCGGAACATGGAATGAGAAATCTATTCTCCCTGGACGCAAGAATGCTTCATCAAGCATATCTTTTCTGTTTGTAGCGGCAATAAATAAAATGCCGTCATTGGAATGGCCGCCGTCAAGCTGGACAAGAAGTTCAGTTAATGTTTTTTCTCCTTCTTCGCCGCCATGGGCTTTACGTCTGCCGGCAAGGGCATCTACTTCATCGATAAAAATGACAGCAGGACGCTGTTTTCTGGCCGCCTGAAACAAGGAGCGGACACGGCTTGCACCGACGCCGACAAATAATTCATTAAACGCTGACCCGCTGGCAGAGAAAAACGAAGCATTCAGCTCATGGGCAATTGCTTGCGCAAGCAAGGTTTTTCCGGTTCCAGGGGGTCCGTATAACAGGATTCCTTTCGGGGGTTTAATCCCAAGCTTTAACGCTCTTTCCTTATCCTTTAATGTTGTCAAAGTTTGCAATATCTCTTCTTTCATTTCATCGCCTAGACCGCCTACATCCTTTAAACTGATGTTTGGCAGAGGCCGGGCTTTTGCGACGCTGTTTTTCATGGAATTTCCTAAGCCGATGCCGCCCTTAGATTTTCGGACAGCGTAGACAGCACCTCCTAATAAAAGAAGGACTCCAGCCATGATCCATTTACCATAGCGGCTGCTAGAAGAAAAGGAATATTTGATATTATATTTCTCAACCAGTTTATCCACCATTTGGCTATTAGGGGGAACTTGGGAAACATATTCGGATTTGCCTGCTTTTATAAAGAGACTTCCATCGGATTGTTCTGTTATGGTGACTGTTTTCCCGTTTTGCTCTTGAATAATTTTTTCTACAGACGAAAACGGTATAGATACTTGGTTAGTTGTTGATTGAACGAACCAAATAATTCCGGCAATAACTATAATAAATGCTGCGAACAGCGGAAAGAATTTTTTTGAAACTGTTTTTTTGCTTTGATTCATGGGCTATTCCTCCTTTAACAGAAGTACAACCTCTATTATAAGGGGATTTCCAATAAAATGGATGTGGGAATCGATGGAAGCTGATCGAAGAAAAAACACTTCCCACAAAAAACAGGAACTGCAGCTCAAAATTATGATAATAGCCGAAGATGGGGAATAATGGGCGTGAGAACGCTTTGAGCCAGAACACCGATGCTGACGCCAATACTCGATGCCTTTTTCCATTTAAATACATGAACCTTTTCATCTTTACCTTCATATAAAAATACAAGCTGCTCAGCTTCTTCGGCAATCCCGATTTTTTTATAGGGAATTTTGTTTTGTTCAAGCACGATTTCAAATGCCTTTTGCAATAAATTTAATGTTTGCCGATCAAATTTTGTAATTTCCATAAATCCTCCCAAAAGCATCAATTATGTATAATTTTATTATAGTCATTATTTCAACCCGATTAAAGAAAATCTCAATTGTATTTTATTGAAATATTGCAAAGTAACCGTTTGAGCGATAAGATTGAAGTTATGGAAAAATTTTAGGCTGTTAAAAGAGAGGAAGACATAATGGGAAACGATTTAAAAAAAGAAGTATTATCGCGCCGTACATTTGCGATTATCTCGCACCCGGATGCGGGTAAAACAACCTTAACGGAAAAATTGCTATTGTTTGGCGGCGCAATCCGCGATGCCGGAACAGTAAAGGCAAAGAAGACAGGGAAATTTGCCACTAGTGACTGGATGGAAATTGAAAAGCAGCGGGGAATTTCTGTTACCTCCAGTGTCATGCAATTTGATTATAGCGGTTTTCGCGTCAATATTTTAGATACTCCTGGACACCAGGATTTTAGTGAAGATACGTACAGGACCTTAATGGCAGTTGACAGTGCCGTGATGATTGTCGATTCGGCGAAAGGAATCGAAGATCAGACCATTAAGCTTTTCAAGGTTTGCCGGATGCGTGGAATTCCTATTTTTACGTTTATTAATAAGCTTGACCGCCAAGGAAAACCACCGCTAGAACTTCTGGCAGAACTGGAAGAAGTTCTGGGAATTGAATCCTACCCTATGAATTGGCCAATTGGAATGGGAAAAGAGTTCTTAGGAATTTACGACAGATATTATAATCGTGTTGAACAATTCCGGGTTGATGAAGCTGCACGCTATATTCCCTTAAATGATGATGGGGAAATTGATGGTGATCACAAGCTGAAATCTTCAGGACTTTATGAGCAGACATTAGAGGAAATCATGCTGTTAAATGAAGCGGGAAATGATTTTTCTGCTGAAAAAGTGCAAGCAGGAAGCCTGACACCTGTGTTTTTCGGAAGTGCGTTGACGAATTTCGGGGTTCAGACATTTTTAGAGACCTACCTGCAATTCGCGCCGCCTCCTAAAGCGAGAAATTCATCGATTGGGGAAATTGATCCGCTTTCCGACCAATTTTCCGGTTTTATTTTTAAAATTCAAGCGAATATGAATCCCGCCCACCGGGACCGGATTGCTTTCGTACGAATTTGTTCTGGAAAATTTGAAAGAGGAATGACCGTAAACGTTCCCCGGCTTGAAAAGCAATTAAAGCTTTCTCAATCCACTTCCTTTATGGCTGAAGAACGAAATACTGTGGAAGAAGCCGTCAGTGGAGATATCATCGGTTTATACGATACGGGAACCTACCAAATCGGCGATACGATTACGACGGGTAAGAATAATTTCCAATATGAGAGGCTGCCGCAGTTTACACCTGAGCTTTACGTAAGGGTATCTGCGAAGAACGTAATGAAGCAGAAATCATTTTATAAGGGGCTGCATCAGCTTGTTCAGGAAGGGGCTATCCAGCTCTTTAAAACGGTCAAAACAGACGAGTATTTATTAGGGGCTGTAGGCCAGCTGCAGTTTGAAGTATTCGAGCACAGAATGAGAAATGAATATAATGCAGAGGTCATTATGGAACGGCTGGGATCGAAAATTGCCCGCTGGATTGAAAAAGATGAAGTCGATGAAAACCTGTCAAGCTCAAGAAGTCTTCTTGTGAAGGATCGTTATGAGCATTATGTATTTTTATTTGAGAACGATTTTGCATTACGGTGGTTCCAGGAGAAAAATCCGAATGTAAAGCTTTATAATCCAATGGACCAGCATGACTAAACTCCAAAAAATTAAGGCTGTCTCGTACGAGGCAGCCTTAATTTTTTTTATTGGGAAATTTTTAAAAAAACCCCCATAAAGAGTATTTCCATATACGTAACATTTATTAAAATAAGACATGAACAATAACAAATAAACGAAGGCTCGTGGGTTAAATACAGTCTTTTCATATGCTTATCCCCATAAAGACCAAAGCTTGTTTCGTATGTTATAATTGGTCGAATAAGAGGTGAGCAAATGCTAGGTTTATTGTTTATGGCTAAAAAGAATAAAAGAACATTAGAAGATACAGTTGCCTTGATTCAGCAAGGTGATAAGTCATTGCTGAATGAACTCATCCAGGCCTATAAACCATTTATCGCTAAAACTGTTTCTTCAGTATGCCGCCGGTATATCTATGAATCCGATGATGAATTTAGCATTGGCCTTATTGCTTTTAACGAGGCGATTGAAAAATATTCAAAAGACCGCGGCAGCTCTTTATTAAGCTTTTCAGAAGTGATTATTAAAAGACGAGTTATTGACTACATTCGAAAGCAAACAAAAAATCAGCACATCAGTATTGATATAACGAATGCCCTTCAAGATGAGGAATTACCTGGAACGGCAATAGTCAATGAGCTTTCCCTTGATGAATATCAGAAAAAGACTGACGAACAGCTAAGAAAAGATGAAATTATTCATTTTCAATCATTATTAGCTTCTTTTGATTTAACCTTTAGCGATTTGGTGGAGAATTCCCCGAAGCATGCGGATGCTAGGAAAAATGCCATCATCGCAGCAAAAACACTGGTTGACAATGAAGAATTATTTAAATCATTACGCGAAAAAAAGCGGCTGCCTATTAATCAGCTTGAAAAAATGGTAAATGTCTCTAGAAAAACCTTAGAGAGAAATCGCAAATATATTATTGCCATTGCTTTAATTTTATCAAGTGATTATGTGTATATGAAGGATTATATAAAGGGGGTGCTTGATACATGAAAAAGGGAATAATAATGGAAATGGATGATTTTTTTCTCACGCTTTTAACCCCTGAAGGTGAGTTCTTACGGGCTAAGAGACTTAAGCAATCCTATTCAATTGGAGAGGAAATAACTTTTTATCCCGTTGAAGGCAAGAATCAATTAAGATATCTATCGTCCATAAAGAAAGTTGCCAAAATGAAAACCGTTTGGGCTGCAGCGGCTGCAGTTTTACTTTTTTCCGGTTCATTTATTCCAATGTATCAAAATAATAAAGCTTATGCCTATATGTCAATTGATGTAAATCCGAGTATTGAACTAGGAATAAATAAAAAGATGCAGGTTGTGGAATTGACAGGCTATAATCCTGAAGGTAAAAAGATTATATCCCATTTGGATGATTGGGAGAAACAAGATGTTACGAAGGTGACGGAAGAAATTTTATCGGAAATAGGTAAAGAAGGGTATTTCAAAACGAACAAGCATGTCATTATTTCAACCGTTCCGACCAGTCAAATGGAAAAGAAGGAAGAGCAAAAGCTTGAAACTGATATTAAAGAGATTACCAAAGCTGTTTCCGAGCAGCAGCTAGCATATACTGTTTTATCAGGCACTGAAAAGGATCTTGAAACTGCTCACGAAAAAGGTGTCACTGCTGGTAAATACAAGGCAGTAAATAATCCAGTGGCAAAAGAGAAAGTGGAGAATAATTGGAAAAAGTATAAAAATCATAGTAATCCTACTGAGCCGGAAGCAAAGGCACCGCCAGGGCAATTAAAGAAACAAATGGAGGAAAATGTTACTCAGGAACCTCCTGCCGTTGATAATACACCGCAGGCAGCCGTAGACCAATCTCCAGTCGAAGATAATATCCCACCTGGACAGGCAAAAAAGATGGATGATAACCAACAAAAGCAAAATCCTGGGCAGGCTAAAAAGCAAGCCATTCAACAGGGATCACAGGGAAATTCACAGGGAAATTCACAGGGGAATCCCAATCCAAAAGGCAAATACCATTATTCTGACAACCAAATTAAACAAAGAAACAAATAAAAAGAGGCGCTCCATAAGAGCTGCCTCTTTGCCATTTTTATGAAATTATTCACGTCCTGATAATTGTGCCTGTGCCTGCTGGACAAGTCTTTTAGTTATTTCCCCGCCGACCGAACCATTGGCTCTAGAAACGGTATCGGACCCCAAATGTACTCCGAATTCTTGGGCTATTTCATATTTAACTTGATCAAGGTATTGTTCAATCCCAGGCACTAATAATTTATTTCTGCTGTTAGCCATATTTTTCACTCCTTATTCTATCCAGAGATTTTTTTCTCTGTAAGGGTAGTATTGATTGCTTTGACTTTATTCATAAGTGGAAATGTTTATCGAATCTGGTTAGCTTTTCAATCTGTCCCTTTGCTTACATCCTTGGTGGGATGCATAAACGGATAAGCTTGCGGCTTTCTTTTGCTTTCTAGCAGTTCCCGATTTTCTGTCGTGTTCCAGCCGATATCGTTCGTCGGGTGCACCCACTCATCACCCGACATTATGGCTGGGTCCGTATCCTCTGACCAGTTTTCCAGTGGAGAATTTTCTGAAGCATATAAGCTATCCCCAATGACTACACCGTGCTCATTAACAAATGGCGCTTCCATTTTTATTCCTGTTCCTTCAAAGCTTGGTGCATTTATTTGATGCGGCAAAGTTTCATCGATACTTACTTTCTGTCCAATTTTCTTCATATTATCTTTTTTCATCCAGCATTCCCCCTGTTTTTTATATTTTTTGCGTAAACCTTTTTTTTATTTATGAAAAATAAGGAAACGAATGATTCAACAAAAATTGCTTAAAACTATCTATGTAACATGAATTTTAAGAGGTTTTCCAAGATGGCTAAGCGGAAGGCTGAATTTGATGCAGTGGAAAAGTACACCAAAACCCCAAAGAAGAATATCCAGGAAAGTGAATTTTCCGCTGAATTTACCGATAACAATAATGCAATCAGATTTCAAAACCGCAATTCAAAGCTAGGAAAAAAGGGAAGAAGTTAAAATGAAAGGCCGCCGCAAGACCCCGCCAAGAATACCTACAGAGGAATTTAGTGTAGAATTTGGTGATGTAAACGGTATTCCATTGGTTGAAAAAATAAAAAACAAATTTAAGAAAAAACGCACCTAAAAAAGAAAAATAAGCCGGGAGCACCGGCTTATTTTTAGATTTTAAAAGGAAATAAAAGTGTCTCTAGGTTGGTAGCGTCAAAATACGCCAGTAAACCGGAAGCCTGGTGGTCTATTTCACCGTTTAGAAAGTACTTTGTCAGGTCAAAGGACAAAAGCTCTAGCATGGTATGCTTATAGAGTTCTTTTTCATCCAGCTCAAGTTTGAGAAATTCCGGACCTATAAGCTGCGGAGTCTCGGAAATACGTTTGTAGATTTTCGAACGTTCGCTTTTCTCCAGCCCTGCTTCCCACCAAGGTTTTCTCGGTTTGTATTTATGATGTTTTAAATAATCATATTTCATTAAACCGGAAATGACATCAAGGTTCGGAACCGCCTTCTTGACTAAAAATGAATGTAATCGCCGAAATAGATCCTCCAACTGATGGCCGATTCTTGACCAGCCCTGTTCGTCCCAGTAGGAACCAAAATCCTGAAAGAAATCGAACGGTGAAGGGAAAACATGTGTCACCAGGTATTCAACTGTGTGATCCATACGGTGGTCATTCCAATATTTTTCTAACACATCTTCCACTTGCTTTATTTTAACAATATCGTCAAACGATAGAACATTGTTGCTTAAAATCTCATATGGGGAATGATCCATATATACATAATCATGTTCTGAAGCACGTATACGTACCCCTGTTCCGCGCAGCATTTTTAAAAACCCTAACTGCAGTTCTTCCGGCCTCATTTCAAACACATCGTTGAAGGTCTTCCGGAAGGAGGCGTAATCTTCTTCAGGCAGTCCCGCGATAAGATCAAGGTGCTGATCGATTTTCCCCCCATCTTTCACCATTGTCACTGTTCTTTTCAGTTTTTCAAAATTTTGCTTTCTTCTCACAAGCTCATTTGTATAGTCATTCGTTGACTGAACACCAATTTCGAAACGGAAAAGCCCTTTTGGTGCCTCTTGGTTAAGAAATTCAATCACTTCCGGCCGCATAATATCCGCAGTAATTTCAAATTGAAACACAGTTCCTGGAAGATGTTCATCAATAAGGAAGCGGAACATTTCCATTGCATAGCTTCTGCTAATATTAAAGGTCCGGTCAACAAATTTAATTGTTTTTGCACCGTTTGCCATTAAATAGCGAATATCCTCTTTAATTCGTTCCCGGTCAAAATAGCGGACACCGACTTCGATGGAAGATAGGCAAAATTGACAGCTGAACGGACAGCCTCGGCTTGTTTCGATATAAGTAACCCGTTTCCCCAACTGGGGAATATCCTCAGGAAAGCGGAAGGGGGAAGGTAATTCTTTTAAATCAAGCTTATTTCTCTGTGGTGTGCTGGCTAAGGTTCCAATGTCACGATATGCAACTCCATGGACATTCTCGATATTTTTGTTTGTATCAAGCTCCGTCAGCAGTTGTTTAAAGGTTTGTTCCCCTTCGCCCATTACGATAAAGTCGATTTCCGGATGTTTTTCCATCCATTCGCGTGTGTCGTAGGAAACCTCAGGGCCTCCTAATACAATAATGAGGGAAGGGTCAATTTTCTTTAGCATATTGATGACCTTAAGGGTCTCTTCGATATTCCAAATATAACAGCTAAAACCGATAACATCCGGCTTTTGCTGGTGGAGATCGGAGACAATGTTCATTACCGGATCTTTGATGGTGTATTCCTTTAAAATGATATCAAATTCAGGTGCTGCATATGCCTTTAAGCACCTGATGGCCAGATTGGTATGAATGTATTTTGCGTTAAGGGTGGAACAAATGACTTTCATAATAAAGCTCCTTTTTCAGCTAATAAGAAAGTATAAACTTTCTGTCGAAAGCTTTATACTTTCTCAACGCATAAGTCCAACTACGCCTCTATCTTCGCCCTTAGGGGCTCGCCAATCGGCGAGTTTTCTTTATAATAAAACAAAATAATATTATAGCTTATTTTAGCCGAAAAGGACAGGGGACAAACCGGTGCCACTTTAGCTTATGCTAAGATGATTTTTAATCGCAATCGTTCTGTTATAATACAATGAGTGACCTGTTGTATAATTAAAAAACAATGAAGATGCTTTGTAAATAAAGAATTTTTTCGATGGATTAAAATGTGTTTTAAAAAAAATGTTTGGATGTTTGATTTTTGTCACAGATTTAAAAAATAATATGGCCTACAATAGCGGTGAGATAAGTTAATTATTTATGTCTTTTTCGGGTAGTTTTATTGAACAAAGAAGGAGAGGGACATTATGTCTATTTTACCGCAAAAAAATGAGCTGGGTTTTTTCGAAATCCGTCTCGAATCAATCGGTGGTCTTGGAGCAAATCTTGCCGGAAAAATGCTGGCGGAAGCAGGGGTATTAGGGCTTGGGTTAAATGGTTCCAACTTTTCGTCCTATGGCTCGGAGAAAAAAGGAACTCCGGTTAAAAGCTTTATCCGCTTTTGTGAACCTGGGGTTGAAATTCGTGATCACAGTCCAATTGAGCAGCCTCATATTGTGGGCGTTTTCCACGAAGCATTGTATAAAACGATTAATGTGGTCAGCGGTTTAAATGCTGACGGCATCGTCTTAGTCAACTCATCAAGGGATTTCGATGATGTGAAAAAGGACTTAAAACTAGAATATGGAACATTAGCGATTGTAGATGCGTTAACCATTGCTGTCGAGGAAAAAACAAAAGTAAATACAGCGATGCTCGGGGCGTTATTCCGCATATGTGATTTTTTGGATCCGGACGCCATGAGAAAAGTTATCCGGAAGACATTCGAGAAAAAATACCCGCACTTTGTTGAACCGAACCTACGGACGTTTGACCGCGGCTATAATGAAGTTGAATTTAAAACATACCATGTTCCGGAGGATGCCCAAGGTAAAGCCTTTGCCCGCCCGCTTCCGCAGCTAGGCTATATGACCCAAGAGCTTGGTGGTGTAATCACCACTCAGGCAAATAGTATATTAAAAGATTTGAGCGGCTCAAGACAGGGCTTCCTGCCACAGTTTGAACGCGATAAGTGTATAGACTGTGCGGCCTGCGATAACGTTTGTCCAGATTTCTGTTTCGTCTGGGAAGAGGGAGAGGACAAGCGCGGCAGAAAGCAAATGTTTCTAAAGGGAATTGACTATCAATATTGCAAGGGCTGTTTAAAATGTGTGGAAGCATGTCCGACAAGTGCTTTAACGGATCTTCGCGAAATGATTGGATACGCAGATGCAAATCGTGTGAAGCAAAACTTTCCTTATGCAGTAGGAGGGAATTTATAATGGGTATTTTAGAGGAAAAATTAACAGCGCAGGTTGGAGCCGAGCAGATTTCAACCTTTGAATCCGGCAATGAAATGGCTGCGATGGCGGCAGCGCAAATCAACTATCATATCATGGGTTATTTCCCGATTACTCCATCTACAGAGGTGGCACAATTCTTAGACCAAATGAAAGCCCGGGGCGAGCATGATATTAAGCTGATTCCGGCAGATGGCGAGCATGGCTCGGCCGGTATTTGCTATGGTGCTGCCGCCACTGGGGCGCGCGTCTTCAATGCAACAAGTGCGAATGGCTTTTTATATATGATTGAACAGCTTCCGGTTCAGGCGGGCACACGATTCCCGATGGTCATGAATCTGGTCACTCGGGCTGTCAGTGGTCCGCTTGATATCCGCGGAGACCACTCAGATCTTTACTTTGGTCTAAATACGGGTTGGGTTATTTTAACGGCAAGAACCCCGCAAGCGGTCTATGACATGAATATTATGGCATTGAAAATTGCCGAACACTCCAAAGTCCGGCTCCCTGTCATTGTAGCCTATGATGGATTCTGGACGTCCCACCAAAAACGGAGAGTTCAATACTTCAAGGACCGTCGGGTAGTGCAGCAATTTGTCGGCGAATGCCCGACTGATTACAATTTTATTAGAGATCCGCAAAAACCGGTAACAATCGGTGCCCACATGAACGGCGAAGATTTGATGAACAATCACTTCCAGCAATCCGAAGCTATGTACAATGCCGGAGAGGTATTCAGGGAAGTTTCTGCCGAATATGCAAAACTTTCAGGAAGAGAATATTCTGTTTTGGACTTATACAAAATGGAGGACGCTGAAGTTGCGTTATTCCTATTAAACTCTGCAGCCGAATCGGCAAAGGATGTTGTCGACCAGCTGCGCGACCAAGGAATTAAAGCAGGGGTAATCAGTCCAAATATTATTCGTCCATTCCCGGCTAAAGAAATCCGTGAAGCTCTTAAAAATGTGAAAGCATTATTAGTCGGTGAGCGTGCCGATTCCTATGGTGCACATGGTCCAAACCTAACGCATGAGATCAAGTCTGCCCTGCAGGATGACAAGAATAATCAAACCATCGTATTAAGCCGTGTATTCGGAATGGGCGGTAAGGATTTCTATGCAAGTGATGCCCATGAATTCTTTAATATGGCGATTGATGCGATGGAGAAAGGCTATGCTGAAAAACCATTTGATTATTTCGGGCATGTACCGGGAAATCCGGAAAAAATCCTGAAGCCTGTCATTACTCCGCAGCAGGGTGATGCTTATAAATCAGGCTTAATTGAAGTGAAAATGGATGAAGAAACAAATAAATTAAAAGTGAAAATCCCGCCACTGCGGATGCTGACAAATAAGCCGAAAAGAATTGCTTCCGGTCATGGCGCCTGCCCGGGCTGCGGCATATTTGGCGGGCTGGAGTTGTTCTTTAAAGGGATTGAAGGGGATATTGTCACTCTATTCCAAACTGGCTGTGCCTACGTTACAACAACTGCCTATCCATATAGCTCGCATAAGCAGACGATGATGCATAACCTGTTCCAGAATGGTGCAGCAACCCTCTCAGGTACTGTTGAGGCCTTCATGGAATTAAAGCGGCGCGGGGAAATTCAAGTGTCCGATGATGCGACATTCGTGATGATTACCGGTGACGGCGGAATGGATATCGGTATGGGATCGGCAATTGGGACGGCACTTCGCGGCCATAAGCTGATTATGCTCGAATACGATAATGAAGGCTACATGAATACCGGGTCGCAAATGTCTTATTCAACACCGCTTGGCCATATGACAAGTACTTCTGGTGTTGGAAAAACACAGCAAGGGAAAAGTTTCCACCACAAAGATACAGTACAAATTATGGCTGCGACAAATATCCCTTATGTATTTACTGGTTCAGAAGCATTCCCGCAGGATTTGGTTAAAAAAGGTGCGAAAGCCCAGTGGTACGCACAAAATGTCGGACCAGTGTATGGAAAACTTTTAATTACCTGTCCATTAAACTGGAAATCTGAGGACCGTTATGGAACAAAAATTCTTGAAGAGGCCGTCAATTCCTGCTTCTTCCCACTGTATGAAGTAGAACAGGGTGTTACCGCTATTACCTATAACCCTGAAGAAAAGAAAAAGCGCGTTTCGGTAACAGAATGGTTTAAATATATGGGGAAAACGAAACATCTCCTCAAAGAGGAAAACAAACATCTAGTAGACGAATTCGAAAGAGAAGTAGAAAAAAGGTGGCAGCGCCTTAAAGCAAAGCATGAAAATCCATGGCTATAAAAAAGAAAAACGCAAAGCAAATTAGCTTTGCGTTTTTGTTTTAAGCTAATAAAAATTATTGGCAGAAAAAAGGGATTTCCAAGTTTTGTATAGAATATATCTTTTTAAATTAACGCTGAACTTTGGTTGATAGCGGGGTGGCCGTTTAGTGGAAATCAAATTGGAACAGGATGGTACTTTACCGAGCAAGCCTGATGTAGTGTTTTCAAAAAATGCAAAATTGCAAGAGTACGAACAAAGATATAAACGCATTTTTGAAGATTCCATTGATGGACTCATCCTTTGGGATTACCAATATCGCATAGTAGATGTAAATTTTACAGCAGAAAAGCTATTTGGCCTTCCAAAGGAAAAATTAATAGGTAGATTGTTTTATGAGCCATTTAGCAAGCTTGAAAAACAAACACTAGAAATAAAGAAACATTTAAAGCAGGTAATTGAAAAGGGTTATTATACATCCATTATTATTTTTGAGATGATTTCCGGCAAAAATAGGCATATCGAAATCAGTTCAAAATTAGACATTATGGCGGACTTGAATTTTACCGCCTTAAAGGATATTACTGAAAAGATGGATATGCAGGAACAGCTTAGGAAATCAGAAACGTTAAAGGTTATAGGCGAGCTTGCGGCCGGAATTGCCCACGAAATCAGAAATCCGATGACCGCTTTAAAAGGTTTTATCCAGCTGCTTGAAGGTAGCATCAAACAAGAACATTCCATGTACTATGAAGTGATTACTAGTGAGCTAGAGCGGATTGATACCATCATTAACGAATTTTTACTATTGGCTAAACCCCAGGAAATCCGTTTTCAGGAGAAGAATCTGAATCAAATAATGAGGGAAACCTTAGACATTTTACATGCCCAGGCTGTATTACATAATGTTCAATTCTCAACAGGGTTTGATGAAAAGCTTTCTCCGATTTTTTGTGAACCCAATCAGTTGAAAAAGGTTTTTATTAATTTAATCAAAAATGCGATCGAAGTCATGCCAGACGGCGGAAAAATTACGGTTACGATAGAGGCCTTTGAGAATAAGCAGGCTCTTATTTCAATCCAGGATGAAGGGATAGGAATATCCAAAGAGAAATTACAAAGGCTGGGGGAAGCCTTTTTCACAACCAAAGAAAGAGGCACAGGACTTGGATTAATGGTCAGTTATAAAATTATTGAGGAACATAAAGGCTCAATACGGATTGAAAGCGAAGTAGGAAAAGGGACTACATTCTTTATTACCCTGCCGCTGCATTAAAACTTAAAAAGTATGATAAAGAGGCTGACTTGCAGCCTCTTATTTGCTGTAAAGAATTATTTATAATAATCCGGTCTGCGGTCTTCGAAAATTGGAATCTGCTTACGGATTTCTCCGACAAGCTTTAAATCAATCTCTGCAGTTAAAATCTCCTCATCTGCGCCCGCTTCGGCGATAATCTCACCCCATGGATCAATGACGAGTGAATGTCCGGCAAATTGATTATTCGGATCGCTTCCGGAACGGTTACAGGCAATCACAAAGCATTGGTTTTCGATTGCTCTGGCAATTAATAGATTTCTCCAATGCGATAATCTTGGTGCAGGCCATTCCGCCACTACAAACAGCGCTTCCGCCCCTTCAGTTGTATGGGCACGAATCCATTCCGGGAAGCGGATATCATAGCAAATGACCCCGGCAAATGCATGATTATCAAGCTTAAACAGTCCTTTTTCACAACCCGCTTCCAAATAAAGGTGCTCATCCATCAGCTTGAATAAATGCAGTTTACTATATTCGGAACTAAGTTCCCCCTCACGGTTTATGATAAGAAGGGTATTTTTCACTCCCTTGTCATCCCGATTGGCGACAGAACCGCCGACAAAGTTAACATTGTACTTTTTGGCGGCATTTTTAAAAAATTCTATTGTTTGAAGCGCTCCTTTATCAGCGATTGTATCAAGGCGGGTCAAATCATAGCCTGTTGTCCACAGCTCGGGCAAGACAATGATATCAGGCTGATCGCTAGCAGCTGCTTCGATTAGTTTTTCTGCATTCTGATAGTTTTTCTCGGGATTGCCAAAGGCAATATCCATCTGCAAACAAGCAATCTTTAATTTCATTATTATCTCTCCCTTATGAAATTTCGGAATTTTTCCTTTACAAGCCGTTATAAAAGTTATATCATTTGTGACTAGAATTTCAACCTTAAAATTTAGAAAATAGCAGGTGAGAACATGAAGCATTTTCCTCAATCGGAAATATTGAATAGTCTTCCAAAGCAATTTTTTGCATCACTCGTCAAAAAAGCTGGAGAGTACATAGAACGGGGATTTGATGTGATCAATTTAGGCCAGGGGAATCCTGACCAACCGACACCAGGGCATATCGTTGCTAAGCTTCAGGAGGCAGCGGCAAACCCTATAAATCATAAATATTCTCCATTTCAAGGATTTCCTTATTTAAAAAAAGCCGTTTCTGATTTTTATTTTCGGGAATATGGTGTAGAACTCAACCCCGAAAAGGAAGTCGCAATCCTTTTTGGAGGCAAAGCAGGTTTGGTGGAGATTCCACAATGTTTGTTAAACCCTGGGGATACGGTTTTGGTTCCTGATCCAGGATATCCTGACTATTGGTCCGGGGTCGCACTGGCTAAAGCCGAAATGGTCACCATGCCTTTGAAAGAAGAAAATCGTTTCCTTCCTGACTATAGCGAGCTAGGGACAGAGGATCTTGAGAAGGCAAAATTAATGTTCCTCAACTATCCTAATAATCCGACCGGTGCTGTTGCTGACCTAGAATTTTTCGAAGAGACTGTAAGTCTTGCAAATGACCATGATATTTGTATTGTACACGACTTCGCCTATGGAGGCATCGGTTTCGATGGTGTAAAACCACCAAGCTTCCTGCAGGCACAGGGTGCCAAAGATGTCGGCATTGAAATATACACACTCTCTAAAACTTATAATATGGCAGGCTGGCGCGTTGCTTTTGCAGTAGGAAATGAAAGTGTGATTTCTGCACTAGAGCTCATTCAGGATCACTTATATGTCAGTTTGTTTGGTGCCGTCCAGGAGGCAGCGGCTGAAGCGCTGACAGGCCCTCAGGACTGCGTGAAGGAATTAAATGAGATGTATGAGCAAAGACGAAATTGCCTCATTGACGGCCTCTGTTCGATAGGCTGGGACGTGTCTGCTCCAAAGGGATCTTTCTTTGCCTGGCTAAAAGTGCCGAATGGTTTTTCTTCCGAGGAATTTTCCAACATTTTGTTGGAAAAGGCTCAAGTAGTAGCAGCGCCGGGAGTTGGTTTTGGTTCGTATGGTGAAGGATATGTCCGAATCGGCCTGCTGACCTCAGAAGAGCGCCTTGCAGAAGCAGTCAAACGGATCAGTGAGTTAGAGATATTTAAAAAAAGCTAAAAATATAAAGTTACAAAGCTGGCTAAGATTTTTTTAGAGCCAGCTTTTTTATATTAGATTCAGGGACTTTTGTACTAAAAAAATATTTTAAAAAAATGTACAATCCTCCCACAATAATGAATGCGCTTTCATTATTGACGCAAAGCGGTTTTCATCAATAATCCCAATCCACAACTAACTACTTGGGAATTTATGTCGAAATTTCAAGAAAACAAGCAAATAAACTGTCGAAAATAGAAAGTTTTAGAATGTTTTGTCTACTTTTGCGAATGTATTTACATTTGAAGAAATTCTTGTCATAATTCATCAAGTAGTCTAATTTTTTAGCGAATTAAAGTAAGTGTGTAAGAGGTAGGAGGATAACATTGTACGAGTATAGTAATACCACTAGTCACAGTCCGAGCCATAGTCAAATGATTGAAGAGATAAAAGCAAAACGAGAACTTATGATAAAAAGTGCAAATACATTGGGATTTACAAGTGAACAAACCATTAAATACAGTCAAGAACTGGATGAGTTAATCAATGAGTATCACCGAATGATGGGACAAGCCTCCAAACCACCCGAAGAAATCAAATTCGCCTTAAAGCAAATGATCATGATTTGGCCCAAAGTATTAGTCTAACTAATTACTAATTATCTAACTGTAAAATGCCCAGAAACCTCAAAATAAAGGCCTTCCGTTACATTTAATCATTGTAGCAGAAGGCCTATTCTTTTTAGTGCCTCCTTTAAAAAAATATTTTTCAGAGAGAAAAATATTTTCTACATGTATAGACAGTGCTGTGATTTTTATCATTGTCTATATCTCAATATTTCATATAGTTAAATTAGTACTATTTTCTATCTAAAATACCCACACCATGATGAACTTCACCCGTGCTTGCTGCACATGCAGCAAATTTTTTCTTATATGAATTTTCCAGCTTTTTTCATTCAATTAAAGAAATCTATTAATTTTGGGTAATATGCTTAAATTGCGATTCATATATCGTTAATAAAAGCATTTTTAATAACCAACCAGTAAGTCAAACGCTTTCATCATTTTTAGCTTATTTGGAGGAGGGAAGTCCTACATGCACATTGTCGTATGTGTCAAACAAGTACCCGATACAAAAATCATCAAAATCAATCCGAAAACAAATACACTCGACCGCAGGAGTGCCCCGGCTATTTTGAACCCATATGATGCCCATGCGGTTCAAGAAGCTGTTAAAATCAAAGAAAAAACTGGCGGGACCATCTCGGTTTTATCAATGGGACCTCCGCAGGCAACTGCTGTCATTAAGAAAAGCGTTGAAATTGGCGCAGACCAAGGGTATTTAATATCGGATCGTGCTTTTGCCGGTGCCGATACACTTGCAACCAGTTACGCCTTATCAAAGGCGTTGGAGAGAATTTCCAAAGAACTCCCAATTGACATGATTATTTGTGGAAAGCATGCCATTGATGGAGATACCGGTCAGGTTGGCCCTGGTATCGCCCGGAGATTGGATATTCCTCCTGTTACAAATGTGATTGAGGTAACAGAAGTGAATGAGCGTGAGAAAACGGTCTTAATTCAACGGAAATTAACCAACGGATACGAACTGGTCCAGTCGGAAATGCCTTGTCTATTAACAGTTGAAAAAGAAATCAATGATATCAAGTATTCACCAATGCCGAACATGATTAGTGCTGCAAGATATGAACCTATTATTTGGGCAGTGGATGATCTTGAAAATGTTGACCGCTCACAGCTTGGACTAAAAGGGTCACCTACGGTTGTCGGCAAAATGTTCACACCTCCACGGCCTGAAGGCGGGAAAAAGCTAGATGGTTCAGCCGATGAGCAGGTAGGTCAGCTAATGGATATTCTGATGGAGAAAAAAGACCTGTTTACATTACAGTCAACTAAATAATGTTAATAAATTTTAGGGTATAGAGCAGGGAGGGGTCTTAAATGAATCTTGACGATTACCGTGGAGTCTGGGTATTCATTGAACAAAATGACGGCAAAATTGAAGATGTTTCACTAGAATTGCTGGGTGCCGGCAGGAAGCTGGCAGATAAGCTTGAGGTCCCATTAGGGGGATTCTTGCTGGGCAATCAAATAAGGCCATTAGCTAATCAGGTTATTTCTTATGGGGCTGACGAGGTCTACGTAATTGACCATCCAGTTTTGAAGGATTATCGTACAGAATCCTATATGAGCGGTGTTATGCTGCTAGCGCAAAAATATATGCCGGAAATTATTCTTTACGGTGCAACACCCAACGGAAAGGACTTGGCAAGTGCTGTTGCAACTGATTTAGTTACAGGATTAACAGCAGATACGACGATGCTGGATGTGGACGTAGATAATAGATTGCTAGAAGCAAGCCGGCCGGCATTCGGCGGTAATATTATGGCAACGATTCTCTGTAAGAAGCATCGCCCGCAAATGGCAACAGTAAGACCTAAAGTAATGAAGGCACTTGAGCCGGATGCAGGAAGACAAGGAAAGATCATTGAAGAGAAAATAGCTCTGAACGAAGCGGAAATGCGTACAAAAGTACTACAAATTGTGAATGACGTAACAAAAAAAGCTAAATTAGCCGATGCCCATGTCATCGTATGCGGTGGCAAAGGATTGGGCGACCTGCAAAATTTCCAGCTAATCCATGAATTGGCGGAAACAATCGGCGCAAGCGTAGGCGGAACCCGCGATGTGGTTGAAGCAGGATGGCTGCCTCATGAGCAGCAGGTTGGACAGACAGGAGAAACGGTCACACCGAAAATTTATTTTGCCATTGGAGTATCCGGAGCGATTCAGCATGTGGTAGGTATGAAGAATTCCGAGTTTATAATTGCCATCAACAAAGACCCGAACGCCCCGATTTTTGACGTGGCAACGTACGGCATTGTAGGAGACGCAATGGAAATTATCCCTAAACTAATCGAGCAATTTAAAAAGCTTAAAGCTGAAAAGGGCGGTGAACTGAGCTATGCCTGAGAAGTTTGACGTGATTGTGGTAGGGGCTGGCCCTGCAGGAACCTCTTGTGCTTACACTTGTGCTAAAAACGGTTTAAATGTGCTGCTGATTGAACGTGGAGAGTACCCAGGGGCAAAAAACGTTATGGGTGGAGTATTGTACCGCCAGCAAATGGAAGAATTGATTCCTGAATTTTGGAAAGAAGCGCCGCTTGAAAGACCAGTCATTGAACAGCGGTTCTGGATGATGGACAAAGAATCAGTTCTTTCGTTCGGATATAAGGGCCTTGAATGGGGTGTCGAGCCATATAATAACTTTACAGTTCTAAGGGCCCAGTTTGACCAATGGTTCGCAAAGAAAGCTGTGGATGCAGGAGCGCTTCTAATTACCGAAACAGTTGTCACGGAATGTATTGTAGAAAACGGCAAGGTAGTTGGCGTCCGCACCGACCGGCCGGATGGTGAGGTTTTTGCAGATGTAGTCGTCCTTGCTGACGGAGTTAACTCGCTGTTATCCAAACAGCTTGGGTTTCATAAGGAGTTCCGCCCGGACGAAGTGGCGCTGACAGTTATGGAAGTTGTTAATCTTCCAAAAGAAAAAATAAATGACCGCTTCAATTTGGAGGACAACCAAGGCTGCACAATTGAGATCTTTGGAGATTCCACAAAAGGAAATCTGGGTACGGCTTTCCTATATACCAACAAAGAGAGTTTGAATATCGGTGTGGGGACAACACTATCGAGTATGATAAAAGCAAAAATGAAGCCCTATGAACTGCTGGATTACTTAAAGAATCATCCGATGGTCAAGCCGTTCATTGCCGGCGGCGAGTCTGCTGAATATCTTGCCCACCTCATTCCGGAAGGCGGCTACCGCTCAGTTCCTAAAGTGGCAGGTAACGGAGTTATTGTTGTTGGGGACGCTGCCCAGCTTGTTAACGCTATTCATCGTGAAGGTTCGAACATGGCGATGCATTCTGGCTTATTGGCTGCTGAGACTGTCATTGAGGCGCACCGCCACGGCAATTTCAGCGAATCAATGTTAAATAACTACCGCGAGGCCCTTTATAATAGCTTTATCATCAAAGATTTAGAGAAGTACAAAGATGCGGCCCATACATTCGAAAAATACCCGCAATATTTTAAAGAGTATGTTCCGATGATGAATCAGGCAGCTAGCAAATTCTTTACGGTTGATGGCACGCCAAAACGTGATAAACAAAAGCAAATTATTAAGAATATGACCTCACAAAGAGGAACGCTTCGCGTATTGCAAGATCTCTATCGTGCTTGGAAGGCGGTGAAATAATGTCAACGAAGAATATTGAGGAAAAACAGTATCTTCTCAGGTTTAAGTGTGACACAAAGTCCCATCTTACCGTTCTTGATCATGACGTTTGCATGACCCAATGTCCTGATAAAATTTGTACAGTATTTTGCCCAGCCGAGGTATATAAGTGGGAAGGAACGCGGATGCAGGTAGGTTATGAAGGCTGTCACGAATGCGGAAGCTGCCGGATTGGCTGTCCTTACCAAAATATTAAATGGGAATATCCAAAAGGCGGACACGGGATTGTCTTCAGGTTAGCATAAAAAAAGGTGCTGTTTGCTATTGCAGGCAGCACCTTTTTTAGCTAATTGCAATTTACACTATATGTATATTTTTTCACAAAGGATTATAAAAAGAAGGTGAAGCTAGAAGGTAAGTATTTACAGGGTCAGCTTATTTTCTCTAAAAGGGCTGCCGAGGAAAGTTCATCTTTTTTGCAGGAGGCTGCAAGCGAGGAAGCAAGGGTTATGGCATGATCCATTTGTTCCATATTTTCTGAGTAATAATATGGCTTTTTCCAATTGAAGTCGCCGTCATTTGCGGCTGGATATATACTGACTTTCCAATGATAATAAATCCGTGGCTGAGGGAGCTGAACCCCTTCTACGGCTATTAGCCAATGTGTAGAATTGGATTCTGGAATATAGGCATCTGTATCCTTAAGCGAAACAAGATCATTTGCACCAATTGGTAAAAATGCCGTTTGATAAAAGTCATGATAATTTGGGGTTTTCAATATATTTACCTCCCTTTCATAATATCTAACTTTATTATATGAAACTATAAAGATTTTTTTGAGTGATAAATGTTATAATTTTTCAAAAAAATAAAACGTTTTCAAAAAGTTGTCAATAATATTATGAGGAAGTTGTAATTTGGGTATAGATGTGACGATTGTCACTACATAATTGTAATGGCGCTTTTATACTGAAAGCAGAAGATTGAAAGAGGTGAATGTAATGAGCAGTTGTATGAGCGGTTTCGGCGGGATGCCGAGTGCTGAGCTAAAAAGTAAGGGATTAAGGCAATTGAAAGAAGAACATCCCCCATTAAGAAGCCAAATGGAAGGATTGTTCAGCCTAACTCAAAAAATTGATAAAGATATTGATATAGAAGTTAATTTCCAAGAGTTAATTACGAAGGTAAAAGAATTTCAGGCAGCGCTTGACCCGCATTCGGAAAGAGAAGAAGGTGTGCTGTTCCCAATGATGGGGACTTATATTGGGACAACTTCTGGACCAATAGCGGTAATGGAGTATGAGCATGACCAAGCAAAAGCACATATTAAATCCTTTCTTGAGCAGGCAGCCGGCAGCCCTGCTTCACCTGATGAATTAAAAAAATTAGCTGGATACATCCAAAATGCTTACTTTATTTTAACGGAGCATTTTAACAAGGAAGAAAACGTCCTTTTTCCAATGGCCGAGCGAATGCTCTCTGATGAAGAAAAAGAAGAGTTATATCAAAGAATTCAAGAAATTAAGTAAAAAGGATGGGCATAGATTCCATCCTTTTTACTTTTTCTATCATATAAACATTTAGGATAAGAAGTGTGACTTTGCCGTTAATTGACAGAGGTTCGAAATTTTTTTATAATAATTTTGAAATCGAGATATTATGGGTGTTTTGCTTTTGAGGGCAATTTCCCAATAAAGATAAAGGATGAGTTGTTATGGAAAAAGATTCAACAGCCGTTTCGCTAAAGCTATTTATTGTTCTCTCAAGAGCCTATAAAGCCATTAATGAACACGTCAATAAAGTGATCCAAGCAAGCGGTTTAAACCCAACTGAGTTTGCCGTATTAGAGCTTCTTTACCACAAAGGCGACCAGCCGCTGCAACAAATTGGTGCAAAAATCCTGCTTGCGAGCGGAAGCATTACATATGTTGTCGATAAGCTGGAACAAAAGGGATTATTGAGAAGGAGCGCCTGCCCGACAGATAGACGTGTGATTTTTGCGCAAATAACAGATGAGGGGAAAAAATTGATTCAGGATATTTTTCCTGAACATGCCCAACAAATTGATAAGCTTATGTCAAGTTTATCTGATTCCGAAAAGCTGGAGGCAATTGACTTGTTAAAAAAATTAGGTCTGCCTGCAGGAAAATTTTAATACGGCTTTTAGTCGTATTTTTTTTGGCAAAAAGGAATATTAATCAATAGTGTCGAAATGAATATAGCCGAAAAAAATGAAAAAGGGGGTTTTTTCATGGGCTTTGAACAGTATACATACATACGACCTAACTTAGACGAGGTTCGGGCAAAATTTAATGAAGCATTAGAGCGTTTCAAAAACGCTGAATCAGTGGAAAAGCAGAGCGGGGCCATGAATGAAATCAATCAACTGAGAAATGACTTGGGGACGATGTTCAATCTTTGTAATATTCGACATACCATTGATACGAATGATGAATTTTATAAAAATGAGCAGGATTACATGGATGAAATCCAGCCTGAGGTGGAAGGGTTAATCACAGGATATTATCATGCTTTGGTTGATTCCAAATTCCGCCCGCAATTGGAAAATAAATGGGGCACTCAGCTTTTCGCCCTTGCTGAAAGTCAGCTAAAGACGTTTAAACCGGAAATTGTTCCTTTGCTGCAAAGGGAAAACCGATTATCGTCAGAATACACCAAGCTTGTTGCATCGGCGAAAATCGAATTTGAAGGGGAAGAGCGTACACTTGCGCAAATCGACCCGTTTATTGAATCGACAGACCGGGAGATGCGCAAACGCGCCAGCACGGCGAAATTTGGCTTCTTTGCAGAGCATGAAGCGGAGTTTGACCGGATTTATGATGAATTGGTAAAGGTGCGGACCGAGATTGCTCACGCCTTGGGTTATAAAAACTTTGTCGAGCTTGGTTATAACCGCATGATGAGAACCGATTACAACGCCGAGATGGTGGCTAATTTCCGTCAGCAGGTAAAGGACTTTATTGTTCCAATTGCCTCTAAGCTAAAAGAGCGGCAGCGGGAACGGCTTGGCCTCGATAAATTAAAATTCTATGATGAAGGCTTTGTGTTCGAGACCGGAAACGCTGTACCGAAGGGTAGTCCTGAATGGATCATTGAGAACGGGCAAAGAATGTATCAGGATCTTTCAAAGGAAACCGGAGAATTTTTTACCTTTATGATGGAAAATAATCTGATGGACCTTGTTGCCAAGAAGGGGAAGGCAAGCGGGGGCTACTGCACATACATTGAAAATCATAAAGCGCCATTCATTTTCTCAAATTTCAATGGTACCTCTGGTGATATTGATGTCCTGACCCATGAGGCAGGCCATGCCTTCCAGGTTTATTCGAGCCGTCAGTTTGAAATACCTGAATATAACTGGCCAACCTATGAGGCATGTGAAATTCATTCGATGAGTATGGAATTTTTCACATGGCCATGGATGGACCTATTCTTTAAAGAAGACACCGATAAATATAAGTTTTCTCATCTTAGTGATGCGCTCTTATTCCTTCCATACGGAGTTTCCGTTGATGAATTCCAGCACTGGGTTTATGACACCCCAGAAGCCACGCCAACAGAGCGCAAGCAAAAATGGCGGGAAATTGAGAAAAAGTATTTGCCGCATAAAAATTATGACGGCAATGAGTATCTGGAGAACGGCGGTTTCTGGCAGCGTCAGGGACATATTTATAATTCACCGTTCTATTATATTGACTATACGCTTGCGCAAATTTGCGCCTTCCAATTCTGGAAGCGGTCAAGGGAGAATCATCAAGAGGCATGGGCAGACTATGTCAAGCTTTGTAAGCTTGGAGGTTCTATGTCATTTACTAAACTAGTGGAAGCAGCCAATTTAATATCACCATTTAAAACCGGCTGTGTAGAATCTGTTGTTGGTGAAATCGAGAATTGGCTGAATTCGGTTGATGATAAAAAGCTATAAAAAAAGCGAAGCTGCAGGGCTTCGCTCAGGCTGTCGAGAAATTATCGACAGCTTTTTATTTTATTCATTTTCTTTCGTGATTCACCGCGTTAATTTATTATAATATTATTAATATATTGCTTTTCAATAAGTCTGTTGATTGGCGCTCCAGGCACTTCGCTTTCCGCGGGCGTGACGGGAAGCCTCCTCGGCGCTACGCTTCTGCGGGGTCTCCCCTGCCCCGTACTCCCGCAGGAGTCTTCGTGCCTTCCGCGCCAATCAACAGGCCCATTAGCAGGGATAAACATTAAAAGTTTGGTAATTTAGGTTTGGACAAAATAAAAAATTGCCGAGAAAAATACCCTTTCTCGACAATCTGAGCGAAGACGTAGGGATTCGCTTTTTATTTTTAATCTGTCACCTTTTCAGTGACAACTTTGATTTGGCCATCTTCTAAAATAGCAGCAAGTTGTTTAGCATCTGGCTGGTCTAAAATAAAATCAGTAATTTTATCCTCGAGCTGTTCCTGAATGGCGCGTCTTAATGGACGAGCGCCAAATGCAGGATGGTAGCCAAGTTCAGCTAATTTTCCTTTCGCTTCTACTGAAATGGTTAGTTCAATGTTTTGTTCTTTTAATGTTTCTTGTAACTCAGAAGCCATTAGGTCGACAATTGATAAGATATGCTCTTTATCCAGTGGTTTAAATTCAATGATGCTGTCAAAGCGGTTTAAAAATTCCGGCTTGAAGAAGCTGCCAAGAGAGTCAAGGATGCTAGCTTCTTCCACAGCATTGGATGTTCCAAAGCCAACGTGAATGTTTTTGTGCCCAACGCCGGCATTACTTGTCATGATAATGACGGTGTCCTTAAAGCTTACCACTTTTCCTTGGCTGTCAGTAAGACGTCCGTCCTCAAGTATTTGCAGGAACATATGCATGACGTCAGGATGGGCCTTTTCTATCTCATCCAGGAGAATAATGCTATATGGATTACGGCGGACTTTTTCGGTTAATTGACCAGCCTCCTCATGGCCGACATAACCTGGAGGAGAACCAATTAATTTTGATACGCTGTGTTTTTCCATGTATTCGCTCATATCAAGTCGAATCATCGAATCCTTTGTGCCAAATAATTCTTCTGCAAGAGTCTTAGATAATTCTGTTTTACCAACACCTGTTGGACCGACAAATAAGAAGGACCCGATCGGACGATTTTTTGCTTTTAAACCGGCACGGCTGCGGCGAACAGCTTTTGTGACCTTCTGAACGGCTTGTTCCTGGCCAATAACCTTTTTATTCAAATTTTCTTCCAGTGATTTCATTTTAAGCTGCTCGTCTTCTTGAAGTTTACCGACCGGAATCCCAGTTTTTTCTTCAATAATTTTTTGGATATCAGAAACTGTAACAACTGGTCGCTCCGTTTTTGAGGCACTATTTAATGCCTTTTCAAGTTGTGTTTCTTCATCACGAAGCTTTGCTGCCAGTTCATAGTTTTCTTTTTTTAATGCTGTTTCCTTTTTAGCGGCAATTTCCTTAAGACGGGCCTCGATTTGTTCATTATTCCGATAATCTGTAGTTAGATTTAGTTTTGAACCTGATTCATCTAATAAATCTATCGCCTTATCAGGCAGGAAGCGGTCTTGAATATAGCGCTGCGATAAGGTCACACAAGCGTGGACGGCTTCGTCTGAATAATTGACCTCATGAAAGTCCTCATATTTTTTCTGAATTCCTTTAAGGATGGCAATGGCTGCATCTGTATCAGGCTCTTGAACCTGAATAGGCTGGAAGCGGCGTTCTAAGGCTGAATCCTTTTCAATTTGGCGGTATTCTTTTAATGTCGTAGCACCAATAACCTGAAGTTCACCGCGGGCAAGGGCCGGCTTTAAAATATTGCCGGCATCCATAGAGCCTTCAGCAGAGCCTGCACCAACAAGCAGATGGATTTCATCAATGAATAAAATGATGTTTTTCCGCCCCTGCAATTCAGCGATTAATTGCTTCATCCGCTCTTCAAATTGACCGCGGATTCCGGTATTGGCAACTAAAGAAGCTACATCCAATAAATAAACTTCTTTATTTTGCAGTTTGCCTGGTACATCGCCATCGGCAATCTTTAAGGCAAGACCTTCCGCTATTGCCGTTTTACCAACACCAGGTTCACCAATTAACACAGGATTGTTTTTATTTCTTCTGTTTAATACCTCAATGACTCGTTTAATCTCGTGATCACGGCCTATAACCGGGTCAATCAAGCCGGCTTTAGCCATTTGTGTGAGGTTACGGCCAAATTGATCGATAAAGCCGCCGCGGCCGTTTTTATTCTCAACTGCCGGACTAAATTGACCATTTGGAATGTGGCCTTGGGAAAAGTTTTTGCTAGCAAAAAGCTCTTCAAATGGAAAACCGTTGAATGGGTTCGTATTCATTACAAAGCCTGCACCTAATGCATTTTTCTCCTTTGTATAACATTCATGGCAAAGTTTCAAATCATGACGCTGCCCATTAACATTCATGTTTAATTGTACATTTGCTTGATTTTGATTACATTTTTGACAAAGCATGTAAATAACCTCCTTGTTATTAGCTTTTATCAATTTGACTTTGACTATATTTGACCTTATGACCATAGTATACTCTGACCTTTTTTGACTTTCAAGTCTTTCGCTTGGTGAAATTTTTTCCATGATAGGAAAATAAGCTTACAAGAAAAAGCTCGTCATTGTTTGTCCCTTTGGTCATATATTTGTGATAAGGGGGAGATGATGTGAAAAAAAGCTGGAATCAAGCTTTTCAAATAGCGGCAGTCTATGTGGGGACTGTTGTTGGAGCAGGATTCGCTACAGGAAAAGAAATCGTGGAATTTTTCTCACGGTTTGGTTTCTTTGGCTTTATAAGTATATTAATGAGCGGCTATCTTTTCATTGTGATTGGTTCAAAACTGATGCGGATCGCTGCGCAAATTAATGCAAAATCATACCAGGAATTTAATGATTATTTATTTGGAAAATGGGCTGGAGGCATCATCAATTTTTTTATGCTATTTATGCTGCTTGGGGTAAGTGCCGTTATGCTGGCAGGAGCAGGAGCTGTTTTTGAAGAACAGCTTGGATTGCCAAAAAATGCGGGGGTGTTTATCACCATTTTTTTATCCTATTTGGTGATGCTTGTAGGTACTAAGGGGCTTTTTGCTGTCAATACCTTTGTAGTTCCCTTAATGATTGGGTTTAGTCTGATTTTAATGCTATTGTCTTTGCAAATGCCAAACTTTTTAGAGCAGTTTTTGTATATTCCTCATGCTTCTGATGGGTGGAAAAGCGTTATTGCACCATTTTCGTATGCTGCCTTGAATCTTGGACTTGCTCAAGCGGTACTAGTGCCGATTGCATCAGAAGTGAAGGACGATTGGACGATCAAATGGGGGGGAATTCTTGGTGGTGTGGCTTTGACGGTAATATTAATTGCCAGCCACTTTACATTAATCATGCTCCCAAACCTGGAATTATATGAAATTCCGATGGCCGTTATTATGAGAAATTTAGCCCCGTTTTTCTATTGGATTTTTGTTCTTATCATTTATGGAGAAATTTTTACTTCAGTTATTGGGAATGTTTTTGGTCTCGACCGGCAGTTAAAGCAATATATGCCTGTACCGACGCTGGTTTCTGTAACGGCTATTTTTACAGTATCTTACTTAATTAGCTTGGTGAATTATGGAACACTTTTGTCCTACCTATATCCGTTGTTCGGCTATATTTGCATGAGTTTTTTTATTCTCCTGTGGATGAAGCCATTTACACCCCCAGAAAGAAATTGAAAAGCAGCTGCTCAGGTCAGCTGCTTTTATGTTAGTGGCAGAAAAATGAACATCATCATGTCAAAAATAATATGAGAAACAATAACGAGGGGCATGCTTTTTTTCAAAAAGTATAAAAACCCCCAGACAAGACCGGAGACGAAGGCAGCGAACATTAGTAAAAAGGACCCCGAATAAATATGGACTGACCCATATAATATAGAGCTAGCAATAATGGCGACGTACGGTTTGAGGTATTTTAACAGTCTTTTTTGGACAAACCCTCTCCAGAACATTTCTTCACCAGGTGCTGCCACTAAAATTAAGGCTAAATAGTGCCAGAATAACGAAGGGGCAAACCATCGGTACAAACGTCTTACATCTTTTTTAAAGCCTGAAATGGCCATCTCGAACAGCTGATAGCCAATCCAAAACAGCAAATATAATAGCAAACCGGAAATGACGCCTAAAAATAAATACTTGATAAAAGAGGCCTCATCTTCCACGTCTCCCTGAAACGTGGAAAAGGCGATTAGTATTAGAATGGAACCGGAAAAAATGTACCAAAATATCGCCTTATCATGAAAAGAAAAAAAGAGTAGGGCATGGGCGATAATCAATCCGGTAATTAGACGTAGATCCAGGGTTCGTTTTAATTCCATAATAAGCTCCTTCGAAGATCATAACTCAATATGTAAAGGAAAAGATTTCAATATACATTTTATCCAATTACGTTGATAAGAATATCTTTAAATGAAAAAAATATAATCGAGAAAGGAGTGAAGAGAATGAGTAAATCACAAAGTCAAAAGGAACGTGAATGGACGGTCAGAAAGCAGGATCAAAATCCTCATGGCAAAGTTAAATCGTTTAAAGAGCTTTCAAAGGAAACGGACCAAGGAAAATAAACGGTTTTCCGGTATAAAAAAGAAGAAAAGGCAGTGTGCATTCTGCCTTTTCAAATAATTAGTAAGCGGTTTCTTTAATAACCTTATAATTTTTATGATTAACAACTGTACGCTGATCTAATTCTAAATCACGATAATTATCCATATATGTTAAGTCAACTATTACAGAATTTTCATTCACCTTTTCAACAATCCCTTGCAGTCCGCCGCGAAATTCGATGATATTTCCTACCTCTGCTTTTTTCAAATTTCCTCTCTCCTTTATCTAGCAAACTTAAAAACTATTTAAATAACAGTTTGCACTATTTTTCCAAATTCGTAAAGGTGTTAATGTTACAATTTAGTTAATTTCTTATATGTTTTTGTAAAAAAATTCTGGAAATATAATTAGATAATGGTAACGTTTTCATATTTAGGGATGAAATTAGCTTTAAATTAGGTTTTTACGTTAAAATAAGGAAGTGGAAAGAGGTGCTTAAAAATGAGGGAAGAAACAGTTAACGATATCTTAAATCGTCTTATGAACGGAGAGCTTTCCGAATATTACGTTAACGTTGGGGAATTTATGGATTTCCGTCAGGTGCTGGTAAAAAGAAAAGATTTTAAACACTTCCGCGGCATTGCTCAGCGGAATGGAGATGTTCTCTACCAATATTTAAAAGAGCCTAGAAGTTAAAGGAACGAACCCATTTATAATAGGGTTCTTTTTTTACCAGTATGTTTAGAAAAGTGGAAAAATTTGATAAAATAAAAGGACTACATATATAGAAGAAACTTCCAGGGAGCTGAGGGAATGGCCTTAATAGAAAATATCCAATCATTAAAGCAGGAGATTAGTAAAGTAATTGTAGGAAAAGACTTGGAAGTAGAGTTGATGGCAATTTCTTTATTGTTTAATGGACATATTTTACTTGAAAGTGTGCCAGGGACGGGGAAGACCATGCTTGCGAAAAGTTTTGCAGCAGCAATTGGCGGACACTTTTCAAGAATCCAGTTTACCCCCGATGTTCTTCCGAGTGATGTCACGGGAATCCAATTTTTTAATCCAAAGGTTCAGGAATTTGAGCTTCGCCCGGGGCCAATAATGGCTAACCTTGTCTTGGCAGATGAGATTAATCGAGCAACTCCGAGAACACAATCCAGTTTATTAGAGGTTATGGAAGAGAGACAGGTCACGATTGACGGTATTACTGTTCCGATTAATGAGCCGTTTATGGTCATCGCAACGCAAAACCCGGTAGAATCCCAGCAAGGGACTTTCCCGCTGCCTGTTGCGCAAATGGACCGTTTTTTTATGAAAATAAAGGTGGGTTATCCTACATTTGAAGAAGAAAAACAGATTATGCATAACGGCCAGGTAAATCCAGGGCAGAATCCAGTCAGTCCCGTTTTTTTACTTTCTGATCTCGAGGAGTTAAAGAAGGAAGTAAACAAGGTTTACATGACAAACGATATTGAAGATTACCTGCTATCTATTGTCAGAAGAACGAGGGAGCACAGCAGTATTGAACTCGGGGTCAGCCCGCGGGGAACATTGGCACTTATGAAAGCTTCTCAAGGGAAAGCTTTTTTAAACGGGCGCACCTATGTAACGCCTGCTGATATAAAGTCAGTTGCTCCATTTGTAATCGGACATCGAATCATCCTATCAATCGAAGGGTCGCTAACCAAATCCCAAGAGGAGATCATTTTGGAAATTATCGATTCGGTTCCTGTTCCAGTAGAAGCGGGGGCAAACGGATGAACTGGAACAAATATTCAATAGAGGACCAGGTAATTCCTGGCCTTGTCGGTTTGGCCATTGTTATGATTATAATTGGACTCTATATCCAATCAAAATGGACTCTTTTTTTAGTCGGCTTTTTTCTGGCAATAATCATGTTTAATCGTTATTTTTTGAAGGAAGTAGGGAACGGCCTTGTTTTAGAAGATAGAAATGAATTGAATCGCTTTTTTATTGGTGAGGAGGGTAACTGGAACATAGTGTTCAAAAACCATGGGTATCCAATCATTAAAGGGGAATTAAGAGTCTCCTTTGATTCCTATGTAGCTCCCAAAGGAAATGAACAAGAAGATGGATTTTCTTTGTACGAGGTTAATGTCCCTTTTTCCATTTTTACGAATCAAACAAAACATGTGGAAATTCCATTTACGGCAATCAAAAGAGGCATTGCTCGGATTCGCAAAATCGAATACCGTCTCCCAAGTTTAATTGGGTTTGGGGAAATGGTGTTAGAGTCCAGATTTCTGTTAAAACAACAGGCTGTTGTTTATCCATCCACCGTACCGGTAAAAGGTTTAACGGAACAAAAGACAATCCGCCAAGGACATAATGCCGTTCCCTTTTCTGTTTTTGAGGAGCGCCTCGGACCGTTAGGAACTCGGGACTATGTTTCAACCGACAGCTTTAATCGAATTCATTGGAAAGCAAGTGCTAGAAAGCAGATTTTACAAACGAAACTTTATGAAAAAATTTCTGAAAAGGGCTGCGTAATCGGCCTGAATATTTCTAATGGGCATTCCATTACCGGCTATCTTGAAACATACATAAGTGCGATTGCAGAATTTGCATATTATGCCTATCAACAGCAACTCCCCTTTTCTTTATGTATCAACGTTCGAACAGCAGGGAGCACGCCTTTTCTTTATTTGCCCAAAGGGGAGGGAAAAGAACATTTACAAAAGGTTCTGGAAACCCTTTCCTCCGTCAGTTCACTTAATACAACCTTGCCCTATCATCAGCTTGTTTCATTCTATCAGCGTCATTTCGCAAGACAGCCCTTTTTTATTCATCTCGGAGGCAGGACTGAGGAAACAAATAGGCTGTTATTAAATGAAGCGCAAAAAGGTGTGAGATTAATGGAATTGACGTTAGCAGGCGAAGATTGCCTTTTTGGTGAGTTGGAAATTCAAAAAGAAAGAAGGCTGCAGCTATGATGTATCGAATTGCAGCCGTATCCTCACATTTTATATTAGAAATAGTCATTGCTAATTTATTTCTGTTTTTATTTTTTATCGGTCAAAAAAGGTTTCCGCCTATTTTGCTGTTTTCTTCTTTAGGCTTTATCAGCATTATTTTATTTTTCATATTGCTAGAAAGGTTTGCAAGTAAGGGGAAATGGCTTTTTTTAGTCATTATCTTGCCTGCCATCGTCATCATCGGTCATCTAGGGGGGCTGTCTCTTTTTTTCGCATCGGTAATAGGTTTGTTTGTTTTTTGGCGAGGAATTTCCATTTATGATGAAAGTTCAGGGCTTTCAAAAACCATATTGTTATTTTTTTCATTTACTCTTGGGATTATCGCCCTTGTGTATTCCGCAATGATTTCCTATCCATATCAAAATGCGATTATTTTTCAAATTATCCTTTTTATTGTCGTTATTATAACGGACGGTTTCTGTAGGAAGTGGTCTGCAGTTACCAATGACAAAGCGAAATTTGCCTTTTATTTTTTTAGAATAATGGCGAGTGTGACAGTGATTGGAATTGCCTTTATGTTCTTATTAAAATATATTCAGCTGATTTTCTCGAGTATTTTGCAAGGTATTGTTTTTCTATTTTCAGGCCTTGCAGTCCCTGTGATACGCTTTATCGAATTTGCGCTATCCTTATTTGGCAGCAGCGACTATAAACCTACCACAAAGGTTGGGGAAGGTACAAACGAGGGATTTGACTATCAGCCAAGATCCTTCGAAGTAACGGAAAATGTTTTGTATTTTCTTGCTCTCTGCACTGTAGTTGGGTTTGTCATATATTTGCTTCGAAAGAAATCAAGACTGAAGGAATCAGGCAGTCATTTTCATCATTCCGTGATTATTTCGGAAGGAGAGCCTGGCGGAGTATTCACCTCCATTTTTAAAAGAAAGGGAGTGCCGCCGGATGATTTTATTCGAAAGGAAATTTTTCGGCTGGAAAAATTTGCGAAGCGTCTGCGTTTAGGACGAGCGGCAAACGAGACGCTTAAAGAGTGGCGGCAGAGGACTGGACTTCATTTGTCAAATGAAACCATTCAAGTTTATGAAAGGGTACGCTATGGCGGAGATGAAGCTTCTATTGAGGATAAGAACTATGTTCAACAGGAAGCACAAGCATTAAAATTACAACTGAAGGAAATACGAAAAGAACAAAAAAAGTAGACATTTAAAACTAGTAGGTGAACTTAAATACGATGAAACAAAAAATCTTGCCGGCTTCTGGAAACATGAAGGAATTTGAGCGGTTTTTACAAAGTCCGTACGAAATTGGGGTTTTTTTAGATATGCATATTGCCCAGCTTAAAAATATTAATCAAATGGCCAAGCAATCTGGGAAAAAAATGATCTACCATGTTGACTTAATTCATGGCATTAAAAATGATGAATATGCAACGGAATATATTTGCCAGGAGTTCAAGCCGTACGGACTTATTTCTACAAAGGCTGGTGTGATACAGAAAGCCAAGCAAAAGGGAGTCATCGCGGTGCAGAGAATTTTTTTAATTGACAGCCACGCCCTTGAAAAAAGCTATAAGCTAATCGAAAAAACCCAGCCGAATTATATTGAAGTACTTCCAGGGGCAATGCCGTGGATGATTAAAGAAGTGAAAGAACGCGTTAATATCCCGATTTTTGCAGGCGGACTAATTCGAACAGCAGATGAGATCGAAAATGCCCTAAATGCAGGCGCCACTGCAATAACAACCTCAAAAAGAGAACTCTGGAACCTATTTGAAAAAATAGGTTGACACCGTTTTCCTAACTTTATATACTCAATTTAATAAGTTAATATTTTGTGACGGAGATAAGGAGAAACACAGTTGGTCGTTTTATGCGGCTAGTTTGTGGTTCTCCTTTTTTGAATGTGAGGTGTAAGTATGGAAAACTATATTTTATCGCTAGATCAAGGAACTACAAGTTCCCGTGCAATTCTTTTTAATCAAAGTGGCGAAATAGTCTATTCCGCCCAGAAGGAGTTTTCTCAGCATTTTCCAAAGCCAGGTTGGGTAGAGCATAATCCCAATGAAATATGGGGTTCTATTCTTGCTGTTATAGCTGCTGTCCTCTCGGAATCAGGAGTTAAACCCGAACAGGTTGCCGGAATCGGTATTACCAATCAGCGGGAAACAACTGTTGTCTGGGATAAAGAGACAGGAGTTCCTGTTTATAATGCTATCGTCTGGCAGTCAAGACAAACGAGCGAAATTTGTGAAGAGTTAAAAGAAAAAGGGTATCAGGAAACCTTCCGTAATAAAACAGGTTTGCTAATTGATGCCTATTTTTCAGGAACGAAAGTAAAATGGATTTTAGACAATGTTGAAGGAGCACGGGAAAAAGCGGCAGAAGGGAAATTGCTATTCGGGACAATTGACACTTGGCTGATTTGGAAATTGTCCGGCAGGCGGGCCCATGTGACGGATTATTCCAATGCTTCGCGTACGCTGCTGTTTAACATCTATGAGCTAAAATGGGATGATGAACTATTGGAAATTTTAAGTGTTCCAAAGTCCATGTTGCCCGAGGTTCGCCCATCATCTGAGGTTTATGCCAACACAATTGATTATCACTTTTTTGGCAAGGAAATACCGATTGCCGGTGTCGCAGGCGATCAGCAGGCAGCCTTGTTTGGCCAGGCATGCTTTGAAAAAGGGATGGCCAAAAATACGTATGGCACAGGCTGTTTTATGTTAATGAATACTGGGGAAAAGGCTGTCCGTTCAGACCATGGTCTGCTGACAACGATCGCTTGGGGATTGAATGGCAAGGTTGAATATGCGCTCGAAGGCAGTATCTTTGTTGCTGGGTCGGCGATTCAATGGCTGCGCGATGGGTTAAGGATGTTCAAGGATGCAAAGGATAGCGAGGTTTATGCCGAAAAGGTGGAATCGACTGAAGGTGTATATATTGTACCGGCGTTTGTTGGATTAGGAACACCATACTGGGATAGTGAAGTGCGTGGGGCTGTATTTGGCTTGACACGCGGTACAACAAAGGAACATTTTATTAGGGCGACACTTGAATCACTGGCTTACCAAACTAAAGATGTGTTATCTGCGATGGAAGCCGATTCAGGTATTGAACTGAAAACCTTGCGCGTTGACGGCGGTGCTGTAAAGAATAACCTCTTAATGAATTTCCAAAGCGATATCCTCAATGTGCCGGTTGAAAGACCAGTCATTAATGAAACGACCGCACTTGGAGCGGCCTATTTAGCAGGTCTTGCGGTTGGTTTCTGGAAAAGCCAAGAGGAAATTTCAAAACAATGGGCTATTGATCATCAATTCAATCCAACCATGTCAGAAGAAATCCGGACTGGATTATATGCCGGCTGGAAAAAGGCAGTAAAAGCAGCGATGGTTTTTAAATAATATTAACCATTTAAAGAAAATTATGGTATGATATGATCAAGTTAATAAATTGTCTGGAGAAATTGGAGAGACCACAAAACATTATCTAAAAATAGATAATGGCTTTTGTGGTCTCTTTTTATTTCCCCTTTAAAAAGTTTGCATATAATATAGCAATTACATTGGAGGAAATGACGATGAAATTTTCAAATTTAAATCGTATTGAAATTGCAACTAAACTAAAAAGTGAACGATTTGACATTTTAGTAATTGGCGGAGGCATTACAGGTGCCGGAATCGCACTAGACGCGGCAACTAGAGGGATGAGTACCGCCTTGGTTGAAATGCAGGATTTTGCGGCAGGAACCTCCAGCAGATCAACGAAGCTAGTCCATGGCGGGCTGCGTTATTTAAAACAATTTGAAGTGAAGATGGTGGCTGAAGTTGGAAAGGAAAGGGCCATTGTGTATGAAAATGGACCTCATGTTACGACGCCTGAATGGATGCTCTTGCCCATGCATACAGGCGGTACCTTCGGCCCGTTCAGCACTTCGATTGGACTTCGGGTATATGATTTTTTGGCAGGGGTGAAAAAATCTGAACGCCGCAGCATGTTATCAGCTGAACAAACGCTTGCTAAGGAGCCGCTGGTGAAAAAGGATGGTTTAAAAGGCGGGGGCTATTATGTTGAATATCGTACTGATGATGCTAGACTGACGATTGAAGTAATGAAGGCCGCAGTTGAAAATGGAGCAATTGCCTGCAACTATACAAAGGTAACCAAGCTTATTTATGAAAATGGAAAGGTTGTCGGAGTAATTGTTGAGGATCAGATAACTGGTGACAAATACGAAATCAGGGCTAAAAAAATTGTAAATGCTGCCGGTCCCTGGGTTGATCATATCCGTGAAATGGACAAATCTAAAAAAGGAAAAACACTTCAGCTTTCAAAAGGGGTTCATGTAGTTATCGACCAATCCAGGTTCCCATTACAGCAAGCAATATATTTTGATACACCAGACGGCCGAATGGTTTTCGCAATTCCGAGAGATGGGAAGGCTTATGTTGGTACGACCGATACTTTTTATAAGGAAGATGCAGTACATCCACAAATGACAAAATCAGACCGGGCCTATATCATTAATGCAATTAATTATATGTTTCCGAACGTAAAGATTACGGAACAGGATATTGAATCCAGCTGGGCTGGTGTACGGCCGCTAATCTATGAGGAAGGAAAGGATCCTTCTGAAATTTCCCGAAAGGATGAAATCTGGGAGTCTAAGTCTGGTTTGATTACGATTGCCGGCGGCAAATTAACGGGGTATCGGAAAATGGCGGATACAGTTGTTGATTTGCTAGTTGATAAATTTCAATTAGAAGAAGGGAGAACTCTTCCTTCATGCCAAACAAGAAACATGCCGATATCAGGAGGGAATGTAGGAGGTTCCGCCAATTTTAATTCCTATGTTTCAAAACAAATTCAGAACGGGACAGAGCTAGGGCTGTCCAGCAAAGAAGCTGAAAAATTAGCGAGAATGTACGGTTCAAATATTGACATAGTCTTTAACCTATTAAGAAAGAATAAAGATGACGCAGTAAAATACAAACTGCCTTTGGATTTATTTGCAAAACTGATTTATGCAATTGAGCATGAAATGATTGCTACGCCAATCGACTTCTTAAATCGCCGTACTGGTGCAATATTATTTGATATACAAACAGTTCGGAAATATAAAAAACAAGTAATAAATTATTTGTCTGACAAATTTGGCTGGAGTGACAAGGATAAGGCAAAATACTCTTTAGCGGTTGAAGAGGCTTTAGTGTCTGCGGTCATACCGGTCGATGAACCGAGCGATTTTCCCCAAGCAGTGAGCGAGAATTAAATAATTTTAAAAAAAAGCCGTCCGTTTGGACGGTTTTTAATGTTTTTGACGTTTTTGTGAACGTAGACATAAAATATTTGAATGAATTTAAAGAAAATGCTATTCTACCATTTGTACCATTATTATATAACCTTGATAGATAAATAATCATTACATGTTTGGATAACTTTCAGGGGAAAATAAATTTAAATTCTTTACTTTATTTCTTTAATGTCTTATTTGACTAAAGAAGGTATTTTGGCTATTTTATGAAAGTGAGCATTAATTTTTATTTATCTACATAAAAAAAGGAGTTTGATTGAAGATGGCAGAAAAACAATTTACAGTAACAGCAGATACAGGAATTCATGCTAGACCAGCAACACTTTTAGTCCAAACAGCTAGCAGATTTGATTCAGAAATCAATCTTGAACATAAAGGCAAAACAGTTAACTTAAAGTCGATTATGGGCGTTATGTCCCTCGGCATTGGCAAGGGAGCCGAAATCAAAATTACAGCAGAAGGCAGCGATGCAAACGACGCATTAAACAGCCTAGAAGAAACATTGAGAAAAGAAGGATTGGCTGAATAATGACTTTTTTAAATGGGATTGCTGCATCAAATGGTATCGCCATTGCTAAAGCATACCGCCTGGTTGAACCAGATTTATCTTTTGAACAGAAAAAAATTGAAGATGCTTCATCTGAAGTAGCACGTTTTCGTGATGCCATGGCAAAAGCGAAGTCTGAACTTGAAATCATTCGCGACCGAGCAAAGGTTGACCTTGGCCCTGATAAGGCAGCCATTTTTGAAGCGCATCTCCTTGTTTTAAGTGATCCGGAATTAAATAATCCGATTGAAGATAAGATCGGGTCCGAGAACGTAAATGCAGAAGCAGCCCTTAAAGAAACTGCGGATATGTTTGTAATGATGTTCGAACAAATGGATAATGAATACATGAAGGAGCGTGCTGCGGATATCCGCGACGTGACTAAGCGTGTATTAGCTCATTTGTTAGGCGTGCAGCTGCCAAATCCAAGCATGATTGCGGAAGAAGTCATTATTGTTTCAGAAGATCTGACCCCTTCGGACACAGCACAATTAAACCGACAATTTGTAAAAGGGTTTACAACAAATATTGGCGGACGGACATCCCACTCAGCTATTATGGCGCGCTCACTGGAAATTCCAGCTGTGGTTGGAACTAAGACAGCTACCGAAGAAATTCAAAATGGCGATTTGGTCATTGTCGATGGGCTAAAGGGTGAAGTACATATTAACCCAACCCCTGAACTCGTAGAGCAGTACAAGAAAGTTCATGAAGACTTCGAAACGCAAAAAGCTGAATGGGCCAAGCTTGTCAACGAGCCTACTGTTTCCGCTGATGGGCATCACGTTGAACTGGCTGCGAACATCGGTACTCCAAAAGATTTAAAAGGAGTCAAAGAAAATGGCGGCGAGGGAGTTGGCCTCTATCGGACTGAATTCCTTTATATGGGCCGAGATCAGCTGCCAACAGAGGAAGAACAGTTCGAGGCATATAAGGCAGTCCTAGAAGGCATGGAAGGAAAGCCAGTTGTAGTTCGGACATTGGACATAGGCGGCGACAAAGAACTTCCATACTTGGAATTACCTAAAGAGATGAATCCATTCTTAGGCTTCCGAGCGATTCGTTTATGTCTGGAAGAGCAAGGGATTTTTCGGACACAGCTTAAGGCATTATTACGCGCAAGTGTATACGGAAACTTGAAAATTATGTTTCCGATGATTGCCACTCTAGATGAATTCAGGGCAGCAAAAGCCATTCTTGAAGAGGAAAAGCAAAAATTAATCTCAGGCGAGCAAAAAGTTGCTGAAAAAATTGAACTTGGTATCATGGTTGAAATTCCATCGACTGCGGTTCTAGCTGATCAATTCGCCAAAGAAGTAGATTTCTTCAGTATTGGTACTAATGATTTGATTCAATATACAATGGCAGCCGACCGCATGAATCAGCGTGTCTCCTATCTATACCAGCCATATAGCCCATCAATTTTACGATTAGTAAAAATGGTCATCGATGCTGCTCACGCAGAAGGTAAATGGACAGGTATGTGCGGAGAAATGGCTGGTGATGAAACGGCAATTCCAATCCTGCTTGGTCTTGGACTAGATGAATTCTCGATGAGTGCTACGTCAATTCTTAAGGCACGCTCATTAATAAAAAATCTTAAGAAGTCTGACATGGAAGGACTTGCCCAGCAAGTCTTAAACATGCAAACAACAGATCAAGTAATAGAAGCAGTAAACGCTGCTATAAAATAATAAAACATGTATATTTTTAAAAGGACTAGCTGGAAAATCAGCTAGTCTTTTTTTACTGTTTTTATTTTCAATTTATTATGTTCTTTCAAATTATTTTCAGTTATAATAATAGTCATAAAGACCTGAATTACATGACTATAGTAAGATGAAATTCCGGCAGGTATACTAAGTAATAAGAACTAAAATTGGGCATCTTAAATGTAAATCATTGTAGGGGTGGATTAATTATGGAGCAAAAACCAGTACATTATGATGGCAGTTTTCATCTTGATCAAGCAGAAAATGAAGCTGTTGTGAAGGAACCTTTTTTAATGACCGATGAAATGAGAAAGAATATAGGTGAAAATCCTTATTCGATGGAAGTTAATGAATAAAAGTTACTAGTGGATTTGTCAAATACGGCAAATCCATTTTTTTATCCAAAGCAGAATATTTGATACATACAGGGTTTTTATTTTAAAGTTTTCTTGAATTAAAATCATTCTAATCCGAGATATATTTTTTGGTTAAATCAGATGAAATTGATTCACACTAAAGATATCAAATCAACAAGAAAGGTGAATAACATGGCACAGGTTTTATACATTACAGCACACCCTCATGATGAGACACAATCATACAGTATGGCAGTAGGAAAAGAATTTATCGATACGTACAAACAGGTTAATCCTAATGATGAAGTAATTCATCTGGATTTGTATACTGAGCATATCCCGCAAATTGATGTGGATGTGTTCAGCGGATGGGGAAAGCTTCGTTCCGGGCAATCCTTTGATGAGTTATCAGCAGACGAAAAAGCAAAGGTTAGCCGCTTGAATGAGTTAAGCGAACAATTTATTGCTGCGGATAAATATGTTTTTGTTACCCCTTTATGGAATTTCTCATTTCCTCCAGTAATGAAAGCATATCTTGATTCGGTTGCGGTTGCAGGAAAAACATTTAAATATACAGAGCAAGGTCCAATTGGTCTGTTAACTGATAAAAAAGCTTTGCATATCCAAGCTAGAGGCGGTTTTTATTCCTCAGGTCCTGCTGCAGAAATGGAAATGGGGCACCGTTATATTAGCGTCCTGATGAGTTTCTTCGGTGTACCATCGTTCGAAGGTCTGTTTGTGGAAGGCCATAATGCCATGCCTGACAAGGCTCAGGAAATCAAAGAAAAAGCAATTGCGCGCGCACAGGATTTAGCTCATACATTCTAATACCTAAGTGTGGTAGGGGCAGTTTTCTGCCTCTATTTTTATTTCTATCCTTTATGTTTAACACCAAAAAATTTTGGCGATGGTGGAAGGTATAAAGGAGTGGTCAAAATGAATAAAAACATTAAGATTATGTTAGGCCTCTATATCATTTTCGGGTCTGTTTTATTAAGCGGATGTGGAATACTGCCTTCTAATGAATTAATTGCAAACCGTTATGCGGATGCTCTGTTAACAAAAAATAACGAAATCCAATTTCGCTTTCGAATAAACAATGAAATTTTGGAGGGACACCAATTATATAAGGTGAAAGTAACCATCCACGATGACCGCTTGGCAGCTGCCATCGGCAGGCGGGAAATTGTCTATGGTGAGGAGCAGGTTCTTAACGGAGAATATATAGACGTTAAGGGGAAAAAGGAGAAATATATTTTTATGGACCCGATTCCGCTGCAAAAGGATTTGCATATCCAAGAGCTTCAAAATATGATTGAACAGAATAACGCTGTCTCTATCGAAGTGTTCAATAACAAAAAGGTCTTTGGCAGAGCCTTTTTAACAAATTTTTCGTCTGAACTTTAAGACCGAAATAAAAAGTTTCGGTCTTTTTTATTACGATAATATTGGCGGAAAATGCTAAAATAAAAGCAATAGACGAGAGGAGAGATTTTTTTGTTAACACCAGATAATACAGTAATCGGTTTTATTGGAATCGGTGTGATGGGTAAAAGTATGGCAGGTCATCTGCTCGCTGCCGGATTCCCTGTAATGGTTTATTCAAGAACAAAAGACAAAGCTGCAGGATTAATTGAAAAAGGAGCTTTATGGGCGGAAACCCCGAGGGCCGTTGCTGAAAAGGCAAACGTGGTCATTACGATGGTAGGGTACCCAAACGATGTTGAGGAGGTCTATTTGGGTGAAAACGGATTAATTCCAAATGGAATTCCGGGCAGCTATTATATTGATATGACGACTTCTTCACCTTCTCTGGCTGAAAAAATATACAATGAGGCTAAAAAAAGAGACATCCATGCGATTGATGCTCCTGTTTCCGGCGGTGATATCGGTGCTAGGGATGCAAAGCTCTCCATTATGATTGGCGGAGACTACGATGCCTTTGAAGCCGTTCACCCGCTATTAAAATTGTTGGGAACCAATATTGTTTACCAAGGACAGGCAGGAGCAGGACAGCATACCAAGATGTGCAACCAAATTGCGATTGCTTCTAATATGATAGGTGTCTGTGAAGCCATTATTTATGCAGAAAAGGCAGGACTTGATCCTGAAACTGTTTTAAAAAGTATCACAGCAGGTGCTGCTGGAAGCTGGTCATTGAGCAATCTGGCGCCGAGAATGTTAAAAGGGGACTTTGAGCCTGGATTTTACATAAAGCATTTTATTAAGGATATGAAAATAGCCTTGGATGAGGCTGAACGTATGGATATGGAAGTGCCAGGATTGGCTTTGGCAAAATCCATGTATGATAAACTGGCTTCGCTGGGTGAAGAAAACAGCGGTACTCAAGCTTTATATAAGTACTGGAAAAAGTAGCGGACCGGCCACAAACTGCCAGGCATAAATTCCTCCTGTCTTCATGAAACTATTCGAGAAACCTAAATAGGAGGAATGTTTATGGCAAAGCGAACAAAGAAAAACGACCCGCAGCAAAAAAACAAAAAAGGTTTTGATTCTGCAGTATTAAATGAAGAATTTGCCCACGAAATGGGCTCTGCCGATACGAATAAAATTCATCATGATAAGGCAAAAAAGGTAAAAGCTGCGAAAAATAACGGAAAATATAAGGGATGAATCCCTAAAAAAGTAAAAGAGGCTGATTGGCCTCTTTTACTTTTTTAAGAACTGTTCGATTCGATTTAGTCCTTCTTCAAGCGTGCCCATTGAGCAGGCAAAGGATAAACGAAAATATCCTTCTCCGTATTCAGAAAAAGCACTGCCGGGTACTACTGCTACCTTTGCGTCATTCACGAGTTTAACCGCAAAATCAAAGCTATTCAAAGCAATCGTGCTTGGAATTTTTATAAAGAAGTAAAAGGCCCCGTCTGGCTTGACCACTTCAAAACCCATTGTCTCAAGGCGCTGATAGACATAATCACGACGCTTTTCATATTCCTTTTTCATGGAAAGGGCATCATCAATCCCTGCTGTAAGCGCCTCATATGCTGCTTTTTGAGCAATGGAATTTGCACAGGAAACATTATATTGATGAACCTTTAAGATATGCTTGGCAATACTCTCGGGAGCAAACAAAAAGCCGATTCGCCAGCCCGTCATTGAATGGGACTTGGATAATCCGTTAATGACGATTGTTTGTTCTTTAAGAAAGCTTGCGATCGAATAGTGCGTCTGGTTATAGGAAAGCTCGCTGTATATTTCGTCGGCAAGAACGAAAATATCTTTATCCCTTAAATAATCCGCTATTTCCCGTAGCTCTCCTTCGTTTAGACTAACTCCGGTAGGATTTGATGGATAAGGGAGGACGATGCAGCGAGTCTTTTCTGTTATGTATGGTTTTATCATATCCAGCGTGAAGCGAAACTGATTTTCGCGAATATCGCTATAGACCGGCTGTGCCCCCATCATTCGAATCACTGGTTCGTAACCCGGGTAAATCGGTCCGGGTAAAATAACCTCGGTGCCTTCCGTTAAGATGGTCCTTAAAGCAATGTCAATTGCTTCACTAGCTCCCATTGTGACGATTACTTCCGATTCCGGCTGATAGTCCAAATGATACTTCTTCTTTACAAATTCACAAGCAGCCTTTCTTAATTCTATTGTGCCGGCGTTATGTGTATAAGAGGTAAAATTATCAGTAATTGCTTCGATACCCGCATTTTTTACATGCTCCGGTGTAGGAAAATCAGGCTGCCCGATTGTTAAGGAAATCACGTCCTCAACATGGGAAACCATATTGGAAAACCTTCGAATCCCTGAAATTTCAATATTTTTTACACGTTCATTAAGTAAATGCTCCAAAATTGTCCGTCCTTCCCGAGATAAAATTAATAAAAGTTATTTTGCTTAATTATAGAATATTTACAAAAGATGTTTCTACTATTTAGAACAAATGAAAAAGGCCGGAAAAGTCCGGCTTTTAAACCACTATGAATATCTTTCACCCAACTTTTTAAAGATCGGTTTTTGATAGGTCCGAGGCCTTTTTTTCGGGCTGCCTGGCGGAGGATCTAACTCGGTTATGCCTGTATAGGCCTGCAACAGGGCTTTTGCTGCATTAAGGGATAGTACTGCCTTTGGATTTCGGATATGTCCGTCCAATTTTCCTAAATGAGGAAGATCCATAAAGTCACTCTTAGTAGGCGGAATGTGAAATAGGTAATTTCCGCATTCTACTAAAACATCGGATTGCTGCTGACTATTTCTGGGATGTTCGGAAAAGTGAAGACCGACTTTTTTTGCTTTTCCTTCTTCAATCAATTTCTTTAATGATTCTTGTTTTAGTTTATACAAAAACTTGGGATTTGGCGCTGTCTTTGCATGCCGGTTCACGATAAAGACAGCTTGTGAGAGGTTTTCGATGGTTAGGTTTACTTTTTTATGGGGGGATTTCTGGTCGGGATTCAAAATCATATCTCCTTTCTTTTTTAGACAATTATATTATACCGTTTTTATTAGGAAAATAGAAATACAATAAGTAAAAGAGGAAAAACTTTCGTAGAATAGTCATTATTTTCTATAAATTACTTCCAATCAAATTATTTCGTTGTAAAATAAATTTAGAAATATGGTATAGGATAAGGAAAAAATTTTATTTTGTTCGTGAGGATGATGAAATGACCCAATTCAATCAATTTTTTATAAGTGAAATTGAATCCGGGAAAGCCGGGCCTAAAATACAGGAAATCATCTTCGATATTATTTTTCAATATATACAGGATATGGTATTTGTCGTCAAAGTGGAAGAAGGCCCAAGCTTTCGATACCTGTTTATCAATGAGGCGGGAATGAGAAAGGCAAACTTAAATGTGGAGGCGATAGGGAGGTCTTTTCAGGATGTTCTGCCAGAGGCTTCTGCCAAATCGCTTCAGCGAATGTATGAGAAACTATTAAAAAAAAGGGAAATCATTACTTTTGACGATGTGTTTTATGGAGATAACGGGAAAGAGGTTTACGGGGAATCCATCTTAACTCCAATCTATGATGAGGATAACGCCATCCGTTATATTGTTGCAGTTACAAGGGATATTACCGAATGGTCCCTTGAGAGAAAAAGAATCGCCGAAAGTGAGCAGCGTTATCGGTCTATAGTTGACCATAACTTGGATGCAATTATTATCATTAGCCCGGAAGGAAAAATAATCGAAGCAAACCCGGCTGCTGCTGTTTTGACGGGGTCATTGGAAAGGCATCTGTCAAATCGGTCGATTTATGATTTAATTGATGACCATGATTTGGAAAAGTTTAAAGGTCTTATCGAAGAGACGTGTTCCGGTTTTTCTCTTGAGTCACTGGATTGTAAAATTTTGAACAATAAAGAGAAACGGCTCATTGTGCATATAAAAACAGTACCAATTGTCGTATACGGGGAGATAAACGGGGTCTACATAATTTTAAGGGATTTGTCAGAGCAGGCAAAAAACATGGAAATGATAAAATTCATGGCATTTCATGATCAATTGACAGGATTATATAACCGCCGGGCCATGCTAGAACATTTAAATGAACGTATCCCGGCTGACCATCATCCGGCAGAAGAGTTCGCCTTAATCACAATTGACTTGGACAGATTTAAATATTTGAACGATACGCTTGGACATTTGGCTGGTGATGAAATTTTAAAGCAGGTTTCCAACCGGTTATTACAATTCCAGAATGAATGCTGTTTTATTTACCGGGTTGGCGGGGATGAGTTTACTATTCTATTGCTTAACACAAAACGCTCCGGGGCTAATTTTTTTGTAGGTAAGCTGCTTACTTCCTTTTCTCGATCCTTTTATTTTAATTCCCATGAGTATTTTATCTCTCCAAGCATTGGAATCAGCATGTACCCGAATGATGGGAAGGATGCAGAAATGTTAATTAAGAATGCAGATGAGGCGCTTTTTCGCGTTAAGGAGAGAGGCCGGGCCCATTACCAATTTTATCGATCAGATATGAATTCGTTATTTACCAATATTGTAACTCTGGAAACTCATCTAAGAAGAGCGATAGACAGGGGCGAGCTTACATTGTATTATCAGCCCCAAATAGATGTCCGGACCGGGAAAGCTGCATCTTTTGAGGCGCTTCTGCGCTGGAAGAATACAGAATTCGGCTGGATTTCCCCAGGGGTTTTTATTCCAATCGCTGAAGATACAGGCCTTATTGTTTCCATAGGGAATTGGGTAATAGAAAATGCCTGTAAACAGATTAAAAGCTGGAATGATAAAGGGATCATGGGTATACGGATTGCCATAAATATTTCACCGAAACAATTTCAACAGCCTAATTTGGTTTCTTTTATTCAATCGATGATTAATAAATATTCAATTCAGCCTACGTCATTAGAAATTGAAATTACTGAAGGCATTATGCGGGACATGAAGGAAACAATCCCCCTGCTAAGAAAGCTAAAAGACTTGGGGCTTTTAATTTCAGTTGATGATTTTGGAACAGAGTATTCATCGTTAAACTATTTGAAAAGGTTCCCGCTTGATTGTCTGAAAATCGACCAATCGTTCATCAAGGAGATATTAGACGACGATAAGGATGCGGCAATCACATCGACCATTATCCACCTTGGCAGAAGCCTTGGCCTTGAAGTGATTGCCGAGGGCGTTGAGAGGAAAGAACAGGCTGAATTTTTGATTCAGGCAGGCTGCCACAAAATTCAAGGCTTTTATTATTCAGAGCCTATCCCGCCAGCCTTGCTGGAAGATCGTTTTTTAACTTTTTAAAGTAAACACTGTAAGCTCTGGCTTGGCCATAAATCGGAAAGGCAGGCGTGTCGTTCCGATTCCCCTATTTACATAAAGATTTAGCTCATGGCCGCCGCGGACAATGTAATGACCTTCCTGATAAATCTTCGCAAAAGGCGGTATAACAAGAGCGCCGATAAACGGAAGTTTAACCTGACCGCCGTGACTGTGTCCGCTCAGCTGCCAGTCGATGGGGTATGAACTTGCCGTATCGGCCATATCTGGCGCGTGTGATAATAATATTTTAAAACAATTATTTGGCACATTTTTTATCGCTGTCGTTATATCAGGTCTGCCCAACATGCGGTCATCAATCCCAAGCAGGCTGATAAAACTGTTATCCTCTAAGGTAACTGAAACCGCTGAATTTAACAGGATAGTAAAACCCGCTGTGTTCATAATTTCCCGATATATTTCTGAGCCATAACCGCCATGATCATGGTTCCCATATATACAATACTTTCCTAATGGCGCATGCAATTTTTTTAGAATTGGCGCGAGCTGATTCGTTTCCAAATATTTATTTGGCTCGTCCATTAAATCGCCCGTAAAAACAATAATGTCCGGCTGGAGGTCGTTGATAGTATCAACTAAACCTGTAAACTTATCCAAGGTATATTGAAAACCAAGATGGGTGTCGCTGAATTGGACTATTTTTTTTCCAATAAAGCTGCTGGGAATTCGTTCATGGATGATTTCCAATTGTTTAATTTCAAGAAGAGATGGTTCAATTCGATTTGCATAATAATATCCCCCAGCCCCCATTCCGAGGACTGTTAGCAGGGAACCAAATGTTCTTTTAATAAACGTCCTCCGAGTTAAATTTTGAAACATTTTTATTACCAGCCTATTTTTTTTATTAGAGTCCCTTATGTATTTTCAGAAAAAATAAAGCTTATTGCAAGAATAAAGGCTCATGTTAGTGTTTATTCTGAAAAATCATAAAAGATACCAATAAAAAGCAGCCTGGACGACGCATTTTGTTTTGTGTAAATCTATTATGATTGTCTCTGCAACTAGGCCTGCTGATTTCCACTCCGGGCACTCGCTTTCCGCGGGGAGGTCCTGGAGCCTCCTCGGCGCTAAAAGCGCCTGCGGGGTCTCCAGTGACCTCTCTATCCCGCAGGAGTCGAGTGCCCTCCGCTCCAATCAACAGGGAGACAATTCACCTGTATAGCAACACACATTTTCCAGCCCTGCTAGGGTGTTACAATCTTTTTCATATTTTGGCAGGCTGCAGTAAGAATTCGTGAGGAAATAATTCATCAATTGAAACAAATTCACATCACTTTGGCTATTTACTTTTGGCTAAAACATTGAATTCACCACTTATTTTATATTTATTTTTATTGTAGTTGAAGGTCTTAATTGTAAAACACCTGTTGAATGGCGCGGAAGGCACGAAGACTCCTGCGGGAGTACGGGGCAGGGGAGACCCCGCAGGAGCGAAGCGACGAGGAGGCTCGCCGGCACGCCCGCGGAAAGCGAAGTGCCTGGAGTGCCATTCAACAGACTTGTTGAAAAGCCTAAAGATTAATAATATTGTAAAAAGCGGTGTATCACTAAAAAAAGAGCAAAAATAAAAGGCTATCGAAAGTTTTTCGATAGCCTGAGCAGCCGGGGTGGCTGCTTTTTGTCGTTTATTTGTAGCTGACGGCACGATTTTCTAGGGCATTCCATGAAGCGATAAATTGATCTTTGTTTACTTTGACTTGTTTTTTTCCTGAAAGTGGATCATTCAGATATACATGACCCTCGTCATAGCCGACGAGCAAGACGACGTGTAAATCAAGCGGTGTTTTTATAGATTCTTTTCCATGATTCCATGCTTCCCACCGATCTGGGAGCCGGTAATCACCTGTTGTCCAGATCACGACAGGAAACCCACTTGAAACATGTTCCAATATTTTTTCAAATGGCTGCTTGGTTAAATTAACGGCTCTCCCCGGCAACTTTTGATTTATTAAATCAATCATTGGCTGCTCAAAAGCAGCATACCCCGGTTGTTTGCCGGTCATATCACCAACAAATCCGTGATCGGGATTCCCCCAATGCAAGAAATCACCTTTTGGTGATTTGATGAGCGGATCGGGGTCTTTTTTTATCAGCCGGTACAACTCCATTTTGTTTGTTTGAATCCCGGCGTAGTTTAGCATCATTGCAAGGCTGGTCACTTCACATCCGTTTCTAAGCTCAGGGGTTTGCCTGATTATGATAACGTCCAATAAAGTGGAGTCCTTCTTTACAAAGGGCTTTGCTGTTTCCTTTTCTTGGCTTATATTTATGATCTGACTGTTTAAGTCATTTAAATTATAGGAGCGATTATCCTCTTTTGTAGAAGCAACGTTCTTGGGTTTTTCATCCTCAATGATCGGAGGCTCTTGCTTAATATTGTTTTGCTTAGAACTCACTTCGTAATTTTCATCAACATGGCTGCATCCAAGCAATGGAAGGATTAAAGCGAACAGACTTAGCTTTTTCACATCCTTACCTCCTCTTTTGAAGAGCTAAGAATATTGTTTGATTGTTTCTTTAGAGTTATAATGGTATCCTTTTGGCAAAGAACAGACGGTAATACCTGTGCGTATGGTATAATGAAATTAACAATTTTTTGGAGGTACTTTGGATGGATGCACTGGAAATACTCTCAAATCTAAATGATGTTTTTCCTTATTTCCAGCCGATTTTTAGTGCCGATGAACAGCGTGTAATCGCCTATGAAGTATTAGGAAGATATAAATCAGCAGAAAATGTTATAAGCTTAGGTCCGTTTTTTTGTGATGAACAAATTCCTGAAGAATATAAATTCGAAGTTGATTTGCTTTTAGTTCGAAAAGCGCTGGAAAAGGCAGAGGAGCTGGATGAAGATGTCAGCATATTCCTGAACCGGAATGCTGAGCTGCTTATGTATGGACATGGAGAACCATTTCTTCAGGAGCTTTTAGAATTCGAAAGCAAGGGTTTTAGGTTAAGTCGAATTGTTCTTGAAATTTCTGATCACAAATACTCAGGAGATTTAGACCAATTTGATAACCTTTTACAATATTATCGGACCTATGGAATTAAAATTGCCATTGCAAATCTTGGCAGTGAAAACCGTTTTTTCGAACGAATCGGGGAGCTTGAACCGGACATTTTAAAAATTAATTTAGAAGCTTTAAAATCAACCTCAACTGGTACCAATTTCAATGATGTTTTATTTTCCGTATCGGTCCTTGCTAGAAAAATTGGAGCAACGCTCTTGTTTGAAAATATTGAGATGAGCTACCAGCTGCAGTTTGCTTGGAAAAATGGCGGCCGTTATTATCAGGGTTTTTATTTGCACCCTCCAGCCGCGGAATTTATCAGCCGAGATTTCTTAAAACCCCGATTAAAGGAAAAATTCCATGACTTTATTGTATATGAAAAAAGAAAATTGGAAGCTGTTTATACAACTGCTGAATATTTTCAAGCAAAGGTTCAGGAAATTGTAACGAAAAACCGGAAGTCCGGTTTTGAAGAGCTCCTGCATGTCCTGGGAAAAGAAATGGATCATATCGTCTTTCGGTTATATATTTGTGATGAAGACGGCTTTCAAAAGTCGGCCAATCTTTTTAAGAAAGACGGAGGCTGGAGCATCCAGACTGAATATATCAATAAAAACTGGAGCTGGAGACCGTATTTTCTAGAGAACATCATCAAAATGCGGAATGAAAGAAAAGGCATATTGTCTGACCTATATAGTGATATTGAAACCGGCGAGCCGATTCGAACCTTTTCGTTTCCAATCACTGGCAGTGAATATTTATTTATCGATATTTCATACCAATATTTGTTTGAACACGATCAATTGCTGTAGGAATAGAATGTGTCACGGAGTGGCAATTTAAAGATATAGTTTATCTTTAAAGGAGAAATGCTCAATGACTCTTTTTGAAATGACGGTTGCCATTCTTATTGTTGGTATTTTGGCTGTCTCCCTCATTTATACACTTGCCCTTGGCAGGCAGCAAAAAGCTGTGGAGGGTGAATTTGATACCCAGTTAGACAAAGGAATTCAAAAAAATGTATATGTCAAAAACCCTATTTTTTTATCCTACGGCATCTTCTTTGCATTGACTTTATTTATTATACTTTTTATCGCCATCAGATTTTTTTGAGAAGGTCTCAGTCAATGAGGGCCTTCTTTTTGCGTTTTGAAAATTTTTTAGCCAATTTTTTCATTTTTATTTGGACAAATAGAGGACGTTATTTTATTCTTTTAATATTGGCATGTTTAAAAGATGATTTTTTTATTGATGAAAATAATTCATTAGGATAGAAACATGTCAAATGCAAAACCTAATTTATAGAATTCTTGTTTGTGTTTGAAAGGAGATAAGCACATGTCACAGCTTCAAGGTATATTAACAAGATTAAAAAACCTTCAGGAACAATCCGCTAGCGGAGAGCCGGCGCAGCGTTATTTTGAGGTTAATGGGGAGAGGAAATGTCAAGTCACTTTCCATCCAAAAACAGAAACATTTGAGTTAGAGGTTTATTTTGAGAAGGAAAAACCAAAACGATATCAATTCGATAATATTGATATGATTACAATCGAAATTTTTGACTTGATTCAATAGGAGCCTGTATGGTTCCTTTTTTTTATCAAGGCAATCGCAATTTTTGGCATGAGGTCCGAAAACTATGATAGAATAGGTCTGTAGAAAAACAAACATGAGGAGTTTTCGGTGATGATTAATCTTCCCAGCGGGGAATTTCTAGAATTAATGATAAAAGACTTGATTATCCCGTCTGAGCGGGTCGCACATGTACAAATCGGAAATAGTGTGGAACATGCCTTATTGGTGTTAACGAAAAGCGGTTACACGGCTATTCCTGTTTTGGACCCATCCTACAAGCTTCATGGTTTAATCAGTACACCCATTATAATGGATTCCATTTTAGGTCTTGAAAGAATTGAATTTGAAAAGCTTGAACAAAGACGGGTAGAAGAAGTAATGAAAAAGTCTATGCCTAGAGTCACAATATCCACCCCATTTAACAAATGTTTAGATTTGCTCGTTACCCAACCATTTCTTTGTGTTGAGACGGAAGATGGTTTTTTTGAGGGGATTTTGCCAAGAAGTACGGTTTTAAATCAATTAAATTTGTTTATTAAGCGCGGTAATAGATAACTTACGAAAAGCAGGGCCCCCTTTTTTGGGGGCTATTTTTTGCAGGTGAAAAAGGAAAAAGGAGGGGAGAAAACAGTGTCATCATTGTCGGAATTCCAACTACTGTCTGTTTTGGCACAGGAAATGAATATGCGCAAAGCCTCGGAACGGCTGTTTGTTTCCCAGCCGGCCCTCTCACAGCGTCTGCAAACCATCGAGAAGGATTGGGGGACTAAGCTTTTTATCCGCTCACAAAAAGGATTAGCGCTGACCCCTGCCGGTGAACATGTGATAGCCTTTGTAAACGAGGTCCTGAAAAAAGAGGAAAAGGTGCGGGAAACAATTTACTCCCTGCAAGAGGGCGTATCGGGTACTTTAAAAATTGCTGTAGCCTCCATTGTCGGACAAAACTGGCTGCCGCAAGTTCTTAAGAAATTTATCGATAAATATCCCCAAGTAAAGCTTTCGCTAGTAACAGGCTGGAGCAGTGAGATTTTAAACTGTTTGTATGATGATCAGGTCCATGTTGGCATTATTCGCGGTACACCTGATTGGAAAGGGGTTAAGGTACACCTGTTTCATGATCCGCTGTATTTGGTGGATAGAGAAATCACCAATCCAGATCAAGTCCTTGATACAGACCGCCCGTTTATCCAATTTAAGAGTGACTCTAATTATTACCAAGAGATACAGGATTGGTGGATGCGGAACTTTAAAACAACGCCGAAAAGGACCGTTATCGTTGACCAAATTGAAACCTGCAAACAAATGGCATTTAACGGAATTGGCTATGCGATCCTGCCTGGAATTACCTTAACGAAGGCAGAAAAAGATATTTGCAAAATTCCCCTTGTGAATGAAAAAAATGAACCTTTAAGCCGTGATACGTGGCTTCTTGGATATGAGTCGGCTTTTCAATTAAAACAAGTACAAGCATTTGTAGAGTTGATTAAAGAATATGTTTCGGAATCTTAAATAAAGCATATGTTTTTCTTGTTTTCAGCGCTTTTGTTTGCTAAAGTATTTTTTAGTACAAGTATAGGGGGATTTAGAAGATGAAAATGATGGATGCGCATGAAATTATATCCTTTATCCAAAATAGCAAAAAATCAACACCAGTAAAGGTTTATGTAAAAGGCGAGCTTGAAGGCATTGACTTTGGTGCAAATGCAAAAGCATTCATTAATGGTAATACCGGGGTTGTCTTCGGTGAATGGTCTGAAATCAGCGCTGCTCTTGAGGCAAATCAGGCAAAAATTGAAGATTTTGTTGTTGAAAACGACCGTCGTAATTCAGCCATTCCTTTATTGGATATGAAGCATATTAATGCCCGGATTGAACCAGGTGCTTTTATTCGTGACCAAGTAGAGATTGGCGATAATGCGATTATCATGATGGGGGCCGTCATCAATATTGGGTCTGTAATTGGTGAAGGAACGATGATTGACATGAACGCAGTTCTTGGCGGCAGGGCTACAGTTGGTAAGAAGTGTCATATTGGTGCAGGTGCGGTATTGGCTGGAGTGGTTGAGCCGCCATCAGCAAAACCGGTTATTATTGAAGATGATGTTTTAATTGGCGCTAACGCCGTAGTTCTTGAAGGAGTAACAGTTGGAAAAGGCTCGGTTGTCGCTGCCGGAGCAATTGTTACCCAAGACGTTCCTCCAAATACAGTGGTTGCAGGAACGCCGGCAAGAAAAATTAAAGATATTGACGAGCAAACAAAATCCAAAACAGAGATTTTAGACGCACTTCGTCAATTATAATTAAGACAAAAAAGCGTGGAATTGTTCCACGCTTTCTGCATAGATTGGAGTGGTAATCATGAATCCGTTTGTTAAAATTCGCCGTGATCTTCATCAAATTCCTGAACTCGGGTTTCAAGAATATAAAACTCAGGCCTATTTATTAGCTTACATACATTCATTACCCCAAGAGCGGGTTGCCATAAAAAAATGGAAAACTGGCCTCTTTGTCAAGGTTTCAGGGTTGAACTCGAAAAAAACAATTGGTTATAGGACCGACATTGATGGTCTTCCCATTACAGAGGAAACGGGTCTTCCATTTTCTTCACAGCACAGCGAGCAAATGCATGCCTGTGGGCATGATTTTCACATGAGCATTGCACTTGGAGTGCTGACCTTTTTTGTAGAAAACCCAATTGATGACGATTTATTATTTATTTTTCAGCCTGCTGAGGAAGGTCCTGGCGGTGCCGAACCGATGTTAAGGACAGAGGAAATGCGAGAATGGATGCCAGATATGATTCTTGCACTTCATATTGCACCCGAGTATCCAGTCGGAACCATCGCTGTGAAAGAAGGATTATTGTTTGCAAATACATCTGAACTGTTTATTGATTTGAAGGGAAAGGGAGGTCATGCCGCCTATCCGCATCAAACCAATGATATGGTCATTGCTGCTTGCCAGCTTGTTAATCAGCTGCAAACCATTGTTTCTCGAAATGTTAACCCATTAGATAGTGCCGTGATCACGATTGGAAAAATCACCGGAGGAACTGTTCAAAACATTATTGCCGAGAAAGCAAGGCTAGAGGGGACAATCCGAACATTGTCACCGGAATCGATGAAAAAGGTCAAGCATCGGATTGAAGCGATTGTAAAAGGAATTGAAGCCGGTTTTGAATGTGAGGCAGTAATTGACTACGGATCTATGTACCATCAGGTGTATAATAGCGAGGAATTGACCAGGGAATTTATAAATTTTATAAAAGAAGCTGATGCGGTTCAATTCGTAGAATGTAAAGAAGCTATGACAGGGGAAGATTATGGCTACATGCTGAAAGAAATTCCTGGATTTATGTTTTGGCTCGGTGTCGATTCCCCCTACGGACTGCATCATGCCAAATTAACACCAAGTGAAGAGGCAATCGATGTTGCGGTAAGGGTGATCACAAAATATATTGCCTTAAAAGGTAATCAATCATAAAGCATGCTTTAGCTAGACCTAACCTTCGTGTTAGGTCTATTTCATAGGAGGGAAAAGAGATGAAGCTAAGGGAGGAAATGCCCGAGTTAGAGGGGGAGGCTGAGTGGCTAAATGGTCAGGTAACTAAGGATGAGTTAGTTGGTGAAAAGCCGACCCTATTTCATTTTTGGTCCATCAGCTGTCATCTTTGTAAAGAAGCTATGCCGCAGATTAATCAATTTCGCGACCAATACAAGGAAAAATTGAATGTTGTCTCAATTCATATGCCAAGGTCAGAGAATGATTTAAATATTAAAGATATCAAACAGGCTGCGGCTGAACATGGCATCACCCAGCCGACTTTTGTCGACAGCGAACATAAATTGACAGCTGCTTTTGAAAATAAATATGTTCCTGCCTACTATGTGTTTGACAAAGAAGGCAGGCTCCGCCATTTCCAAGCCGGAGGCAGCGGCCTAAAAATGCTCGAAAAACGAATTAACCGGGTGTTGAGTGAATTAGAGAAAACAGAATAAATCTTGTGAATCTGTTTTAATCACGCACCGTATTTTATTTTTTATCAGAAGGAAAAGATGTAACCATCCCCTTATAAAATCGTCAGTGTATAAAATGGACTATTTTATAAAAAAAGGGGTGTCTTAAGATATGAAAAAGGTAATACAACTTTTCATCATTTTTATTATGACATTGATGGTTATACTGACAGGCTGCAGCTCGAACAATAGCAAAAGTGAAAGTGGAAAAATGAATGTGGAAAACATAGCACAAATGGATTCTGCAGGTTCGGGCAGTGCTGAGAAACCCTCTTTATCTGCTAGTGACAAATCAACCGCAAATAAGGCTGCTGAAACGGTAAGCATAGAGGTTCAAAGTAAAATGGTCATCTATCAGGCAGACTTAGAACTCCGTGTAAAGAAATTTGACCGGACTGTCCGGACTTTTGAAGAAAAAGCAGCCCAATATGGCGGCTATATCGCTGAGTCCAATGTCGCAAGAGCCGGAAAAGAACAAATCAGCGGACATATGAAGATAAGAATCCCGCAAAAACATTTCCAGGACTTTTTGCACGATGCAGAGGGGCAAGCAGTTGAAGTGCTCCAGCGGAATATTACCGGTCAGGATGTAACCGAGGAATATGTCGACCTTGAGTCAAGGCTAAAATCCAAACGGGTCGTGGAGGAACGTCTTCTTTCCTTTATGAATGGGGCAGTTAAGACAGAAGACCTTTTAAAAATCTCTGCAGATTTAGCGGCTGTTCAAGAGGAAATCGAAACTATACAAGGGAAAATGAAATATCTCGAAAATCAAACATCTTTCTCAACGGTAAATATTACTCTCTATGAAAATAAAATTGTTGTTCCTGATATTGAAAAGGACAAACTAAATACTTGGGAAAAAACAAAAAAACAGTTTATGAAGAGTACCAATTTGTTGTTATCCTTCTTTTCAGGGTTGGTCGTTTTTATATTTGGCAATATGCCGATAATAATACTATTTATCATATTAGCAGCAGTGGGCATAGTTATTTATAAAAAAAGAAAGCAGCAGAGAAACCGTGATTAAATCGCTGAAATTTCGCTCTATATAAAAATTATGATGGATGTTAAAATAATACCAGTTATCTAATTGAATTTCCTGGGGGAATTGTTTGTGAAGAAAAGTTTTGCTGTCATTGGTCTTGGCCGATTTGGCGGCAGTATCTGCCGGACCTTAACAGATGAGGGAATGGAAGTATTGGCAATTGACGTAAACGAGGAACGGGTCAATGAATTTTCGATGATTGCATCACATGCGGTAGTCGGCGACTCAACCGATGAAACAGTCTTAAAAAGTTTAGGGATTCGTAATTTTGACCATGTCATTGTCGCCATTGGCGATGATATTCAATCAAGTATTTTAACCACACTAATTCTAAAAGAATTAGGAGTGAGCCGCGTAACCGCAAAGGCGCAGAATGATTATCACGAAAAGGTTTTAAGAAAAATCGGCGCAGACCATGTTGTTCATCCTGAACGGGATATGGGGCGGAGAATCGCCCATAATATGACCTCCAGTAATGTTGTTGATTATCTTGAGTTATCGGATGAACATAGTATCGTTGAAATCGTCGCAAACGGTAAAATTGGCGGCCACACCATTATGGATCTTGATATCCGGAAAAAATACGGTTTGAATATTGTGGCCATCAAAAGAGGGGAGGATATCATTGTTTCTCCTCATGCAGGCGAAATGATCAATGTCAATGACGTACTGATCGTGATTGGCACCGACAATGATATAGACCGGTTTGAACATAAAGTGATGGAATAAATGAAAACTCGTCGATTGGCGAGTCCGTTAGGACGAAGACAGAGACGTAGTTGAATTTCTTATTAGCTAAAAAAAGGAACCGCCTAGCGGTTCCTTTTTTTATACTTCCATAATAATTGGTAAAATCATTGGTCTTCTCTTTGTTTTTTCATATAGGAATGGAGCGAGTGTATCGGTAATTTCGTTTTTAATTTCTGACCATTGGCTTGTTTTCCGCTCCATTATCTTGTTAAGATGCTTGGTAATTAAATTTTGTGCATCATTGATTAGGTCCCCTGACTCACGCATATAAACAAATCCACGTGAAATTAAATCTGGACCGGAAGCAATTTTAAATTCCTTCATGTTGATGCTGACAACAACAACTACTAAGCCCTCTTCAGATAAAATTCTTCTGTCTCTTAAAACGATATTGCCAATATCGCCCACACCGCTTCCATCAATATATACATTTCCTGATGGAATCTTTCCGGCAACTTGAGCTGTATTTTCTGATAATGCAAGGACTTCGCCATTGTCCATAATGAAGCAATTTTCTTCTTGCACGCCGCAATCGACGGCAAGTTTAGCATGCATTCTTTGCATCCTATATTCGCCATGAATAGGCATAAAGAATTTCGGCTTGATTAATCGGAGCATTAACTTTTGTTCTTCTTGTCCGCCATGACCGGATGTGTGAATATTACTTAATTTACCGTGGATTACCTCGGCACCCGCTCTAAACAAACTATTGATTGTTCTTGAGACACTAATAGTGTTTCCAGGAATAGGAGATGAGGAAAAGACCACAGTATCTCCAGGAATAATTTGAATTTGTCTATGTGTACCGTTAGCGATTCTCGATAACGCAGCCATTGGCTCCCCTTGGCTTCCTGTGCAAAGGATGGTTACTTTATCAGCCGGCAGGCGATTAATCTGACCAGCATCAACGAAGGTATCTTTCGGTGCCCTAATATAGCCTAAATCAAGACCGATATTAATCGCTGCTTCCATGCTCCGTCCAAATACAGCAACTTTGCGGCCGTAGGTAACGGCTGCTTCTGTTACCTGCTGAAGTCTATGAATATTGGAAGCAAAAGTAGCAAAAATGATTCGTCCGTCTACCTTGCGGAAAATATCATCGATGCTTTCACCAACCCGACGTTCCGACATAGTGAAATCAGGAATTTCACTATTGGTACTATCAGATAATAAACAAAGCACGCCTTCTTTGCCGATTTCTGCCATTTTTGTTAAATTTGCTGGTTCTCCGACCGGTGTGAAGTCAAATTTAAAATCACCTGTGTGGACGATCTGGCCAGGAGGCGTTTTTACGACAATGCCATAGGAGTCTGGGATACTATGGGTTGTCCGGAAAAAGGTAACCGATGTTTTCCGGAACTTAATCACATCATCTTCTTTAATTTCGATTAATTTAGCATTCCGCAGTAGACCATGCTCTTCCAGCTTATTTTTAATTAACCCAAGCGCCAGCTTCCCTCCATAAATCGGAATATTGACTTCGCGCAATAAATAAGGAATGCCACCTATGTGGTCTTCATGGCCGTGGGTGACGAATAAGCCCTTAATTTTATCTTCATTTTTAACTAAATAACTGTAATCAGGAATGACGTAATCTATTCCTAATAATTCATCCTCGGGAAATTTAATTCCAGCATCAATTAAGATAATTTCATCTTGGAATTGTACCCCGTACGTGTTTTTGCCTATTTCACCCAATCCCCCCAGGGCAAAAACAGCTGCTTGATCGTTTTTTACAAATTTCATAAATTATCAAATCTCCAATACTTTAAAGTTTTCGTTTTGCTGCTCATATTCTAAATAGGCTCCTTGTACCTCTTGAACATATTCCACATTAAATTTCCGTTCCGCAATTTTAGAAAGAACATCCCGTTTTGATTCACCTTCAACGAAAATGGTTTTTGTATTTTCTCTAACTGGGACTTCGTTAATGCTTTCTTGAAAATAGACCTTAAATAACATTATTCTCGCTCCTTAATTCATCATGACTTTTTCTATTATATAAAACATTTTCATCTTTTTCATTATTTTCAGTGGAAAACTTAGTTTCATTATGAAATGTATGTAAAAAGCATGTTTTAATAATTTACAATAACGAAGGAGCCCTTCGCAACTTTGAAGGGCTCGAAAAGTTTAGGCAATCGATTTTTTTCTGAGTAATTCTTTCCACTGTTTTAAAAGCTTCTTCCTAAGCTTCTTTAACATAGTGGATCATCTCCTTACTTCTTATTTTAAACAATCCTTGTCCAATGTAAAGGTGGTGATGGCAGATAATTGAAATTTTTTGAAAGAGCCTTTTTTTACTATTATTATATGGTTAAATTGCTGAATTTTTCATGGATAAACATGGAATAAGGGGGAAGCAAACATAAAAAAAAGGCTGTTCTTAAAACAGCCTCATTATCGTTCAATTGCGCTAGCCCCTTCAATTGGCTTTAAAGGGTCCTTTTTATCAATATGATCATAAAACATAATGCCATTTAAATGGTCGATTTCATGTTGAAAACAAATAGCAGGCAGACCTTTTAAGCGGATTTTAATTTCCTCGCCAGTTAGACTTGTTCCTTTTACAGTGACACGGGCATACCGCGGCACAAAGCCCGGAATCGATTCATCAACCGATAGACAGCCTTCGCCTGTTTGTAAATAGGCTTTTTCAACAGAATGACTGATGATTTTGGGGTTAAATAGAGCATAACTGATAAGCTGTCCCTTGTCATCTGTGCAGTGAACAGCAATCATCCGTTTGGATACATTTATTTGCGGTGCTGCAAGTCCTATCCCAGGCCGCAGACCATATTTTTGCGCTATTTCAGGGTCCTGGCTGTTGATAACATATTCTAACAGACTCGCAAGAATCTGTTTATCCTCATCACTTGGCGGCATGGAAACCTCTGCTGCTGCCATCCTTAAAGTGGGATGTCCATCACGAATGATATCATCCATCGTTAACATAAACCTTCACTCCTATGTTCGAATAAAATCATATGTACTCATTAGTCTATCAAACATTTTGGGATTTGTTAACGGTGATGGTTCTTTCCTTCTCGACAAAAGGGTATGTTGTCAAATAAACAAAGTAAAGATATAGTAGAGGGTGATAAGAAGGAAAGTAAGGTGCTTTAAGATGAAAAGAAAACGGTATGCTCTGTTTATTTTCGCTCTTATTTTGATATTATCGGGCTGCACAAGTGAAAAAGATCCAACGAAGGAAATGTATGATGTCCTAGAAAAGGTTGTAGCAAAAGAGAAAGGGTTTGAAGAACAACAGGAACCACTCGTTTCTCTGGAAAAGAAAGAAAAAGCCCTTTATGACCAAATCATAAAACTAGGAATGAAGGAATATGAGCAAATTGTAAAGCTATCCGATGAGGCGCTAGACTCAGCGGATAAAAGAAAAGAGCTTTTGGAAAAAGAAACAAACAGCTTAAAAGAGTCTGAAAAAGAATTTCAAAAAGTGAAAAAAATAAAGGATCAGTTAAAGGACCCGGAACAAAAGAAATTAGCAAATGAACTGTATGATATTATGATGCAAAGGTATAGGGCGCATGATGTCTTGTACAGTAATTATTCCGAGGCATTAAAAAATGATAAAGAATTGTATGAAATGTTTAAAAACAAAGAGCTTCCGCTAGATGCTCTGGAAGCCCAAGTTATGAAAGTAAATGAGACGTATAAAAACGTTCTTGCCGCAAACGAAAGTTTTAACAAGTTAACGGAGGAATACAATGCGACAAAGCTTTCGTTCTATAAACAGGCAGGAATAAAATCATCTAATAAATGACATTATAAAAAGTCAGCCAAAAAAAAGGCTGGCTTTTTTCTATATTATAACAACTCCAGATAAATGTTGTTTTTTATATAACAGATGTTAATTGCAAGTTAATACAGGTTATTAGAATGGGTGAAAAATAAATAATATGGATGTGTTGAAAAATTATGGTGTAAAGGATTTGACGCTTCAGATTGGATGGTGTAAACTCGGTTATGGAATGATATGTTGTATTATATTTTCTATTGGAGATATTAATACAGATTATATTTGGCAGTTAGGTTCAGAATTTTTATTTGAAAAAATTTGGAATACCCTATTTTCCAGCTTTTTTGGGTAACCTAACGTAGTGGATTTTATTTTAATTATAAGTATTTAAATAATGAAAGGAAGATGTGACCACGATGGCTTCTCAAACCAAAAATATGCCGTTGGATGCAGTTAAGTCACTCCAAGCAGCAGAAGAACAGTTTAAAACATTCCAAATCTTAAATGAAGAAGGGGAAGTTGTTAATGAAGGCGCAATGCCAGCATTAACAGACGAGCAGCTGCAGGAACTTATGCGGCGGATGGTGTACACAAGAATTTTAGACCAGAGATCCATTTCCCTAAATCGTCAGGGCCGTTTGGGCTTCTATGCACCAACAGCAGGACAGGAAGCATCCCAGTTGGCATCACAATTTGCTCTGGAAAAAGAAGATTATATTTTACCTGGGTATCGGGATGTTCCTCAGTTAATTTGGCACGGACTGCCGCTTTACCAAGCATTTTTGTTTTCACGTGGACATTTTCATGGCAACCAAATTCCTGAGGGAGTTAATGTTTTATCTCCACAAATTATTATTGGTGCCCAATATGTGCAGACAGCAGGTGTGGCATTAGGACTTAAAAAGAGCGGCACGAAGGCTGTTGCGATTACCTATACAGGTGATGGCGGCGCGTCCCAAGGAGACTTTTATGAAGGAATTAACTTTGCAGGTGCATTCAAGGCGCCAGCTATTTTCATAGTTCAAAACAACCGATTTGCGATTTCCACTCCAGTTGAAAAGCAATCTGCAGCAAAAACAATTGCTCAGAAAGCAATGGCTGCTGGAATCCCTGGTATCCAAGTCGATGGAATGGACCCTCTTGCAGTATATGCTGCCGTAAAGGATGCTCGTGATCGTGCCATCAATGGCGAAGGACCTACCTTAATTGAAACATTAACCTATCGTTATGGACCACATACCATGGCTGGTGACGATCCAACACGTTACCGTACTGCTGACCTTGATAATGAATGGGAAAAGAAAGACCCGCTTGTCCGTTTCCGTAAATTCCTTGAGAAGAAAGGTTTATGGAGTGAAGAAAAAGAAAATGAAGTAATTGACCAAGCAAAAGAAGATATTAAAGAGGCAATTAAAAAGGCGGATTCGGCTCCTAAACAAAAGGTTACCGATTTAATATCCATCATGTTTGAGGAAATGCCGGTTAATTTAAAAGAACAAAATGAAATATATCAAGCAAAGGAGTCGAAGTAAGTCATGGCTCAAATGACAATGATTCAAGCAATTACTGATGCACTTCGTACGGAATTGAAAAATGACCCTAAAACGTTAGTATTCGGCGAAGACGTTGGCGTAAACGGCGGTGTATTCCGAGCGACAGAAGGCCTTCAAAAAGAATTTAGTGAAGATCGTGTATTTGACACTCCTCTTGCCGAATCAGGAATTGGCGGACTAGCAATTGGTCTTGCGATGACGGGATTCCGCCCAATCCCTGAGATTCAATTCTTTGGCTTCGTATTTGAGGTAATGGATTCTATTGCAGGGCAAATGTCACGTATGCGCTACCGTTCAGGCGGTCGTTATCATATGCCGATTACTGTTCGTTCTCCATTTGGCGGCGGTGTCCACACTCCTGAGCTGCATTCCGATAGCTTAGAAGGTTTGATGGCACAAACACCAGGGTTAAAAGTCGTTGTCCCATCTACGCCGTATGATGCAAAAGGATTATTGCTTTCAGCAATCCGTGATAATGACCCTGTCATTTTCCTTGAGCATTTGAAGCTTTATCGTGCTTTCCGTCAAGAGGTGCCAGAGGAAGAGTATACTATTCCGCTTGGTAAAGCTGATGTAAAACGTGAAGGTACTGATTTATCTATTATTACTTATGGTGCAATGGTGCACGAATCTTTAAAAGCGGCAGATGAGTTAGCGAAGGAAGGACATTCTGTAGAAGTAGTCGACTTACGTACAATCAGCCCGCTTGATATCGACACGATTATTGCATCTGTTGAAAAAACGGGCCGTGCGATTGTCGTTCAAGAAGCACAAAAAATGGCCGGTGTTGCTGCCAATGTAGTGGCTGAAATCAATGACCGTGCAATTTTAAGCCTAGAAGCACCAGTTCTGCGCGTGGCTGCGCCGGATACTATTTATCCTTTCTCACAAGCAGAGTCTGTATGGCTTCCAAATTATAAAGACGTAATTGAAACAGCTAAAAAAGTATTAACATTTTAATGAAAAGGGAAATAGGGCTTAACTGTTTCCCTATTGCCCTTGATACTAAAAGCAAACCACAAGCGAAATAGGAGGATGAATACCAGTGTCATTTCAATTTAAAATGCCTGACATCGGTGAAGGTATTCACGAAGGGGAAATTGTTAAATGGTTCATCAAACCTGGAGATCAGGTAAAAGAAGATGATGTCCTTTGTGAAATTCAAAACGATAAAGCTGTAGTAGAAATTCCTTCCCCTGTTGAAGGAACAGTACTTGAAGTATTAATTGGTGAAGGAACGGTAGCAACAGTAGGACAAGTTCTGGTGACTTTTGATGCACCGGGATATGAAGACTTACAATTTAAGGGAGACCATGCGGAAGAACAGCCGCAGCCAGAAGCACAAGCAGCTCCTCAGCCGGCACCTTCTACAGATACGAAACCTGCAGAAGCGCCATCTCAGCCTGCTGCACAGCCACAAGAAGCTGCAGCCGCACAACCGCAGGCTGATGTGGATCCTAATAGACGCATTATTGCTATGCCATCTGTTCGTAAATATGCACGTGATAAAGGTGTAGAAATCAGTTTAGTGGCTGGAACAGGTAAAAATGGCCGGGTTCTAAAAGAAAATATTGATGCATTCTTAAACGGTGGTGCACAAGCAGCGGCACCTCAAGCAGCAGCACCTGCAGCTGAAACTGCTGAAACGGTTGAATCACCTAAAGCTGCTGCACAAATTCCGCAAGGGCAATATCCGGAAACCCGCGAGAAGTTAAGCGGAATCCGCAAAGCAATTGCGAAAGCGATGGTCAATTCCAAACATACTGCTCCACATGTTACATTAATGGATGAAGTGGATGTAACAAAGCTTGTTGCCCACCGTAAAAAATTCAAGGAAGTTGCTGCTCAGAAAGGCATCAAGTTAACCTTCCTTCCATATGTCGTAAAAGCTTTAACAAGTGCATTGCGTGAATACCCTGTTTTTAATACATCGATTGACGATGCTGCTGGGGAAATTGTTCATAAGCACTACTTTAATATTGGTATTGCTGCTGATACTGAAAAAGGTCTATTAGTTCCGGTTGTTAAGGATGCAGACCGTAAATCAGTTTTCTCAATCTCACAAGAAATTAATGAATTGGCTGACAAGGCTAGAAGCGGAAAGCTAGCTCCTGATGAAATGAAAGGCGGCTCATGCACAATTAGCAATATCGGTTCTGCTGGAGGCCAATGGTTTACTCCAGTCATTAACCATCCTGAAGTGGCTATTTTAGGAATTGGCCGAATTGCCGAGAAACCTATTGTTAGAAATGGCGAAATTGTTGCAGCCCCTGTATTAGCCATCAGCTTAAGCTTCGACCATCGCATGATTGACGGTGCAACTGCTCAGAATGCACTAAATCATATCAAGCGATTGTTGAACGATCCAGAACTATTGTTAATGGAGGCGTAAGAAAAATGGTAGTTGGAGATTTTCCGATTGAAACAGAAACTATAGTCATCGGCTCTGGTCCTGGCGGGTATGTGGCAGCTATTCGTGCTGCTCAACTAGGACAAAAGGTAACAATTGTAGAAAAGGAATATGTAGGCGGAGTATGTTTAAATGTCGGCTGTATTCCTTCAAAAGCTTTAATCGCTGCAGGTCATCGTTATGAAACTGCCCTTCATTCCGAGGGCTTCGGGATTACAGCTGAAAATGTAAAGGTTGACTTCTCGAAGGTTCAAGAATTTAAAGCTGGTATTGTAAAAAAATTAACCGGCGGTGTTGAAGGCTTATTAAAAGGGAATAAAGTGAATATTGTACGCGGAGAAGCATACTTTGTGGATGCTAATACTCTTCGTGTAATCAATGAAGATTCTGCTCAAACTTATACTTTTAATAATGCTATTATTGCAACTGGTTCCCGTCCTATTGAACTGCCGGCATTTAAATATTCAAAGCGTGTTCTAAATTCGACTGGTGCCCTTAATCTAAACGAAATTCCTGAGAAAATTGTCGTGATTGGCGGCGGTGTTATCGGGATTGAACTTGGCGGTGCTTATGCAAACTTTGGCAGTCAGGTGACGATTTTGGAAGGTGCCGAGGAAATTTTAGGCATGGGTGTTTTTGATAAGCAAATGGCGGCCTTGGTTAAGCGCAACATGAAGAAAAAAGGTGCGGAGTTCTATACGAAAGCCTTGGCTAAAGGTGTGGAAGAGACAGAAAACGGCGTCGTGGTAACCTTTGAAACAAAAGGTGAAGAAAAGAAAATCGAAGCCGATTACGTTTTCGTCATGGTTGGACGTCGTCCGAATACTGATGAAATGGGTCTTGAACAAGCTGGGGTGAAATTATCTGAGCGCGGATTGATCGAAATCGACAAACAATGCCGAACTAATATTAGCAATATTTACGCTATTGGTGATGTCGTGGCAGGCCCTCAATTAGCCCACAAGGCATCATACGAGGCTAAAATTGCGGCGGAGGCAATTTCGGGACATCCTTCTGAAATTGATTATTTAGGAATTCCTGCCGTTGTATTCTCTGAGCCTGAGTTGGCTGCAGTCGGATATACTGAAGCGCAGGCGAAGGAAGAAGGAATGGAAGTAACGGTTGCTAAGTTCCCATTTGCAGCAAATGGCCGTGCTCTATCGCTTGACTCAAGTGATGGTTTCTTACGATTAGTTACGCGGAAAGAAGACGGCCTTGTAATCGGTGCACAAATTGCCGGTGCAAACGCTTCTGACATGATTGCTGAGCTTGGCCTTGCGATTGAAGCAGGGATGACTGCCGAAGATTTGGCTATGACTATCCATGCCCACCCAACCCTTGGTGAAATCACTATGGAAGCAGCGGAAGTAGCTCTAGGAAGTCCAATTCACATCCTTAAATAATAAAAAAAGTCCCTTTCGTACCTAAACACGAAAGGGACTTTTTTTATGGGGAAAACAAATATTTGCAGTTAGTAATGCAAAATTTTACAAATAATTTGCTGTTCCTATAATATAATTATTTTAATAAATGTAACTGCGTGGTGACAAAGATGAGGGTTTATATCGTCATGATGCTGCAATTTATTATTTGGAGTGGCTATACATTAATCGAATGGCTGTCAAAACACGATCAGCTTCTATTCAAAGTTATTATGTTTTTTGTCTTTTTTTATTTGGCTTTCATTATTGGCAACAAAATCACCAATTCTTTCCGCAAAACGCTTTTTATTACCACATTAAGCCTAGTGGTCTATACATCAATCCATTACACCATGGCACGTTATATACATTGAAAAAAGCTCCTTTTAGGAGCTCGGGCTGTCGAGAAACCCTCGGCAGCCTCTATTTTTATTCGTATTCTTTAACAATGCACCGCGTTAATTTGTTGTAATATTATTAATACATAGACTTTTCAACATGTCTGAAGATTTGCGCTCCAGGCACTTCGCTTTCCGCGGGCGTGCCGGGGAGCCTCCTCGGCGCAAGCTCCTGTGGGGTCTCCCACTGCCCCGTACTCCCGCAGGAGTCTTCGTGCCTTCCGCGCAAATCAACAGGTGTTAATAAAGAGACCTGCAACTCAAACAATAAATAATAAAATATGTGGTGAAATTAATGTTTAAGCCAAAAGTGTCCAGCCAAAGTGAATACGAATTTGTTTCTATTGATGAATTAGTTCCAGACAACCACCTTCTTGGCTTGATTGATAAATATATAGATTTTTCATTTCTTTTAGAAAAAGTTCGTCCATTTTATAGTGAGGATAATGGCTGCCCATCTGACCCACTAATTCTTTTTAAAATGATGTTTATTGGATACCTTTTTGGTATTCGATCTGAAAGACAACTAGAAAGAGAAGTTAAAATGAACATTGCCTACCGGTGGTTTTTAGGTTTAAAATTCCACGATCCGGTCCACATCATTCGACGATCAGTTGGAATCGCCAACATCGTTTCAAAGTTATAAATACGGAAATTGATACCGATATATTTCAGGAAATATTTGATGAGATTGTTCTGCAGGCAATGAATCATAAAATGGTTGGCGGTCGTGTTTTATTTACTGATTCCACTCATTTAAAGGCAAACGCCAATAAGCATAAGTATACAAAGGAAGAGGTAAAAGTAGAGACTCGCGAATATTTTGAGGAACTTAATAAAGCTATAGAAGAGGATAGAATTAATCATGGAAAAAAGCCGTTAAAGGAAAAAGAAGAGAAGAAAGAGACAAAAGAAATTCGGGTATGGGAGGAGTAAAAAGAGAAGGTAAGAATAAATCGCTTATCTAAATCAGGAAAACAGCTTTATAAATTTAGAAAGGAAAAAATTGAGCGAAGCTTCGCAGACTCAAAAGAGCTGCACGGGCTTCGCTACTGCCGGTTACGTGGGATAAAAAAGCAAGTGAGCAGGCCCTTCTTACTGCAGCTTGCCAGAACATGAAAAAGATTGCAACACACTTATTCAGACTAGAAAAAGTGTGTTGTAGTTCTTTAGATTGATAATCTCCCTGTTGATTGGAGCGGAAGGTGCGCAGACTCCTGCGGGAGTACGGGACAGGGGAGACCCCACAGGCGCGGAACGCGCCGAGGAGGCTCCCCGAACCGCCCGCGGAAAGCGAAGCACCTGGAGCGGAAATCAACAGGCCCATTAGCAGCGACAATTTTTCATAAAAAATGAATTTTCGGATTCTGATAAAATAAAAAATTGCCGAGAAAAATATACTTTCTCGACAATCTGAGCTCCTTTTAGGAGCTTGGATTATCAAAAAACATTCGATAGCTTTTCAACAAGTCTGTTGAAGCTCCCTTTGGGAGCTTATTTTCTTGGGTAAAAGTACATAATTCTTTCGTTAAAGAGGTGCAATTCGCCTTGAAGCTTTTTGGCTAGGAATTTGCAAAATTCATTTGCTTTTCCTTTATCTCCGTATGTAGATTGTTCCGGCAAGGTAACCTGAATATATGTCTGCTCATATTCCCCGCCTTCTTCTGTTTTGACAGTTTCTTTATCAACACCTATTAAAATGGCAAAGTAACGTTCATGGTCAGAATGTAAATAAAACCAGTTTCCTTTTCCTTCAGCCGTTTCTTTTATCTCATAAGGTAGTGCTGCATCCTCAAATTGCCAATTCAGCTGATCGCCAGTTTTGCTTGTAATGTCTTTATAGTAATGAAATAAATCCTTTACTTCTTCGATTGTAATCGTTTGCTTCGCTGATGAAGGCACGAGCTTTATATATGCATTTAAAGCCATCATTATCCCCCTTATATACCTGTAATATCACCTCTTTTATTCTAGCATTGAATAAAAAATAATGACAACTTAAATAGGTATATTTATAAACTTTTCTTTATTTGTACAGTTTGAAGCTAAAATGTTTGTTATTGGGACAATTTTAACTCCTATTTAAATTATTATTTTTAAATGTGACATACAATTAGGCTTGAAATTTTTAATGTGATATATTATTATGATTTCAAGGATAGTAAATCGCTTTCAATTTAGTGATAATTCCACAAAAAAGGGGACTAATAAGCATGGGTACTATTGTATGCCAAACTTGTAATTCAACAATTGATCATTTTGAAGATGAAAAAGTAACGGTTCTCTATTCAAAATGCGGCTGCTGCTGCGAAAGCCATGGGGAAAAAGAAGTGAAATAAATATAATTTACTTAAAAATAAACAGGATTCCATTAGGAATCCTGTATTTTTTATTTGCTATTGAATTGCCTTATATTCTTTAATAACCCGGATTGTTTTCAGTTCATCGTCCTCCGGTCCTTGAACAGGCAGTCCGGCCTCCAGGTTTTTCTTTATATAGTGGAGGTTTTCTTTCGTAATAATCTCACCAGGAATAAAAATTGGGATTCCTGGAGGATACACCATAATGAATTCAGCAATTATTCTGCCCTCAGATTTCTCCAGGGCTACTACTTCCGTTTCAGAGTAAAACGCATCCCTCGGAGTTAAGGCAAGCAAAGGAATTTCCGGCAGGAGAACCTCAACAGGCTCGATCTTTTCAGAACGATTCTCATACTCTTTAGAAAGCTCCCTTAGGGCGGTTACTAAAATATCCCCTTCATTTTCCGTATCTCCTAAAGTAATGATACAGAGGATGTTGTAAAGGTCAGACATTTCCACTTCAATATTGTGCTTTTCACGGAGCCATTTTTCTACTTCATAGCCAGTAAGCCCTAAATCTTTGACGGAAATAATCAGTTTTGTCGGGTCATAATCAAATATGGCTTTGGAATCTAAAATTTCTTCACCAGGGCAATAAAGATGTTCTATTTCGTTCACTCTTTGACGGATGGACTGCGCAAGGCGAATCGTTCTGTCAATTAATTCTTTTCCTTTCATCACCAGCTGTTTCCTGGCAACATCCAGCGAAGCCAATAATAAATAAGAAGTGGATGTTGTCGTAAGCATGCTGAGAATGGATTGAACATGTTTAACCGAAACAAGACCTTCTTTAACATTTAAAATGGAGCTTTGCGTCATCGAACCGCCAAGCTTATGGACGCTGGTTGCAGCCATATCCGCACCTGCCTGCATGGCTGATATTGGAAGGTCTTCATGGAAATGAATATGAACTCCATGGGCCTCGTCTACAAGGACAGGCACTTCGTAAGAGTGGGCAATTTCCACGATTCTTTTTAAGTCGGCGGAAACTCCAAAGTAAGTCGGGTTAATGACTAATACTCCTTTGGCATCAGGGTGCTGTTCAAGTGCTTTTTCCACTGATTCCGGTGTAATACCATGGGAAATCCCCAGCTCCATGTCAATTTCCGGATGGATAAATACCGGAATTGCACCTGAAAAGACAATGGCCGACATGACTGATTTATGGACATTTCGTGGCACAATGATTTTATCTCCAGGGCCGCAAACTGCCATAACCATTGTCATAATGGCTCCGCTGGTGCCTTGGACTGAAAAGAAAGTATGGTCGGCACCAAAAGCTTCTGCCGCTAATTCCTGGGCCTGCTTAATCATTCCTTTAGGTGAATGGAGGTCATCAAGCGGTCCAATATTGATTAAGTCAATGGAAAGAGCATTCTCACCAATGAACTCTCGGAATTCCGGATCCATACCGGCTCCTTTTTTATGTCCAGGTATATGAAATTGAATTGGATTTCTATTGGCATGTGCTAATAAACCGCTAAAGAGCGGTGTTTGATTTTGGGACAATTTATACACACCTCTTATTAAGATCTCTTATAAATAAAGATTCAAAAAAACAAATTGAATTATAGCATTAAATATGTGGTCTGCATAGGAATTCTGTAAATTTTTATCCGAATGGATTTATAAAATTTAGTTTCCCAAAAGAAAAGGAAATTTACCCGTTTGAAACGAAATAACAAATAACGACTAATTAAGGAGTGATTTTTCAAATGAATTGGCAGACACGAGTAACAGAAATATTAAATATCCGCTATCCAATTATTCAAGGCGGGCTTGCGTATTTAGCTTATTCTGATTTAGCCGCAGCCGTATCCAATAGTGGCGGCCTTGGGCAAATTACGGCCATGTCCTTGGCAAGTCCTGAACTTCTTAGAGAAGAAATTAAGAAGGTTAGAGAATTAACCGATAATCCTTTTGGAGTGAACTTTGCCATCGGACAAACCGGAAGGCCTTTTGCTGACTTTTTGCAGGTGGCTATTGATGAAGAGGTACCTGTTATTTCTATGACTGGCGGAAATCCGGCTCCTATTTTTGAACAATTAAAGGGTACATCCATTAAAAAGCTTGTCCTTGTTGCTGCAAGAAGGCAGGCAGTGAAAGCGGAGGAACTTGGCGCTGATGCTGTAATGGTAGTTGGGCAGGAAGGAGGAGGGCATCTCGGCCGTGATGATCTAGGTACTATGGTGTTAATCCCTCAGGTTGTCGATGCAGTGTCAATACCGGTTATTGCTTCGGGCGGAATAGGTGATGGCAGAGGGCTAATGGCCGCACTCAGTTTAGGTGCTGAAGGAATAGAGATGGGTACTCGTTTTATTGCCACTAAGGAATGTGTTCATGCTAATGATGTGTATAAAAATGCATTGATTGAAGGCACTGAAACTGATACAGTGGTGATTAAGCGCTCGCTCGGCGCACCAGCAAGAGCAATTGCGAACACATGGACAGATAGAATTCTTGAAATTGAAAAGAATCATGGCGGTTATGAAGAGCTTAAGGATTTTATTAGTGGAAAAGCTAATCAACAGTACATTTATAATGGTGAAGTTGATAAAGGCTTCGCTTGGGCGGGTCAGGTCATGGGACTCATTAAAGATGTACCGTCTACTGCCGAGCTTTTTGATCGGATTATCCTTGAAGCTGAACAAATTCGCCGGAAGTGGAAAGAATAAGAAACAATACACAAGAGAGTCAGCAGGTGAGATTACATGGAATATCAGTATCCAATAGACTACAGATGGTCGACAGAGGAAATTGTTGATGTCGTTCATTTCTTTGAAGCCATTGAAAAAGCGTATGAGTCCGGAATTGAACGCGACCAGTTAATGTCCGTCTACCGGAGATTTAAGGAAATTGTCCCAAGTAAAGCAGAGGAAAAGACCGTTTGCGGTGAATTTGAAGAAATCAGCGGATATTCATCCTATCGGGCCATTAAAAAAGCAAAAGAAGCTTCTCCCGGTGAGAGAATTATGATGAAATAAACAAAGGAGACATTAGCTGTCTCCTTTGTTTATTTCAAATTACAAGCAATTTTATATATTGGTGCAACCTTTTGGAATACATTTTCGATTTCGTTTATCAAGCCTTCAGAGCCAAGCGCGATGGCAGCTTCTCTATCTATCGTATAGCCGCACAATAGTTCTGCTTTTTTAACTGTTTGTAAGCGGTCGATAAGCCCCTTTAATTCTTCCTTTGACATTTCCCTGTGTGAGAAAGTATCAGGCTTCGTATGATCAGCAGACCACGCAAATTCTTTTGGTATTTCTTTAAATATCTTGGTCAATTTTTTTGACAGACGCTCTGCAATTACTTCCTTCTGTGGAGCTTCATAAATAACTGCAAACCAAATAAATAAATGGGTATGCCATAAGCCGATTTGAAAATGAGGCAGCATTTTATAGCCGCGCGGATTATTGGCGAAAGCCACCCAGGTATCCTTTGGAGGATTAACTGTCCGCCTTGCATGTTTGGCAATATGAACAAACATTTCATCACCAGTTAATACATTCAAGGCTGGGGCGAAATGATGGCCCAATTGCTCTAATTTAGGACGAATGGAGGTTTTTAAGGCTTCCATTCTATTCTCCAATCCCGCGACTAAAAACACATTAAAATCTTCTTCGGTAAATCCTTTAAAATCCATCCCTATACCTCCTATAAGCCATTCCCCAAACATTGTAGCATAATGCCTTTACAGACATGAAATGAACAGCATTCTGGGTTAAAGCACATATTTGTTCCAACATTTCAAAATGCCTCATATTATACAGTAAAAAATAAACCGAAATGAATCCTAGGGGGAGGAGAAAAGGTGAAGCAGTTGATGAATACATCACTTAAAAAAGTTGGCGAAAAGCAAAAAGCAGCAGTTCTAAGATTGGAAATGGACTATGAATTAGCAGTTTTATTTGAAGCGATTGAAGAAAAAGACGAGAAAAAAATTAAAGAATGCAAACAGAAGCTTGAAAGAATCCGTTTAGAATTAATGCGGCTAAAAGCTTTATAAAAATAAATTTGTATTAATAATTTAAGGGGATACAAAATAGAATGAAACGAAAAGTTTTCATAATCTAAACGAACTCCAATGTGGACGGGGGAGTTCGTTTATTATTGTGTTTGGAAAAAAGTTAATAAAAGTAAAAAAGGAATAAAGGCGCAAAAAGTTGATGATTGGCTTATCTTTGATTAAGCTATAGATACATGAAATTTTTTCCGTATCTCATACTACATACATCGAAAGCTCACAAGAAATAAAGATAAATTGGAGTGAAGAAGGATGAATTGGGAAAGTCTTTATTCCCAGGCAAAACAATGGGTAAACGAAGCCGGAGAGAGTATTCGGAAATCCTTTAATCAGCGCTTAAGTATTCAAACCAAATCAAATGCCAATGATTTAGTAACGAATATCGATAAAGAAACGGAACAATTTTTTATCAAAAAAATAAAAGAGGCCTACCCTCATCATAAAATCATGGGAGAAGAAGGGTTCGGAGATAAATTGGACAGCCTTGAGGGAATCGTCTGGATGATTGATCCAATCGATGGAACGATGAACTTTATTCATCAGCAAAGGAATTTTGCGATTTCTATCGGGGTTTATGAAGACGGTGTTGGCAAAATTGGGTTAGTTTATGATGTGGTTCATGATGAATTGTATCATGCTTTTTCCGGCAAGGGAGCCTATCTGAATGAAACTCCGATTGCGAATTTAAGCGAGACTTCAGTGAAAAAGTCCATTATTGCCTTGAACGCAACATGGGTAATGAAAAATCACCGAATTGACCATAATTTGTTAATTCCATTAGTTAGGGATGCAAGAGGGACGAGATCCTATGGGTCGGCGGCTTTAGAAATGGTGTTCGTAGCTACTGGCAGAGTAGACGCATATATCTCCATGCGTTTGTCCCCCTGGGATTATGCTGCAGGGGCCGTGATTATTAAGGAGCTTGGTGGAGTTGTCACTAATTTAAGGGGAGAGAAGCTGGATTACCTTACACAAGACTCCCTTTTTGTTGCTAAGCCGGGGCTGCATCAAACGATTCTTCAAGAATATTTAAAGGGCGGAAAATGGTAAGAGGCTGACTTAAACAAGGTCAGCCTCTTTTTTTAGCTAATAAGAAAGTATAAATTCAACTACGCCTCATGAGCCGTCCTAACGGACTCGCCAATCGGCGAGTTTTCATTTATAACGTTCCGTTTTCACGCATTTTCTTTTTTGTTTTAAAACCAAGTCCCATGATAACGATAACAGCAATAATACATCCTAATATCCCTAGCAGGCTTTTTTCGGCTATAGCAACACCTATTCCCATAATGCATGCTGCTGCAAGAATTGCATAAATGAGGAACGGCCATTTCACATCTTTCATGATCTTTACTCCTTTATCAAAACTTTATTTTTCATTCTACAATAAAATACTTTTAGGTTTCCACTCTTATTATGGTATAATGTTTTAGTTGTAAATGAAACTATAAATAGATTTTACCCGAAAATAGTCAGGAGATGGAACTTCTTTGAAGAAAAGAGATAATATAAGAAACATTGCAATTATTGCGCACGTTGACCACGGAAAAACCACTTTGGTGGACCAGTTATTAAAACAGGCAGGAACGTTTCGTTCAAATGAGCATGTTGATGAACGGGCCATGGATTCCAATGATTTGGAAAGAGAGCGCGGCATTACAATCCTTGCCAAAAATACTGCTATTCAATATAAAGATACAAGAATTAACATCCTGGATACTCCCGGACACGCTGACTTCGGCGGGGAAGTAGAGCGGATTATGAGAATGGTCGATGGTGTTCTGCTCGTGGTGGACGCCTATGAAGGCACTATGCCGCAAACAAGATTTGTGTTAAAAAAGGCGTTGGAACAAAATCTGACTCCAATCGTGGTGGTAAATAAAATCGACCGTGACTTTGCCCGTCCAGCCGAGGTTGTAGATGAAGTTATCGACTTGTTTATCGAACTGGATGCCAATGAGGACCAATTAGAATTCCCTGTCATCTATGCATCAGGCATCAATGGAACAGCAAGTTTGACTCCGGATAAACAAGATGAAAATATGCAGTCATTATACGAAGCCATTATTGAACACATTCCTTCACCAGTCGATAACAGGGAGGAACCGCTGCAATTTCAGGTAGCCCTTCTAGATTACAGTGACTATGTAGGAAGAATTGGTATTGGCCGTGTCTTCCGCGGAACGATGAAAGTGGGACAACAGGTTGCTTTAATGAAGCTTGATGGCTCAGTCAAACAGTTCAGGGTAACGAAAATTTTTGGTTTCTTTGGATTAAAGCGTGAGGAAGTTCAAGAAGCGGTTGCCGGTGACTTAGTGGCTGTTTCCGGTATGGAGGATATTAATGTCGGGGAAACCGTCTGTCCAGTAGAAAATCAAGAAGCCCTGCCAGTGCTAAGGATTGATGAACCGACCCTGCAAATGACTTTTGCTGTCAATAACAGCCCATTTGCCGGTCGTGAAGGAAAATATTTAACATCCAGAAAGATTGAAGAAAGACTTCAAGCTCAATTGCAAACAGACGTCAGCTTACGTGTCGAAAATACAGACTCGCCAGATGCATGGATTGTTTCCGGACGCGGAGAACTGCACCTTTCCATCTTAATTGAAAACATGCGCCGTGAAGGATATGAGCTTCAAGTATCCAAACCAGAGGTTATTGTTAAAGAAATTGATGGGGTACGCTGTGAGCCAATCGAAAGGGTACAAATTGATGTTCCTGAGGAGCATACCGGTTCTGTCATGGAATCACTTGGAGCTCGTAAAGGTGAAATGCTTGATATGATTAATAATGGAACAGGTCAGGTTCGGCTAATATTTAATGTTCCTGCCCGCGGCTTAATTGGCTACACAACAGAATTTTTGACGCTGACCAGAGGGTACGGAATCATCAATCATACATTTGACAGCTACCAGCCAATGGCTACGGGTCAGGTTGGCGGAAGAAGACAAGGTGTTCTTGTCTCAATGGAGTCGGGTAAAGCATCAACTTATGGTATTATGCAAGTGGAAGACCGCGGAACCATTTTTGTTGAGCCGGGAACGGAAATCTACGAAGGAATGATCGTAGGGGAACATACTCGTGAAAATGACCTGACAGTTAATATTACAAAGGTTAAGCAGGCAACGAACGTTCGCTCTGCCAATAAAGATCAGACTTCTGTTATTAAAAAGCCTCGTCTCTTAACCTTGGAGGAATCTTTGGAGTATTTAAATGACGATGAATTTTGTGAAGTGACTCCACAATCCATCCGTCTTCGTAAGAAAATTCTTGATAAAAACGAACGGGAACGTTTGGCTAAAAAGAAAAAATATGCTGAAATGAGTTAATAAAAGGAGTGCAATTTAAATGGAAGGATTCTCCCCCACTCTAAGATTTTTCATGCAGCTTACGGATGTTAAAACGGCTGTTTGGTTACAGTTTATATATATCGTGATTTTAGCTGTCGTTGTATATAAATTGGGATATGCGAAGAAGCTGCCTCTTTTAAAAAACGTGGTCATTTATACTTGTCTCGTAATTGGATGCTTAGTTTTGCTGATTCTTTCTTATGCATTGCCAGTAGCCGAAGCGTTAGCTGTATCTGCTCTAATCTTAATAATATATAAAATCCGCCTGCATCAATCGAAAAAGCAGCAGTCGGAGGCAAAGTGATGGGGGGATACGATGAATTCCGTTCAGGATGTTTTATATAATTGGCTGACAATAAAAGTAGTTAGTGATGCCCGTCCGGAAGATACGGCTGCGATAGATACCTTAAAGCATTTCGAACGAATGCTTAAGGATGAATACCATATTAGCAAAGTTGAAATTACGCACGATGAAGTGATGTACTATGTTGCCTATCAGCAGGGGGAAGATAGTAAAAAAACACGTTTCCCACGGGAATTAATTGAAGTTATGCTGGACCAAATCAGTAGAGAACCAGAGAAATACGAAAACTTTCCTATTGCAGATTAAAAAAAGAGGCTGACCGGAAAAGTCAGCCTCTTTACCATTCATCCCTATCTGATTTTGGCCTGAGAAAACGGAAATTTCCGGTTTCCAGCCGGTCGTTCGTTTTTTTCGCTATACGTTCCTGACATGGATCGCACATATATGTATGGATTGGACGATTTCTTAAACGTTTTGCCTCTGGAGATTCGTCATCAATCGTTTCAATTTTATCACAAAGCACGCATTTAACTCTCATTATGCACCTCTTTATATTTCTTGGTTACTACTTATTATACTATAGTATCAAGGCTGTCTGTAGGGGAACGTTGTATTAGTTGAAGAAAAAAAGAGATAGTAGTAATATGGGAATATCTGTTTTAAGGCAGCATTGAAGAAAAAGGAGTTGAAAATAGAAATGGTCAATCAAGTCGAACCAAAATTAATTAAACCTTTATATGAGGAATTGCAAAAAGAAAGATTTGTTACGCTGGCTACCGTTGATTATGAAACAGGTGGACCAAATGTCAGCGCTATATCCTGGGTGCTTGCAAAAGATGAAAATATCATCTATTTTGCGGTTGATAACCGTTCCAGAATCATTGAAAATATAAATAAAAATAACCATGTCGTTATTAATATTATCGCAAATGAGTCTACATACTCCATCCAGGGAGAAGCTAATTTAAAAGAAGAAAGACTGAAAGACGTTCCGTTGAAACTGGCCCTTATTGAAGTGAAAATTAAGGAAGTAAGGGATGTCATGTTTTATGGCTCTAAAATTGTTCAGGAAGTCCAATATGACAAAACCTATGATAAAAATGCCGCTGAAAGATTGGACAGGCAGGTCATGGATGCAATAAGAAAAGCTTAGCCTACAGCTAAGCTTTTTTATCATTTATGATAATTAGACTGTTTTTCCTGCTCTTTTTCAAGCTGGTTTTCTTGTTTTGCAGGGAGCTTTTTATCGGGTTCTTCCGTTGCGTTTTTCGGATTAGGGGTTATCAAATCTCCGGGTATTTCCGGCATTAACCTCCCGGCAACGTCAGCTAGCTCCTCCATAATCCCTTTGATTGGACGCCCGTTGTTTATATCCGCCTGAATTTCTTTGAGCCGCTCAGTGGTATCGGCATCTGCTACAACGATGGCATTGGCACCATACCGATCCTTTTTGAGGCTTTCTGCCACGGAATATTTTATAGTCCCCACCTGAGAACGGTCAATTTTGGCATTTACATCGATTCCAACGATTGCGTAACGCCCTATTACCACGGCAGTTGCATCATTTACATTCGGTACGCTTGTCGCCAGTTCCACCAACCGCTTTGATATTTCCTGGCCCGTTTTTCGGTCTACACTTTCTATGTAGCTATTTTTTACATTTACTAATTTATTTTGTTGATTTTTTGCCGTCTCGTTATTTTGATTCGTATTACATCCCGTTAATAATAAGAAAATGGCAGCTGTCACTAAAATCTTCTTCATAAAAAACCCTCCCAAAAAGCTAATTAAAAGACTGGGAAAATTCACATAATATTCTATTTGATATGAAGGTCCCAACTAACAATTATTGTGCGGAACACCTTCTATCTTTATTCCAATAAACATATATTTTACCAAAGTCCAACCGGCAAAATGGCATGTATAGTAATGTTACACTTTCCTTACATCAAGTAAAGCAGGAGGCGTCGCTTTGAGTAAAATATACGTGTTAGATACAAACGTCTTATTACAAGACCCGTATTCCATTTTTTCCTTTCAAGATAATGAAGTAGTTATTCCTGCAGTCGTACTTGAAGAAGTGGACTCAAAGAAAAGGTACATGGATGAAATCGGTAGAAATGCTAGGCATGTATCAAGATTAATTGATGGTCTCAGAGCCTCGGGAAAGCTCCATGAAAGAATCCCGCTCGAAAATGGAGGAACCATCAGAATTGAGCTGAATCACCGATCATTTCATGAGCTTCAGGATATTTTTGTTGAAAAAACGAATGATAATCGAATTCTTGCGGTTGCGAAGAATTTGTTTTTAGAGGAACAAACAAAGGAGAATGGAAAACCCGTTATTCTAGTCAGCAAGGATGCATTAGTAAGAGTAAAAGCAGATGCCATCGGACTATCTGCAGAGGATTTTCTAAATGACCGGGTGGTGGAAGTTGATTCTTTATATACGGGATTTCTTGAGGTCTATATCCCAAAAGACCTGTTAAACCGTTATTATGAGAAAGGAGAACTTCTACTCTCAGAAATCGCCAATTATACCTTTTATCCAAACCAATTTCTGATATTAAAGGATTCCCTCGGAAGCTCGGCCTCGGCGATTGGGATGGTTAATATAACGGCCAAGAAGGTCAAGAAGCTAGCGCTGAACCAAGAGCATGTTTGGGGAATTCATTCGCGGAATGTACAGCAAACAATGGCAATCGAATTGCTGCTGCGAAAAGATATCCCGCTAGTAACTTTAATCGGCAAAGCAGGAACAGGAAAAACCTTGCTGGCATTAGCCGCTGGACTTATGCAGACAGAGGATTTTCACGAATATAAAAAACTGCTCGTCGCCCGGCCGATTGTTCCGGTCGGCAAGGATTTAGGCTTTTTGCCAGGTGAAAAGCAGGAAAAGCTGCGGCCGTGGATGCAGCCAATTTTTGATAATTTGGAATTTCTATTTAATACAAAAAAACCTGGGGAACTGGATGCAATCTTAGCTGGTATGGGATCCATTGAGGTGGAGGCACTAACTTATATTCGGGGGAGGAGTCTTCCTAAGCAATTTATTATTATCGATGAAGCGCAGAATCTGACCAAGCATGAAGTGAAAACGATTATAACCAGGGTTGGAGAGGACAGTAAGATCGTTTTAATGGGGGATCCGGAGCAGATTGATCATCCATATCTTGATGCTTATAATAACGGTTTAACCTATGTCGTGGAGAAATTTAAAAATCAAGTTATTTCCGGTCATGTGAAACTATTAAAAGGGGAAAGGTCAGGATTGGCACGGCTAGCCGCGGATTTATTGTAAGTAAAAACGGGCAAGATTGCCCGTCCTATTTTACGATAAAACCTTTTACTTTTTTAATAGGGTTTTGCTGGTTTGAGCCGTCGCCAAAATAAACGTGAACAGGGCCATCAGCGGACAGCTGCTTGCCTTTATCTGAGAATCCCAAAATCAACTCAAAGGCCTCATTTATGGGCAGCTCATAATTATCATCTTCTGTTTCAATTACAAGCACTGATGCGGTGCTTGCCGGCTCGGAATTTTTCAGAAATGGTTTAAATAGAATTCCGAAGGTTCCGGTTAGCATCTTTTGTTTTTCATATATGCGCTCTGTTTTTAATGTCGGAGGGAAGACGGCTCCTTCCATGATTTCACGGTCCCAGTGCTTTGACACGGCTTTCGTATATGCTTCCGTAGAATCGGTATTATCTTTTTCAGTTAAAAAATGCGTAGTTAAATCAAGCCGGCGATCATCGAAAATCCAAACACTTGGGTCAAGTGTGATTGGATATTTTACTTTACCTTTTATATTGATAATGCGTTCCATGGTCAATCCTCCTTATTTACATTATTAAGTATAGCCTTTTTCTGCTCGAAAGTCATAATTATTCAATCGAGCGGCAGCTAAGGCTTATTGTTCTTGCAATTTTTCGCTGCAAAAGGTAAAATTTATAGATAAGTTGAATATTCGCTCTGAAATGGGGGGATCAATGTTGGCGTCTGAAATGATCGTGAATCACCAGGAAAAAGCTTTTGCCTTATTGCAGGCAGACGCTGAAAAAATATTAAAGCTTATCAAAGTGCAAATGGACAATCTCACGATGCCTCAATGCCCTCTTTATGAAGAGGTGTTGGATACCCAAATGTTTGGCCTATCTAGAGAAATAGACTTTGCGGTAAGATTGGGCTTAATAGATAGCAAGGATGGGAAAGCGATTTTAGATCAATTGGAACGAGAACTATCTGCGCTTCACGATGCATCCATAAAAAAATAACACAAAAGGACTCAAACAATGCTTGCGATTGTTTGAGTTTTTTGTTATATATAGAGTTAATATTTTTTACCTCATTTTTCTGAATTTTCTCTATTAAAATCTTGTAACAAATAATTGTTTCCTCAAGTCATAACATGAAATTTCGATTATAATAGAATGGTATAAACCTAAATTGAAAATGAGGATGTAAGCATGGTAAAGAAAATATTAAAATCATATGATTATTCTCTAATCATTGCCATTATACTTTTATGTACTTTTGGTTTAATCATGATCTATAGCTCCAGCATGGCCTGGGCCGTCCAAAGGTATGATGTGCCAAGTGATTATTTTTATCAAAAGCAAAAAATGTGGCTGCTATTGTTTGCTTTCATCTTCCTTTTTACAGCTATCATTCCGTATAAAATTATGAAGTTTACGCAAGTAATGGTATTTATTGTTCTGACCTCCCTTATCACTTTATTGGGACTTTTCGTATTTGGTACTGTCGCAGGCGGTGCACAAAGCTGGTATCAGATTGGTGGTTTTAAATTTCAGCCTTCTGAATTTGTGAAACTGGCAATTATCATTTATTTGGCAGCTGTTTATTCGAAAAAGCAGGATTATATCAATCAATTTAACAAAGGGGTACTACCTCCAATTTTCTTTCTTTTTATAGTTTGTGTATTAATTGCTCTTCAGCCTGATTACGGCACAGCGAGCATCATTGCCCTCATTGCCGGCATGATCATTTTTAGTTCTGGAATGAATTATAAAACGATTGGAAAACTGCTTGTGATGGCTATAATCATTATCCTGCCTCTTTTTATTGCGGCTAAGGGGTTTATCTTTTCTGAAAAACGGCTTGAACGATTCTCATCCTGGGGAGATCCGTTTGCTGATGCCCAAAACGCTGGATTTCACCTTGCAAATTCCTTTATTGCGATAGGGCAGGGCGGTATAAATGGTTTGGGTCTAGGTAAAAGCATTCAAAAGCTAGGCTATTTGCCGGAATCTCATACTGACTTTATTATGGCGGTAATTGCCGAGGAATTAGGAATCTGGGGTGTAGGCTTTGTCATTCTGCTGCTAGCTTATATTGTTTTGCGTGGGATTTATATCGGCTTGCAATGTAAGGACCCCTTCGGAAGTCTCCTCGCGATTGGGATTTCAAGTATGATTGGGATTCAAACATTTATTAATCTTGGCGGGATCTCTGGGGTTATTCCGTTAACAGGTGTTCCGCTACCGTTCATCAGCTATGGAGGTTCCTCCTTGTTAATGCTGGCTGCGGCAATGGGAATCCTTGTGAACGTTTCTATGTTTGTTAAATATGAGAAAAAATATAAAACCAAAAAACAAACAGTGGATACTAAAGTGCAAAGCGGTAATGGAAAAATTATTTATATGAAATAAAAATGAGGGGGCTGATTATCAGCCTCCCGCATTTTTAAAAATACATAGATTGAGGTGTTTTATATGGCAAGACAAATAAATAAAATATTGGTTGCAAACCGTGGAGAAATTGCAATCAGGGTTTTTCGCGCCTGTACTGAACTGAATATTCGAACTGTTGCGATTTATTCAAAAGAGGATTCCGGCTCTTATCATCGCTATAAAGCAGATGAGGCATATTTAGTGGGCGAAGGGAAGAAACCAATTGATGCCTATTTAGATATTGAAGGAATCATTGGGATTGCTAAAAGAAGTGGTGCAGACGCCATTCATCCGGGCTATGGGTTTTTGTCGGAGAATATCCACTTTGCCAGACGCTGCGAAGAAGAAGGGATTGTGTTTATCGGTCCTGCATCTAAACATTTAGATATGTTTGGCGATAAAGTAAAAGCCCGCTATCAGGCTGAACTGGCGGGAATACCAGTTATACCAGGGAGCGGCGGCCCTGTTAACAGTGTTGAGGAAGTGCTGGAATTTGCCGAAGAATATAGCTTCCCAATCATCATCAAAGCAGCGCTTGGCGGCGGTGGACGAGGAATGAGAATTGTCAGAAGCCGCGAAGAAGTTCGTGAAGCATTTGAACGGGCTAAATCAGAAGCAAAGGCAGCCTTCGGAAACGATGATGTTTATCTGGAAAAATTAATTGAAAAACCTAAACATATTGAGGTTCAGATTATTGGAGATAAAGAAGGAAATATCGTTCATCTTTTTGACAGGGATTGCTCTGTCCAGCGGCGCCACCAAAAGGTGGTCGAGATTGCTCCAAGCGTCTCTCTTACTGATGAGTTAAGAAATCAGATTTGTAATGCGGCTGTAAAATTAATGAAAAATGTCAATTACATCAATGCAGGAACAGTGGAATTTCTAGTTTCGGAGAATGACTTTTATTTTATTGAGGTAAACCCTCGTGTTCAAGTGGAGCATACTATTACGGAAATGGTAACAGGTATCGATATTGTCCAGACACAGATTTTAGTTGCCGAAGGACATGAATTGCATGGGCCTTTAATTGGGATACCGGAACAAGAAAAAATTCTTTTATATGGATATGCTATTCAATCCAGGGTTACAACAGAAGACCCGTTAAATAACTTCATGCCTGATACCGGCAAAATTATGGCGTACCGCTCTGGCGGTGGTTTTGGCGTACGACTGGATGCCGGGAATGGATTTCAAGGCGCAGTCATTACTCCTTACTATGATTCATTATTAGTGAAGCTTTCCACATGGGCATTGACGTTTGAACAGGCCGCTGCAAAAATGGTTCGTAATTTGCAGGAATTCAGGATAAGAGGAATCAAAACGAATATTCCATTTTTAGAAAACGTTGTGAAACATGAATTGTTCCTAAACGGCAAGTATGATACCTCCTTTATTGATACAACACCAGAACTGTTTATTTTCCCAGTCCGTAAAGACAGGGGAACAAAAATGCTGTCCTATATCGGCACCGTCACAGTAAATGGTTTTCCGGGCATTGAAAAGAAGAAAAGACCTGTTTTTTCAAAGCCGCGAATTCCTTCTCTGCCATTTGATTTAGCATATAAAGAAGGGACTAAACAAATTTTAGAAAAGCAAGGAGCAGATGGCCTCGTCCAGTGGGTAAAAGATCAAAAGCAGGTGCTGTTAACTGACACAACTTTCCGGGACGCCCATCAATCATTGCTGGCAACACGGATGCGCACAACTGATATCGCTCATATCGCCGAACCGACAGCAAAGCTATTGCCAGAGCTATTTTCTTTTGAAATGTGGGGAGGAGCTACGTTTGACGTGGCTTACCGGTTCCTTAAGGAAGACCCTTGGGACCGACTCTTGAATCTTCGCGAAAAGATTCCGAATGTTCTTTTCCAAATGTTAATTCGCGGAGCAAATGCTGTTGGGTATAAAAACTATCCTGACAATTTGATCAAGGAATTTGTTACGCAATCAGCGTCGGCTGGGATAGATGTGTTTCGAATTTTTGACAGCTTAAACTGGATCAAGGGAATGGAAGTGGCTATCGACGCTGTAAGGCAGACCGGAAAGATCGCCGAAGCATCCATTTGTTATACTGGGGATATATTGGACCCTACGAGAACGAAATACAATCTTGAATACTATAAAAACCTCGCCAAAGAGCTTGAAAATCAAGGTGCCCATATTCTTGGCATAAAGGATATGGCGGGCCTATTGAAGCCAGAAGCTGCTTACCGGCTTGTGTCAGAATTAAAAGCGACAATCGATATACCAATCCACCTTCATACTCATGATACTAGTGGTAATGGGATTTATACTTATGCCCGTGCAATCGACGGAGGTGTAGATATTGTCGATGTTGCCATGAGTACAATGGCAGGGTTGACCTCCCAGCCGAGTGGTAACTCCCTTTATTACGCTTTAGAAGGCAATCAGCGAAAGCCTGATGTAAACATCGATGCTCTAGAAAAGCTTTCCCATTATTGGGAGGATGTCCGTAAATATTATCAAGATTTTGAGTCCGGAATGATGTCGCCGCATTCGGAAATTTATCAGCATGAAATGCCGGGGGGGCAATACAGCAACCTTCAGCAGCAGGCAAAGGCAGTCGGGCTTGGCGAGCGCTGGGATGAAGTAAAGGAAATGTACTCCCGTGTAAACCAAATGTTTGGCGATATTGTCAAGGTAACCCCATCCTCAAAGGTTGTTGGCGATATGGCGTTGTTCATGGTGCAAAATGACTTAAACGAGGAAGACGTCGTATTAAAAGGAAATTCGCTCGATTTCCCTGATTCAGTTGTTGAATTGTTTGAAGGTTATTTAGGTCAACCGCATGGCGGATTCCCTGAAGAGCTGCAGAAGGTGATTTTAAAAGGCAAGAAGCCTTTGGAAGTGCGACCTGGAGAACTGCTTGAACCAGTTGATTTTAATACGTTACAAGAAGAGCTTTATGAGGAATTGGGAAGACAGGTAACTGATTTTGAAATTATTTCGTATGCCCTTTATCCAAAGGTGTTTATGGAATATGCTAAAACAACAGAGCTGTATGGGGATATTTCCGTTCTTGATACTCCAACCTTCTTGTATGGAATGCGCTTGGGTGAAGAAATTGAAGTAGAAATAGAAACAGGTAAAACGCTAATTGTGAAACTAGTTTCGATTGGTCAGCCGCAGGCAGACGGGACAAGAGTCATCTATTTTGAATTAAATGGCCAGCCTCGTGAAGTGGTTATAAAAGATGAGAGTATAAAAGCAAAGGTTGTCTCTAGACTTAAAGGGGATCCGAAAAATGAAAACCATATTTCCGCCTCGATGCCTGGAACAGTTATTAAAGTATTGGTAGAGAAGGGTGAAAAGGTCGAACGTGGTGATCATTTGATGATTACGGAAGCGATGAAGATGGAAACGACCGTTCAAGCACCATTTTCCGGTGTTGTAAAAGACATCTACGCATTAAACGGTGACTCTATCCAAACCGGTGACCTCTTGATTGAACTAGTTAAAGCATAAAGAAAAAGGCTGTCTCAAACTCGAGACAGCCTTTTTTAATGAAAGTTCCTTTTTGACCTTGAATACAAAAGGACAAAATAGCTTAAGAGACCAAATAAACAAGTAATAAAAAAAGCATGCAGTAAGGCGATGTAAAGGTTTAGGCGGCTAAAAATGATAAATGCGCCTGCGGTTACTTGCATTGATACCAAAATCAACGAAATAATCCAGCCCCAATACAGGACTCTTTGGTGCTTATAATGACGGACAGCAAGCACAGTAATGTAAAGGATCCAGAGAAAAATCAAGCCCGCAGCCGTTCGGTGGCCCATTTGCACCCATTCATATAGATTGCTTGGAAGTCCGGGAGAATCGTTTAGACAAAATGGCCAATCCCTGCAGACAAGGCTTGATTTTGTATGACGGACAAGGGCGCCGGTATAAATGACGATATAACTATAAATGGTAACGCCAATAATATGGAAACCCATCCGTTTATCAATATAGAGTTTCTCGGCGGCGAACTTTTTATCGATTTCAAAAATGAGCAGCGTTAATAAGAAAACAGCCGCAAATGAAATGAGAGAAATACCGAAATGTAAAGCCAGGACGAAATCAGATTGTCCCCATTTTACTGCAGCAGCTCCGATTAACCCCTGGAGCAGCAGAAAGAAAAAAGACAGAAAGGAAAGAAATTTTGTTTCCCTTATATGACCGATTGCCTTCCACGACCAAACGGACAATATTAATACCATGATGCCGACTGCACCTGAAACAAGCCGGTGGGCAAGTTCAATAATAAGTTCCGGTGTAATGTCCGAAGGCAGAATCTTGCCGTGGCATAATGGCCAAGATCTTCCGCAGCCCATTCCAGAACCCGTTTTGGTAACGAGTGCCCCGCCGAGTAAAATAAGTATCATTCCAATGGTGGTGGCAACAGCCAACCACTTCAAAGAGCGTCGCAAAAAATTTCACCTCTAACTAAAGTTCAATAATTTGTCAAAAAAAATTCTTGACAGTATAATGGATAAAAAAAGAAGCAAGATTAAAAGTACTTATACATCATAACGAATTATCCAAAAAAAGAACAGAATTTCAGCCTAGTTTCTTATAGGATTTTTTTTGAAAATGGATAATGTTAATTTATCACTATTATTATAGTGGAAAACGTTGAAACTTAAGGTGTAGTCTGTTAGAACTATAGAGGGATGAATTTTTCAAGAGACCGACAGGGTTGCATACTGCAGTCTTAATTCCGACAATCCTATATTCATACTGTTGAAATAAATACATAAAAGACTTCCTTTTTATTTTTTTACAAAACTTTAATGGTCTGAACAAGGGGAAAATAAGAAGAAATTTTATTTAGTCACAAATTAGTCAAAAATTATTCAAAAAAAGTTCACAAAAATTCCCGAAAGTGTGATTTAATATACAGAGAAAGTGTTATTGAAATCACGGTATACATAATGAGGGTATGCTTCATCAAGTGATAAAGGACAGTATTAAGAATCAGGAGGAGAAATTAAATGTCCAACTCAAAGGCTGCCATAGGAAATGGTGCGACAAGCCTGGATTCTGTTTCAGAAAAAACATCCGTTTGGAAAGACTTTATGGCCCTTATCAAAATTGGAATCGTTAATTCCAATCTGATCACTGTCTTTACAGGTCTTTGGCTCGCATTGCATTTTTCCGGCCTTAGCTTTTTGAATAATTTAGATATTGTCTTCTTTACAGTGGCGGGTTCGGCTTTAATCGTTGCCGGTTCCTGTGCAATAAACAATTACGTTGACCGGGATATCGATCACTTAATGGAAAGAACAAAATCTAGACCTACTGTTACCGGGAAAGTGGTGCCGGTAAAAGTTCTGGGATTAGGTATTTTACTTATAGGACTGGGAACACTGTTTTTATTGTTTACAACGATAACTGCAACAGTAATAGGACTGCTTGGAGTTTTTAGTTATGTTTTCTTATATACATTATGGTCAAAAAGACAGCTGGTCTCTAATACCATCATTGGCAGTATTTCCGGAGCTGTACCACCGTTGATTGGCTGGGCTGCAGTAGATGCAAATCTTGATGTCATGGCATGGGCATTATTTGTTTTAATGTTTGTTTGGCAGCCGCCTCATTTCTATGCTTTGGCGATGAGAAGGGTGAAGGAGTATAAAGCCGCGAACATCCCAATGCTTCCGGTAGTAAAAGGGTTTAAAACCACAAAAATTCACATTGTACTCTGGGTTGCAGCACTTTTGCCAATCCCATTTTTTCTTACTAAATTAGGAATCCCATTTCTAATTCTTGCCACCGTTTTAAATCTCGGCTGGCTGGCATTAGGGATTTATGGATATAAGATCAAAGATGACATAAAGTGGGCAAAACTAATGTTTGTTTATTCATTGCAATATTTGACTATTATTTTTGTGGCGATGGTTATAGTTACATTAATCTAGTTTTGCTGACGTATCTTTCCTGAAGAAATTTCTTTCGGGAAAGGGGTCGTACATACTTCTTTGATCAATCAATAAAATAATATACTAAAAGTGAAAGAGGGGTTTGATTAAGCATGAAAAGGCTTGCAAATTGGCGTTTATTCTCGCTGTTTGCGATAGTAGCGCTTGTACTTTCCGGTTGTGGAAAACCATATTTATCCACATTAACTCCAGCCGGTGAAGTTGCTGACATCCAGTACGATTTGATGGGGCTAAGTACGATAATTATGGTTGGCGTTATTATTGTAGTTATGTTAGTTTTTGTTATCGTCTTTTTCCGTTTTAGAAGGAAGGATGACAGGATACCTAAACAGGTGGAAGGAAGTCATAAATTAGAAATTATTTGGACCGTTATTCCGATACTTTTGCTTTTGGTTCTAGCTGTTCCAACTGTTTCCGCAACATTTAAGCTTGCAGATGTTAAAACAATGGATGACAAAAACTCTAAAGCAGTTGTAGTTAATGTTCGTTCTCATTTATACTGGTGGGATTTCGAATATCCTAAACAAAAGATTGTAACCAGCCAAGAACTTGTCGTACCAACCGATGAAAAGGTATATTTTAGTTTGAAATCCATGGATGTTAAGCACTCCTTCTGGATTCCGGCTGTAGGCGGAAAACTTGATACAAATACAGACAATATTAATAAATTTTGGTTAGAGTTTGATGCAGAAAAAGCCAATGAAGCAGGAAATCTTTTCTATGGGAAATGTGCTGAGCTTTGCGGACCATCCCATGCTTTAATGGACTTTAAAGTAAAAGCGATGAGCAAAGACGATTTTAATGCTTGGGTAAAAGATATGCAGAGTGTTAAAGCGCCTGAAAAAGCGCAAACTGCTCTAGCACAGCAAGGACAGGATATCTTCAATAAAAGCTGTATCGGCTGCCATGCTGTAACACCTGAGAACAAAATGCCAGAAACAGCCCGTATCGCGCCGAACCTTTCAAACTTTGGCGAAAGATCACGTGTTGCTGGTATTTTGGACCATAATAAGGAAGAAGTTAAAAATTGGATTCGTACTCCAGAAACCTATAAGCCGGGTAACACTATGACTGGTAAATATCCGGAAATGACCGAAGATCAGCTAAATGCATTAGCAGAATATCTGATGGGCTTAAAGGTTCAGGACTAATAGGGGAATTGGTTGAAAGGGAGGTAAAAACGTGAGTACCTATGCTCAAAAAAAGGGATTTGGTGCAACTTTATGGGACTTTTTAACAACTGTTGACCATAAAAAAATCGCCATCCTATATCTGATTGCAGGTGGATTTTTCTTCTTAATTGGCGGTATCGAAGCTGTCTTCATCCGTATCCAGCTTGCAGTTCCTAACAATGATTTTGTCAGCGCCGGCGCATTTAATGAAATCATTACAATGCACGGAACAACAATGATTTTCTTGGCTGCCATGCCGCTTGTGTTCGCGTTCATGAATGCCATTATGCCACTTCAAATTGGTGCTCGTGACGTAGCTTTTCCTTATGTGAACGCATTAGGATTTTGGTTGTTCTTCTTTGGTGGTATTTTCCTAAACCTTTCATGGTTCTTAGGAGGAGCACCAGATGCTGGTTGGACTTCTTATGCATCTCTCGCTATTCACTCCAAAGGACATGGTGTTGATTTCTATGTTCTAGGTTTACAGATTTCTGGTTTAGGTACACTGATTGGTGGTATTAACTTCCTAGTAACGATCATTAATATGCGTGCGCCAGGGATGACTTACATGCGGATGCCGTTGTTCACTTGGACAACATTTGTAACTTCAGCACTTATTCTTTTTGCATTCCCTCCATTAACAGTGGGGTTGGTATTAATGATGTTTGACCGTCTATTTGGAGCTAATTTCTTTGAAGTTGCCCAAGGTGGTAATACCGTAATTTGGGAGCACTTATTCTGGATTTTTGGACACCCGGAAGTTTACATTTTGATTTTGCCAGCTTTCGGTATTTTCTCGGAAATCTTTGCAATGTTCTCAAGAAAACGTTTATTTGGTTATTCGTCTATGGTGTTTGCAACAGTTCTAATCGGTTTCTTAGGATTCATGGTTTGGGCGCACCATATGTTTACAACAGGTCTTGGTCCGGTAGCAAATGCTATCTTCGCTGTAGCTACAATGGCAATTGGGGTGCCGACAGGTATTAAGATCTTTAACTGGCTGTTCACCATGTGGGGCGGAAGTGTTAAATTTACAACACCAATGCACTATGCGTTTGCTTTTATACCTACATTTGTTATGGGTGGAGTAACAGGGATAATGCTTGCTTCTGCTGCTGCTGACTATCAATACCATGACACATATTTCGTTGTTGCCCACTTCCACTATGTTATTGTTGGTGGGGTAGTCTTAGCGCTTTTAGCTGGTACACATCTGTATTGGCCAAAAATGTTTGGAACAATGTTAAATGAAACAATGGGTAAGATTACGTTCTGGACTTTCTTTATCGGATTCCATATGACATTCTTTATCCAGCACTTCCTTGGTTTATGGGGTATGCCTCGCCGAGTATTTACCTATCTGCCAGGTCAGGGCTTTGAAACCTCTAACATGATTAGTTCCATTGGAGCTGCCTTTATGTCTGTCGGTGTTATTGTGCTATTGATTAACATCGTTGTGACATCTGTTAAAAATGTTCGAGTTGGAAATGACCCTTGGGGTGACGGCCGTACATTAGAGTGGGCTATTCCATCTCCACCGCCGTTCTATAACTTTAAGCAGCTTCCACTTGTTCGCGGTTTGGATGCTTATTGGTTAGAAAAAATGGAAGGAAAGAAAGAAATGACTCCTGCTGAGCCGCTTGGTGATATTCATATGCCAAACTCTTCTTTCTTGCCATTTACAACATCTCTTGGTCTTTTCATCGCCGCTTTCGGTGCTATGTACCATGTAGATGATAAGGGATGGGCATTGCCAGTCTTGTTTATTGGTCTGCTCGTAACATTTGGTTCCATGTTAATACGCTCTGTTAAAGACGACCATGGTTTCCATATTCATAAAGAAGAATTAATGAATGATGATGATAATAAGGGGGTTAAGGCATAATGCACGCTGAAGAAAAATTAACTTATGAAACTTGGCCTGCAGAGCCTGAGAAATCAACCCTTGAAGCGAAAAATAAGTTTTTAGGTTTTTGGTTATTCTTAGGGGGAGAGACTGTGCTTTTCGCCTCTCTCTTTGCCACTTACCTTTCGTTAAAGGATAAGGTGCCAAATACTTCTCAGCCGCTGGCCAAGGATTTATTTGAACTTCCGTTGACCTTCGTGGCAACGATGCTGTTATTGACAAGCTCTTTAACAAGTGTTTACGCAATTTACCACATGAAAAATTTTGCTTTCAAAAAAATGATGGTGTGGTTAGGGCTTACTGCTTTATTAGGATTCGGGTTCTTAGGACTAGAGGTTTATGAGTTTAACCATTATGTCCATTTAGGCCATAAATTTACCAGCAGCGCCTTTGGATCTGCCTTCTATACCTTGGTTGGCTTCCACGGAGCACACGTTGCTTTTGGATTAGCTTGGTGCTTATCGTTAATGTTCCGTAATGCAAAACGTGGCTTAAACTTGTACAATGCGCCAAAATTCTATGTATTTAGTTTATATTGGCACTTTATTGACGTTGTATGGGTATTCATCTTTACAGTTGTATATTTAATGGGAATGGTGGGATAAACTGATGGCAAATCAACAATTAAATTCAGGGAACCCAAGAGTTGACCTTGAATATCGCCGCCGTAAAAGTGCGGAAGAGATGAGATATCAAGTCATTTCATTTGCTTTGATGATTTTCTTAACATTGGTTGCTTTTGCTGCTGTAGCTGCTAAAGGATTTACAGCGTGGTTTACAATACCATTTATCGTTCTTTTGGCTGCTGTGCAAGTAGTCTTCCAATTGTTTTATTTTATGCATATGAGTCATAAAGGCCATGAGGCCCCAACATTATTCCTATTTTCAGGTTTATTTGTTGGCTTAGTTATGATTTGGGCATTTATGACCATTATTTGGTGGTAGGAATTAAAAGAAAATCGGCTTTTTAGCCGATTTTCTTTTTTAGTAAATGGAAAACATATGCAGCATCATTTCTTTGCCTATCCCAAAAGCCAAGGGTATAATAAAATTGATGATTCTTTAACTATTTTAGAGGTGATATTGCAGTGCTTACCTTGGATATATTTGGTTTTCAAGCGCTATGGAGCCCGTATTTTTTATTGATTATGATTGTTTTGACAGGAGGATTTTTTCTTCTAACCACAAGATTTAGACACCGTTTCCAGGACAGTGAGCCATTAACATGGCAGCAAGGGTCTTTATTTCTTACCTCAATGATTCTTTTGTACGCTATTAAAGGATCTCCATTGGACTTAATGGCCCATTTGATGTTTTATATTCATATGATACAGATGGCTGCACTGGTCTTGATTGTTCCGCCTTTATTCATTTTGGGTGTACCTGCATGGCTGTGGAGAGCGGTTTTACGCATCGGAGTTTTTAACTCTCTCTTTAAGTTTTTCACTAGACCGCTTATGGCTCTAATAATCTTTAACGGGTTATTTTCGTTTTACCATGTTCCTATCATTTTTGATCATGTCATGCAAAATATTTGGCTGCATGCAGGCTATTCGATTCTATTGTTTGTCGTTGCCATTTTTATGTGGTGGCCATTAATTAATCAGCTTCCTGAGCATCAAACCCTAAGCGGTTTAAAAAAGGTTGGGTATATTTTTGCGGATGGTATTCTATTAACACCGGCCTGCGCATTGATTATCTTTGCTGACACACCAATCTATGCTACCTATTCTGATCCGCATGTATGGGGCAACGTGATGAGCTTGTGTGTAGGTACCGCTAATTTTAACAGCTTAAATTTAAGCGGTCCTGAGCTGTTTAGTTCGATGTCCTTAATACACGACCAACAGCTTGGCGGGGTATTGATGAAGATTATGCAGGAAATCATTTATGGGGTAATCCTTTTCCGCGTCTTTTTTGAATGGTATCGTAAGGACCAAGCAGAAACAGAGCGCGATTTAAATCAAAAATTAAATCCATCGCTTATTAAATAGAGGCTGTCCGAACGACAACCTCTTTTTCTTTTGGTTGAAGTTTAGGAAGGATTACTCTACTATAAGAGGAGAATAAACAAAAAGAGAGGATTTATGCATGGATTCGATACCAATTTTACCCACGATTAGTACCACTTTTATCGTTTTAAGCGGGATTACAGTTGCCATCGGCTGGTGGCAAATTAAACAAAGAAAATTGGAAGCTCACAAACGGACTATGTTTTTTGCAGCTATTTTTGCTCTTATTTTCTTTATTATTTATGCATCTAGAACTATTTTCATTGGTAACACATCCTTTGGAGGACCAGATAATATCAAAATATACTATACTGTATTTTTGATTTTTCATATTACCTTGGCCACGTTAGGAGCAGTTTTGGGGATTTTGTCTCTTTTTTCAGGATATAAAAATAATCTCACCTTCCATCGCCGCCTTGGCCCCTTTACCAGCATCGTCTGGTTTTTTACAGCCGCTACCGGAGTAGTGGTCTACCTGCTCTTATACGTATTTTACCGAGGCGGGGAAACGACTTCCATGATAAAAGCAATTTTAGGTTTTTAAGATCAAAAAAGCCGCATGATTAACATTCATGCGGCTTTTTGTGCGTTATACAGCAAATTTGCTGATTTCATTTTTTACATCTTCAATAATTTTTTTGCATTGATTTACAAGTGATGCAGGGAAGTTTTCACCTTCACCGTATTCAACACCGTGTGGGTAATAATGTTTTCCCAACAGAGGAGTCATCAATTGAACCACAGCTTTGAAGGTATCTACATCGCCTTCAACAGAATAGCCTTGGATCCGAAGGTAAAATACTCCCTCTCTTAGTTCAAACTTTTTGTCGTATGTAACGCGTTCATAATCCCATTGTCCTGCGCGCACTAAACCATGCTGATGCATTACGTCATCAAGCCGGTTTAAGCCTGCTTTGAACTCCTCAATACCAGTATTTTCGAATTTCATAAATAAATCCCTCCTAGAAACGCTTGCCTGTATTCATTATTTGGTAATAAAGCAAGATTAATTCAATTTAATAATAGATGAAATTTCTGTAACTTGCAACGAAATCATTTAACGAATAAATCCATTGTGGCTGGATATTCTAATTTACGAAAAGAGCTATAAATTTTGGAGGCGATTTTATGGAAAAAATCCGTGATATTATGACTGATGAGGTAGACTGCTGTACTCTATTAGATAATATCTATGAAGTAGCGGTTAAAATGAAAGAATTAAATGTAGGGGCTATTCCTATTGTCGATAAAGAAAAAATTGTTGGTATGATTACAGATCGTGATATTGTCATTAGAGGCGTGGCAGAAAAGCATCCTGGCTCATCCAAAGTGGAGGAAATCATGAGCAATGACCTGATTACTGTTTCTCCAGAGGCTTCTACTAGAGAGGCAGCAAAATTGATGGCACAGCATCAAATTCGTCGTTTGCCCGTTGTAGAGGATGAGAAGTTGATTGGTATTGTATCACTTGGCGATTTTGCAATCCGTGAACTAACTGATGATCAAGCAAGGCAGGCCTTGACACAAATTTCTGAACAAAACTATAATGGTGCGCAGCATTAAAATAGTAATTTATTATAGGACAAATATTTCTAACAGGCGCCCCGGTGCCTGTTTTCTTTTTTAATTAAGCATTTTCAGACATTTTAAGAAAACGGGTATTACTAAAAAAGATATAAATGCTATAATTATTCTAACAGTACATATAATGGTAGAAATAGTAATAGAGAGGGTGTAGCCTCTGAAGACGCTTTTACGAATTTTGGTGCTTTCTGCGGTAATCGTTACAATTGGCTTTTATGTTGGCATAAATGAAAAAAATCAGGATAAGGTTTTAATAAAGAAAGACAGCACATCGGAAATGGAACAAACTTATCAGCAAAATCCCAATTCGCAATCAAACAATAAATTGAAAAAACCTGAAGAAGGTTTGTCTTTATTGATAGGCAAAAATGCTGCGGACATTGTCAAAGAACTGGGGGAACCACAGCGAATTGATGAGACTCCATACGGTTATCAATGGTATATTTATAACTTGGACTTTAAACGTTATGTTCAAGTTGGGATTGAAAATAGTCATGTGGCAACGATTTTCGTCCTTGGTGAAAATTTGAATATATCCCCTTTTGAGATCGGGCAGCCGGTGGAAGAAATATTTAATACGCAATTTTTCGAAACGAATATCAATATCGATTTGAATGGGAATAACTATCGGTTTGAATTAAATGACACAGATTTAAACCTGCGACCAATCATTCAGCTGGGTGATGTTTTTTTTCAGCTTTATATTGATAAATTCAAGGGTACTCTTTCAAGCGTACGCATTTTAAATGCTGAGACATTTATCAAGCAGCGCCCTTATGAGCTCGTCTATCGCGGTGAATTAATCGATCAGCCTCTGCCTGACGAAGAAATGTGGGAAAAGATTGAAACAGGGGCAGAACAAGAAATTTTTGATATTTCAAATGTGTTAAGGCAAAGGTACAAATTGGATCCATTAAAATGGGACGATAGTACGGCTGAAGTAGCATTTGGCCATAGTAAGGATATGGCATTGAATAATGATTTTTCACATACATCTAAAAAATTTGGCAGTCTTGCCGATCGATTAAATAAAGCTGAGGTTGCCTATAAAACGGCTGGTGAAAATATCGCCGCCAATTATACGGACGGGCCTGCTGCGGTTGAAGGGTGGCTGAACAGCAAGGGCCACAGGGATTCGTTATTAAATAAGGAATTCACCCATCTTGGTGTTGGTGTATATCAAAAATATTATACGCAAAACTTTATCCAAAAAACAGAACAATAAAAGGGAGAAGAAGCAGGGTCCTGCATTTTCTCCCTTTATTATTTATTATAAAATTAGCCGTTCGGAGTTTTCGAATCAAATCGGTTAAATAAAAACGTATTTCCTTCCCAGCTCCCATATAGACGAATAAAATGGCCTGGTGTAAATAAACATTTTTCCATGTTTTTCGTAACAGGAGTCATTCTTTTGGCGGTGATTATTTTAGCATCAGTTTGAAGTTTTATTGTCTGAACCAAAAGATAACGGTGATAATAATAGCGTTCCTTGCTTTCGTCGATGCTTTTAATTTCACCTGTTAATATTGCTTCTTCCCTTACATTCCCTGCAGCAAGCCATTTTTCATCGTGCTCTTTCATTTCTTTTTTAGTCAGCAGGTAGAAATAAAAACAAATAATCGGGATAAGAATGGCTGTAACCATTATCATTAAACCCCTTTTTATTTATTTATGATAAAAAATGTGCCGGTGGCATAGGCTATTTTTTTGCCGTCATTTCGGTAGGCGGTGCCTGAGACGACGATTGTTTTTGTGCCATGATGAATGATGTCAGCCTTGCAGCTTAATATGTCCCCAATTCCAGGGGCAATATAATGGATATTAAGCTGATTGGTTACAGCCCCCAAACCTTCTGGCAAAACATAGTTTGCTAATGAACCCATTGCAGTATCCAAAACTGTGGCTGTTATTCCGCCATGAACAATGTCTAAATTATTATGAATAATTGGATTAATGGGGATGGTAATTTCACACGTGTTTTTGTCCATTTTTCTGTCCATATGGAGAAGATGGCCAATATAGGTATCACTGTTCTTATCAATCTTTTGCTGAACCCCTCGTAATATGGAAGCGAGACTTTCCAAGTCTGTTTCCGAGCCATTCTCGATACAATCTTCTAAAAGATGCCTTAACTCTTGTTTCATTTTTTTACCTCTTTCTTTTTTTGCATTTCTTTGACCATCTTACCACTTGTGTGCCTAATAATAAATGTTTTAAACCTAATTCGCCGTTTCACATTTCTTCTGGTTTATCATACTTTATTATTGGAATGAATAGGGGCAGAGGTGAGGATAATGACGCAAAAGAAATTGCACCCATCCGTTGAAAAATTTAAAGAATTTGTTAAAAATAATCCAAAAATTATTAAGGAGGTCCGCAAGGGAAACGCCACCTGGCAGGAATTATACGAGGACTGGTACTTATTAGGGGAAGAAGACCAGCGTTGGGAGAAAATTGGTTCAGATGGTGAAGCTGCGGAGGTAAAAGATGAGAAAGAAGCCAAAGGGGACTTAATGTCCAATGTGATGGGGATTTTCAAAAAAATGGATCCCAATCAAATGCAGTCCCATCTACAGAATATCAGTCAGGCGATCGGCGCCATCCAAGGCCTTGTTTCCCAATTTCAAGGCGGTAATGCACCAAATAATCCTGTAAAACCTCCTGAAGGGCCAAAACATCCATTTACATTTAGACAAGACTAATTAAAGGGTGGGGGATATGCGCAAGGAAATTTTAGAATATGTAGAAGGACAAAAGGATTTAAAACGATTTATTCGGGAGCAGCCACTTTGGTATCGGAAACTGTCAAGAAATCCTTATGATATTCAATCGCTAGAAATTGCAGCATTACACCATTACAAAAAAACCATTCCAGACCAAGTGGAGAAATTCACAAATGGAGTGCAAATGGCTTCAATGATGTACTCCATGTTCCAAGCCATGAAAAACCAAAATTAACAAAGGGCACACAAATTTGGATGTGGCCTTTTTTTGTTTGGATTAAAAAATATTGAGAAGGCGAACAATACAATCATGAGAAGGAGTGATATTGGTGAAAAAACATATCCTCATTGGTTTTATTTTGTTCTGGTCCTTAGGCGCCTTAATACTTCACGAAGCAAAGGCAATCTCAAGCGAAATACCTGAGCTGATTGTTCAACATGAAACAAAAGGAAATCAAGTGCTGGTAGAATGCATTTTAACGGGAATTAGTTTTAGGGAGACAGAGGATTCAAAACAGAAAACGGGTAAAATTGTCATTTGGGTAGACGGACTGAAAAAATCCGAAGCCTCCTCTGCGGTATTCATTATCAAGGATCTTTCTCCAGGGAACCACCAGGTAAAGCTGGATGTGGTTGATTTAAAAAATAATTCATACGGTTTGAAAAAGGAGTTTATAGTAAATATCCCCTAATTAAATGGATTTTTTCGCTTTCAGGAGGAATTCATGATAAAATGTCAGTGGAGGTGAGCGTACATGCTTGCTACATCAGAAAGAGTTGAATTACTGGACTACGCTGAACAACTGGCAAAAATGGTTCTCGAATCTGACATTGTTGAAAATTATCGGATTTGTTTATATAAAATGCAAAGCAGCCCAGAAACGCAGCAAAAGATACAGCGTTTTGCGAAGCTTAAAGACCTTTATGAAGAGGTGCAAAGGTTTGGTAAGTACCATCCTGATTATAAAAACGTGATGACTCAAATTCGTCAATATAAACGGGAAATGGACTTGGACGCAAACGTAGCTGAATTTAAATTGGCGGAAAATGATTTGCAAAGCCTTTTGGATGAAATCAGTCTCCACGTTGGTAGATCCGTCTCCGAGCATATAAAAGTCCCGACCGGCAACCCGTTTTTTGATAAAGGTCATTCAAGCGGCTGCGGTGGCGGAGGTAGCTGTGGCTGCAGTTAAAAAAATGAGCATGTGAGCTAAAGGGGTAAGGATTGAAATAAAACCTTTTCATGTGCTAGACTTATTTAAAAAGAAGCCTGCAATGAAGGGGAAAAAATTATGTTTGTTCAAAGACAAGGATTAGTTGTTTGGCTGTATTCACTAAAACAGGCCAAAATGCTCAGACGTTTTGGAAATGTCCATTATGTGTCAAAAAAGCTAAAATATGTTGTGGTTTACTGTAACCAGGACGACGCAGAGGAAATTATAGAAAAGCTCCAATCCTTTTCGTTCGTGAAAAAAGTAGAGCCTTCATACAAGCCCTTTTTAAAAATGGAATACGAAAATTCAGCACCTGACAAGGCAAAAGAATATGACTATAAAATGGGGATATAAAAAGGTGAGAATTATCTCATCTTTTTTTTGCCCTAAAAAGAAAAAAACCCTGCAAAAATTTTGCAGGGTCCTTCTAAATCCTGATATAGGACAGAAGGCAAAGGGAGAGGAGAAACCGGAGGAAGAACTTATGGGGAAACGTAAGTCTTCTCCGCGGTTGGCAACAACATCCTCGAATTGATGTTGTTACTTACATTATTTCCACAACCCAAAACCTTATACGTCGAAATTTAAAATTTCCTTTTTTCGCAAATTTTTTATAAAATGTAAGAAAAGAAAAAACTAATGTGACAAATTTGTTTATATTTTGCAGCCTATGGTAGGATGTAAAAAAACGTGATTTTGGATAAAATGTGGTGGTGAACACGTGAGAGTAGTTTCTGGCATCTGTAAAGGCCGTCCTCTTAAAGCTGTCCCTGGTAATACAACAAGACCGACAACTGATAAGGTGAAGGAAGCCCTATTTAATATGATTGGCCCTTATTTTGACGGGGGTACCGGGCTTGACCTCTTTGCCGGGAGCGGAGGATTAGGTTTGGAAGCACTGAGCAGAGGCTTGGATAAAGTGATCTTTATCGACAGGGACGCCAAAGCAATTCAGACAATCCAAGATAATATCAGCGCATGCAGGTTTGAAGACAAAACTGAGGTATTCAGGAATGATGCAGACAGGGCACTAAAGGCTTTAATTAAACGAGAAATTATGTTTGACTATATTTTCTTGGATCCGCCGTACAAGCTTCAAGAGCTGGTCCGGTTAATGGAAAAAATGGATAAAGCAAATGTGGTCAAAGACCAAGGAATTATTGTCTGTGAACATAGTTTTGATGTCGATTTACCTCCCTCTGTTGGGCGGTTCTCGCAAATAAAACATGAGAAATACGGGATTATTGCTATAACAATATATTTAAAATCTAATGGGGAATAAGGGGGAGTCAAGTTGGCAAGTATAGCCGTTTGTCCGGGGAGTTTTGATCCAATTACATATGGCCATTTAGATATCATCCGCAGAGGGGCTAAGGTTTTCGATAAGGTTTATGTTGTGGTATTAAATAATGTCTCAAAAAATCCGCTCTTTACTGTTGAGGAAAGGCTTGACCTGATAAAGGAAGTTACAATGGACATCCCTAACGTGGCTGTCGATCAATTTTCCGGGCTGCTTGTCGATTATGCCAAGAGTGTGAACGCAAATGCAATCCTTCGGGGCCTTAGGGCTGTTTCCGATTTTGAATATGAAATGCAGATTACCTCGATGAATAGGTTTTTAAACGATCATGTGGAAACCTTTTTTATGATGACCAATAATCAATATTCCTTCTTGAGCTCCAGCATCGTTAAGGAAGCAGCAAAGTACAAAGGGGATATATCAGGGCTTGTTCCTCCTCCAGTCCAAAAAGAATTGCAAAAAAAATACAGATAAAAAAAGAGCTAATTTTTAGCTCTTTTTTATATTACTTTCTTTTAGCCTGATAAATAAGATTAGTACATATAATGATAGGGAGCAAATCGTGATGAGTGGGCCGGTTTCCAGCATTTTATGATAAAAATCCTTTGTCCATATTCCATCTCCAAATACCGGCAGGGCTCCTGCAGGCTGATTATGGCCTAGGAAGCGCACATAAATGGGATTCCATAATAGGAGCGTAAAGAGACCGGCAAAAATGCCTTGGAAGATTCGTGCAATAAAGAATGGCCGAAAGCGGATGTCAGTCTGGGCTAGGATGCTGGCCACCTGTGCTTGGACACTAAAACCGCTGAAGGCCAAAATAAAACTTGTTATGATCGCTTTCTGGAGCAGTATGGCATCTTCCACTCTGCTGGTCAAATCGCTGCCAAGAGTGATTTCAAACAGTCCGGAAATAAACGGTATGCTTAACATTTCTGAAAATCTAAAAACTGAAAAAATCATTTCCACGAATTTTGCCAGCGCAGCCGTTATATGTAGATGGTAAAGAAGTTGATTAATCACAGAAAATAGGATGATAAAACCGCCGACCATCAATAATGTTTGAATCGATGAGGTAACAGCATCGCCGAGAAGCTTTCCAATCGGGCGGTTATCCTTCAGTCTTGTTTGGTGCAAAGCTGATAAGGCTTCCCGAATCTTGAATTTTTTGGCGTTTTTCGCTTTATTAGGCGACTCCTTACCGTGGAAACGCATCATAATGCCAACACATATATTGCCCAAATAGTGCGCAACAGCCAAGAGAATACCTAATTGGGTATTGTGAAAAAAACCGACAGCTACTGCTCCAAAGATGAATAAGGGATTAGAGGAATTGGTGAAAGAGACGAGTCTCTCAGCTTCGATTCGCGTTATGTGTCCTTCTTGCCGCATTCTTGCGGTAAATTTTGCACCTGCCGGGAAGCCTGAGGCCATTCCCATGGCCCAAACAAAGCCTCCAACACCAGGAACTTTGAAAAGCGGTCGCATAAGTGGTTCAAGAAGAACCCCTATGAACTTGACCACTCCAAACCCGATTAACATTTCTGATACAATAAAAAAAGGCAGGAGGGAAGGGAATACTATTTCCCACCACATATTCAGGCCACGGATAGAGCCTTCAAATGATTCTTTTGGATAGAAAATAAGTGACGCCGCTAACACGATGCCGGAGATGGCTAAAGCAAGCGTTTTGAGCTTTGACCGAAACATCAAAGAGTTCTCCTTCCTTGTGAAACTGCATGTCCTCATATAAAATAAATATACTCATAGAATGTTGTTTTAGACCATAAGATTGAACGTGATTTATTAGATGTATAATAGGAGGGTTCTGCTATGGAGCACCCTAAGATTGGCTTGGCGCTCGGCTCTGGAGGAGCTCGCGGGTTTGCTCATTTGGGTGTTATAAAGGTGTTAAAGGATGCCGGCATTCCGATTGATTTAATTGCAGGCAGCAGCATGGGAGCCCTGGTTGCCTGTTTTTATGGAGCAGGGATTGATTTAGACCTTCTATATAAATATTCAACCGCGTTTAGGAGAAAGTATTTTCTTGATTTTACTGTCCCGAAAATGGGATTTATTACAGGCAAGAAAGTAAAGGAATTTATTCGTATCTTTACCCATGGGAAAAACATCGAAGATTTGTCAATACCACTTGGGATTGTGGCAACGGATTTATTAACCGGAGAAAAAGTGGTCTTTAAAGAGGGGCCAGTGGCAGAGGCTGTCAGGGCAAGCATTTCCATACCCGGAATATTTGTGCCTGAAAAGTATAAGGGAAGAATCCTCGTGGATGGAGGAGTTGCTGACCGTGTTCCCATTTCTGTTGTGCAAGAGATGGGGGCGGACATTGTGATTGCAGTGGACGTCTCACGGGTTAAGCGAAACGCTGAAATTACCTCCATTTACGATGTCATCATGCAAAGTATTGATATTATGCAGACTGAGATTATCAATTTCCACGAAACATCTGCAAATGTGATGATTCGTCCCCCTGTCGAGGGCTATAGTTCGCGGGCATTTACTAACATTGAAGAAATCATTAAAATTGGCGAAGACGAGGCAAAAAAGTATCTTGAGCAAATTAAGAAGGAAATTGATAATTGGAAGGGGTGATGGCAGCTTGCATAAAAAATTATCAATTGGCATTTTCTTTATCCTTGCAGTGTTTCTGATTGGCGGAATGTATTATTCATTACCTTACTATGTTTCAAAACCAGGGATGGCAAAAGAACTTGCTCCAATCATTACAGTTGAAGGCGGTTATCAGGAAAAGGGAAATTTTATGCTGACAACTGTCCGGATGGGAAGGGCTAATATCTATTCCTATATAGAAGCCAAAATGAGAAAATATGAGGAAATCTATCCGCTCGATATGGTATTAAATGAACAGGAAACGGAAGAAGAGTATAATGTCAGGCAGCTGCATTTGATGGCAGCATCAAAACTTAATGCGATTGAGGTGGCATACCATAAAGCAGGGCTGCCTGTACATTATAAATATAAGGGGATTTATGTGATGCAGGTCCTGCAGGGAATGCCTGCAGAAGGGAAGCTCCAGGCTGGTGACCGCGTTTTTAAAATGGATGGACACACATTTCCCTCTTCAAAAGATTTCATTGAATATTTAGGAAAAAAAAGTGCCGGAGATCAAGTGACATTAACCTATTCCAGAAATAACGAGGAAAAAAGTGTGAATCTTATTCTGCAGCCCTTTAAGGATCAGTCTGGGAAGGCAGGCATTGGCATTTCACTTGTGGATGATAAAGAAATCTCCGTCGATCCCGAGGTTAAAGTCAGAACAGATGAAATCGGCGGGCCTTCTGCCGGTTTAATGTTTACCTTGGAGATATATAACCAGTTAACCAAGAATGACCTAACCAAAGGCTACCAAATTGCCGGAACGGGAACGATTGACCCAGATGGCACCGTTGGGCCGATTGGCGGTATCGAACAAAAAATTGTTGCCGCTGATCATGCCGGTGCAGAAATCTTTTTTGCACCGAACGAAAAGGGTGCTAAGGACTCCAATTACCGGGCAGCCTTAAAGGCAGCACGAGATATCAAAACAAAGATGAAAATTGTTCCGGTAGATACCTTTGACGATGCGGTAAAATATTTAGAAAAATTACCTAAAAAGAAATAGGACGGTGCCAGAGTGCGCCGTCCTATTTCTTTATAATGATGGGAGGCTGTTTGAATTCCTGTTCCATCAAAAATTTTTTTGCCGGGCCCGGGACCCCCATTGCATATACCCTAGCAGCCTTTAGGTCGAGGTTAATCTCTTCGTCCTTAAATGAAGACAATTTCGCAACCAAAGGCAAAGCAAATTCCTTTTTCATTTTATTTAGGTATTCTTGTCCTCTCTCAGACATCCCAAGGAGCCTTAAATAGCCCGCTCTTTTGCTTCCTTCCATGTTTATTTTTTTGCTATTGGTCAATATGTGAACACATAATCGCTGCAGCCTCGTCCATGTATAGCGTTTTGTTTTAATTCTTTCCATAAACTCCTGAAAGCTTCGCGCTTCGGTTGCGGCGTGTTGTAACCTGTTCTCAAGTCCCTCTTCAGCCTCATATATTTCTTTTAACTCTTCTGGGGAGGAATGGAGGAGACGAAGCTGAAGAAATGGCCAATAATTTTCCCAGCGGTGGTAAAGCCCATATTGATTTAGATATTCATGTAATAATTGTCTAGTAGGCTCCGGTACATACTGATTAATTTCAGATGGGCTGTTTATATCTGCGAATAGTGCTTTCCTGATGCTGGTTGCACTGGCAATAGTTTCGGAGGCAAAATGTTCATCATGATAGTCGGCGTTTTTACGTGCCACAGTTAATGGAGTAATCTGACTTCTTTGCTCATGGATCGCTTTTATGTAGTGAAAGCCTAGTATGTTGTTTGGCCTGGACAAATCTAAATAATTATCCGAATTTGACAGCTGTTTGTATGATAATGCTAAAGCCTTCGGATAGCTGACACCTGAACCCATAAAATGCTTTATATTTTTTTTGTGGGAATCCTGCTGACTTTCCAAAAAATGAATCGTTTGTTGAAAAGCTTCAATCTCCCCGCTTTCACTGCCAAAACAAAGGTACTGACAGCCTGCAGCAGCAAGGATGGACACTGCCCCATTTGCAAAGGTTTCGGCATTTTGTGTGGCAAAGCGGTAGGGAAGTTCAAACACGATGTCCACGCCATTTAATAAGGCCATTTTCGTTCTCTGCCATTTCGAAACTAGTGCAGGCTCCCCCCTTTGCAGAAAGTTTCCGCTCATTACCGCAATAACCACATCCGCTTGGGCTGCCTTGAGGGACGCCTGCAAATGAAAGGCATGTCCATTATGAAATGGGTTGTATTCAACAATAACACCAACTGCTCTCATAACTCTCTCCTTGAAATTTAATTACTATCATTATAGCAATTTATTCCGTTTTTCAATCGAATAATATGATATGATGATACATATGTTTGCAAAAGGTATTTATGGATACACTATAATGGAAAAATTTTTTTATTTATGCAACATAAGGTGAAGTGTAAAGAAAAAATATTGACAAAAATTTTATCGAAAGCTATAATTACCTTTGTTGCCTTGGGGTGATTCAATTGAAATGGACATTAAATCAGCTGCAAAAATATCGAGATAAGGAATTTTCGATTGACGATACCATTCGGGTTGACGAGCTTAAACTGGATGACCCAACTATTCGTGAAGTGTCTCCAATGCAAATTACCGGACGTGGGGATATTGATTCTTCAAAAGTTACCTTTCATTTAAAAATTGAGGGGTATCTGATTCTTCCATGTTCGCGAACCTTAGTGGATGTCAAATTTCCAATTAATGTCGAAACTACGGAAACCTTCCTCCTGCAAAATTCAGTTTACCAAACTGAAGAGGAGGTCCATCAGGTAAAAGGAGATATGATTGATTTAAAACCAATCATAAGAGAAATTCTGTTACTTGAGGTTCCAATGCAAGTATTCTGTGACGATGTCCAATCTGAAGATGCAGCGCCGCAATCCGGTAAGGATTGGGAGGTTATTCAGGAGGAGGAACAATCTAACAAGATTGATCCACGTCTTGCAGGGCTAGCAAAGTTTTTTGACAAAAACAATTCATCGGAAAGCTAATCGAAATGATCTGACTTCAAGCGCTCCTGCGCATTTCTTATAAGGAGGTGGGAAGAATGGCTGTACCTTTTAGAAGGACTTCTAAAACTGCGAAGAGAAAGCGTCGTACTCATTTTAAATTAAACGTTCCTGGTATGGTAGCATGCCCAAACTGTGGTGAAATGAAACTTGCTCACCGCGTATGCAAATCTTGCGGAACATACAAAGGAAAAGAAGTAGTAAACGACTAATTTCTACTTAGATAAAGCACAAGGAGCAAACGCCCTTGTGCTTTTGTCATTTCAAAACAAATACATACTTTTTTAATTGAGAGGGTGAGCAAAAAATGGCTTTTTCGATTGAAAGGCGGGACCCGGGATATTTATTATTTACCATTGAAAGAAGCGAAAAGCGAAACGCCATAAACTACGATGTTATGGAAGGGCTATTGGAAGCGTTAGAAAAAGCTAGTGAACCTGAGATAAAAGCTCTTGTCATTACGGGGAGCGGTGAGAGTGCGTTTTGCTCCGGCGGAGACTTATCCGTTTTTCATCTCCTGCACACCAAAGAGGATGCGTATCCAATGCTTTCGAAAATGTCCAATATTCTGTATTCCTTATTAACCTTGCCCATTCCCACCATTGCACTAATGAACGGTCCAGCGGTTGGCGGCGGCTGTGAGCTTGCTGTTGCCTGTGATTTCCGGCTCGCCAGAAAAGGCGTTAAAGCAGGGTTTGTTCAAGGAAAACAAGCCATTACGACCGGTTGGGGTGGAGGCTCTATTCTTGTCGAAAAGTTCCCATCCCCATTTGCCATGAAGCTTTTGATGGAAGCAGACCTCGAAACCGCAGAATATTTAACCGAAACCGGTTTTATTAATCACCTATTCGACGGAGACTCCCTTCAACAATGTGAAGATTTCCTTAAGAAAATGCTGTCCAATGATTTAGAGGTTCTCAAATCCTATAAAAGAATATGGATTAATAAGTGGAAGCAAGCAGGCCTTCGTGAAAGAATAGAGGAAGAGGTTAAAAACTGTGCCATCCTTTGGGAAAGTGATGCCCATCATCAATATGTAAAAAATTTTATTAAGAAAAACACCAGATAAGATGAATTCAGGGCTCCAGATTAAGTCTATCTTTTCTAGTAGATGCATATGTTTATAAAAACACTACTAGGAGGGGATTTGATGTCACCAACTCGACAAGATGCTTGGAGCCAAGATGAGGATTTACTGCTTGCTGAAGTAGTATTAAGGCATATTCGAGAAGGCGGGACACAGCTTCAAGCATTTGAGGAGGTGGGGAAACAGCTATCGCGGACACCTGCGGCCTGTGGATTCCGCTGGAACTCATATGTTAGAAAGCAATACAAGTCTGGAATAGAGCTTGCCAAGAAGCAGCGTAAAGAATTGAAAAAACATATTGCTCCTGTTGAAGCTGATCCAGCCCCTGAAATAATTAAAAAGGAAGCTGTCTCGACCGAGCCAGGGGGTACTTTGACATTTCCGGCTGTCATTCAGTTTTTAGAGGGCGTTTTTAAACAAGTAGAGAATTTTGCTGAGCTTGAAGAGGGAAGCAGGAAGTCTTCCGAAAAAATAAAAGAATTAGAAAAGCAAACTTATTATTTAGCAGCAGAGAATGAAAGACTTACGGAGAACCTAAAGGCCATCGAAGAGGACTACCGTTCATTACTGGAAATTATGGAAAGAGCTCGCAAAATGGTTGTTCTTCAGGATGAAGACCGTCAATCCAAGGTTAGATTCCAGATGGATAAAAACGGCAACCTGGAAAGAGTAGAGAAATAGAAAAAGCGGACATCCGGTCCGCTTTTTCGCTTAGCTAATAAGAAAGTATAAACTTTCTGTCGAAAGCTTTATACTTTCTTAACGCATAAATTCAACTACGCCTCTGTCTTCGTCCTATCGGACTCGCCAATCGGCGAGTTTTCATTTATATTATTGTGCTTCCACACCTTCTGGATACCAGACAAGCGGATTTTCCCCGCGGTCTCGTTCCATATCGTAATCAACACTTGAAAAGCCCATCTTTTCCCAGAAGCCGCGAGATTGCATTCTTGCATTTGTCTTAATTGGAAGTCCAAAGCTTTTGGCGAAATCTACAAGTTGTCTACCAAAGTCTTTTCCCTGATAGTCTTGTAATACTTCCAGTTTCCATAATTCCAAATAACTTTGGGGCGGATAAAAATATCGATCGAATTTAGCTTCAATTTGGTATAAGCTCATCCGGGCAACAAGCTTATCTCCATAGTAAATACCGTAAAACGGTGAATTGATATCATTGTCTATCATATTGGCTTCAAGATCTTCAAACATTGAAAGCTCTTGAAGGCCATATTCTTTAAACTTTTTAAATTCTTCTAGAGTTTTGAAATTAACTTTTAATTTTTCCACTTTAGTCCCCATGTTCTTCCTCCTAGAAATTATATTCTGTAACCTTGTATATATTTTTTTTTACTGAATAACATGATATGAATAATTTTTTCATTATTCAAATGAATTACTATCATTATAATACAAAAAAACTAAAATTTCCTCATCGAATAATCGAAAGCGGTTTCAAAAATGGCAGGAAATTCGAAGAATGATGTAGAAACTTAATAGTGAAAGTGACATTGGGTCAGGAAAGGGGAAGAAATGTGCAAAAAATTTTAATTGCCAATCGGGGAGAAATTGCCCTTCGTATTATTAGAACGTGCCAAGCGATGGGAATTGAGACAATTGCTGTTTATTCCGAAGCAGATAGGGAGATGCCTTTTGTAAAGGCTGCGACGAGGGCGGTGTGTATTGGGGAAGCTCAAGTTAACAAGTCTTATTTACAGGCAGAGAAAATTTTAGAGGTAGCAAAAGCAGAAAAAGTGGATGCCATCCATCCAGGCTATGGCTTTTTATCGGAAAATGCAGCTTTTGCACAGAAAGCCAGAAACGAAGGCATTATCTTTATCGGACCGAAGCCCGAAACAATTGATTTAATGGGAGATAAAATTGTTTCCCGGCAAACAATGGAAAAAGCGGGAGTTCCGGTTGTCCCAGGCAGCGGCACCGGTTTAAAAACGGTTGAAGCGGCCCTTGCCTTAGCAGAAAATATAGGCTATCCGATTATGCTGAAGGCGAGCGGCGGCGGAGGCGGAATCGGCATGGTGTTATGTGAAAATGAGCAAGCGCTCGCTAAGTCATACGCATCCACCAAGGCAAGGGCGCTTGCCTATTTTGGGTCGGATGAGGTATTTATCGAAAAATATATCGCGGATGCCAGGCATATTGAGGTTCAAGTTTTCGGTGATGAATTTGGCAATCTCATTCACTTATTTGAAAGGGATTGTTCCGTCCAAAGAAGGCACCAGAAGGTTATCGAGGAATCGCCATCGCCGTTTCTTTCCGATTCAGTCCGGCAGCAAATGTATGAAACAGCCGTTAAAGCGGCTCGTGCTGTCAATTATACAAATGCGGGAACAATTGAATTTATTGTTGATGAAAACGAGAATTTTTATTTTCTTGAAATGAATACGAGACTTCAAGTTGAACATCCAGTAACTGAATCTATTACAGGTCTTGATTTAGTAAAATGGCAGATTCTCGTTGCGCGGGGAGAAAGGCTGCCGCTGCTGCAATCAGAAGTCCATTCTTCCGGCCATGCTGTGGAATTTCGTCTTTATGCGGAAGACCCTGTACGGTTTTTGCCTTCTCCTGGCAAAATCACCACCTTGAGGTGGGAAGAAAAAGAAGGGGTACGGATCGATTCGGGTTATGAAGAAGGTGGAACGGTCACTCCATTTTATGATCCAATGATAGCTAAATGCATTTTTTATGGTGCAGACCGGCAAAAAGCATTGGAAATGGCTGAGACTTTCTTCCAGGAAATTAAAATTGAGGGGATTAAAACGAATGCCCCGTTATTCTTAAATATTCTTGCAAATAGAGATTTTCAAAATGGAAATTATACCACAAGCTTTTTAACAAAAACATTAGTGAACTAAGGAGTGTTTTAAAGATGAAAGAAATTACAGCATCAATGGCAGGAACCGTACTTAATATTTTCACAGCAGCAGGCGAATCAATCAACATGGGTCAAGAAGTATTAATGCTTGAATCCATGAAAATGGAAATTCCGATTGAAAGCAGTATCGAAGGTGTGGTTAAGGAAGTAAAGGTTAACATCGGAGACTTCGTAAATGAAGGCGATGTGCTGATTGTTCTAGTTTAGGAGGGGGCATTATGGCACAGACGAATACATTAAATGACCAATTAAACGAATACCGGAAACAAATCGAAGCGGGCGGGCATCCAAAATATCATGAAAAGGCCAAAGAGCAGAATAAGCTGTTCGTCCGTGACCGCTTAAGATTATTGTTTGATGATGGGAAATATGAAGAAGACGGCAAATTTGCCAACTTTACGGCAGGTGATTTGCCTGCTGATGGCGTGGTAACAGCAATTGGCAAAATAAATGGCCAGACTGTATGTGTAATGGCAAATGACTCCACCATAAAGGCGGGCTCCTGGGGAGCACGGACCGTTGAAAAAATTATCCGTATTCAAGAAACTGCTGAGAAATTGCAGGTGCCTTTATTGTATTTGGTGGATTCGGCAGGTGCGAGAATAACCGACCAATTAGAGATGTTTCCAAACCGCCGCGGGGCCGGAAGAATTTTTTATAATCAGGTAAAGCTGTCCGGCATGATTCCGCAGATATGTATCCTTTTTGGGCCATCCGCAGCAGGCGGGGCCTATATCCCAGCTTTTTGCGATATTGTCATCATGGTCGACCAAAATGCCTCCATGTACTTAGGGTCGCCGCGAATGGCGGAAAAGGTCATCGGCGAAAAGGTGACGCTGGAGGAAATGGGCGGGGCTCGAATGCATTGTACAATTTCGGGCTGTGGTGATGTTCTGGCTTTCAGTGAGGAGGAGGCAATTGAGTCTGCCAAAAGATATATCAGCTTTTTTCCAGCCAATTTTAAAGAGAAGACAAAAAAGATTGCTGGTGCGGCGGCTAAGGAAGGAAGGGAATTAGAGGCGATTATTCCGGAAAACCAAAATGCACCGTTTGATATGTATGAGTGTATTGATCGACTGGTTGATGCCGGCAGCTTCTATGAAATTAAAAAATTATTTGCACCTGAGTTAATAACTGGACTTGCTAGAATAGATGGAAGAGCGGTTGGCATCATTGCCAATCAGCCGAAGGTAAAGGGCGGCGTCCTGTTTGTCGATTCCGCGGATAAAGCCGCAAAATTCATTCAGCTTTGTGATGCCTTTCATATTCCGTTATTGTTCTTGGCGGATGTTCCGGGCTTTATGATTGGAACAAAGGTCGAGCGTGCGGGCATCATCCGTCATGGGGCTAAATTAATTGCTGCTATGAGTTCTGCCACAGTGCCCAAAATCTCGGTCATTGTTCGCAAGGCTTACGGTGCTGGTCTTTATGCGATGGCAGGCCCCGCCTTTGAACCGGATTGTTGTATCGCTCTGCCTACCGCGCAAATCGCCGTAATGGGTCCTGAAGCTGCGGTAAATGCTGTCTACTCCAATAAAATAAATGAAATTAACGATCCAAAGGAAAGAATCGCTTATGTTCAGGCGAAGCAAAAGGAATATAAAGAAGCTATTGACATTTATAAGCTGGCTTCTGAGCTTATTGTTGATGAAATTGTTGCCCCATCTGAATTAAGAAGCGTACTCATTCAGCGTTTTGATTACTATGAAACAAAAGAATTGAACTTCGGTGTCAGGAAACATCCTGTCTACCCAGTCTAAAAAAAATATCCCTTTTCGAACTTTCTGTCGAAGAGGGTTTATTTTTTTACAAACAATTAATTGATTTTGGTAAAATACGGGTAAGACGATTTAAAGAAGGGATAGCGATGAAGGTTGGAATTATTGGAGCGGGTTCATTAGGTTTATTATTTGCTGCCTATTTGAGCAGGGCTTTTGAAACTATTATATACACAAGAACCCCCGCACAAGCAGAGCAAATTAATCAAAATGGAATCGTGCTAAAAAAAGGAGATACTGTGACGAGCACCAATGTACAAGCCTTGCCTATCAGCGATTGGAAAGGAACAGAAACTGTTACGGTTGTTGCTGTAAAACAATATCATCTGCAAACGATTATTGAAAATGTGAACAGCTCGGCGGCACCTAACTTACTATTTATCCAAAATGGTATGGGGCATTTAAAGCTGCTCGAAGCGATTAAGGAAAAAAATATTGCGGTAGGCTCTGTGGAACACGGTGCCTTAAGAGAAAATGCCTACACGGTTTATCATAATGGGGAAGGAATCACGAATGCTGCCAGTTATAAAGGAACGGCCGATTGGCTGCATTTTCTTGCTGCTAAAGTACCGAATGATTTTCCGATTGTGATAAGAGAAAATTATTTTGATATGCTGCTAAAGAAATTAATTGTCAATGCAGCAATTAATCCTCTGACGGCTATTCTTCGCGTCAAAAACGGTGACTTAATCGAAAATCCATATTACCTGCAGGCGCTGAACAACTTATTCGAGGAAATTTCGGACGTGCTGCGTTTAGGTGATAAGGAAGCCTATTTGCAGCATATTCATTATGTCTGTCAATCAACAGCCGAAAATCGTTCGTCCATGCTGAAGGATTTGGAAGCGGGCAGAATGACCGAGGTGGACGCCATTTTAGGGTTTCTCTTGGATGAGGCTGAGAAGCTGCATAAACAGGCCGCGCAAATACAGGCGTTATATTCCCTAATTAAGGGAAAAGAACAAGAAGGAAGGAGTGAGAAATTTTGAGCGCCGTCCTATCGACTTTGTTAACGCTGTTGTTCATTATGCCGTTCCTTGGCTTTTTACTCGTTTTTCTTGTCTTTAAACTCATCACGAATGACACTCGGAAATCAGTGCATCATGCCCTTGATTATTCAACCATTTTATTTATTATTTCTGTTCATTTTTTAGTAAAAACAATTTGGGGGAATTCATTTTTTTGGATAATACTACTAGTAATGATTTTCATCGCGATCATTTTTGTTGTTGTCCATTGGAAAGTGAAAGATGAGATCATTTTAAAAAAGGTGATGAAAGGTTTTTGGCGGTTTAATTTTCTTCTATTTTTTCTTGCCTATATATCCCTGACACTATTTGGTGTCATTCATCGGGCCATTATCTTTTCGTTAGCATCTTAAAAAAAATTGAGGCATATGTTTTTTTTATATAGGCCGGGGAGTGGTATACTCTTAAAAGAATAATTTGGGTTTACAGAAAGGGAGTTCATGAATGGAGATTTTAAATCTCTCTTTACCAGCGGCCAACCGGTTCGCTTCAAATTACTTGGCGCAATCAAAGGATGTTATGCCTTTTTTTCATTATCACTTCAATGATTTAAACGAAGATTTAAAGAGGACGGCTGAATTAAAGGAGAGAAGCTTTCCGCGAATTGAGACTGCCACACATATTGAAAGCTTTATGGAGCGATTTGGCACCTCGGAAGCGGTGAAAAACTCCATTGAGAAGTTAAAGCGTGAGGACAGTGCAGTCGTAATTGGGGGACAGCAGGCAGGAATCCTCACAGGTCCGCTTTATTCGATACATAAGGTTATTTCAATCATTAAATTGGCAGAACAAAAAGAGAAGCTTCTTGGGATTCCGGTTGTCCCAGTGTTTTGGATTGCGGGTGAAGACCATGATTATCAAGAAGTGAATCATGTCTATGTTCCGATGGAAGAAAAGCTTGATAAATGGACCTATCCGAAAAAGGTTCATAGCAAGCCAATGGTTACTGATATTCCATTGGACCAGGAAATCTGCCGGGAATGGGTTCGCAATATTATTGAGAATTTCGGTGAATCGGAGCATACGAAGCGGCTATTAGAGTTTGCCGAAAGGCAGATTGAAAAATCAGCCACCTTTGTTGACTTTTTCGCTTATATAATAATGGAACTGTTTAAGGATTATGGTTTATTACTTGTTGACTCCGGCGACAAAAGCTTCCGGCAGCTTCAAAGGGATTTTCTAACGGAGCAAATTGTCAATCACGAGGCAATCACCTTTTCACTATTGGAACAGCAAAAGCAGATAGGAGATAAAGGATTCCCAATCACCATCGAAGCGGGGGAACATGCTGCTAATTTATTTTATTATGATCAAAAATTAAAAGAACGCATTTTGCTGGAATATGACCGGGCCGCCAATTGCTTTGTGGGGAAAAGTGGAAGAGTTACCTTCACCCAAGAGGAATTAGTGGAGATGGCAACACAATATCCTGAAAAATTTAGCAATAATGTGGTGACCAGGCCGCTCATGCAGGAATGGATCTTTCCTACCCTTGCCTTTATTGCAGGTCCAGGCGAGATATCGTATTGGGCGGAACTAAAGCTTGTCTTTGAACAATTTAACATGAAAATGCCACCGATTGTTCCTCGTTTAAATATTACGTTTTTGGACCGCTCAGTGGAAGCGGAAGTGACACAATTAGATTTAAAGCTAGAGGAAGTTTTACAAAGGGGAACGAATCAAGAAATAGAGCAATTTCTTGAAACAGTGAAGGATAAGGAAGTTGAAATGTTATTTTCTTCTGTTAAGGAAGAACTGCTTAAACAATATCAGTTTATTGAAGCAAAAACAGCGGTGATCGACCGTGGTCTCCTGCCACTGCTCAAGAAAAATGAAAGCTATCTTCTTAAGGAGATAGGGTTCATGGAAACAAAGCTCGAAGATGCAGTAAAGCAGAGACACGATATCCAATTAAAAAAATTCAGCCGGATCAATCTCGCCTTAAGACCAGACGGATCCCCGCAGGAAAGAGTCTGGAATATTTTCTATTACCTAAATCATTATGGATTAACTTTTATCAAAGACCTTATGATATTACCATTTGAATTTGACGGTCTGCACAAGGTTATCAAAATCTAGAAAATCTCACTTACGTGGGGTTTTCTTTTTTTTGTAAAAAAAAACTAATTTGGAAAGGATTTTTGGATTAAAAGAAGAATAGTTAAAAAATAGGTGGTGGAAAGTGGGGGAATGTGGTACATTTTTAATAGAAAGTGGGGGTAGTGGGTATGTTCATGGGTGAATACCATCATAGCATTGATAACAAAGGACGAATGATTGTGCCCTCCAAATTCCGCGATGAACTCGGTGAGATGTTCATCATCACTAGGGGTTTGGATCAATGTTTGTTTGGTTACCCATTATCAGAATGGAAGCTGATTGAAGAAAAATTAAAAGGCTTGCCGCTGACAAAAAAAGACGCCCGTGCCTTTACACGATTCTTCTTTTCCGGTGCAACAGAGAGTGAACTGGATAAACAAGGAAGAATTAACATCCCCGCACCATTATTGCAGTATGCAAAATTAGATAAAGAATGTGTGATTTTGGGTGTTTCCAATCGAATCGAAATTTGGAGCAAGCAGATTTGGGAAGACTATTTTTCACAGTCTGAAGAATCTTTTGCGGAAATTGCAGAAAATATGATTGGCTTTGATATATAATGGATAAGTTATCTTAATATATTTTCTGCATACAAATGTTTTGCGATAGATTGGAAAAGGTGGTACTTAAATGTTTAAACATACAACTGTGTTATTGGATGAAGCGGTAGAAGGCTTGAATATTAAGCCTGATGGTATTTATGTGGATTGTACATTGGGTGGTGCCGGTCATAGCTCTTTAATCCTTTCGAAACTCGGGACAGGAGGCAAATTGTTTGCATTTGACCAGGATGATACAGCCATCAGAAATGCAGAGCAGAAATTAGCCGAATATGGCGACCGTTTAACCATTATTAAAAGCAATTTTTTACATTTAAAAGAAGAGCTTGAAAAACAAGGAATTGAAAAAGTTGATGGAGTTCTGTATGACTTGGGTGTGTCCTCCCCGCAGCTTGACACTCCTGAGAGAGGCTTTAGTTATCATCATGATGCCCCTCTCGATATGAGGATGGATACGGGTGCACCAACCTCTGCCTATGATGTCATTAACCATTGGTCTTATGAGGAATTAGTCCGAATCTTTTTTCACTATGGTGAGGAAAAGTTCTCGAAACAAATCACCCGTAAGATTGAAGCGGCGAGAGCGGTCAAACCAATTGAAACGACATTTGAATTGGTTGACTTGATTAAGGAAGCGATTCCGGCCCCTGCAAGGAGAAAAGGCGGACACCCTGCCAAACGAATTTTTCAAGCGGTCAGAATTGCAGTGAACGATGAACTTGGCGTGTTTGAGAAGTCTTTAAACCAGGCGATTTCTTTGCTGAATAAAGGCGGACGAATCAGCTGCATCACGTTCCATTCGCTTGAAGACAGAATTTGTAAAGCAACATTTAAAAAGGCAAGTGAAACACCACCGCTGCCGCCAGGTTTGCCGGTCATTCCGGATGAGTACAAGCCTATTTTAAAATTAATCACAAGGAAACCGATTCTTCCATCTGAAGAAGAGGTGGAACTCAACAATCGTGCGCGGTCGGCAAAGCTACGTATTGCCGAAAAAATATAGAATATAAATAATCAAACCGGAGGGGAAAAAGATTGAGTAATCTTGCCAGGAAAGTTCAAGAGCAGCAGCGAACAGAACAAACAGTACGCGACGAAAGACAGGTAAAAATAAAAAAATCCTGGCTTACTCCAGGGGAAAAAATAATCGGAGTTGTTTTTGCAGGTGTCGTTTGCTTTGGGGCTGCCCATCTCCTAAACAATCAGGCAAAAATCTATGACGTGAATAAAGAAATTCAAACAGTTGATGCCAAGGTGAAGGAACAGCAGAAAGTTAATAGTGACCTGCAGGTACAAGTTAGTGAATTAAGTACGTACGAACGGATTTATGAAAAAGCCAAACAAATGGGATTAATATTAAACGAAAATAACGTCAAGGTTGTGCAGCAGAAATGATTAAGAAACAGCCATATATAAATTCCGGAGCAGCGATATTGTTTATAATATTCAGCCTGCTCTTTTTTGTCTTATTGTGCAGATTTCTTTTCATTCAAGTTACTGGTGAAGCAGCAGGCCAGAAGTTATCAGCACTTGCTCAGGAAAAATATAACCGAAATGGAACCATCCCTGCAGTACGGGGAGTTATTTACGATCGGAATGGTGAGGTGGTTGCGGAGGATACTGCATCTTATACCTTAGTAGCAATTCTTGATAAGAAAATGACGACTGACCCCAAAAAACCGATGCATGTAAAGGACCCAGAGAAAACGGCAAAAGAGCTGGCCAAATATATTAAAATGGATGAATCAGAGATTTACCGCAGACTATCGATAAAAGGCCGGTTTCAGGTGGAGTTTGGAAAGGCAGGAAAAGATATTACCCATGACACAAAAACAAAGATAGAGGCACTGAAACTGCCAGGAATTACATTTATCCGTGATTCGAAAAGGTTTTATCCAAATGGTACCTTTGCCTCACATTTAGTAGGGTATACAGACAGCGTTAAACAAAAGGATAATACCTTCAAATATGAAGGCATAATGGGGGTTGAAAAATCGTATAACGATGCCTTAACTGGCAAAGATGGAAAAATACAATATGAAAGTGATAAATGGGGATATATTCTTCCTACTGGAAAGGAAAAAGTCATCCCCGCAAAAGATGGAAATGATGTCTATTTAACGATTGATAAGAAAATCCAGACATTTTTAGAGGATGCCATGGACAAAGTGGTTAAGGATTACAAGCCGAAGAAAATTATTGCGATTGTGGCCGACCCGAAAACAGGAGAGATATTAGCGATGGGCCAGCGGCCGTCCTTTGATCCAAAGACAAAAGACGGGATTGATAAAAGCTGGCATAACGAAGCGATTGAAACTTCGTTTGAGCCTGGTTCGACGATGAAAATCTTTACACTTGCTGCAGCCGTTCAAGAAAATGTGTTCGATCCAAATGAACTGTATCAGTCCGGGTCTTATCGGGTGACGGATAAGGATAAAGCCATCCATGACCACAACGGGTCTGGCTGGGGAAGCATTACGTATCTTGAAGGTGTACAGCGCTCGTCAAACGTGGCGTTTGCGAAAATTGCTAAGGAAAAATTGGGCTTTGAAAGATTCAGAGAATATTTAACGAAGTTTGGTTTTGATAAGCCGACAGGCATTGAACTGCCAAATGAAACATCTGGGAAAATTCAATACACTTATCCAATTGAAAAGATTACCACCGCATATGGTCAAGGAACAGCGATCACACCAATGCAGCAAATCCAGGCGGCTACGGCCGTTGCCAATGGCGGGAAAATGGTAAAGCCGCGTGTGGTCAAGAAAATTGTCAATCATGATACTGGCGAAACAATAAAGGAAGAAACTGCCGAGGTTGTTTCTAGCCCGATTTCTGCTGAAACAGCCAGCAAGGTTCTCGATTACCTAGAAACGGTGGTCACCTCTCCAAAAGGCACTGGCGGGCGTTATAAAATTGACGGCTACAGTGTGGCAGGGAAAACAGGAACAGCTAATATTCCCGGTCCGGATGGAAAATACCTAAGCGGGGTTAACAACTATATGTTCTCCTTTTTAGGGATGGCTCCAAAGGAGGACCCGAAACTGATTGTTTATGTGGCCGTACAGCAGCCGGATCTGAAAGGACTTGATGCAGGCCAAGGTGCCATTCCTGTGTCGGCTATTTTTAACCCTGTCATGCAGAATAGCTTGCATTACTTAAATATTCAGCCTTCCACTACGGAAAAAACGAATGTCAGCGAATTGCCTGATTTACAGGGAATGGACGTGAATGAGGCGGTAAAAAGTCTAAAGGACAAGGGAATTGAGGCGGTGGTTCTTGGATCCGGAACCGAGGTGGACAAGCAGCTGCCTAAAGCCGGAACGGAGATTCTCGAGGGTGAAAAGGTGGTTATTCGAACAAATGGTGAATTGACTGCTCCGGATCTAACAGGCTGGTCACTAAGGGATGTCATGAAGGTTGCCAATTTGGCAGGATTAAATTTGAATCCAAAAGGCAAAGGATATGTTGTTAGTCAAAATATTCAACCACAAGCGTTATTGCGTAAGGATGATTTCTTGATTGTCGAACTTAAAACGCCCGAAGAACAATGGACAGAGGAAATAAATGGGCAGCAGCAAGAGGGAACAAAGCAAGAGGACAATCAGGAAGAGAAAGTGCAGGATTAACTAAGGGAAGAGGCTGTAATCGGACAGCCTCTTTTCCGCGGTTTGAACCGTTTGGACCCGTTCTAATCAAGGAAGTACAAGCATATAAATGAACGATAACGTAAAGGAGTAGGAGGCATTGTTCAAATATGCGCGTTTCAAATGTAACGGTCCGTAAACGGTTATTACTTGCACTAATCATCGGAATTCTGATCTTTTTGATTATTGATGTCAGGCTAGGTTATGTACAATTTTATCTCGGAGACATGTTGACTGGACGTGCAAAGGATTCTTGGAGCCGGAATATTCCATTTGAGCCCCAGCGAGGCGAAATTGTTGATCGCAATGGTGTTCCGTTAGCGACTAATATGAGTGCCCCAACTGTCTGGGTTGTCCCAAGGCAGGTTAAAGACCCGGCGGCAACAGCTGAAAAACTGGCCTCAGTCTTAAATATGCCTAAAGAAACAGCCTATCGCGAGATAACACAAAAAGAGAGAATTGTTCGGATAAAGGAAGGGCGAAAGATCTCCCATGAAAAAGCAAAGGAGATCCGGGCATTAGGTCTTGAAGGTGTCTACATTGGGGAAGATTCTAAACGACATTATCCTTATGGCAGCTATTTAGCCCATGTTCTAGGCTTTGCAGGAGTGGACAACCAGGGATTGATGGGTCTTGAAAAATATTATGATAAAGAGCTGAGCGGGGAAAGAGGCTCTGTTAAATTTTATGCAAATGCCAAAGGCGAACGAATGAATGATATGGCGGATGATTATGAGAAGCCCGTCAATGGTCTTGACCTAAAATTAACGATTGACACAAAGGTCCAGACGATTGTCGAAAGAGAGCTGGATATTGCTGAAGCTAAGTATAACCCTGATGGACTAATTGCCATTGCGATGAACCCGAACAGCGGTGAGATTTTAGCGATGTCAAGCAGGCCATCCTTTGACCCGGCAAATTTTCGCAACGTTCCGCAGGAGGTTTACAACCGGAATTTACCTGTCTGGATGACGTATGAGCCGGGGTCGACTTTTAAAATTATTACGCTGGCAGCGGCATTGAATGAGGGAAAGGTAGACTTAGAGAAAGAACACTTTCATGATTCCGGCTCAGTTCAGGTAGCCGGTGCCAGGTTGAAATGCTGGAAACGAGGCGGACATGGAGATCAAACCTTCTTAGAAGTGGTGCAGAATTCCTGCAACCCCGGATTCGTGGAGCTTGGTCAAAGGCTGGGAAAGGAAAAGCTTTTCCAATATGTAAAGGATTTTGGCTTTGGCCAAAAGACAGGAATTGATTTACAGGGGGAAGGAACCGGGATTCTATTTAATATGAACCGCGTCGGCCCGGTTGAATTGGCAACAACTGCTTTCGGACAAGGGGTATCTGTTACGCCAATCCAGCAGGTTGCTGCAGTGTCTGCTGCCGTAAACGGCGGGATCTTATATAAACCTTTTATTGCAAAGGAATTAATCGACCCTGTAACTAAAGAAATCGTAATGAGAAATACTCCAGTTGAAAAGCGCAGGGTTATTTCTGAGGACACATCCAAGGAAATTCGCCATGCTCTTGAAAGTGTTGTTGCCCAAGGTACTGGAGGTAAAGCATTTGTTGATTCATATCGGATTGGCGGCAAAACTGGGACAGCCCAAAAAGCCCAGGGCGGCCGATACTTAGAAAATAACTTTATCGTCTCGTTTATTGGCTTTGCTCCCGCGGATGACCCGCAAATAGTCGTTTATGTGGCGGTTGATAACCCGAAAGGCGTAACCGCATTTGGCGGTACCGTAAGTGCTCCGATTGTAGGGAATATAATGAAGGACAGCTTGAGTGCGATGGGGGTAGAACCAAGAAAGGATCAAATTGAAAAAGAAATTAAATGGCCTGATACTGCACCAATCGAACTGCCTGATTTTGTTGGCATGACAAAAATTGAGCTTATGGAACAAATCTTGAACCTTCGAGTTGATGCAAGCGGCGAAGGTGATGTTGTTGTGAGACAATCTCCTGCACCAGGAACGAAAGTAAAGGAAGGTTCAAAAATTAGACTATACTTCGGCAGTGGTGATTAATTAAAAATCTTAAAGCATTTCTCACCTCTAGTTTTTGCCGATGCAAAGAACAAAATGGCAAAAAAATTTATTTTCATGTAAAATAAAGTGAAACTTTCGCCCACTAGTCTCTTCTAAAGGGGCATTGGCAAAAGCAGAGGTAAGGTAATGAGAGGATTTGAGATGACCATGAAGCTGAAAAAGCTGCTTGAGAGTTTGCATCTGATAATTCCCTATGAAGGAGAAGACAGGGAAATCACTTCAATAGAAAATGACAACCGCAAGGTGCAAAACGGGAGCTTATTTATTTGTATTAAAGGGTACACCGTGGACGGTCACGATTTTGCTGAATCGGCCGTAGCGAGCGGTGCTGCTGCTATTCTCGCGGAACGTCCGCTTAAGCTTGATGTTCCTGTTATCGTTGTGAATGATACAACAAGAGCGATGGCGGTTCTGGCTGATACCTTTTTCGAACAGCCTTCAAAGAAACTGCATTTGATAGGAATTACAGGTACAAACGGAAAAACAACAACCAGCCACATGATTGAAAAGATTTTTGCTGATTATGGGCGGATTACCGGATTAATTGGCACGATGTATACAAAAATAGCTGATAAGCTGATTGAAACTAAAAATACCACACCTGAAAGCTTAACGCTGCAAAAAACCTTTAAACAAATGGTGGATGATAGGGTGGAAACAGCGGTCATGGAGGTCTCTTCACATGCTTTGGATTTAGGAAGGGTCCATGGCTGCGACTTTGACGTGGCCGTATTTACCAACCTTACTCAAGACCATCTCGATTATCATAAGACAATGGATGAATACCAACGGGCAAAGAGTCTATTATTTGCTCAGCTTGGCAACACCTTTAACCAGCAAAAAGCTAAATTTGCCGTGTTAAATGCCGATGACCCTGCGTCAAGCCTGTTTAAACGGTCGACGGCTGCCCATGTTGTGACCTATGGGATCGATTCAAAAGCGGATATTCAAGCCGAAAATATCCAGATGAACGCATCAGGCACCGAATTTGAGGTCGTGTTTGGCAATCGTAGATATCCCGTTAACATTCAGTTTATCGGCAAATTCAGCGTTTATAATGTTTTGGCCAGTATCTCGGCCGCACTGGTATCGGGGCTTCCAATTGAGACGATTATTCGCTCTCTTGAAAGTATTAAGGGAGTGGCAGGAAGGTTTGAGCTTGTGCAAGCAGGCCAAGATTTTACCGTGATTGTCGATTACGCCCATACACCGGACAGCTTGGAAAATGTTTTGAAAACAATCCAGCATTTTGCCCGGAAAAAAATCTTTGTTGTAGTCGGGTGCGGTGGTGACAGGGACAGGACGAAACGTCCGTTGATGGCGCAAATTGCCTGTCAATATGCAACTGATCCGATTTTCACCTCGGATAATCCACGCAGTGAGAATCCGCTTGAAATTTTAAAGGAAATGGAATCTGGGATTCAAGGCAGGAACTATATTTATCGGGTGATTCCTGACCGTAAAGAAGCCATTGGCGTAGCGGTAAAGCAGGCAACAGCAGGTGATGTCATTTTGATTGCCGGCAAGGGACACGAAACCTATCAGATTATCGGCAGTGAAGTTTATGATTTCGATGACCGGCTTGTCGCTAGGGAAGCAATTGAGGAGAGAAAATAATGGTTTTGACCTATCGGGACTTAGCTGAAATTTTTTCGGAAAAACAAGGAGTCCAAGGCGATTTTGCTTTTTATACGGTGACTGACATGGCGGGGGATATACAGCCAAAGGGACTGTTTATCTCCATAAGCGAAGATAGCGGCAGTCTATCTGAAGCCATTGCTCAAGGTGCTATTGCGGTTCTTTGGGACAAACGAAATAAACTGCCGAATTACACTCCAAATCATTTTCCGGTCTTTTTTACAGATGGTTCAGGGGATGCAATTGTACAGATTTTAACACGATATATTGAAAAATTGGATGGAGAAGCAACTGCAAAAATGGAGACAACTAACTTTAAATTTTCAAATAAAAAACTTCTTAATAAAAATAACGAATCATATGATATTGCTGTAATGCTAAAAAAAATAATTGAAAAACAAGAAAAGATACACGGGGGGAGGGGATAATATGCTGGAGCAAGTTATATTTTTCACAATCATCATGGCGTTTCTAATATCAGTGCTGCTTTCACCAGTTTTTATTCCCTTCTTAAGAAGGTTGAAATTTGGACAAAGCATCCGGGAGGAAGGACCTAAATCACACCAGAAAAAATCAGGAACACCGACGATGGGCGGCATCATGATTTTATTTGCCATTGTCATAACAACGCTGGTGATGACGGGCAAATTTTCCGAACCGACAGTTAAAACGTATTTGCTTCTTTTGGTCACGCTTGGGTTTGGTTTATTGGGATTTTTAGATGATTTTATAAAAGTAGTCCTGAAGAGAAACCTGGGATTAACCTCCAAGCAAAAGTTTTTAGGACAAATTATTATTTCCGTTATATTTTACTTGGTGTACAAACAAAACGGGTTTTCAACCGATATCATTCTTCCATTTACCGACAAGTCGCTTGATTTGGGATGGTTTTTTGTCATTTTTATTGTTTTTTGGCTAGTTGGATTTTCGAATGCTGTCAATTTAACGGACGGATTAGATGGTTTGGTGTCCGGTACTGCCGCTATTGCGTTCGGCGCGTTCGCCGTCCTTGCCTGGAATCAGTCGCAAATGGAAGTTGCGATTTTTTCTGTTGCCATTGTCGGTGCTGTCCTTGGCTTTTTGGTGTTTAATGCCCATCCGGCCAAGGTTTTCATGGGGGATACAGGCTCGCTTGCGCTGGGAGGGGCGATTGCCGCCATTTCGATCCTAACGAAGCTAGAAGTATTGCTCCTGATCATTGGCGGGATATTTGTGATTGAAACATTATCAGTCATTCTTCAGGTTGCTTCCTTTAAAACAACTGGAAAGCGCATCTTCCGAATGAGTCCCCTGCATCATCATTATGAGCTTGTCGGCTGGTCTGAATGGAGAGTAGTTGTTACTTTTTGGAGTGTCGGTCTAATTTTTGCGATTCTTGGAATCTATATCGAGGTGTGGTTGTAATTGAAGCAGATTGAATCTTATCGCCATAAAAAAATTCTTGTCTTAGGGTTAGCCAAAAGCGGAGTAACGGCCGCCGCTCTTTTACATAAACTTGGAGCCTTTGTAACAGTTAATGACAAAAAACCACTGTCGGAAAATCCTGAGGCTCAAGGGCTGTTAGAACAAGGGATTAAAGTAATTTGCGGGGAGCATCCGGTTGAACTGCTGGATGAGGGATTTGAGTTGATTGTCAAAAATCCCGGAATACCATATACCAATCCAATGATTGAAGGCGCACTTGAAAAAGGTATTCCTGTCATAACTGAAGTGGAGCTTGCCTATGAAATCTCCGAAGCCCCACTTATCGGAATTACCGGAACGAATGGGAAAACCACTACGACAACCCTCGTTTATGAAATGCTGAATGAAGGTGCAAAGCAGCCGTTAATTGCAGGGAATATCGGGACAGTTGCTTCTGGTGTTGCTGAGATAGCTGGGAAAGACAATACCATTGTTATTGAATTATCATCCTTCCAGTTAATGGGGATTGATACTTTCAAACCGAAAATTGCTATTATTACAAACATCTATGATGCCCATCTAGATTATCATGGGACTAGAGAGGAATATAAAAGGGCAAAAGCAAACATTACGAAAAACCAAACAGAGGAAGATTATTTGATCGTAAATGCCGACCAGGAAGAAACTTTCGAAATGGCCCGCCATTCGAAAGCCAAAATCATTCCTTTCTCTACTAAAAAAGTGCTAATGGAAGGGGCCTGCATCAAGGACGGCTGGATTTGTTTTAATCAAGAAAAAGTCATGGAAATTGAGAAAATTGTTCTGCCGGGCCGCCATAATTTAGAAAACATCTTATCGGCCATGGCTGCAGCCAAGCTTTCAGGTGTTGAAAATCATGCGATTCAACAGGTTCTTCTTACATTTACGGGAGTCAGACATCGATTGCAATACGTTGCTGAAGTGAATGGGAGAAAATTCTATAATGATTCAAAGGCAACGAATACGTTAGCAACAATCAAAGCACTTTCGGCATTTAACGGCCCGATTGTCCTGCTTGCAGGCGGTCTGGATCGGGGTAATGAGTTTGATGAGTTGATTCCTTACTTTAAAAATGTAAAAGCAATGGTTACATTCGGCCAGACAGCACCAAAGCTTGAACGCGTTGGGCAAGTTGCGGGAATAAAATGCATAAAGCGTGTCGATAATGTTGACATGGCTGTACCTGCTGCATTCGGATTTTCGGAACCGGGTGACGTTATTTTGTTATCTCCTGCCTGCGCCAGCTGGGATCAATATAAAAGTTTTGAAATCAGGGGAGACATTTTTATCGAAGCGGTGCATAGACTTAAGTAGGGGACTTGTCCAAAGAAAAGCTTTAAGCGCCTTCGGACCAAGCACAGCTTGGTTCTGCGATTGTCCAAAGAAGCTTTCCTTTGTGCCCTAAAACTTGTAGTTGAGGTGTTTGTGGTGCCGACAAAGAGAACAACTCCCGATTTTATTTTAATGATCGTTACCTTTACCTTGCTTGCCGTAGGGTTGATTATGGTGTACAGCGCGAGTGCAATCTGGGCTGAATATAAATTCGAAGATTCCTTTTTCTTTGCAAAACGGCAAACCTTATTCGCGGGTGTAGGCATACTGGCCATGTTTTTTATTATGAATATTAACTACTGGACATGGCGGACGTGGTCTAAAACTATTTTAATTGTTTGCTTTGTTTTATTAATTCTCGTCCTAATCCCGGGTATCGGAAATGTTCGGAACGGGTCACGAAGCTGGATTGGCGTAGGGGCGTTCTCGATTCAGCCGTCAGAATTTATGAAGCTTGCAATGATTGCCTTTTTGGCAAAGTATCTTTCGGAACGGCAAAAATTGATTACTTCCTTTAAAAAAGGACTTGTACCTTCATTGGGCCTCGCCTTCGTTGCGTTTGCAATGATTATGCTTCAGCCTGATTTAGGGACTGGTACCGTCATGATGGGCACGTGTGTGGTGATGATCTTTATCGCGGGGGCTCGCATCAGCCATTTTGCCTTTCTGGGACTCATGGGAGTAGCCGGATTTGTCGGCTTAATTGCCTCTGCTCCCTATCGGATTAAAAGGATCACGTCGTTTCTAGATCCGTGGTCCGACCCCTTGGGAAGCGGATTTCAAATTATTCAATCGCTTTATGCCATAGGCCCTGGCGGTTTGTTCGGACTTGGTCTTGGTGAAAGCCGGCAAAAGTTTTTCTACCTGCCAGAACCGCAAACCGATTTTATTTTCGCGATTCTCTCGGAGGAACTGGGCTTTATTGGCGGCTCATTCGTTATTCTTTTATTTGCGCTTTTATTATGGCGCGGGATCCGTATTGCCTTAGGAGCACCTGACTTATATGGAAGTTTTCTAGCCGTCGGAATAATCGCAATGGTTGCGATTCAGGTTATGATTAATATAGGTGTTGTTACAGGACTGATGCCGGTTACGGGGATTACCCTGCCATTCCTAAGCTATGGAGGATCTTCCTTGACACTTATGCTAATGGCAATCGGTGTGCTCCTGAATATAAGCCGCTATTCAAGATATTAAAGAGTACCCTGTTGATTGACAGGGTCTTTTTGTTTGTTTCTAATTTTCTTTTTTCATTACAAATAGATAACATTCTTTTTTCGATAGCTTTTTTCATATAATTTTTATAGTAGAATGTGTTTAGCTGACTTTTACGAGGTGAGAAATTTGAAAATAGCGGTAAGCGGCGGCGGTACAGGAGGTCATATATACCCTGCACTTGCACTTATTCGAGAAATCCAAAAGGAAAATAATCAAGCCGAATTTCTATACATAGGTACAAATAATGGTTTGGAGAGTAAACTTGTTCCCAGGGAAAATATCTCTTTTAAGTCTATCCACATTACAGGCTTTAAGAGAAAGCTATCCTTTGAAAATGTGAAAACGATTTGGCGGTTTCTTAAAGGAGTAAGAGACAGTAAAAAAATATTAAAAGAATTTAAACCGGACATAGTGATTGGGACAGGCGGATATGTTTGCGGACCGGTTGTCTATGCTGCTGCCAAGATGCAAATCCCTGCAATTATCCATGAGCAAAATAGTGTTCCCGGCTTAACAAACAAGTTCTTGAGCCGTTACGTCAGCAAAATTGCCATTTGTTTTGATGAAGCGAAGGAGTTCTTCCCTAAAGACAAAGTAGTCTTTACAGGTAATCCCCGCGCATCTGAGGTTATTGGTACGGATGGCATTAAGGGGCGGCTTTCTGCGGGTTTGAGCACAACTGAGCCTTGTGTCCTAATAGTTGGCGGGTCGAGAGGGGCGAGGCCTATAAACGAGGCGGTTATTAAGGCGATCCCTGAGTTTGCAGGTAAACCATATCAGGTGCTTTATGTAACCGGTGAAGTGCATTTTGAAGATGTTAAAAAAGAAGCTGAATTGATTGGAAACCCCAAAAATGTCGTCATCAAACCTTTTATTCATAATATGCCCGAAGTTTTGGCAGGGACTGATTTAGTGGTAGCAAGAGCAGGGGCTACCACATTGGCAGAGCTCACTTCGCTTGGAATACCTAGTATTTTAATCCCAAGTCCGTACGTAACGAATAATCATCAAGAAAAAAATGCCAGGTCACTTAGCAGTCATGGAGCTGCACAAGTATTACTGGAAAAGGATTTAACCAGCGTGGCCCTTGTTAAGGAAATAGATCGAATTTTGCTAAATAAAGATATCCTGAAGGAAATGAAACAAAAATCCAGGGAAATGGGTGTTCCGGATTCAGCCGTTAGACTTTACAAAGTGATGAGGAATCTGATGAAATAATGGTAATCATTAGTAGCCCAAATTATTTTTTTGGCATAAACTAAAACGATATGTAAGTTAGGAAAGCTAGGTGGTATAAATTGGTTGAAGCTGTAAAAGAATTGCAAGAATTAAATATCGGAAAAGTGAAGATAAATGAACCTCTTGCCCATCACACCACAATTAAAATCGGCGGTCCCGCTGATATATTTATTGAACCTTCTTCTGTTGAAAATTTGCAAAAGGTAATGGAAGTTATTAGAAACCATCACTTAAATTGGCGGGCCATCGGCAGAGGCTCCAACCTTTTAGTGTCAGATAAAGGAATTGAGGGAGTTGTTCTTAAACTGGGCAATGGCATCGATTCGCTTGAGATTAATGGAACTGAAATAACTGTTGGCGGTGGACATTCACTTGTTAGTCTATCTACCCTAATTAGCAAAAAAGGTCTATCCGGTCTGGAATTTGCTAGCGGAATTCCCGGTTCTGTAGGCGGGGCCGTGTACATGAACGCTGGAGCGCACGGGTCTGACATCAGCAAGGTTCTTACAAAAGCCCATATCCTATTTTTGGATGGTTCAATGGAGTGGCTTTCTAATGAGGAGCTAGAGTTTTCTTATCGGACCTCCATTCTGCAGAATAAACGTCCGGGTATCGTCGTCGAAGCTGTATTTCAACTCGAGGCAGGAGAAAAGAACTCGATAGTAGCCCAGATGCAAAAAAACAAAGATTACAGGAAGGAAACTCAGCCTTGGAATTTTCCGTGTGCAGGCAGTATTTTTCGGAACCCGCTGCCTAATTACGCCGGAAAATTAATTGAAGTAGCTGGCCTTAAGGGCTTTAGTATTGGCGGTGCAAAGATTTCCGAAATGCATGGGAATTTTATTGTCAATGCCGGCAATGCCACGGCAGGGGATGTGCTTGCCTTAATTCAGCATGTTAAAGATACGATTTACCATTTATATCAAATAAAAATGGAAACAGAAGTTGAAATCATCGGGAGAAAATAAGCAAGGCCGCCTGTGGTATTTTCCTGACATTAGTTCCAAAATTTTACCCTTATTTTGAGCAAGAAATGTCTTACGAATGACAAATATTGTGATATAATTACTGGTAATATTATAGGGAAAATGCGGTAGAAAATGAATGACGGCATGACTTTTCGTGCCGTTGTTTCACTTTCTTAGAAGCGTCTTCCAATGTTTTGGACAAGCAGGACAATAATAAAGGGAAACCACTTTTTATGGTGGAGGAATTATAAATGGAAAATGGAAAAATAGTTGCTCTAGAGGATCGAATTCCTAAATTAAAAGAACAAAGGCGGAAAAAAGCAAACAAAAGGCTTGTGCTTTTATTGTTTTTGTTTTTTACGATGATAGCAGCTGTTGCTTATACACAATCACCGTTAGCCCATATAAAAAAGATTACCATAAAAGGAAATGAGGTATATTCCCAAGCCGAAATCATCAAAACAAGCGGCCTAACGAACAGCACGAACATTTGGGAAGTCAGAAAGGATACAGTAGCCGCCAACCTGAAACGGCTATCTGAGATTAATAGTGCAGAAGTTAAGGTTGTATGGCCGAATTCAATCATAATCCAAGTAAAAGAACATAAAAGGATGGCTTACCTATACCAAGACAATGCCTACCTTCCGGTGATGGAGAACGGAAAAATCCTAACCAATAAAAAAACTGATATGATTCCCAGCAATTCTCCGATTCTAGTTAAATTCGAAGAAGGACCAGTCCTCGATGAAATGGTTGAAGGGTTAAAAAATCTTCCGGTTGGAATTGTGAACTCCATTTCTGAAATTCATTACACTCCGAAAAAAACCGACAATTATCATATTACTCTTTTTATGAATGATGGTTTTGAGGTAAGTGCCACACTTAGAAGCTTTGCTGAAAAGATGGTCCACTACCCTTCCATAATCAGCCAGTTAGACCCAAATAAAAAGGGCATTATTGATTTAGAGGTAGGTTCATATTTTAAGGCTTTTGATACGGAAGTGGAGGAAAATAAAGTTGAAAATCATGAAGGTGAAGGGTAATCATCTCGTCTTATCCCTTGTCTGTTTAGTTTTGGGGTTCATCATGGCATTCTCCTATCATTTAACCCAATTGGAACATGAATCGGAAAGGACAAGCCTTTCTGATAACCAATATACAACAACCTTAGCCTTACGAAACCAGTTAATTTCGCAGGAAGAGGAGAATCGAAAACTGCAAAAGGAACTGCGACAAAAACAGGCCAGTGTGACAGAAAACGAAAAAAACCTAGCAAAGGAAGCACAGGTGTTTACCAACCTTGCCGAGGATGCAGAAAAATACAGAATGTTTTTAGGTAAGGTAAAGGTTACGGGAAAGGGAGTAAAAATTACTCTGACTGATGGGGCTTACAATCCGAAAGAACAGAATATAAACAGTTATTTGGTTCATGAACATCATGTTTTCAAGGTGATCAATGAGCTTTACATATCGGGAGCGGCTGCGGTTGCGATAAATGGCCAAAGGTTAACGAGCCATTCTTATATTAACTGTGAGGGCCCTGTCATAACGGTTGATGGAGTGCAGCATCCAGCCCCTTTTGTCATCACAGCTATCGGAGACCCTGAGGTCCTTGCTTCATCTATTAACTTAGTCGGCGGGGTGAAGGATCAGCTGGTTAACGATAATATTATTTTCACATTAGAAAAAGAAAGTGAAATTGCTTTAAACCCTATTCTTGGCGGTTAATAATGTGTCCACGAGTATATATGAGAAGGCTGGGTGGAAAAAGTGGACAAACGGAAAATGAAAATAAACTTTACGCTGATTGCGGCGATAATTGGTTTTATGATTGCAGTCCAATTTCAAACGGTAAAAAAGCCTGAGGACAGGGATACAAGGGATATTTGGCAGCTTAGAGAAGCCTTGTTAAAGGAAAAGGAGCTGCAATCTAATTTATTGAATGAAATTCGATCAAATGAGGAAAAACTATCAGCCTATAAATCTAAAAGAGAGCAAAGCAAAGAAAAGGCTCTGCGTGACACCCTAAATGAATTAAAGACAGACGCGGGCTTAACAGAAGTAACTGGCCCGGGAATTACTTTAATGATTGAACCTGTCATGGAAAATATTCAACTTGGGGAAACGACAAAGAATGTTGTTTCACCGGAACTCTTGAAAAGACTGTTAAATGAGTTAAACATGTATGAAGCCAAATATGTTTCGATTGATGGCCAAAGGGTTATTAATACGACTGTTATCCGGGATATCAATACCGAAACCAAAATTGATGGCCATACCATAAAGGAACTGCCAATCGAGGTAAAAGTAGTCGTCAATGATCTTAGTACGGCTGAAAAATTATATAACCGAATGAAAGTTTCCAAAGCGAGAGACGAATTTTTTACGGAGAACTTAAGGCTCGATGTCAATGCACCAAATCCGGAAATAACAGTCCCAGCTTATCAGAATCCAATTCGCATCCGGTATATGGAGCCGGTTAAAGAGGGGAGCGGTTCCTAATGTGGCTTCCGGTCATGGGATTAATAATTGGAATTATTCTAGGCTTGCTGACAGAAATTCGGATTCCTGAAGAATATTCCAATTATTTGTCGATTGCTGTCTTAGCTGCACTCGACACATTATTCGGAGGAATCCGTGCCTATTTGCAAAATATTTATGATGAAAAGGTCTTTGTTTCTGGATTCTTTTTTAATATAATACTTGCTGCAAGTTTAGCTTTTCTCGGTGTTCATCTTGGTGTAGACTTGTATTTAGCAGCGGTTTTTGCGTTTGGCGTAAGGCTTTTTCAAAATATTGCTGTAATTCGTCGAATTTTGTTAACGAAATGGTCAACAAAGAAAGAAAAATTAGAAAAAAGTTGAAAATTTTTAAAGGGAATCATTTAGTTTTGACGAATATTTTTATAAGATATGACTATGAATAATTCATTTGAACAAATAAATTGTTGTTCAATAAAAGGGAAATTAAAGGAGGTGCCAGAGAATGAACAGCAATGAAATATACGTAAGTCTTGACATCGGTACATCCAGTGTAAAAGTAATCATTGGTGAAATGGTCAATGACTCAGGAAAAGGCTCGTTAAATATAATTGGAGTTGGCAACGTAAATTCTGAAGGCTTGCGCAAAGGCTCAATCGTCGACATGGACGACACCGTTCATTCTATTAAAAGGGCGATTGAACAAGCGGAAAGAATGATTGGAATGGAAATTCATGAGGTTGTTGTCGGTATACCGGGACACAATATCATGATGCAGCCTTGCCACGGAATTGTAGCAGTCTCTGGTCAAAACCGGGAAATTACGAACGATGACGTTGCACGTGTTATTGAAGCATCCTATGCTGGTTCCATACCACCTGAGAGAGTGAATATGGGGGTTATCCAAAGGCAATTTATTTTGGATGGAAAAGATGAAATCAATGACCCTCGCGGGATGATAGGTGTCCGCCTTGAGATGGATGGAACACTTGTGACCGGATCAAATTCAGTTCTGGCAAATATCATTCGCTGCGTTGAGCGCGCCGGACTTCAATTTTCAGATATTATTCTTCAGCCTTTGGCAGCGGGAGATTACGCTTTATCAAAGGATGAAAAAAATCTTGGCGTCGCCATGATTGATATGGGCGGCGGCTCGACTACAATTGCGGTTTATGAGGAAGGCTATTTAAAAGCTACAAGTGTCATTCCTGTAGGTGGGGATTTGCTCACGAATGATCTATCTAAAGTGCTGCACACATCCACGGAGGATGCAGAAAATATAAAATTAAAATATGGACATGCATTCTATGATCATGCATCTGAAGATGAATTTTTCAGTGTACCGATTATCGGAAGCGACCAGCATCAACAATTTAATCAGCTTTATGTATCAGAGATTATTGAAGCCAGAATGGAAGAGATTTTTGAGCTTATAGCAAAGGAATTAAAACGCATGGGCGTGTCCGACCTGCCAGGCGGTTTCGTGTTAACGGGCGGAACAGCCAATATGCAGGGGTTACTGGAACTTGCTCAGGATATGTTTAAAAATCCCGTCCGCATTGCCCGTCCCGATTATATAGGTGTAAGAGAGCCTCAATATACAACAGCGGTTGGCTTGATAAAGTATGCTTACAAGAATGCTAGATTACCAGGGAGCGTGGCGAGCCCGCAATCCGCAGTTTCAGAGCCAGTCGAAAAGAGGGCCCCGAAGCAGCAGCAGCCAAAAACAAAAGTAGAAAAGCATCCGGAAGAAAAAATGACTTCAAGAGTAAAAAAATTCCTTGGATACTTTTTCGAATAAGCTAAATTGAAAAGGATATCGAAGAATTAGGAGGATTTTTCATGTTAGAGTTTGATACAAATTTAGATTCTCTTGCCACAATAAAGGTAATCGGGGTTGGCGGCGGCGGTAATAATGCAGTAAACCGAATGATTGAGCATGGTGTGCAAGGTGTGGAATTTATTGCAGTGAATACAGACGCACAAGCGTTAAATCTTTCAAAAGCAGAAGTAAGAATGCAGATCGGCGCTAAGCTAACCCGTGGTCTTGGGGCAGGGGCAAACCCTGACGTGGGCAAAAAGGCCGCTGAAGAAAGCAAAGAGCAACTTGAGGAAGCATTGCGCGGTGCGGATATGGTGTTCGTTACAGCCGGTATGGGCGGCGGTACTGGTACTGGTGCTGCACCTGTAATTGCTCAAATTGCCCGTGATTTAGGCGCTTTGACAGTAGGAGTAGTTACCCGTCCGTTTACGTTTGAAGGCAAAAAGCGGGCTACACAAGCCTCCGGCGGAATCGGCTCAATGAAAGAGGCAGTGGATACACTAATTGTGATTCCAAATGACCGCCTGCTTGAAATTGTAGACAAGAGCACTCCAATGCTTGAAGCATTCCGTGAAGCGGATAATGTTCTTCGCCAAGGTGTTCAAGGTATTTCCGATTTGATTGCCGTGCCTGGTCTTATTAACCTGGACTTTGCCGATGTTAAAACGATTATGTCGAATAAAGGTTCTGCTTTAATGGGTATCGGTGTATCTGCAGGTGAAAACCGTGCTGCAGAGGCGGCGAAGAAAGCCATCAGTTCTCCTTTATTAGAAACTTCCATTGACGGTGCTCAAGGGGTCCTAATGAACATAACCGGCGGAACGAACTTAAGCCTTTATGAGGTTCAAGAAGCTGCAGACATCGTTGCTTCTGCTTCCGACCAAGAAGTTAATATGATCTTCGGTTCTGTCATCAACGAGAACCTTAAAGATGAGATCATCGTAACAGTAATTGCTACAGGCTTTAAGGAAGAGGTAATCCAGCCAAAGGTAACACGTCCAACCTTTGGACAAGTTAAACCTCCAGTCGGCGGCGTCAAGAGAGAGCCAAAACGCGAAGAAGCACCACAACAGCAGGCTCCACAACAAGAGCCAGCTCGCAATAATAACAATTACCAGGAAGACACACTCGACATCCCAACCTTCCTGCGCAACCGCAACAGAAGACGATAATAATTAATAAAGATAAATGAAGAAGGTATGGCCTGAATATAAAGGGCTGTACCTTTTTTTTATTTGAAATGTTGAAGCCCTATTACGATCACTTGGTTGATGGCAGCGGAAGGCACGAAGACTCCTGCGGGAGTACGGGACAGGGGAGACCCCACAGGCGCTTCAGCGCCGAGGAGGCTCCCCGAACCGCCCGCGGAAAGCGAAGTGCCTGGAGCTGCCATCAACCAACATGTTGAAGGATAGTTTTTATTCTATTATCTATTTGACAAAATCCGAATAGAATAGGGAAAATTTCTGTTTTTTTGATTACAGAAAGTGACACACTTCAGACATACATCTAAGGTATACTTTTCCATAATCAGAATAATAGAAAGGGCCTTGTAGAAGGAGGAAGCGTTTTTTGATTGTCTATTTGGATGTGATTTGGGCTCTAAACCTGCTATTTGATAGTCTTCTCCTTTTTTTAACGGCTATTATTCTCAAAAGAAGGATTCGGCTGTGGAGAATCTTTGCCGGGGGATTCATTGGTTCACTGATCATTCTATTATCTTTTACGCCAGTAAATGCCATCTCCGGCCACCCGCTTTCAAAACTGTTATTTTCGATTGTGATGGTCTTAATAGCCTTTGGGTATAAGCGTTTGTCCTTTTTTATAAAGGCATTGATGACGTTATATGTGTCAACTTTTTTAATTGGCGGCGCATTAATGGGTGCTCATTTTTTTATCCAATATGACCCAAAACTTACCGTCGGTGTTCTAAAGTCTAGTGTGTTGGGATTTGGCGATCCGATTAGCTGGCTGTTTGTCCTTATCGGGTTTCCTGTTGCGTGGCACGTATCAAGAAAAAATATTGAAAGCATGGAAATGACAAAAATTCAATACGATCAAATTGTAACTGTAACCGTAGTGATTGAGGAACAAACTTTATATTTGAAGGGCTTAGTCGATAGCGGCAATCAGCTATATGACCCTCTGTCAAAGCTACCTGTCATGTTTGTTTCTATTAAGAATCAATTTGATAACATGTCGGACCTAATTAAGAAAATGGCGGCGGACCCTGAAGCACTTGTATTAGGCAATTCTGAGTTCCCCGAAGAGTGGCAGAGCAGAATGAGAATTATCCCTTACCAGGTAGTAGGCCAAACCTCTCAGCTCATCATTGCGGTTAAACCCGATAGGATATTGATTGAACATAATGGTTTCGAATACTTGTGTGATAAGGGGCTGGTAACATTTACACTTCAGCAGCTTTCATCTGATGATGTATTTCAGTGTATTGTTCATCCAAAAATGCTAACCGGGCCAAGGCAGAATGGGGAAACAGTGAAGGTAAGTTAATATTACTATACTCAGAAAAACAAAATTTTAGAAGGAGGAATACACATGAAAAAATGGAGACTTCGCTTATCCTATTATTGGTATAAACTATTAATGAAATTAGGTCTAAAAACAGATGAAATATATTATATTGGCGGAAGCGAAGCCCTGCCGCCTCCTTTAACAAAAGACGAAGAAGAAATGTTATTAAAGAAACTGCCTGGCGGCGATAAGGCGGCAAGATCGATATTAATCGAGCGAAATCTCAGACTCGTAGTCTATATCGCCAGGAAGTTTGAAAATACCGGCATCAACATTGAAGACTTAATCAGCATTGGGACAATTGGCTTAATTAAGGCCGTTAATACATTTAACCCGGAAAAGAAAATTAAACTGGCTACATACGCTTCAAGATGTATCGAAAATGAAATTCTCATGTACCTTAGACGCAATAATAAAATCAGGTCAGAGGTTTCCTTCGATGAGCCGCTTAATATTGATTGGGACGGCAATGAGCTGCTTTTGTCAGATGTTTTGGGAACGGATGACGACATCATTACAAAGGATCTTGAAGCAAATGTGGACCGAAAACTGTTAACCAAAGCATTGCATCAGCTGAGCGACCGGGAAAAGCAAATCATGGAGTTAAGGTTCGGCCTGACAAATGGGGAAGAAAAGACACAGAAGGATGTTGCCGATATGCTTGGCATCTCCCAATCCTATATATCAAGACTTGAAAAAAGAATTATTAAAAGGCTCCGCAAGGAATTTAATAAAATGGTCTAAAAGACAGAGAACAGAAAAATTTTTTTCCATAAAAAAGCTTTGAAAAATATTGCCTCTAATGCATTTTTCGACAATAGCTGACTTTTCCTTCCATTCATCAAGTGCATATTTTTCCTCCTCAAGGAGATACTGTTTTTTGTACAGCAGCTCTCTCGAGGAGGGAAAAGAATTGACTCGAAATAAAGTAGAAATTTGCGGTGTAGATACATCAAAACTTCCTGTACTGAAAAACGAAGAAATGAGAATACTCTTCAAGCAAATGCAAGAGGGCGATATAACCGCCAGAGAAAAGCTAGTAAACGGCAATTTACGCCTCGTATTAAGTGTTATCCAAAGGTTTAATAACCGGGGCGAGTTTGTTGATGACCTGTTTCAGGTTGGCTGTATCGGACTGATGAAGTCTATCGATAATTTTGATTTAGGTCAAAATGTGAAGTTTTCCACCTATGCCGTGCCGATGATTATTGGCGAAATCCGGCGCTATTTGCGTGACAATAATCCGATCCGAGTATCTCGCTCTCTTAGGGATATTGCTTACAAAGCCCTCCAGGTAAGGGAGAGGCTGATGAGTGAAACCTCTCGGGAACCGACTGCTGAAGAAATCGCGAAGGTCCTGGAAGTACCCCATGAGGAAATTGTCTTTGCGCTAGATGCAATACAAGACCCGGTATCACTTTTTGAACCGATTTATAATGATGGCGGGGATCCAATTTATGTAATGGACCAGCTAAGCGATGAGAAAAATAAAGATATCCATTGGATTGAAGAAATCGCCCTTAAAGAGGGAATGAGAAGATTAAACGAACGAGAAAAATTGATTTTGAGAAAGCGTTTCTTTCAGGGGAAAACACAAATGGAAGTTGCGGACGAAATTGGCATCTCCCAAGCGCAAGTATCCCGCTTAGAAAAAGCAGCAATCAGACAAATGAATAAGAATATCCAAAGCTAAGCTGCCTTTTAAGGGCAGCTTATTATATTGCCGGGAAAGAGTATTTTCTCGGCAATTTTTTTGTTTAAATTAATGGATTGTTTCTGCTAATAGGCCTGTTGATTTCCGCTCCGGGCACTCGCTTTCCGCGGGGAGGTCCTGGAGCCTCCTCGGCGCTGAAAGCTCCTGCGGGGTCTCCAGTGACCTCTCTATCCCGCAGGAGTCGAGTGCCCTCCGCTCCAATCAACAGGGAGGCAAAACTATATAAAGGTTTGCCACACAATTTTTCTAATCACTTGCATCCTACAATTCCCCATTTTTGTTCACAAAAGCTTTATGAGGGCATTTTCTTCTCGGATACCTTCGATTTTGTCCTTCATTGGCTTTATGAGGGACATTTTCTTTTAGGATTCCTGTGATTTTGTCCTTCATCGCTTTATATGAGGGAAATTGGCCTCCCATATTCCGAACTTTTAAAAGAAGAATTCCTCATTGTATTTATGTATTGTGAGTTGAATGTCTTTATTGAATACACCTGTTGATTGGCGCGGAAGGCACGAAGACTCCTGCGGGAGTACGGGGCAGGGGAGACCCCGCAGGAGCGATAGCTCCGAGGAGGCTCCCCGGCACGCCCGCGGAAAGCGAAGTGCCTGGAGCGCCAATCAACAGACCTATTGAAAGCTTTAAATTTTTTAAAATAGGAAAATTACACGGTGAGTTAATAAAGAAAATAAGTGAAATAAAAGGCTAGCTCATTTTTTCCCTTTCTAATTTAGGAAATACAAACATATATTTTTTATAGTATCGTAAGATTGGGAGTGGTTGTTTAATGGTTAAAATTTCCGATTTTCAGATAAAAGATGTTGTGAATGTTTCAGATGGCAAAAGACTAGGGAATGTTGGAGATATAGAAATTAATTTAACGACGGGAAAAATAGAAGCGGTTGTCATTTCCGGAAACGGGCGCGTGCTTGGCTTTTTTGGGAAGGACGAAGATATAGTGATCCCGTGGAAAAACATTATCAAAATTGGTCAGGATGTCATCTTGGTCCGCTATAAAATCAGCGATGAAAAAATAACGGAAGAAGAGTAGCCTTTGCATGAAATAAAACTGCTTCGGTGACCAATGCCCGGTTTCATGGTAAACTATAGAAAAAAGTTCAGAGGTAATGGAATGGAACCATTTATTATAAAAAATGAATCTTTATTAACCATCGACGGTTGGATGAATAACAACCCCGGCCTTGTTGCCGGAATAACAACCAAGCTGGGGGGACAAAGTAAAGGCAGCTTTGAAGCCCTAAATCTCGGCTTTCATGTTGGTGATATTTTCAATGATGTTTGCTCAAATAGAATGAAAGTTTCCGAACTGCTTGATTTTCCATTAGATTCATGGGTTAGCGCTGAGCAAACACATGATATTTTCCTTCAAAAAATAACAAAAGCAGATCGCGGGCGAGGGTCTATTTCCTACGAACAGTCTTTTAAGAGCACGGACGGCTTCTATACTAGTGAAGAGGGAGTATTGTTAACGCTCTGTTTTGCCGACTGTGTCCCTCTTTTTTTTATTGCTCCCGAATATCGGATGATTGGGGCGGCGCATGCTGGATGGAAGGGGACGGTAGGACAAATTGCCCGTGAGATGATAAAAAAATGGGAAGAGGAAGGCATCAAGGCTGAGAAGGTTTTTGTCGCAATCGGTCCATCAATCTGCGAAAAATGTTATATTGTGGATGAACGTGTCGTTAACTTGGTTGAAAATATACTAGAAGATGTCGATAGAAAACCCTATAATTTAATTAGTGAAGGTCAATATTCATTAAACCTAAGGGAATTGAACAAGCAGATTCTTGTCAAGGCAGGAGTACCAATGGAGAATATAATCGTAACCGATTATTGCTCAAGCTGTAACAACCATTTGTTTTTTTCCCACCGGAAGAGCCACGGCAAAGCCGGAAGAATGTTAAGCTTTATTGGCTGGAAGGAGAATTAGAACCGCTTATGAGAGTAGCAGCAAAGTATGAACTTATTAGACAGCAAATAAATGAAGCGTGCGAAAAGACAGGCAGGAAACCAGATGAAGTAACTATAATTGCCGTTACAAAATACGTCAGTACCCAAAGAGCGCAGGAAGCACTTGATGCAGGCATTCAGCATCTTGGCGAAAACCGGGACGAAGGAATGCTTGAAAAATGGGAAGTTCTTAAGGACAAGCCAATTTGGCATTTTATTGGAACCCTGCAAACACGAAAGGTAAAAAATATTATCGATAAAGTGGAGTACATTCATTCCCTTGACCGTCTTTCTTTGGCACAAGAAATAAATAAACGTGCCAATTCAAAAGTAAAGTGTTTGGTACAGGTTAATGTAGCAGAAGAGGACTCAAAGCACGGTTTAGCGGTTGAAGAAGTGATCGACTTTATTAAATCACTCGGCTCCCTAGAAAATATTATTGTTGCTGGTTTAATGACAATGGCCCCACTCACGGACGATGAAGAAGTCTTGCGTGATTGTTTTCAAAAACTTAGAGAACTTCGTACTCAAGTTCAATCCTGTCACTTAGACTATGCTCCTTGTTCAGAGCTGTCAATGGGGATGTCTAATGATTTTGTCATCGCCATCGAAGAAGGGGCGACGATGGTAAGAATAGGTACAGCGCTTGTTGGTGAAGCTGGTTAGGAGAGTTGATATGACAATTAAATCTAAACTAAAAACATTTTTCTTTTTAGACGACGACAACGATGAGCAAAATGAAGATTATAGTGAGCCGAAGGAACCAATAAAGCAGAAAAAACAGCCGTTAAAAAGTCATAATGTAGTCAGCCTGCAAAGTGTGCAAAAGCCATCTGTCCAAGTAAAGCCCTCAAAGCTTATTTTGGCGGAACCGCATTCCGAATCTGAGGCAACCGAGATTGCAGACCATCTAAAAAACCGCCGTCCGGTGGTGGTGAATTTGCAGCGGATTGATCAAGAGGAAGGCCGGCAGATCGTTCATTTCTTAGGAGGAGTAGTATATGCTCTCGGTGGGGAAATCCAGAAAATTGGCGCCAATATTTTCTTGTGCACCCCGGATAATATGGAAGTATCGGGGAATATTTCGGAACTGCTCCCTGACCACGAAAATATGAATACGAGGTGGTAAAGAGATGTTTTTTGTTATCGGTTTAATACAAAAACTCATTTGGGCTTACTCGTGGGCATTAATTATTTACATATTGATGTCCTGGTTTCCGGGTGCTAAAGAATCTGCGATCGGTCAATTCTTAGCAAGAATTTGTGAGCCATATTTGGAACCATTCAGAAGGATTATTCCCGCAATCGGCATGATTGACATTTCTCCGATTGTCGCATTTCTTGTGCTCAACTTTGCAACACGGGGCTTAAGCTATGTAGCTGTCTGGCTCTCATAATAATTAAAAATAGGTTGGTTTTTAGAGCATGAATATATATCAGCATTTTCGTCCAGAAGAACGGGATTATATTGACCAGGTCATGCAGTGGAAAAACACTGTCGAACTTCAGTATGCCCCGAAATTAACGGACTTTCTTGACCCAAGAGAACAGCATATCTTAAAAACGATCATCGGTGAAAATGGTGATGTAAAATATCAACTCTTTGGAGGATGGACAGGGGCAGAACGAAAAAGGGCTCTTCTTTTCCCAGAATATCTAGTCCCAGCTCAAGAGGATTTTCAAATCAGCTTGTTTGAAATTGACTATCCAAAGAAGTTTGTCAAAATTGAACATCCCAACGTCTTAGGCACATTGATGTCGTTGGGACTAAAACGTGGGAAATTTGGGGATATTCTTGTCGATGATGGGCAAATCCAGTTCTTGGCAGCCAAGGAAATCGGCGGCTATATCAGCAGTAATCTTGAATCAATCGGTAAAGCAACGGTTCATTTAATCGAGAAGCCGCCCGAAAACATAATTTCTCCTAAAGAATTATGGGAGGAACATGAATTAACAGTATCTTCATTAAGGCTGGATACTGTTATTTCTGGTGTTTATAATCTTTCCCGGCAAAAATCGCAAAACTATATTGCCGCAGGCCTAGTTAAGGTGAATTGGACTCAGATTGAAAGCCCGGCCTTTGTTTGTGAAATTGGCGATATGCTGTCGGTCCGGGGCCATGGAAGGGTAAGATTGTCCAGTATTGACGGAAAAACAAAGAAAGAAAAATGGCGAATTTCTGTCGGAAGACAAAAATAATTTATTTTCTTGCAGGATTTTCGAAAAACTTGTCGAATATTCACATTTACATATATTGCACAGATTGTTGGAGGTGGCATCATGCCGTTAACGCCGTTAGATATTCATAATAAAGAATTTAATAAAGGATTTAGAGGGTATGACGAGGATGAAGTAAACGAATTTCTTGACCAGGTAATCAAGGATTACGAACTTGTCTTAAGAGAGAAAAAAGAATTGGAAGAGCGCTTAACTGACCTGCAGGAACGTTTAGGGCATTTTACAAGTATTGAAGAAACACTTAATAAATCGATTGTGATTGCCCAGGAGGCAGGGGAAGAAGTAAAACGCAATGCGCAAAAGGAAGCGAAGCTAATCGTCAAGGAAGCGGAAAAGAATGCAGACCGTATCGTTAACGAATCCCTATCTAAAGCGAGAAAGATTGCTCTGGAGATAGAAGATTTAAAGAAGCAGTCGAAAATTTTCCGCACCCGTTTCAAAATGCTGATTGAGGCACAGCTTGATATGCTGAATACTGACGATTGGGATCACCTTTTAGAGTACGAACTTGATGCCACCGAGCTGAAAATCCACGAAGAAGAGGATTCATTAGCTTGACGAACAGCTATTTAGTAGCATATAATTTCTTAACAGATTAATTGAATGAAAATGACGAAGACAGGGACAGTACAATTTTTCAAAAAAGCTTATTAGCGAGTCGGGGATGGTGGAAGCCCGATAAAGCCGAAAGATTGGAAAATCACCCTCGAGTTCCGAGGTCGAACCTCTAAATTTAGAACAGTAGACTAAGGCGTGTATTCACGTTACGAATTCGCAAGAGGATAGAATAAGACAGTTCTATCAATCAGGGTGGTACCGCGGGAATAAAACCTTCTCGTCCCTTTTTTGGGATGAGAGGGTTTTTTTATTTGCAAGAATGTCAATTCTGTTCAATAGAAAGGTATTGGAGGAAATAAAATGGAATACAAAGACACGTTATTAATGCCGCAAACGGATTTCCCAATGCGCGGTAATCTTCCGCAAAGAGAACCGGATATGCAGGCAAAATGGGAAGAAATGAATATTTACCAAAAAGTACAGGAGCGCACTAAAGGGCGTCCGATGTTTGTTTTGCATGATGGCCCTCCATATGCAAATGGTGACATCCATATGGGCCACGCCCTAAATAAAATCTTAAAGGATTTTATTGTCCGCTATAAGTCAATGAGCGGCTATCATGCCCCATATGTGCCGGGCTGGGATACGCACGGTCTGCCGATTGAACAGGCTTTAACCAATAAAGGGGTTAAACGGAAAGAAATGTCCGTAGCTGAATTCCGCCAGCTTTGTACAGAATATGCGCTTGAGCAGATCGACAATCAACGAATCCAGTTTAAACGTCTTGGTGTCCGCGGTGATTGGGAGAATCCATACATCACTTTAAAGCCTGAATACGAAGCCCAGCAAATTAAGGTTTTCGGAGAAATGGCGAAAAAAGGTTATATCTATAAGGGATTGAAGCCAGTATATTGGTCTCCGTCAAGTGAATCCGCTTTGGCTGAGGCAGAAATTGAATATAATGATAAACGATCACCGTCCATTTATGTTGGTTTTCCGGTGAAGGATGGCAAGGGAGTTCTTGATACGGATACGGAAATCGTCATCTGGACAACAACCCCATGGACCATTCCTGCCAACTTGGGAATTTCGGTTCATCCTGAGCTAACTTATGTGGTTGTAGCGGTAAATGATAAAAAATATGTTGTCGCTGAAAGCTTATTGGAAAGTGTAACGAATGAAATTGGCTGGGAAGAAGCAGCCGTTCTTAAAAAGGTCAAAGGGGCTGATCTGGAATATGTTGTAGCCCGTCATCCACTTTATGACCGTGATTCTCTTGTCATGTTAGGCGAGCATGTGACAACGGATGCTGGTACTGGCTGCGTTCACACTGCTCCTGGTCACGGGGAAGATGACTTCCATGTTGGTCAAAAATACGGCTTGGATGTCCTTTGTCCGGTTGATGATAAAGGAAATATGACAAATGAAGCACCGGGATTTGAAGGGTTATTTTACGACGAGGCCAACAAACCGATTTCCCAAGCCTTAGAGGAAAAAGGAGCTTTGTTAAAGCTTACATTTATAACACACTCCTATCCACATGACTGGAGAACTAAGAAGCCGGTTATTTTCCGGGCAACTGCACAGTGGTTTGCGTCCATTAAAGATTTCCGCGAGCAATTGCTCGAAGCTGTGAAAGAAACCAAATGGGTGCCGGCTTGGGGCGAAACAAGGCTTTTCAATATGGTCCGTGACCGCGGCGATTGGTGTATTTCCCGCCAGCGCGTCTGGGGTGTGCCAATTCCGGTATTCTACGCTGAAAATGGTGAAGAAATCATTACTGACGAAACAATCGAACACGTTTCTAATTTATTCCGCGACAATGGCTCAAACATTTGGTTTGAGCGCGAAGCAAAAGACCTGCTTCCGGAAGGGTTTACGCATCCTGGCAGCCCGAACGGCAAGTTTACGAAGGAAACCGACATTATGGACGTTTGGTTCGACTCCGGTTCTTCCCATCAGGCGGTACTGCTTGAAAGAGAAGACTTGGTGCGCCCTGCCGACCTATATCTTGAAGGTTCTGACCAATACCGCGGCTGGTTTAACTCCTCTTTATCTACTGCAGTTGCTGTCACAGGCAAGGCTCCATATAAGGGAGTATTAAGCCATGGATTTGCTCTTGATGGTGAAGGTCGAAAAATGAGTAAATCATTAGGTAATGTCGTCGTTCCGGCGAAGGTTATGAATCAATTGGGAGCAGATATTTTACGCCTATGGGTGGCTTCTGTTGATTATCAATCAGATGTCCGCGTATCGGATGCAATTTTAAAGCAGGTTGCTGAAGTATATCGGAAAATCCGCAATACATTCCGCTTCTTGTTGGGGAATTTAGCGGACTTTGACCCGGCTGTTAATAAGGTTGCTTACGAAAACCTTCGTGAAGTAGATCAATTTATGCTGGTTAAATTAAATAAGCTGATTAAGAGTGTTCGCAATTCTTATGAAAATTACGATTATGCAGGCATTTACCATGCTGTCAATAATTTCTGTACGCTTGATTTAAGCGCGTTTTACCTAGATTTTGCAAAGGATGTTCTGTACATTGAAGCAGTTGATCATCCAGAACGTCGGGCGATTCAAACCGTTCTATATGAATCATTGCTTGCTCTGACCAAATTGGTTTCGCCAATCCTTTCTCACACTGCAGACGAGGTATGGAAATATATTCCGAAGGTTCAGGAGGAAAGTGTTCAGTTGACAGATCTTCCAGAATATCAGGAACTTCCTGGTGCTAAAGAGTTAGAGGAGAAATGGTCTGCATTCATGAAGCTTCGCGACGATGTCTTAAAGGCACTTGAAGAAGCCCGGAATGCAAAGGTGATTGGTAAGTCATTAACAGCGAAAGTAACCTTATACGTAAATGATAATACAAAAGCGCTGCTCGATTCTGTTTCAGAGAACTTGAAACAATTGTTTATCGTATCCGGTTTTGAAGTGGCTGGTGCTTATGATGAGGCACCTGAAGATGCCTTGAAATTAGATACAGCTGCTATTGTGGTCACAAAGGCAGAAGGTGAAACCTGTGAACGCTGCTGGGTAGTGACGCCTGATGTCGGTCAAGATGCGGAGCATTCAACTCTTTGCCCGCGCTGTGCCCAAGTTGTAAAAGAAAATTATTCACACTTAGCGTAAATAGAAAGGGGCTGACTTGTCAGCCTCTTTCATTTTGCTAATAAAAAAGTATAAATTCAACTACGCCTCATGAACCGTCCTATCGGATTCGCCAATCGGTGAGTTTTCATTTATTTTCCACCTCCGTTAATTGTTGTTGCTGATGTCAAATTATTATCCGGGTCAATGGAAAACGATCGGTAATAATAAAACAAATAACATAACGGAGGTATTAACACTATGAATGCAATGCAGGAAAAGCTGTTTCAAGAACTCCGTCAAACAAAAACAGAAATCGAAAGGTCATTAAAGAACAAACAAACAGAGAATTGGTTTACAACTATTTTAGAGGAAGAAATGGCGGACATTGATTTGGCGCTGAAAAAAATCGAAGAAGGAAATTTCGGACATTGTGAACTTTCCGGCGAATTATTACCCCTCGACTTGTTAAATTTGATTCCAACCATTAGAACAGTTAATGATCCCAGCTTGCTTGGCGGCTATTGCAAGAAACCGATCTTCCCCACTCTGTAATTTTTGTTTCATTGTGATATAGCGATTAAGTATGCTAAACTAGGGGAGCAAGTCTAGCTTAAGTTGGAGGTATTTCTTAGTGTATTATTACTTAATCGCCCTATTCGTTATTGTGCTCGACCAAATTACTAAATGGCTTATTGAAAAAAATATGTATATCGGTGAGAGTATACCCATCATTGATAAATTTTTATATATTACTTCTCACCGGAATCGCGGGGCCGCATGGGGAATCCTTCAAGGGCAGATGTGGCTTTTTTATGTCATTACGGTTATTGTCATTATTGCGATTATGTATTATCTTTACAAAGCGGCCAAAGGAAAATGGCTGTTAGGTGTATCTCTAGCTTTCATGCTTGGAGGTGCAATCGGGAATTTTATCGACCGAGTGGTTCGGAAAGAGGTTGTTGATTTTATTCATACCTTTATTTTTGGCTACAATTTCCCTGTATTTAATATTGCCGATTCAGCATTAGTGATTGGTGTTGGATTATTAATGATTCAAATGCTGCTTGAAGAGAGAGCGTCAAAGGAGAAGTCATATGGAGAAAATGGAACACACCATTCTTGAGGAACAAAAAGGAGACCGGATTGATAAGGTAATCTCACGTATGAACGAAGAATGGTCTAGAACACAGGTACAGGATTGGATAAAAGAAGGCAATGTACTTGTGAATGGGAAAAATGTAAAAACAAATTACAAATGCAGTGTAAATGATACTATCGTTATTACCATTCCAGATCCGGAAGAATTGGACGTGGTTCCGGAGGAAATGGATTTAGATATTTATTATGAAGATAAGGATGTATTAGTGGTAAATAAGCCAAAAGGTATGGTGGTCCATCCTGCACCTGGGCACCTTACAGGGACACTTGTTAATGGGTTAATGGCCCATTGTAAGGATTTGTCCGGGATCAATGGTGTATTAAGACCCGGGATTGTGCATCGCATTGATAAAGATACATCAGGGCTGTTAATGGTAGCGAAAAATGATTTGGCCCACGAAAGTCTTGTCAACCAACTGGTGGAAAAGTCTGTGACTCGGAAGTATAAGGCGATTGTCCATGGAGTGATCCCTCACGAATATGGAACCATCGATGCTCCGCTTGGGAGAGACCAAAAAGACCGGCAAAGCATGACGGTTGTTGATAATGGCAAGCATGCTGTTACTCATTTTCGTGTCCTTGAGCGGTTTAATGATTTCACGTTTGTGGAATGTCAATTGGAGACAGGCCGGACCCATCAGATTCGTGTCCATATGAAATATATCGGTTATCCGCTTGCCGGTGATCCGAAATATGGACCAAGAAAGACACTCGATCTTAATGGCCAGGCATTGCATGCCGGTTTGCTCGGTTTCGTACATCCAAGAACAAATGAGTATCTAGAATTCGAAGCCCCGCTACCGGAGGATTTTGAAGAACTTCTGGACCGGTTAAGAAATAATCGTTGACAGGATAAATAAATTAAAGTATGCTTACTATAGTTTAATAAGCCTTTAAGTCGGTCCCGTGAGGCCGAGAAGGAACGGTTAAGATGTTATTTCCCTAAGGAAGAACTGTCTCCCTCTCGCCACCACAGGCGAGAGGTTTTTTATTTTAGTATAATAAGAAGGTGAGACCATGAGCCAAAAAGCACTTGTTCTGGATGAACAGGCAATCGGGCGGGCGTTAACAAGGATTGCCCATCAAATCATCGAAAAAAACAAAGGAATCGAAGACTGCGTACTTGTAGGAATTCGGACTAGAGGAATTTATATAGCAAGACGACTCGCTTTGAAAATAGCCCAAATTGAGGGAAGTCCGATTCAAGTCGGTGAATTAGATATCACTCTTTATCGGGATGATCTAACAAAGAAAACGGAAAGTCAGGAACCACTCGTAAAAGGGTCAGATATACCGTTTGACATAAGTGACAAAAAGGTAGTCCTTGTGGACGATGTTCTTTATACAGGAAGAACAGTTAGGGCTGGGCTTGATGCCCTTATGGACCTTGGACGTCCTGCTTCCATCCAGCTTGCGGTACTGGTCGACCGCGGTCACAGGGAACTGCCAATCAGAGCAGACTATGTTGGGAAAAATATCCCTACTTCAAGCAATGAAAAAATTGTTGTTGAACTGCTGGAAGTAGATAAAGTTGATCAAGTAAGTATATATGACAAATAAATAGCACCCCTTTTAATTTCAGTCCCGTGAGGCTGACAAAGGGAAAAGCGCACATCTGGACCATTTTCCGGTGCGCCTTTCACCCCTCTTTGTCAACTACATGGCAAAGAGGGTTTTTTATTTGAACAATTGAAGAAAATAATGAAAACAATATAGAAATTAGGAGAGAACAGAAAATGAGTAATAAACCAATCCTAGATGTTAAAGATAGACCAAAACCAGCCCAATGGCTGACCTTAAGCTTGCAGCATTTATTTGCGATGTTCGGGGCAACAATCCTAGTACCATACCTGGTTGGTTTAGACCCAGCGATAGCACTAATATCCAGCGGACTCGGAACGTTGGCATTCCTATTGATTACAAAATTTCAGGTTCCTGCCTATCTTGGTTCATCTTTCGCTTATATTGCACCGGTAATTGCTGCAAAAGCCTCTGGCGGACCTGCAGCGGCGATGGTCGGAACATTTTTAGCTGGCCTTGTTTATGGAATTGTCGCTTTAATTATAAGCAGAGCGGGGCATCGCTGGATTATGAACTTACTCCCCCCAATTGTTGTTGGACCGGTCATTATTGTAATTGGCCTCGCCATTTCCGGAACTGCGGTTGGAATGGCTATGAACAACCCAGCTGGAAAGTATAGCATGCTTCACTTCTCAGTGGCGCTTGTGACGCTGGCAGCGACCATTATTTTCTCAATATACGCAAAAAAAATGCTCAGCATTATCCCTATCTTGGCCGGGATTATTGTCGGCTATGTATATGCCGTGATTGTAGGAATTGTTGATTTCAAACCAGTACTAGAGGCAAAGTGGTTTGCCGCTCCTGACTTCTTAATTCCGTTTGTCAGCTATGATGTCAAGTTCACTTGGAATATTTTCTGGTTAATGGTGCCTGTTGCCATTGTTACACTATCTGAGCATATTGGACACCAGCTTGTTCTTAGCAAGGTTGTCGGCCGTGATTACATAAAAGAGCCGGGCTTACACCGTTCAATCCTTGGTGATGGAACAGCCACAATCATTTCGGCGCTAGTCGGCGGACCTCCCAAAACCACCTATGGTGAAAATATTGGAGTCTTGGCCATTACAAGAGTCTACAGTGTATATGTACTAGCGGGTGCCGCGGTTCTAGCCATCATCTTCGGCTTTATTGGAAAAATAACAGCTTTAATCCAAACCATACCAACACCTGTAATGGGGGGAGTTTCCATTCTCCTGTTCGGAATTATCGCTTCCTCAGGATTAAGAATGCTGGTTGACAGTAAAATTGATTTTGGTGACAAACGCAATCTCGTGATTTCATCGGTAATCCTTGTCATCGGTATCGGTGGCGCGATTGTCAAGTTGCCATTTAATATCGAAATCCAAGGTATGGCCCTGGCGGCAATTTCTGGAGTGTTATTAAACCTGATCCTTCCTGGAAAGCCGAAAGTCAGTGGAAATATGTTTGAAACAGAAGATACAACTAACAAAAAAACTGCATAAAAAAATGCCTTTTAAATTAAGTACAGAGAGACTTGGAAGGGTGTGTTGCTTAACTTGGATATGGGCTGAAATTTTGTCCATATCTTAGGTTAAACTTTTGGCACCCTGACCACTTAGTCAGGGTGTTTTTTTTAGCAATCAGAGAAGGTGGGGAAAAAGGATGGTACAGCACCTATTAACAACAAACGAGTTAAAAGTTGAGGAGATTTATCAAATCCTTGAGGATGCTGAAAGGTTTTCACAAGGACTGTTTTGGAAACCGGAAAAACAAATGTATACAGCAAACCTCTTTTTTGAAGCTAGTACCCGAACGAAAAGCAGCTTTGAAATGGCTCAAAAAAGGTTAGGATTAAGCGTCATTCCTTTTGAAGTCCAAACCTCAAGCGTACAAAAAGGTGAGACATTATATGATACTGTAAAAACACTGGAATCAATCGGAGTTGATACTGTTGTCATCCGTCACAGCCAGGATCGCTATTTTGATGAATTGGTTGAAAATATCAATATTCCGATTTTAAATGGAGGCGATGGCTGCGGACACCACCCGACACAATCCCTTCTTGATTTGTTAACGATAAAGCAGGAGTTTGGCAGTTTTTCAGGCTTGAAGATTGCAATAATTGGGGACATCAGTCATAGCCGGGTAGCGCGTTCTAACGCAGATGCCTTGACCAGGCTGGGGGCGGAGGTCATTTTTTCAGGGCCGGAAGAATGGTTTGATTATCACAGTTTAAGTACATCCCGTTTTAAGCCAGTTGATGTGGCTATCAAAGAAGCCGATGTTGTCATGCTTCTGCGTGTGCAGCATGAACGCCATCAGAAAATGGGAAGCTTTACTGCCTCTGAGTACCATAAAAAATATGGCTTAACCCTAGAGAGGGAAAAGCAAATGCAGCCGCACAGTATTATCATGCATCCGGCCCCGGTAAATCGAAACGTTGAAATTGCAGACAGCTTAGTTGAATGTGAACGGTCAAGAATTTTTAAACAAATGCAAAATGGAGTATATGTAAGAATGGCTGCCCTGAAGCGGTCACTTGAAAGCTTAGGAGGAGGAAATCAATATGAAACTGCTTATTCAGAACGCAAAATATATAGCATCTAATGGAGAAATGAAACAATCTGATATTTTAATAGAAAATGGGATTATTAGCAAACTGGCACCTAGTTTAACGGAATCGGCTGAAAGAACTGTAGATGCACAAGGATTGCTTGTATCACCAGGGTTTGTTGATCTTCACGTCCACCTAAGGGAACCTGGCGGCGAGAAAAAGGAAACTATCGCAACTGGTACGATGGCAGCAGCCCGAGGCGGTTTTACGACAGTAGCAGCGATGCCAAATACGAGACCGGTGCCTGACACCAAGGAGCAGATGGATTGGGTGATGGACAGGATTAAGGAAACAGCAAGCGTACGCGTTTTGCCCTATGCCTCCATTACAACAAGACAGCTTGGTCAGGAATTAACTGATTTTGCGGCACTGAAAGAGGCTGGAGCATTTGCCTTTACAGATGACGGTGTTGGTGTCCAATCGGCAGATATGATGCTTCAGGCAATGCAAAAAGCAAAAGAAGTAAATATGGCAATTGTAGCCCATTGTGAGGAAAATACATTGATTCATAAAGGCTGTGTCCATGATGGTACCTTCTCCAAGCAGCACGGGTTAAACGGGATCCCTTCTATTTGTGAATCTGTTCAAATTTCCAGGGATGTTCTGCTTGCTGAAGCTTCTGGCTGCCATTATCACGTCTGCCATATCAGCACAAAGGAATCGGTGAGGACCGTACGAGACGCTAAGAGGGCTGGCATTAAAGTTACCGCGGAAGTAACTCCGCACCATCTTCTATTATCAGAAAATGATATTCCGGGACTGGATGCTAACTTTAAGATGAACCCTCCGCTTCGGGGTGAAGACGATAAAAAGGCGTTAATCGAAGGGCTGCTTGATGGTACGATTGATTTTATCGCTACTGACCATGCGCCGCATACCGCCGAAGATAAAGCTGAAGGAATGCAGCTGGCACCATTTGGGATTGTCGGTCTGGAAACTGCCTTTCCACTTCTTTATACCCATTTCGTCTTGAAAAACATCATCACACTTGACCAGCTAATTGCTTATATGACGACAAAGCCTGCCGATTGCTTTGAACTTCCTTTTGGAAGAATTGAAGAGGGTGCGGCAGCGGATATCGTGTTATTAGACTTAAACGAAGAAAAAGAAATCAATCCTGATGAGTTTTTATCAAAAGGGAAAAACACCCCATTTGCCGGCTGGAAGTGCAAAGGGTGGCCGGTATTGACAATTGCTTCAGGCCAAATAGTTTGGGAAAAAGGACGTGTTACAGCATGAAGGCTCAGCTAATATTAGAAGATGGAACTGTTTTTATCGGTGATGGCTTTGGAAGCCATGTAGATACAATTGGTGAAGTTGTTTTTAATACAGGAATGACAGGCTATCAGGAGATTCTATCCGACCCATCCTATTGCGGACAAATCGTTATGCTCACATACCCGTTAATCGGGAACTACGGAATTAACCGCGATGATTTTGAATCGATTACTCCTGCCGTAAAAGGCTTTATTGTTAAAGAAGTCAGCGACTTTCCGTCTAACTGGAGAAGTGAGTTTACTGTTGATGAATATTTTAAAATGAAAAAAATCCCTGGAATTGCCGGTATTGACACTCGTAAACTGGCAAGAATTATCCGCCAGCACGGCACGTTAAAGGGAGCGATTTGCAGCATTGAAAACGATGCAGCAGAAGTGTTAAGAAATCTGCGGCAGACGCGTCTTCCTATTGACCAAGTAAGAAGAGTATCCACAAGAAATCCATATCCAAGCCCTGGCCGCGGCAAAAGAATTGTGCTTGTCGATTTTGGCATGAAGCATGGGATTTTACGTGAGTTAAATGAACGCGGCTGTGATGTAGTTGTCGTTCCGTACCATACCACAGCAGATGAAATCTTAAAATTGCGTCCTGATGGCGTGATGCTCTCCAACGGACCTGGGGATCCAAAGGATGTTCCGGAAGGAATCCAAATGATTAAGGACATCTTGGGAAAAGTGCCTCTTTTCGGAATCTGCCTTGGTCATCAATTATTTGCCCTGGCATGTGGTGCTGATACCATTAAAATGAAGTTCGGACATCGTGGTGCCAATCATCCAGTTAAGGACTTGGCAACTGGAAAAGTTTCGATTACTTCTCAGAATCATGGTTATACAGTCGATGAAAAATCAGTTAAAAATACAAGATTAGAAGTAACCCATATCGCTTTAAATGATGGAACCGTCGAGGGCCTTAAGCATTTGGATTTTCCAGCCTTTACCGTGCAGTACCACCCAGAGGCTTCACCGGGTCCTGAAGATGCAAACGGATTATTTGAACAGTTTCTTGCGATGATTGAAGCTGAAAAACAGGAGGTAGCAGCAAATGCCTAAACGTACAGATATCAACTCCATACTAGTGATTGGCTCAGGGCCAATCGTCATCGGTCAAGCGGCAGAATTTGATTACGCAGGTACTCAAGCTTGTCTGGCCCTTAAGGAGGAAGGATACCGGGTGATCCTCGTCAACTCCAATCCTGCTACCATTATGACAGACGCAGAAATTGCCGATGCCGTTTATATTGAGCCTCTGACACTGGATTTTGTCTCGAGAATTATCCGTAAGGAGCGTCCAGACGCCGTTTTAGGAACATTAGGCGGTCAGACTGGGTTGAATTTGACTGTTGAACTGGCAAATTCAGGCGTTCTTGAAGAGTGTGGCGTTGAGATTCTGGGAACGAAGCTTACTGCCATTAATCAAGCAGAAGACCGTGAATTGTTCCGTGCTCTTATGAATGAACTGAATCAACCGGTACCTGACAGCGAAATTATCCATGGACTTAACGAAGCCAAAGTTTTTGTGGAAAGGGTAGGTTTTCCGGTCATTGTCCGTCCGGCCTTTACGCTGGGTGGAACTGGCGGCGGCATTTGCCATAATGACGCCGAGCTTGAGGAAATCGTAACAAGCGGTCTTAAGAACAGCCCTGTTCACCAATGTTTATTGGAAAAAAGCATCGCTGGTTACAAAGAAATTGAATATGAAGTGATGCGCGATGCCAACGATAATGCCATCGTCGTCTGCAATATGGAAAACATCGACCCGGTTGGTGTTCATACGGGTGATTCCATTGTTGTTGCGCCTAGTCAGACATTAAGTGATAGAGAATACCAATTATTAAGAAATGTGTCTTTAAAAATTATCCGTGCGCTGGGTATTGAAGGAGGCTGTAATGTTCAGCTTGCCCTAGATCCATACAGCTTTAACTATTACGTCATTGAAGTAAATCCAAGGGTAAGCCGTTCTTCGGCCTTAGCATCGAAGGCAACAGGATATCCGATTGCCAAGCTTGCAGCAAAAATCGCAGTTGGATTGACACTTGATGAAATGCTGAACCCTGTTACCGGAAAAACATATGCTAGCTTCGAGCCGGCCCTTGATTATGTTGTAACGAAAATCCCTAGATGGCCATTTGACAAGTTTGAGTCTGGAAACCGTTCGCTTGGTACACAAATGAAGGCAACTGGTGAGGTCATGGCAATTGGCCGTACATTTGAAGAATCTTTGTTAAAAGCAATTCGTTCCCTCGAAGCGGGTGTCTATCATTTCCAACTTAACGGTGCCGCTGAAATTGATAACGACCTAATTGAAAAACGAATCAGAAAAGCCGGTGATGAGCGCCTCTTTTACATTGCTGAAGCGTTAAAACGCGGCATTACGATTGATACGATTCATGAGTGGAGCAAGATTGACTTATTTTTCTTGAAGAAAATGGAGGGCATTATCAAGCTTGAGGCAAAATTGGCTGACAACCAGCTTGATATCGAACTTCTTAAAGAAGCAAAGCAAAAAGGCTTTACCGATAAGAAAATTGCTGAGCTTTGGGATAAAACAGAAGGTGAGATTTACAAGCTTCGGAAAGACTTAGGCCTCATCCCAGTTTATAAAATGGTAGATACATGCGCTGCGGAGTTTGAGTCAGAAACTCCATATTTCTATGGAACTTACGAAGAAGAAAACGAATCTCTTGTGTCAGATAGAAAAAGTGTCATCGTGCTCGGATCAGGCCCAATTCGGATTGGCCAGGGGATTGAGTTTGACTATGCGACTGTCCATTCTGTAAAAGCCATTAAGGAAGCAGGCTATGAGGCAATTATCATTAACAACAATCCGGAAACAGTCTCGACGGATTTCAGTATCTCTGACAAGCTGTACTTTGAACCGCTGACAATTGAAGATGTAATGAGCATCATTGATTTGGAACAACCGATGGGAGTAGTCGTTCAATTTGGAGGGCAGACAGCGATTAACCTTGCTGCGGAGCTTGAGGAAAATGGTGTTAACATTTTAGGCACAAGCTTAGAGGACTTAGACCGTGCGGAGAACAGGGATAAATTTGAGCAGGCGCTTGAATTGTTGAACATTCCGCAGCCGCTTGGAAAGACCGCTCTTTCAGTCGCGGAAGCAGTCATAATTGCTGAGGAAATCGGCTATCCGGTCCTGGTCCGTCCTTCCTATGTGCTTGGCGGCAGGGCGATGGAAATTGTGTATCGCAAGGAAGAACTGCTCCATTATATGGAGAATGCCGTCAAAATCAATCCAGATCATCCAGTCTTAATTGACCGTTATCTAACCGGTAAAGAAATTGAAGTAGATGCCATTTGCGATGGTCAAAATGTCTTGATTCCAGGTATTATGGAGCATATTGAGCGGGCAGGGGTGCACTCCGGTGACTCTATCGCTGTATATCCGCCGCAAACATTATCTGAGGATGTTAAGAAGACACTTGTTGAATATACAGAAAGATTAGCAAGGGGCTTGAACATTGTTGGTCTCCTAAACATTCAATATGTGTTATCGGGCGGTCAGGTTTACGTGCTGGAAGTGAATCCACGTTCCAGCCGGACGGTACCGTTCTTAAGTAAAATCACCCATGTTCCGATGGCCAAGATTGCAACAAAAGCTATTCTTGGGGTCTCAATCGTTGAGCAGGGCTATCAGTCCGGACTGGTGCCCGAACAATCAGGTGTATATGTGAAAGTTCCGGTATTCTCTTTTGCCAAATTAAAAGATGTTGATATCACGCTTGGACCAGAAATGAAATCAACTGGCGAAGTTATGGGCAAGGATATCACACTTGAGAAGGCTCTTTACAAGGGATTAGTTGCATCAGGAATGAATATTCAGCCGTTTGGGACGGTCTTGTTTACAGTCGCCGATAAGGATAAACAAGAAGCGCTTAAGCTTGCGAAACGGTTTGCCAGCATTGGCTATCGTCTGGTGGCCACAAGCGGAACAGCAGCTATAATAAAATCTGCCGGTTTTCCGGTTGAGGTAGTCGGCAAAATTGGTGCAGAAGGCAGGACGTTATTGGATATTATTCAAAATGGTGAAGCGCAGTTAATCGTTAATACATTGACAAAAGGGAAGCAGCCTGAGCGTGACGGTTTTAGAATCCGCCGTGATGCTGTTGAAAATGGAGTTCCATGCTTGACCTCATTAGATACTGCTGATGCTATCTTAAAAGTGGTGGAGTCCATGAACTTTTCCGCTGAAGCGATGAGTGTACCAAGCAGGGAGGCTGTTTTTGCATGATACGGAAGGAAATTTGTAAAATCATCAGCCAAAAGTTAATTGCTGAAAATATTTATGAGCTTACCGTAAAGGCTGAGATGGTTCATGACATCACCGAGCCTGGACAATTTGTTCATATTCGGGTAGGAAATGGATTGGATCCGCTTTTGCGAAGACCAATCAGTATTTGCTCGTATGATGTAACGGAAGAGCAGTTTACGATGATCTATAGAAAAGATGGAAAAGGAACTTCGCTATTGGCCTCTATGGTGCCGGGGATGGAACTCGATATCCTCGGACCTCTTGGCAATGGCTTCCATATTAATGAAGCCAATATTGGTGAGACTGCTTTGCTTGTGGGTGGAGGAATTGGTGTCCCTCCCCTCTATGAGCTTGCGAAACAGTTGACAGCAAAAGGCGTAAAAGTCATCAATGTCCTGGGCTTCCAAGCTGAATCAGCCGTTTTCTACGAACAGGAATTTTCGGAACTGGGCGAAACGTATGTGGCTACTGCGGATGGTTCTTATGGTGTTAAAGGGTTTGTAACGGATGTCATAAAGGATTTACAGTTTGATTGTGTATATTCTTGTGGGCCGACCCCGATGTTAAGAGCACTTGAACAGCAGTACTCTCATAAAAAAATGTTCTTATCGTTAGAGGAACGGATGGGCTGCGGCGTTGGGGCTTGCTTTGCCTGTGTATGCAAAAAGGTGGATGACCCAACGGGAGCTTCCTATAAAAAAGTATGCAGTGACGGACCTGTATTCCGTGCCGGAGAGGTGATAATATGAGCCGATTACATGTTGAATTGCCAGGACTTAGCTTGAAAAATCCAATCATGCCGGCCTCAGGCTGCTTCGGGTTTGGCCGCGAGTACAGCCAATTTTACGATTTAAGCAATCTTGGTGCAATCATGATCAAAGCAACAACGGCAGAGCCCCGGTTTGGAAACCCGACTCCAAGGGTCGCCGAAACTTCAGCAGGGATGCTAAATGCAATCGGGCTGCAAAACCCTGGATTAGAAAAGGTTGTTTCCGAAGAGCTGCCATGGCTGTCCCAATATGATGTACCGATTATTGCCAATGTGGCTGGGTCGCTTGAAGAGGATTATGTAAAGGTTGCACAGGAAATCTCAAAAGCGCCAAACGTCCATGCACTGGAATTAAATATATCCTGCCCTAACGTTAAAACGGGTGGAATTGCCTTTGGAACCATCCCAGAAGTGGCTAAGCAATTAACACGAAGAGTAAAGGAAGTTTCCGAAGTTCCGGTTTATGTAAAGCTATCTCCAAACGTCACCAATATTGTCGAGATGGCTAAGGCAGTGGAAGATGGCGGTGCTGATGGCATTACAATGATTAACACGCTTGTAGGGATGCGGCTGAATTTAAAAACAGGAAAGCCCATTTTGGCGAACCGAACTGGCGGCCTTTCTGGCCCTGCTGTAAAACCTGTTGCGATTCGAATGGTCTATGAAGTAAGCCAAGTGGTAAATATACCGATTATCGGAATGGGCGGCATCGAATCTGCAGAGGATGTCATTGAATTTTTCTATGCAGGAGCAAGTGCCGTCGCTGTAGGTACAGCAAATTTTGTGAACCCGTTTGTCTGCCCCGAGATTATCGAACAGCTGCCGGTGCTTCTAAATCAACTAGGATTTGAACATATTAGTGAATGTACGGGAAGGAGCTGGAAATAGGATGAACAACTCGCTTATCATCGCGCTTGATTTTGCTAATGCGGCTGAAGTAGATCAATTTTTACAACCATTTGCCGGCAAAGAGCTTTTTGTTAAAGTGGGAATGGAGCTTTTTTACCAAGAAGGGCCTTCGATTATTCACCGTTTAAAGGAATCAGGTCACCGCATTTTCTTAGATTTGAAGCTTCATGATATACCAAATACTGTTTATAGTGCGATGAAGGGGCTTGCCCGCATGAACTGTGACCTTGTCAATGTACATGCTGCAGGCGGAAAAGAAATGATGGCAGCGGCGTTAGAAGGACTGGAGGCTGGTTCTGTTTCCGGAAAGAAAAGGCCGTACTGCATTGCCGTTACCCAGCTGACAAGTACATCGGAGGAGCAAATGAGGAGAGAGCAGCTGATTGGGGTTTCGCTTGAGGAATCGGTACTGCACTATGCTTCCCTGACAAAGGAAGCAGGACTCGACGGAGTCGTTTGTTCAGCATGGGAAGCAGCGTCCATCCGTGAAAAGGTTGGCGCTGACTTTTTGACCGTATGTCCGGGAATCCGGCTTTCTTCGGATTCTGTTGGGGATCAAAAACGGGTAGCAACACCAGAATTTGCGAGACAAGCAGGTGTCAGTGCGATTGTTGTCGGGCGTTCGATCACAAGGTCGGCTGATCCTCTTAAAAGCTATGAACACTGGATGGAAGCATGGAAGGGAGTACATCAATGAAACACACTATTGCTGAAAAATTACTAGACATTAACGCGGTGGGATTAAGCCCGCAAAATCCATTTACTTGGACTTCAGGGCTTCGTTCCCCCATTTATTGTGACAACCGGCTCACCTTATCCTATCCTGCCGTCCGCAGGGCTATTGCCAATGGGCTGCAAAAACTAATCGCCGAGAATTTTCCTGGTACTGAAGTGGTGGCGGGAACAGCAACTGCCGGTATTCCTCACGCTGCCTGGGTCAGCGAGCTGATGGATTTGCCGATGTGCTATGTCCGCTCTAAAGCAAAGGGCCATGGCAAAGGGAATCAAATTGAAGGAAAAGTCGAGCAGGGACAAAAAGTGGTTGTGGTTGAAGATTTAATCTCCACCGGCGGTAGTGTCATCACAGCTGTAGAGGCTCTTAGAGAAGCAGGCTGTGAAGTACTTGGGGTCGTATCCATTTTTACATACGGTCTTGAAAAAGGTAAAGAAGCATTTGCTGCGGAAGGAATTACAAGTTACTCCTTGACTGATTTTCCTTCACTAGTTGAGACGGCCATTGAAAAAGGTTATATCAGCCAGGATGATCAAGAAAGTCTGCTTGCATGGAGCAAGGACCCTGGCGAGTGGAGCAAGCGGTTCGAGTAATATATATAGAATTTGAAGAATTGTCGATAAATCACGGAAAAGTGTCGATAACCATTTATCAACAAGCTTCGTTAATCAATCATAAAAAAGCCCCGGGCCGCCCCGGGGCTTTACACATTAATAGCTCTATTTCTTTAATTTCAGTACCATTTCCTCATCCGGCGTCACGTAAACCGTCTGCTGATGGTCATAAATGACAAATCCGGGCTTAGCACCGCTAGGCTTTTTGACGTGTCGCACTTTTGTAAAATCAACCGGAACTGAACTGGAATTTTTCGCCTTGCTAAAATATGCTGCCAGCATTGCGGCTTCGTGAATGGTCCCATCAGAGGGCTCCTTACTGCGAATAACGACATGCGAACCAGGAATGTCCTTTGTATGCAGCCAAATTTCATCCCTTGCCGCAAGCTTATTAGTCAGATAGTCATTTTGTTTATTATTTTTTCCAACGATAATTTCAGTTCCATCTGAGGACTGATAGAAATCAAGAACCGGCTTGGCGTTTTGCACTTTTTTGCCGTTACGTTTTTTACGGTCGCGAATATATCCGCCCTCCACAAGCTCATCGCGAATCTCCTGCAAATCTCTTGGGGAAGCAGACTGGACCTGCTGCAGAAGGCTGTCAAAATAAGCTGCTTCAACGCGCGCCTTTTCAATCTGTTCGATGACAATCGAAACCGCGTTTTTCGCTTTCTGATACTTGGAAAAATATTTTTGCGCATTATCAGAAGGAGATTTCCGAGGGTCAAGTGGAATGACAATCGTTCCGCCGTTTTCATCATAATAATCAAGAACCTCGATTTCTTTTATTCCCTTTTTGGCGGCATAGAGATTGGCTGTTAACAATTCCCCGTAACGCTGATATTCATCGGCTTTTTCCGCTTCCTTTAGGGTTGCTTCCAGTTTATCTATTTTCTTTTCATTTTTTTCTTTTTCATTCGTAATAAGCTTCTCAATATCATTCCCTTGCTGTTTGACCCTGTCCCGTTCCGCCTTGCCAAAATAATAACGCTCCAACGTTTCGCTCAGGCTGGAAAAACTCTTCACCTCACCTTTCAGGTGCTCAAGCGGAAACAAATAAAAGGCTTCCTTTTCGGGAGCAGCAATGATAGACGGTAAAATTGCCCCTGATTGAATTTTTTTAATTAGGCTTAAAAATGTTTTGGGCACAGTCGTCCGATTGGCAAGTCCGCTTTGAAAAATGACCTCTTTCGCAAACAGCGGCGAAATGCCAGCGAACTGCTCCACGAGTTGGCGGTCAAGCCGTCCTGCATTAAAATCGATGCCCCTTACAACATCCTCTTCATTTGCCAGAAATGGATTTTGCTTGTTTTGCTCGGGCGGGAACACAAACGGCTGCCCAGGCAGGATGGCCCTGTGACTGTTAACAGCAAACGACACGTGTTTGATACTGTCCAAAATAATATTCCGGGTTTTATCAACTAAGATGATATTACTGTGCCTGCCCATAATTTCAATAATTAATTGCTTATAACTGATATCGCCAATTTCATTCCGGCCTTTGATTTCAAAAATAATCATTCGGTCGGTTTCAACTTGGTATAAATCCTCTAAAATATGACCCTCAATATGCTTCCTTAGCAGCATACAAAACATTGGCGGCTCACTAGGGTTTTCGTGGGTTTCGGTGGTAAGCTGTGCCCTGGCATAGCTCGGATGGGCAGATAAAAGCAGTCTGTGATTAACCCCTCCAGCGCGAATCGTTAAAATAATTTCATTTTTATAAGGCTGATGAACTTTATTAATCCGCCCGCCTTTTAGGGCACGGGAAAGTTCATGACTAATCGCGTTTGTAAATAAACCATCAAATGACATGGTGAACATCCTTTTCTATTAACAATAGTTTTCTATATAAGTATAACCTTTCAATTGAGAATCTGTCTTTTATCATAGCATTTTTTTGGACGACCCTGAATAAGCTGTCTATAGAGTTCTTGCTTGAGAGTGCAAATGCATTGACTGCAACTATTTTTTAATGCAGAGATTCACAGGCTTGTCATTAGAATTAGAGCTAAGGGGGAAGTGAGATGGTCGGATGAAGTTCCATGAGATGGAGATAAAACAAGTTGAAAAGGCTCTAGAAACCGACTTTTCATCTGGATTATCAGCAGAGGAAGTGAAAAAAAGGGTAAAGCAATATGGTTTAAATGAGCTAGAAGAAGGGGAGAAGCAATCGGCTTTACTCTTATTTTTTAGCCAATTTAAGGATTTCATGGTGTTGGTGCTCCTTGCAGCAACGTTAATATCGGGGCTGCTTGGTGAATATATCGATGCAATCGCGATCATTGCCATTGTCATTATCAATGGATTTCTTGGCTTCTTCCAAGAACGGAGAGCGGAAAAGTCACTTCAGGCATTAAAGGAGTTATCTGCTCCGCAGGTCTCAGTGCTAAGAGATGGAAAGTGGATTAAGATTCCGTCAAAGGAAATCGTCGTGGGCGATATTATGAAATTTACAAGCGGCGACCGGATTGGTGCGGATGTTCGTCTGATTGAATCGAAAAGTTTGGAAATTGAGGAATCGGCGCTGACCGGTGAATCGGTGCCCGTTTCGAAAATTACGGAAAAGCTGACGAATGAAAATCCGGGCATTGGCGATATGGAAAATACAGCCTTTATGGGAACGATGGTAACAAGAGGCAACGGTGTGGGAGTAGCCATAGCTATCGGTATGAAAACAGCGATGGGTCAGATTGCCGGACTTCTGCAAACGGCAGAATCCCAAGAAACACCGCTGCAGCGGAGGCTCGAACAGTTAGGGAAAATTCTAATTACAGTGGCACTTCTTCTGACCTTTCTAGTAGTAGTGGTTGGTGTGATTCAGGGACATGATATTTATACAATGTTTTTGGCAGGCGTTTCCTTAGCAGTAGCGGCAATACCTGAGGGTTTGCCGGCGATTGTGACGGTAGCTTTATCCTTGGGTGTCCAAAAAATGATCAAGCAAAAGGCGATTGTCCGCAAACTGCCAGCAGTTGAAACCCTCGGCTGTGCATCAGTCATTTGTTCCGATAAAACGGGAACCATGACACAAAACAAAATGACGGTAACCCATCTCTGGAGCGGCGGACAAACATGGACAGTTGACGGTGGCGGCTATCAGCCAAAGGGTGATTTTTTCCGGAATGAAAAGAAGGTTCAACCTAAGGATGAAAAAGCCTTGCAGCAAATGCTGATTTTTGGGATGCTATGCAACCATTCTGAGATAAACCTTAAAGGTGAGGACTATATTCTTGACGGTGATCCAACGGAAGGCGCACTTTTGGTAAGTGCCATGAAGGCAGGTTTTAATCGTCCGAAGCTACTTGAGGAATTTACCATTATGAATGAATTTCCTTTCGATTCCGCAAGAAAAATGATGAGCATCCATGTAAAAGACAAACAGGGCAGACATTTTATCATCACAAAAGGGGCTCCGGATGTTATTTTGGGCATCAGTGAATCGATTCTATGGGACGGGAGAACCCAATATTTAAACAAGGAAACAAACCAAAAGGTTCAATCCGCGATTGACAATCTGGCATCACAGGCATTAAGGACGATTGCGATTGCCTTTAAGCCTATTCCTGCGAACACGTACATTTTCAGCGAAAAAGAAGCTGAAAGCAAATTGACCTTTATTGGTGTTCAAGGGATGATTGACCCGCCAAGACCTGAAGTGAAATTAGCCGTTAAAGAGTGTAAAGAGGCAGGCATAAAAACTGTCATGATTACCGGCGACCATGCCATCACCGCTAAAGCAATTGCAGCTCAGCTTGGGATCTTAACGAGTAAAAGCAAGGTGCTCGACGGTAAGCAATTATCTGAAATGTCGGTTGAGGATTTAGAAAATGTGGTGGAAGATGTTTCGGTTTTTGCCAGGGTATCACCAGAACATAAACTGAAAATTGTTAAAGCCCTTCAGAACAGAGGTCATATTGTAGCGATGACAGGGGATGGCGTCAATGATGCTCCTGCCATCAAAGCCGCAGACATTGGGGTAGCCATGGGTATCACCGGAACGGATGTAGCTAAAGAGGCTTCGGCACTCGTTTTACTAGACGATAATTTTGCAACCATTAAAGCAGCCATTAAAGAAGGCAGAAATATTTATGAAAATATCCGCAAGTTCGTCCGTTACTTGTTAGCTTCAAACGTCGGTGAAATTTTGGTAATGTTGTTTGCCATGCTTCTGGGTCTTCCTTTGCCGCTCGTGCCAATCCAGATTCTTTGGGTGAACCTGGTGACAGATGGACTGCCGGCGATGGCACTTGGACTTGATCGCCCGGAGGAAAACGTTATGAAACGTGGGCCGAGAAGTCCTAATGAAGGAGTATTCTCACGTGGACTTGGCTGGAAGGTAGTCTCCCGCGGCTTTTTAATCGGACTGGTGACGCTTTTTGCCTTCATGATTGTCTATCATAATGACCCATCACAGCTGCAATATGCTCAGACTGTTGCATTTGCCACCCTTGTTATGGCTCAGCTGATCCATGTCTTCGATTGCCGCAGTGAGAAATCTGTCCTGTCAAGAAACCCTTTTGGTAACCAATACCTTGTATGGGCAGTTATATCATCATTGCTAATGGTGTTGGTAGTAATCTACTATCCACCGCTGCAACCGATCTTCCACACCCTTCCAATCGCTGCAAAGGATTGGCTGTTGATTATCGGATTATCCTCCATCCCAACTTTTTTACTAGCAGGCTCATTTTTATTAAGAAAAACGAAATAAAGTGTGTTATAATCCAAAAGGTAATAGAATCCATTCTATTACCTTTTGGATTTTTTGGCTTATTGCATAAATTCAAAGAATGGATGTGCGCCTAGATGGTTGTAAGTATGACAGGCTTTGGAAGAGGCCGGGCAGAATCGGATTTCTTTATCGTGAATGCCGAAGTGAAATCGGTTAATCATCGCTTTACTGAAATAAATATTCGAATGCCAAGACAGCTATTAAAAATAGAAGATAAAATTAAGAAGAAGCTGAATCAGTATATCCGCCGTGGCCGGTCGGAGGTATATATCAACATTGAAGGTGCAGGTCTAATTACTCGAAAACTTCAAGTTGATTGGAAATTGATTGATGAATATTATCAGTTTATCGAACAGGCAAAGAGCAGATATGGATTTGAAGGAAAAGTAACCCTTCAGGATTTGCTCCTTCGTGCAGACCTATTACATATTGAAGAAAATGAAGCCGGTAATGAAGAGCTTGAAAATTTAGTGCTATCCGCTACTGAGGAAGCTGTCATCCTGTTGAAACAAATGAGGCTCGCGGAAGGCGCGGTTTTAAAGAAAGACTTGCTTGCCCTTATTGCCCAGTTGGAAACCCATGTAAAGGAGCTACAAAATTATGCACCTGAAGTGGTTCAGCTATACAAGGAGCGAGTCTTAAAGAGAATGCAAGAGTTTACCGGCGGTCAGGTGGACGAGACAAGGCTTTTGACAGAAGTGGCTGTTTTTGCCGAAAAAGCCGATATAAATGAAGAGATTACCAGATTGACAAGCCATCTGGAGCAGTTTGTGCAAACATTAAATGAAGCTGAACCGATTGGAAGAAAACTTGATTTTATTGTTCAGGAGATGAATCGAGAGGTCAATACCATCGGGTCAAAAGCAAATGATGCAAAAATTGCCAAGAAGGCAGTTGAGATGAAAAGCTTGCTTGAGAAACTAAAGGAGCAGGTTCAAAATATCGAATAGGATTTGTTTAGAAATGCATTGACACGGTCAAAATATATTATTAATGATTGGATGATTTTCATGGCAATTAAATTAATTAATATTGGTTTTGGTAATATTGTATCGGCAAATCGAATTATTTCTATCGTAAGTCCCGAATCAGCTCCTATAAAAAGAATTATCCAAGATGCCCGGGACCGCGGGTCATTAATCGATGCTACATACGGAAGACGGACTCGTGCTGTTATTGTAATGGATAGTGATCATGTTATTCTTTCCGCCGTTCAGCCTGAGACAGTAGCGCACCGCTTAACGGACCGTGAGGATACTATTGAAGAAGGGTAGGATTTTAGTAATATGCCAGAAAAAGGATTGTTAATTGTACTTTCCGGTCCATCAGGGGTTGGTAAAGGAACTGTACGAAAAGAGATTTTTTCACAGCCTGATACGGCCTTTGAATATTCTATATCAGTTACAACCAGAAAGCCTCGTGCTGGAGAAGTGGATGGAGTGGATTATTTTTTCCGAACCCGCGAAGAGTTTGAGGAAATGATCAGGCACGGCAAGCTGCTTGAATATGCTGAATTTGTTGGTAACTATTATGGCACGCCAGTGGATTACGTCCGGCAAACCCTAGATGAAGGCAAGGATGTTTTCCTCGAGATAGAGGTCAAGGGTGCCCGCCAAGTTCGTGAAAAATTCCCTGAAGGTTTATTTATTTTTCTAATGCCGCCAAGTCTATCGGAATTAAAAAACCGAATTGTGACAAGAGGAACAGAAACAGAAGATATTATTCATAATCGGATGCTGACAGCCCGTGAAGAAATTGAAATGATGGAATTATATGATTATGTTGTTGAGAATGACCAAGTGGAACTCGCCTGCGAACGCATTAAAGCGATTGTAGTTGCAGAGCATTGCCGCAGGGAACGAGTAGAAAAACGATATAAAAAATTGCTGGAGGTTGATTAGAATGTTATACCCTTCTATCGATTCATTGCTGGAAAAAATTGATTCAAAATATTCCTTGGTATCCGTGGCAGCTAAGCGTGCCCGCGCCATGTCGCAGGTAAAAGACGAGAGACTGCCAAAATACGTTTCCTACAAATATGTTGGAAAAGCACTTGAAGAAATTTACAGTGGCGAGCTAACCTACCGCGTTGCCAAAAAAGCAGATAACTCTGCTGAATAAATGTAGAAAACCATTTAATGAAGGCTTGACATAACAGTCAGCCTTTTTATTTTTCGTAAAACTTATGATAATGCATTTTTCCTTCTGTTGATTGGAGCGAAAGGCGCTCGACTCCTGCGGGAGTAAGGGGCAAGGGAGACCCCACAGGCGCTTAAGCGCCGAGGAGGCTCCCCGTACCGCCCGCGGAAAGCGAGCGCCTGGAGCGGAAATCAACAGACCCATTAATAGAATTTTGTCGAATTCAAATAGTAAAAGGTGAAAAATAAGTAAAATTCAATCATAATAGAGGAAAAAGTGTTTACATAAAGCGGGGGAAAAGTATGTTAACCAATAAAAAAATACTATTATGTGTAACAGGTGGAATTGCTGTTTACAAAGCAGCGGCCTTGACAAGCAAACTCGTTCAAGCCGGTGCCCAAGTTAAGGTTATAATTACCGAATCAGCCAGCCAATTCGTAACCCCATTAACCTTCCAAGCACTTTCACGCAATGAAGTTTATACAGATACATTTGATGAAAAAAATCCGCAGGTCATTGCCCATATCGACTTAGCCGACTGGGCCGATTTGGTCCTCGTGGCACCAGCCACAGCCAATACGATCGCCAAACTGGCGGGCGGGATTGCTGATAATATGGTCACGACTACGCTGCTTGCAACAACGGCACCTGTCTGGATTGCACCAGCCATGAACGTTCATATGTATGACCACCCAGCGGTTAAAAAGAATCTTGACACTTTAGCGGACTACGGATATCGGTTCATCGAACCAAGCGAAGGCTATCTTGCCTGCGGCTATGTTGGCAAAGGACGCTTAGAAGAACCTGAGAAAATTGTTGAATTAATTCAAGGTTTTTTTGCCAAAAAGGAATTTAAACCGCTTAAAGGGAAAACAGTCGTAATTACGGCTGGACCGACAAGGGAAAAAATTGACCCTGTTCGTTTTATATCCAATCATTCAAGTGGAAAAATGGGTTATTCCATCGCAGAAGAAGCTAGGAAGCAAGGGGCCCATGTAGTATTGATTTCCGGTCCGGTACAAATACCCGCTCCCTCTGGTGTTGACCTAGTCAAGGTGGAGAGCGCGGAAGATATGTATAAAGCTTGTATAGAAGTTTTTGATAAGGCGGATATTGTGATAAAAACAGCGGCTGTTGCTGATTACCGTCCCAAAATTGCTTATGATGAAAAGGTGAAAAAACAGCCTGGCGGAACGGCGTTAGAGCTTGAACGGACAAAGGATATATTGTTTGAACTTGGCCAAAGAAAGAAAAATCAGGTGCTGATTGGTTTTGCGGCGGAAACAAATAATGTCGATGAATATGCCCGAAAAAAATTGTTAACAAAAAATGCCGATATGATTGTCGCAAACAATGTGAAGTCCGAGGGAGCGGGATTTGGCACAGATACAAACATCGTCACCCTATACAAACGTGACGGCTCAATTGTTGACTTGCCTTTGATGTCTAAAGCGGACGTCGCCGGGAAAATTATTGAAGAAATTGCCGCACTTCTTAAGGATTTGGAGAAAAAATGAAAATTGCCAGTGTCATTGTAGATGTGCCGGCTAAACAAACAGATAAAGCATTCGATTATCTTATTCCATCCCAATGGGAGGAGACGATTCAACCGGGAATGAGAGTCGTCGTTCCGTTTGGCCCGCGTCATATTCAAGGGTTTGTTATTGAGGTGAAGCGGGAGTCCGAATTCAAACAGTTAAGGGAAATTATTGAACCGATGGACCTTGTGCCGGTTTTGAATCAGGAATTATTAAAGCTTGGAACTTGGCTGACAGACCATACCCTATGCTTTAAGATTTTTGCCTTTCAGGTCATGCTTCCCGCGGCTTTAAAAGCTAAGTACGAAAAAAAGGTAAAACTTGCTCCTGGAGCGGCCGCCGTGGATTTGCCAATGCCGCTCCAGCCATACTTTGCTAACAGCAGCACGCTCAATTGGGAGATAGCATTAAAAAATGGCCTTGTTCCCTATCTGCAGCGTGCTTCGGCAGAAGGGTTTCTTGAGGTCATTTATGAAGTCAAGGAAAAGGTTAGGAAAAAACTTGTCCATGTGATAGGCCCAGCTATAGGTGTGCAGGACATGAAGCTAGAGCTGGAGAGGCTGCCTGGAAACGCGGATAAGCAGAAGCAAGTGCTGGCGTATTTTATAGAACACGACAGCGAAATTGAATTGCGGCAATTAACCGAGAAAATTAAAGCCTCCTCGTCTACAGTCAAAGCTCTTGTTGAAAAGAAACTGCTTTGGGAAGCGGAAAAAGAAGTCTACCGGGACCCATATGAAAACCGCACCTTTGAACGAACCAGCCCGTTGCCCTTAACAGAGGCCCAAACCACAGCCATTAAACCGATTCTTGATTCGATTGAAGGAAATCAACATGAGGTATTTCTGCTTTATGGGGTTACTGGCAGCGGTAAAACAGAAATTTACCTGCAATCCATTCAGGAGGTCATTGAAAAAGGCAAGGAAGCAATTGTTCTCGTTCCCGAGATTGCCCTTACACCGCAGATGGTCAATCGGTTTAAAGGAAGATTCGGTGACCAGGTTGCGGTGCTCCACAGCGGTTTATCGGCCGGTGAAAAGTACGATGAATGGCGGAAAATCCAACGGAAACAGGTTAAGGTAGCGGTTGGTGCAAGATCCGCTATCTTTGCCCCGTTTGAAAATATCGGCATTATCATTATCGATGAAGAGCATGAGACAAGTTATAAACAGGAGGAAATGCCGCGCTATCATGCGAAAGATGTGGCGATTGAAAGAGCGAAAACCTATTCTTGTCCGGTTGTGTTAGGCAGTGCCACTCCGTCTTTAGAATCGTTTGCGAGAGCGCAAAAAAAGGTTTACCATCTTTTGTCCCTGCCGACACGAATGAATAATCAACCATTGCCGTCCGTGGAAATTATTGATATGCGTGAAGAGCTACGCGCCGGGAACCGTTCCATGTTTTCCACGAAACTTTTTGAAATGCTTAAGGACAGGCTCGAAAAAAACCAGCAGTCCGTTTTATTTTTAAATAAACGCGGACATTCTTCGTTTGTCATGTGCAGGGATTGCGGCTATGTTGTCAGTTGTCCTAACTGTGACATCTCGCTTACCTACCATCGGGCCGGAGTTCAAATGAAATGTCACTATTGCGGTTTTGAAAGCCCGGTTCCGAAGATATGCCCTGAGTGTTCAAGCGAATATATCCGCTACTTTGGAACAGGGACGCAAAAGGTTGAGGACGAACTTGGAAAAATTTTGCCCGAGGCCAGGGTCATTCGGATGGATGTGGACACAACAGGCCGTAAGGGTTCACATGAAAGATTGCTGAAGGAGTTTCAGGACGGCAAAGCGGATATTTTATTGGGAACGCAAATGATTGCAAAAGGGCTGGATTTCCCTAATATTACTCTTGTGGGTGTGCTTTCCGCTGATACGATGCTTCATTTGCCTGACTTCCGGTCATCAGAAAAAACCTTTCAATTATTAACACAGGTAAGCGGCCGGGCTGGGCGTCATCAGCTGCCCGGAGAGGTAATTATTCAAACCTATACTCCGGAACACTACAGCATCGAGCTGGCCGGAACACAGAACTATGACCTTTTTTATCAGCGGGAAATGTTTGTCCGGAAAATGCACCATTATCCGCCTTTTTATTTTCTTGCTCTTATTACGGTCAGTCATGAGCAGTTGATGACAGTCATGTCCGCGACAGAGAAAATTGCCCGTTTCTTGAGATCACAGGTTTCTAATCAGGCGGTTGTTCTTGGCCCCTCAGTCTCGCCAATCGCAAGGATTAATAATAGATATCGCTATCAATGTCTGATAAAATACAAGCGGGAACCGAACCTGACAAAAACATTGAAAACAATCATTGATCAGCATCAAAATGAAGCGAAAAATGGGCTTCTTGTGTCCGTTGACGTAAATCCGTTTATCCTGATGTAATCTGGGTGAAAATGAAATAATAATTAGTAGAAAAATATTGGAGGAACCGTTTTGGCAATACGTAAAATTGTAAACTACCCTGCGGAGATACTGGAAACAAAATGCCAAGAGGTAGTAAAGTTTGATAAAAAACTGGCAAAAATGCTAGATGATATGTATGACACCATGATTGAATTTGATGGGGTGGGACTTGCAGCTCCGCAAATTGGTGTAGACGCCCGCGTCGCGATCGTCGACATTGATGATGAATCAGGAACGATCGAAATGATAAATCCTTGTGTTCTCGAAACAGCCGGAGAACAAACAGGACCCGAGGGCTGTTTAAGCTTTCCCAATTTGTTTGGGGAAGTATCAAGACCAAATTTCGTGAAAATTGAGGCCTTGGACCGAAAAGGCAGAAAATATGTAGTGGAGGCTGAAGGGTTCCTGGCACGGGCTATTCAGCATGAAATCGACCATTTAGACGGGATATTGTTTACTTCAAAGGTATTGCGATATCTCGAGGAAGATGAGTTAAAAGGAGTAGAGGCTGAATGACGAAAATTGTTTTTATGGGTACACCCGATTTTTCAGTGCCTATTTTGCGACAAATCATTGAAGATGGATACGAGGTAATTGGCGTGGTAACCCAGCCGGACAGGCCTGTCGGTAGAAAAAAGGTTTTAACGCCGCCCCCCGTTAAGGTAGAAGCGGTAAAGCAGGGGATCCCAGTCTTGCAGCCCGAAAAAATTCGTCATTTAGAAGAGCTCAGTAAAATCCTCGCTTTGAAGCCGGACTTAATTGTAACGGCAGCCTTTGGTCAAATTTTACCAAAGGAGCTGCTGGATGCCCCAAAATTTGGCTGTATCAATGTCCATGCTTCCTTGCTTCCGGAATTACGCGGCGGAGCGCCAATCCACTATGCTATTATGCAGGGAAAAAAGAAAACAGGCGTTACCATCATGTATATGGTCGAGAAATTAGATGCCGGTGATATGCTATCAAAAGTGGAAGTTTCAATTGCCGAAGATGATAACGTTGGTACACTTCACGAAAAACTTAGTGCGGCAGGTGCCAAACTACTTTCAGAAACGTTGCCTAGGCTTCTCGAGGGCAAATTAAACCCAGTACCGCAGAATGACAGCGAGGCGACCTTTGCTCCCAATATTAAGCGAGAACAGGAAAAAATCAATTGGGCCAAAACAGGCGCTGAAATATATAATCAAATTCGCGGCTTAAATCCCTGGCCTGTTTCTTTTACGATGTTAGATGGCCAGGTGCTAAAAATTTGGCAAGCGGAGAAAATTAAAAATGCCAAGCAGAACGTACCCGGGACAATCATCAACATTGAGCCGGACGGCTTAACGGTCAGCACCGGAGATGATACTGCGATTAAAATTATCGAACTGCAGCCATCTGGTAAAACAAAAATGGCCAGTGAGCAATTTTTACGGGGAGCGGGTTCGAAAATTTCAACAGGCAGTAAATTAGGAGAGTAAAATGACAACCAAAGCGAGAACAAATGTACGGGAAGCGGCAATGGACCTTCTTGTTACAATAGAAAAAAATCAATCCTACAGCAATTTGCTACTTAATCATGCAATCAATAATAATCAAATCTCTCAAAAGGATATCGGCTTATTAACGGAATTAACCTATGGAACGTTACAAAGAAGAATGGCCTTAGATTTCTTTCTCAAGCCCTTTATAAAAGACCATAAAAAATTGGCGGATTGGATTATTCATTTACTTAGACTCACGGTTTATCAAATGGTTTATCTTGATCGAATTCCTGATCGTGCTGCTATATATGAAGCAGTAGAAATTGCCAAAAAACGCGGGCATAAAGGAATTGCAGGCTTGGTTAATGGCGTGCTTAGAAGCATTCAAAGAGAAGGACTTCCATCTTTAAATGAAGTTTCTGACCCAATTGAAAGATTATCACTGGAAACGAGTCACCCATTATGGCTTGTGGGCCGCTGGGTCAGCCAATTTGGATATGATAAAACAAAAGAAATGTGTGAGATCAATCTGACGGCACCGATGCAAATTGCCAGAGTCAATCTCACCAAGATGTCTCGAGATGAATGTGCCCAGGTGCTCGAAGAAGAGGGGTTTGAAATTGAAAAAAGCCCGATTATTCCAGAGGCGATTAGGTCGTTAAAGGGAAATCTGGCTACTAGCATTGCCTTTAAATATGGAATGTTCACAATCCAAGATGAAAGTTCGATGCTTGTAGCCTATGCATTAGGCGCTGAAAAAAATGAATTTGTCCTTGATGCTTGTGCAGCCCCTGGAGGTAAAAGCACGCATATTGCTGAAAAGATGCAAAATACTGGCGAAGTGATTTCCGTTGACCTTCACCAGCACAAAGTAAGATTAATCAATGAAAATGCCCGCCGATTAGGGTTATCAAATATAAAGACAAATGTCTCTGATTCAAGATTGCTGCAGGAAAAGTTCAAGCAGGAATCATTTCATCACATTCTGCTTGATGCACCATGCTCAGGGCTTGGGGTGATGAGAAGAAAGCCTGATATGAAGTATACCAAGACCGAAAAGGATTTAGAGCGTTTAAGCAGTATTCAACAAAGTCTATTAACATCGGTTGCTCCTTTACTGAAAAAAGGCGGCACCCTTGTATATAGTACCTGTACAGTAGATAAAGTGGAAAATGAATATACAGTAAAGACATTTTTAGATAACAATCCGGAGTTTGAGGGAGATTTAACATTCAAAAACAGGATGCCAGAAGCGATTCAACCGCTCATTACCGGATTTGATTTACAAATATTCCCACAAGATTTTGGGTCAGACGGCTTTTATATAGCCGCTTTAAAAAGGAAGGTGTAACGATTGGAACAACTAAATACAGCAGAGAAGAATACAGCATTGGACAAAAAAAAATCGATTTACTCACTTGAGCTTCAAGATTTAAAAGATTGGCTGAAAGAGAATGGCGAAAAACCATTCAGAGCCGAGCAAATTTTTGACTGGCTTTATAAAAAACGGGTCATTTCTTTTGAGGATATGAGCAATTTATCCAAAGAATTAAGAGAGAAACTGGCCGCCGCGTTTCAGATTACTACCTTAAATACGGTTATTCAGCAAACATCCTCGGATGGAACTATCAAATTTCTCTTTGAACTTCATGATGGATATTCCATTGAGACAGTTTTAATGCGTCACGATTATGGAAACTCAGTTTGTGTAACGACTCAGGTTGGCTGCAGGATCGGCTGTACCTTTTGTGCTTCCACTCTTGGCGGCTTAAAAAGACATTTAGAAGCTGGTGAAATCGTTGCGCAGGTTGTCAAGGTCCAGCAAGCTCTTGATGAATCAGATGAACGCGTCAGTTCCGTTGTCATTATGGGTATTGGCGAGCCATTTGATAATTACGATAATATGCTGTCGTTTCTAAAAATTATCAATCATGAAAAAGCGTTAAATATCGGGGCGCGTCATATCACTGTTTCAACAAGCGGTATTATCCCGAAAATCTATCAATTTGCTGATGAAAATATGCAAATTAATTTTGCCATTTCCCTGCATGCTCCTAATACAGAATTAAGGTCAAGGTTAATGCCGATTAATAAAGCTTTTAAACTTGATGACTTAATGAAAGCAGTGCGGTATTATATCGATAAGACAGGCAGAAGAATAAGTTTTGAGTATGGCCTCTTTGGCGGCGTTAACGATTCAGTTGAGCATGCCGAGGAATTGGCAGAACTGATAAAAGGGATAAAATGCCATGTGAATCTGATACCTGTTAACTACGTTCCGGAAAGGGATTACGTCCGCACGCCTAGAGAAAAGATTTTTGCTTTTGAGAAGACGCTAAAAACGCGTGGTATAAATGTAACCATTCGCCGGGAGCACGGCCATGATATTGATGCAGCATGCGGGCAGCTTCGTGCAAAGGAGCGAAAAGAGGAGACGATGTAAAGGTATGAAAGAAGTATTTCAAACAGACCGAGGGAAAGTGCGTCTTCACAATGAGGATGCCGGGGGAGTTTTTATTAACCTTGACGGGGACCGCCTTGCCATCGTAGCAGATGGGATGGGCGGCCACCGTGCGGGTGATGTAGCAAGTGAAATGAGCGTATCGCATTTAAAACAAGAATGGGAAAAAACCAAAGGAATTATAGATGCCGAGACGGCCGAAACGTGGCTCGAGGAGCAAATTAAAAAGGTAAATGAAATTCTTTTTGACCATGCCTTAAGCCATACGGAATGTGACGGGATGGGGACGACGATTGTCGCTGCTATCGCCACGAGTTTGTTTGCGACAATGGCAAATATAGGCGACAGCCGCGGTTATATTCTGAATGAATCTGGTTTTAAGCAAATTACCGAAGACCATTCCCTTGTTAATGAATTAGTCAGGACCGGGCAAATTTCCAAAGAAGATGCAGAGCATCATCCTCGTAAAAATGTATTGCTGAGGGCATTGGGGACTGAAAAAACAGTCGAAATGGATATTAAAACAATCACTTTCGAAGAAGGCGATTTACTCCTTTTATGTTCTGACGGTCTTTCCAATAAAGTCAGTGAAACAAGGATGAAAGATACGCTGTTAAGCAGCGGCCTTCTTGAGGAAAAAGCGAAAACCCTTATCTCACTTGCAAATGAAAATGGCGGAGAAGACAACATTACATTGGCTATAGTAGAGTTTCTGGAAGCCCGTGAGGGTGGTATGTAATGTTGATTGGTAAAAGACTAAGCGGCCGCTATAAAATCATTGATATGATTGGCGGAGGCGGCATGGCCAACGTTTACCTTGCCCATGATATGATCCTTGACCGGGACGTTGCGGTTAAAATGCTCCGGCTAGATTTTGCAAATGATGAAGAGTTTATTCGGAGGTTTCATCGAGAAGCACAATCTGCTACAAGCCTTGCACACCCAAACATTGTCAATATATTTGATGTCGGCGAAGAAGACGATTTATATTATATCGTTATGGAATTTGTAGATGGAAATACACTGAAACAATACATACAGCAAAATTCTCCTCTTAAGGTGGAAGAGGCAATTGAAATTATGAAGCAATTGACCTCGGCGATTTCTCATGCTCATCATAACCATATCATTCACCGAGATATTAAACCGCATAATATTTTGGTAGACCATGATGGGAATGTTAAAATTACGGATTTTGGTATTGCCATGGCTTTAAGTGCCACTAGTATTACGCAGACTAATTCAGTTCTTGGGTCTGTCCATTATTTATCGCCCGAGCAGGCCCGGGGCGGTATGGCCAATCGAAAGTCAGATATATATTCACTGGGGATTGTTATGTTCGAATTATTGACCGGCAGACTTCCTTTTTCCGGAGAATCTGCTGTATCAATTGCCCTTAAGCATTTGCAATCCGAAACTCCGTCCGTCAGAAGATGGAATCCCAACATTCCGCAGAGTGTAGAAAATATCGTCTTAAAAGCGACAGCGAAAGATCCATTTCATCGCTATAATAGCGTCGATGAAATGGAGGAGGATTTACGTACAGCGCTTGATCCGGATCGACTGTTTGAACCAAAATTCATCATACCGATTGATGATGAAGCGACAAAGGCCATCCCGATTATTACAAATGATAAGCCATTAAAAAACTTAGATGAAACAATTGTTCACACCAGTGAAAAAAACACTGGCAGTTCGGGTGGCACTTCTGATTCGAAACAAGGAAAAGGGGCAAATAAAAAGCGAAGAAAATGGCCAATCGTTCTTACTTCTCTTTTAGTTTTGCTGGTTTTGCTTGGACTATCCGCCTATTTTGTTCCGGGATTAATTTCCGCAAAGGATGTCAAAATTCCTGATGTCAGCGGAATGAAGGAAGATGATGCGATTTCAAAGTTAAGACAACAGGGACTGACTATTGATAAGAGAATTAAACTAACTGATGATGAAATCGAAAAAGGCAGTGTTATTAAAACGAATCCTGAAGCGGATACAGTCGTTAAAGAAAAATCAAAGGTAACACTTTATATAAGTACAGGAAAAGAAAAATATGAACTATCCGATTATGTGGGCCGGCAATATGATGATGTTGTCCGTTTGTTAGATAATCAGAATTTTAAAGATATAAAGAAGACTGAGAAAAACGATGACAGCGAGCCAGGAACGATTCTCAGCCAAAATCCTTCCGGGGGGGAAAAGGTGGTTCCAGAGGATACTGTTTTGGAATTTGAAGTTAGTAAGGGCCCGGAAAAAATTGTATTAATGGATCTAACACAATATAGTGTAAAAGCTGCACAGGATTATGCGGCATCGGTCGGTTTAACGTTAGATGCTTCTCAGGAACAATATAATGAAACCATTCCAAGGGGTATGATCATTTCGCAAGAACCTAAACAAGGGACTCAGCTTCAAAAAGGTGATAAAGTCAGCGTGATTGTCTCTAAAGGAAAAGAAGAAAAACCCCCAAGGGAGATAACGAAAGAAATTACCATTGATTACGAACCTCCTTTACCAGGCCAGCCTGGACAAAAACAAGAGGTAAGGATTTATATTGATGATATGAATCACAATATGAGTGTACCTGCGGATGTCTTCTCTATTACAGAAACAACAACGAGGCAAATTAAATTGATTATTGTGGAAGGTAAAAAAGCCAGCTATCAGGTGTTTCGTGATTCTAAAGTCATTGCAGAAGAAACCATTAATTACAACGACGTAGAATAACCTTTTTAAATTAAATCTTTTTACAAGGAGGGCTGCTATGCCTGAAGGGAAAATTGTAAAAGCATTGAGCGGTTTTTATTATGTTCTTTACAATGATGACTTAATTCAGTGCCGCGGAAGAGGAGTGTTTCGGAAAAATAAAATCACTCCCCTTGTGGGGGATGAAGTTGTTTTTCAAGCGGAAAATGACCAAGAAGGGTACATTTTGGAAGTGAAGGAACGCAAAAATGAATTGGTTCGCCCGCCAATTGCGAATGTCGACTTGGCGATTTTGGTTTTTTCCGCTGTCGAACCTGAATTTAGTACCGTACTCTTGGATCGTTTCCTTGTTCTGGTCGAATTTAATCAAATTGAGCCGATTATTTGTATTACCAAAATGGACCTAACAAATAATGAGGAGCAGAAGAAGATTTCAGAATATGCCGCGCACTATCAGGCCGCCGGTTATGAAGTGATTATGACATCTTCCGAGACAGAAACAGGCATTGAATTATTGCATCCACATCTCGAGGATAAAATATCTGTTTTTGCCGGCCAATCAGGGGTTGGCAAATCATCTTTGTTGAATGTACTAAGACCAGACTTGGAATTGAAAACAAATGATATCTCCACCCATTTGGGAAGGGGAAAGCATACAACAAGACATGTTGAACTGATAAAAGTCGGCAATGGATTATTAGCGGATACGCCGGGATTTAGCTCTTTGGATTTCACTGATATCGAAGCAGAGGATTTAACCTCCTGTTTTCCGGAAATCTTAAGGGCAAGTGAAAATTGCAAATTCCGCGGCTGCCTTCATCTGAGCGAACCGAAATGCGGTGTTAAACAGGCAGTGGAATCTGGGGAGATTCCAACGTATCGTTACGACCATTATGTCGATTTCCTTCAGGAAATTAAAGATAGAAAGCCGAGGTACTAGTTATGGTAAAAATCGCCCCATCCATTCTTTCAGCTGATTTTGCAAAATTAGGGGAAGAAATCATAGCAGTTGAAAAAGGGGGAGCAGATTACATTCATGTAGATGTGATGGATGGTCATTTTGTCCCGAATATCACAATCGGTCCGCTTATCGTCGAAGCCATTCGTCCGGTAACCAAACTGCCGCTGGATGTGCATTTAATGATTGAAAATCCGGACCAATATATTGAAGCCTTTGCCAAAGCAGGTGCGGATTATATTACGGTCCATGTCGAAGCATGCCGTCACCTGCACCGCACGATTCAAAACATTAAATCCTATGGTGTAAAGGCCGGAGTTGTCTTAAACCCTGCCACACCTGTCGAGTCAATCCAACATATTATCGGGGATATCGATATGGTGCTGTTAATGTCTGTAAATCCCGGATTTGGCGGGCAAAAATTTATTCCTGAGGTGCTGCCGAAAATCAAGAAAGTAAAACAAATGGCAGTGGAAAAAGGAGTAGAAATTGAAATTGAAATCGATGGCGGTGTCAATCCGGAAACAGCAAAGCTATGTATAGAGGCCGGCGCAAATGTCCTTGTCGCAGGATCGGCTATTTATAATCAAGCGGATTATGCGAAGGCCATTTCGCATATAAGAGGGTAAACAAAGTCGGCTTAACGCCGGCTTTTTGTTTAGCAAAAAGGAGCTCAGATGATGATTATTAATATACTCGCCGGAGGTCCGGAGGATCTTCTGCCCGATTTAACGGAATATATCGAAGAGAATGCAATATGGGTGGGTGTTGACCGCGGCGTATTTCATTTGATATCGAGAAGCATTACACCAGCAATTGCCTTTGGCGATTTTGATTCCGTAACAAAAGCGGAATTAGCGGTTATCGAAGATAAGGTTACTAAATTAAAAAAATTTATTCCTGAAAAAGATGAAACCGATATGGAGTTAGCTTTAAACTGGGCATTAAAGCAACAGCCAGAAAAAATCCAAATGTTTGGTGCCACAGGGGGAAGGCTAGACCATTTACTGGCGAATGTCCAGCTGTTAATTCATCCGCTAAACGCCAAAACTGAAACGGAAATTTTTCTGATTGACCGTTACAATATTGCTTTTTTAAAAGGGCCAGGCACATATACACTCAAGAAAAGATGGGATAAAAAATATATTTCATTTGTGCCATTAACCCTAGATGTTTTCGGGATTACTCTGGATGGGTTCAAATATCCTTTGAAGAACCGTCATATTTCCCTCGGATCCACACTATGTATAAGTAATGAACTTATTAGCGATTATGGTACTTTTTCATTTTCAGAAGGCATATTATTAGTGATAAGAAGCCATGATTAAAAGCCTCGAAAAATCGGTACTGATTTTGTTCGTTTGAATAAAATGGTAAGGGCGTACGGATTTAGGGTAAAGAATAAAATGTTAGACGTGAGATTTGTGAGGAGGGACAGTATGAAATTTTATACAATTAAACTGCCGAGATTTTTAGGTGGAATTGTCCGAGCGATGATTGGCGTGTTTAATAAAAAAGAATAGGAAAAAGGCCTCATTCCCCAAAGAGGCTCATTACCTTTCATAAACCTAAAGCACCCATTCGAATAAAATGGGTGCTTTTTATTTTCATTAATTAGGACAAAATAAAAGAAAGTGAGGCTGTCACATGACAGCCTCACTAAAAATTATACGCGTTCTACTTTACCGGATCTTAACGCTCTTGCAGAAACCCAAACACGCTTTGGTTTTCCATCAACAAGGATACGTACTTTTTGTAGGTTAGCACCCCATGTACGCTTGTTAGCGTTCATAGCGTGAGAACGGGCGTTACCAGTAGTGGTTTTCTTTCCAGTTACTACACATTTGCGCGGCATTAAATTTCCCTCCTTAACACGAAAAGCTTAACCAGTATTCTTTAAGATACTAATCATATAGAAAAATGGCATAGCCAAATTTTCTGTCTTAAGATACCTTAATAATTTATCACACAACCATTATGAATGCAATAGCTTAGTTAAATGGTTTCAAGAAAAAAACCTTGACATTACCCTAAAATAAATGCTGTTATAGTAAACGTACTAGGAATGACTTTCAATATTTAAGCTACTATAGTAAAATGACTGTAGTTAAGGAGCAATTTTTCAGGAGGGGGAACGATTCATGTCCATTGAATTGAAAACGAAGTACGGACAAATTGATATTTCAAATGAAGTAATCGCAACCATTGCCGGAGGAGCAGCGGTAGAATGCTATGGAATTGTCGGCATGGCCTCTAAAAATCAGATCAAAGATGGCATAACTGAAATTCTTAGAAGAGAAAATTTCACCCGCGGTGTCATTGTCCGCCAGGAAAATGAAGCGTTACATATTGATATGTATATTATTGTCAGCTATGGAACCAAGATTTCTGAAATTGCTCACAACGTGCAATCAAAGGTTAAGTACACCCTTGACAAGACAGTTGGACTTGCCGTTGATTCGGTTAATATTTTCGTTCAGGGAGTTCGTGTGACGAACCCGTAGTAAGGAGTGAAGTTTGTGTCAATTACAGCATTAGATGGAAAACGTTTTGCCGAGATGATTATTCAAGGCGCCAATCATCTGTCAGCCAATGCTAAAATGGTAGATGCTCTGAACGTTTTTCCAGTTCCGGATGGCGATACAGGGACTAATATGAATTTATCCATGACCTCCGGTGCAAAAGAGGTTAAAAATAATGTTCAAGAACATATTGGTAAAGTAGGGGTTTCTCTCTCAAAAGGACTGCTCATGGGAGCACGAGGAAACTCTGGTGTTATTCTTTCGCAATTGTTCCGCGGTTTTTCTAAAGCAATCGAAGCAAAAGCTATCATTAATGGAAATGAATTTGCAGGAGCGCTTGAGGCAGGAGTTGAAACTGCTTATAAGGCTGTTATGAAGCCGGTCGAAGGAACAATTCTGACTGTTGCCAAAGATGCTGCCAAAAAAGCTGTGCAGACTGCGCAAAAATCAAATGATATTGTTGTTATTATGGAAGATGTTCTAAAGGAGGCTAAAGCTTCCCTAAAGCGTACGCCTGACCTATTGCCTGTTTTAAAGGAAGTCGGAGTTGTGGATTCCGGCGGGCAGGGGCTTGTCTGTGTATATGAAGGCTTTCTTGCTGAATTAAAGGGAGAAAAACTGCCGGATTCACCAGAGGTCATGCCATCAATGGATGAATTAGTCAATGCCGAGCATCATAAAAGCGTCCAGGGCCATATTAACACTGAAGATATTGAATTTGGCTACTGTACAGAGTTTATGGTTCGTTTTGAAACAGAAAAGATAGCAAAGCATCCATTTAATGAGACTACTTTCCGCAATGATCTAAGCAATTATGGAGATTCGTTATTAGTGATCTCTGATGATGATATTGTGAAAGTTCATATTCATTCCGAGCAGCCTGGTGAAGTATTAACATACGGTCAGCGCTACGGCAACCTTATTAATATGAAAATTGAAAATATGCGCCAGCAGCATTCCAATATTGTGGGAGAAACACATACTCCACTTGCCACTGCGGTGAAAGAAACACCAAAAGAAAAGCAGGGATACGGAATTGTCGCTGTTTCGATGGGCTCGGGCGTTGCCGACCTTTTTAAGAGCATCGGGGCCCATGCAGTCATTGAAGGCGGCCAGACGATGAATCCAAGTACAGAGGATATTGTCAAGGCTGTTAAAGAAGTAAATGCCAAAAAAGTATTTATTTTGCCGAATAATAAAAACATCATAATGGCTGCTGAGCAGGCTCGCGATGTATCGGATGAAGAAATTTATGTGATTCCATCCAAAACCGTTCCGCAAGGGCTTTCCGCTCTGCTTGTCTTTAATCCTTCCGCAGATGCAGAGGCAAACACTACTGCTATGACGGAGGCGCTAAGCCATGTGAAAACCGGACAAATCACCTTTGCCGTCCGCGATACACAAATCGATGGATTGGATATTGAAACTGGGGATTTCATGGGGATTGCCGAAGGGAAAATTGTTGTTAAAAATAAAGATAAAGAAAAAGCAGCGGAAGACCTGTTATCAAACATGCTTGATGAAGATTCTGAAATTCTTACCATCATTTATGGTGAAGATGTGACAGAGGAAGAACTCAGCCAGCTTACCGAATTCGTTGAAGAAAAATTTAGCGATGTGGAAATAGAGGTTCATAATGGCAAACAACCATTATATTCTTATATCTTTTCAATTGAATAAATAACGGCTAAAATAGAAGGGGGTCCTTAGGGACCAACCTTCTTTTTTTTGATAATATATACTAACCATTTTTTAATAAAGATAGAAAGACATAGGCAAGGGGGAATAGATTCATGAAGTATAGAAGCGTATTTGATATCATTGGCCCAGTCATGATTGGTCCGTCAAGCTCTCACACTGCCGGTGCTGCAAGAATCGGCCGTGTCGCTAGAAGTTTATTTGGCAGGGAGCCAAAATGGGCAAATATTTCGTTATACGGATCCTTCGCGCAAACGTACAAGGGTCACGGTACGGATGTTGCAATTGTGGGCGGATTATTGGATTTCGATACGGACGATAAAAGGATTATTAAAGCTATTGAGATTGCTGAAGAACGCGGAATGAAAATTCGCTTCATTGAAGAGGATGCAGTTACAGACCACCCAAATACCGCTAGAATCATAATTGGCGATCACAATGGGGAGCTTGAATTAGTAGGTATTTCCATTGGCGGCGGAAAGATTGAAATCATCGAGTTGAACGGTTTTGAATTGAAGCTTTCTGGCAATCACCCTGCCATCTTAGTTGTTCATAATGACCGGTTCGGTGCCATTGCAAGTGTCGCCAATACACTGGCGAAATATGAAATTAATATTGGCCATATGGAGGTTTCCCGTAAGGAAGTTGGAAAAATGGCCCTGATGACAATTGAGGTCGATCAAAATATTGATGATACCCTGATCGAGGAACTCGAACAGCTGCCAAACATCTTGAAGGTCACAAAAATTGTTGATTAAACATACACAGCGAAAGGGGGTCAATTTATGTTTCGAAATGTAGCAGAATTAGTAGAACTGGCCAACAGTCAAAATAAAAAAATTTCCGAAATTATGATTGAGCAGGAAGTCACCGTAACGGGACGGTCCAAGGAAGAAGTAATCGGCTTTATGGACCGTAACCTCAAAGTGATGGAAGAAGCAGTTGAACGCGGATTGAAAGGGGTTACTTCCGTTACCGGCTTAACGGGCGGAGACGCAGTACTCTTGCAAAAATATATTGAAAAAGGCAATTTCTTATCCGGTGAAACGATTCTCGATGCCGTCAGCCGGGCTGTCGCAACAAATGAAGTTAATGCGGCGATGGGAACGATTTGTGCCACACCGACTGCCGGATCAGCGGGTGTCGTTCCAGGGACGTTGTTTGCTGTAAAGAAAAAGCTGTACCCAACAAGAGAGCAAATGATTTCGTTTTTATTTACCGCCGGAGCGTTCGGCTTTGTTGTTGCAAACAATGCCTCCATATCCGGTGCTGCCGGGGGCTGCCAAGCGGAGGTGGGATCGGCAGCAGGAATGGCCGCAGCGGCAATCGTCGAAATGGCCGGAGGAACTCCGGAACAATGTGCCGAAGCAATGGCCATCACATTAAAAAATATGCTTGGCTTAGTTTGTGACCCGGTTGCCGGTCTTGTGGAAGTGCCTTGTGTAAAGCGAAATGCCATGGGTGCAGCCAATGCCATGGTAGCCGCAGATATGGCACTTGCCGGAATCAAAAGCCGAATTCCATGCGATGAAGTGATTGACGCAATGTATAGAATTGGCCAATCAATGCCAACAGCCTTAAAAGAAACAGCGCAGGGAGGGTTAGCGGCAACACCAACTGGCCGGGCGCTGCAGGCCAAAATTTTCGGAATGCCGCTTACAGAAAAGTGAATCCATATCTAAACCAGCCAATAACAGTTATTAAGGGCATAGGTGACGAAACGGCGGAAATTTTTTCAGAAATGAACATTTTCAGCATTCATGATTTATTGGAATATTTCCCCTATCGTTATGAGGATTACCGTCTTCGCGATTTGATGGAAGTACAACATGACGAGAAGGTGACGATCGAAGGGAAGGTTCAAAGCGAACCTTCTCTTGTCTATTATGGCAGGAAGAAGTCAAAGCTCTCCTTCCGCTTTTTTGCAGGACAATACTTAATCAAAGTCGTTTTCTTTAACCAGCCCTATTTAAAAAATAAAATCACCATCAATGAAACGTTAACAATTACAGGAAAGTGGGATGCTCATCGGCAGACGATTAATGCCAGTGAACTCCAGATGGGGGAAAATGCGAAAGGTAAAGATTTTGAACCTGTATATTCTCTTAAAGGAAGACTGACAACAAAGGGCATGCGTAAATTTATTAACTTAGCTTTTCAACAATTTGGAGCTTATATTGATGAAACGCTGCCGGATTACTTCATAACAAAATATCGGCTTTTAAACCGGAGAGATGCCATAAAAGCGATGCATTTTCCAGGCGGCGGGGAGGATCTAAAGCAGGCAAGACGGCGCTTTGTGTACGAGGAATTTCTAATCTTTCAGCTAAAAATGCAGGCACTTCGGAAGTTTGAGCGTGAGCATTCACCCGGAATCAGCCAAAACTATGACCTTGGGAAATTGAAGGAATTCATCGCCCGCCTGCCGTTCCCATTAACAAATGCCCAGAAACGAGTTGTAAATGAAATACTATCCGATCTTAAGTCGCCTTATCGAATGAACCGCCTGCTGCAGGGAGATGTTGGATCAGGAAAAACGGTGGTGGCAGCGGTTGGTCTGTACGCAAGTGTTACTTCAGGCTATCAGGGAGCGCTGATGGTACCGACGGAAATATTGGCCGAACAGCATGCAGAATCATTGAAAACCTTATTGGAACCATTTGGAGTAAAATGTGAATTGCTGACAAGCTCCATAAAAGGAAAGCGCCGCCGGGAAATCCTTGAGAAGCTTACGGAGGGAAATATTGATATCTTAATAGGGACACATGCTCTAATTCAGGATGAGGTAACATTTCAGAAATTAGGTTTTGTTATTACTGATGAGCAGCATCGCTTCGGTGTGGAGCAGCGCCGTGTCCTGAGGGAAAAGGGAGAAAATCCAGATGTGCTGTTCATGACTGCCACCCCGATACCCCGGACGCTTGCCATTACCGTTTTTGGCGAGATGGATGTATCCATCATTGACGAAATGCCTGCCGGCAGGAAAACAATTGAAACCTATTGGGCCAAACCAGAAATGCTTGAACGGGTATTGGCATTTGTAGAAAAAGAATTACAGAAGGGTCATCAGGCATACGTCATTTGTCCATTAATTGAGGAATCGGAAAAGCTTGATGTGCAAAATGCTATTGATGTGCATGCAACATTAAGCAGTTATTTTCAAAATCGCTTTACAGCAGGGCTGATGCATGGGAGATTAAGCTCTGAGGAAAAGGATTCCGTTATGAAGGCGTTCAGTGCAAACGAGGTTCAAGTGCTCGTCTCGACAACTGTAGTTGAGGTTGGCGTGAATGTGCCCAATGCAACAGTCATGGTTATTTATGATGCTGAAAGATTTGGTCTCTCCCAGCTTCACCAGCTCCGTGGCCGTGTTGGCCGGGGAAGTGATCAAGCCTATTGCATTTTGCTGGCCAGTCCAAAATCAGAGACAGGCCAGGAAAGAATGCGGATCATGACGGAAACCAATGATGGTTTTGTATTAAGCGAAAAAGATTTGGAGCTAAGGGGACCGGGAGACTTTTTTGGCAAAAAACAAAGCGGCATGCCAGAATTTAAAGTAGCCGATATGGTTCATGACTACCGTGCCCTCGAAACCGCCAGAAGCGACGCCGCCACCCTAATCCAATCCGAAACCTTCTGGAAATCGGAAGAATATAAATCCTTAAGACAATACCTCGAAGACGCCGGTGTCCTTGAAGGGGAGAAGCTGGATTAGTAAAAAGCAGACTGCAGGAGAAAACTAATCCTTGCAATCTGCTTTTTTAAATTTTATACTACTCTTAGTACCTAGTCATAAGTTTTCGGACGGTGTGAAAAATGAGAAGAAGCAAAAAAGAACGTCAGCAGCTGCTTAGCTCAACCATTCAAGAAAATCCATTTATAACCGATGAAGAGCTTGCTGAAAAGTTTCAGGTAAGTGTCCAAACGATTCGCTTAGACCGCCTGGAATTATCGATACCCGAGCTTCGCGAACGAATTAAAACAGTCGCAGAAAAACGCTTCGATGATGAGGTTCGTTCCCTTCCGCTTGAAGAGGTAATCGGGGAAATCATTGATATGGAACTAGACCAGAGCGCCATCTCTATTTTTGATGTAAAAGAGGAGCATGTTTTTAAACGAAACCAAATTGCCCGGGGCCATCACTTATTTGCCCAGGCAAATTCGCTTGCTGTTGCGGTCATTAACGATGAATTAGCATTAACAGCAAAAGCCAACATCCAATTTAAGCGCTCCGTGAGATTAAATGAACGGGTCATTGCCAAAGCAAGGGTCATGAATATTGATGATGTGACTGGTCGGACGTTGGTCCAGGTATCAAGCTTCGTAAATAATGAACTTGTTTTTACGGGTGATTTTCAAATGTACCGTTCGAAAAACAACTAAAGGATGAGACATATGAAACTTGCGATTGATGCAATGGGCGGAGACAATGCCCCAAAGGAAATCGTTTTGGGAGCCATGAAGGCTGTAGAAACCTTTCCAGACTTACATATTACCCTTGTCGGGGATGAAAATAAAATTAACGAAACATTAAAGAAACATGACCGGATTACGGTTTTACATACGACAGAAGTTATTCTCGGAACAGATGAACCGGTAAGAGCAGTCCGCCGCAAAAAAACGGCCTCTATGGTTCTGGCAGCCCAACAAGTTGCCGATGGTGCAGCAGATGCCTGTTTGTCCGCGGGGAATACAGGTGCGCTCATGGCTGCCGGACTTTTTGTAGTCGGAAGAATTGAAGGAATTGACCGGCCTGCTTTAGCCCCAACTTTACCGACCATTGGTGGGGAAGGATTTTTATTGCTTGATGTGGGCGCTAATGCCGATGCTAAACCGGAACATCTAGTGCAGTATGCCATCATGGGCTCCATTTATAGTAAAAAAGTAAGAGGGATTGAGAGTCCACGTGTCGGACTTTTAAATATTGGCACAGAAGAGAAGAAAGGCAATGAACTAACAAGACATGCTTTTGATCTTTTAAAACAGTCAGATTTGAATTTTGTTGGCAATGTCGAGGCTCGTGATCTGCTTGATGGCGTCGCTGATGTCGTCGTAACGGATGGTTTTACAGGTAACATGGTGTTGAAAACTATTGAGGGAACGGCCCTTTCCATGTTTAAGATGTTGAAAACAGCGCTGATGAGCAGTTTTACAAGCAAGCTGGCAGCAGCCGTTTTAAAACCGAATTTAATGCAGTTGAAAGGTAAGCTGGATTATTCAGAATACGGCGGGGCAGGGTTATTTGGTCTAAAGGCACCGGTTATTAAGGCACACGGTTCATCAAATGCCCAGGCTGTCTTTAGTGCCATCCGCCAGACAAGAGAAATGGTTACTAACGATGTAGTCGGCTTAATTAAACAAACCGTCGAAGCAAATAACGAAACCATAGTACGATAGGGGGATTCTTATTTTGAGTAAAATAGCTTTTGTGTTTCCTGGGCAAGGTTCCCAAACAGTTGGAATGGGTAAAGATCTGGCAGAAAAATATCCTGAAGTGATGTCCTATTTTAAAAAGGCGGATGAAACTCTTAAAGTCCCTTTGAGCCAGCTGATTTTTGAAGGGCCAAAAGAAGATTTGACACTGACAATTAATACACAGCCAGCCCTTTTAACCACCAGTTTGGCGGTTTTATCGTTCTTCCGAAATTCAGGGGTTAAACCAGACTTTGTCGCCGGTCACAGCTTAGGGGAGTATACAGCCCTTGTGGCGGCAGGCGTGATGAGTTTTGAAGAAGGCGTATATGCCGTTAGAAAAAGAGGCGAGTTCATGGAGAATGCCGTGCCTAATGGGGAAGGCTCCATGGCGGCAGTTCTTGGTCTTGATCGGGATAAGTTAGCTGCGGTAACCGAAGAAGTGACAAATGCGGGCAATCCGGTGGCCCTTGCCAATTTAAATTGCCCAGGGCAGATTGTCATTTCCGGATCCAAAAAAGGCGTTGAAGATGCAGGAGCGAAAGCAAAAGAAGCAGGTGCCAAGAGGGTCCTGCCATTGGAAGTGAGTGGTCCGTTCCATTCACCGCTGATGAAACCTGCATCCGGACAATTGCGTGAAGTTTTAGATGGAATCGATATGCAAGATGCCGAGGTACCGGTAGTTGCCAATGTATCGGCTGAACCGGTTACCTCCTCGGCTGAAATAAAGGATAAATTAATTGAACAGCTATATTCACCTGTTTTATGGGAAGACTCTGTTCAAAAAATGATTGAATTAGGTGTCGATACCTTTATTGAAATTGGTCCGGGCAAGGTTCTTTCCGGCTTGATCAAGAAAATCGATAAAACGGTGAAAATCTATTCTGTATCAGATGAGGAAAGTTCACTCGCAGTAATCGACGCGTTGAAGGAGGAAAAACTATGAGTTTAGCAGGAAAAACTGCTCTCGTTACCGGTGCATCACGGGGAATCGGCAGGGAAATTGCTCTTGAATTGGCAAGGCAGGGAGCAAATGTAGCGGTTAATTTTTCCGGAAGTGAAGCTAAGGCAAATGAAGTTGTCGACGAGATTAAGGCTCTCGGCCAAGAAGCTTTCGCGATTAAATGTAATGTTTCAAATACTGAAGAAGTAAGTGAAATGGTCAAGGCGGTTATTGAGCAATTTGGCAGGCTCGACATCCTTGTTAATAATGCTGGAATAACAAGGGATAATTTGTTAATGAGAATGAAGGAAGAAGAATGGGATGATGTCCTCAATATTAATCTCAAGGGAGTCTTCCTGGTCACAAAGGCTGTTACAAGACAGATGATGAAACAGCGGGTTGGCAGAATTATTAATATTTCCTCTGTTGTCGGCGAAAGCGGAAATCCTGGTCAGGCCAATTATGTGGCAGCGAAAGCCGGTGTGATTGGTTTAACGAAAACAACCGCAAAGGAACTGGCGTCCCGCAATATTACGGTTAATGCGATCGCCCCAGGGTTTATTACAACAGATATGACCGATAAACTGCCTGAGGATGTAAAAACGGAAATGTTAAAACAAATTCCGTTAGCTAGACTTGGCGAACCAAAGGACATCGCCAAAGCCGCAGCATTTCTTGCTTCCGATGATTCTGCATACATTACAGGACAAACGCTGCATATCAACGGCGGCATGGTAATGTAAATAGAAAAGCGGAAGCGCCTTGATCAGGGGCGACAGGCATAAGTCGAGCCGGCGAGAAGGCTGCTCTTTAGCCTTCTTGACGGATTGGCTTATGACCCCGAGCCCCTAGGCGCTGCAGCTGGACAAAAAAAACAATTTGTATTCATTCAGGAAAATCACTATAATACTTGAGGGGAGGTGAAAGTGATGGCAGAAGTATTAGAGCGTGTAACAAAGATCATCGTTGACCGTTTAGGAGTAGACGAATCTCAAGTTAAACTTGAAGCGTCTTTCAAAGACGACCTTGGCGCAGATTCCCTTGACGTTGTAGAACTAGTGATGGAATTAGAAGATGAATTCGATATGGAAATTTCCGACGAAGATGCCGAAAAAATCAGCACTGTTGGTGATGCTGTGACCTACATAGAAAGCCAAAAGTAATCTTCTTGGAATAATTCCTAAAGCTCCGTTTTCAAACGGAGCTTTATTCTGTAATATAGAACTTGGCACAACATTTGCCAAGTTTCTTTGCGTTTTAAACGTAAATTACTTAAACTTAGGCTATGCAAATTGGAAACAAGGTGGAGAATTTAATGCGCAAGAACTGGAAGGAAAAAGAAATAAACAATCGCGCAAACGAAAAACAATTTAAGGAACTGCAAAATTCAATCGGTGTCATATTTGAAAACGAAAAATTACTAAAACAGGCTTTCACCCATTCATCATATGTGAATGAGCATCGCAGAAAACCTTTTGAAGATAATGAGAGGCTCGAATTTTTAGGAGACGCTGTGCTGGAACTGACGATTTCCCAATTCCTTTTTAAAAAATATCCGACTATGACCGAAGGAGAATTGACCAAGCTTAGAGCTGCCATAGTATGTGAACCATCCCTGGTAGCATTTGCGAATGAACTTCATTTTGGCAAACTAATCTTGCTTGGCAAGGGTGAAGAAATGACCGGCGGCAGGGAGCGCCCTGCTCTTTTGGCCGATGTGTTTGAAGCGTTCATCGGCGCTCTCTATTTGGATAAAGGAATCGAAGTGGTTATTCAGTTTCTTGAAAAGGTCGTTTTTCCTAAAATTGATGCTGGTGCTTTTTCTCATGTGATGGATTTTAAAAGCCAATTGCAGGAGCTAATCCAAAGAGATGGATCAGGCATGATTGAATATTGTGTCCTTCAAGAAAAAGGCCCTGCCCATAATAAGGAGTTTGTCTCTAAAGTGACCTTAAACGGCGCTGAGCTTGGCGTAGGTACAGGAAGGTCGAAAAAGGAAGCAGAACAGCATGCCGCTCAAATGGCACTACAAATGTTGAAAAATGAGTCAGCCCAGAATTAACAAAAGAAGTTTTTGAGGAGAAATCCCCGGGCATTTTAGGAGGATTAATGAATGTTTTTAAAACGGTTGGACATTATTGGCTTTAAATCCTTTGCGGAGCGAGTTGGCGTGGAGTTTGTCCCTGGCATTACCGCAGTGGTTGGTCCAAATGGGAGCGGCAAAAGTAATATTACCGATGCCATCCGCTGGGTGTTGGGGGAGCAATCGGCCAAATCACTAAGAGGCAGCAAAATGGAGGACATCATCTTTGCCGGCAGCGATACGCGAAAAGCGGTCAATTTTGCCGAAGTAACCTTGACATTAGATAATCAGGATCAGGGACTCTCGATTGATTATAACGAAGTAAGTGTCACGAGAAGGGTTACTCGCTCAGGGGATAGCGATTTTTATATTAATAAACAGCACTGCAGGTTAAAGGATATTATTGATTTATTCATGGATTCCGGGCTTGGCAGGGAAGCCTTCTCAATCATAAGCCAAGGAAAGGTAGAAGAAATTTTAAACAGCAAGGCTGAAGACCGAAGGACTATTTTTGAGGAAGCGGCCGGGGTATTAAAATATAAAAACCGCAAAAAAAAGGCTGAATTGAAGCTTTCGGAAACCCAGGAGAACCTCAATCGGGTTCATGACATTTTATTTGAGCTGGAAAGCCAGGTAGAACCATTAAAAATTCAGGCATCCATGGCCAAAGACTATTTGGAGAAAAAGGAAGAGCTTGAAAAATTCGAGGTTTCGTTGACGGTGTATGAAATTGAAGACCTCCATCAAAAGTGGGAAAGCCTTTCGAAACAGCTTGATGAACATCAACACGAAGAACTTGGGATTTCTTCGAATTTGCAGCTAAAAGAAGCAAAGATTGTTGAAATAAGGGATCAAATTGCTGCGTTGGATGAGTCGATAACCGACCTTCAGAATGTCCTCCTTCATGCCAGTGAAGAGCTTGAAAAGCTTGAAGGGCGTAAGGAGGTCCTGAAAGAACGGAAGAAAAACGCATCGCAAAATAAAGATCAGCTCAAGCAAAATATCAATGATTTAACGAATCGTATCTCCGAGCTGTCAGGTGCCCGGGACTTGCAAATTGAGACTTTCAACACATTGGAGAAACAGGTTAAGGACTTGCAGGCCCAACTGAAGGAAAAGCAAGAGAAGCTTCATTTGTTTGCGGAAAATTTAGATGAGAAAATTGATAGCTTAAAGAGTGAGTATATTGACCTGTTAAATGAGCAGGCCGGTGCTAAAAATGAGTGGAAATACATCAACGAACAGCTTGAGCAGCAGGATCATAAAAGTACGCGGCTTGATGCGGAAAATGAAAAATTCCTGTTAGAACGGGAGACGGCCCTAACTAAAAAGCAGCAGGTTCAGTCTTCATTAGTTGACATTCAGGCTAAGCTGGAAGCACAGGTTGTCACGTTCCGCGAGCAGCAGCGAAAGCTGGAGTCACTCAGGGCCAATTATCAAAAACAGGAAAAAACATTATACCAAGCATATCAGCTGCTTCAGCAGGCAAAATCAAAAAAAGAAATGCTCGAAGAAATGGAAGAGGATTTTGCAGGCTTTTTTCAAGGGGTTAAGGAAATCCTTAAGGAGCGTGGAAAAAAGCTTGCCGGCATTGAAGGTGCCGTTGCTGAACTCGTCACTGTTCCGAAGGAATATGAAATAGCTCTAGAAACAGCCTTCGGAGGAGCTCTACAGCATATCGTCGTAGATACTGAGGAAAACGCCCGCAAAGCAATTGGATACCTTAAACAAAATTCTTTTGGCCGCGCCACCTTCTTACCATTAACGGTCATTAAAGGAAGGCCCTTATCAGCGGCTCAATTGAATTTAATACAACACTATCCAGCTTTAATTGGAACGGCAGTAAGCCTCGTTCAGTTTGACGGGAAATATGCAGAGGTTATGAATAATCTTCTTGGTAATGTAGTCATCGCAAAGGACCTAAAAGGGGCTAATGAACTGGCAAAGATGCTGCAATATCGGGTACGCCTGGTAACCCTAGACGGGGACGTCGTAAATCCTGGCGGTTCGATGACAGGTGGTGCCGTCAAACAAAAAAGTTCATCTTTATTATCACGAAAAACAGAGCTAGAGGGTTTAAAAGAAAAACTGGTCATCATGGAAGATAAAACGGCTGAGTTAGAGAAGACCGTTAAATCCCTGAAAGAGGAAGTGCAGACCTCAGAAGCTGCGCTTGAGGAAATCCGCAAATCCGGGGAGGATTTAAGACTATCGGAGCAGTCGATTAAAGGGGATTTACGAGAAGCGGAGCTTGAAGAAAAGAATATTAATGACCGACTGGCCATTTATGATTTAGAAAAGAATCAAATAGCCAAAGACCGTTCAGAACTTTTGGCAAGAAAAACGAAGGTGTCCGACTCACTAGAAACATTTAAAAAGACCATTGCTGACTTGGATCAGAAAATCCTAATCCTGACAAATCAAAAGACAAAGGATTTAACATCCAAAGAATCGCTCACCACTGCGATAAATGAACTTAAGATTGAATTTGCCTCAAAAAATGAACAGTTTTTACATGCAAAAGAACGGCTCGAGGAAATGAAGCGGGATATCGTTGAAAACGAACAAAAACTGACTATTTTCACCGAGGACCTGAATTTCCTGACAGCGGAAATGACCAACAGTTCAACCGGTGAGGAGCAGCTAGAGGAAGCCGCTAAACGCAAGCAGCAGGACAAAGAAAATACGCTTAAGCTGATTGCGGCCAGGAGACAGGAACGCCTAGAGCTGCAAGGCGACCTGGAGAATTTGGAGCTTGAAACAAAGGAATTAAAACGAGTTCATAAAGGATTAACCATCGCCATCAAGGACGAGGAAGTAAAAATGAACCGTTTGGATGTAGAGCTTGAAAACAGGCTGACGCACCTTAGAGAGGAGTATTTATTATCCTTTGAGGGAGCCAAGGAGCAATTCCCACTAACTGTTCCGGTCGAAGAAGCCCGCAAAAAGGTGAAATTGATTAAGCTTGCCATTGAAGAGCTAGGTCATGTTAATCTTGGTGCGATTGAAGAATATGAGCGGGTATCGGAACGCTATGAATTTCTAAGTGAACAAAAGGCTGATCTTCAAGAAGCAAAGGATACACTATTCCAGGTCATTGGAGAAATGGATGAAGAGATGAAGAAACGGTTCAGCCAAACCTTCGAGGGAATCCGGGAACATTTTGAACCTGTTTTTCGGGCGTTATTTGGCGGCGGCCGCGCAGACCTAATCTTAACAGAGCCAGAAGATCTCTTGAATACCGGTGTTGAAATCGTTGCCCAGCCGCCTGGTAAAAAACTGCAAAATCTAGGGCTTTTGTCTGGGGGAGAGCGAGCCTTAACGGCAATTGCTCTGTTATTTTCGATTTTAAAGGTACGGCCTGTTCCATTCTGTATCCTTGATGAGGTTGAAGCCGCCTTAGATGAGGCCAATGTCCACCGTTTCAGTCAATATTTAAAACGCTTTAGTAAGGAAACCCAGTTTATTGTTATCACTCATCGAAAAGGGACAATGGAGGGCGCCGATGTCCTTTACGGGGTGACAATGCAGGAATCCGGCGTATCAAAGCTTGTATCGGTCCGCTTGGAGGATACCAAAGAACTAGTAGAATCATAAGATCAGGAAGTGAGAAAATGAGTTTTTTTAAAAAATTAAAAGAAAAGATTACAAAGTCGACGGATAATGTAACAGAAAAATTTAAGGATGGACTCACCAAAACAAGGGACAGCTTTTCCGGCAAGGTCAACGACCTGATTGCAAGATACCGAAAAGTGGACGAGGAATTCTTTGAAGAGCTCGAAGAAATCTTAATCCAGGCGGATGTCGGTTTTGATACAGTTATGGAACTAATCGATGAGCTGAAAATGGAGGTAAAGCGCCAAAATATTCAGGACCCTGTTGAAGTCCAAAGTGTCATCTCTGAAAAGCTGGTCGATATTTATAATTCAGGGGAAGAACAGTCATCGCAATTAAATATTCAGAAGGATGGACTGACGGTAATTCTATTCGTAGGAGTAAATGGTGTCGGTAAAACAACTACTATCGGCAAGCTTGCCTATAAGTTTAAGTCCGAGGGAAAAAAAGTAATATTAGCGGCTGGAGACACCTTCCGTGCCGGTGCGATTGATCAGCTTGAGGTTTGGGGAGACCGGGTGGGAGTCGAAACCATTAAGCAGGCTGAGGGCTCTGATCCGGCAGCTGTCATGTATGATGCCATCCAGGCCGCAAAATCAAGAAACGCTGATATTCTCATCTGCGATACAGCAGGCAGATTGCAAAACAAAGTAAACCTGATGAAAGAGCTTGAAAAGGTGAAGCGGGTAATTGAAAGGGAGATCCCGGGTGCGCCGCACGAAGTTCTCTTGGTGCTTGATGCCACAACCGGCCAAAACGCACTCATTCAGGCAAAAACCTTTAAAGAAGCCACCAATGTAAGCGGAATTGTCCTGTCCAAACTCGACGGAACCGCCAAAGGCGGAATCGTCCTAGCGATCCGCAACGAATTGAAAATCCCCGTTAAATTCGTAGGGCTGGGGGAAAAAATGGACGACCTGCAAGAATTTGACGCCGAAAAATACGTCTATGGACTATTCGCGGAGCAGATTGAAATGTCTGAATAGAATAATGTAAAGATGTTTTGCTTGACACTAACGGTTCGCCCATGTAAACTACTTCGTAAAGGCTTTTCGCTTTACAAAAGGGGGATGCGGCATGCTTGAAAAGACAACACGAATGAACTACCTGTACGACTTCTATCATTCGCTGTTAACGCCAAAGCAGCAAAGCTATATGTCTCTCTATTATTTGGAAGACTACTCACTCGGTGAAATCGCCGAAGAATACGAAGTCAGCCGTCAGGCCGTTTATGATAATATCAAACGGACAGAGGCAATGCTCGAGGAGTACGAAGAAAAGCTATTATTATTTCAAAAATTTCAGGAACGCAACCGGCTCGTCAAGCTTCTGAAAGAACTGCTCGATAAAGAGCAGCCAAGCAAGCAGGCGATGCAAGCCACAATCGCTGAGCTGGAGAATTTAGATTAGGAGTTGGGATAAATGGCGTTTGAAGGATTAGCCGACCGACTGCAAAATACAATCCAAAAAATCCGCGGCAAAGGGAAAGTCACTGAAGCGGATGTAAAAGAAATGATGCGTGAAGTGCGTCTCGCCCTGCTTGAGGCGGACGTTAACTTCAAGGTCGTCAAAGATTTTGTCAAAAAGGTAAGCGAACGCGCCGTTGGACAAGAGGTACTAAAGAGCTTAACTCCCGGACAGCAAATCATTAAAATCGTTAACGAAGAATTAACGGAATTAATGGGTGGCGAGCAAAGCAAAATTGCCGTGTCAAATCGCCCGCCAACCGTCATCATGATGGTTGGTCTGCAGGGGGCTGGTAAAACAACGACCTCAGGAAAGCTGGCTAATTTGCTGCGGAAGAAGTATAACAAACAGCCGATGCTCGTTGCTGCCGATATTTATCGCCCAGCCGCAATCAAACAGCTTGAAACACTAGGCAAGCAATTAAGTATGCCTGTTTTCTCCCTTGGTGACCAGGTAAGTCCTGTTGAAATTGCCAGACAAGCCATCGCCAAAGCCAAAGAAGAGCATCATGATTATGTTCTGATCGATACCGCCGGCCGGCTCCATGTTGATGAGACCTTAATGAACGAACTAAAGGACATTAAGGAACTGACCAAGCCGGATGAAATCTTTCTCGTTGTCGATGCGATGACAGGTCAAGATGCTGTCAACGTGGCACAAAGCTTTAATGAACAGCTTGGCCTGACTGGGGTCGTACTGACCAAGCTTGACGGTGATACAAGGGGCGGTGCTGCTCTGTCAATCCGGTCGGTCACTCAGACACCGATTAAATTTATTGGTATGGGTGAAAAGATGGATGCCCTTGAACCGTTCCATCCGGAGCGAATGGCATCACGGATTTTGGGCATGGGTGATGTGCTGACCTTAATTGAAAAAGCACAGGCCAATATCGACGAAGAAAAAGCCAAAGAGCTTGAGCAGAAAATGCGGACAGCGTCGTTTACACTTGATGATTTTCTCGACCAGTTAGGGCAGGTCCGCAAACTTGGTCCGCTTGACGAACTGTTAAAGATGATGCCTGGCGCTAATAAAATCAAAGGTTTGAACAATCTGCAAATCGATGAAAAGCAAATAGCCCATGTTGAGGCCATTATCAGGTCGATGACGAAACAAGAAAAGCTTCACCCTGAAATCATGAACTCAAGCCGTAAACGCCGGATTGCCGCAGGAAGCGGACGTACCGTTGCCGAGGTAAACCGTCTGTTAAAACAGTTTGAGGACATGAAGAAAATGATGAAGCAAATGTCTGGCATGCAGCAAAAAGCCAAGAAAAAAGGTGGATTTAAATTTCCTTTTAAACCGTTTTAGGACGTAAAAATTTGGAAATAATAACTGTAAAGAAAAAACACTTTACAAATAAAAAAACAATTGGTATTATACTATCTTGTGTGAAACTATTCGGAGGTGCTTATTTAAAATGGCAGTAAAAATTCGTTTAAAGCGTATGGGAGCTAAGAAAACTCCTTTCTATCGTATTGTAGTAGCAGATTCTCGTTCACCACGTGATGGACGTTTCATCGAAACAGTTGGAACTTACAACCCAGTTGCTGAGCCAGCTTTAGTTCAAATCAACGAAGAACTAGCTCTTAAGTGGTTGCAAAACGGCGCAAAGCCATCTGATACAGTACGTAACTTGTTCTCAAAACAAGGCATTATGGAAAAATTCCACAATGCAAAATTAAGCAAGTAATCGTGGAGAAGCGATGAAAGAATTGATCGAAACGATTGTTAAGCCCCTTGTTGATTTTCCTGAGGAAGTTCGGGTTGAAACCATTGAAGATGATACTCGAATCACCTATCACTTAACCGTCAATAAAACGGACATCGGTAAGGTGATTGGCAAGCAGGGGCGTGTTGCAAAGGCCATTAGGACTGTTGTCTACGCAGCAGGATCATCACAACAAAAGAAGATTTTCTTGGAAATTGGTGAATAGCTTTTTGCATCAAGAAAGAAAGGGAGGGATCAAAGTCCTCCCTTTTTTGTTAGTTGTTCAAATTTTTAAGGGGGCAATAAACATGCAAATTATCCAATCCGTTGTGGTGAAGCAAATCTTAACCGAAAAAAGCAAACAACAGCTTTTTGACAAGTATCATGCAAGGAAACGGCAGTTTGAAAAAGAATGCGACCAGCTTCAATTCGAATTAAAACGCTTGGAAAAATCAAAAAGCTACCCTCAGGGCACACTAAAAAAGCACTTTGAAAAAGAAATTGAAATGAGACGAGAAAAAATAAAATTACTTGATTTTCAAATAGAACAATTACATATCCTACCAATAGGCAGCGAATTAAAGGAAAAAGAAGTCCAGGCTCTCATTGAGGTTAAAGCAGGGGACCTTTGGATTGACCAAGATTTACAGCCTGAGATTCTTATTAAAGATGGTATCATTGAGGAAATTAGAAGGTGAGTACATATGGAAAGATGGTTCAATGTTGGTAAAATCGTCAATACCCATGGTATAAAAGGAGAAGTCCGCGTCATTTCGAAAACCGATTTTCCGGAAGAACGCTATAAACCGGGGAATACATTATATTTATTTCAAAAGGCATCAAGCACACCGCTTGAATTAACTGTTAAAAGCCACCGCAGCCATAAAAATTTTGATTTGCTTGTGTTTGAAGGGTATGAAAATATTAACCTGGTGGAGAAGTTTCGTGAAGGAATTTTGAAGGTTCCGGAGTCACAGCTAAGTGAACTCGAGGAAGATGAATTCTATTATCATGAAATTATCGGCTGTCTCGTGGCCACAATCGATGGGGAAGAGCTTGGAAAGATTACTGAAATCCTTACTCCGGGTGCGAACGATGTTTGGGTGGTCAAAGGAAAAGATGGAAAAGAGGTTCTAATCCCGTATATCCATGATGTTGTCAAGAAAGTGGATGTAAAGGAAAAGGTTGTCCTTATTGAACCAATGGAAGGACTATTGTCATGATGCAAATCGACATTCTTACCCTTTTTCCTGAGATGTTTACCGGGGTACTAGGGAGTTCGATTTTAAGCAAAGCAGCGGAAAAGTCAGCTGTCCAATACAATGTCGTGAACTTCCGTGAATTCTCCGATAACAAGCATTCCTCTGTGGATGACTATCCATACGGAGGCGGTGCTGGCATGGTTTTAAAGCCGCAGCCGATTTTTGATGCGGTTGCCTCACTTACAGAACAGGCTAACAGCAGCCGCCCAAGAATCATTTTGCTTTGCCCTCAAGGGGAGCGATACAGCCAAAGGAAAGCGGAAGAATTGGCCGGCGAGGAACATTTGATATTTATTTGCGGTCATTATGAAGGCTATGATGAAAGAATCAGGGAGTATTTGGTCACCGATGAAATATCAATAGGCGACTATGTTTTAACAGGCGGTGAGCTTGGTGCCATGGTTGTGATTGATAGTGTTGTCCGTCTGCTCCCCGAGGTGCTTGGCAATCAAGAATCCCATATGAAGGATTCGTTTAGTACAGGTCTGCTTGAACACCCTCACTATACAAGGCCTGCTGATTTCCGCAGCATGAAGGTGCCGGATATACTATTATCCGGCAATCACAAGTTAATTGAAGAATGGCGCAATAAAGAAACCCTAAGAAGAACTCTATTAAGAAGACCTGACCTATTTGAACAAGTAGAACTAACACCAGAACAACAAAAGTGGCTGGAGGAAGTAAAAAAAGAATACAAGTAGTATTGCAGGGGCTTTGAGATTATGTTATGATATTTCTTGTGACTTGAGCTGAGTCTATCAGTTTAATGTCTTATAACGATGTTCCGCTGCAATTGATAAATTCTTGTTTTGCATGAGCGTCTGTTGGAAGGAGTTGAAAACGATGCATAAATTAATTGAAGAAATCACAAAAGAACAACTTCGTTCTGATCTTCCTGCGTTCCGTCCTGGTGACACTGTACGTGTACACGTTAAAGTTGTCGAGGGTACTCGCGAGCGTATTCAGCTATTTGAAGGTGTTGTGATTAAGCGTCGTGGTGGTGGAATCAGCGAAACTTTTACAGTTCGTAAAATTTCTTACGGAGTAGGCGTTGAGCGTACTTTCCCTGTTCATACACCAAAAATTGCGAAGCTTGAAGTAATCCGTCGCGGTAAAGTTCGCCGTGCTAAACTTTACTACTTACGTGAACTTCGCGGTAAAAAAGCTCGTATTAAAGAAATTCGCTAATAAGAAAAAGAGAGCTTGCTCTGCAAGCTCTTTTTTTATACCTAGTGAAAATATCTATTAACAAATTATTAAATTTAATTAAAAACATTAATCCCCTCGTGTTAATTAGTTCTAAGTTATGTAAAATAGGCTTTATAAGACATTTTTTACTGGATTGGTGGGGACAAAAGAATGGCAAAAAAGAAAAATGAATTTTGGGAATGGACAAAAGCGCTTTTAATTGCTGTCATCCTGGCAGCCGTAATTCGCTATTTTCTCTTTGCGCCGATAGTAGTGGACGGCCTATCAATGATGCCTACTTTAAAAAATCAGGATCGCATGATTGTTAATAAGGTGAGTTATAAAATAGGTGAACCGCATCGATTTGACATTATTGTTTTTCATGCACCTGAGCATAAAGATTACATAAAACGGGTCATTGGTCTTCCTGGAGATAGAATCGAATATAAGAATGACACTTTATATGTGAATGGTAAAGCGTATAAAGAGCCATATTTGGATGAATATAAAAAACAAGTGGAGGACGGTCCTTTAACAGACTCTTTCACATTGGAAGAAACACCGGTCGGTCAAATAACAGTTCCAAAAGGGGAATTATTTGTAATGGGTGATAACCGCCGCTTCAGCAAAGATTCCCGTCATATCGGATCCGTTCCAATGAGTAAAGTCATTGGCAAGACAAGCATCGTCTACTGGCCGCTAAACGATGCCCATATAGTTTCTGTGAAATAAATAATATTTTTGCAGAATGCATAGTAAAAGGAGGTGACTGCTTTGACGATCCAATGGTTTCCCGGTCACATGGCTAAGGCTCGCAGAGAGGTCACGGAAAAATTAAAATTAGTTGATATCATTTTTGAATTAGTAGATGCCAGAATTCCCTACTCATCAAGAAATCCGATGATTGATGAAATCATTCAACATAAACCGCGTTTGGTGTTATTGAATAAAGCGGATATGGCCGATAAGTATATTACCAAGGAATGGATTGCTTTTTTTGCAAAAAAAGGTGTGAAGGCAATTGCGATTAATTCCCAGGCAGGAGAAGGAATGAAGGAAATTGCCAATGCTGCCCAGGAAATTTTGAAAGAGAAATTTGACCGCATGCGGGCAAAAGGGGTAAAGCCGAGAGCCATCCGGGCCATGATTGTCGGCATTCCCAATGCCGGTAAATCAACACTGATTAACCGCCTGGCGAAAAAAAATATCGCCAAAACTGGCAATACCCCGGGTGTGACAAAATCCCAGCAGTGGATAAAAGTAGGCAAAGAAATGGAGCTTCTAGATACTCCGGGAATATTATGGCCAAAGTTTGAGGATCAAGAGGTCGGAATGAAATTGGCGATTACTGGGGCCATCAAGGATACGCTCTTAAATCTCCAGGACTTGACCGTTTACGCCCTGGATTTTTTAGAGCGAGAATATCCTGAACGCTTGATGGAGCGCTATAAGTTTACCGACATTCCAGATGACGTTGTACTTAAGTTCGACCACATCGGCAAGCTCCGCGGCTGTTTGATGGGCGGAGGAATGGTAGACTACGATAAAGTGGCGGAATTGGTGATCAGAGAAACCCGTTCCGAGAAGTTTGGTCCTTTATCATTCGAAAGGCCCAAGGATTTTCAAACTGAAAATGAAGAATAACGAAAAGCTCTCCTATTGGGGGAGCTTTATTAAACGCTACCTAAAAGGTGAATTAGAATGAAACGTTTGTCGATTGCAGAAATTGAAGAACAGCTGAATAACGTTAATGCAGATAACGACCCTTTCCTAATCAGTCTTGAAGGAGATGAGCGAAAAGGGGTGCAAACCTGCCTAGCGAGATGGAAGAAGCAGAGAGCTCAAGAAAAAGGCCTTGCTGAGAAATTTTTTGAAATGACGGCCTTTGAGCGTAAATACCGCGGTCAAGGTTTTCAGTATATCGCAGGTGTGGACGAAGTAGGCAGGGGGCCGCTGGCTGGGCCGGTTGTGTCCGCAGCGGTCATTTTGCCGACAGATTTTTTCCTGCCAGGGATTGATGATTCGAAAAAGCTGTCCGAAAAAAAACGGCTTGAATTTGATGAAATCATAAGGAGAGAGGCGCTAGCATTCAGCGTGGCCATGGTTCATGCTCCAGAAATAGACGAAATCAATATCTATCAGGCAACTAAAAAAGCAATGAAATCGGCTATTGCAGATCTAGGAACAAACCCGGATGTAGTGCTCATTGATGCCATGAAACTTGACACTCCTTACCTGACAGAATCGATCATTAAAGGGGACGCCAAAAGTATTTCAATTGCAGCCGCATCTATTGTCGCTAAAACAGCAAGAGATTCCCTTATGAAAGAAATTTCGGGGCAGTTTCCGCAATATGGTTTTCAAGAAAACGCAGGCTATGGAACGAAGGAACACTTGCTTGCGATTGACAAGTATGGAATCACTCCTTATCATCGTAAGAGCTTCTCACCCATCAAGGATACTTTGACAAATCAATTAACGTTTTCGCTGGGTACATAAATCTAGCTTAAGTGATTTATAATAAAACAGGCTGAATAAAGCCTGTTTTATTTTTGGAAAATAATAGTTTTGTATTATCTTACTAATTATTTTCCTTGATTTTTATATAAATATTATTTATAGCATAATGGTGGACAAGGTTTGTTTCATTATATAAAATGTAAACGGAGTCAAATTTTTTGAACAGTTTGATTAGGAGGATGGGAAATGAATATCCATGAGTATCAGGGGAAAGAAATCCTCAGAAAATATGGGGTAGCGGTTCCGAATGGAAAAGTGGCTTTCACTGTTGAAGAAGCAGTTGAAGCTGCGAAAGAATTAGGCACACAAGTATGTGTGGTAAAAGCGCAAATCCACGCAGGCGGACGGGGAAAAGCCGGCGGTGTTAAGGTTGCCAAAAACCTTGATGAGGTTCGTACATATGCCAGCGAAATTCTTGGTAAAACCTTGGTTACACACCAAACAGGACCTGAAGGTAAAGAAGTTAAGCGTCTCCTAATTGAAGAGGGCTGCGATATTAAAAAAGAATACTACATCGGATTAGTATTAGACCGTGCTACTTCCCGCGTGGTATTAATGGGTTCTGAAGAGGGCGGAACAGAAATCGAAGAAGTTGCCGCTAATACACCTGAGAAAATTTTCAAAGAGGAAATTGATCCAGGTCTTGGATTAATGCCATACCAAGCACGTCGTTTGGCATTTAATATCAATATTCCAAAGGAATTAGTCAATAAAGCTGTTAAGTTTATGACAGGCCTTTACAACGCTTATATTGAAAAAGATTGCTCGATTGCCGAAATCAACCCGTTAGTTGTAACTGGCGATGGTAACGTAATGGCTTTGGATGCAAAATTAAACTTCGATTCCAATGCATTGTATCGTCAAAAAGATGTTTTAGAGTATCGCGACCTTGAAGAAGAAGATCCAAAAGAAATCGAAGCTTCCAAGTATGACTTAAGCTATATTGCATTAGATGGCAATATCGGCTGTATGGTTAACGGTGCCGGACTGGCAATGGCTACAATGGATATCGTTAAGCACTATGGCGGCGAACCGGCAAACTTCCTTGATGTTGGGGGCGGTGCAACTGCTGAGAAGGTTACGGAAGCATTTAAAATTATCCTTTCCGATCCAAACGTAAAAGGTATTTTTGTTAATATCTTCGGCGGTATCATGAAGTGTGATGTCATTGCTGATGGAGTAGTAGAAGCAGCAAAACAAGTTGGCCTATCTATTCCGCTTGTCGTTCGTTTAGAGGGAACAAATGTTGACCTAGGTAAGAAGATCCTATCTGAGTCAGGTCTTAATATCACAGCTGCTGAATCCATGGCAGACGGCGCACAAAAAATCGTTTCATTAGTGAAATAGGATCAAGAGAAAGGGGAATTAACGTGAGCGTTTTTATTAATAAAGACACAAAAGTAATTGTTCAAGGAATAACAGGCGGAACAGCCCGTTTCCATACAAAGCAGATGCTTGAATACGGCACACAAATCGTCGGCGGAACTTCACCGGGCAAAGGCGGCCAAGAGGTGGAAGGTGTTCCTGTTTTCAATACTGTGAAAGAAGCAGTCGAAGCAACAGGCGCAAATGCTTCCGTTATTTATGTTCCAGCTCCATTTGCTGCAGATTCCATTATCGAAGCGGTTGATGCTGAACTAGATCTTGCTATTTGTATTACAGAGCATATTCCTGTATTGGATATGGTGAAAGTTAAGCGTTACATGGAAGGCAAGAAGACTCGCTTAGTGGGTCCAAACTGCCCTGGCGTGATTACAGCTGATGAATGTAAAATCGGCATTATGCCTGGCTACATTCACACTAAAGGACATGTTGGCGTTGTTTCCCGCTCTGGTACTTTAACATATGAGGCTGTTCATCAATTAACTCAAGCAGGTATCGGCCAGACAACTGCAGTTGGTATTGGCGGAGACCCTGTTAACGGAACAAACTTCATCGATGTATTAAAAGCATTCAATGAAGATCCTGAAACATATGCTGTTATCATGATTGGTGAAATCGGTGGAACAGCAGAAGAGGAAGCGGCACAGTGGGTAAAAGCAAACATGACTAAGCCTGTTGTCGGCTTCATCGGCGGACGTACTGCACCTCCAGGAAAGCGCATGGGCCATGCTGGTGCGATTATTTCCGGCGGAAAAGGTACTGCTGATGAAAAAATCCGCGTTATGAACGAATGTGGCATGAAAGTAGCTGCAACACCATCCGTAATGGGTGAAACTTTAATTGAAGTACTTAAAGAACAAGGCTTATACGAAAAGTGTAAAACTCACTAAAATACACCATGATAAACAGAAAGTCCCTCAAACTATGAGGGGCTCTTTCTGTTTAAAAAATTTAAAATGGAGGAAATTAACAGTGAATGAGTTTACTGAAAAACTAATCTCCCTGCTTCATTATCCTGATATATCGTGGCATTCGATCTATCAAATATTAAAAAGAGACCCGGGACTTGAATCTCTAAAATCTTATCAACCATTAGCCCAATTTAGCATGTTCCCTCCTCCGGCCTCCGCCATTGCTGCATACCCTGCAACCGAACCCTTTTATCCCGAAATCATTTATGACCAAATCCGCCAATACAAAACAAATGATATCTCCGTCATCACCGTATTTGACCCGCTGTATCCCCGTTATTTAAAAGAAATTTATCAGCCTCCTTGGGCAATCTTCGCAAAAGGTGACTTATCCCTGCTAGAGAAAGATCCGAAATTAGCTGTGGTTGGTTCTAGGCAAGCGACCCAGTACGGAAAAAATGCCATCCGTTTAATTTTCCCGGAATTAATTGATAATGGAGTGCTAATTGTCAGCGGCTTAGCAAAAGGTATTGATAAACTCGCCCATGAATACGCTATTAAAAATGGCGGAAAGACGATTGCTGTGATTGCCGGAGGGCTGTACCATATTTATCCAAAGGAAAATATGAATCTGGCATTGGAAATGATGAAAACACAGCTTGTTCTCTCTGAATACCCGCCGGATACACAGCCACAGAGATGGCATTTTCCAGCGCGAAACCGAATCATTAGTGGAATGTCACGGGGAACATTTATTATAGAAGCAAAGAGGAAAAGCGGCTCATTAATAACGGCCAATTATGCCGTTAATGAGGGCAGAGACGTTTTTTCACTTCCCGGAAGCATTTTTAATCCCTATTCAATCGGGGCAAATGAACTTATTCAGCAGGGAGCAAAACTTGTCACAAAAGCCGGGGATATATTAGAGGAAATAAGATAAAACTGTATTTTATTGAATAAATTTTAAATTTTTGCAGGGTTTTTTGTATAAATGAAGAAAAGTTAGGATAAAAAGGTTGAAATAATTTCTAATTTGTATTACATTTTCCAACATAAGTTCAAAAACTAGAATGAGACAATAATATTGAAAGTATTATATAAATAATTTGGGATATGGGAGTTTTGGAAAGTATTTCTTGAAGCAAAGTTGTCATAACTAGAATTTAGAAAACTTCTCAAAAAAATCGAGCATCTTAGAAGCAGGCTTTTGCCAGATTCGGGGCGCTTTCACACTTTCCCTCTTAAGGAGGAACATACATGTCGGAGTTTCTTGTCATCGTTGAATCGCCTGCAAAAGCGAAAACGATTGAGCGATATTTAGGAAAAAAATATAAAGTAAAAGCATCAATGGGACACGTCAGAGATTTGCCGCGCAGCCAAACGGGGGTTGATGTAAACAACGGCTTTGAACCGAAATATATTACGATACGCGGAAAAGGTCCTGTTTTAAAGGAATTAAAGACAGCAGCCAAAAAAGCCAAGAAAATTTTTCTGGCGGCCGACCCCGATCGAGAAGGAGAAGCAATCGCTTGGCATTTGGCGCATAGCCTTGATGTGGATATTAACTCGGACTGCCGGGTAGTATTTAATGAAATCACCAAGGATGCTATCCAGGAATCGTTTAAACATCCACGGCCAATCAATAAAGACTTGGTAGATGCACAGCAGGCCCGCAGAATTCTTGACCGCCTGGTGGGCTATAATATCAGTCCGCTGTTATGGAAAAAGGTCAAAAAGGGGTTAAGTGCGGGAAGGGTCCAATCGGTTTCCGTCAGATTAATCATTGACCGTGAAAATGAAATTAAAGCTTTCATTCCAGAAGAATATTGGACGATTGACGGCGAATTTTTAAAGGGGAAAGATCAATTCAGCGCTTCGTTTCATAGTCTTGTAGGACTGAATAAAACAGAAGTAAGCTCTGAAGAAGAGGTGCAAAAGATTCTGCAGCAAATGGAGGGAAACAAGTTCACGGTCATTGCCGTAACAAAAAAAGAGCGGCGCAGAAATCCTGCCCCGCCATTTATAACCTCCTCCCTGCAGCAAGAAGCAGCCAGAAAATTAAACTTTCGGGCCAAAAAGACAATGATGCTGGCACAGCAGCTGTACGAAGGAATCGAACTTGGCAAAGAAGGGACAGTCGGTTTGATTACCTATATGAGAACAGATTCCACCAGGATTTCTGAAATAGCTCAGGAAGAAGCGGCTAATTATATCAAGACTGAATATGGGGAGCAATTTCTAAAAACAGAGCAAAGGAAAGAGAAGAAACAGACAAATGCTCAAGATGCTCATGAAGCGATTCGGCCGACCAGCACATTCAGAGATCCGAGCAGTTTGAAGGAGTTCCTTTCAAGAGATCAACTGCGTTTATATAAATTAATTTGGGAACGGTTCTTAGCCAGTCAAATGGCCCAAGCTGTAATGGATACAATGAGTGTTGATTTACAAAATGGCAATGTGGTGTTTCGCGCTACCGGATCGAAAATAAAGTTCCCCGGCTTTATGAAGCTATATGTTGAAGGTACAGATGATCAAGTGGAGGAATCCAACAAAATGCTTCCTGACCTCAATGAAGGGGATGAAGTGTTCCAGAAGGATATTGAGCCGAAACAGCATTTTACCCAGCCGCCGCCTCGGTATACGGAGGCAAGGCTTGTAAAGACGCTTGAGGAACTTGGAATCGGCAGGCCTTCAACCTATGCCCCAACGCTCGATACAATTCAAAAACGGGGCTATGTAGCGCTCGACAATAAGCGTTTTGTTCCGACGGAGCTTGGAGAAATTGTCCACGAATTAATGGTAGAGTTTTTTCCGGAAATTGTGAATGTCGAGTTTACCGCCAAAATGGAACAGGATTTGGATAATGTTGAAGAAGGAAAAACACCGTGGGTAAAGATCATCGATGAATTCTATCAGGATTTTGAAGTTCACCTGAAAAAAGCGGAAAAGGAAATGCAGGAAGTTGAAATCAAAGACGAACCTGCCGGTGAAGACTGTGAAAATTGCGGCAGCCCGATGGTGTTTAAAATGGGCCGCTACGGCAAATTCATGGCTTGCAGTAATTTCCCGGACTGCCGAAACACAAAACCGATTGTTAAAGAAATCGGCGTTACCTGTCCTACTTGTAAAGAGGGAACAATCGTTGAAAGAAAAAGTAAGAAAAAGAGATTGTTCTACGGGTGCAGCCGCTTCCCAGAGTGCGATTTCCTATCTTGGGATAAGCCGCTTCCTAGAAACTGTCCAAAATGTGAGGGACTCCTTGTCGAGAAAAAACTCAAAAAGGGTGTCCAAGTCCAATGCGTATCCTGTGACTATAAAGAAGAACCGCAGAGCTAAGGAGTGGGAAATATTCCACTCTTTTTAATTTTTTTGAACATAAAACTTTTTTGTTTGTCATTCGTATAGTAAAATGCAAGATGGACTGAATTCGAGGGAATGGTAAAAAGTAAGGACTTATTTAATATTTGAATGTTTCAGGAGGATTAACATGGATATAACAGTAAACGTTGTCGGTGCCGGATTGGCAGGCAGCGAAGCAGCGTGGCAGCTCGCCAAGCGCGGTGTAAAGGTCCGTCTTTACGAAATGAGACCAGTCAAACAAACTCCAGCCCATCATACAGATAAATTTGCCGAACTGGTCTGCAGTAACTCGCTTAGAGCTAATACATTAACAAATGCAGTCGGTGTATTAAAAGAAGAAATGAGAAGGCTTGATTCTGTTATTATCTCTGCGGCTGATGCCTGCAGTGTTCCTGCCGGGGGGGCATTGGCTGTTGACCGTCATGAATTCGCGGCAAAAGTTACCGAAATGGTGAAAAACCATGAAAATGTGACAGTCATCCATGAAGAGGTCATAGATATTCCGGAAGGACTAACGGTCATCGCAACAGGCCCACTAACAAGTCCGGAATTATCGGCCAAACTGAAAAGTTTAACGAATGAAGACTATCTATATTTTTATGATGCAGCGGCGCCGATTATCGAAAAAGACAGCATTGACATGGATAAAGTTTATTTAAAGTCCCGCTATGATAAAGGGGAAGCGGCATATTTAAATTGTCCGATGACGGAAGAGGAATTTGATCGTTTTTATGAAGCTTTGGTCACAGCTGAAACCGTCCCTTTAAAGGAATTTGAAAAGGAAATCTTTTTCGAAGGCTGCATGCCGATTGAAGTAATGGCAGCAAGAGGGAAGAAAACGATGCTGTTCGGTCCATTAAAGCCAGTCGGGCTAGAGGACCCAAAGACAGGTAAAAGACCTTTCGCGGTTGTTCAGTTAAGGCAGGACGATGCAGCAGGTACGCTGTATAATATTGTTGGTTTTCAAACCCATTTAAAGTGGGGCCCGCAGAAGGAAGTGCTACAATTAATACCGGGTCTTGAAAATGCCGAAATTATTCGCTATGGCGTTATGCATCGCAATACCTTTATCAACTCACCAAAGGTGCTAAAAGCAACTTATCAATTTAGAAACCGGGAAAATTTATTTTTCGCTGGACAAATGACGGGTGTTGAAGGGTACGTGGAATCTGCTGCGAGCGGTTTAATTGCGGGAATTAATGCGGCAAGACTCGCGACGGGAATGGAAACTGTAGAATTCCCAGCGGAAACGGCAATCGGCAGTATGGCGCGGTATATTACTTCTGCAAACCCGAAAAGTTTTCAGCCGATGAACGCCAATTTCGGATTGTTTCCTGAACTGCCTGTGAAAATAAGAGGAAAGCAAGAACGGAATTTGCAGCATGCTAATAGAGCGTTAGAAACAATTCAGAACTTTGTGAAAGTTTTGTAAAATTTATTGCAAGGGCTATTGAATTGTGATACGATTTAGAAGCCCTTGTGATAGAAAATGTTGATAATTGTGAATGTTTTGTTAACATTTTTGATTCGTTATTTACAACTGGACAGGAATTGCGCAAAATACTAAGGGACTTATTCAGCTTTTTTATAGTGATTTTGTTATGTTCATGGCTGAGCAAAAGGTGAAGAAAAATGTATAGAAAAAAACATCCCAGGGTATAAATGAATACAGTTTTCATAATTATCTTGTAGAAGGATTTTTTTACATACTTTACTTTGAACTAAAAGAAAAAACTCCAAAAATGAAGGAGGATATCTTAATGGAACAATTTCATGCCACCACGATATTTGCCATCCATCATAATGGCGAGTGCTCAATGTCCGGTGATGGCCAAGTTACCATGGGCAACGCTGTTGTGATGAAACATACAGCTCGCAAGGTTAGAAAGATATTTAATGGGAAGGTATTGGCAGGCTTTGCTGGTTCTGTAGCAGATGCTTTTACTCTTTTTGAATTGTTTGAAGGAAAGTTAGAGGAATTTAACGGGAATCTTCAAAGAGCAGCAGTAGAGCTTGCAAAAGAGTGGCGAAGTGATAAAGTCCTAAGAAAACTGGAAGCCATGCTGATTGTGATGAATCGTGAAAGTTTGCTGCTTGTGTCCGGCACAGGTGAAGTTATTGAGCCCGATGATGGAATTCTTGCAATTGGATCAGGCGGGAACTATGCATTATCAGCAGGTCGCTCATTAAAGAAATATGCCGGAGATCATTTATCGGCTAGGGAAATTGCGAAAGCATCGTTAGAAATCGCTGCTGAAATCTGCGTCTATACAAACCATAATATTATCGTGGAAGAGCTATAGCGGGAAGGAGCTAAAAATAATGGTCAGAACAACCAATTTAACCCCCCGGCAAATTGTTGAAAAGCTGGATCAATATATTATTGGCCAAAAGGATGCGAAGAAAGCCGTTGCGGTAGCCCTAAGAAACCGATACAGAAGGGGCCTTCTGGACGATAAGCTTCGAGATGAAATTATCCCTAAAAATATCTTAATGATTGGCCCGACTGGTGTTGGGAAAACGGAAATTGCCCGGAGAATTGCGAAGCTTGTCGGTGCACCATTTGTTAAGGTGGAAGCAACGAAGTTTACCGAAGTCGGCTACGTTGGTCGTGATGTAGAATCCATGGTTCGTGATCTGGCAGAAACATCTGTCCGTCTTGTAAAGGAAGAACGGATGCTAAGCGTGAAAGAACGTGCTGAAGAAAATGCTAACAGCAGACTTGTTGAACTTTTGGTTCCATCAGCGAAAAAATCATCTAACTATAAAAACCCGCTCGAAATGTTATTTGGCGGCGGGAACAATGCAAACGAGCAGGAAACACACCAAGAGGATTATTCTATCCAGGAAAAAAGAAAGATTGTCAAAGAAAGATTGGCACTTGGTCAAATGGAGGATGAAATTGTCACGGTTGAAGTGGAAGAGCAGGCGCCTTCCATGTTTGACATGCTCCAAGGCTCAGGTATTGAACAAATGGGGATGAATATGCAGGATGCCCTAAGCAGCTTCATGCCGAAAAAGCGCAAAAAAAGAAAACTTACTGTTCGAGAAGCAAGAAAAGTATTAACGAGTGAAGAAGCTGCGAAGCTGATTGATATGGATGAAGTAACATCTGAGGCCATTTATCGCGCCGAGCAAAACGGAATCATTTTTATTGATGAAATTGATAAAATTGCCAGCAAAAATAATGGCGGCTCCTCGGCAGATGTTTCCAGAGAAGGTGTGCAAAGGGACATTCTGCCAGTGGTTGAAGGTTCCACAGTGGTAACAAAATTTGGGCCGATTAAAACCGACCATGTCTTATTCATTGCTGCGGGTGCCTTTCATATGGCGAAGCCTTCCGATTTGATCCCGGAATTGCAAGGGCGTTTTCCAATCCGGGTGGAATTGACAAAGCTTACAGTCGATGACTTCTTTAGGATTTTAATCGAACCGGACAATGCTTTAATAAAGCAATATCAAGCATTATTGGAAACAGAAGGTATACAAATTGAATTTTCTGACGATGCTATTCGTAGAATAGCTGAAGTAGCATTTGAAGTGAATCAGAATACCGACAATATCGGTGCCAGACGGCTTCACACAATCCTCGAAAAACTATTAGAGGATCTATCCTTCGAAGCACCGGATATTACGATGGATAAAATCACCATAACACCTCAATATGTTGACGAGAAGCTAGGCGCTATATCGAAAAACAAAGATTTGAGTCAATTTATTCTTTAAGTTCGTATCTTATTACCTAATACGTTGCAAAAATCGTATTACCAATAAAAATTTAATAATGGTTGTAGTTATTTAGGAGGAAGAAACAGATGGATTTACTTACAAAAACAAGAAGAATTAATATTTTGCTGCAAAAGGCAGCAGGCAAACCGGTAAACTTTAAAGAAATGGCAGCAACATTAAGTGAAACCATTGAAGCAAATGTTTACATCGTCAGCCGCCGTGGGAAGCTACTCGGGATTACGATTTATCAGCAAATCGAAAACGAACGTATGAAAAAAATGTTCGAGGATCGTCAATTTCCGGAAGAGTACACAAACAATTTGTTCGCAATTACTGAAACATCCCCGAATTTGGATGTAGATAGTCAATATACAGCTTTCCCTGTGGAAAATAAGGATTTATTCCGTGAAGGTTTAACAACAATTGTTCCGATTATTGGCGGCGGTGAACGTCTTGGCACATTAATCCTGGCAAGATTGCATGATAAGTTCAATGATGACGATTTAATCTTGGCTGAATATGGTGCAACTGTTGTCGGAATGGAAATCCTTCGTGAAAAATCTGAGGAAATTGAAGAGGAAGCACGAAGCAAAGCTGTTGTGCAAATGGCCATCAGCTCCTTATCTTACAGTGAGTTAGAAGCCATTGAACATATTTTTGAAGAGCTAAACGGTAATGAAGGGTTATTAGTCGCTTCAAAAATTGCAGACCGTGTAGGAATTACCCGCTCCGTTATTGTCAACGCTTTAAGAAAGCTCGAAAGCGCTGGAGTTATCGAATCCCGCTCCCTTGGAATGAAAGGAACTTACATTAAAGTTCTTAATGACAAGTTCTTGGTCGAGCTTGAAAAATTAAAATCACATTAATGTTTTAAAGGATTCCCGGCAGGAGCCGGGAATTTTTTTGAATCTAAACCTTGATTGTTTAATGGCTATGTGCTATATTATTTCATGGTGTTATTACACACGCTTGTTGATTTAGGCAGAGGGTGCTTAACTTTAAGTCCTGCTTAAAGATGAGATAAGCGGAGGAAAACAAACCATTAGGAGGAAAAAAACATGTCAGTAATTTCTATGAAGCAATTGCTTGAAGCTGGTGTACATTTCGGACACCAAACTCGCCGTTGGAATCCAAAGATGAAGAAATATATCTTCACAGAGCGTAACGGCATCTACATCATCGACCTTCAAAAGACAGTTAAGAAGGTAGAAGAAGCTTATAACTGGGTTAAGGAACTTGCTGCAGAAGGCGGTACAGTCCTTTTCGTTGGTACAAAGAAACAAGCTCAAGATTCTGTTAAAGAAGAAGCAGCTCGTTCTGGTATGTACTATGTTAACCAACGTTGGTTAGGTGGTACATTAACAAACTTTGAAACAATTCAAAAGCGTATCGGCCGCTTAAAAGATATTGAAAGAATGTCAGAAGACGGTACTTTTGAAGTATTACCTAAGAAAGAAGTTGTTCAACTTAAGAAAGAACAAGAACGTCTTGAGAAATTCTTAGGCGGAATCAAAGATATGAAACAGCTTCCAGATGCATTGTTCATCATCGACCCTCGTAAAGAGCGCATTGCAGTAGCAGAAGCTAAGAAATTGAACATTCCTATCGTAGGTATCGTTGATACAAACTGCGATCCTGATGAAATCGATGTTGTTATCCCAGCAAACGATGACGCAATCCGCGCTGTTAAATTATTAACTGGCAAAATGGCGGATGCTATCTTAGAAGCTAAACAAGGCGAAGAAGTAGCTGTAGAAGCGTAAATTTATAGCCTTATCTAAAAAAGGTGATAAGAGGGAGACCCTTTATCACCTTTTTTTAAAGAATGAAAGTTTAACCCGGGTCTCATTGGTAAAGATATGAATACATAGTTAATTGAAGGAGGATATTAAATTATGGCAATTACTGCTCAAATGGTTAAAGAATTACGTGAAAAAACTGGCGCAGGCATGCTTGATTGCAAAAAGGCGTTGACAGAATCAGACGGTGACATGGACAAAGCAATTGACTATCTACGCGAAAAAGGTATCGCAAAAGCTGCTAAGAAAGCAGACCGTATCGCGGCAGAAGGCTTAACTTCCATTTCAACAAATGGCAATGATGCTGTTATCCTAGAAGTAAACTCCGAAACTGACTTCGTTGCGAAAAACGAAGGCTTCCAAACACTTGTAAAGGAGCTTGCTGAACATTTACTTAAGAACAAGCCTGCTACAGTGGAAGAAGCATTAGCACAAACAATGGAAAACGGTGCAACAGTTGATGCTCATATCAATGCGGCAATCGCAAAAATTGGTGAAAAACTATCTCTTCGCCGCTTTACAGTAGTTTCTAAGACAGACAGTGATGCATTTGGCGCTTACCTTCATATGGGCGGACGCATTTCTGTATTAACTGTTCTTGAAGGTTCTACAGATGCCGATGCTGCAAAAGATGTTTCTATGCACATCGCTGCGTTAAATCCAAAATATGTTTCCCGCGATCAAGTTTCTCAAGAGGAAGTAGAACATGAGCGTCAAGTATTAACTCAGCAGGCACTTAACGAAGGCAAGCCTGAAAATATCGTGACTAAAATGGTTGAAGGCCGCCTTGGCAAATACTTTGAAGATGTTTGTGTTCTTGACCAGGCATTCGTTAAAAATCCTGATCAAAAGGTTCGCCAATTTGTTGAATCTAAAGGCGCTACAATCCGTGAATTCATTCGCTACGAAGTAGGCGAAGGTATCGAAAAGCGTGAAGATAACTTTGCTGAAGAAGTAATGAACCAAGTGAATAAAAAATAGTCAATTATTCTCGGGCTAAAAGGTTTGAAGTATTTGTAATTGATGTTTGAATAGGGGACACGCTGTGTTCCCTATTTTTTAAGATGAAAAAAGTTAGAATTTTTTATGGAGGTTTATATGAACGGTCCTAAGTACAAACGCGTTGTGTTAAAATTAAGCGGAGAGGCTCTTGCTGGTGATTCGGGCTTTGGAATTAAACCATCTATCATCAAATCAATTGCCACTCAAGTAAAAGAAATTGCCGAGCTCGGTGTAGAAGTGGCTGTTGTTGTCGGCGGCGGCAATATTTGGCGCGGGAAGATTGGCAGTGAAATGGGGATGGACCGGGCAACTGCTGATTACATGGGGATGTTGGCAACGGTAATGAACTCTCTTGCGTTACAAGACAGTTTAGAGCACTTAGGGATTGAATCACGGGTACAAACCTCAATTGAAATGCGTCAAGTTGCAGAACCTTACATAAGACGCCGTGCGATCAGACACTTGGAGAAGAAGCGGGTAGTCATTTTTGCAGCAGGAACAGGAAATCCGTATTTCTCGACAGATACAACAGCGGCCTTAAGAGCAGCTGAAATTGATGCGGAAGTTATCCTGATGGCGAAGAATAATGTCGATGGTGTTTATTCTGCTGACCCACGTGTTGATGCCAACGCTGTAAAATATGATGATCTTTCATTCCTTGATGTTTTAAAGGAAGGCTTGGCAGTTATGGATTCAACTGCATCATCCCTATGTATGGATAATGATATTCCACTTATTGTCTTTTCTATCATGGAGCAGGGCAATATCAAAAGGGCCGTTATGGGTGAAAAAATCGGAACGATTGTTAGGGGGAAAAACTAATGGCAAAAGAAGTCATCAATTCCGCAAAAGAAAGAATGGCAAAAGGAATTCAAGCTTATACTCGCGAGCTTGCCAGCATTCGTGCCGGCAGAGCGAGTGCTTCACTTTTAGATCGAATTACAGTCGATTATTATGGGGCGCCAACGCCTGTTAATCAGCTGGCGGGAATCTCGACTCCGGAAGCCCGGTTATTGGTCATCCAGCCATATGATAAAACAATCCTTGGCGATATTGAAAAAGCGATTCTGAAATCGGATTTAGGCTTAAATCCTTCCAATGATGGTTCTATCATTCGGCTTGCAATTCCCCAATTAACAGAGGAGCGCCGTAAAGAATTGGTAAAAGTGGTGAAGAAGGAATCAGAAGAAGCGAAAATCGCGATCCGTAACGTTCGCCGCGATGCCAATGATGAGTTGAAAAAGCTTGAAAAAAATGGTGAAATTACAGAAGACGCCCTGCGCGGATTCTCTGATGATATTCAAAAACTTACCGATGATCACATCCATAAAATTGATCAAATCACAAAAGATAAAGAAAAAGAAATTATGGAAGTGTAACGTAAATAATAAAGAATGACCCTCTTTTTAGGGGGTTTTTTCACTATTAATAGAAAAATTTTAAAATACATAAGTTAGGATTGTTTGACATTATTCTTAATTCTTTCTATTTTACATAGTATGAAATGAGATATCTTTTTTCTTTTTTGGTATGATATAGGCATGTTGAATTTAAATCTATTACATACTATAACAAGTTCGATGAAGTTTATTATCGGAGGAAAGCTAATAATGGAGGAGCGCTTGCCATGTTAAATAAAATAAAAATCTGGAAGAACCAAAATAACTCTTCCACACTCCGAGATAAAATTGAAGAAATTAAAAAATTGCCGGTACCGGAACATGTGGCCATCATTATGGATGGAAATGGCCGATGGGCTAAAAAACGGGCACTGCCGCGCATTGCCGGTCATCATGAAGGGATGAAGGTTGTCCGAAAAACAACTATGCTGGCCAATGACCTTGGGCTAAAAGTGCTGACATTGTATGCTTTTTCCACAGAGAATTGGAAAAGGCCAAAAAATGAAGTGGATTATATTATGAAGCTTCCGGAGGAATTCCTAGGAACCTTCCTTCCAGAATTGGTGGCCAATAATGTTCAAGTGAAAATGATGGGCTATAAGCATCAACTGCCAAAACATACTTTAAATGCCATTGAAAAGGCGATGGAACAAACAAAGAATAATACAGGACTTGTGTTAAACTTTGCTTTGAATTATGGAAGCAGGGCTGAGATTCTTGATGCGGTGAAGCAAGTCTTAAATGATTATAATAGTGGCATACTGAAGGAAACCGATTTAAATGAGGAGGCATTTTCCTCCTATCTAATGACTTCCAATTTCAAAGATCCTGACCTATTAATCCGGACAAGCGGCGAAATTCGCTTAAGCAATTTTATGTTATGGCAGTTAGCCTATTCGGAGTTTTGGTTTACTGATGTGTTGTGGCCCGATTTCAGTGAGGATCATTTGTTAGAAGCAATCGAGGTGTTTCAAAAGCGCCAGCGTCGATTTGGAGGAATATAAATTTGCAGTCAAAAAAGGTGTTGAAACAGTAGATGAAACAAAGAATTATTACAGGAGTCGTAGCAGCGGCACTTTTTTTGCCAATCGTATTTTACGGCGGGCTTCCGTTCGTATTATTGACTTATTTGCTAGCAACCATTGGGCTATATGAACTATTAAGGATGAAGGGCTTGAGCATTTTTTCTCCATACGGGTTCCTTTCTCTGCTTTTCCTTTGGGTTATTTTATTCCCTGCACAATATAATGAAATAATGGCGGACTTTTACTATTCAAAAACAGAGCTAGGCATTGCTTTTATTCTTTTATTATTGACCTATACGGTCATTACAAAAAATCGTTTTACTTTTGAGGATGCCGCTTTTACAGTGCTTTCGGCAATTTATACAGGTATTGGTTTTTATTTTCTCATGGAAACGCGAGAAGCTGGTCTTGTGTATGTTTTTTATTCCTTATTCATCATTTGGGCAACTGACTCAGGGGCTTACTTTATTGGGAAGGCGATGGGCAAGAAGAAATTATGGCCGGAAATCAGTCCTAACAAAACGGTTGAAGGCTCAATTGGCGGTATTGTTTGTGCCGCTGTAGTGGCAATTATGTTTGCTGTTTTTGGCGATATGAATGCCGGGATTGTTACAATAGTAGGCATGACCATCGTTCTATCCGTTTTTGGACAAATCGGAGATCTTGTCCAATCTGCCTACAAACGCCATTTTAATGTAAAAGATTCAGGAACCATTTTACCGGGACATGGAGGCATTCTAGACCGGTTTGACAGTTTATTATTTGTTTTACCATTATTGCATTTTTTCCACCTTTGGTAAGAGGTTTTTCTTTTTAGGAGTTGACTTGTTTGAAGACAATTAGTTTACTGGGTGCGACCGGGTCCATCGGTACCCAAACCCTGGATATTTTTCGGGAGCACCCTGAAGAGTATAAATTAGCTGCCATTTCCGTTGGCAAAAACATCGATTTAACGCGAAAAATAATTGCGGAATTTCAGCCTGAGCTTGTTTCTGTACAAACGATGGCTGATTATAATACATTAAAAGCAGAATTCCCTATGCTTAAGTTTACGTTTGGCGAGGAAGGGCTGATTGAAGCAGCGGTTTATGACAAGTCGGATATTCTTGTCAATGCTGTTCTCGGCAGCGTAGGGTTAAACCCGACGCTGCAGGCGATTGAATGCGGGAAAACAATCGCAATCGCCAATAAAGAAACGCTGGTGACGGCCGGCCATTTAGTGATCGAAGCAGCGAAGAAAAATAATGTTGCACTTCTCCCAGTAGACAGCGAGCATTCGGCCATCTTTCAAGCCCTGCAAGGAGAGAAGGAGAAAAACATTGAACGCTTAATTCTAACTGCCTCTGGCGGCAGTTTCCGTGACCGCACCCGTAGTGAACTGGAGCAAGTGACAGTTGAGGAAGCATTAAATCATCCGAACTGGTCGATGGGTGCGAAAATCACGATTGATTCGGCAACGATGATGAATAAAGGCCTCGAAGTTATTGAAGCACATTGGCTGTTTTCACTTGGCTATGAAAAAATTGATGTATTGCTTCACAAGGAAAGTATTATTCATTCTATGGTTGAATTCCATGATACAAGTGTGATTGCCCAGCTGGGAACACCGGATATGCGGGTACCGATCCAATTTGCACTTTCCTATCCGGACCGATTGCCTCTTACCACAGGGAACCGCTTAAATTTGGCGCAAATTGGGACACTCCATTTTCAGGAAATGGATATGGAAAGGTTCCGCTGTTTGAAGTTTGCCTATGAGGCTGGGAAAATCGGTGGCACGATGCCAACTGTTTTGAATGCGGCAAATGAAGCGGCAGTCGCGGCATTCCTAGAAGGAAAGATTCGCTTCCTGCAAATAGAAGATTTGATTGAGCAGGCCTTAAGTGCTCATCAAACGACCCGGCATCCGAGCTTAAGTGTAATCCAAGAGGTTGACAAGGAAACGCGGCAGTTTGTAAATTCACTGCTATAAAGTTAATAAGCGCCTTGACCAAGGGCGACAGACAGATATTGAGGTCTAAAGGTACTTTCTAAACCAAATAAAAAGGTGGTTTTATTATTGAGTACAGTCATTGCCTTTATTGTGATATTTGGCGCACTCGTTTTTTTTCATGAATTAGGACATTTTATTTTTGCAAAACGGGCAGGCATCCTTTGCCGCGAATTTGCGATTGGGATGGGTCCGAAGGTCTTTTCCCACAAAAAAGGAGAAACCACATACACTATTCGTCTATTGCCAATCGGCGGATTTGTCCGGATGGCTGGCGAAGATCCGGAAATGGTTGAAATAAAGCCAGGCTATCGAATTGGACTATTATTTGATAAGAACGGCCAAGCAACCAAGCTTATCTTGAATAATAAAGAAAAGTACCCAAATTGCCGTATTGTTGAGGTTGAATATGCAGATATTGAAAAGGACCTAATCATCAAAGGGTTCCCTGAGGATGACGATGAAAATTTGCAAACCTTTACGATTCATCCAAAGGCAGTCATTGTCGAAAATGGCGTGGCATCACAAATCGCACCATTGGATCGGCAATTTGCTTCTAAAACGTTAGGACAGAGATTTATGGCCATCTTTGCGGGCCCGATGATGAATTTTGTATTGGCATTTGTGGTATTTATTATCATTGCTTTATTGCAGGGAGTACCGACTAACGATCCGAAACTGGGTGAGATTACCCCGGATGGTGCCGCGAAAGCAGCAGGACTACAAAAAGGGGATATTGTCCAAAGTATCGATGGTTCTGAAATTAGCAGCTGGTCTGATGTTGTTGAAATTATCCGCAAAAATCCAAACGAAAAGCTTGATTTTTCAGTTGTACGTAATGGAAAAGAAATGGATATTTCGGTTACGCCTAATGAGAAAACGGTGGAAGGCAAAAAAATGGGGATTATCGGTGTTTACAGCCCGGTTGAAAAGTCGCCAGTCCAAGCCGTTACAGCAGGCGCCAAAGAAACCTATTTCTGGACAACGCAGATTTTTGTTATGCTCGGTAAATTAGTAACCGGACAATTTTCCATTGATGCCTTATCAGGTCCGGTCGGAATTTATGTTTCCACGGATGAAGTGGCCAAATCGGGGATCTTCTACCTCATGAAGTGGGCTGGAATTTTAAGCATCAACCTTGGGATTATGAACTTACTGCCAATCCCGGCATTAGACGGGGGAAGGCTGATGTTCTTCGCAGTAGAGGCCGTTCGCGGCAAACCGATTGACCGTCAAAAAGAAGGAATGGTCCACTTTATCGGCTTTGCGCTGCTAATGCTGCTGATGCTCGTTGTGACCTGGAACGATATCCAACGATTTTTCTTAAAATAATTAAGAAGGGGCCGGTTTTTTGGCCCCTTATTTTTTTGTTAAAAATGGATAAACCTTTCTGTCGAATTAACCCGAATCTTTTCGGATGATATGGTATAATTACTTTCTGAAATAGACTAGAAAAAGAGATTTTTAAAGAGGGGAGAGATGAGAGGATGAGCGAAAATGCCTTAGGCAAAAAAGAGCGATTCCAACTCTTACTCCAGCAGCTGCAACTAACTGAAGATGCAGTCGTTATGCATTTCCAAAATGCGCAAATCGAAAGGCTACTGGTAGAAAAGAAAGCGAGAAAATGGCACTTTCAATTTTTATTGGAAAAAGTCCTGCCATTCAATGTATTCACGCGGTTTACTGCCCAAATTGAGCGAACTTTTTCAAACATTGCAGCAGTATCATATGATATAAAAGTTACCAATCAAGAAAACGCCTCAGAATTAATCAGCGAATACTGGAGCTATTGCATCCAGCAAATTGATGGAATCTCCCCGCCGCTCATTAAACTTTTACATGAACAGCTGCCTGTGGTAAGCGGCAATAAGCTTACCGTTTCGGTTAGAAACGAGGCAGAGGGATTAACCCTAAAACGTAAATATGGGCCATTAATCGGTGAAATTTATCAATCCTTCGGGTTCCCGCTGTTTTCCTTTGAGATTGATATAAAAAGTGAAGAACATAATGAGGAATATCAACAATTTTTAATTGCTAAACAAAAGGAAGACCAAGAACGTGCCTTAATGGCAATGGTCGAAATGCAGAAACAAGATGCCGAGAAAGAGCAGGGAGGCGGTGATGTGCCGCAAGGTCCGCTTTCAATCGGTTTGACAATTAAGGATAACAACGAGCTCCGCAGCTTAATTGATATTGTCGATGAAGAAAGACGAGTTGTCGTCGAAGGTTATATATTTGATGCGGATATTCGTGAGCTGCGCAGCGGCCGCTCCTTGTTAACCTTTAAAATTACCGACTACACCAGTTCCATAATGGTTAAAATGTTCTCCCGCGACAAAGAGGACGCATCTGCCTTCCAACTTGTTAAAAAGGGAATGTGGGTAAAGGTCCGCGGCAGCATTCAAAATGATACTTTCGTTCGTGACCTTGTCATGATTGGTAATGATATTAATGAGATTAAGCCTGCTGGCCGGAAGGATACTGCTCCAGATGACGAAAAAAGGGTCGAACTGCATTTGCATACCCCGATGAGCCAGATGGATGCAGTAACTCCTGTCGCTACTTTAATTGCCCAAGCAAAAAAATGGGGCCATAAAGCCATAGCTGTTACCGACCACGCCGGAGCCCAATCCTTCCCGGAAGCCTACAGTGCCGGGAAAAAGAATGATATAAAGATTCTTTATGGTGTTGAAGCGAATCTGGTCGATGATGGTGTACCGATTACCTTTAACGATGCCCACAGGCTTCTCGCTGAAGATACTTATGTCGTGTTTGACGTTGAAACAACGGGTCTTTCAGCCGTATACGATACGATAATCGAGCTTGCTGCTGTAAAGATAAGGAACGGCGAAATCATTGATCGGTTTGAATCATTCGCTAATCCGCATCATCGCTTATCAGCGACAACCATCAACCTGACAGGCATCACCGATGACATGGTGCAAAATGCTCCAGAGGTAGCTGAAGTTTTACAGAAATTCTATGACTGGACTGGGGATGCTGTCTTAGTTGCTCACAATGCTTCCTTTGATATGGGATTCTTGAATGTCGGTTATAAAAAAATTGGTATTGGAAAAGCCAAAAACCCTGTCATCGATACGCTGGAATTGGGCCGTTTCCTGTATCCAGAATTAAAAAACCATCGATTAAATACCTTGGCGAAAAAATTTGATATCGAACTGACCCAGCACCATAGGGCGATTTATGATGCAGAAGCAACCGGATACTTATTATTGAAAATGTTGAAGGATGCTCAGGAAAAAGAGATTATTTACCATGATGAATTTAATGATCACATGGGAAAAGGAAATGCCTATCAAAGAGCCCGTCCTTATCACTGTACGCTTTTGGCGCAGACTGAGCATGGGTTGAAAAATTTATTTAAGCTCGTTTCTATTGCACATATTGAATATTTTTATCGTGTACCGCGTATACCTCGGTCGGTGCTGCAAAAATATCGCGAAGGAATACTTGTTGGTTCCGCATGTGATAAAGGAGAAGTTTTTGAGGGGATGATGCAAAAGTCTCCTGACGAAGTGGAGGCCGTAGTAGGCTTTTATGATTATATCGAGGTTATGCCGAAACCGGTGTATGCTCCGCTCCTTGAAATGGAACTGGTTCGTGATGAACGGGCGCTTGAGGAAATTATCGGCAACATCGTTGCACTTGGTGACAAGCTCGGAATACCAGTTGTAGCTACAGGTAATGTTCACTACTTGAACGAAAACGATAAGATATACAGAAAAATATTAATAAGCTCACAGGGCGGTGCTAACCCTCTGAACCGTCATGAGCTTCCGGATGTTCACTTTAGAACGACAAATGAAATGCTTGATGCCTTTTCATTTTTAGGCAAAGAAAAGGCAAAGGAAATCGTCGTCACAAATACAAATAAAATTGCGGATATGATTGACGTCATAAAGCCAATAAAGGATGATTTGTACACACCAAGAATTGAAGGTGCGGATGAAGAAATGCGGGAAATGAGTTATGCCATGGCCCGGAAAATTTATGGCGATGAGCTTCCGGAAATTGTTGAGGCCCGTTTGGAAAAAGAATTAAAAAGTATCATCGGGCATGGATTTGCCGTTATTTATTTGATTTCCCATAAGCTTGTTAAAAAATCTTTGGATGATGGGTACCTGGTCGGATCGCGTGGATCGGTCGGTTCCTCATTGGTCGCGACAATGACGGAAATAACTGAGGTTAACCCATTGCCGCCGCATTATATTTGCCCATCCTGCAAACATTCGGAGTTTTTTAATGATGGTTCGGTCGGTTCAGGCTTCGATTTGCCTGATAAAGATTGCCCGCATTGCGGCACAAAATATCGAAAAGATGGCCATGACATCCCGTTTGAAACCTTCCTTGGCTTTAAAGGAGATAAGGTTCCCGATATCGATTTGAATTTCAGCGGAGAATATCAGCCCCGGGCCCATAACTATACGAAGGTGCTTTTCGGGGAGGAATACGTTTATAGAGCTGGAACAATTGGTACCGTTGCCGACAAAACGGCCTTTGGTTACGTTAAGGCCTATCAGCAGGACAATAACCTCCAGATGCGCGGGGCCGAAGTGGAACGGCTTGCTTCCGGCTGTACGGGTGTAAAAAGAACAACTGGTCAGCATCCCGGCGGTATCATCGTTATTCCTGATTATATGGACGTTTACGATTTTACGCCAATCCAATTTCCAGCTGATGATCGAAATTCGGAATGGAAAACGACCCATTTTGATTTCCATTCGATTCACGATAATGTTTTAAAGCTTGATATTCTCGGACACGATGACCCGACAGTGATCAGGATGCTGCAGGATTTGAGCGGTATCGATCCAAAAACGATTCCGACCGATGACCCTGAAGTAATGAAAATATTCAGCGGTACGGAATCCCTTGGGGTAACAGAAGAACAAATCATGTGTAAAACGGGAACGTTAGGCATTCCCGAATTTGGTACCCGGTTTGTTCGACAAATGCTTGAAGATACAAAGCCAACGACCTTCTCAGAACTTGTTCAGATTTCTGGTTTATCACATGGTACGGATGTTTGGCTGGGAAATGCACAGGAACTGATTCAGAATAAGACATGTACCCTAAGTGAAGTAATCGGCTGCCGGGACGATATCATGGTTTACCTAATTTATCAGGGACTTGAGCCATCCTTCGCTTTCAAAATAATGGAATCCGTCCGTAAAGGAAAAGGATTATCGGAAGAAATGGAAGCGGAAATGAGAAGGAACGAGGTACCGGAATGGTACATTGACTCCTGTAAAAAAATTAAGTACATGTTCCCGAAAGCCCACGCGGCTGCATATGTCTTGATGGCTGTGAGGATTGCCTATTTTAAAGTTCATCTTCCCCTTCTTTATTATGCTGCTTATTTCACTGTCAGGGCAGAGGACTTTGACTTAGAAACAATGACGCGCGGCTCTGAGGCTATTCGTGCAAAAATTGGCGATATCAATGCAAAGGGTTTGGAAGCATCGAACAAGGAGAAAAACCTGCTGACGGTGTTGGAGCTTGCGCTTGAAATGACTGAACGGGGCTATTCCTTCCAGAATTATGATTTGTACAAATCGGCTGCATCGGAATTTATCATTGAAGGAGATACGTTAATTCCGCCTTTCAACTCCATTCCAGGGCTGGGAACAAACGCTGCCGTAAATATTGTTAATGCCCGAGGTGCTGGAGAATTTCTATCGAAAGAAGACCTCCAGCAAAGAGGGAAGGTTTCCAAAACAATCCTTGAGTATCTGGACAAGCAAGGCTGCCTTAGCGCATTGCCTGAGCAAAACCAGCTTTCGCTGTTTTAACCTTCCGCTTTTTCTGACTCTAGCTCCTGTGCAAGGCCCTTCCGCTTTTGATATTTGCAACTAATTCATGGTTATGTTATAGTTTTATTGGAAATACTAAGACATACTCTCGTGTACAAGAGTGGGGATTCTCCCACTCTTTCGTGTTGTTTAGGATGATTTTTCATCAGTATTTTAAACTTGCATAGCTACATAGAAGATATTGCTGGAAAAGGAGGTAGGGCATGAGTAAAGTCACCGAGGTTGTTGAAGAACTGGCTGCACCTATTTTTCAAGAGCTTGGCTTAGAATTAGTAGAAATTGAATACGTTAAAGAAGGAAAAAGCTGGTTCCTTCGCGTATATATCGATAAAGACACAGGCGTTGATATAGAAGACTGCGGAATTGTCAGTGAACGACTTAGTGAAAAACTTGATGAAGTGGATCCAATTCCTCATAACTATTTTCTTGAAGTATCATCGCCAGGTGCAGAACGCCCTTTAAAGAAGGATAAAGATTTTGAAAAAGCAATCGGGAAAAATGTTTTTATTAAAACTTATGAGCCTCTTGATGGTGAAAAAGGTTTTGAAGGGACTCTTTTAGCTTTCGATGGTCAAACTGTTACAATCGAAGTGAAAATAAAAACCCGTAAAAAAACGATTGAAATTCCATATGAAAAAGTGGCAAATGCAAGGCTTGCTGTAACGTTTTCTTAAACTTAGAAAAATAAAATAGATTAGGGGGATATACACAAATGAGCAGCGAACTAATAGATGCTCTTATTGTCCTGGAAAGAGAAAAAGGTATTTCCAGGGATGTTTTAATTGAAGCCATTGAAGCGGCGCTTATCTCGGCTTACCGCCGCAATTTTAATCAAGCGCAAAACGTTAGAATTGATTTAAACCTGGAAACTGGTTCAATGCGTGTTTTTGCACGTAAAGAAGTAGTGGACGAAGTGTTTGATCCACGTCTTGAAATTTCCTTAGAAGATGCTATTAGAATCAATCCAAACTATCAGGTTGAGGATATCGTCGAAATGGAAGTAACGCCGAAGGATTTCGGCCGAATTGCTGCCCAAACTGCTAAACAGGTTGTGACACAAAGAGTCAGAGAAGCGGAAAGAGGAATTATTTATTCTGAATTTATTGACCGTGAAGAAGATATCATGACTGGTATCGTCCAAAGACTCGATTCAAAATTTATTTATGTCAGCCTTGGTAAAATAGAAGCTCTGCTCCCAATCAATGAGCAGATGCCAAATGAACGTTATAAGCCGCATGATCGAATTAAAGTATTTATTACTAAGGTAGAAAAAACAACAAAAGGACCTCAAATATTTGTTTCAAGGACTCATCCGGGATTATTAAAACGTTTATTTGAAATCGAAGTGCCGGAAATCTATGATGGGACGGTAGAAATTAAATCTGTTGCCCGCGAAGCAGGCGACCGTTCGAAGATTTCAGTTCACTCCGATAACCCTGAGGTTGATCCAGTTGGATCCTGTGTTGGTCCGAAGGGTGCCCGTGTTCAAGCAGTTGTTAATGAATTAAAGGGCGAAAAAATCGATATTGTAAAATGGTCCGATGACCCGGTTGTTTTTGTAGCAAATGCGCTCAGCCCATCGAAAGTGCTGGATGTTTCAGTAAATGAAGATGAAAAAGCGACAACGGTTGTCGTGCCGGATTATCAGCTTTCATTAGCAATTGGGAAACGCGGACAAAATGCCCGTTTAGCGGCTAAATTAACCGGCTGGAAAATTGATATTAAATCAGAATCTGAGGCTCGTGAAATGGGGATTTATCCTCGTGAAGAAACAATTCGTCTATTCGATGATGGAGCGGATACTGATTTTGACGATTTTAACGATGAAGAATTAGATTAGATCAGAGGTGAATGATGGTGAACACAAAGAAAAAAGTTCCTATGCGGAAATGTGTGGCCACTGGTGAAATGAAGCCGAAAAAAGAACTCGTTCGCATCGTTCGCTCAAAAGAAGGAGATGTATCCGTCGATTTAACTGGAAAAAAATCGGGCAGGGGTGCATATCTTTCAAAGGAAAAAGATGCCGTCCTCTTGGCAAAGAAAAAGAATATTTTGGCAAACCATTTAGAGGTTACGATTTCCGAATCGTTATATGATGAGCTGCTTGAGTTGATAGAGAAGGAGAACGGGTCGTCTAAATGAACGAAAACCAATGGATGTCATTGCTTGGACTGGCCAATCGAGCACGAAAAGTAATATCTGGTGAGGAGCTGAGCGTTAAGCAAATCCGCAGTGGAAATGCGAAGCTCGTTTTATTATCCGCAGATGCATCACAAAATACGACAAAAAAAATTACCGACAAATGTAATTCGTATGAGGTTCCAATTAAAATGGTTGAAAATCGTTATCTTCTTGGCCAGGCGATTGGCAAAGAGGCCCGCGTTGTGGCAGCCGTTTTGGATGATGGATTTGCCAAAAAACTTAAACAAGTGCTCGATTAAATCTTGCGGGGGTGAAAATAATGAGTAAAATGCGTGTTTATGAGTATGCAAAAAAACATAACCTATCTAGTAAAGAAATCATTACAAAATTAAAAGAAATGAACATAGAGGTTTCAAATCATATGGCAACTCTAGAATCATCAGATATTAAAAAGCTTGATGCTGCCTACAATAAAAAGGAAAATAAAGAGCAGCAGAAAAAGACTGGAAATACGGCCGAACAAAACCGAAACAATAACAATAACAATGGTCGACAAACTCAGCAAAAGGTTCAGTCAAAGCCTCAGGTGCAGACTAAAACGACGCCAAAGGCTTATGAGGACGATGATGAAAAACTTGTCGTGCCTTCCAAAGTAAAGGTTGCTCCGGGAGCACCAAAAGCCAAAGAAGGCAAAAAACATGAACAGGAATTTCAATCCAAAGAAAATAAAGCATTTCAAGCTGGGAAAAACAAAAATCGTCCCCATAATAATCAACAACAAAATCGTAATCATCAACAAAATAAGAAGCGGAATCATCAACAAAACCATACGCAGCAATCCCAAGCGCCGCAAAAGAAGAAAGAGAAGGAGCTTCCAGCTAAAATTACCTTCAGTGAATCTTTAACGGTTGCAGAACTGGCCAAGAAGCTGCACAGAGAGCCTTCTGAAATAATCAAAAAGCTGTTCCTGCTTGGCATCATGGCAACAATCAATCAGGATTTAGACAAAGATGCGATTGAATTAATTGCCGGTGAATATGGTGTTGAGGTCGAAGAAGAAATTAAAGTTGATACGACCGATTTGGAAATTTATTTCACAGAGGATTCAACGGAAAACCTAGTGGAACGCCCTGCTGTTGTGACAATTATGGGACACGTTGACCATGGTAAAACAACCTTGCTTGACTCTATCCGTAATACAAAAGTTACCGAGGGAGAGGCAGGAGGAATCACTCAGCATATTGGTGCCTACCAGGTAATTGAAAACGGAAAGAAAATTACATTCCTTGACACACCTGGACACGCTGCGTTTACAACAATGCGGGCCCGTGGTGCGCAAATTACAGATATTACAATCCTAGTGGTTGCTGCAGATGACGGTGTTATGCCGCAGACAGTAGAAGCAATTAACCATGCTAAGGCAGCGGAAGTTCCGATTATTGTTGCTGTTAATAAAATGGATAAACCAGCAGCAAATGCCGACCGGGTTATGCAAGAGCTTACTGAGCACGGTTTAGTAGCCGAGGCTTGGGGTGGAGATACTATTTTTGTTCCGCTATCCGCTAAAACAGGTGAGGGAATCGACAGTCTTCTTGAAATGATCCTGTTAGTAAGTGAAGTAGAAGAATATAAAGCAAATCCGAAACGGAATGCAGTAGGAACGGTCATTGAGGCCAGATTGGATAAAGGACGCGGATCCGTTGCAACCTTGCTTGTTCAGAATGGAACGCTAAAAATTGGCGATCCAATTGTCGTCGGAAATACATTCGGACGTGTGCGGGCAATGGTGAATGATTTAGGACGCCGGGTTAAGGATGCAGGTCCATCTACACCGGTTGAAATTACCGGACTAAGTGATGTACCTCAGGCTGGAGACCGCTTCGTTGTATTTGACGATGAGAAAACAGCCCGTCAAGTTGGAGAATCACGTGCTCAAATCGCATTGGTTGCCCAGCGCGGTGAAAAAACCCGTGTCAGCCTAGACAATCTCTTTGAACAATTAAAGCAGGGAGAAATGAAGGATCTGAATGTCATTTTGAAATCAGACGTTCAAGGTTCTGCAGAGGCGTTAGCTGCTTCCTTGCAAAAAATTGATGTCGAAGGTGTAAACATCAAAATTATCCATAATGGAACAGGTGCCATTAACGAATCTGATATCACGCTCGCGGCTGCTTCAAACGCCATAGTCATCGGCTTTAATGTTCGTCCTGACGTGAATGCGAAACGTGCAGCAGATGCAGAAAAAGTAGATGTCCGTTTGCACCGCATTATTTATAAAGTCATTGAAGAGATGGAAGCGGCCATGAAGGGTATGCTTGATCCGGAATTTGTTGAGAAAGTTATCGGTCAAGCTGAGGTCCGCCAGACATTTAAGGTTTCAAAGGTCGGAACGATTGCCGGTTCATATGTAATTGACGGAAAAATTACCCGTGACAGCGGTATTCGTGTCATTCGTGATGGGGTTGTTATTTTTGAAGGTGAGATTGATGCCTTAAAACGCTTCAAGGATGATGCCAAGGAAGTATCCCAAGGCTACGAATGCGGTATCACCATTAAAAACTTTAATGATGTTAAAGAGGGAGATATTATTGAAGCGTATGTAATGGAGGAAATCGAGCGGAAATGATAATCGGCGCCGCCGTTTGTGAATGCATCATTTACGATGCACATTCCTTAAAAGAGAAGCGAGCTGTTTTACAGCGAATTCTTACTCGTTTAAAACAAAAATTGAATGTGTCAGCAGCAGAGGTTGACTATCACGATGTCTGGCAGCGGACTAAAATAGCCATTGTCGCTGTTACGGCAGCGCGGGTGTCAACAGAGCATGAGCTGCAGAATGCATTAAAACTAATTGACTCGTTTCCAGAGATAGAAAGAACAGTCACCGAAATGGAATGGCTTTAAATGAAGAGGTGAATTGAATGAGCCACAGACCAAATCGTGTTGGAGAGCAAATGAAGAAAGAACTGAGTGACATTATCGGACGCAAGATAAAAGATCCTCGGATTGGTTTTGTGACCGTTACAGACGTTCAGGTAACAGGCGATTTGCAGCAAGCTAAGGTGTTTATTTCGGTATTGGGTGATGATGAACAGAGGGAGAATACGCTTAAAGGCCTTGCAAAAGCAAAAGGATTTATTCGAAGCGAAATCGGCCATCGTATTCGCCTTCGCAAAACTCCCGAAATTATCTTTGAATTCGACGAATCCATTGATTATGGGAATCGCATCGAAACACTTCTTCATGATTTACATTCTGACGGAAGCCCGATGGAAAAAAATGAAGAAGAATAACTCATCTTTTACCAAATAGTTTGCATATCCTCACAAATGAGGAAAATGGATAGACGAAAAAGTCTATCCATTTTTTTCGGGGATGACAGGAAAGAGGTTGTGAAAATTGGAAGGCATTTTACCATTATTGAAGCCTGCGGGGCTTACCTCTCATGATTGTGTTTTTAAATTGCGAAAGATCTTAAAAACAAAGAAAATCGGTCATACTGGAACACTTGACCCTGATGTAACCGGAGTTCTCCCAATCTGTATCGGGAAAGCGACAAAAATAGCCGAGTATATTACAGATGCAGGCAAGGCGTATGAAGGGGAAGTAACCATTGGTTTTTCCACGACAACGGAAGATGCTTCTGGTGAAGTGGTGGAAAAGGAAATGGTTAACCGGACCATCAGCCGCGAAGAAATTCTAAGGGTACTACAGTCGTTAACAGGCGAAATTGAGCAAACACCGCCAATGTATTCCGCCGTTAAAGTGAATGGGGTCCGTCTTTATGAATATGCCCGAAAAGGGATTGTCGTGGAACGCCCATCAAGGAAAGTAATGATTTATTCGATTAACCTTCTGGATGAACGGACTGAATTCGCTGGCGAGACCATCAGCTTCCGCTTTCAGGTTAGCTGCAGTAAAGGCACTTATATTCGAACTTTAGCTGTCATGATTGGTGAGGCTTTGGGGTTTCCAGCGCATATGTCGAAATTGGTAAGGACGCAATCTGCTTCGTACACGCTTACTGATTGCCTTACGCTTGAAGAAGTGGAAAGGTTAATGGCAGAAGGGAGCATTTCGCAGGTTTTACGACCATTGGAATCGGCACTTTCTCATTTGCCGAAAATGCAGATTAATGATAAAGTAGCAGAGAAAGTGAAAAACGGTGCACTTTTAGAAATTCCAGAGAATTTAAAAACTTGTGACGGACCTATTATTGCCGAAACGGCTGAAGGGCTGGCGCTTGCTATCTATGCAAAGCATCCCAATAAGCAAGGCCTCTTAAAGCCGGTGAAGGTTCTAAGAAATGAACTCGAATAAAGGTTCCTGTATAGAAAAGGTGAGTTTCAGTTGGAAGTAAAAAGATTAAGTTTTCCGCTAAATGTGTCAGATCTGCAGGCGCTGCCTCCCTTATCGATGGCCCTTGGCTATTTCGATGGCGTGCATCGCGGGCATAGGCAGGTAATACTTGAAGCAAAGAAGCAAGCTGATGAACAAGGACTGTCAAGCGCAGTCATGACTTTTGACCCTCATCCTTCTGTGGTTTTAGGGAAAAATGAAAAGCATGTAAAATCCATTACCCCATTAGCAGAAAAAATCAAAATTATCGAGGGAATGGGTATTGATTTTCTTTTTGTCGTTCACTTTACTATAGAATTTGCCAATCTTCTGCCTCAAGAATTTATTGACCAATACGTTATCGGGCTGAATGTGCAGCACGCGACCGCAGGCTTTGATTTTACCTACGGCCGGATGGGCAAAGGGACAATGGAGACCATTCCATTTCACTCAAGAGAGAAATTTACCTTTTCTGTTATACCGGAATTTACCGAGGGGAACGAAAAGGTGAGCTCGACCAGAATTCGCCGACTTCTTAAAGAGGGGACTGTTGAGGAACTTTCGCACCTTTTGGGAAGGTATTACACAACTTCAGGGTATGTCGTCCATGGTGATAAACGGGGACGGACCATTGGTTTTCCGACGGCAAATATTGAATTAAATGATGAATACATTATTCCCCCTACAGGTGTTTATGCGGTAAGGATGATGGTTAGCGGCAGTATGCATAATGGTGTTTGTAATGTTGGCTATAAGCCTACCTTTAATAAGGAGGCAGTCAAGCTGTCGATTGAAGTTCATTTATTTGATTTTCATAAGGATATCTATGGAGAGGATGCCGTAATTGAGTGGCATCTATTCCTGCGAAATGAACAAAAGTTTTCTGGAATAGAAGAACTTGTAAAGCAAATTGAAAAAGATAAAAATAAGGCTTTGGAATATTTTGCGGAAAAACACAAGCTGCTTGATGTATAGAAGAAGAGAAGTTTTCCTATAATATATGATGGAATGAACTTGCATTTTGCGACAAAACATTGTATTCTTAAATACGTACTAAATGAACCTTTGCTTGGCAAGTCGAATCACCGACGCTTGCTCGGCATGAGGGGATTGAGAAATAGGAGGTGAACCTGGATGGCAATCACACAAGAACGTAAAAACGAAATCATCAATGAGTATAAAACTCATGAGAACGACACAGGATCTGCTGAAGTTCAAATCGCTGTCCTTACAGAATCAATCAACAATTTGAACGAGCACTTACGTACTCACAAGAAAGATCATCACTCACGCCGTGGTCTTTTGAAAATGGTTGGTAAACGTCGTAATCTTTTGACTTACCTGCGTAACAAAGATGTTCAACGTTACCGCGTGTTAATCAATAAGCTTGGTCTACGTCGTTAGTTTACAGAAGCGGGATTTTTCCCGCTTTTTTGTTAGCTTTTAAAAGTTATTGAATATTTCATACATAATTTTTAAGTCATGATTTTTTGTGCATACTAATACTAATTTGGTTTGAAATCACAAGCGTTTTCGCTTTTTTATAGTTACATTAGAAAGATGATACCAGCGAATAAGTTTCGCGTCATCCTCCTAAGTGATTTAGATAGAGAGGGGTAAAAATATGGATCAGCAAAAACATGAGTATTCCATGGATTGGGCCGGCCGCAATCTGACAGTTGAAATCGGGCAACTAGCCAAACAAGCTAACGGTGCAGTCTTGGTCCGTTATGGAGATACAGCCGTTTTAAGTACGGCCACAGCGTCTAAGGAGCCTAAGAACCTAGACTTTTTTCCATTAACAGTGAATTATGAGGAAAGATTATATGCAGTCGGTAAGATTCCCGGAGGCTTTATTAAACGGGAAGGACGTCCAAGTGAAAAAGCGATTTTGGCAAGCCGATTGATTGACAGACCAATTCGTCCGCTTTTCGCAGATGGTTTTCGTAATGATGTTCAAGTAATCAGTATTGTCATGAGTGTGGATCAGGATTGTTCTTCGGAAATGGCCGCGATGTTCGGGTCATCACTGGCTTTATCGGTATCGGACATCCCGTTTGAGGGTCCGATTGCCGGCGTCGTAGTCGGCCGTGTAAATAATGAATTCGTGATCAATCCAACGGTGGAGCAGGCTGAAAAGAGTGACATCCACCTAACGGTTGCCGGTACAAAGGATGCTATTAACATGGTTGAAGCAGGGGCCGATGAGGTACCTGAAGAAATCATGCTTGAGGCTATCATGTTTGGCCATGAAGAAATCAAGCGGTTAATTGAATTCCAAGAGAAAATCGTTGCTGAAATCGGCAAAGAAAAAAGGCAGATAAACCTGTATGAGCTTGACAAGGAGCTTGAAGCAAAGGTACGGGAAATGTGTGAAACAGACATGATCAGTGCCATTCAAGTTCAAGAAAAGCATGCTAGAGAAGCTGCCATCACTGATGTAAAGAATCGAGTATTGGCTCATTTTGATGAGCAGGAAGCTGCCGATGATGAGCTAAAACAGGTTAAACAAATTTTGGACAAGATGGTCAAAGGTGAAGTCCGCCGCTTAATCACGGTTGAAAAAGTGCGTCCGGACGGCCGAAAGATTGATGAGATTCGTCCTTTATCATCCCAAGTAGGGATCCTGCCGCGTACCCATGGTTCGGGGTTATTTACAAGGGGACAAACCCAAGCGTTAAGCATTTGTACCCTTGGTGCAATGGGGGATGTGCAAATTCTTGATGGTCTTGGAATTGAAGAAGAAAAACGCTTTATGCACCATTATAATTTCCCTTCCTTCAGCGTCGGGGAAACAGGACCAATCCGCGGGCCAGGCCGCCGCGAAATCGGTCACGGAGCTTTAGGGGAACGTGCCCTCGAACCGGTAGTTCCAAATGAAAAGGATTTTCCATATACAATCCGCTTAGTATCCGAGGTGCTTGAATCTAATGGTTCTACCTCGCAGGCAAGTATTTGTGCTAGCACATTAGCCATGATGGATGCCGGTGTACCTATTAAAGCACCAGTTGCCGGTATTGCTATGGGTCTTGTGAAATCAGGAGAGCACTATACCGTTTTAACGGACATTCAAGGGATGGAAGACCATCTTGGCGATATGGACTTTAAAGTAGCCGGTACAGCCAAAGGTGTTACCGCTCTGCAAATGGACATTAAAATTGAGGGTCTTTCCCGTGAAATTTTAGAAGAAGCATTGCAGCAGGCCAAAGTCGGAAGAATGCAGATCCTTGATTCTATGCTAGCTACACTTGCTGAACCAAGACCTGATCTTTCGCGGTTTGCGCCAAAAATTCTGACCATGACGATTAATCCGGATAAGATCCGCGATGTTATTGGACCTAGTGGGAAGCAAATTAACAAAATTATTGAAGAAACTGGGGTTAAGATTGACATCGAGCAGGATGGAACCATTTTCATTGCTTCAGCTGACTCAGAAATGAATCAAAAAGCAAAGCAAATTATCGAAGATATTGTCCGTGAAGTTGTGGTAGGGCAATTGTATCTTGGTAAAGTAAAACGGATTGAAAAATTCGGTGCCTTCGTCGAAATCTTTGCCGGCAAAGACGGATTAGTCCATATTTCTGAACTGGCCGAAGAGCGGGTAGGAAAAGTGGAAGATGTCTTGAAAATCGGCGATGAAATTTTAGTAAAAGTGACCGAAATTGATAAACAAGGCCGCGTTAATTTATCGCGTAAAGCTGTCCTGAAGGAACAGAAGGAAAAAGCTGAACAAAATCAATAATCGTTTAAAAAGTCAGGAGGCCGCTCCTGACTTTTTCTTTTTCTATTGGCATGCTTTATCATCGTTCTACCTTGTCCCTGCTCGTCATAATCTGTATAGAAGGGGGAAGAGGAAGAATGAAAAAAAAGATAATTATCGCGGTAATTGTGCTTGCTGCTTTCCTTATTGTAAATAGTCCAATTGTACATAATTATGTTTCCGCCTTAAAGGGATCAGCACTTCCGGCAGTAAAGGAGACGGATTCCTTATACCAAAGCATTGTAAAAAATGCACCTGAATATGAGAAACCGCCTTCAGATGCCAAAATCGATCCGGTTTGGAAGGCGATACCGGGATACAATGGCCTTGCAGTTGACCTGGCTGCTTCTTATCAAAATATGAAAAAGAAAGGCACTTTTGATGAGAAAAAGCTCGTCTTTAAACAGGTGAAGCCTAAAGTGCAGCTTAAAGATCTGCCGCCCTCACCTATTTATAAGGGGCATCCCGATAAACCGATGGTCAGCTTTATCATAAACGTTGCCTGGGGAAATGAATATTTATCAGATATGCTGGCAACGTTAAAAAATCATAATGTATCGGCAAGTTTTTTTCTAGAAGGCAACTGGGCTAAAAAGAACCCTGAGTTGGCCAAAATGATTGTTAGTGCCGGGCATGAGGTAGGAAACCATTCGTATTCCCACCCGGATATGGCAAAGCTTACAGCTGCCCAAACCAGAGAACAAATGGTGAAAACCAATGAAGTGATCGAAGCCGTGACCGATAAAAAGACAGAATGGTTTGCTCCTCCGAGCGGCAGTTATCGCGACGAAACAGTCAAAATCGCAGATGAATTAAACATGAAAACAGTCATGTGGACGGTAGATACTGTGGACTGGAGAAAGCCTTCTCCAGATGCCTTAATTAACCGGGTAATGGGCAAGATTGGCAATGGGTCGTTAATCCTCATGCACCCAACTGAATCGACGGCAAAATCTTTAGATCGATTAATTACCTTAATCGAACAAAAGAATTTACAGATTGGGACGGTTTCTGAATTAATGAGCGAGGAAAGGGTCATAAAATAAATTGAGGGAAGAAATACCTAAAAGTTGGAGAATATAGTGATTATAGGTATAATTAACAATTGGGAAGTAGCATCTGCTGTTTATAGACAGGAGGAAGTCGATGATTAACAAATACACGTGCCAAAATGGAGCAAGAATTGTATTAGAACAAATCCCTACCGTAAGGTCCGTTGCCATTGGTATCTGGATTGGAACGGGATCAAGAGATGAAAATCCTGAGACAAACGGGATTTCCCATTTCCTTGAACATATGTTTTTTAAAGGAACCACTACCAAAACTGCTAAAGAAATTGCTGAATCCTTTGACAGCATTGGCGGTCAGGTAAATGCGTTTACCTCAAAGGAATACACATGCTATTACGCTAAGGTACTCGATACCCATTCAAAGTTTGCTTTAGACGTATTAGCAGATATGTTCTTTAACTCTACCTTTGTGGAAGAGGAATTAAAGAAAGAAAAAAATGTGGTTTTAGAAGAAATAAAGATGTATGAAGATACACCTGATGATATTGTTCATGATTTGCTGAGCAGGGCTGTTTATGAAGACCATCCTCTTGGTTATCCAATTCTAGGAACTGAAGAAACATTGAACTCTTTTACAGGCAATACGTTAAAGGAATATATTCATGAACGATACACACCTGAAAATGTTGTGATTTCAATTGCAGGTAATGTTTCAGAAAGCTTCATTCAAGAAGTGGAAGCCTACTTTGGCTCCTACCAAGGCGGAAGTACAACAGTACAAGAAAATGTTCCTGTTTTCCATGCCAACCGGATTTCACGGAAAAAGGAAACTGAACAGGCGCACCTTTGTATCGGGTTTAAAGGATTAAAGGTTGGTCATGAAGATATTTATAGCTTGATTACCTTGAATAATATTTTGGGAGGAAGCATGAGCTCCAGATTATTTCAAGAGGTACGCGAGCAAAGAGGATTGGCTTATTCCGTTTTTTCCTATCATTCTGCTTATCAAGACAGCGGCATTGTGACTATTTACGGCGGTACCGGGGCAAAACAATTAAATGTATTGTTTGATACTGTTCAGGAAACGCTTGATAAATTAAAACAAACAGGCATAACGGAAAAGGAATTAACGAACAGCAAGGAACAGCTGAAGGGCAGTCTTATGTTGAGTCTGGAAAGTACGAACAGCCGGATGAGCCGAAACGGAAAAAATGAACTCCTTTTAAAGCGCCATCGCTCGCTTGACGAAATCATTGAACAAATTGATGCAGTAACAAAAGAAAGCGTAGACAAAATGACAAGGGATCTATTTACTGATAAGTATTCCGTGTCGTTAATCAGCCCTGACGGAGAATTCCCAACTAATTTAGCATAATTAACGAAAAAAACAGTTTGCCTCGGTGAACTGTTTTTTTCTTTATTCTAAATAAGGACTTCCCTCTATAAATATATAGTAAGTGAGGAATAGGGGGCGGCTTTAATGAGGTTGAGTGAATTAAGCGGAAAAGAAATTGTCGATGTAAAAAAAGCAGAGCGCCTAGGTGTCTTGGGCCAAACAGATCTAGAAATAAATGAAAGCACAGGTCAAATCCAGGCTCTCTTAATCCCTTCCGTCAAATGGTTTGGACTGAGAAAGCAAGGGGATGAAATAAGAGTACCCTGGCAACACATTAAAAAGATTGGGTCAGATATGATCATCATCGATGTACCGGAAGAAGAATAATTATTGTGCCTGCTATTGGGCCTGTTGATTTCCGCTCCGGGCACTCGCTTTCCGCGGGGAGGTCCTGGAGCCTCCTCGGCGCTTTTTGCGCCTGCGGGGTCTCCAGTGACCTCTATTTCCCGCAGGAGTCGAGTGCCCTCCGCTCCAATCAACAGGGTAGCCAAATCAACCTAAAGAATGCAACACACATTTTCCATCCTTGCTAAATGTGTTGCATTCTTTTTTAAATTTAGGCAGTCTGCTTCGATTAGCGGTTTTCTCGCATGGAACTAATTCAGCTATTGATACAAATTTATTTCACTTTAGCTATACCTTTTTTTGCTTAAACATTTATTTCACCACTTATTTTATTATTTATTTTAAGTGAAAGGTCCTAATTGAAAAACCTGTTGATTGGAGCGGAAGGTGCGAAGACTCCTGCGGGAGTACGGGGCTGGGGAGACCCCACAGGCGCTTTAGCGCCGAGGAGGCTCCCCGGCACGCCCGCGGAAAGCGAAGCACCTGGAGCGCAAATCAACAGACTTGTTGAAAAAACGTTCAATAATAATTAGAAAAAAAGATAGCCTGAAGCCCAAGCAATTTAATTTGCTTGGGCTTTTTTGCATATTCCCGCGTGGAAAACTCACCGATTGAAACTTTCTTACATAAGATGGGGAAGTGATAAAGAACAAAGGAAAAATTGAATGGATTCTTTAAAAAAGAAGGTGAATGTTTTCATGCTGACAGGGATGCAGATAGCCGTTATTGGTGGTGATGCCAGGCAGCTGGAAATTATCCGAAAGTTAACGGAATTAGATGCTAAACTAGCGCTAATTGGATTTGAACAGCTTGACCACGCCTTTACTGGTGCAGTCAAGGAGAAAATCTCCGAGGTTGACTTTTCGAATATCGATGCCATTATTCTGCCAGTCGCTGGCACAAATTTAGAAGGTCAAATAGAGACGATTTTCTCCAACGAGAAAGTGGTCTTAACAGAGGATATTCTTTCGAAAACTCCTGAGCATTGTACCATTTATTCAGGAATCAGCAATTCCTATTTAAACGGGATTACAGAGCAAACAAACAAAAAACTAGTCCAGTTGTTTTCAAGAGATGATGTAGCCATTTATAATTCGATTCCGACTGTTGAAGGAACACTTATGATGGCCATCCAGCATACTGACTTTACGATTCATGGTTCTAATGTAACTGTCCTAGGATTGGGACGGTGCGGTATGAGTATTGCAAGGGCATTCCATGCATTAGGGGCAAAAGTAAAAGTCGGGGCAAGAAAAAGCGAACATCTTGCTAGAATTACGGAAATGGCACTGACACCGTTTCAATTAAGCAATATTGAAACGGAAGTGTCGGGTACAGACATTTTAATCAATACAATCCCGCAGCCAATTGTTAATGCATCAGTCATTGCCAAACTACCCGCACATACCATTGTAATCGACATTGCCTCAAAACCGGGAGGAACCGATTTTCGTTACGCAGAAAAGAGAGGAATCAAAGCCCTCCTTGCACCCAGCCTGCCTGGAATTGTCGCTCCCAAAACAGCGGGGCAAATTTTAGCAGATGTCCTATCCCAGCTGCTATCAGAGACAGAACCAGATCGAAAGGGGAATGGAAAATGAGTTTAAAAGGTAAAAGAATTGGTTTTGGATTAACGGGTTCACATTGTACGTATGACGCTGTATTTCCGGAAATTGAAAAACTGGTGCAGGCAGGCGCAGAGGTGGTTCCAATTGTAACCTTTACGGTTAAAAACACCGATACCCGCTTTGGAAAAGGCGAAGATTGGGTCCAGCGAATTGTCGATTTAACTGGCAATAACCTAATTGATTCCATTGTAAAAGCAGAACCATTAGGACCGAAAATGCCGCTCGATTGTATGGTAATTGCTCCTTTAACAGGAGTATCTATGAGCAAGTTTGCCAATGCCATGAATGACAGCCCTGTTTTAATGGCGGCAAAAGCAACGCTTCGAAATTTAAAGCCGGTTGTCTTAGGTATTTCCACGAATGACGCTTTAGGGTTAAATGGGGTAAACCTGATGAGACTGATGGCCACTAAACACATTTTCTTTATTCCTTACGGACAGGATGACCCGATAAATAAACCGAATTCAATGGTGGCGAGAATGACAATGCTTCCGGAAACAGTGGAAGCAGCAATGGAAGGCAGACAGATTCAGCCGGTATTGGTTGAAAGATACAAAGATCAGGACTAATTTCCTTTCCCTTCATTAAAAAAGGTTATTTCTTTCAAATAATATGATAAAATAAATTAATCTTTCATCAGTGGGTTAATAAGTTAATCCGCTGATGAAAACAATCATAAAATATTACTATACTGGCAGCAAGAAAACTTAAACTTAAGGGAATAACCGGCCAGTGAATAGGAAGGGGAACAAGAATGAGTCATCAAAATGGATTTCACGTCGCAGTTGTCGGAGCAACAGGCGCTGTTGGCCAACAAATGATCCAAACTTTAATGAAAGAGAATTTTCCAATTAGAGAGTTAACCCTGCTTTCCTCCGCTCGTTCGGCAGGAAAAAAGGTCGATATAAATGGCCGTGAATATACAGTGCAAGAAGCAAAGCCAGAGAGCTTTGAGGGTGTAGATATCGCATTGTTCAGTGCGGGCGGAAGTGTCTCCAAAGAATTGGCTCCTGAGGCAGCAAAACGCGGTGCAATTTGCGTTGACAACACCAGTGCATTCCGTATGGACACCGATATTCCTTTAGTTGTTCCAGAAGTTAATGAAAAAGACTTATTTGAACATAATGGAATCATTGCTAATCCAAACTGTTCAACCATCCAAATGGTGGTTGCTTTAGAACCAATCCGTCAAAAGTTTGGCTTGAAAAAAATTATTGTTTCCACCTACCAAGCTGTTTCCGGTTCAGGTGCTGCTGCGGTAGAAGAACTTCTTCAACAGACAAAGGCAATTTTAAATGAAGAATCGTATGAACCACAAATTTTACCTGTGAAATCTGATAAAAAACACTATCAGATTGCTTTTAATGCGATTCCGCAAATTGATAAATTCCAGGAAAATGGCTATACCTATGAAGAAATGAAAATGATTAATGAAACGAAAAAGATCATGCATCTACCGGAGCTTCAGGTTTCCGCGACTTGTGTTCGTCTGCCGGTAGCTGTAGGACATTCTGAATCTGTTTATTTTGAAATTGAAGAGGATAATGTGAGCGCCGCAGAAATCAAAGCGCTTCTTAAAGATGCACCTGGGGTGATTCTCCAAGACGATCCAGAAAACCAAGTATACCCGATGCCAGCCGACTGTGTTGGCAAGAATGAGGTCTTTGTCGGAAGAATCAGAAATGACATCGATAATAGCAAAGGATTTCACATGTGGGTAGTTTCAGACAATCTTCTTAAAGGAGCAGCCTGGAACTCCGTCCAAATTGCACAAAGATTAGTGGAATTAGGGCTTGTAAAATAGAGAAGGCAGGTTTTGGTGTTTACCATGAAAATCATTGTTCAAAAATTTGGCGGGACCTCCGTCAAAGATGAATCTAGCAGGAAATATGCGCAGGGACATATCGAAAAAGCGCTGGCTGAGGGCTATAAAGTAGTCGTTGTCGTATCCGCGATGGGAAGAAAGGGCGATCCATATGCAACCGATACGTTACTGTCCCTGATTGGCGGCAATACAAGTAACATCTCTAAACGTGAGCATGATTTATTACTGTCCTGTGGAGAAGTAATCTCTAGCATTGTGTTTACGAATATGTTGCTTGAGAGCGGTATTAATGCAACGGGATTAACTGGGGCTCAAGCAGGGTTTAGAACCAATAACGACCATACCAATGCCAAAATTGTTGAAATGAAGTGCGATCGCTTACTTAGGGAACTGGAAAGCCATGATGTCGTCGTGGTTGCCGGATTCCAGGGAGCGGCCAAAAATGGCGATGTGACGACGATTGGCCGCGGTGGCAGCGATACATCCGCTGCTGCTTTGGGAGCCGCACTTAATGCTGAGTGGATTGATATTTTTACCGATGTAGAGGGAATTATGACTGCTGACCCGCGCATTGCCGAAAATGCCCGGCCGTTATCAGTTGTTACCTATACAGAGGTTTGTAATATGGCCTATCAGGGAGCAAAGGTCATTCACCCTAGGGCAGTTGAAATCGCAATGCAAGCAAAAGTGCCGATTCGGATTCGTTCCACTTATTCAGAATCCGAGGGAACATTGGTGACTACTTTAAATAAAAATAATCGCGGCAGTGACATCAAGGAACGGTTGGTAACGGGAATTGCCCATGTTTCGAACGTTTCGCAAATAAAGGTTTTTGCCAAAAAGGAACAGTACTACCTGCAGGCAGAAGTATTTAAAGCGATGGCAAATGAGAAGATTAGTGTGGATTTTATCAACATTTCTCCAAGCGGAGTTGTATATACGGTTACAGAAGAAATGACAGATAAAGCAATCCGGGTACTAAATGAATTGGGACATGAGCCAGAGGTTGAACGTCATTGTGCCAAGGTTTCCGTAGTAGGTGCCGGGATCGCGGGAGTCCCCGGGGTTACTTCAAAGATTGTAACGGCCCTTTCAAATCAAGGAATCCGGATTCTGCAATCGGCAGACAGCCATACGACGATTTGGGTCCTCGTCAAGCAGGAGGATTTAGTAAAATCAGTAAACGCCTTGCATAGTGCCTTTCACCTTGAAGATGAATCACTAGAATTAAATAGCTTGGATTTTTAAGAAAACCTTTTGAATAGGATGTTAGAAGCACCAGATTTGGGGAGCGAAAGTTTCGAAAGGAGAAATAAAATGGTTCATTTCGGGCGAGTATCCACTGCAATGGTAACGCCTTTTGATAATAAAGGGCATATTGACTTTGGCAAAACCACGAAGCTAATCAATTATTTAATTGATAATGGTACAGATTCACTTGTTGTGGCAGGTACAACAGGTGAATCACCAACCTTATCGAAAGAAGAAAAACTGGCGTTATTCAGCCATGTTGTGAAAGCCGTAAATAAACGAATCCCTGTTATTGCCGGAACAGGCAGCAATAATACGTACGCATCAATCGAGATGACAAAAAAAGCGGAGCAGGTCGGTGTGGACGCTATTATGCTGGTCGCACCGTATTACAATAAACCGAATCAAGAGGGTCTATACCAGCATTTTAAAGCAATTGCCGAATCAACTACCCTTCCGGTAATGGTCTACAATATCCCGAGCAGGTCGGTTGTGACAATTCACCCGGATACGATTATCCGCTTGTCAAAAATACCAAATATCGTGGCTGTGAAAGAAGCGAGTGGGGATTTAAATGCTATGACGCACATAATTGCTAATACCGATGATGACTTTGCTTTATACAGCGGCGATGACGCGGTTACGCTGCCCGTGCTGTCCATCGGGGGTGCAGGGGTTGTTTCAGTCGCCTCACATGTTATTGGCAATGAATTACAAGAGATGGTAAAAGCATTTTTTGACGGAGAAAATCAACGGGCAGCCAAATTACATCAGCGTCTGCTCCCGATGATGCAGGGATTATTTGCAGCACCAAGTCCAGCACCTGTGAAAACAGCTCTGCAAATCAAAGGCTTGGATGTTGGATCCGTTAGATTGCCGCTAGTGGGATTGACAGAGCAGGAACGTGCTAATTTGATTGAAATTTTAAATCATAAATAAATGCGAAGAAACCAACCGCCAAAAGCTCGGTTGGTTTTTTCCTTTTTTACCATTGTAAAGGTTTTCCGATTTCAAGTATAATAAACCTAACTGATTTCGATCGGAGCAACTTAGGTTTAGGAGGAAAAGGATTTGATAAAGAAAAAAAATCAATCCATCAAGATAATTGGACTTGGTGGAATAGGGGAAATCGGAAAGAATATGTATTTGGTGGAAGTGGACAAGGACATATTCGTCATTGATGCCGGGCTAATGTTCCCCGAGGAAGAAATGCTGGGCATTGATATGGTAATACCTGATATCACCTACTTAAAGGAGAATAGGGACCGGGTTAAAGCAATATTTCTAACGCATGGACATGAGGATCATATCGGGGCTCTTTCATACATACTTCGGCAGATCGATGCGCCTGTCTACGGAATGAAACTGACACTTGCACTGGCAGGAGCCAAATTAAAGGAGCAGGACTTTAATGGAAAAGCTGACTTTATCGAGATAGATTCCAATATGGTTCTCGATTTAGATACTGTCCAGGTAAGCTTTTTCAGGACTAATCATAGTATTCCAGATTCAGTTGGGGTTTGTATTCACACTTCAGAAGGAATCATTGTTTACACGGGCGACTTTAAATTTGATCAGGCAGCCACCAGGCTTTATAAGCCGGAAATTGGAAAAATGGCAGCTATCGGTGAACAGGGTGTATTATGCTTGCTATCAGACAGTACCGAAGCGGAAAAACCGGGTTATACAACGTCTGAAGCAATCGTCGAGCGCGAATTATCGAACGCTTTTTACAATGCACCGGGGCGGATTATTGCTGCCTGCTTTGCATCTGATATTAATAGAATTCAGCATATTTTTGATGCAGCCAAGGAGAACAAACGTAAAGTCGCAGTAGTTGGAAAAAGTCTTGAGCGAATTTACCACATTGCCATGGATTTGGGTTATTTAGAGGTGGCGGATGATTTAATCATATCTATTGATGAGATTAAGAATTATCAAGACAAGGAAATTGCCGTCTTGATGACTGGGAGCCAGGGTGAACCAATTGAGGCGCTGCAAAAAATGGCTAAGCAGACACATAAGCTGATCAATATCCAGCCGGGTGATACTGTCTTGATAGCTGCCTCGCCGCTAAAGGGCAGCGAAGTATTTTTATTTAAAACAATTGATATGTTATTTAGAGCGGGTGCTAATGTTGTTTCCGGGAAACGGACCATCCATGTTTCAAGCCATGGCAGCCAAGAAGAATTGAAATTTATGATTAACCTGATGAAGCCTAAATTCTTTATTCCTGTTCACGGCGAATACCGGATGTTGAAAGCACATCGGAAAATTGCAATGGAATGCGGTCTTCGCGATGAGCAGATTTCCATTCCTGATCGCGGTGACGTGGTGGAATGGAAGGATGGGAAGTTTGCCATTACAGGTAAAGTGCCATCCGGAAATGTCCTGATTGATGGAATTGGCGTAGGCGATGTAGGGAACATTGTCCTGCGGGACCGTAAATTATTGTCTCAGGATGGCATATTAATAGTTGTCGTCACCCTGACAAAGAAGGAAAAGAAAATTGCCGCCGGACCGGAAATTATATCAAGGGGATTTGTTTACGTCCGGGAGTCTGAAAAGTTAATGGATGACTCCACTAAATTAGTCCGTGATATCGTTGAAAGAAATATTGCCAAGGAAAGCTTTGAATGGTCAAGCTTAAAGCAGGAAATTAGAGATGATTTAAATCGTTACCTCTTTGAAAAAACAAAAAGACGGCCGATGATTCTGCCAATTATAATGGAAGTATAATCTTATAGGGGCCTGGCCCCGCTGCACATGATCCACGCAGCGGGGGACAGGCCCCTTTTGATGTTTATTTTTCAAGCATGAATTTATTTCATAGGCGAATACTAAAAGATATCATGCTTGAAGGGAGTATTGGGATGAATAACAATTTTATTAAAAATGACGCGGAGAATCCAGGGAGCACCGAGCCACAAAAAGAGGAAAAACCTGCTTCTCCTTTAGTAGAAAAAATACAGCAGCTTGGACAAACGAATGTCCCGCAATTATCCCCAGATTCAAAAATTCACTGTTTGACGATTGTGGGACAAATTGAGGGGCATATGGCGCTTCCACCGCAAAACAAAACGACAAAATATGAACATATTATTCCCCAGCTTGTAGCGATTGAACAAAACCCGAATATTGAAGGATTATTGATTATCTTAAATACGGTAGGCGGTGATGTTGAGGCAGGACTCGCCATTTCGGAAATGCTGGCCACTTTATCGAAACCAACCGTTTCGATTGTCCTTGGCGGCGGCCATTCAATTGGAGTTCCGATCGCTGTTTCCTGCACGTACAGCTTTATTGCTGAAACCGCAACGATGACAATCCATCCAATCCGCTTGACAGGACTGGTCATCGGCGTCCCTGCAACCTTTGAATATCTGGACAAAATGCAGGAGCGGGTTGTTAGTTTCGTAACCAAGCATTCAAAAATACCGGAAGAAACCTTTAAAGAATTAATGTTTGCTAAAGGGAATTTAACGAGGGATATCGGAACAAACGTGATTGGCGAAGAAGCTGTGAAATATGGGTTGATAGATGAAGTAGGGGGCCTCGGCCATGCGATGAAGAAACTGAATGAATTGATTGAGTTAAAAAAGGATGAAAATAAGGGACTGATTCAATGATTTTATATACGATGATGCCGCAGGAGCTAATATTCCCTTATGATGCAGATGCCTTCAAAAATCAGCAAACGGTTTCCTACCAGGGCATCCCTTTATTGGTCGAACAAACAGACCAGCAAAATTATCAAGTTATTCGTGTATTAAGTAGTGATCCGCAGCATTTTTTGAATGATCAGATTTGCCCTGGTGCAAAAATTTCTTTTTAAGGATAAGGGAAAACTATTAACACATTATGGTATAATAAGGGTAAAGAGACAAGAGCAGCCAAAATAAGGCTGCTTTTCTGCCTTTATCATAAAAAGTCGAGGCATCATTAGAATAAAATCAATAATATAAAGGTGATTGCATGGCCAAAAAAAAGAAACGACAACCGAAAAGACGAGATACCCAGCTAAAACGCACGGTCCAATATGAATTATCGGCACTGGCAATCCTAGCATTAGCGATTATTTCAATTGCAAAGCTTGGGGCCGTCGGCAGAGCAACCGTCCTGTTCTTCCGTTTTTGGATGGGTGAATGGTACATGCTTAGTTTACTGGGGCTGGTTATACTAAGTATTTATTTAATGTGGAAAAGGGAGATTCCATTTTTCTTTCATATTAAGCTTGTAGGCAGTTATTTTATTGTTTCAGCTATTCTTCTTTTGAGTCACGTTACATTGTTTGATTTGCTGAGCAATAATGGAAAATTTAAGAACCCTAGTGTCATCAACAATACATGGGAGTTATTCATGATGGAGGTCCGGGGGGAAACCAGTACACATGATCTCGGTGGAGGAATCCTTGGGGCCATATTGTTTGCTCTGTTTCATTATTTATTTGCAGAAACCGGTACAAAAATCATTGCCTTTATTTTTATTTTAGTAGGGTTTATTTTACTAACCGGCAAATCATTTGGTGATTTTGTAGCAAAAATTTTGATGGGGGTTTTTGGCTTTTCAAAAACCCAGTGGCAAGCTTTTAAAACGGATGTAGCCGAATGGAAACAGAAACAGCAGGAAAGGCGGACCGAGCGGAGCAATCAAAGAAGGCAGGCACAAGAAAACAGGCGGAATCAGCAGACTGCCGTAAACGTTCCCGAACCACGGGCTGATATAGACGAAGCTGTCATCCCTGAACCGTTAATCTCCAATTTTGCGGATCGGGCATATCAGGAGGAGCTGCCTAGGGAAAGACCGCAGCGAGAACCGGCCAAGAGCAGACGGAGCAAACAAGAGGAACCTGAGGAAGACAATACTCCTCCTATCTCATTTGCCGAAGTGGAAAATGCCTCCTATGAATTGCCGCCGCTCAGGCTTCTGAAACTTCCAAAGAAAACCGACCAAAGCGGTGAATATGAGCTGATTAATAAGAATGCAGCCAAACTGGAAAGAACCTTCCAAAGCTTTGGAGTCAAAGCACGTGTTACACAAGTGCACCTGGGACCTGCGGTGACAAAATATGAAGTCCATCCTGATGTCGGTGTTAAAGTCAGCAAAATCGTCAGCCTCAGCGACGATCTCGCATTAGCACTAGCAGCAAAGGACATTCGAATGGAAGCCCCAATCCCCGGAAAATCAGCGATCGGGATAGAGGTTCCAAATTCCGAAGTTGCAATGGTTTCACTAAGAGAGGTTTTGGAAGCAACGCAAAATGATAAGCCGGATGCCAAGCTAATGATTGCACTTGGCAGGGATATCACGGGCGAGGCCGTCCTGGCAGAATTAAATAAAATGCCCCACCTTCTTGTCGCTGGTGCAACAGGAAGCGGAAAAAGTGTATGTATCAACGGAATAATTACGAGTATTTTAATGCGGGCAAAGCCCCATGAAGTAAAATTAATGATGATAGACCCGAAGATGGTCGAGTTAAATGTTTATAATGGAATTCCCCATCTGCTTGCGCCAGTAGTGACAGAACCCAAAAAGGCCTCACAAGCGTTGAAAAAGGTTGTCAGCGAGATGGAAAGACGATATGAGTTATTCTCCCATACCGGAACAAGGAATATTGAAGGCTATAATGACCATGTTCGAAGACATAATCTCGAAGAAGATGATAAGCAGCCGTTGTTGCCGTATATTGTTGTCATAGTGGACGAGTTGGCGGATTTAATGATGGTTGCCTCTTCAGATGTAGAGGATTCGATTACTCGGCTGGCGCAAATGGCCCGTGCGGCAGGGATTCATCTCATTATTGCGACCCAGCGTCCATCCGTCGATGTCATCACCGGGGTCATCAAGGCCAATATTCCTTCCCGCATCGCCTTCGCAGTATCAAGCGGAACAGACTCACGGACAATCCTAGACATGGGCGGGGCGGAAAAGCTTCTCGGCAGAGGGGACATGCTCTTTATGCCAGTCGGTGCGACAAAACCGGTACGTGTCCAAGGTGCCTTCCTCTCCGATCAAGAAGTGGAGGACACGGTTGAATTTGTTATCTCCCAGCAAAAGGCTCAATATCAGGAGGAAATGATCCCAGATGATATCCCGGAGGCTGCTGGAGAGGTTGAAGACGAATTATATGACGAGGCAGTTGAATTGATTGTTGACATGCAAACGGCATCAGTTTCGATGCTGCAGCGCCGCTTCCGGATTGGATATACAAGAGCGGCAAGACTGATAGATGAAATGGAGCTCCGCGGAGTGGTAGGGCCATATGAAGGAAGCAAACCTCGTGCGGTCTTAATTACGAAGCCAAACGAGGAAAAGAGCTCTTAAAAAAAGGGCCTTATGGCTCTTTTTTTATTCTACTTTTATGGAAAGTTGATAAAATAGTAATAGGCGTTAAAGATGATTTTTATCTTTTCGTCTTTTTTCGACAAAATCATGGATTTCTATTTATTTCTCGCAGAAAACATGATAAGATTATTGCGATTAGTAGGAATGATATCAGAGGTCTGATGTCTAAGGAAAAGGCTGGAGGAAAGCAGCATGTCCATCAAGTCAGATAACCGGCATTTATATTTACAAGTAATCGACCGGCTTAAGCAGGATATTGAAGATGGTGTATACAAAGAAAAAGAGAAACTGCCATCAGAATTCGATCTTGCCAAACAGCTTGGTGTCAGCAGGGCTACACTTCGAGAAGCATTAAGAATTCTTGAAGAGGAAAATGTGATTATCAGACGCCATGGGGTTGGTACGTTTGTTAACGCAAAGCCATTGTTCACATCGGGGATCGAACAGTTAAGCAGTGTTACTGACATGATCAAACAAGCTGGCATGAAACCAGGAACTATTTTCTTAAGGTCATCAACTCAAAGCCCATCGGAAGAGGATATTCGTCGTTTCTCATGTTCTGCTGATGAGGAAATGGTCGTGATTGAGAGAGTAAGAACCGCCAATGGAGAACCAGTCGTTTATTGTATCGACAAAGTTCCAGCACACATATTACCAGAAACCTTCTCTCATGGTGAAGAATCAATCTTCAACATATTAGGAGACGAGGCAAACAGAAGGATTACATACGCGGTTGCCCAAATCGAGCCGATTGGCTATCATGAAAAAATTTCCCCAATTTTAGAATGTGACCCGGAGACTGCATTATTGGTATTAAAACAAATGCATTTCGATGAAACGGATGAACCTGTCCTTTTTTCGGTAAACTATTTTAAGGCGGACAAATTTAGTTTTCATGTACTTAGGAAACGAGTGTAAAAATTTTTAATGGTAATGAAAACGCAATCAGTCCAGTTTTATACCATTTCTACTATCAAACAACATTCTTAGGGGGAAGATACCTTGAAAAAGCGTAAAGTTGGAATGGCGCTATCACTTGTTCTTGCTGCTGGAACACTATTAGGTGCTTGTGGAAAAAGTGATGACAACAAAGGAACTGAAACATCAAAAGGCGGAGAAAAAGGAAAATCATTCTCTGTAGCAATGGTTACTGACGTCGGCGGTGTAGATGACAAATCCTTTAACCAATCAGCGTGGGAAGGCCTTCAAAAGTTCGGTAAAGATAACGGCATGAAAGAAGGAAAAGGCGGGTACTCTTACCTACAGTCCAAATCAGATGCTGACTATGCAACAAACTTAAATACTCTTGCTCGCCAAGATTTTGACTTAGTATATGGGATCGGCTTCTTAATGCAGGCAGCCGTTGAAGAAATTGCAAAACAACAAAAAGACCATCATTTTGCAATCGTTGACGCTGAAGTAAAACAGCCAAACGTAGCAAGCATCCTCTTTAAAGAGCAGGAAGCAGCTTTCCTTGCGGGTGTTGCGGCTGCTTTAACAACTAAAACAAACCATATCGGTTTCATCGGTGGTATGGAAATTCCAGTTATCGAGCGCTTTGAGTCTGGCTTTCTTGCTGGTGTAAAGGCTGCTAAACCGGATGTACAGGTTGACGTTCAATATTCTGGTGCATTTGACAAAGCTGAATTAGGGCAATCCATCGCTTCTAAAATGTACTCTTCTGGTGCAGACGTTGTCTTCCACGCTGCTGGTGCTACTGGTAATGGTCTTTTCAAAGAGGCTGTTGACCGTAAAGCGAAAGAACCAAGCAAAGACTTCTGGGCAATCGGGGTTGACCGTGACCAAGCTGACATGGGTCCAGACGTAGTCTTAACATCTGCATTAAAGCGTGTTGACGTAGCAGTTCAAGACTTGTCCAAAAAGGCAATGGATGGCAACTTCCCTGGCGGAGAAGTGGTATTATACGGCTTACATGAAGATGGCGTAGGTTTAGCACCAGTTAACGCAAAGGCTCCAAACAAAGATGCGATTGATAAAGCGGTTAAAGACTACATTGAAAAAATTAAATCTGGTGACTTAAAAGTTCCTCAAACTCGTGATGAATTGAAAAACTTTAGTGCAAAATAAAACTACTAACAGGGAATAAGCGGATATTATCAAGATAATCCGCTTATTCCTTCTTAATGAATCTTAATTGAAGTGCAGAAATGATTTTCCGCCTTTCAATTAAGGTTTTAATGGGGAGATATCCCTGTTTTTTAAATCTTGGAAAGGTCTGACCTCTTACTTTTATTGGTCGGAATTTCCATCACCTTCATTACAGGGAGTGAGAAAAAATGGATTATGTAATCGAGATGCTAAACATTCGGAAAGAATTCGGCAGCTTTGTTGCAAATGATAACATTACTCTCCAATTGAAAAAGGGAGAAATTCATGCCTTGCTTGGCGAAAACGGAGCAGGCAAATCAACTTTGATGAACGTGCTTTTTGGTTTGTACCAACCAGAAGCTGGAGAAATTAGAGTAAAGGGAAAGCCTGTTAAAATTACCGATCCTAACGTTGCCAATGACCTTGGAATCGGGATGGTCCATCAGCACTTTATGCTAGTGGATACCTTCACAGTAACGGAAAACATTATCCTTGGCAGAGAGATTACATCTGCTGGCCGGATTGACATTAAAAAGGCAGAACAGGAAGTTCGGCAAATTTCCGAACGTTACGGATTGTCAGTTGACCCGCAGGCGAAAATTTCCGATATCTCTGTAGGTATGCAGCAAAGGGTTGAAATTTTAAAAACATTATACCGCGGAGCAGAGATTTTAATTTTTGACGAACCGACTGCTGTGCTGACACCGCAAGAAATTAAAGAGTTAATTCAAATTATGAAAACTCTTATTAAAGAGGGTAAATCTATCATTCTTATTACCCACAAGTTAAAAGAAATTATGGAGGTCGCCGACCGCTGTACTGTCATTCGCAAAGGAAAAGGGATTGGTACGGTAAATGTCAGTGAAACCAATCCAAATGAACTTGCAAGCCTGATGGTTGGACGGGAAGTGGTCTTTAAAACAGAAAAGAAGCCTGCTGAACCAAAGCAAGACGTTTTGCTAGTTAAAGATCTAGTAGTGAAGGATTCACGTGGTGTCACGGTTGTAAATGGATTGGATTTAACAGTTCGTGCCGGTGAAATAGTCGGGATTGCCGGGGTTGACGGTAATGGACAGTCTGAGTTAATTGAAGCGCTTACAGGATTGCGTAAATCGGATAGCGGCAGCATTCAATTAAATGGCAAAGAATTAATTAACCACACCCCTAGAAAAATCACGGAATCTGGAGTAGCCCACATTCCGCAAGACCGTCATAAACATGGACTTGTTTTGAATTATCCAATTGCCGAAAATATGGTTTTACAAACCTATTATCAGAAGCCTTTTTCTAAAAGCGGAGTCTTAAATTTTAAAGAAATTTATAATAAGGCAAGGAAGTTAATCAGTGAATTCGATGTCCGCACACCAAGTGAATATACGTTGGCACGCGCTCTTTCTGGAGGTAACCAGCAAAAGGCAATCATCGGCCGTGAAGTGGACAGGAATCCTGATTTGTTGATTGCCGCTCAGCCGACTCGTGGTTTGGATGTAGGTGCGATTGAATTTATCCACAAACGCCTCATTGAGCAGCGCGATCATGGCAAGGCCGTCTTGCTTGTTTCTTTTGAGTTAGATGAGATTATGAATGTCAGCGACCGGATTGCTGTTATTTATGAGGGGAAGATCGTTGCTGTTGTCAATCCAAAAGATACAGACGAACAAGAACTTGGATTGTTAATGGCAGGATCGAATAGAAAGGAAGCGGGTGCAAATGTCTAAGCGCTTAACAGGTATCTTAACACCGATCATTTCGGTGTTATTAGGAATCATCGTGGGAACCATTATTATGTTAATCAGCGGATATGACCCGGTTGCTGCTTATACAGCACTTTGGAACGGGGCTTTTGGGGAAGTTTACTATGTTGGGGAAGTTATTCGCCAGTTTACACCGTATATTTTGGCTGGTTTAGCGGTAGCGTTTGCTTTCCGTGTTGGCCTATTTAACATCGGGGTAGAGGGACAATTTATTGTCGGTTGGCTGGCATCGGTCTGGGTAGGGGTTGCTTTTGACCTTCCAAAAGTCATACATCTGCCTCTTGCCATCTTGGCAGCTATTGTTGCAGGTGCCCTGTGGGCCTTTATCCCTGGCTTTTTGAAGGCGCGTTTTCGCGTCCATGAAGTTATTGTCACCATTATGTTGAACTATGTTGCTTTGCATGTGACTAACTATATTATAAGAAATGTTCTAGCTGCTAAGAGCGGTGATAAGACAGAAATGATTCATGAATCTGCAAGCTTGCGTTCAGAATGGCTCCAAAGCCTGACAGATTATTCCCGTCTTCACTGGGGAATTATCCTTGCAATTGCCTGCTGTTTTATCATGTGGTTCTTATTGGAAAAAACAACAAGAGGATTCGAATTGCGGGCAGTTGGTTTTAACCAGCATGCTGCTCACTATGCGGGGATGAATGTAAATAAAAATATCATCCTTTCAATGGTGATTTCCGGCGCTTTTGCTGGATTGGCCGGTGCAATGGAGGGACTTGGAACCTTCGGATATGCGGCCGTTAAAGGCGGATTTACCGGTGTAGGGTTTGACGGAATCGCGATTGCCTTGCTTGGTTCTAACACGGCATTAGGGGTATTCTTCTCAGCGATTTTATTCGGTGCCTTAAAAGTAGGGGCTTTAAACATGCCGCTTGAAGCGGGTGTGCCAAATGAACTAGTTGATATTATTATCGCACTTATTGTTTTCTTTGTTGCATCCAGCTATATAATCAGAGCATTTCTTGATCGAATCGGTAAGAAGGGGGTGAAGTAAGTGAGCTTAATGGACATTTTAACAATTGTTGTTCCATCTACACTTTTATGGGCTGCTCCACTTATCTTCACTGCGTTAGGCGGTATTTTTTCAGAACGTTCAGGTGTCGTTAACATCGGTCTCGAAGGATTAATGGTTATTGGGGCATTTACTTCCATCGTGTTTAACTTAACATTTTTTGATACATTCGGAAATGCAACCCCTTGGCTTGCCATCTTAGTGGCGATGGTCGCCGGTGCCATTTTCTCGTTATTGCATGCAGTAGCGTCCATCACTTTTCGAGCTGATCATACCGTTTCCGGTGTAGCTATTAACTTACTGGCAGTTGGTTTAACAATGTTCCTTGTTAAACAAATTTATGGTAAAGGTGAAACTGGGATTATTTCCAAGGGCTTCAGCAAAATTGATGTGCCTGTTTTAAAGGATATTCCAGTTATTGGGGAAATATTTTTCCAAAATACTTATTGGACATCCTTTGTAGCGATTATCGTTGCTATTATCGTTTGGTATATTGTTTATAAAACACCGTTCGGCCTTCGTCTTCGTTCTGTCGGAGAGCATCCGATGGCGGCAGATACAATGGGAATCAATGTAACTAAAATGCGTTATTTAGGTGTAATGCTTTCTGGAGCACTTGGCGGAATCGGCGGTGCTGTCTATGCACAGTCCATCACTTCTAATTTCAGTCATGCTACCATCAGCGGACAGGGCTTCATGGCGCTGGCGGCCATGATTTTTGGAAAATGGCATCCACTTGGAGCACTTGGAGCAGCTATTTTCTTTGGATTCGCACAAAGTATTAGTATCATCGGTTCAAGCTTGCCATTCTTAAAAGAAATACCAAATGTGTATTTGTTAATTGCTCCATACGTTTTAACTATTCTAGCCTTAACTGGATTCATCGGCCGCGCCGATGCCCCAAAGGCAGTTGGAACACATTATATAAAAGGAAGCAGGTAGATACTTGCTTGGACTCCCAGATTTTCTGGGGGTTCTTTTTTTATAACTTGAATTGTACAGGTTTAATAGTATAGGTTTTATATGAAAGGAAAAAATATAAAGAAAAATGTTTTCATATCATATGTTAAGACCCTTTAACAGACAGGAGGAAGATAAATGGAAGCAGTCGTTGAAAAAATAACGCAAATGCAAGGTTATAAACTCCATGTTGTTGAAACTGATAAATATAAAACGAATACTCTGGTCTGGCGAATGAAAGCGCCATTGTCAAATGAGGATGTCACGAGAAGAGCACTTCTGCCCTATGTGCTGCAGTCCAGTTCTGCCAAATATCCAACGACGACACAGCTCCGTTCCTATTTGGATGACCTATACGGAGCAACTCTTTACGTCGATTTAGGAAAAAAGGGCGAGTATCATATTGTCAGCTTTCTGATAGAAATTGCAAATGAAAAATTCTTGACTGACCATAGTCCTTTATTGAAAAAGGGATTTGAATTATTGTCAGAAATTTTGACGAAGCCCAATGTTTCCGGCCAAGCGTTTGATAAGGAAACAGTTGAAAAAGAAAAACGCACACAAAAGCAAAGAATTCAATCAGTGTATGATGATAAAATGCGCTACTCCAATGTTCGCCTCATTCAGGAAATGTGCAAAGGAGAGCCATATGCTCTAGAGGTTAATGGCGAGGCTGAAGCTGTCGATGCAATTACTCCTGAAAACTTATTCGAATATTTCCAGAGAGCCTTTAAAGAGGATGAGATGGACCTTTACGTGATTGGGGATGTAAAGGAAGAAGAAGTGAAGACTATTGCTGAAGGGCTTCTGCAATTTGAAAATCGCACTCCACAAAAGTCTTCCGCTGCTAAGGTTCAAAACAGAACAGAAGTAAATGAGGTTAAGGAAGTTCAAGATGTCAAACAAGGAAAATTAAATATGGGCTACCGGACAAATATCGTCTTTGGCAATCCAGATTATTTTGCATTGCAGGTTTTTAACGGCATTTTTGGCGGCTTTGCCCATTCGAAACTGTTTATCAATGTTCGGGAAAAAGCAAGTCTAGCCTATTATGCAGCCAGCCGGCTTGAAAGCCATAAGGGCTTAATGATGGTCATGTCGGGAATCGATAATAAAAATTATGATCAGGCTGTTAAAATCATTCGCGAGCAAATGGAAGCAATGCAAAAGGGTGACTTTACGGACGATGAGCTAGTTCAAACGAAAGCCGTCATTCGCAACCAAATTCTTGAAACCATTGATACATCGAGGGGATTGCTCGAGCTCCTATATCATAACGTCGTTGCAAACCAAGATATTAAGCTCGAATCATGGATTACAGATATGCTGAAAATAACTAAAGAAGAAATTATCGCAGTGGCTAATAAGATAAACCTTGATACCATTTATTTCTTAACAGGAACGGAGGCGGGCAAGTAATGGAGAAAATCAGCTTTGACCAGCTTCAAGAAGAGCTTTATCACGAGAAAATGTCAAACGGCTTACATGTCTATATCTTACCGAAAAAAGGCTTTAATAAAACTTATGCAACCTTTACAACTAAGTATGGTTCGGTTGATAATACATTTGTACCTTTGGGAAAAGACAATTTTGTCAAGGTTCCTGATGGGATTGCCCATTTTTTGGAGCATAAGCTATTTGAAAAGGAAGATGGCGATGTCTTTCAGCAATTCAGCAAACAGGGAGCATCGGCCAACGCCTTTACATCATTTACACGGACTGCCTATTTGTTTTCAAGCACTTCAGATGTTGAAAAAAACTTAGAAACATTGGTGGATTTTGTTCAGGACCCATATTTCTCTGACAAAACAGTGGAAAAAGAGAAAGGCATCATTGGGCAAGAAATCACGATGTATGACGATAACCCAGATTGGCGCTTATATTTTGGGATCATCGAAAATCTATTCCAAAACCATCCTGTCAAAATTGACATTGCGGGAACAATTGAGTCTATTTCCGAAATCACAAAAGAATGGCTGTATGAGTGCTATAATACTTTTTATCACCCAAGCAACATGCTTTTGTTTATTGTCGGAGCGGTTGACCCGGACAAAATCATGAAACAGGTGAAAGACAATCAGGCTAAAAAGGACTATAAGGAAATGCCTGAAATAAAGCGGAAGTTCGAAGAGGAGCCCTTGAAGGCTGCTGAGAAAAAACAGGTATTGCAAATGAATGTGCAAACCTCAAAATGCTTGGTTGGCATGAAGGCGCTGCATGTGGATCAGCAAGGCCCGGAAATGTTAAAAAACGAGTTAACCATGAATGTGCTCCTTGATTTACTATTTGGGAAGAGCTCTGAAAACTATTACGAGCTATATAATGACGGATTGGTTGATGAATCCTTCTCCTTCGATTACACGCAGGAGCAGGGCTTTGGCTTTGCGATGATCGGCGGCGATACGAATAATCCGGACCAGCTAGCGGACAGAATTCAAAAAATCCTGTTGGATGCAAAGGGTGCCCACACATTTACTGAAGAACAGCTAGAAAGGGCTAAGAAAAAGAAAATTGGTGCATTCTTGAGGGCGGTTAACTCTCCTGAATATATCGCAAACCAATTTACGCGCTACGCCTTTAACGACATGAATCTATTTGATGTCGTGCCAACACTTGAAAAAATCACTCTGGCTGACGTTCAGTCACTGGCTTCGGAAGTAATTGCCGACGAGCGGATTTCAGTCTGCCAGGTCGTGCCTAAAAATAAACAATAGAAATCCAGAGGCCTGCCCCCTAGGGATCAGGCCTCCTTATATAAAGAGAGAGTGAACAATATGCATAAATATGTTCTTATTACGGGAGCGAGCGGAGGAATCGGCCAGGCGGTTGCTTACCATTTGGCAGAAAAAGGCTATCATCTTTACTTGCATTACAATCAAAATGAAGAATCGATTAAAGAGCTGCTGAACAAGCTTTCCCCCTTTAAGGGGGAGTACATACCGATTCATGCCGATTTGGCAGAGCCTGAAGGTTATTTAAAGGTTAGCTCGCAAATCTTTTCGCTGGATGCGATTGTCCATTGCGGAGGAATGGGGCAATATGGATTGTTAATGGATTTAAAGCTTGACGAAGCGATGGCACTCATGAACGTCCATGTATTAAGTCCCTTAATGCTGACAAAAGAACTTTTGCCAAAACTAATCAGTAAAAAATCAGGAAATATTGTCGTGATCACGTCCATTTGGGGGCAGACTGGTGCCGCCTGTGAAGTGGCCTATTCTGCCGCTAAAGGGGCGCAGATTGCCTTTGTGAAGGCCTTAAGCAAAGAAGTTGCGTTAAATGGAATCCGCGTGAATGCCATCGCTCCTGGGGCGGTAGATACGCCGATGATGGCCGGATTTACGGAGGAAGAAACCGAAAGAATTGCCTTTGAAATTCCAATGGGCAGGCTGGGGCAGGCCGAAGAAATTGCTAAGGGTACAGCCTTCCTTTTATCTGATGATTCCAGTTATATTACTGGACAGGTGCTTGCCATCAATGGCGGCTGGTATACCTAAAAATTCATATTTTCAGGATGTATAGAAACTGCCTCCGTTTTGCAAAATATACTTGTACCATCTAAAAAAGGAGGCAAAATTATGTCTGTTTTAGATAACTGGAAACAATGGCAGGACTTCCTTGGGGATCGCCTAAACAACGCACAATCTCAAGGAATGAGTGAAGGAGCAATCAACACCATTGCTTACCAAATTGGCGACTATCTGGCAAGGAACGTTGATCCAAAGAATGAACAAGAAAGAGTTCTTTCCGATATGTGGTCAGTTGCCGATCCACAGGAGCAGCAAGCCATTGCCAACGTAATGGTTAAGCTTGTAAAACAATAATGTGTAAAGAGAGGAGAAATCTCCTCTCTTTTTTGATAGATATTAATTACTATTTGGACATGTTTTTTCTTTCATCTTCTATCAAAATCATTTATGATAAGGTTTAGGGCGTTTTTGAAATAGAAAATGATTGATATCCTAAATGGGGGTTAAAGCATGAAGAAAGAATGGTATCTAGAATATGAAATTACAAAAAACCGTCCGGGTTTGTTAGGTGATATTTCATCCCTCTTAGGAATGCTTGCTATTAATATTGTAACTATTAATGGTGTCGATGAAGGAAGACGCGGCTTGCTTATACTGGCAAAAGATGATGATCAAATTAAACGTCTTGAGTCAATTTTAAATACAATGGACACAATAAAACTAATAAAATTAAGAGAACCAAAACTGCGGGACCGTCTTGCTGTCAGACATGGCCGCTATATACAACGGGATGCAGATGATAAAAAAACGTTCCGATTCATCAGAAGCGAGCTTGGGGTTTTAGTGGATTTTATGGCAGAATTATTTAAGGAGGAAGGCCACAAGCTGATTGGCATTCGCGGCATGCCTCGTGTCGGTAAAACCGAATCACTGGTCGCCGCAAGCGTTTGTGCCAATAAGCGCTGGCTGTTCGTCTCTTCAACCCTGCTTAAGCAAACGATCCGCAATCAGCTAATCGAAGACGAATATAATGCAAATAATCTGTTTATTCTTGATGGGATTGTATCGACCCGCAGGGCAAATGAGCGGCATTGGCAGCTAGTTCGTGAAATTATGCGTCTCCCGTCTGTAAAGGTGATTGAGCATCCGGATATTTTCGTCCAAAACTCCGAGTATACGCTTGATGATTTTGATTATATTATTGAGTTAAGGAATCACGCTGACGAAGAAATTACATATGAGGTAGTTGATCAACACAATATGTTCTCCGGATCGGATTTTGGAGATTTTGATTTTTAAAAAATTGGAAGGTGTTAACGGTGACTGAATTAGGGAATCGATTAAAAGAAGCCCGTTTAGCCAAAGGTTTGAGTCTTGATGATTTGCAGTCTATGACAAAAATCCAAAAGCGTTATTTAGTTGGAATTGAGGAAGGCAACTATTCAGCTATGCCCGGAAATTTCTATGTGCGGGCATTTATTAAGCAGTATGCAGAAGCCTTACATCTAAATCCAGAAGAGCTATTTGAAACGTATAAAAGTGAAATCCCGGCTTCCTATAGCGATGAATTGCCTCAGCAATTATCAAGAGTAACGACGCACAAGAAGATTTCACAAGGAAATTCGAAAATTTTTGATGTGCTGCCAAAGGTGTTAATTGGTGTTTTTGTCATTGGTATTGCTAGTCTTTTATATTATTTTTTCGCAACGAATGCTGGTACAGATTCAAATCAATCAACGAACAAGGATAATGAGCAGGTTAAATTAGTCAAGAACGAGAAGCTTGAAAAAGCACAAGCCGAAGAAAAGGCAAAGGAAGATAAAAAGAAAAAAGAAACTGTTAAGGAAGAACCAAAAAAGGAAGAAACCACAACACCTGTTGAGGAAACTCCGAAGCAAGTTTTATCAGTAGTACAAACCAGTGGAAGAAATTCGACTTATTCGTTAAGTGATGCTGATAAATTCGTGGTAAAGATTGTTTCTAGGGGTGTATCCTGGGTCAGTATAAAGAATGGCAAAGGAAAATCTTTCTATTCCGGAACACTGCAAGCAGGCGGTGTTGATACCCAGACTATTGATTTATCAGCAGAAACTGAAGCTGTTATTATCGTCGGAAAAACGGTAGATGCGGACATTTATGTCAATGATCAAAAGCTTGAGTATGCAGTCGCACCAACTGAGAAGGTTCGTCAGGACATTACGATCCAATATGTTCCGAAGGTCCAACAATAGTCATCCTTTCGATGGCTATTTTTGGCGTGTATTTTATAGTGCTCATGAAAGCACGCTGGTTTTTTAGGAGGAAATTTTGATGAATATACCAAATAGAATTACTGTTTCAAGAATATTTTTAATCCCGATATTTATGATTGTTATGTTGGTTCCTTTTGATTGGGGACAAATGTCCTTACTTGGGGCGGACATGCCTGTTACGCATTTCGTCGGGGCGTTGATTTTTATATTAGCCTCCACGACTGACTGGGTAGACGGCCATTATGCCCGTAAATATAATCTTGTAACAAACATGGGAAAATTTCTCGATCCGCTTGCCGATAAGTTGCTTGTTTCAGCGGCTTTGATTGTTCTTGTGGAACTTGGATATGCCCCGTCTTGGATTGTCATCATCATCATCAGCCGGGAATTTGCTGTCACAGGCCTCCGCCTCCTGCTTGCAGGCGAAGGAGAAGTTGTCGCAGCCAATATGCTTGGGAAAATTAAAACCTGGACACAAATTATTGCGATTTCTGCATTACTATTACATAACATTATTTTTGCGCTGATCCCTTTCCGCTTTGATATTTTGGCATTGTGGGTCGCGATGTTCTTCACGATTTGGTCAGGATGGGATTATTTTGCAAAAAATAGCCATGTGCTGAAGAATTCGAAGTAAAATTTGATTTGTAAGGGGCGATAGATGTGAATGCTGAGATTATTGCAGTTGGCTCGGAGCTTTTACTTGGGCAGATTGTGAATACGAATGCACGGTTTCTATCTCAGCAATTAGCTGAGCTCGGAGTGGATGTATATTTTCATACGGTGGTTGGCGACAATCCTGAGAGGCTTAAGGCAGCGATTGACATTGCCGAGAAGCGTTCGGAAATCATTATTTTTACCGGCGGACTGGGACCGACCAAGGATGATTTAACGAAGGAAACAATTGCCCGCCATATTGGTACAGACCTTGCGCATGATGAAACAGCATTAGAATCGATTGAGGATTATTTTAAACGAACTAACCGAGTAATGACGGAGAATAACAGGAAACAGGCATTGGTTTTGAAGGGATCTGAAGTTTTGCCGAATGACTTTGGCATGGCTCCAGGTATGGTGATGAAAACGGGCGGTCATATTTATATGCTCCTCCCTGGACCGCCAAAGGAAATGGAGCCGATGTTTTCCCGCTATGGCAGACAGGCGCTTGCTTCGGCAGCCGGCTCGACGGAACAAATTGTCTCCCGGGTACTGCGCTTTTTTGGGATTGGCGAAGCCGCCCTTGAAACGGAAATTATTGATTTGATTGATGCACAAAGCAACCCGACGATTGCGCCGCTTGCCGGTGATGGGGAAGTGACGTTGCGTCTGACCGCTAAGCATGTGGATACTGCGGCTGCAGAGGCTATGTTGGATGAAGTGGAGTCGAAGATTCGCGGGCGTGTCGGGCAGTATATTTATGGGTATGGCGATGCCTCATTGTTAGAGGAACTGACGAAGACATTAAAGGCTGGGCAATTAACCATTACGGCAGCTGAGAGTTTAACAGGCGGGCTGTTCCAGCAGGAGATTACCTCGATTTCCGGAGCTAGCTCTGTATTCAAAGGCGGCGTTGTATGTTATGCCAATGAAATTAAGCGGGATGTTGTCGGGGTTAGGCAGGAAACGCTTGATCAGCATGGGGCTGTAAGCGAAGAGTGTGCCCGTGAACTAGCGGAAAATTCAGCTCGAATGTTTGGGACTGATGTCGGAATTAGCTTTACCGGTGTGGCCGGACCGGATGAACTGGAAGGGAAACCGGTTGGGACCGTTTATATTGGAATCGCTGCTGCTGGTAAGCCGACGGTCGTTGAAAAATTAACTCTTGCCGGTGGAAGGGCCGCCAACAGAGTGAGGGCTGTTAAATTTGGGTGTTATTTTCTATTAAAGTTATTAAAAGCTGAACCACAGGATACCGTTTAGGTGTTTTGTGGTTTTTTTGTTTTTGAAGGTATGGGAAGGAAGAGTATCACTAGTGGTAAAAATAGAGCGATTATTTTACCCGTTTGACGTGAAGGAGATGGGCAACAGAAAAAATAGAAAGGTAATATTACCTAGTTAAGTTGGTTGAAAGCATGCATTGGTAAAAAATAGTGATTTCTAGTATTTTTTAGTTTTCTGACAACAAGAGAATTCCCTTTTTTTATTCAGAAACTCTCAAGAAAGATACAATTCCATGAGTTTTTTTGTAATTTTCCCTGCTTTAATTACTCAGAAAAAGGCAGAATAAATGTTCGTGTTTTTTCTCGACAAAAACTCAAAAAGAGGTTATATTAATAATAGGTTTCGTTTAATAGATTCCAGCAATAATATTATTTTATATATAAAAGGAGGAACTATTTGTGAGTGACCGAAAGGCCGCCTTAGAAATGGCGCTAAAACAAATAGAGAAACAATTCGGTAAAGGTTCCATCATGAAAATGGGAGAGCAGCAGGAAACAAGAATTTCCACAGTACCAAGTGGTTCCCTAGCACTGGACGTAGCACTTGGTGTTGGCGGATATCCTAGGGGACGTATTATCGAGATATATGGTCCCGAATCATCTGGTAAAACAACCGTAGCCCTTCATGCAATCGCAGAAGTGCAGGCAAAAGGCGGACAAGCGGCGTTTATTGACGCTGAGCATGCCCTGGACCCAACTTATGCCCAAAAACTAGGCGTAAACATTGATGAACTATTATTATCCCAGCCGGACACTGGTGAACAAGCACTTGAAATCGCCGAAGCATTGGTACGAAGCGGTGCAGTTGATATCATCGTAATCGACTCAGTAGCTGCTCTAGTTCCAAAAGCTGAAATCGAAGGTGAAATGGGAGACGCCCACGTAGGCTTACAAGCTCGTTTGATGTCCCAAGCACTTCGTAAACTATCAGGTGCAATCAATAAATCTAAAACAATCGCTGTCTTCATAAACCAAATTCGTGAAAAGGTGGGTGTCATGTTCGGGAACCCCGAGACGACACCTGGCGGACGCGCGCTGAAGTTCTACTCGACAATCCGTCTTGAAGTCCGCCGTGCTGAAACCCTTAAGCAAGGCACTGAAATGGTCGGTAACAAAACAAAAATTAAGGTTGTTAAGAACAAAGTTGCACCTCCATTCCGTACAGCTGAAGTCGATATTATGTATGGGGAAGGCATCTCAAAAGAAGGCGAAATCGTCGATATGGGATCGGAACTAGAAATTGTTCAAAAAAGTGGTTCCTGGTATTCCTATAGCGATCAAAGAATCGGACAGGGCCGGGAAAATGCAAAATTGTTCCTAAAGGAAAACCCTGATATCCGCCTTGATATCCAAACAAAAATCCGTGAACACTACGGGTTGGATGGTGAAAAAACTGTCACTGAAGTGGATGACGATGATCAAATTGAGCTACTAGATTAATTTAAAGAGCAAAGCCTTTTCTCTAAGGTTTTGCTCTTTTTGAAACGGAATGTATTTTTATTCAGTAATATACATGAAAAATACTTCTGTAAAAACTGCCCATGTCCCAGTCCCGTCATACTAAATTCGAAATATTTCAAAATGCCAATCGGACTAAACCTTGACAATGATTGGCACCACATTTACAATTAACATGTATATTTTACATTTTTGGAAATATTACATTGCGAAAAAGCCGTAGTGCTTGCTGTATGTTGAGTCTAAACAATGTACATGCCGACACTTAAAAAATGTAAGAAAAGTTCATAGCAAGAGGAGGTGTAACGATTGGATTTAATTACTATCATCTCCATTTTGCTTGGCCTTATCGTCGGTGCCGTTGTTGGCTATTTTATTCGTAAATCCATTGCTGAAGCAAAAATAGCAGGAGCTAAAAATGCTGCAGAGCAAATCTTAGAGGATGCAAAACGCGATGCTGAATCCTTAAAGAAGGAAGCCCTGTTAGAGGCAAAGGATGAAATTCACAAGCTTCGTACCGAAGCAGAACGTGAGGTTCGTGAACGAAGAAATGAACTGCAAAAACAAGAAAACCGTTTACTGCAAAGAGAAGAGAATTTAGACAGGAAGGATGAAACGTTAAACAAGCGTGAAGTTCTTCTAGAAAAGAAGGATGATTCTCTAAATCAAAGACAACAGCATATTGAAGAGATGGAAAGCAAAGTGGACGAGTTGGTACGTACACAACAATTAGAACTCGAACGAATTTCGGGCTTAACTCGTGAGGAAGCGAAGTCGATCATTATAGATCGGACTGAGAATGAACTCGCTTATGAAACCGCGATGATGATTAAGGAAAGCGAAAATCGTGCAAAAGAGGAAGCTGACAAGAAAGCGAAAGAAATACTTTCCTTGGCTATCCAGCGTTGCGCAGCTGACCATGTAGCGGAAACAACTGTCTCAGTCGTAAACCTTCCAAACGACGAAATGAAGGGCCGTATCATTGGACGTGAAGGACGAAACATTCGTACCCTTGAAACGTTAACAGGTATTGATTTAATCATTGATGATACTCCTGAAGCTGTCATTCTATCAGGCTTTGATCCTATTCGTCGGGAAACCGCTCGCTTGGCGCTTGAAAAGCTTGTTCAAGACGGCCGCATCCATCCAGCCCGGATTGAGGAAATGGTGGAAAAATCACGCCGTGAAGTGGATGAATATATCCGTGAGGTTGGCGAACAGACCACCTTTGAAGTTGGCGTTCATGGACTCCATCCTGACCTGATCAAAATCCTTGGCCGCCTGAAGTTCCGTACAAGCTACGGTCAAAACGTGTTAAAACACTCAATGGAAGTAGCACAGCTTTCGGGATTATTAGCTGCAGAGCTTGGACAGGATGAAACACTGGCAAGACGGGCCGGACTTCTCCACGATATCGGGAAAGCAATTGACCATGAAGTGGAAGGAAGCCATGTCGAAATTGGTGTTGAGCTAGCGACCAAATACAAGGAACATCCAGTAGTCATCAACAGTATCGCTTCACACCACGGTGATACCGCACCAACATCGATTATTGCGGTCCTTGTTGCAGCAGCTGATGCCTTGTCAGCAGCAAGACCAGGTGCACGAAGTGAAACTCTCGAAAACTACATCCGCCGCCTTGAAAAGCTTGAGGAGATTTCCGAATCCTATGAGGGTGTTGAGAAATCCTTCGCTATCCAAGCAGGCCGTGAGGTTCGGATTATGGTCAGACCGGAAGCAATTGATGATTTGGCTGCACACCGCCTGGCACGGGATATCCGGAAGCGAATTGAGGAAGAGCTTGACTATCCAGGTCATATTAAAGTAACAGTTATCCGTGAAACTCGGGCTGTTGAATACGCGAAATAAAGCGGTGCTTTTGCATCGCTTTATTTTTTTGCATAAAAAAATATGCTAAACTTCTAATAACACATTTTATTTACGAAAGGGCAAAAACATGAACATACTTTTTATCGGCGATGTCGTCGGTTCTCCAGGCAGGGATATGGTGAAAGAATATCTGCCAAGATTAAAAGAAAAATATCGTCCGCAAATAACGATTATTAATGGTGAAAATGCCGCAGGCGGTAAAGGGATTACGGAAAAAATTTACCGGCAATTTTTAGAGCAGGGTGCACAGGCTGTAACATTAGGCAATCATGCCTGGGATAATCGCGAAATATTTGAATTTATCGATCAAGCCAAATATTTAGTCCGCCCGGCCAATTTTCCGAAGGACACGCCTGGTAAAGGAATTATTTTTCTGAAAATAAACAGCTTTGAAGTGGCAGTCATCAATTTACAGGGAAGGACATTTATGAATCCAATTGATTGCCCGTTTCAAAAGGCCGATGAGCTCGTCACATTGGCGCGGACACGAACACCATTCATTTTCGTTGACTTCCACGCTGAAGTGACGAGCGAAAAGCAGGCAATGGGCTGGTATTTGGACGGAAGGGTATCGGCTGTTGTAGGGACCCACACACATGTCCAAACAGCCGATAACCGCATTCTTCCAGGGGGAACAGCCTATTTAACTGATGTGGGTATGACGGGCCCGTATGACGGCATTCTTGGCGTGGAAAGGGAAGCGGTCTTGAAACGATTTCTTACAAGTCTGCCGGTACGATTTGAAGTCCCAACAGGAGGAAGAAATCAATTAAGCGCAGTGCATATGGTTCTGGATCAAAAAACAGGCCTTGCCAAAAAAATTGAACCAATCTTAATCAATGATGACCATCCTTGGTATTCATAGGAGCAAACACTCTCGTTTGCTCTTTTTATATGCCTTATTTTTGTCCAAGCTGGAATATGTTATTTGATTCGTGAATATAGTAGCAGTGGAATGTTTTATACCTGATTGATTCATGAAACTGCTCATGCGGGATCGGGATTATTACAAGGGGGAGCTAGGAATGGAAATATTAAAAGTTTCAGCAAAATCTAATCCTAATTCTGTAGCTGGTGCACTTGCCGGAGTTCTGCGTGAAAGAGGTGCAGCAGAAATACAGGCAATAGGTGCGGGTGCATTAAATCAAGCCGTTAAGGCAGTAGCCATTGCAAGAGGATTTGTAGCGCCTAGCGGAGTTGACTTGATTTGTGTCCCTGCGTTTACAGATATTTTAATCGATGGGGAAGAACGCACAGCTATAAAGTTAATTGTAGAACCGCGGTAGAAAAAAGCCGTGGGTATAAAAAATTCAAAGTTTTATGTGCCTGGTTGTTTTATACAAGCAGGTATTTTTGTGTTCTCGTTGTGAATGCATTGTTTGCTTACCATAATTAAAGAATACTATTCTGATATATGAGAGAATATTTCGAAAATGGAATACTGGGGCATAACCGTAAAGGCAGAAGAATTAGTAAAACTGTTTAAAAATACTGTAATTGCCCATTTATTCTTGATATTTTTAGAAGGTAAATCAAGTAATTTAAAATAATAAAAAAATATTCATATTTTAGACATTATTTCGAGCCAAAGGGTTGCATTTTTTACTTTATAGGTCTAGAATTGTAAGCGTTTAGTACATCTCCGTGACTCTAGTTTTTGGGGTTTAAAGCATTAAAAATCACAATTTCTAGTGGTTTACTCGGAAATGTGCTATAATCTACATGTTTATTTAATTATCTTTTACATATCCAAAGGGGTGTAAGTCATGATTAAGCAACTTTCATGGAAAGTTGGCGGGCAACAAGGTGAAGGTATTGAGAGTACCGGTGAAATCTTTGCAATCGCACTGAATCGCTTAGGTTATTACCTGTATGGTTATCGTCACTTTTCATCACGTATTAAGGGCGGCCATACGAATAATAAAATAAGAGTAAGCACGACAGAAGTTCGTTCTATTTCTGATGATCTTGATATCCTAGTCGCTTTTGACCAAGAAACAATTGATGTAAACTACAAAGAACTTCACAGCAAAGGACTAATCCTTGCTGATGCTAAATTTGGTCCAACTAAGCCTGAAGATACAGAAGCTTCTTTATTTGTAGTTCCATTTACGGAAATTGCAACAGAGCTTGGTACTTCATTAATGAAGAACATGGTTGCAATCGGCGCTACCGCGGCCGTTTTAGATTTGGATATCCAAGTATTTGAGGTAGTTGTACGTGAAATTTTTGGCAAAAAAGGCGACCAGGTAGTTGCAAAGAATATGGAAGCCATTAAAGCTGGCTTTGACAATATGAAAGATAAGCTTGGACAAGGCGTCGAGCCAATGCATCTTGAAAAAGCTGACGGCAAACAGCGCATGTTTATGATCGGTAACGATGCGATTGCCCTTGGTGCTATTGCAGGCGGATGTCGTTTTATGGCTGCTTACCCTATTACACCTGCTTCCGAGATTATGGAATACTTAATTAAGAAGCTTCCTGCACTAGGCGGAACAGTTATTCAAACAGAAGATGAAATTGCTGCAGCTACAATGGCTATTGGTGCTAACTATGCTGGAGTTCGTACAATTACTGCCTCTGCAGGCCCTGGCCTTTCATTGAAAATGGAAGCAATCGGCCTTTCCGGTATGACTGAAGTTCCGTTAGTAATCGTTGATACACAGCGCGGTGGTCCTTCTACAGGATTACCAACAAAACAAGAGCAATCTGATCTTATGGCCATGATTTACGGAACACATGGTGAGATTCCTAAAATCGTCATGGCTCCAAGTACAGTAGAAGAAGCTTTCTATGATGCAGCAGAAGCTTTCAATCTTGCTGAAGAATATCAAGTTCCGGTAATTTTATTAACTGACTTGCAATTATCCTTGGGTAAACAAACCGTTGAACCATTAAGCGTTGATAAAGTTGAAATTCGTCGTGGTAAGCTGTTAAATGGCGATCTTCCAGAGATTGACGGAAAAGGCTACTTCAAACGTTATGAGGTAACTGAAGATGGTGTTTCACCTCGTGTTATCCCTGGTATGAAAAACGGTATTCACCACGTAACAGGTGTTGAGCATGCTGAAACTGGTAAACCATCCGAATCAGCTGCAAACCGTCTAGCGCAGATGGATAAGCGTATGCGTAAATTAGATAATATTCGCTTTAATACACCTGTGTATAAAAATGCGAAGCATGAAGAAGCAGATATTTTATTTGTTGGCTTTAACTCGACTCGCGGTGTTATTGAAGAAGCAATGGGACGCCTTGAAAATGACGGTTTAAAAGTGAACCATGCCCATATTCGCTTAATTCACCCATTCCCAACTGACGAGGTTCTTCCGCTTATTCAATCAGCGAAGAAGGTTATCGTGTTAGAAAATAATGCGACTGGTCAATTGGCTAATATTATCAAAATGAACGTTGGACATGCAGACAAGATTGTAAAGCATGTGAAATATGATGGTAATCCATTCTTACCTCACGAAGTTTACACAAAAGCAAAGGAGTTGTTCTAAATGGCCACTTTTAAAGACTTTAGAAATGATGTAAAACCGAACTGGTGCCCTGGCTGTGGCGACTTCTCTGTACAAGCGGCAATTCAACGTGCTGCTGCAAACGTTGGTTTAGAACCTGAAAATTTAGCAGTTATTTCCGGTATCGGCTGTTCTGGTCGTATTTCCGGTTATATCAATTCATACGGATTCCACGGAATCCATGGCCGTTCACTGCCAATTGCACAAGGCGTTAAGATGGCTAACCGCGATTTAACAGTTATCGCTTCCGGCGGTGACGGTGACGGCTTTGCGATTGGTATGGGTCATACGATTCATGCAATCCGTCGTAACATTGACGTTACTTATATCGTTATGGACAACCAAATTTACGGTTTAACAAAAGGTCAAACTTCTCCGCGCTCAGCTGCTGGCTTTAAAACAAAGTCAACACCAGCAGGTTCCATTGAACAAGCGATTTCCCCAATGGAAATGGCACTGACTGTGGGCGCAACTTTTGTTGCTCAAAGCTTCTCAACAGATTTGAAAGATTTAACTGCGTTAATTGAAGCTGGTATTAATCACAAGGGCTTCTCTTTAATCAACGTATTCAGCCCATGTGTAACTTATAATAAAGTAAACACTTATGACTGGTTCAAAGAAAATCTTACTAAGCTTAGCGATATCGAGGGTTATGATCCACATAACCGCGAAGCAGCGATGCAAACATTAATGAAGCATAAAGGTTTAGTAACTGGTCTTATTTATCAAAATACGGAGCAAAAATCTTACCAAGAATTAGTTCATGGCTACAAAGAAACTCCGTTAACTCAAGCAGACCTTGAGCTTGATCAAAATTATTTTGATAAATTAGTTGCTGAATTCATGTAATGGTGAAGAAAATCCCGAGGCACTCCCTCGGGATTTTTTTTTATAGAGTGTGATTATCGAAAGCAGCCTAGATTTTCTATTGTTTTCAGGTTCGTAAACCTTTATACTATTATAATGTGCAGATTAACCGTTAATTCTATGCACAGTAAAAAATTAGCATTCTTTATAATAATAGAAGTAATTTTTTAAAGAAAGGGGATTAACCCACATGAACGAAAAGCAACGATTAGAAGGTCAGCAAGTAAACGCTGCTAATTCTTCGGACAAAAAATCCGCCAAGGATTACAGCAAATACTTCGAACAAGTAATTACTGGGCCTTCCTTAAAAGATGCAAAAAAGCGTGGTAAAGAAGAAGTAAAGTACCAAAATGATTTTGCTATTCCAGAAGAATTTCGCGGAATGGGTAAAGGCCGTAAGTTTTATATTCGCACTTACGGTTGCCAGATGAACGAACACGATACAGAAGTAATGTCAGGTATCTTTTTAGCTTTAGGTTATGAGCCGACTGACCGTACTGAGGATGCCAATGTTATTCTATTGAATACTTGTGCGATTCGCGAAAATGCGGAGAATAAAGTATTCGGTGAGCTTGGCCATCTGAAGGCATTAAAAATGGAAAAGCCGGACCTGCTTCTTGGCGTCTGCGGCTGTATGTCACAGGAAGAGTCAGTCGTTAATAAAATTTTAAAAACATATCAGCAAGTTGATATGATTTTTGGTACTCATAATATTCACAGACTGCCTAATATCCTTCATGAAGCATACATGTCTAAGGAAATGGTAGTAGAAGTATGGTCCAAGGAAGGCGACGTAATTGAAAACCTTCCAAAGGAACGCCGCGGCAATATCAAGGCATGGGTAAATATTATGTACGGCTGTGATAAATTCTGTACGTATTGTATCGTTCCATTTACACGCGGTAAAGAACGCAGCCGTCGTCCTGAAGAAATCATCCAGGAAGTGCGCCAGTTAGCAGCGCAGGGCTATAAGGAAATCACTTTACTTGGTCAAAATGTGAATGCTTACGGAAAAGACTTTGAGGATTTGAAATATGGACTTGGAGATCTGATGGATGAAATCCGTAAAATTGATATTCCAAGAGTTCGTTTCACAACAAGTCACCCGCGCGACTTTGATGACCATTTAATTGAAGTCCTAGCAAAGGGCGGCAATTTAATGAATCATATTCACTTGCCAGTACAATCAGGCTCAACGGATGTATTGAAAATTATGGCTCGTAAGTACACAAGAGAACAATATTTAGAACTAGTTAGAAAAATCAAAACCGCCATTCCGGATGTCGCATTGTCAACGGATATTATTGTCGGCTATCCAAACGAGACCGACGAACAATTTGAAGAAACAATGTCACTTTACCGTGAAGTAGGTTTTGAAATTGCCTATACATTTATTTACTCTCCACGTGAAGGCACTCCAGCGGCCAAGATGGAGGATAACGTCCCAATGGAAGTAAAGAAAGAACGTTTACAGCGTTTAAACAACCTTGTAAACGAGCTTTCTGCTGAGGCTATGAAAAAATATCAGGGCCAAATTGTCGAGGTACTAGTGGATGGGGAAAGTAAAAACAATCCGGATGTCCTTGCCGGCTATACAAGCAAGAACAAATTAGTCAATTTTGTTGGTCCTAAGTCAGCGATTGGCAAAATTGTAAAAGTAAAAATTAACGAAGCAAAAACATGGTCATTAAACGGAGAAATGGTGGAAGAACTAGAACCAGCAGAGGTGAACTAAAGTGACGAAGTATACAAAAGACGATATCGTCGCTCGTGCAAAAGAATTGGCTCGCATGATTGCAGATACTCAGGAAGTGGATTTCTTTAAACGGGCAGAAGCGCAAATTCATGATAATCAAAAGGTGAAAACATTAATTGCTGATATTAAGGGATTGCAAAAGCAAGCTGTAAACCTGCAGCATTATGGCAAACCGGAAGCATTGAAAAAGGTTGAAGAAAAAATCGCTTCTATCGAACAAGAGCTGGATGACATTCCAGTTGTTCAAGATTTCAAGGAATCGCAAATCGAAGTAAATGAATTGCTTCAGTTAATTGCGACAACCATTTCAAATACTGTCACAGATGAAATCATTATTTCAACAGGCGGTGATGTGCTGCTTGGGGAAACCGGCGCCAGCATGAAAAATGGCGGCGGAGCCTGTGAAGGACACGATGATTGCGATCACGAGCATTAAAAAATGTAAGCCAGACTTTCTGAAGTCTGGCTTATTTTTTTCCTTATATGGATTCCTCCCGCAAAAGACTACCCCCTTAAGGCACACACCTAGACATCCCGCATAAGATGAATCATGACTAAACTTTTATCCAGTATTCGCAGATTTAGATATCACACTAGTATAGACATTCGCATAGGATGAAATGAAACTGAATGAGGAGGGTTCGCGCAAAATGGGAGAATATAGAGAGATATTTGCGAAGGCCGTAGTAGCGAAGGGACGGAAGTTTACAAAGTCCAATCATACGATTAGCCCGGCACACAATCCATCCAGCGTTCTCGGCTGTTGGGTTATCAACCATAAATATAACGCGAAAAAAGTTGGTAAAACAGTTGAGATACACGGCACTTATGACATCAATACTTGGTACTCCTTTAACGATAACACCAAAACAGAAGTGGTTACGGAACGGGTCCAATACACAGATGTCATTAAGTTAAAATACCGTGACCATGACTGCATGGACGACAGCGAAATTGTAGCAAAAGTATTGCAGCAGCCAAACACCTGTGAAGCCGTCATTTCCCCAAATGGCAACAAAATCATCGTTCATGTCGAAAGGGAGTTCTTGGTTGAAGTCATTGGTGAAACCAAGGTTTGTGTCCGCGTAAATCCTGAAGGATGCAGAGACAATGATGATGAATGGGGCATGGATGTTGACGACGAGGAATTCGAAGAATTAAGTCCGGATTTCTTAGTAGGTGGCGAAGAAGAATAACTTTAACTAGGAGGTTTTTGCTTCCTAGTTTTTCTTTTTTTCAAGAAATGTTTGAATGCATGTTTACCAGTTAAAATCAGCATGCTAATTTCTAGGAGGTGGTAATCACTTGGAAACGAAACAACCGGGAAATAGCAATATGACTGATTTTGATAAGTTAAATGACCGAATCATTGCGGAAAGTCCAACCGGACCCATGTTAGTAATTAAAACAAATTTGGACCCAAAGAACGTTACCGAAAATAATCCTTATTATCATAATGAAAAGGCTAAGGATCCGAAGGAATTTAAAGACTACTTTGAGGAATGAAAAGAGCCAGGTTACTTATTTTCCTGGCTCTTTTCCCATTCTGGCTTTAGTATCGATAATACATATGTATCATGAATATGATTGCTTTGATGCATATAGCCTCGTAGAATGCCCTCTTTCGTAAAGCCCATTTTTTGAAGCAGGTTGACCGAGGCTGCGTTTTCCGGATAAACGATGGCCCCGATCCGATACAATTCCATTTGCGTAAAACTAAACTGTAATACTTCTATAATGGCCTCAGTCGCATACCCTTTTCTCCAAAGAGCAGGATGCAGTTCATAGCCAATTTCGGCCCGTTTGTTTTTCAGTTGCAGGTTATTAAGACCGATGGTTCCAATAATCTTTTGATTTTCCTTCAGCTTAATTCCCCAGCGGATTCCCCGTTTATCTTGATAATTCTTTTGAAACAAATCAATTAATTTCATGGCCTCGGCCGGCAGGGTAAACCGTTCGGTTCCATAGAACCTCGTTACTTCATTTTGCGAAAATATTTCAAACAAACTTTCGACATGGCGATGGGTGAGTTTGATTAATTGTAATCTTTTGGTTTCAAGGATTGGAAAGTTCACAGATTCACCTCGGCTAAAACTTGTTCATCTATCAGTTTATATCGAGGATCGAAAAAAAGAAAGAAATACAATAACGTTTAGAAAATTTTAAAAAATATGATAATTTTTTTCTATGATTCTGATAAGATAAAGAAGAAAACATGGAGTATTCTTTAAAGGAGGATAACGTTTTAGTGAACTTCCCTTTCTATATTTTTGGCATTCACCCCCATCTATTATTAGAATCATTAGCCTATTTTATCGGCTTCCGCGTTTATTTATATACACGAAATAAAGATAGAATCCCAATGGATAAAGCCCTTTGGGTCATTGTTGGGGCAATCTTAGGCGCTGCTTTCGGCTCTAAATTTCTCTATTGGCTTGAAGACCCAAAGGAAACGCTGGAAAATTGGCATAATCTTATTTATTTAATGGAAGGAAAAACAATTGTCGGCGGATTACTAGGCGGGCTGATTGGTGTTGAAACAGCCAAAAAATGCATTGGATGGAAGCGCTCGACCGGCGATGACTTTGTTTTGCCATTGGCTGTTGGAATGATGATTGGCCGAATTGGCTGTTTTTTAACCGGCTTAGATGACCACACTTATGGGACGGCTACAACTTGGATCACCGGGATGGACTTTGGGGACGGAATAAAGCGGCACCCCACACAGCTTTATGAAATAGCTTTTTTGGGTGCTCTTGCCGTCGCACTTTTTCAGCTAAAGAGAAATAGGATCGGCTGGGAAGGCCTGCTATTTCAGCTGTACATGCTTGGTTATTTAACGTTTCGGTTCATGATTGATTTTATTAAACCAACCCCGCACCCATATTGGCTTTTAAACAATATTCAAGTGGCAAGCTTGCTGGGGATCTTGTATTACATATGGCTCATTAATAAAAAACAAACAGAGAAGAGGAGAGAAATCCATGCCTAACCGGCCGTATTTATTTTATGAATTAACAAACAGCATCTGCTCGACCTGTCATCGTAAAGTGGAAGCCAAGGTCATCATTGAAAATGAAAAGGTTTATTTGGTTAAGCATTGTATGCAGCACGGCAGGGAAAAGGTTTTGATTTCAACAGACGTCGATTATTATAAGTGGTGCCGTGAATTTATTAAGCCCTCGGAAATGCCATATCGCTGGAATACGCCAATTAAATATGGCTGCCCGTATGATTGTGGCCTTTGTCCGGACCATGAACAGCATAGCTGTTTAACACTATTGGAGATTACCGAGCGCTGCAACCTGAAATGCCCGATTTGCTATGCGGATTCCTCGCCGCATAAAGGGACCTTCCGCAGCATAGAAAAAATAGAATTTATGCTAGATAGCATTATTAAAAATGAGCGTGAGCCTGATATCGTCCAAATTAGCGGGGGCGAACCAACGATTCATCCGCAGTTCTTTGACATCCTGGACATGGCAAAATCACGGCCAATCCGTCATATAATGGTGAATACAAATGGGCTCCGAATCGCAAATGACAAGGAATTTGTCAAGCGCTTAGCCTCGTATTCTCCTGGCTTTGAAATCTATCTTCAATTTGACAGCTTTGAAATAGAAGCATTGGAGGAATTAAGGGGAGTAGATTTACGAGAGATTCGTCAAAAGGCGATTGACCATTTAAATGAATTTAATATATCTACTACACTTGTTGTCACCTTGAAAAAGGGATTAAACGACCATGAAGTAGGAAAAATCATTCAATACGGTCTGCAGCAGAAGTGTGTCCGCGGGGTGACCTTTCAGCCTATTCAAGCAGCAGGTAGATTGGAGGAATATGACCCTTCTGTTAACCGCTTAACGCTGAGTGAAGTACGGCAAATGATTATTGACCAATCGAATGTGTTTGGATCAAAGGATATAATCCCCGTCCCATGCCATCCTGATTGCCTGGCAATGGGCTATGCCTTAAAGCTTAATGGGGATGTGACACCGCTAACAGGATTAATCGATCCTAATATTTTGCTGGAAGGCGAGCGCAACACCATCGTTTTTGAACAGGACGATAATATTAAAAATATGATATTTAAATTGTTCTCCTTGAACCATTCTCCGGATTCCTCGGCCTTGTCCTTGAAGGACTTGTTATGCTGCCTGCCAAAGGTGGCAATGCCGGGAGAAATCGGCTATGACAACGTCTTCCGGGTGATTATTATGCAGTTCTTAGATGCACATAACTTTGATGTCCGCTCCGTAAAAAAATCCTGTGTCCATATCGCCCATCCGGATGGCCGGATTATTCCGTTTGATACGTACAATTTATTTTATCGGGATGAAAAGGAACAAGAATTGAAGAAAATCCAACAGGAACTGGAAGAACGAACATTTATAAAATAGTAGTTTTGAGCATTTAAGGGGGGAATAGGCATGAATCAAAATCAAGGGAACAATTCAAAGGATGGGAGTTTAAAAGACCTATGGATTGGGATTGGCATCACCATCGGGATTTATCTTCTAGGGTTATTGGTTTTGTTAGTTTTCTCCCCGATGTTTTTTGCTTATCTATGTATAGCCGCCATTGCCATGATTGTGATTCCAATCATTTGTTTTACAAAGGGAAGGAAGCGGATGGGCCAGGGGGCATTGATTGGTCTCGGGATTAATATTCTATTATTTACAGCTTGTTTTGGAATCCTGATTTCCGGGCTTGGTGGTTTATAGAATGTTAAAAGCAAGTGCTTTTTATAAGGTACCTGCTTTTACCATTCATTTATATTGGTTTTGCAACATAGTTATAAATTAATGTGGAAAGCTGGGAGGGACTGCTAATGGATGATCGTTTATTTCGAAATGCGATGGGGAAGTTTGCAACAGGGGTAACAGTGGTGGCAACAGAGGTGGATGGCAAGGCTCACGGGATGACGGCAAATGCGTTTATGTCTGTATCGCTCAACCCAAAACTGGTTGTCGTATCAATTGCGGAAAAAGCATCTATGCTTGAAAAAATAAAAAAGTCCAATACATTCTCGGTCAATATCCTGTCGGCTGAACAGCAGGAGTTGTCGATGATTTTCGCGGGGCAGCTGAAGGAGCATCGGGAAGTGGCGTTTGACCGGCTGGGCGGGGTGCCTGTTATCGCCGGGGCACTGGCGCAGGTCGCATGTGAAGTAACAGCTGCACATGTGGAAGGGGACCATACACTATTTATAGGCAGGGTAATTGAAATTTCCATTGAAGAATCAAACGCCGAACCGCTTATTTATTTTAGCGGGAAATACAGGTCTCTAGCAGAATAGGATATAAAAAGATGGATTAAAATATCTGCGGATTTTTAAGGGATATCTGCGAATTTTGAAATATATCTGCGAATTTCCAATTATATCTGCGAATCCCCGAATATATCTGCGAATTCCTGAATTTATCTGCGAATCGTTATATTGGATAAACCCAAACAAAAAAAGTGCCTCAAATCCCCGATTGAGGCACCTCCCATATATTAAAACTATACCCCTTTATAAGCTTGACGCAGGATTTCCATCAGTTCTCTAGTTAATGGACGCTTCGGATTGACGTTTGTATCAGGATCATGAAAGGCATGTAAGGCCATCTCGGCAATCTTACTTTCATATACAGGTTGGCTCACACCGCATTCCTCGACGCTTAAAGGCATATCGAGCTCTCTTGCCAAACTAATCACCGCTTCAACCAAGCTTTCAATACCTTCTTCCGTTGTCCGTGCCGGAAGCCCCAGCATTTTTGCCAGCTCAGCATAACGTTTATCAGCCTTATAATACTCATAACCGGCAAATGGCGTAAATTTCGTCGGCTTCACCGCGTTATAGCGAATAACAAGCGGCAAGAAAATCGCGTTTGCGCGGCCGTGAGCGATATTGAACTCGGCGCCAACCGCATGGGCAAGGCTGTGATTAATTCCTAAATAGGCGTTATTAAATGCAAGGCCCGCAATCGTGGAAGCGTAATGCATTTTCTCGCGGGCCAGCTCATCAAAACCGTTACGGTACGCCCTTGGCAAATACTCAAATACTAGCTGAATGGCCTTAATAATCTGTCCATCTGTAAAATCATTGGCAACGACTGAAACAAAAGCTTCAAGAGCATGTGTTAAGACATCCATTCCGGTGTCTGCTGTGTTTTCCTTCGGAACAGTCATCGAGAACTGTGGATCGATGATCGCCACATCTGGTAAAAGTTCAGGGTCGGAAAGCGGGTATTTAATATTCGCTTTTTTATCCGTGATGACGGCAAAGGAGGTAACCTCCGAACCTGTTCCGGAAGTAGTCGGAATCGCGATCAACTTAGCCTTCTCCCGAAGCTTCGGATAAGTCACAACTCGTTTTCTCGGATTAAGAGTCTTCAGTTTCAAGGTGTTAAAGTTTGCCTCAGAATCCTCGTAAAATAACCACATCGCTTTTGCTGCATCAAGGACAGAACCGCCTCCTAAGGCAATGATCATATTCGGTTTAGCGTGTCTCATCAATTCAGCACCCGCCATGACCGTTTCGATGCTAGGGTCAGGCTCCACCTCAGAAAACACCTCATAGTGGACAAAATCAGGTCGTTTCGTTAGAAAATGGAGCACTTTATCGACATAACCGTTTTTCACCGAACTTGGGCTTGTGACAATAAATGCCCTTTTAATATCCGGGATGATTTCCAATGCCTGAACAGAATTCTTACGATAATAAATTTGTGGCGGTGTCCTTAGGATTTGGGCGTTATTATTGCGTTTGGCCACCTTTTTAATATTAAGTAAATGCATGGCACCGACATTGACTGAAACCGAGTTTCCTCCATATGTGCCCGTGCCAAGGGTTAGTGTCGGCAGTAAATCGTTATAAACGTTTCCAGTTGCCCCTTGGGCGGAAGGAGTATTGATTAGGATCCTTCCTGCTCTCATTCTCATCGCGTACTGTTCAACAATCTGGTCATTAGCCGTATGAATGGAAGCGGTGTGGCCGAGTCCACCGTATTCTAATGTGGCTTCTGCCAGGTTAAAGGCTTCCTCTGTACTATTTGCCTTATAGCAGGCAAGAACAGGGCTTAGTTTTTCACAGGAAAGCGGATATTTTGGTCCGACTCCTTCCAACTCGACCACTAAAACCTTGGTATCAAATGGGACTTCGATTCCGGCCATTTGGGCAATTTTAAAGGCTGGAAGACCGACAATCATCGGATTGAGGAATCCGGTTTCTTCTTTTATCGCTACTTTTTCTAACTGTTTCCTTTCCTCCTCATTTAAAAAGTAACAGTTGTTGGCGATCATTTCCGTAATGACTTCGGTATAGATTTCTTTATCGATGATTAACGCTTGCTCAGAGGCACAAATCATTCCATTATCATAGGTTTTCGACATAATCAGGTCTTGGACGGAACTCTTGATATTGGCAGTTTTTTCGAAATAACAAGGTACATTGCCTGGTCCGACACCAATTGCCGGTTTGCCGGAACTATATGCGGCTTTCACCATGCTAGAACCTCCGGTCGCAAGAATTAGCGATACTTTTGGATGCTTCATTAACATATTGATACCATCCAGAGTGGTAGTTTCCATCCATTGAATACAATTTTCAGGAGCGCCTGCACGGACAGCGGCTTCTCTTAGAAGTTCAGCTGTGAACCTTCCCGAATTCTGTGAAACGGGGTGAAAGGAAAAAACAATCGGATTTCTTGTTTTCATAGAAATAAGAGATTTATAAATGACAGTGGATGTGGGATTTGTCACAGGCACCAGCGCGGCGATGACCCCGACAGGTTCGGCAATTTCATAGCTGCCCTCATGCGCGTTTTCACTGATAATGCCGACCGTTTTCAGATTTCGAAGGGTGTGATAAATCATCTCTGTTGCAAACATATTTTTCGTGATTTTATCTTCGTAAAGGCCTCGATTCGTTTCCTCAACAGCCATTCTGGCAAATTTATCGTGGTTCTCGAGTGCAACAAGTGCCAACTGCTTGACAATTTCATCGACCATTTCCTGCGTAAAGCTGCGAAACTCCGTAGCTGCCTGAGCGGCATTAGCTGCTAATCGGTCAATCATCGAAACTGTTTGCTTTTGCTGTAACATTTTTTCTTCCACTGCCATTGATTGTTCCTCCCTAAAATCATTTATTGTGAAATGTTGAACAATAGTAAATTAATATTTTCCTTACGTTCAAAATATAGCAATCGTAAACCAAGAAATTTGTAGAATTATGCGGCGAAAGTTGGGGAAACACTTATAAATAGAATAGTTTCAAAGAATGTTCATAATTGCTTTTTTTAGAGTGGAAAACTCTCAATATTTTTATTTTCGGAAAATTTTGATACTATATTATGTATAAAGTCAATCATAAGAGGGGAGTAAAATAATGATTCTGCAACTAGAGGACGTTTCGCTCAAACGGAGCGACAATTGGATTTTAAAAAATGTCAATTGGCAAATAGAAAAAGGGGAGCATTGGGTTTTATTCGGTTTAAACGGTTCTGGTAAAACGGCCATCCTAAATTTGCTGAACGCCTATAATTTCCCGACAAAGGGAAAAATTAATGTTTTAGGAATGGAGTTTGGGAAAACCTATCTTGCTGAAAAGCTGCGCAAGCAAATTGGCTTTGTTTCATCCTCACTTCAGGAAAAATTTCACCCGGGCGATAATGCCTTTGAAGTGGTACTAAGCGGAGCATTCGCTTCCATTGGTCTCTATGAAGCTCCCACAGACGAAATACGAAGAAAAGCCATTTCCTTACTTGAGGAGCTTGGCTGCATCGATTATGCTAACAGAAATTATGAAACTTTATCGCAAGGGGAGAAACAGCGGGTGTTAATTGCCCGCGCGTTAATGGCTGACCCGTCTTTGCTGATTCTCGATGAGCCAACGAACGGTCTGGACTTTATTGCCCGTGAAAAACTATTGGAATCAATCGAGACGATTGCCAAAAACCCAGATGCACCAGCCATCATTTATGTTACTCATCATGTGGAAGAGATTCTCCCTGTATTCAATAAAACCTTGTTGCTAAAGGAGGGGCAGGTTTTTGCGTACGGAAACACCAATGAAATGTTATCGAGCGAGGGCCTTACCCAATTTTTTAATCTGCCGGTTCGGGTTTCTTGGGAAAATAAAAGACCATTGCTGTCGAAGTTGCAGGTGATACATCAAAATAGTTAGAAGAATAGGATATCCCTTATGCAGGGATATCCTATTCTTTTAAATCAAGCAAATCTTTAATTCGCTTGCAATATTCTTCCTTTGGATAGGTTTGATACAAACCGCTAGACAAGCGGACAGGGTCGCCGAAGAAGTACCGTTCATACTGGGTTTGCCTTGTGCCAAATGAGCTCATCGTCAGGTCCCAGGCTAATCGAAAAAGCTTGACGCGGTCCTCGGCATTTTTTCTAGAGCCTTGCAGATAGGATTCCAAATCCTGTTTTATAGGGGAATTAAAGTCCTTTTCAGTCGGCAAGGTAACCATTCCACTCGCGCCAATTAATTGAATGATTTCGCTGAATCTAGGATAAATTTTTGGAAAGACATTGCTAGCGACTTTAAGAGGAATGAGGCTTGGTCTCATATAACCCCACTCATCCAATTCCGCCTCTTCCTCAGATTTGAGCAGCAGCGCCCTCATCGTTTCAAGTCCGATGATGATTTCTGAAAGTTTTTCTTGAATATGCTGATATCCGCAAACATTGATTGTATCCGAAAGGGACTCGGCAAGTCCCAATAGAAATTCTGTTTTCACAACCTGTCTAGTGATGGCCTGGTGGTAGGCGTGATGGTAGAATGAGCTTTTCTCCATGAATTCATTTGCTGCATCGACATTTTCGTAAAAAAAGACTCTCTCCCACGGGACCACCACATTATCAAAGACTAAAATCGTATCCATTTCTTCGTAACGCGAGCTGAGCGGATAATCAAAGGCAGACTCACCGCCTACAAACGACTCCCTGCAAAGAAATTTAAGTCCTTTCGTATCAGAAGGGATGGAAAATGCATAGGCATCCGCGTCATTTGTCACTCCGCCGGCTGAATAAACTAGGACTTCATCAGTTAAACCGCCTTGGGTCGCTAACAGGCGAGCCCCCTTGATAATAATTCCCTTTTCGTTTTTCCCGACGATTTTGGCGGCAATTGGTTCTTTCGATTTTTCAAAGTTGATTTGCGACCGGTTAACCTGAGGAGTTATGAAGGTGTGGGTAAACGAGAGATCTTGATTCCTTGCCCTTTCATAGAGGGAAATAATATTTTCCGGAAAGCAATTCTCACTCCCTTTTAAAAATAAGGCGGAGGAGGCAAAGGCCATAACGACTGAATTCATATAATCCGGACTTCTACCCATCAGCCCATTGGTATGCCTGGCCCAAATTTCGATCATGGTCCGCCTTCTTTTTAAATCCTCTTTCGTCCGTGGCTGTAAATAGGATAGCCCAATCCGCTCTTCCGTCTCATCGGATAAAAAGGTTAGCTTTTCTTTCAGGGTCAAATCAAACTGAAAATCATATAAAGATGCTTTGCTTTGAAGAAGGCCTCTAAATGCAGGATGTTCAGAAATTTTCCCTTCCAACCGTTCTCCATCCAGCCAAATTTCCTTGTTTAAACGATCCATACGTTCGATAAATTCTTTTCCGTTAATTGCTCCCATTTGACCACTCCCTAAAATATGGAGCATTAAAAAGTTTTGTAATTTATTTTATTGGGAAAGTGTTTGTCCTGCATGGGTTATCCAAACAATTGGACTAATTTGGGTATAAATGGAAATTAATATGGGTAATTATTCAAAAATAGGAACAAAGTGGTGCATAAAAAGATTGTAATAAGGACTTTAGTAGAATGTCTACAGTCCCTTTAAAATAATATAATGAAAATTGAGAAAAAGAGAAAGGGAGAGGTTGAAACGATGAAGAAGAAGATTTTTGGAAGCGCTTTATCCGTTGCTTTGGGAGCATCCGTTATATTTAGCGGAGGGATTTCAAAAAGCAGTGCTGCACCTGTGAACAAGGAGTACATAGTAATTTTTAAGGATCAATCCCAGCTTCCTGCAGGATATGAAAAAATGATCAAGGACGCCGGCGGAAAAGTGACAGGGAAGTTGGATAAGCTGGGGGCTGTTGAAGTAAGTTCAACGAATACTGCGTTTCTAGATAAGGTGAAAAAATCGAGTCTTGTTTTGGATGCAGGGGTTGAGAAAATTGTGTATCCGGAAAAACCAGCTTATCAGGAAGCAGTTGAGCCAGGGGATATTTCCAACGCTGATTTGTATAATCAGAATCAATGGGATATCAAGCAAGTGACAAATAATGGCGCCTCTTGGAGTTTGCCGGGCGGTACAGGTAAACCTGTTTCAGGAAATGATATTGTTGTAGCTGTCGTTGATACTGGAATCGATTATAATCATCCTGATATAAAGGATAATTATGCCTACGGTAAATCATTTGTACCGGGTTATACAGATGCAATGGATGAAGATGGCCATGGCACGCATGTTGCCGGATCGATTGCTGGCAAGGGAAGAATCTTAGGAATAGGACCTGATCTGAAAGTAGCAGCCTACCGTGTCTTTGGGCCAACTGGCGGTGCTGAAACTGCCCATATTGCTGAGGCTCTGATGACAGCAGCGGACGACAATGTGGATGTTGTCAATATGTCCCTTGGCGGTTATGACTGGTTCCAAGATCCAGAGTATGCTACAAAAGATGTTGTGGCAGATGTTCGATTATTTAACAGGGCTATCCAATATGCTATCCAAAAAGGGGTAACAGTTGTTGGTTCTGCTGGTAATAATGGGGTGGATATTAGCAGTCCAGGACAATTAGCTGGTGACGACAATGGTTCTGTTCACAGAAGCCCTAGCAGTCAAACTATGATTCGGGTTTCAGCGGGTGGAGCTCTAAAAAATCTAACATTCTATTCTAATTACGGGGTAGGAAAAATTGATGTAATGGCACCTGGCGGAGATTTAGGTCCTAATTATGATCCAGCCACAAAAACCGGAAGAGACAACTCATACCTTTGTTTTAGTTCTGTACCACTTTATGACAAACAAGGTAACTTTTTAGAGCATGGCTATGCTTGGTATGCCGGCACTTCAATGGCCGCACCAAAAACAGCTGCCTTAGCGGGAGTGATCATCGCGAAGTACGGAAAAGACGTTCTTAAACCTGTGCAGGTAAAACAAATCATTCAGTCTTCAGCAGAAGATGTATTCAAACCAGGTTATGATGAAAAGGCTGGATTTGGATTAATCAATGCGGTTAGCGCATTAAATCAATAAAAAACAAAGCAAAGAAGCGATCGGTCGTGATCGCTTCTTTGCTTTGTTTTTTCACTACAGTGAATCTGAATTTTTTAAATAGAAACATAAATGTGAAGGGATTTTAAGGGTGCTTTTCCATAATCCTCAATCTACCCGCTAACCAATATTAAAAATATATTAAAAAAGCAAATGTATAGACCCTACTTTTACAAAATGTCGAATTCTTTTTGAACATTTAGTGACAAATCTTCCGAATGGGTGTCTTTTAATAATGTTTGGTATTAAGATAGTTACTAATTGATGTGATGTAAATCACAAACAAAAAATTTTTTTAACATGATATTTTTTAAATAAAAGAAAGGGGTACTAGCATGAAAGTAAAATCGGCATTATTACTGCTTGTTTTAACTATTGCCACAGTGCTAACAGGATGTGAACCACTCATGGTTCTTGATCCTAAAGGGCCGCAAGCCGAAAGGCAAGCCCATGATATTTTGTTATCCATTGGGATCATGTCGTTCATTGTAATTGTAGTTTTCGCTATTTTGATTTATGTGCTAATTAAGTATCGTGCCTCAAAGGCAAGCCCAGATTATGAACCGCCTCACATTGAAGGAAATAAATGGGTTGAGCTAATTTGCGTCGGTATTCCTGTCATTATTGTCACTTACTTTTCAATCGTTTCTGTTCAAAGTAACAATATTGTCGAAGCAAAACCAATAAAATATCAGGATAAAGATCCTTTAGTCATTTATGCATCCTCATCTGACTGGAAATGGCATTTTAGTTATCCAGAACAAAATATTGAAACTGTCAACTATTTGTATATTCCAACAGACCGGCCGATTGAATTTAAGCTTTATTCCTACGGACCAATCACTAGCTTCTGGATTCCACAACTTGGCGGTCAAAAATACGCTATGTCCGATATGGTGACGACACTGCACTTAGCTGCAGATGAACCGGGTGAAATGATGGGCCGTAATGCGAACTTCAGCGGTAAAGGTACTGCTGAAAATACGTTTAATGTTACAGCAATGTCTGAAAAGGATTTCGATAAATGGGTAAAAGACGTTAAGAAAACGGCAAAACCTTTATCAGAGAAAAAATTTGATGAGTTATTAAAGCCAGGACACCTTGGACAAATGACTTTTACAGGGACTCATTTAAAATTTAGTCCAGCACCAGAACACGATCACAGTCCTTCCGCAAAACCAGAGAAAGGTCAAACTGACCACTCAAAAATGGAAATGGATATGGATATGTCAGATCACCAAAATCATGAGTAATTGTGAACGGGTTAATGAAACGAATTATTGAAAAAATTAATCTCTCGAAAGGAGTTAATAAAGGATGGAGTTCTTTGAACGTTTTGCCATACCAAATCCAAGTCTTGCAATCTATGCATCTATGGTAGCGATTGGCCTAACAGTGGTTGCCATTATTGCAGGCCTAACCTATTTCAAAAAATGGGGATATTTATGGCGCGAATGGTTAACAACAGTTGATCATAAACGGATTGGAATTATGTATTTACTCTCTGCCTTAATTATGTTATTCCGCGGCGGCGTGGACGCGATTATGCTGCGTGCCCAGTTGGCTGTACCTGATAATAAACTGCTAGATCCACAGCATTATAATGAAGTTTTCTCAACACACGGGGTTATCATGGTCATGTTTATGGCAATGCCATTCATCTTTGCTTTCATGAACTATGTGGTTCCATTACAAATTGGCGCCCGTGACGTAGCCTTCCCAAGATTGAACGCATTAAGCTTCTGGCTGTTCTTCTTTGGTGCGATGTTGTTTAATATCTCGTTTGTTATCGGCGGATCTCCTGATGCAGGATGGACTTCTTATTTCCCGCTTGCAGGGAATGATTTCAGTCCACATGTCGGAACGAACTATTATATGATTGCGATTCAAATATCCGGTATCGGGTCGCTGATGACCGGTATTAACATGATTACAACAATCATGAAAATGAGAGCACCGGGCATGACCTTAATGAAAATGCCGATGTTTACATGGTCTGTTTTAGTAACAAACCTTATCATCGTAACGGTTTTCCCTGTCATTACAGTGGCGCTTGCGATGGGAACGATGGACAGATTGTTTGGAACTCACTTCTTTGCAACGACAAATGGCGGTATGGATATGCTCTGGGCTAACCTATTCTGGGTTTGGGGACATCCTGAAGTTTATATCCTTATATTACCTGCATTTGGTATTTACAGTGAGGTTATCTCAACCTTTGCCGGACGTAACCTTTATGGCTATAAATCAATGGTTGCATCAATGGTTATTATCTCAGCACTATCCTGTATGGTTTGGGCGCACCATTTCTTTACGATGGGGCAGGGGGCAGTTGCAAACAGCTTCTTCTCCATCACAACAATGATGATTGCCGTTCCAACAGGTGTTAAAATCTTCAACTGGTTATTTACGTTATGGAAAGGGAAAATTCGATTTACCGTTCCAATGTTATACTCTCTAGGGTTTATTCCGCTATTTGTAATCGGCGGGATGACAGGGGTCATGCTAGCGATGTCAGCTGCTGACTATCAGTACCATAACACAATGTTCTTAGTAGCTCACTTCCATAACACAATTATCCCGGGTGTAGTATTTGCTATGCTTGCTGGTCTAACCTATTATTGGCCAAAAATGTTTGGCTTTATGTTAAATGAAAGAATTGGGAAATGGTCATTCTGGACGCTTACGATCGGATTCTGCTTAGCGTTCTTCCCAATGTACATTACTGGTTTAGATGGTCAGGCACGCCGTATGTACACTTATTCAGAAGCAACAGGTTATGGACCATTAAATATGGTTTCATTCGTTGGTGCAGGTGTTATGGCCATCAGCTTTGCATTGATTGTCTATAACGTTTATTACAGTGTTCGTTATTCACCAAGAAATGTTGGTGCAGATCCATGGGATGCACGTTCGCTTGAATGGGCAACACATACTCCTGTACCGGAATACAACTTTGCCATCGAGCCTCAGGTTGCTTCTAGTGAAGCATTCTGGGATTCCAAGAAAAAAGGTCATGAGCTGTTCCCGGGTAAAGTGGAAAAAATCCATATGCCAAATAACAGTGGAGTTCCATTTATTATGGGCGCAATCTTCTTTGTGTTAGGATTTTCGTTGGTCTTCTCCTTATGGATTCCGGCAATTCTTTCACTAATTGGAATTTTGGCATGTATGGCTCTACGCTCATTCGAACAGGACCACGGCCGATATATTTCTGTTAAAGAAATAGAAGAAACTGAAACAAAACTGCGAGGTGCTAAATAATGAACGTCGATCACTCGCTGCCATTAGAATATGGTACAAAACAAAACGGACTGAATATTTTTGGCTTTTGGGTTTTCCTTGCAGCTGAAATTATGCTGTTTGCTACACTGTTTACTTCTTACTTTACGTTAGAGCATAGAACCGGAAGCGGTCCAAGTGGTACAGAAATTTTTGAAATAGCTCCGGTTATTATAGAAACACTTTTGTTATTAACAAGTAGTTTTACAATTGGACTTGGCGTTCACGCAATGCGTCTAGGACGCAAAAAAGCAATGATGACCTTCTTTGTGATTACACTTCTTCTTGGTCTAGGGTTCTTAGGCTTTGAAATTGATGAATTCATCACCTATATCCATGATGGTGCAACATTGCAGACTAGCGCATTTACTGCCATGCTAATGACTACATTAGGTACACACGGACTGCACGTTACCTTCGGATTATTCTGGGGAACAGCTATCCTTTTGCAAGTGAAAAAACGCGGCTTAACGCCTGAAACTGCGAATAAATCCTTTATCTTTTCACTTTACTGGCATTTCTTGGATGTCGTCTGGATCTTCATCTTCAGCTTCATCTATTTGAAAGGAATGATGTAAGATGAGCGAATTATTCCCACGAAAACAAATAATTGGTTTTGTCTTTTCCTTAGTCCTAACGGCAGCTGCTCTGGCAGTCTATTTCTTGAAACTCTCCTTTGCACAAGGAATGGTTGTCCTAGTTGCCACAGCATTTGTTCAGGCTCTTTTGCAGCTTGTTGTGTTTATGCACGCTGGCGAATCAGAAGATAAGTGGGTAATTTATGGCAAGGTATTTTTTATGATTGCCATGGCCCTGATTACTGTTTTTGGAACATTACTCATTTTCCTTTGGGATATGTAGATAAATGAAGAAAGGGAGCGTCCATTTGCGCTCTCTTTCTCTATCTTTTCACTAAATATAATCTTGGTTTCATTGGCGGGATTTCTAATCCCTTATCTGTCTTTTCTACCATTTCCTCAGTCGCGATAAAAAACATTCCCATCAAAAAGAACATCACCGCTCCCACAATGGTACCAATCCCAATCCCAGTGACCGGCATTAAACCGCTTACAACTCCGTATAAAAAAATCATGATACCTGTTAGCAAGGTAACACTGCCGGCCCATTTTGTTGCATGTAATATTTTCATTCGTGAATTCATTATTACGACCTCCTTGGGATGGGATATTTACACTTCCAAAATTCTTATACTATATATTATTCACCGAGTTCACAAAATTGTCAAAACTTTGTTCACGAAATTGTCAAAAAATATTTTAAATTTGTCACAAATATGTGGTATATGTTCGTGAAGACAAAAAGGATTCAGTTACACGACTGAATCCTTAAGGGGGAGAATCTACAAATTCAATTCTTGTGATGGTTCACCATTAAGATTCATAATACGAACGGTTTCTGGTTTTATCTCCAGAAAAATATAGTTCGGATCGTCAGGGCCGTTGAACCATTGATTAAATGACTCTTCCCAATATTGTTGTTTCAGCTGAGTAGAATCATTAACAGCGGTAGTTCCTGATATTTCAACATAGGAATCAGTTTGTCCTTTTTTTTCATAGCCTAATAAAACAGATACGTTCGGATTTTTCTCAATTTCCCCGATTTTTTCAGTATCCCTTTTTGTTGGTGTATATAAGGTTAATTCGTCGTTATAAAAAGTCATATACCGGGAATGAGGTTTATTATTTTCAACTGTCGATAGAATGCCCGTTTTGTGGTCTGAGATAACCTTCTGGACCTTTTCTTTTAAATCTGAATTTGTCATTAAAATCTACTCCTTTAAGTGAAGTACTCAATTTTTGCTTCAGGGAAATAATTATGGATATATGAACCCAAGGTATCTTTGATATCCTCTTGCTCTTGGTCGGTATACACGTACTTTCCGATCCCGTAGCGTCCCCATTTCCATTTCCGTTTCGACTCATCCAATTCCAATTTCGTCATTGGATAGTTTTTTTCTATGACCTTTTTTGCCGGTTTGGTAAAGCGATGTTGAATCAGCTCGAAGGTTAAGTCCTTTTTCGCTGCATTTGGAAGTTCGGCCTCTAATTTTTCAAACATTTCCTTATAGCCTTCCTTCCAACCGTCATGTAAATAGATAGGGGCGATTATAAAACCTAATGGGAATCCTGCATTCGCAACTTTTCCGGCCGCCTCAATTCTTTCTTGTTGGCGGGAGGTGCCTGGCTCAAAATTTTTGATAATATAATCATCGTTCATACTGAACCGAAAGCGGGTTTTTCCATTATGTTTGGCATCGAGCAAATGGTCGACATGGGCAAACTTTGTGACAAACCGAAGCTTTCCATATTCAGATTCACCAAAAAACTCAATCGCTTTTTTTAAGGTGTGGGTTAAGTGATCCACACCGACGATGTCCGAAGTACAGGATGCTTCAAATCGTGTAGGTTCCGGAGCACGTTCCTTCATATAATTCTCGGCTGCTTCAAAAATATCATCAATGTTGACATAGGTGCGGATATAGGGTTTACTGCCCATCGTCGTTTGCAAATAACAATAATGGCAATGACCCATGCAGCCAGTCACAAAGGGAATCGCATATTCTGCTGAAGGTTTGGAGGTATCAAATTTCAGCGTTTTTCTTACTCCGACCACGAGTGTTGATTTGGCGACACGATATCTTTGAAAGTCATTCTCTCCAGGTAAATTCCGAATTTGATTATGGGAGGTGGTTTGCCTGATCTCAATCCCCATATTTTCAAATTTGGACACAAGCTCTTTTCCAAGTGGATAGGTCAATGCATCGGGTTCTACATAGACAAGTTGAGGGACAAAGGGTTTAACCATAATAACCCTCGATTTCTGTGTAGCCGAATGCTTCCTGAAAGGCATTTTCCGCCTCGGAAGAAGAGCTAAAAACTGCTACTTCATCATTTAATGGATAATAGGTTTCATACACAAACAGCGCCAAATCACCTGGTGCATCGGGATTTTGGACAACCGCTGCTTCTTGGACATTGGCCACATCCTGTGCATGAGGATTGCGAATAATTACATATACTATTTGTCCCGGTTGAAAGGATTGAATCGACATGGTTTCATCCTTCCTTTCCTAAATGTGGTTTATTAACATATCCATGCTAATCCTTCATTATTTTCTCCAGTTTAAAATAAGTTATTTCTATTAAAAAAATACAAAAATTTCCCATTTTGTGAAACTATAATGACCTTTCCTCCGTCTAATTCAATGCTGTAAAAAGCAATAGAGAAATAGGGGGAAAACTAAATGAAGAAATTTTTATTACCATTCGCAGCATTAACCATGGCTATTGGTCTTGTTTATTAAGCCAATATGGGAATTCTATTTGGTCTATGATTATATTTTTTTATTTAAATGTGAATAAATAGTGAAAATTAAATGTGAAGAAAATGTGAAAATCTCATGAAGGAACTTCACATTTTTTTATTACGTTCTATAATACCCATATAGGTATAAAACCCGTTGGGGTATATCTAATAATGCTTAATTTTATTTCTTAATTGTTAAGATTTATAAATATTACTTGGAGGGAACAAATATGACACAGAAAGTAATCATCGTAGGCGGAGTTGCTGGCGGCGCTACTGCAGCTGCCAGATTAAGAAGAGTAAGTGAAGACGTCGATATAATTCTTGTAGAGCGTGGGGAACATATTTCGTTTGCAAATTGTGGATTACCTTATTATATCGGTGAAACGATTAAAGACCGAAGCAAGCTATTAGTACAAACGGTAAAAGAAATGTCAGAGCGTTTCAAGCTTGATATTCGCAATTTAAGTGAAGTAATGAGCATTGATCCAGAAAATAAGAAAGTAACTATCAAGAATTTGCAAAATGGAGAAGTTTACCAGCAAACATACGATAAGTTATTATTATCACCTGGAGCAAGACCGATCGTTCCACCAATTCCGGGATTAAATGAAAATCAGACGTTATTTACCTTAAGAAATATACCGGATACTGATAAGATCAAAAACTACGTTGACTCCCAAAATCCTAAAAAAGCTGTTGTGGTTGGCGGCGGATTTATTGGAATTGAAATGGCAGAAAACCTGGTAGATAGAGGAATCGAAGTGACCATTATTGAAATGGCAAATCAAATTATGGCACCTATCGACTTTGAAATGGCCAGTATTTTACACACTCATTTAAAAGAAAAAGGCGTAAAGTTGATTTTAGAAAATGGTGTACAATCATTTGCTAATCAAGGGAAGAAGGTTATTCTTTCTGATGGAACAGAAATAGAAACCGATATGACGATCCTATCTATCGGAGTCAGACCAGAAAATGAATTAGCCAAGACTGCAGGGTTAGAACTGGGAGAGCGTGGAGGTATTATTACCAATGAATACCTTCAAACTTCTAATGAGGATATTTATGCCGTTGGCGATGCGGTGGAAGTTGTCGATTATATTAGCGGAACAAAGGCCATGATTCCGCTCGCAGGGCCAGCAAACCGTCAAGGCCGAATTGCAGCAAATAATATGATGGGGAAAAAAGAGAAGTATAAAGGAACAATGGGTACTTCGATTGCCAAAGTATTTGATCTAACAGTTGCAGCTACTGGAAATAATGAGAAAACATTAAAACGTTTAGGGGTATCATATGAAGTTGTTCATATCCACCCAAGTTCACACGCAGGATACTATCCGGGAGCAGCACCAATTGCTTTAAAATTAATCTTTGATAAAGAAAACGGGAAAATTTTCGGCGCCCAAGCAGTCGGTGCAGATGGTGTGGATAAGCGCATCGACGTGATTGCAACCGCCATTAAAGGTGGATTGACAATAGAAGATTTGACCAACCTTGAATTATCTTATGCTCCGCCATACTCATCTGCAAAAGACCCAGTTAATATGGCTGGTTATGTGGCTTCCAACATCATGGAAGGCGAGCTGGAAATGGTACAATGGCATGAAATTGACAAAATCGTGGCAGACGGAGGGTTATTAATCGACGTTCGTGAACCAATGGAGCGTGAGTTTGGTTTTATCGAAGGGTCCATCAATATTCCTTTAAATGATTTAAGGAATCGATTAGAAGAGCTTCCTAAAGATCAGACCATATATGTCAGTTGCCAGGTCGGTTTAAGAGGATATTTAGCGAGCAGAATTCTAAAAAACAACGGCTATCAGGTTAAAAATGTGGATGGTGGCTGGAAAACGTATTCCTCCGTATTTGGAAGCAATATAAACAAAAAGGTTGAAACCTCCACAAACGACCTTGGGGAAACAGTTGTAAACAATACAAATAACATAAAAGTGGATTCGGTTGTAGATGTAAGTGGCCTAACTTGTCCAATGCCAATCATCAAATTAAAAAAAGGTCTTGATTCATTGGAAAGCGGACAAGTATTGGAGTTGCATGTTACGGATAAGGGAGCTTTAAACGATCTGCCAGCTTGGTCAAAAAATGCAGGTCATACCATCCTAAGAACGGAAATCGATAAAAACATGATCAAGTTTTGGATTGAAAAAAGTAAATAGTAAATCATTCTTTAGACCGCCACGTTCATTGCGGTCTTTTTTTGCATACTGAAAAAAATTTTTAGATTCTATTGACATTAATACCTAACGGGGTATATTATAAACCTTGCCAATGAATTTGTTTCATTGAAGGAGGCTTTAAATGATAGTTTTAATTTTGTTAACAATAATTGTATCATTTATTTTATATAGAAGATATTTTCCGGTTCTTGGTGTTCATTTTATCAATTTGAAGGATCTTAAAGATGATAATATAATGATAATAGATATTAGAGACTATAATGAATGTAATAACGATCCTATCAAAGGTTCAATTAATATCCCGATTGCCTATCTAAACAGAAATATAAACGAAATACCTGATGGTGATTTATATATAATCGCATCGAGTTCACTTGAAAAAAATGTTGGCGTTCGTTTTTTTAGACATAAAGGTTTTAGGGTTGTCGGATATTCCATTTCTGACAATAACAAAATTTCAATAGAGGAAAAATCATTAAAGGTAGAAAATAATTGTTGTTAAAGGAGATAAGAACATGGACTATAATGATCAAATTAAAAATAGGGTAAAACGTATTGAAGGACAGTTAAGAGGAATTTTGAGAATGATGGAAGAAAACAAGGATTGTAAAGAGGTAATCACTCAGTTGTCTGCATCGAGAACGGCCATTGATCGGACAATTGGTGTTATTGTAAGTTCCAATTTAGTGGAATGTGTGCAAAAGGCGAATGACCAAGGAGAAAGAAGTATGGAAGAAATGGTAAAAGAAGCGGTCGATTTGCTTGTAAAAAGCCGTTAACCTAAGAGGAAAATACCATACCCAAAAAGATGTTAATAAATATCTTGGAGGGTATATTATTTTCTCAAGAGAAATACCCCTTTTGGTATATATATAAGGATAAATAATGGAGAAAATTCATTGTAAATAGATAATATAAAGGGTTGACACCTGCTTTACCTTTATCTAATATTATACCCATTGGGGTAATTGTTAAAACAAGAGGAGTGGATTTCATATGAATATAGATAAAGTGATGCAAAAGGATTAGCATGTCCAATGCCAATTGTAAAAACAAAGAAAGCTATGAATGAACTTGAATCTGGTCAAGTATTAGAAATTCATACAACTGATAAGGGCGCAAAAAATGACCTAGCAGCCTGGGCTAAATCGACTGGACATGAATTATTGAAACATGAGGAAGAAAATGAGGTATTAAAGTTTTGGATTAAAAAAGGATAATTTTTTTGATCTTCAAAATACCCGTACGCGTAATGGTTTAATTAAAAATTTTACAATCAGGAGGTTGCTACATGACGGAAATGAAAAAAACAACGATTGTCCTATTTAGTGGAGATTATGATAAAGCAATGGCGGCTTATATTATTGCAAATGGTGCAGCTGCTTATGATCACGAGGTCACCATTTTCCATACGTTTTGGGGACTAAATGCTCTTCGTAAAGATGAACAGATTCCATTGAAAAAAGGGTTCATGGAAAAAATGTTCGGAAAAATGATGCCTAGAGGAGCAGATAAAATGGGACTATCCAAAATGAACTTTGCTGGTTTCGGTCCTAAAATGATTAAAGATATCATGAAAAAGCACAATGCAATGCCGCTTTCTCAGTTAATTGAAATGGCCCAAGAGCAGGACGTTAAATTAGTGGCTTGTACCATGACAATGGATCTGTTAGGTCTTCAACAAGAGGAATTGTTGGATAACATTGAATATGCAGGTGTTGCTGCGTACCTAGCGGACGCTGAAGAAGGCAATGTGAACCTGTTTATTTAACGAAAGGGGAGGAATCTTCCCCTTTAATATGACAGGGAGAATGATGGCCTGGAAAGTTGAGAAATTTTTAAAATAATAGTAATACCTGTATTGGTATATAAATCAGGAGGTTTTAAGATGGAGAACATGAAAGCAAACATCATCTTGGACGCTAAAGGTTTGGCATGTCCCATGCCAATTGTTAAAACCAAGAAAGCAATGCAGGAATTAGAGGCAGGTCAAGTATTGGAAGTTCAGGCAACAGATAAAGGGTCCAAAGCAGATATTAAGGCATGGTCTGAAAGCACAGGGCATCAATATTTAGGCACATTGGAAGAAGGAGAAGTATTAAAACATTATCTTAGAAAGTCATCTGGTGATGAAATAATAGAACATAAACATCCGCATGTGATTACCAATGATCAGCTAGAGGCAAAGCTTGAGAATGAAACCATCGTGGTACTAGATGTCAGAGAAACGGCAGAATATGCCTTTAACCATATTCCAAACGCTATCTCCATCCCTTTGGGTGAATTGGAAGAGAGATTAATAGATTTAAACAAAGAGGGTGAAATCTATATCGTCTGCAGAACAGGAAACCGCAGTGATATGGCAGCACAAAAGTTGGCGGAAAAGGGATTTGTAAAAGTTTTTAATGTGGTTCCAGGAATGAGCCAATGGAATGGAAAAACTACTGGTTTAATCAAAAATTAGGAGGAATTAACAATGAATAAAAAAGTAGCAATTATTGCAAGTAATGGCGGTTTATTTGATGCCTATAAAGTGTTTAATATCGCAACGGCAGCCGCTGCAACCGATCAAGAAGTAGCTATTTTCTTTACATTCGAAGGATTAAATTTAATCCATAAGGAAGCAAATAAACAACTTCCAATGCCGGAAGGAAAGGAACATTTTGCTGAAGGTTTTGCAAAGGCGAATGTTCCAACCATTCCTGAATTGGCTGCTATGGCGCAAGAAATGGGTGTTAAATTCATTGGCTGCCAAATGACGATGGATGTGATGGGTTTAGCGACAGAAGATTTTGTTGATGGAATTGAGGTAGGCGGGGCAGTAACGTTTTTAGAGTTTGCTAAAGACGCGGATGTCACTCTAACATTCTAATATTTTTATTTGAAAATATACAGGTTCAAGAACTGGAAATCGGCATGAAGAAGAGAACGGTGTATTAAAGTTTTGGATTATAAAGGGTTAAAAATAAGAGGAACCAGTTTTGGTTCCTTTTTTTAAAGAGGAGGTCAACATGAGTATAAGTTTTATAATTACGATACTCCTAATTGGATTTGTAGGATCATTTATTTCTGGAATGTTAGGAATAGGCGGTGCCATCATCAACTTTCCTATGTTGTTATATATTCCTGTCATGTTAGGAGTAGGTCATTTTACAGCACATGAAGTTTCAGGAATTACCGCAATCCAAGTGTTCTTCGCGACCATCGGCGGGGTCTTAGCTTACCGTAAAAGTGGATTTCTGAATAAAACTTTGATTGCCTACATGGGTATTAGTATATTAATTGGAAGTTTTATTGGAGGATTCGGCTCTACACATATGCCTGAAAGCGGAATTAATATCGTTTATGGGGTTTTAGCACTAATTGCCGTAATTATGATGTTTGTCCCGAAAAAAGGGATTGATAATATTCCTTTGGAACAAGTTAAATTTAACAAATGGCTGGCAGCACTATTTGCCTTTATCGTAGGGATTGGGGCAGGTATTGTAGGGGCAGGAGGAGCCTTTCTGTTAGTTCCGATTATGCTTGTGGTGCTAAAGATTCCTACAAGAATGACTATTGCCTCTTCTTTAGCGATTACGCTCATTTCATCGATTGGAGCCGTTTCGGGAAAAATCTCTACGGGGCAAGTGGAAATCCTCCCTTCACTCATCATGGTACTTGCCAGCTTAATTGCTTCACCATTAGGAGCGAATGCTGGTAAAAAGATCAATACGAAAGTTCTGCAAATCATTATGGGAATCTTAATATTCGCTACGGCAGTGAAGACATGGATGAATATTTTATAAGCTGAGGTCCTATTAAAATATTAAATAAACGATAAAGAGGGGAAGGAGGCTAGGAATTGAGATATAAATCAGATGATTCTACTGGGTTAATAAAGCATCCCAAATGGATACAGAATTATGTTGATTCGACTGAAAAGTAACAAAATTTATATAGACGGACGTTAATCATCTTATCCAATTTAAAAAGGGCTAAAAGCCCTTTTTTTATTTAAGTGGCTGGTAAAAATATTTTAAAGAGTCAAAATAAGAATCCATCTCAAACTTATTTAAGAGATATGTAATTTGAGTTCTGGAGAATTAAAGCATATAATTCCAATAGAAATAAACTGAATGAAATGGAGTATTGATATGAAATTATACAATTCTATTTTAGAACTGATTGGTCATACCCCGATTGTAAAGTTAAATCATTTACCCGACCAGGAAGGCGCTTCTGTTTATGTTAAATTGGAATCCTTTAACCCAGGAGGAAGTGTAAAAGACCGTGCTGCTTTTAACATGATTATGCAAGCAGAAAAAGATGGGAAAATTACTCCTGGCAAAACCGTCATCATTGAGCCGACCTCTGGTAATACGGGAATCGGTTTAGCCATGGTGTGTGCCGCAAGGAAGTATCGTTGTATTATTACAATGCCAAGTAATGCCACAGAAGAGAGAATTAAAATTTTAAAAGCATATGGTGCAGAAGTGCATTTAACTCCTTCGGAAAAAGGCATGCGTGGAGCGATTGAAGAGGCTTATCAAATTGCAGAAAATATTCCTGACCACTTTATTCCGATGCAATTTGAAAACCCTGCCAATTCAGATGCTCATCGTGATACTACAGCGATTGAAATTTATGAATCATTTCAAGGGAATTTAGATGCCTTTGTTTGTACGGCTGGAACAGGCGGAACCGTTACTGGCACTGGTGAAGTGTTAAAAGAAAAAATACAAAATATAAAGATTTATGTCGTTGAACCTGCCGGGTCTCCTGTTTTATCGGGGGGTTGTCCAGGGCCGCATAAAATCCCAGGTACAGGTCCTGGATTCATTCCTAAAATTCTAAATCAATCCATTTATGATAAGATTTTATTAATTGATGATAAAGACGCCCAGAACATTGCACGCCGTGTAGCTGCCGAAGAAGGAATTTTAGTCGGAGCCTCCGGGGCAGCATCCATTTACTACGCTTTAGAAATTGCCAAAAATCTTCCTTCTCACGCGAATGTTTTAGCACTGGCACCCGACACTGGTGAACGCTATTTATCATCTGATTTATTTCCAATTTAAATAAATAAGTATATGTTAATGAAGCTCCTGAATCCATGATTCAAGAGCTTTTTTTGTCCCGTTTTTTGGTAATTAATTAATTTTTACTGCTTTTTAATTCATAAGGTACATCAGCAGGGGCGTCTCCTAACGGAAATATCTTCTTCCACGTTTTTTTGTTACCCTCTGTTACAGATGGTTTCCATACATTTAAGAACCAAATTTATTGTGAAAATAATCTCAATAGAATGAATAACTGACTGGATCATTCCGCAATTATTGACAACTAAATTTGCAATCTTCTCTGCCTGTTGCGAACTAAAAGGTTCATCAGCTTGCACGTTGGCAGTAAAAGTAAGCTTCTCAATTCGATTGGCATGCGCTGGATTTCGAACAGCATTTACCTCCATTTCAATCATCTGAAATGAGATCCGCTTTTTTGTTAAAATATTTCGTAATAGCGTTCCACTGCACCCAACTAAGGAAGAAACAAATAATTCAAATGGCCTATAACCGTTTTTTCATTTGGGGAAATGTGTAGTTCACCAAATCCTAATTCACCGCTGACTTTTTCATTATCAATTGTAAATTTAATAGTACCTATCAAATGGGTCTTAAATGAAGCAGCTACGGCAGACCTTTTTGTTCATTTTTAAATTTATGGAGGATTCATCAAAAGCATGGCTTCATTATAAGCCGTGCTTTTTTACAGTCTGAAAAATGACATTATTTTGAAAAAACTATGTAGACAAATTATAGTAAATTTAAAGTATAATATGTAATATTACTACTAGAATTTTTGGACGGTCTGTGAAAGGTAACGAAGATGAGTATAATAAAGGATTTTTTACTGCAGCTAACACTTACGGTTATTCCCATATTTATTTACTCCACCTTTATTATGGAGAAGGTGAAGAGTGAAAAAAATAGACACGTCACGATGACCATTCTGTGGGGAATGTCAATATTACTATGCATGTCCTTTCCCGTGAATTTTGGTCAAAATGCCAGGTTAGAGTTAAGAATTATCCCTCTTTTATTAGGAAGCCTATACGGAGGATTTTGGCCAAGTATTTTCCTCTCTGGCCTAATCATACTGTATCGGCTTAATTCCGGCATCAGCATAGGTTTCTATAATACCGTTCTTGTCTTATTGTTAACACTTCCTATTATCTTGTTTTTTCAAAAGTCTTTCAAAAATACGAAAAAAGATAAAAGGGTTAAAATTGCAGTGGGCCTAGCCTTTTACTACTGTTTAATTGGCCTTACTGTTTTTGGGATGTTAAGAGGTTTTACATTTGAACATCTAAAAGTACAGATGATTCATTTGGTTTTTGCAGTCGTATTTACCTGGTCCTTCACTTTGTTAATTGAAAAAATCAGGGAGCTCCACCAGTTGCGGCTAGAGATGCAAGACTCAGAGAAATTGCGAGTAATCAGTGAGTTAACAAGTGTTTTCGCTCATGAAATTAGAAATCCGATGCAGGTGACTCGTGGTTTCCTGCAGCTTTTGGACGAGCCCGATTTGGCTCAAAAGAAGAAGGAATACATTCAACTATCCATTGAAGAGTTAGATCGAGCCAATGAAATTATTAATGATTTCTTATCTTTTGGAAAACCATCCAACCATAACGAAGTAAGAGTCGATGTAGGGAACCAATTACATCGTGTGGTTAATCTCATTCACAGTTACGCCCTTGGCCATAATGTTGTGATAAAAACGGACATTTTTGAAAACGGTTGGGTTTATGCTAATCCTCAAAAATTAGACCAGTCCATGATTAATATTTTGAAAAACGCAATCGAGTCGATGCCGAACGGTGGAATGGTGTGGATTTCGTGTGCTTCAAATGAAGATGGCTATATAAAAATTAGTATTAAGGATCAAGGAATCGGGATGAGCCAAGAGCAAATCGACCGCCTTGGATCTCCGTATTATTCCTTAAAGGAAAGCGGAACTGGACTCGGAATGATGGTAAGCTATCAAATTATCCGTTCGTTTAAAGGTAAGGTCCAAGTGAAAAGCGAAAAAGGAGTGGGGACCGAATTTATTGTTCTTTTGCCTCAGATAACCTAAGTGCTTGTTACATAGACTGCCAAAACCTATTGTCGTAATGACCATAGGTTTTTTATTTTGAAAAAATAAATATCTCAAATTCAAGATACTTAACTTGACGATAATTTAATCAAAATGTATCATGATTACATAAAGTAACTAAGGTTATTAATAGTTACCTAATAAATAAGGATAACCTAAAATAGGGGTGACAATAATGATAGAAGTAACTGTAAAGCTAAGTTACAAAGGGAAAAATTACTTAACCAATGTAATTGTTAAAAGGGACACATCTGAAAAACAGATTTTGCATATCGCACAAGAGCAAATTAAGAAACAATGGTTGAATTGATAAAGTGATCTTCTGAACTTTACTTTATATTAGGGTAATGTTTTTCAAATACAAGGAGGAATTAAATTGGAATCAATGACCTTTGTCTTATTTGGGGCAACAGGGGATTTAGCGAAGCGAAAAATTTTCCCCGCCCTTTATAATTTGTATTTAGATCAAAAATTACCACAACCAATATCTATTATTGGACTTGGAAGAGGTACCCTCACTCATAATGATTTTCAAGAAAAAGTAAAAGAATCTATATTAACCTTTTCACGCCGTTTGGAACATGACGCTGGCGAAATGGGAGATTTTCTAGAGGCTTTTCGATATAACACTTTAGACGTTAACAATACAGAAGATTATCAAAAATTACTTCAGTTGGTTAAGCAAAGAGAAGCGGAATTGCAAATAAAAGAAAATCGAATGTTCTATCTTTCTGTTGCACCAAAATTTTTTGACATTATTGCTTTGAATATCAGAGATAGTGGCTTAGGAGCAACGAATGGTTGGAAACGTTTGATGATTGAAAAACCATTTGGGCGTGATCTTCAAACTGCCCGTCAACTAAATAAAAAATTAAGTTCTGCATTTGAAGAAGAAGAGATATTCCGAATTGACCACTACTTGGGTAAGCCAATGGTTCAGAATTTAGAGGCATTAGAATTTGCAAATCCAGTCTTACAATCAATATGGAATAGAGAACATATCGCAAACGTTCAAATTACTGCGAGTGAAACGGTAGGGGTTGAGACAAGAGCAGGATATTACGATCAAGCAGGAGCCATACGGGATATGGTTCAAAACCACATGCTGCAAATGCTAATGATGACGGCCATGAATCTCCCCAAAAAAATCAATGCTTCTGAAATCAGGAATGAAAAAAGGAAGGTAATGGAAGCTCTCAGGCCAGTAACAAAAGAAGATGTTCAAACCCAAATCGTTCGTGGTCAGTACCTTTCTGGTGAGATTAATGGTCAAAAAGTTCCAGGGTATAAGGATGAACCTGGAGTGGACCCTTCTTCCAACACTGATACATTTGTAGCTGCTCGAATTTGGATCGATAATCCGTTTTGGTCTGGTGTTCCTTTTTATATTCGAACAGGAAAGAGAATGAAGGAAAAATCTACTCGTATCGTAATCGAATTTAAAAATTCATTAGATTTACACTATATAAACGATAACCAAAAAGTCGAACCTAATTTATTAATCATCGAAATTAGCCCAGGCGAAAATGTCTCACTACAATTAAACAGTAAAAATCCGATGAATAATGGAAAAATCGAACCTGTCAGAATTAATTTTTCTTGTGAGGATTCATCACGCAATGGCTTAGGAGTACCTGAGGCTTATGAAAGGCTGATTTATGATTCTTTAATCGGAAATTCCACCTTCTTTGCCCATTGGAAAGAAGTAGAATTGTCGTGGGAATGGGTTCAACCAATTCTTGATGCATTCGAGGAAAATCTACTCCCACTACATGAATATTCATCAGGTACTTATGGTCCGGATGCTGCAAATACCCTCTTGTTAGAAAATGGGTTTAAATGGTGGCTAGATGAAAAAGTTGAAGAAAATAAAGAGAAAGTACTTCAGAAATAAGTATCCAGGAGGTTTATTAAAATGACACAAAACATCGAGAACTTAGCAGTTACTACCATTAGAACATTATCTATCGATGCTATTAACGCTGCAAATTCTGGTCATCCCGGTCTACCAATGGGGGCGGCGCCAATGACGTATGCATTATGGGCGAAGCATCTTCATCATAACCCTGAAAACCCGAAATGGTTCAACCGAGACCGATTTGTTTTATCTGCGGGACATGGATCCAGTTTGCTGTATAGCATGCTTCATTTAGCTGGCTATAATGTTACCATTGATGATTTGAAAAACTTTAGAAAGTTAAATAGCAGAACGCCGGGGCATCCTGAATTCGGTCATACTGCTGGTGTAGAAGCGACTACAGGACCATTAGGTCAAGGTATTGCGAACGCTGTTGGGATGGCGATGGCGGAAGCACATTTAGCAGCGAAGTTTAATAAAGAAGGGCATCCGATTATTGATCATTACACCTATGCGTTAGTCGGAGATGGCGACCTAATGGAAGGTATTTCCTATGAAGCTATGTCAATGGCGGGTCACATGAAACTTGGGAAGTTGGTCGTGCTATACGATTCAAATGATATTTCACTGGATGGTGAATTAAACGCTTCGTTCTCTGAAAACATTGAGAAAAGAGCAGAATCAGCCAACTGGCATTATCTCAGAGTGGATGATGGAAATGATATTAAAGCTATTTCGAATGCGATTGAAGCAGCGAAACATCATATAGATCAGCCAAGTTTGATTGAAATCAGAACGATAATTGGCTATGGCAGTCCAAAGGTAGCTGGTACCAATAAAGCACACGGTGCACCACTTGGAGCGGAAGAAGGAAAAGCAACAAAACAAGCCTATAACTGGCTCTATGAAGAAGATTTCTATGTTCCAGAGGAAGTAAAAGAGCACTTTGCGCAATTAAAGCGTAAAGGGATTGATGCTGAACAAACTTGGATTCAGCAATTCGATGCATATAAGCAAGCCTACCCTGAGCTAGCTGATCAATTAACCAAAGCTATTGATGGAAAAGTTCTCATCGATACAAAAGATTTATTAACATTTGAATCTGGGAAAAGTATTTCCACAAGGGTTGCCAGCGGCGAAGCCATTAACCATTATGTGAAATCTGTTCCAGCCATATTTGGTGGAAGTGCAGACCTTTCCCATTCCACCATGACTGAAATCAAAGGTGAACAAATGTACGCAGTTGAATCGTATGGTGCACGTAATGTTTACTTTGGAGTCCGTGAACATGCAATGGGTGCAGCAGCGAATGGGATGGCTTATCACGGCGGAGTGAAACCTTTTGTAAGTACATTCTTTGTATTTAATGATTATCTTCGTCCGTCTATCCGTTTGGCTGCACTATCAAAGCTTCCAGTGATTTATGTATTTACGCATGATTCGATTGCAGTAGGTGAGGATGGCCCTACACATGAACCGGTTGAACATCTGGCAGCGCTTCGTTCCATACCAGGGTTAACGGTTATTCGACCAACAGATGCAAACGAAACAGCTAGTGCATGGGAATATGCTCTTCAGCAAACAGAAGGACCTGTTGCATTAATCCTAAGCCGACAAAATTTACCGGTGTTTAATGAAACAAAAGCAAATCTAGAGAAGCTTTCTAGGGGAGCTTATGTATTAGAAGAAACAAATGCCACACCAGATGTTATTTTAATTGCTACCGGTTCCGAAGTATCCTTGGCCGTAAACGCAAAAACAGAACTTGAAAAGGATAATATCTCTGTGCGGGTTGTTGCAATGCCAAGCTGGGAATTGTTTAGTCACCAATCAAAGGAATATAAAGAAAAGGTCCTCCCTTCTTCAAATTCTAAACGAATTGCCATTGAAATGGGGATTTCCCTTGGGTGGGAGAGGTTTGTGGGCTTTGAAGGAAAAATTCTTTCCATAGAGACATTTGGTGCTTCAGGTGATGGAACAGCTGTTATGAAGCAATTTGGATTTAGTCCTGAAAATGTTGTAAGTATTGCGAAAAGTATCTTAAAACATTCTTAAGTGGACCATTAAAGAAATGGAAAAATTATTATCCAACATTGGAGGAGAACATAATGAAGGTAGGACTTATTGGTTTAGGAAAAATGGGACTTAACTTAGGGCAAAATTTAATGGATCACCATCACGAAGTGGTAGCATTTGATGTTAATCCAAGTGCAGTAGAAAATATGAAGAAATATGGAGCAACTGGTGTATCAAGTTATAAAGAACTCATCCGGACCTTGGAACATCCAAGAATTGTCTGGATAATGGTTCCTCACGCAGTGGTTGATATAGTTATTGGTGAGATCTTACCCTATTTGGAAAAAGGCGATATTGTCGTTGAAGCCGGTAATTCTCACTATAAAGAATCGATTCAACGCTACAATGAATTAAAGGAAATAGGCGTAAGATATATGGATGCCGGTACTTCTGGCGGTATGGAAGGGGCCCGAAATGGAGCTTGTTATATGATAGGAGGCGACCCAGATGCTTGGGAGATAGTGGAACCCCTTTTCAAGGATACAGCAGTGGAAAATGGCTTCTTATATGCCGGAAAAGCTGGCAGCGGTCACTTCTTAAAAATGGTTCATAATGGTATCGAGTATGCGATGATGGCTGCAATAGGCGAAGGCTTTGAAGTGCTGGAGAAAAGCGATTTCGATTTCGATTATGAAAAGGTCGCCAGAGTTTGGAATAATGGTTCTGTTATTCGTTCATGGTTAATGGAATTGACTGAGAATGCCTTTTCAAAAGATGCAAAATTAGATGAAATTAAAGGGATCATGCATTCCTCAGGTGAGGGAAAATGGACTGTGGAAACAGCTTTAGATTTACAAACGGCTACTCCAGTTATTGCAATGTCTTTATTAATGCGTTACCGTTCTTTAGATAATGATACATTTACAGGTAAAGTTGTAGCCGCATTAAGAAATGAATTTGGCGGACACGCTGTCGTAAAGAATTAAAATAACCGAATTTTTAACAATAGGAGGAAAACAAAAATGAAATTTTTTATTGATACTGCAAACTTAGATGAGATTAAAAAAGCGTATAAAATTGGAGTTCTTTCAGGTGTTACAACCAACCCTTCATTGGTAGCAAAAGAAGGAGTTAAATTTGAAGACCGAATTGCTGAAATCCTAAATGCCGTTCCAGAAGTGGAGTCCGTTTCAGCCGAGGTAACACCTAATGCTTTAACTGCTGACCAAATGATTGCAGAAGCAGACGAGCTTATTAAAATTAACGGCGGCGATAAGAATATCACCATCAAGCTTCCAATGACCCTTGATGGACTAGAGGCTTGCCGCTATTTAACTAAAAAAGGTGTTAAAACCAACGTTACCTTGATTTTTAGTGTGAACCAGGCATTGTTGGCTGCACGTGCAGGTGCTACTTATGTTTCACCATTCTTAGGACGTTTAGATGATATTAATGAAGATGGTGTACAACTTGTCGCAAAAATCGCAGAGATGTTCCGGATTCAAAATCTAGATGCGCAAATTATTGCTGCATCCGTGCGTCATCCAGACCATGTTACCCGTGTAGCGATGGCAGGAGCGCATATTGCAACGATTCCATTCAAGGTCATTGAGCAATTGTCTAAACATCCGTTGACCGATCAAGGACTTGAAAAATTTGCTGCTGACTGGAAGACTGTATAAAAAGATTTAAAAGCTAAGGGCGTTAGTCAAAGGAGAATTAGCGCCCTTACATAACAAAATAAAACCGGTGAGGGGAACAAGTGTATGTCAATAACTTTTGATTATTCAAATGCATTATCTTTCATGCAGCAGCATGAAGTGGACTATTTAAGTGAATTTGTAAAAACTGCACATGAGATGCTCCATGAAAAAAAAGGACCAGGATCTGATTATCTTGGATGGGTAGATTTACCCCATAACTATGATAAAGAAGAATTTGCGCGTATCAAAGTAGCGGCAGAAAGAATCCGCAGTGATTCTGATGCTTTAATTGTCATCGGAATCGGAGGCTCTTATCTTGGTGCAAGAGCTGCCATTGAAGCATTGTCTCATACGTTTCATAATCAAATGGATGGTACTACTGAGATTTATTTTGCAGGACAAAATATCAGTGCTACTTATCTGACCCACTTATTTGATGTGCTTAAGGACAAGGATATTTCTGTTAATGTGATTTCAAAATCAGGTACAACAACAGAGCCTGCTATTGCGTTTCGTATTTTCCGAGAATATTTGGAGAAAAAGTATGGAAAAGAAGAAGCAAAAAAACGTATTTATGCAACAACCGATCGTGCTAAAGGCGCATTAAAAACACTTGCTGATGAAGAAGGATATGAAACCTTTGTCATTCCTGATGATGTTGGCGGCAGATACTCTGTGTTAACAGCCGTAGGTCTATTGCCAATTGCAACTGCTGGCTTAGATATTGATATAATGATGGCAGGGGCTGCAGCTGCTGCGGATAAGTATAATAACCCAAACTTGGCAGAAAACCAAAGTTATCAGTATGCGGCCGTCAGAAATGCTCTTTACCGAAAAGGAAAATCAATTGAACTTTTGGTGAACTTCGAACCTGCCCTTCATTATGTTTCTGAATGGTGGAAACAGCTATTTGGAGAGAGTGAAGGAAAGGACCAAAAAGGTCTTTATCCTGCTTCTGTTGATTTCACCACTGATCTTCACTCCATGGGACAATATGTCCAAGAAGGACGCCGTGACCTTATTGAAACCGTGGTATCTGTAAAAGAACCTAAAGTTGACATTACTTTAGGGATGGAAGAGGCAGATCTTGATGGATTAAATTATTTAGCTGGGAAGACAATGGACTATGTAAATAAGAATGCTGCACAGGGTACGGTTCTAGCTCATGTGGACGGAGGAGTTCCTAACCTATCTGTAGAGCTGGATCAATTAAATGAATATACCTTCGGTGAAATGGTTTATTTCTTTGAGAAAGCATGTGGAATCAGCGGCTTGTTAATGGGAGTAAATCCTTTTGACCAGCCAGGTGTAGAGGCATACAAGAAGAACATGTTCGCGCTTCTAGGAAAACCAGGATATGAAGCGGAAAGAGAACAATTACAAAAACGCATTACTAAATAATAGTAAATGAAAGCAACCTTGTCTTAATTAAGGTTGCTTTTTCGTGAAGTATGAAACATTACAAATACACAAAGGAGAAAAGCCAATTATGATGGAGGCTTTTCTCCTTTGTGAAATAATTAGGCGATATTTTCCATTCTAATTGTGAATTGAATATTTTCCTCAGTTACATTTAATAATCCTTCTAGTACAGCTAGTTTAACTTTTAATTCCTTGATTTCCAAGCTGCTAACTACATTTGTTTTTCTTAGGTTACCTATTATATCTGCTACCACTTGTTTAAAAATTTGTGAATCAATTAATAAATATTGAATTAATTCCATTGCTGCTTCTTTTTCTTGTTGATTTTTGATGGCAAAGATACTTTGAATATCGGGTTCTAGAACGAAAAGAGATTGTAAATCCTCCGAAATTCTTATACGAGCATAACTTTTTTTATTTCCATAATACTTATTATCCCTAATCCGCATTAGATCAAGGCCAATCATAAATTCATAAAAAGGTGTGTTCTTATCGAGAGAACGAAACCCGTTAATTTCAATGTTTGATTTTTCATCTATAAAAATTTCTTTTTCAAATCTCGTTTGAATTACTTTTGATTCTAACATATTCATATTTTACTACCTCACTTCTAATTTTTATATAAAAAGTAACATGTTTACTTTAAGTAACCTAAGTACATTATAGTAAACAAAGGGGAATAAATCAATATAAGTTGCATGAGATTTTATTAGGAGTGTCAATTAATAATTTTTTATAATAATAGTGTTGACAAATAGGGAAGAAGAAATATAATAAAAATATCCTTAATTAAAGATAATTAAATTCGAGATAATTGAGAATCAATAAATAATTGATTTAACTTGATAAGGAGAGAGTGTTTAAAATGGTAACTTTATTTCTAACACCAAGTTGTACCTCATGTCGAAAAGCAAGAGCTTGGTTTGAGGATCATCAAATTCCATTTAAGGAAAGAAACATTTCTTCTGAAAAGCTTACGATAGAAGAGATTAAGAACATCCTTCAGTTTACAGAGGAAGGAACAGACGAAATTATCTCGACAAATTCAAAAGCGTTCCAGAAACTGAATGTAAATATGGATTCTTTATCACTTCGAGAATTATTTAATATTATTAAAGAAAATCCTGGGTTATTAAGAAGACCATTAATCCTAGATGAAAAAAAATTACAAGTGGGATTTAATGAAGAAGAAATACGGAGTTTCTTGCCGCGTAATATGAGAGTATTCCTGCTAGATGAAATTGATAGCTTTTTAGAAGAAGTTCAATAATGCCGATTTTCAATTAGATAATTTTTTTATTTTTTAATATCTCGAATTAGAGAATCTTGGATTAAAAGGTCTATAATTTCATTAAATAATAAACACAATAATTTTAAAAGGAGTGTTTCTCTTTTCCATTGAAAGTCCGAAATAAATCTTCAAAAAAATCCTATGGTGAGATGAGGAGATTCTTACAATGCCAAAAACGTCAGGTATCCACCATATTTCTGCGATGGTAAATGATGCCCAAAGGAATATCGACTTTTATGCAGGTGTACTGGGATTAAGGCTGATTAAGAAAACAATCAACTTTGATCGTCCAGAGGTGTATCACCTTTACTTTGGAAATGAAACGGGCAACCCGGGAACAGTCATTACCTTTTTCCCCTGGGAAAAACAGCTAAAAGGGCGAATTGGAACCGGACAGGTAGGAGTAACGAGTTACATCATCCCAAAGGGCTCGCTTCCATTTTGGAAAAAGCGATTTGAAAAATTCAATATTGAATCTACTTCTTCCATTCGCTTCGGAGAAAAGTATATCCGATTTAACGACCCAGACGGTTTGCTGCTTGAACTTGTCGAAAGTGATGAGGGACCAACTAACCAGTGGAGCTTTGGTGGGGTTCAAGCGGATAATGCCATTAAAGGGTTTAGCGGAGCTATCCTTAACTCTGCTCAACCGCATAAAACAACAGATGTACTAGAAAATGTGATGGGATTAGAATGTATCGGACAAGATGGAGATTATCTAAGATTTAAGGCTGAAGGACATCTTGGAAATACGATTGATATTCAGCTTACCCCATCTGTCCGAGGATTAATGGGGGCAGGCACGGTTCACCATATTGCCTGGAGAGCAAAGAATGAAGAAGATCATCGCAGATGGAAGTCGCTTCTTGAGGAAAATGGTTATCATCCGACAGAAATTCTCGATCGGAATTACTTTAAGGCAATTTATTTTCATGAACAGGGAGGAATACTCTTCGAAATAGCAACTGACCCGCCCGGTTTTTCAGTCGATGAACCAGTTGCGAAACTCGGCCAGAAACTTATGCTGCCATCTTGGCTAGAGTCAAAAAGGGAAGAATTAGAAGAAACCTTACCGCCTGTAGAGGTTCGAGTTCTGGAGGGAGATAATTAATGAAACATATATTTAATAAGGGGCAAGATCATTTTATTATTACTAAATAAGATAACAAACCGGAGGATTTACGAAAATGGTATATCTTATCATTAATGGAAGCAAGCTATTCGCAATAAGCCACTTGATATTTAACAAGGATTCAAAAGAGACTACAAATGCTTTCTAAAATTTAGAATGTAAAATTAAAAAAAAGAAATAATAGGAGGTGTATCAATATGGGCTTTCTATCCAAATTATTTGGAAATTCATCAGAAAAGGAGAATGAAAAAATGACAAATGTTAAACTAGCAGTTATTTATTACAGCATGGGCGGAACAAACTACCAGTTAGCAAGATGGGCAGAAGAAGGTGCTAAAGAGGCAGGTGCTGAGGTAAAAGTATTAAAAGTACCTGAACTTGCTCCACAATCAGCTATCGAAGGGAATCCGGTTTGGAAAGCTACAGTTGAAAAAACAAAAGATGTACCAGAGGTTAAATTAGACGACTTAGAATGGGCAGATGCAATTATATTCAGCGTACCAACTAGATTTGGTAATATGCCATCACAAATGAAACAATTCCTAGATACTACAGGTGGACTTTGGTTTAATGGAAAACTTGTAAATAAAGTTGTAAGCGCAATGTCATCAGCACAAAATGCTCACGGCGGTCAAGAGGCAACTATTTTATCACTATATACAACGATGTATCACTGGGGTGCAATTGTGGCTGCTCCTGGTTATACTGATCCAGTTACATTTGGAGCTGGTGGAAACCCATATGGAACAAGTGTTACTGTTGGTCAAGATGGAAAAATGATTGAAGATGTTCAAGCAGCAGTAAAACATCAAGCAAAGCGTACTGTTACAGTGGCAGAATGGGTAAAAAAAGCAAATCAATAAACGGAATAAATATAAAATTAAGAGAGCTATTCAAAGAGAGAGAGGATTGGCTCTCTTTTTTGATATAACAATAAAAAACACACTGTGAACTTGCAGTGTGTTTTTTCTTAAAATTAAAATGGAAGTATTTTTATTTTATAACCATTTGTCTGCCCATTCTTCTAAAGCTTTGAGCGATCGTCCAAGCTCTGTACCTTTTTTTGTTAGCGAATATTCAGTCCGTACAGGACGGTCTGCAATAACATTTCTTAACACAATCCCATTGTCCTCAAGCTCTTTCATCCGTTCATTTAATACTCTTTTACTTAAATCTGGTATAAAGGCATGGATTTCACTAAATCTTTTCGGTTCCGCCATTAGTGTATGGACAATTAATCCCATCCATTTCTTTCCCATAATATGATAGCACTCTTCAACTTTGCTGCATAATTTATCTTCTGTATCCATATATAAACACCCCTAATGGTTCCTAGGTTATTTTTAATAACTTATAATTTAATAATAACAGAGTCAGTTAATAAAATAAAGTAACTGCTGGATTTTAATTACCAAAACAAAGGTTTTGTCCTGGTTCATTCACAAAATTGACACATATAAATTGATAATTTAGTTACAAATAGTTATTATGTTTACACAAAGTAACCAAAACATAGAACCTTTATTCGAATAGTGAATCATGAAAAAGTCATTTAGATACCAGGAAAAATTAAAATGGTATGAGGTTAAATTGATAGGGGGGATCATTCAGGAAATAGAAATTATTTTTTTGTATTTCATCTCGGAACTGAGATTATTAAATTGAAGATAAAAATTCGAACATCACTAATATTCATGATGAGTACGATGCTGATTGGTGCAGTTAACGTATATTTGTTTAAAGAATACTTCCATAATACAGCAGCATTAAGTATTATCGGGATTATTCAAACAGTCACTGTATTTATTGCTATTCCTTTAGTAAAACCGTTAGTGAACAAATTTGGTAAAAAGGAGACTACAGCAATAGGAATGTTAATAGCAGGTTCGGTATATATGCTTTTATACCTCCTGCCAAATTTATCAACAACTCAATTCATTGCCATTTCAGCTGTAGGAATGTTTGGATATGCCTTCTTTAATACCATGATATGGGCTTTTGTTACGGATGTAATCGATTACCATGAATTTCTGACTGGATTAAGAGAAGATGGTACAGTATATTCTTTCTATTCTTTTGCCCGCAAAGTTGGTCAAGCCATTGCTGGAGGTATCGGCGGCTTTGTCATTACAGCCATTGGCTATGATGCAGCACGTGCAGTGCAAACCCAAGGTACGCTGAAAGGACTTTATCAACTAGCTACCATCGTACCTGCAGTTATCTATTTATTGATTTTCTTTATATTAGTCTTTCTATATCCATTAACGAAGCAACGCATGAAACAGCTATCGATTGACTTAGCTGAACAAAGGAAGACTAGAAAGTGATAGAATTACTGTTTTTTCTTTCCTTCTCATATAAATGAAACAACTAACAAATACTACCTTATAGCAAAATAATAAGGGGTAATTCAAGATGGTTAAAACAATTGCATCGCTTCTGTTAATATGAATTTTGGTTTTTTTTCAATCTATCCAAACATATGCTCAAGTCATTTATGAAACAAAATATGGAGATACCTTAACCAATATAGCAATTCAATACAAAACTAAACCAGAAGCTATTGCTAAATTAAATGGCTTAAAAAAAGATGCGCATCTTGTTGTAGGACAAGCCTTATTAATTTCAGGTTCTTCCTGCATTTGCTCCCATAAACGAAATACGGTATATGGATATGGAGTGATCATTCATGGACAGCAATAATTGTGACTTCTCACCTATGAAACAACATTTAGAAGATGGAATTCAACATCTAATTCTTATGCTCCAATCTAACTTGAATGTACTTGGTAATGAAAATTATTGTTTGTTGGGAAGTCTCGAAGATGTTAAAGAACATCTAATGGAAATTGAATCAATGGCTGCTTCTTTTTATTTGAATTGCTATTTATCATCTTTTACGGACACTTATAAAGATTTATCCACCTCTGTTCAGCACCTTTCGAAACATAGGCATGGTGCACTGATCGTTGTGGAACGTCGTGATTTGGTTGAACCTAATATTCAAATAGGAACAGCAATTGGAGCATTAGTAACGCCTAAATTAATAGAATCCATTTTTTATCCGGGCAACCCTTTGCATGATGGGGCTGTTTTAATTCGGGGAAACCAACTTATTTCGGCAGGAAATGTTCTTCCTTTAACCACAACTATAATAGAAGAAAAAAAACTAGGGACACGGCACCGAGCAGCTCTTGGAATTTCAGAACAATGCGATGCGCTTGCATTGGTTGTTTCAGAAGAAACAGGTAGAATTTCATTTGCCTTAAACGGAAAATTGTATCCAATTAATACCACTAAGCCCATCAATTTGAAGGGTAATTAGGTTTAAACATTTGAGATAAATTTATTCCAGGAGGCTTCCTAATGACTAAAAAAATATTATTTTTCCTTTTAACAGTTTTCATGGTTTTAATGACTCCCATTTATACTTATGCCCAAGTAATCCATGAAGTGAAATCTGGTGACAGCCTGTCCAAAATTTCGAGAAAATACCAAATCAACAAAGACGATCTTGCTAAGCTAAATGGTTTAGCAAAGAATACTCAACTTGTGCTTGGACAGTCTTTATTAATACCTGGTGAGACATATGTCGTTCAACCCGGTGAAAGTGTATGGGAAATTGCTAATCGACACGCTATTAGTGAGGAAACATTAATGCGGCAAAATGGTTTAAAAAGCCGTGTAATTATTCCAGGTCAGAAATTGAGTATTCCTCGTCCGCCAAAAATGAATATTTGGACAGGCACCTATTTTGTTCCAAAAGATAAGAATTCTAATGCTTGGATGTTGGAAAATTATAAAAGTACACTTACTAGTATCTTCGTGTTTGAGTATAGGTCCGATGAACAAGGAAACATCATTGAAACACCCGAAAACCAGGCTCATAAGATTGCATGGAATAAGAACCTCCCTCCGTTTGCAACACTTACAAATTTAAGTGAAAAGGGGTTTGATCCGAACCTAACTCATAAGTTAATAAGCACGCCGTGGTTAAGACAGAAATTTGTCAAAAATATTTACTCGCTTTTAGATAGCCATGATTACAAAGGAGTCGTAATTGACTTTGAACAGGTTAAGACAAAAGATCGGGCAAACCTTAACCAGTTTATTCAGGAATTAGCTGCCAAGCTACATCCGGCAGGAATGGAAGTTATGATGGCGGTACCACCAAAAGAAGGGGATCAGAACCCATCTTATTCTTCTGCCTATGATTACCGAATACTAGGGAAATACTTAGATAGAATGTTTTTGATGACGTATGATTGGCATTGGCCAGGAGGTCCTTCAGGTCCGATTGCTCCAATAGACAAAGTAAAATTAACCCTTGATTATGCCGTATCTGTTGTTGATAAATCCAAGTTGATGCTTGGAATTCCTCAATATGCCTATGATTGGGTTATCGGAACGAATAAGCGATCAGGTTCTGCTTATTCCACCCAACATGCCATTGATTTATATACTGGATACCAAAGTCAAGTTCATTACGATGAAAATGCTGCTGCCCCCTGGTTCCGTTATGTTGATAAAAAAGGAAATCTACATGAAGTATGGTTTGAGGACCCAAGAAGCCTGCTTGTTAAATTCCGTCTTGTTCGTCAATATGGATTAGCTGGAATGGGCTGCTGGCATTTAGGTCTAACCATGCCTCAAACAGAAAAAATGCTGCTTGAGGAATTTAATGTGCATAAACATTAATTACAAATTTATAGATATGGAGGTACAAAAATGCCCAAAATCACTGTTTTGGGACATGGAACTTTTGATATTGAACGTGGTAAAAAATTGGTATTAGCATTAGAAGACAACGGTGTAAAAATACTGCACAAATGTGGTGGGAGGGCAAAATGTACAACCTGCAGAGTAGAAATTTTGGGCGGTGAATATTGCGATTTAACAAATGTTGAGAAAGTTGCATTTTATGAGAAGGGAATTTTTGATGATCATTTGCGCCTGTCCTGTCAAATCCGTGTGGAAGGAGATTTAGAGGTGCGACCAGTAATGACCGTTGAAAATTCGGGGATGGATGAAGGTCCAAGGCCTGAAGATTAAAAAATATAAAAACTAAAGTTACCATCATACAGCAAAAAGCTAATCGATAATTCGGTTAGCTTTTACCATTATGAACTCAAATTTTTATACATGGCAACTGATATGATATTAGACCTTTCTAAATTTTAAGATTTGGGTGAGAGCTTCGGATAACACGAGACCGAAAGCAATTGCACCAGAAGTCATTAATGCTTTCGCGGCAAACTGAATAGCTAAGTTATAATGATTTTCAACAAAATTTCTTGTTGCATCATATGCTAAACCTCCAGGAACTAAAGGAATAATACCTGAAATGGTAAATATTATTATGGGGGTTTTATAAATCTTTGCAAATATTTGACTAATTACAGCAATAAAAAATGTTGCGGTTAAAGTGGCGAGGATTGTATTAATATTATTGTTTACCATTAATACAAGTAACAGTCTACCTATCATACCAACCAAGCAACATTGGAATAAAGAATTTAGTGGAACATTAAAAATTACAGCAAATGCTCCTGATACAATAAAGTTTGTTAAAACTTGTAAAATCATACATTTATTCCTTTCACATTAAAAAAGTGCAAAGACGATTGCTATGCCTGAAGAAATTGCAAATGCTGTTAAGGATGCTTCGGCACCTTTTGATAAGCCGGAAACGAGGTGTCCTGCCATTAAATCCCTTACCGCATTGGTAATTAGAAGACCTGGGACTAGAGGCATCACGGAAGAAATAATAATATTAGATAGATCATGTCCTGCACCAACTTTTATAAAAAGATATGACATTAGTCCAATTACAAGAGAGGCTAAAAATTCTGCGAAGAACTTTATATTAACCAAACGATCAAGAAATATTTGGCAAGTAAAACCTGCCCCTCCTATAATGAATGATGGTAAAAAGTCATTCCATCCTCCATTAAACATAATTAAGGAAAAGCCGCTTGCTATAGAAGCTGCAGCAATGTTTATATACATGGGATATTGAGGATATCCCTCTTCAATTGATTTTAAAATTTTATAGGCTTCTTCTGCTGACATATCTCCACTACTAATACTCCTAGAAATATTGTTTACTTTGATAACTTTGTTTAAATTCGTTGTGCGTTTAGTTATTCTTAGTAATTTTGTTTTCTCAGCACTATGTAAAGAAAATATAATTCCTGTAGGTGTTACATAGCTTTGGGGATCATTGCTGCCGAAGGATCTAGCTATCCGCATCATGGTATCTTCTACACGATAGGTCTCAGCCCCACTTTGCAACATAATTTTTCCAGCTAGTAAACATACTTCTGTGATATCATTTATCACTTGCCTATTTCTCATCGTTCATCTCTCCAAGTGTAAGTAGATGTACTTAAGGTATCCAATACGCAAGTGATATGTTCAATGCTAATGAAGGTAAATAATTGAAAAAAAGAAATTTTGTTCAGTAATATGCCAAGCACTAGAAGCGTGGTCCACGTGTTTCTAAATATGTATTCTTTAATTAGGATATCAATTTAGAGTGAAGGAAATAATAGGTAGGGAAAAATGAAAATTAATGTAGAGCAATACTGATTCGGTAATTTGCTCATTTTTTTCATAAAAGAAAAGGAGAATGAGAACGATGTCAAATGTAAAGCTTGCCATCATCTACTATAGTTCGACAGGTACAAATTATCAATTAGCTCAATGGGCTGCAGAGGGAGCACAGGAGTCTGGAGCAGAGGTTAAGGTCTTAAAAGTACCAGAATTAGCTCCTCAATCTGTGATTGATTCTAATCCAGAATGGAAGAACTATGTTGAGGAAGTTGCGGTATGTGTTCCGACTGTATACTTGGTGATTTAGAATGGGCAGATGCCATTATTTTTAGTGTACCAACCCGATTTGGTAATATGCCATCTCAAATGAAACAGTTCTTAGATACAACAGGTGGTCTTTGGTTTAATGGAAAACTTATCAACAAAGTGGTAAGTGCAATGAGCTCTGCACAAAATTCACACGGTGGTCAGGAAGCCACAATATTATCATTATATACGACGATGCATCATTGGGGAGCCATTATTGCAGCACCAGGGTATACAAATCAAGTCATTTTCGGGGCCGGTGGAAATCCGTATGGAACCAGCGTAACAGTAGATCAGTCAGGTAAGATGGTTGAAGATGTCCGTGCCATTCAAGATGCCGTGAAACATCAGGCAAAACGCACTGTTACCATAGCAGGATGGGTAAAAAAAACAAATTAATAATTTTTTAATAAAAACTAATCGGGCCTCCGGTTAGTTTTTCTGTCTTTATCCAAAAATCTTAAAAATTGTAAACTAATAATAGTCTTCAGCAAAATCACTAATCCCTTTTCTTACGTAATAAGTCCAAACATCTCGTTAGCATAAATAACTCCCAATCCGTAAGCACCTCCGTGCTGTCTAACAATATCGAGTGTCCCATTGTAGGTTTCTTTATGAGCCCAATCACGTTGTAACTCCAGCAAATATTGTAGCCAAGTAATTGGGGTTGCTCCAGCTTGTGTCATACGTATGACGGCCATGTCGTGGGTCTCTTTACTCACCCCACCTGAGGCATCCGAGACAAAATACACTTCATATCCGTCAGAGATAGCGCTCAAAACCGGTTCAAGCAAACATACCTCTGTCCAAAGACCGGCGATTACTATTTTTCGTTTCCTATATTCATTGATTTGTCTTACTACTCTGGGATCCTCCCATGCATTCATCGTTGTTCGATCAATAGGTATTTGATCAGGAAAGACTGATTGGATTTCTGATAAAATTTTACCGCTGAAAGTTGCCGCGGTTATTGATGTCAATATAGTAGGGATTCTGAATAATTTCGCGGTTTTTGCCAATCCGGCAATATTGTTGCGCAGGAGTGCACTATCATGTGATTGGACCGAAAAAACCATTTGCGGTTGATGGTCGGTTAACATCAGGATATGGTCAGTCGGAGTAAGCAAACGCCGAAATTGGCGGCCTGATGTCGTTCTCTTTGAACTTCCGGGGACTCCGGAAGGAATACCATAAAAATGGTTATTACAAAATGGGCACCTATAAACTACAGGTTTCATGTTAATTCCTCCAGAGTTTTTGGGACTAAAAATTTAATTCTTCAAAGTATATGCATAAAGACCATACGGGGTGATTTACTCTTGTTAATAAAATTTCCTCACTATTTATATCCCCATATTGTTCTAGGCAGGAATGGAAGTCACATTTATGTAACACATTTGTTTTTGATTTCAATTACCATTCAAAAGGTTAAAAAAATCATGAGTCAACGACCTAATCCATAGAAACGTTTCGTTAGTTTTCTTTTAAAAAAAATTCTAAAAACTACCTGTATTAAAGATTTGTTTTGGGCAATTTAAGGTTATCACGATTACAGAAAATGAGAGGATGTTAATAGGTGGAGAAAAAGTTGTTAAACTTATTACTAGCAGTATGTATTGCTTCTTTTCCATTTTTATTCAAGGGACCAAAAATGAGAGAAAATCTTTTGATTTTTTTCTCAAAAGGTGTTATTGCTACTCTAATTGATGCTTATGTTGTTGGAAGACAAAAACTTGAATATCCAGTTCGTCCTTTTCCAAAAATTTTTAAAACGAATATTATTTATGACATGTTATTTTTCCCGATTTTAAGTGTGATCTGGGTAAAGATCTCGTATAATGATAATTTCGGTAAAATTTTGTTAAAAAGCTTAATTTTTAGTGTACCAATGAGTGTGGGGCAATGGATTATGGAAAAGTACACCGGTTTATTTAAATGGAAAAAATGGTCACCTTTCCATACATTTGTCAGTGTTAATTTCACACTGTTTACAATTAGAGGGTTTATTGGGTTAATAAAAATTTTAGATAAGTTAAAAGGCAAACAGGAAATAACCGAATCTTAAAGTACGGATGATTCATTTGGACAAAGGAATCGGGATGAGCCAAGAGCAAATCGACCGCCTTGGCTCCCCGTATTATTCCTTAAAGGAAAGCGGGACGGGGCTCGGAGTGATGGTAAGTTACAAAAGGGTTGGGAACCTTCATTTTGTATTAGACAGAATACCGATTTAATTTTTGTCCTAGAAGATTCCCTATTAGAAAAATTGGTATCATCAAAACAGTGAGCGGAATACTTTTGAATAGTAACTGTTTGTCGATGAAACCTAGTTCGAACAAGCGGTAATATGTTAGAAAAGAATAGGGAATTACGATGAATAAAGCTGTTATAACACCAGGCGTATAATCACGAAAAATGATTGTTTGACCAACATGGGAAAATGCCTGGAGAAAAAACAGATTAAATATAGTCAGAAATACAAGGAAGTTTGGCAGATTTCTCACCCAACCTTTTTTTAATGGTTAGTATAAGCTTGGCGAAGAAACTATCCGGAATCTGTTTTTTGTACTTTGTTATAAAACTCTCAATAGTTATGATCTCTTCCAAGGAATGGAACATAAACATGATAGGGAATAACCAGATAATGATTTCAATATTGATAAGTTTATGAAATACCTCAATCATAATAATCCTCCTGACCTAATTCGGCAACCGAAGCATGTCTAATAATTTATTTTTATGTTCTGAAAGGAATTTCATTACTTATATATTGAACAAACTAACCGAGTGTTTTAGAAAAACTAAGAGAGCAAATCAAAAACACCCTTGCATCGGCAAGGGTGTTTGTATGTACGTCCCGAAGAGGATTCGAACCTCCGACCTACAGTTTAGGAAACTGTTGCTCTATCCTGCTGAGCTATCGGGACAAATAAAAATTAAGGAACGTTTATTATTATAATTCGAACATCGAAAAAGGTCAATAATGAAGTTTAGCGAATTGGCAGTTCTTTTATTTTTTTGGTGTTTCCGTTACCTTTTTCCCGGAAAATTAACCAGACGATAAGACTTAGCGAGATTAACAGCCCTTCAAGCGATAAAATATAGTATGGATATGGCCCCAAGACGTCTAATAAACTTGCTGTTTTCGGTTTGTGGCTTAAATACATATAATTTCCGCCCACAAGTTTATTGATCCACATGATGATTGGCATCAGCACATTTAAGAAAACAAAAAGCTTTACGACAGACCAAATAGTTGGGCGGTAGCCCTTAACCCAAGTGAAATAGAACACTACCCAGATGTCCATCAAATGTGTGTAAAAGAAATGAAAGAAACGAAAATGTGGAAAGTCAAAGTTTAAGGCTGGGGTAAAAATGGCCTGTGACGCGCCTAATAGGGCTGTGAACAACAAAATTTCATATATGATTTTCTTCCTAGTTAGTAACAAAAGTACAGTCAAAATTAAGCTGATGCTGCAGAGTTCTAATGGAATAGCGTGACTAACGTCCCAGTCTCCGTTTATATACATCCAGAAATGATAGGTCAGTTCTATTAAAATTAACGAGACCGCTGCTCCAATCTCTACCTTTCTCCATTTGTTGTTGTCGAAAAATTTTCTCCGATTTACAAAAATTGCAGTGGATCCTGCTAGTAAGATGGCAATGATCATCCAATGACTGATTGAGAACATTTCGAAATCAAAGTCTTTATAGCTGCCCCCAAACCAATCCATTGATACCATCTCCTTTTCCCATTCGATTTTAAATACTTCTAAGTATATTATGACCGTTTTATATTCTGCTTGTAAGGACCTATCGGTTTGCAAATTATTACAAAATTTTACAATAGTGTTTCCGAATTTGTATCGTAGGTCTTACATCTTATAAAAATTGAAAACGTTACCAAAGTTGCGGGAATTAAGTGCCTTTTGACTACTGGAAAAATTTGATATGTTTGAATAGTACGATTTTATTAGGAGGGATGCTCTTGTTAAAAGTATTATCGAAAACCGGTCTAACATTGGCGTTGGCAGGAAGTATTGCATTGGCGGGATTCCAGCCGGGCGGAGAAGCAAAACAGGCTTCTAGTACATATGGTTTAAGTTTGGCCCATTATGTAGGTGCGGCTCCGGAACTAGCTGAAAAAGCTAAGAAGCTGGGAAAAGATCTTTCAAAGGTTGACCCTGCAGAAAAACTGGCAAATCAAGGGGCAAAATTCCAGCAGGCCGGAGACAATCATGTTGCTTACCGTGATGCAAAAGGTGATGTGCCTGTACTTGTTATTTTGGCTAAATATAAAGATGGTGACGAGCCGATTGGGGACCTGAAAGGACAGGTGCCAGCGCATTACTATGAGGATTTGATTTTTGGAACAGAGTATAATCCGTATGAATTACCATATTTCTCTCAATATGCAGAATATAAAGGCGTACCAGCACCAACGGACCGTACAATGCAAAATGCTTATACCGAATCTAGTAATGGTAGAATTAATCTTGTTCACGATGGTAAACAATTAGTTTGGGTAGAGTTGCCCCACGGAGCCTCCTACTATTTAGACCAGGAAGGTAAGTTCGCTGAAAATGGGAAATATGTTTTAGGTAATGTGAACGGCGATGCCCATACAGGTGAGTTCATCCGCGACTTATTAAAGGCTGCCGATGACCAAATTGATTTTTCAAAGTACGCTGTAAAAGGGGAAGTTCCGAATGTGTTCGTCATCCATGAAGGAACCGGTGCGGAGTGGAGTGCAGACCCTGCTCAGTTCTGGTCTCATAAGTGGAATCTATTAAGTGCGTTGTACTATGGCAAATACTATGAAACTGGTAAACCAGCTGATGTATATGCTGGAATGAGCCAAGGGGCTTGGATTAATAAAACGATTGCGGAAGACATGACCTACGACGGAGTTATCGTCAATAACTACAACATTCAGCCAGCCATCGGCGGGAACGTAGCTGGATTTAACGAAGCTACAGGCGGATATGATGAAGCATCGAAAACGGGTCCATATCCTGCTACTGCCGGGGTTTATGCCCATGAATTCGGCCACGCTTTAGGATTGCCGGATTTCTATGATACGGCATACTCATCTGAAGGAGTAGGAAACTATTCCATGATGGCAGGTGGCTCTTGGATGCGATATCCGGACAGCGGCGCGTATTCCGGTAACTCACCGACCCATTTTGATCCTTTTTCAAAAATTTTCTTAGGATGGGCTGAGCCGATTGAGGTTAAACCTGGGGATGGTGTACAAACAATTACCTTGCCGGCAATTAGTAGATCTGCTGCGAATAATGGCATCGTTAAAATGGAAGTGCCAGGCTCCAATGGAACAGAGTATTTCTTGTTTGAAAATGTCCAGCAGGACGGCTTTAACAAAGGGCTAATTCGCCAAGGTTCTGATTCGCACGGTTTAGTAGCATGGCATGTTGATGAAAATATCATCAGCCTCTATCAGACCGCCGGTTTCCGTCCGAATAACGTGGAAAACTGGATGAACAAACGCTTCCAATACAACCAGTCAGCGAAAGCCGGTGACGGCACAGTTGTTACTCACTACGGATTATCTGTCGTGCAGGCGGACGGAAAATATGACTTAGAGAAAAATAAAAACCGTGGTGATGCAGGGGACTTCTTTAAGACAGGTTCCAAGATTACGCCAACTACGTCCAATGTTCACACAGGTTCATACTATTTCTGGAAGGGCAATAGCGCGACACCAGCCGATTCTGGTATCCATGTAACCGATATCAAAGAGAATGGTGATGGTTCCATTACCGCGAAGTTCTTCTATAGTGCGAATGAAGGTACAAAATAAAAAAACAAAGAAACCTGGGCTTTTATTTAGCTCAGGTTTCTTTATTATTGTTTCTTCTAATATCTAGGAAGAAGTCTGTTATATAAATGATCGATTTTTAACGCCCGAACAGCACAAGGAAACAAGTCGCCGGTCGTTATGAAGGGCTCATAACGCCCGAACAGCACAAGGAAACAAGTCGCCGGTCGTTATGAAGGGCTCATAACGCCCGAACAGCACAAGGAAACAAGTCCCCAGTCGTTATGAAGGCTCATAATGCCCAAACTGTCACTGCAATCCTGACTCTGGTTGATTAGATTTTACCTTTTAGAAGTATATATCATCGATAACCTGAAGAATTTTTTAACAGCAATAGAGATAGTTTTTTCTACCAACAAAATATCCCCCCATTTATGGTATAATTGTTTGTCGAAGATAATCGAAAGTTTTTAAACGGTGGAGGAAATTATGACAGCATACACGCCGATGATACAGCAATATTTAGCAGTTAAGGCAGATTACAAGGATGCCTTTTTATTTTTTCGTTTAGGCGACTTTTATGAAATGTTTTTCGAGGATGCCATTAACGCATCCCAGGAATTAGAGATAACCTTAACCAGCCGCGAAGGCGGTACAGAGGAACGGATTCCGATGTGCGGCGTTCCTTACCATTCAGCGGCCAATTATATTGAACAATTAGTTGCCAAGGGCTACAAGGTAGCGATTTGTGAGCAAACAGAGGATCCGAAGCAGGCAAAAGGAGTCGTGCGTCGGGAAGTGGTTCAGTTAATCACCCCTGGTACGGTGATGGACGGCAAAGGGTTAACTGATAAAGAGAATAACTATATTGCCTCGGTTACCGCTTTCGACGATACCACATTCGGACTAGCATATAACGATATTTCCACAGGTGAAAGCAGAGTAACCCTACTGACCAATTTTGACGAGGTCCTGAACGAGCTCGCTGTTTTAGGTGCGAAGGAAGTCGTCGTTGCAAGTAATTTTGACGGCGAACTTCAGAAGAAGATGCGCGAACGCGATGTACTGGCCATTTCTTTTGAGGATAATAGTTCAATAGAGATGAATTTTGCCAACCTGCTCGAGGATTTGAACCAGGATAAACTGAAGCAGACGGCAGCAAGGCTGTTTCACTATCTATACCGCTCGCAAAAGAGAAGCCTTGACCATCTTCAGCCCGTCACAACCTATCAAATCCATCAATTTATGAAAATTGATTACTACTCGAAGCGCAACTTGGAATTAACTGAGACGATTCGCTCGAAAGGGAAGAAAGGTTCCTTATTATGGCTGTTGGATGAAACGATGACAGCGATGGGCGGCAGGACATTAAAGCATTGGATTGACCGGCCCTTGATTGACCGTGAACAAATAGATCATCGCCATACATTGGTGGAAGTTCTCATGAACCATTATTTTGAGCGTCAGGAGCTTCGTGAAAAACTAAAGGAAGTTTATGATTTGGAACGATTGGCGGGCCGTGTTGCCTTTGGTAATGTAAACGCCCGTGATTTGGTGCAATTAAAGTATTCGCTCCTGCAGGTACCATTTTTAAAAGAAATTCTTCTCAACATGCAGGATTCCAGAGTGAACGAAATCGCTGAAAAATTGGATCCGTGTGAAGAAGTCACCGATTTATTGGAGCAGGCGATTGTCGAGAATCCGCCGCTTTCGTTAAAAGAAGGAAATATCATCCAGGACGGCTATAATGACCAGCTTGACCAGTATCGTGATGCCAGCCGCAACGGCAAAACGTGGATTGCCCAGCTGGAGCGGGAAGAGCGCGAGAAAACTGGTATCAAATCCTTAAAGGTCGGTTACAACCGTGTGTTTGGCTATTATATAGAAGTAACAAGAGCGAACCTTCATCTCCTTGAGGAAGGCCGATATGAGCGGAAGCAGACCTTAACAAATGCGGAACGCTTTATTACACCTGAATTAAAGGAAAAAGAAGCGTTAATTTTGCAAGCGGAAGAAAAAATTGGCGAGCTTGAATACGAGTTGTTTACGGAAATCCGCGAAACGGTGAAGGAATACATTCCGCGCCTGCAAGCTTTGGCGAAAACCGTGAGTGGGCTGGATGTGCTGCAATGCTTTGCCCAGGTGAGCGAAGATCGCCGCTATGTGAAGCCGCAGTTTTCATCAGAACGCCGGGTTGTCGTGAAGGACGGCCGTCACCCTGTGGTTGAAAAGGTGTTAAATACACAGGAATATGTGCCGAACGACTGTTTGATGGACGGCGACCGTGAAGTGCTGCTGATTACCGGTCCAAATATGTCCGGTAAAAGTACGTACATGCGCCAGATTGCGTTGACAGCTATCTTAGCGCAAATCGGCTGTTATGTACCGGCTTCAGAAGCAGTGCTGCCGATTTTTGACCAAGTCTTTACCCGCATCGGGGCAGCGGATGATTTGATTTCCGGACAAAGTACCTTTATGGTGGAGATGCTTGAAGCGAAGAATGCCATCGCAAATGCGACGCAGAACAGCTTGATTTTGTTTGATGAAATCGGCCGCGGGACGTCCACATATGACGGGATGGCATTAGCGCAGGCGATCATCGAGTATATTCATACTCGTATCGGGGCGAAAACTCTATTTTCGACGCACTATCACGAATTGACGGTATTGGAAGCAGAGCTTTCCAAACTGAAAAATATCCATGTCAGCGCGATTGAGCATCATGGCAAGGTTGTCTTTTTACACAAAATTAAGGAAGGTCCAGCGGATAAGAGCTATGGAATTCATGTGGCTCAGCTGGCCGAACTTCCGGCTGAATTAATTGCAAGGGCAAAAGAGATTTTGACTGCTTTTGAACAGCAACCGGGAGGTCCTGGGGAAGTGAAGGAACAACGAGTGGCCGAGGCTGCTCCGGCTGCAGTTCAGGAATCAATGACAGCGGCGGCTGACCAAGTTGTTCCAGACCATCTCACCCAGCTCTCGTTCTTTGATGAACCGAAGGAAACGAAGAAACCAGAGCTTTCTACCAAAGAAAAGAAGGTTCTTGATAAAATTAAGGAACTGGATTTATTGGATGTGACACCTCTCCAGGCGATTAACGTGTTGTTCGAACTGCAGAAGAAATTAAAGTAGTTTTTTTAGGAGGCGGAATGCATGGGGAAGATTATCCAGCTAGATGATGCCCTGTCTAATAAAATAGCGGCGGGTGAAGTAGTCGAACGCCCCGCCTCTGTTGTCAAAGAATTGGTTGAAAACGCCATTGATGCCGGCAGTACGGTGGTTGAAATTGAGGTCGAAGAAGCGGGACTAGCGAAAATCCGCATCACCGATAATGGTAATGGAATCGAAGAGGATGACGTTTTGCTGGCTTTTCAGCGTCATGCCACGTCAAAAATAAAAAATGAAAATGACCTGTTTCGGATACGGACACTAGGTTTCCGTGGTGAGGCCCTGCCGAGTATCGCCTCTGTTTCGAGACTTGAGCTGAAAACCTCAACCGGTGAAGGTGCCGGGAATCGCGTAGTGATTGAGGGCGGCAAGGTTGAAATTTTTGAAAAAGCATCAAGCAGACGGGGAACGGATATTACCATCACCGATTTGTTTTTCAACACGCCTGCGCGCTTGAAATACATGAAGACGATTCACACAGAGCTAGGGAATATCACCGATGTCGTCAACCGCTTGGCCCTTTCTCATCCCGAGGTGGCGTTCCGATTGATTCACAATGAGCGGAAGCTGCTGCAAACGAACGGAAACGGCGATGTCCGCCAGGTTCTTGCCTCCATTTACGGCATGAGCATCGCCAAACAGCTGGTGCCGATTTCGGGAAAATCGCTGGATTATAAAGTGAGTGGATTTGCATCCATGCCTGAGGTGACCAGGGCTTCAAGGAACTATATCTCGACAATGATTAACGGCCGTTTTATTAAAAATTATTCGCTGGCTAAGGCGATTACCGAAGGGTATCATACGCTGTTGCCGATTGGCCGGTATCCAATCGTGCTTCTCAATATTGAGATGGATCCGCTGCTCGTCGATGTAAACGTTCACCCATCGAAAATGGAGGTCCGCTTTAGTAAAGAAGCGGAAATGAACGAACTGGTCACTTCTATTATAAAAAATGCGTTTAAGTCGAAGATACTGATTCCAACAGCCTATACGAAAAGAGAGGAACCTAAAACGGAGCAGACGGCTTTAGCGCTCGATGAGGGGACTTCTCCTGCACGTTCTTCCTCTGGCTTTGGCGGGGAGCGGCCGACTGCTGTTGCTGAGCCATTTTTTACAAAAATGAAAGAAGAACCCGTGCGGGAAACTGACTTTTCGAATAGGAAAGAGGAATTCGTCCCGCAACCTGAAGTTGGAATTCCTTACTTTAGGGAAATGGAAAAAGTTAAACCGACTAGTGAAAGGGAATATGATTCATTTGAAGATGAGGAAATTCCTCAACACGAGCCCGAGGATTACCCTGAAGTGGAGCCAGCTGTAGAGACAGAGAGCAGGGTCCCACGGATGTATCCGATCGGGCAAATGCACGGAACGTATATTTTTGCACAAAATGAAAATGGCTTATATATCATCGATCAGCATGCTGCGCAAGAACGGCTTAAGTATGAGTATTTCCGAGAAAAAGTCGGTCGGGTTGCTCCGGAGCTGCAGGAGATGCTGGTCCCGTTGACTTTTGAATATTCAACTGATGATTATATTAAAATTACCGAGCATAAGGATGAGCTTGAAAAGGTCGGTGTTTTCCTTGAAGAGTTCGGTATCAATAGTTTCATTGTCCGCTCCCACCCTCAATGGCTGCCAAAGGGGCAGGAGAAGGAAATCATTGAGGAAATGGTTGAACAGCTGCTATTAATGAAAAAAGTGGATATTAAAAAACTCCGCGAGGAAGCGGCAATCATGATGAGCTGTAAAGCCTCCATCAAGGCGAACCGCCATTTGCGGGATGATGAGATCCAAGCACTTCTCGACGATCTGCGAAAGGCGTCCGATCCGTTCACCTGCCCGCATGGCAGGCCGATTATTGTACATTACTCTGTGTACGAGATGGAGAAAATGTTTAAACGTGTGATGTAGACTTAATTAGCTTAGTTGCGAAACGGGACATATGGCCCTAGATACGGAAATGCCGGTGGATATCCGTAGAGCGTTGGGATCAAATGATAGTAGTGATGTCCAACGTGGATGTAATTATGATTCTGGTGGATGGGTTGGTTCCAAGGACCAACCATAGGTGCATGGACACCTGAGTAAATTGCCCAGTTTGGTCCGGTTATGATATGGGTCATGCTATCACCAACTTTTTGGATTTTTACATTATATGTATTTATAAGAACAGTCGCCAAAAGAAAACTAAGGTCCAATTCGGGAGTGAATTGGGCCTTTTTTGTTTGTAATAAAGAGGGGGGATGGCTATTTTGCCTGAGAGCCTGTATCGATGGGGTGAAGGGTAAAAATAGAGCCGTTATTTTGCCCGTGGGCAAGTGTCGGTTAGGGAAACGGTAAGAATAGGGCGCTTTATTTTGCCCGGGAGTCAGAATCAGATGGGTGAAGGGTAAAAATAGAGCCGCTATTTTGCCCGTGGGCAAGTGTCGGTTAGGGAAACGGTAAGAATAGGCACTTTTATTTTGCCCAGGGGTCAGAATCAGATGGGTGAACGGTAAAAATAGAGCCATTATTTTGCCCGTGGGCAAGTGTCGGTTAGGGAAACGGTAAGAATAGGCCGCTTTATTTTGCCCGGGAGTCAGAATCAGATGGGTGAAGGGTAAAAATAGAGCCGTTATTTTACCCGAAAAATGTCTCTTATATGAAAATAGGTAAAAATAACCCTTTACCAATGAGATATTAATCCAAAAAGATTGCGAAAATTGCAACAAAATAACCTTAAAACGTATTGGAATGATTTAACATTGGTGAAATAATAATATTGTAAGGATTGACCATTTGAAAAAATGGGGGTATTGCCTTGATTGCCTTTAGTCTATTAAGTATATTTTTACCTGCAGTTTTGCTTATTTTTATTGTTGTTTCTGTAGTGAAATACAAAGACAAGGGGGGAGAGGCTGTGATTCGCCATCTTTATACGTATTTGGTGTTATTTGCAACCCTGATGATGGTCATCGGAGGCGGGATCTCGATTTTTATGGCAGCCGCTGATTTGATTAGTCCGCCGGGCTATTATCAAAGCTATGAAGATTTTAAAATGATGAAAGAAAGCGGTAAGATTTCGAATGAAAATGGAGAGAAATTGACTGAGAAAGAACTTCGTGCGAACTACGAACAGGCCGTCGAAGATCAAAAGAACCGAACACGAGAGCAAGCCAAGAACCAAATTATCAAAAGCCTAGGATTCATCATTATTCCGCTGCCGATTTTTCTATATTTTAATAGTTTACGAAAAAAACAGAGTGATATTTAAATAAAAAAAGCCGCATTCTCCTTCGAATATATGAGAGAATGCGATTTTTTTATTAAAAAACTAAAATTGCCATTTTAAAACTAACTTCTAGTTTGAGATATCAAATATATCAGCGATCCCGTTTTTCAATCCAAAAATACCTCTATTTCACCGCAACCTGAATCTTACTCATATATTGCAACGCCTTCCCGGTGCCGATGGCGACTGACTCAAGCGGACTAGGTGCCAGCTGGACAGGTACAAAAATTTCACTGCTCAGCCATGCCTCCATCCCGTTCATAAGCGCACCGCCGCCCGTGATAATCACACCGCGATCGACGATATCACCGCTTAACTCGGCCGGGCTATCTTCAAGTGTGGCGCGGATGACCTCTAAAATATGAAGTAGAGATTCCTTCATCGCCGCCCGAATTTCGTAGGATGATAATTTAATGGTTTTTGGCAGACCAGTCAGCAGGTCGCGGCCGCGGACATCCATGAACTTTTCTTCATGGTCGATTAACGCAAAACCGATTTCCATTTTCACATTTTCTGCCGTTCTTTCACCGATTAACACATTGTATTCTTTACGGACATGCTGAATAATATCATCATCAAGACGGTCGCCGCCAATTTTAATCGAATGGTAGGCTACCACGCCTCCGAAGGAAATAATCGCAACCTCTGTGTTGCCGCCGCCGATATCCACGACCACATTGGCAACCGGCTCGTCGATCGGCATGCCTGCACCAATTGCCGCTGCTACCGGCTCCTCAATCAAGGTAATTTTCTTGGCTCCGGCGTTACGGACGGCATCTTGAATCGCCCTTCTCTCAACACTTGTCGAACCGGAAGGAATACAGACTACAACATTCGGCTTCCGCATCGCAAAGCCAATCTTTTTAGAAGCCATTTTCAAGATTTGTTTAAGCATTTCTGTTGTAACATCAAAGTCGGCAATGACACCATCTTTTAACGGACGTATCGCCACGATTTTTTCGGGAGTTTTCCCGATCATTTCTTTCGCTTCTGTACCGACAGCGACGATATTTTTCGAAACGGTATCTATGGCCACAACGGATGGCTCGTTTACGGCAATCCCCTTATTTTTGCTATAAACCAATGTATTTGCAGTACCTAAATCAATTCCAATATCAAAAGTAGATAACATTCTATTCACCTAATTTCTAATTTTTCTTCATCCAATGACAAAATGCGATTAATTTTTACAAAATATCCTACGTACAAGCCTACCATGAATCTGGGGGTGGAAAGCGCTTTGTAAAATAACCGTTATCTTTTTGTAAATAGACGAAATGTAATTCATACATTTGAAATATAAATTCCTCTTCAAAAAGTGCATAGAAAAGAATATTATTGTATATACTTATTTGATGTTCAACTGCTTTTTAAAATTATGATACGATAAAGGAGAAACGCCCCAACAGGCGTCGATTGTAAAAAGGGATAAGGCAGTGTGAAAAGATTGGAATTAAATCAGAAATTATTAGTGATCATCGGACCAACCGCTGTGGGAAAAACAAAGCTGAGCATTGAAATGGCTAAATCTTTCAATGGCGAAATCATCAGCGGGGATTCGATGCAAATTTACCGCGGCATGGATATTGGAACGGCGAAAATCAGGAAAGATGAAATGGAAGGGATTCCGCATCATTTAATTGATATAAAGGAGCCGGATGAAAATTTTTCCGTTGCTGAATTTCAAACCCGTGTTCGAGCCAAAATAAAGGAGATTGCCGAAAAAGGGAAACTGCCCATCATAGTTGGCGGGACAGGGCTTTATGTTCAATCTGTCATATATGATTATCAATTTTCCGATGCTTCTGGAGATGACGAATTCCGCAGGCAGCTCGAGGAACGGGCGAATAGAGAAGGGAATGAGGCTCTCTACAAGGAACTCTCCGAGGTTGACCCGGAAAGTGCCGCTGAGATTCATCCTAATAATCTCAGAAGGGTGATTCGTGCTCTAGAAATCTTCCATCTTACAGGAAAAACCAGACAGGAATTTCAAAAATCTCAAGCGCCGGACCTGCTATACCAAACCGCCCTAGTCGGATTAACGATGGACCGTGATAAACTTTATGAGCGAATCAATGCCCGCGTCGATTTAATGATGCAGGAAGGGCTATTGGACGAGGTAAAGGGACTGTACGAACAGGGTTTGCGCGACTGCCAATCCATTCAGGCAATAGGCTACAAAGAGATTTATGACTATCTTGATGGTAAAATATCATTAGAGCAAGCTGTCGAGAACCTAAAGCAAAACTCGCGGCGTTATGCCAAACGGCAGCTGACATGGTTCCGCAACAAGATGGAGGTTGAATGGTTTGATGTAACAAATGTGAACAGCTTCGCAAAAAAATTCATGGAAATTTCACAATATGTTGAAGGAAAGCTTCAAGTAAAATCGAATACATATTAGTAGAGATAAAAGAGGAGGATATACAAAATGAAAACAACAATCAATATTCAGGACCAATTTTTAAACCAATGCCGGAAAGACAATACCAATGTGACGGTATTCCTTTTGAATGGCTTCCAGTTAAGAGGCTGTATCAAAGGCTTTGATAATTTTACGGTTTTGTTTGAATCAGAGGGGAAACAGCAATTGGTTTATAAGCATGCCATTTCAACCTTTGCACCGCAAAGAAATGTGCAGTTGGACTTGGAAAATCAATAAATCTTCACCCGTGGGCCCATACAATTTGGGCTCTTTTTTTTATTTTTTTCAAAAGAAAACTTTTTTAATGAATTTCCCGAACGGTGAATACAAATAGAATGAAGGATTATGATTTTCTTGAAATAACTCACCACAAACAAGAAAGGCATACATTCCTGCAAGCTAATTTACGTATCCTGGTTGCGTTTAGGAGAGGTGAAGGCTTTGGATCAACCGATTCGTATGAAAAGCAATGGCCAAATAAGCGTTTCTCTCAACTCCCAAAAAAGAAAAACAGTAACGAAGACGTTAACTGATTTTCAAGTTGCTCCAAAGGTTATTCCCCCTGAGCATTCCGCCTTAAAGGAAATCGAAGAGGAACTTGGTGCTTTGGTTGGCATGGAAGAAATGAAACGAACGATAAAGGAAATTTATGCATGGATTTATGTCAATAAAAAGCGCGAAGAAATGGGTCTCAAAGCAAAAAAGCAAGCTCTTCATATGATGTTTAAAGGTAATCCGGGAACGGGGAAAACCACAGTCGCACGGCTGATTGGCAAGCTTTTTCAAAAAATGAACGTGCTAACGAAGGGACATTTAATCGAAGCGGAGCGGGCTGACCTCGTTGGGGAGTATATCGGCCATACAGCACAAAAGACGAGGGACTTGGTAAAGAAAGCTCATGGCGGGATATTGTTTATTGATGAAGCTTATTCCTTAGGACGCGGCGGCGAAAAGGATTTTGGCAAAGAAGCGATTGATACTCTCGTGAAGCATATGGAGGATAAACAGCATGAGTTTGTCCTCATTTTAGCCGGCTACTCAAGAGAAATGGATTATTTTCTATCGTTAAATCCAGGGCTCCATTCCCGTTTTCCATTAGTAATCGATTTCCCGGATTACAATATTGGACAATTAATGCAAATCGGGGCGAAAATGCTGGTGGAAAGGGAATATTCGTTAAGCCATGAGGCAGAAAAGAAAATAAAGGATCATTTAATATGGGTGAAGTCTGTCTTAAGCCCCAATCATTTTTCCAACGGGAGATACGTCCGCAACATCATTGAAAAATCGATTCGGGCCCAGGCGATGAGGCTGTTATTGCAAAACAGTTATGACCGGCACGAGTTGATGACGATTCGCAGTAATGACTTGGTGTTTGATGAGGATGGTTAAATGAAAAAATCGACGAGGGCTTTCCCCGTCGATTTTTTTATTGTCTAGCTGCAAAAGTAATGCTTCGAGAGCATAAGCTACGCACGACTAAAAGCGATAGCTTTTAGGAGGAGCGCCTGGTCAAGGCTTGCAGCTTTTCTTAGTTCATCCGCTGCAAGCCGTGTGTCGGCAGCTTCCAGTCGTATGTGTAGGAAAGGACACGAAGCGCTGTTACGATAATGAACAATGTATACAATTCCCAAGATTGTGTGGCTATTTTAAGCCCGATGAGGAGCCCGGCAAGAATCGCCCAGACTGCATAGATCTCAGAACGCAGCACAATCGGCTTTCTTCTTGCCAATAAATCTCGGATAATACCGCCGCCGCTTCCTGTTAATACGGCTGCAACGATCACCGCGCTTAGCGGATGATTCATATTTGCTGCGTAAATGGCACCTTGGATAGCAAATGCTGACAGCCCGATGGCATCGGTGAAATTTCCCCACTTTTGCCAGTGTTTTAAAAGATTAGTTGGAAATAAGAATACGGCCGTGATCGATAATATAGCAACCTGAAAAAATAACCCCTGTTCCCAAATAGCTGAAACCGGTACACCTATTAAAAGATTGCGAATCGCTCCGCCGCCAAAAGCGGTGACAATCCCCAAAATATATACTCCTAAAATATCATATTTTTCTTCCATGGCCACAATCGCGCCGCTGACCGCAAAAGCGATAGTGCCAATCATGCTTAATACTTCCCATGTCATTTCGTTCCGCTTCTCTCTGATGTATATTTCTTTTTATAAACAATAAAAATTTTATCACGATACTCCAAAATTACAATAAAAAAGTATTGGGAAAATTAGAGTATCGGAGTGTTTTTTGTTAAGATGGAAATTAGAGCTTTAACGGAAAGGAAGGATGCCGTTTGGAACAAAGAGAAACAAAGGAAAAAGCCATTCTGGTCGGCTGCCAAATCGATGATGACGACCTAAGGTTTCAATATTCAATGGATGAGTTAGGATCCTTAACGGAAACGGCGCAAGGAGAAGTATTGGCTTCGCTTGTCCAAAAGAGAGACCGTCTCCATCCAGCAACGTACATAGGTAAAGGAAAAGTGGAAGAATTATCAGCGCTTGTGGCCGAATTGGAGGCTGACTTGGTCATTTTTAATGATGAGCTTTCTCCAAGTCAGAAACGGAATTTAGCTTCCGCAATTGAGGCGCGTATCATTGACCGGACCCAGCTGATTTTAGATATTTTTGCACAAAGAGCCCGTTCTAAAGAAGGTAAGCTTCAGGTAGAGCTTGCCCAGTTACAATATATTCTGCCGCGTTTGGCTGGACAGGGTACGGCATTGTCACGTCTTGGCGGGGGAATCGGAACAAGAGGTCCAGGGGAAACGAAACTGGAGTCCGACCGCCGTCACATCCGCCGCCGTATCGATGACATCAAAGGCCAGCTTTCGGTGGTCGTGCAGCATCGCGAGCGTTACCGCGAACGCAGGAAGAAAAATAAAGCCTTTCAGGTTGCCATTGTCGGTTACACGAATGCCGGGAAATCGACGCTTTTTAACCGGCTTTCCGAGGCAGATTCATATGAAGAAAACCAGTTGTTCGCCACGCTCGACCCGATGACTCGAAAGCTGATTTTGCCAAGCGGCTTCTTGTCTTTAATTACTGACACCGTTGGCTTCATTCAGGACTTGCCGACCGCGCTGATCGCAGCCTTCCGCTCAACTCTCGAAGAGGTAAAGGAAGCCGACCTGCTGCTTCATGTTGTCGATATGTCGAATCCGGATTATTTTCAGCATGAAAAAACGGTTAATAAACTTCTTGAAGACTTGGATGTCAAAGATATCCCGCAATTGACCGTTTATAATAAACGCGATATCAAGCATCCTGATTTTGTTCCGACCGCCGACACGCCGACAGTGTTCATCAGCGCTTATAATGAAGAAGACCGTCATGTGTTAAAGGTAAAAATCGAGCAGCTTGTCGTGGGCATGATGGAACCATATGAAGTAATGGTGCCTTCTACAGAAGGAAAGCTCTTGTCGCAATTAAAAAATGATACAATTCTCAGGGAACTTACTTTTGATGAAGAAACTCAAGACTACCGCTGCAAAGGGTATTCCCTAAAGGATCATCAAATAACAGGCCAATTACAGAAATTCAATGATTAAAGGGAGTTAACAGCATGTTTCAACACTTGAAAAATGGGGAAAAGCTTCAGCCGATTGTAAAGGAAGTCGAAAAACAAATTACTGAAGTACATAATTCTATAGAGGAGCGCATTGAATCCAATCAGTTCCGAGTTTTACAAAGCTTTCAAAAGCACCGGGTAAGTGATTCTCACTTTATTCCTTCTACTGGTTATGGTTACGACGATATCGGCCGCGATACGTTGGAATTAGTGTATGCGGATGTCTTTGGTGGAGAGACGGGGTTAGTTCGCCCGCAGATTATTTCTGGAACTCATGCCATTTCAATTGCGTTGTTTGGTGTGCTTCGCCCCGGCGATGAACTTTTGTATATTACAGGAAAACCTTATGATACCCTTGAGGAAATCGTCGGAATTCGCGGGAATGGAGTAGGTTCCCTAAAGGAATTTGGAATTTCCTATGACAGCGTTGCATTGACCGATGAAGGCGGGATTGATTGGGAAGGAATCGCTCGAAAAATTAAACCAAATACGAAAATGATTGGCATCCAGCGCTCAAAGGGGTATGCAGTCCGACCATCGTTTACGGTTGCGGAGATTGGTGAAATGATCAGTTTCGTAAAGGAAATCAAGCAGGATGTTGTCGTGTTTGTTGATAACTGCTATGGAGAATTTGTTGAAGATGTGGAGCCTTGCCATGTCGGGGCTGATTTAATGGCGGGGTCATTGATTAAAAATCCAGGCGGCGGCCTTGCTAAAACTGGCGGCTATATCGTTGGGAAAAAACAGTGGGTGGAAGCCTGTTCTTATCGGATGACCTCTCCGGGAATCGGTGCGGAAGCGGGGGCTTCTCTTTATAGTTTGCAGGAAATGTATCAGGGTTTTTTCTTGGCGCCGCATGTGGTTGGGCAGGCTCTGAAAGGTGCTGTTTTTACCGCTGCCATGTTGGAGCGACTGGGGATGAATTCTTCTCCGCGCTGGGATGCGCGGCGGACGGATTTGATCCAATCTGTTCAATTTGATGACCGGGATAAAATGGTCGCTTTCTGCCAGGCCATCCAATTCGCCTCACCGGTGAATTCTTATGTGACTCCGCATCCAAGCTACATGCCTGGCTATGAGGATGATGTCATTATGGCCGCAGGAACCTTCATTCAAGGTGCAAGTATTGAACTGACAGCAGACGGCCCAATCCGCCCTCCATATGTCGCTTATGTGCAGGGCGGCTTAACCTATGCCCACGTGAAAATGGCTGTATGTTTAGCTTTGGATCATTTGGTTGAAAAAGGGTTACTGGATTTGGAATAGGGGAAAATTGTATAGGACTTATATGAGCCCGATCGCTTGAAGGAGTGGTTGGTTCGGTAGCATATAGGACTTATATGAGCCCGAACGCTCGAAAGAAGGGCTGGAACGGTAGTATATGGGTCTTATATGAGCCCCGAATTCTTGAAAAATCACCGGTTGGGTAGGGTAAAGCCTTATCTGTGGGCAGATTGGCGAATTAGGCGGCTTCATAAGACCCGAAGCAAAGAAGATATTACCAATTCAGTCGTTATGAACGCTTCATAACACCCGAATCAAAAAGAAAAATCCCAATTCAGTCGTTATGGAGGCCTCATAACGCCCGAAACAAAGAAGATAATACCTGTTCAGTCGTTATGAGCGGCTTCATAACGCCCGAAGCAAAGAGGAAAATACTAATTCAGTCGTTATGGAGGCTTCATAACGCCCGAAGCAAAGAGGGAAATCCTAATTCAGTCGTTATGAGCGCTCCATAACGCCGGAAGCAAAGAGGGAAATCCCAATTCAGTCGTTATGACCGCTCCATAACGCCGGAAGCAAAGAGGGAAATCCCAATTCAGTCGTTATGACCGCTCCATAACTCCTCTACCAGAGGAATCCAAGGAGGTTCGGTCGTTATCAATGAATCATCACTCCTCTTGCCAGGGTTTACAGTCAAAAATTACGATTATAAGAAACTATTAAAAAACCATGTTAGATTATCTTACATATCATTGACATATTTCCTAACACCAAATATAATACAAATATAAATTAGCAAAAGGGAGGAGAAAATTGGTGAGTGGAAAAGAAATTCGCCGATCAATGCCATTGTTTCCCATCGGTACAGTGATGCAACTGACCGAACTTACCGCCAGGCAAATTCGCTACTATGAAGAACACCAATTGATATCTCCGGCACGTACGGAGGGAAACAGGCGACTTTACAGCCTAAATGACATTGACAGGCTGTTGGAAATAAAAGACTTAATTGACCAGGGAATCAATATGGCTGGCATTAAGCAATTATTATTGGTTAAAGAACAGCAAGAGTCGCTGCTTGAACAGCAAGCGAAAAGTGCAAAGCGCGAGGTTACCGATGATGAGCTGAGGAAACTTCTTCGCAATGAACTGATGCATTCAAACAGACTGAATCGTTCGTCATTGAGACAAGGAGATCTTTCACGCTTTTTTCATTAATTTTTAATAAAATTGGAGGAATTGCAAATGCCGAAGTACACAAGAGAAGATATTCAACGCTTGGCTAAAGAAGAAAACGTTAAATTTATCCGCCTTCAGTTTACTGACATTCTTGGAACCATCAAAAACGTGGAAATTCCAATCAGCCAGTTAGAAAAGGCACTTGATAACAAAATGATGTTTGACGGCTCCTCTATCGAAGGGTTCGTACGTATTGAAGAATCTGATATGTACCTGTACCCAGATTTAAACACTTGGGTAGTATTCCCTTGGACTGCTGAAAAAGGGAAAGTGGCCCGCTTAATCTGTGATATTTACAATTCAAACGGAACACCATTTGCCGGAGACCCGCGCAATAACTTAAAGCGTGTATTAAAGGAAATGGAAGAGCTTGGCTTCACTGACTTCAACCTTGGGCCTGAGCCAGAATTCTTCTTATTTAAATTAGACCAAAAAGGCGAGCCAACTTTGGAATTGAACGACCAAGGCGGATACTTTGACTTAGCTCCAACAGATCTTGGTGAAAACTGCCGCCGTGATATCGTGCTTGAGCTTGAAGAAATGGGCTTCGAAATCGAAGCATCCCACCACGAAGTAGCACCTGGCCAGCACGAAATCGACTTTAAATATGCAGATGCTCTTACAGCATGTGACCAAATCCAGACTTTCAAGCTAGTTGTAAAAACAATTGCCCGCAAGCACGGCTTGCATGCAACCTTCATGCCAAAGCCATTATTCGGCGTGAACGGTTCCGGAATGCACTGTAACGTTTCCTTATTCAATAATGGTCAAAATGCATTCTTTGAGCCAACAGGCGACCTGCAAATGAGCGATACTGCACGTCAATTTATCGCTGGTGTACTAAAGCATGCACCATATTTCACAGCAGTTACCAACCCAACTGTTAACTCTTATAAGCGTTTGGTTCCAGGTTACGAGGCACCTTGTTATGTGGCATGGTCTGCACAAAACCGTTCACCGCTTGTTCGTATCCCTGCTTCCCGCGGCTTGAGCACACGGATTGAGGTTCGCAGCGTGGACCCTGCAGCAAACCCATACCTAGCACTCGCTGTCATTTTAAAAGCAGGTCTAGATGGAATCAAAAACAATTTAACTCCTCCAGCACCAGTTGACCGGAACATCTATGTGATGACGAAAGAAGAAAGAATCGAAGAGGGCATCATCGATCTTCCAGCAACATTGGCAGCAGCACTTGAGCTATTGAAATCAAACGAAGTTATCGTTTCTGGCTTAGGCGAGCATATCTTCGAACACTTTGTGGAAGCTAAAGAGATTGAATGGGATATGTTCCGTACCGTCGTTCACCCTTGGGAACGCGAACAATATATGAGCATGTATTAATATGATGAAAACCCCCTGACGCTAGGCGTTAGGGGGTTTTTGCTACTTTTTTGTTCGAGAATCGGAAAGATAAAAAAGGTTTAATCTTAACTTTTTGGGGAGGGTTAGGAGCCTATCCATTCAAAGTTAAAAAGGTAATCCCGATCCAATTAAATAAAAAAAGCCCAATCAAAATACAGATTGGACTCCGGGAAATCTATCAACTAATGAATCTGCCGATAAACCCCAATAACTTTCCCCAAAATGGTAACATTGTTTAAAATGATTGGATCCATCGTAGAGTTTTCCGGCTGCAGGCGGATGTAGTCTTTCTCCTTGAAGAATCTTTTACAGGTAGCCTCGTCTTCTTCGGTCATCGCAACAACGATATCCCCGTTGTTAGCAGAAGGCTGCTGCTTTACAATAACGTAATCCCCGTCAAGAATCCCTGCTTCAATCATACTTTCTCCCATGATTTCAAGCATAAAGACATTCTCGCTAGAAGGAGCAAGTCTTTCAGGAAGAGGAAAGTATTCCTCAACATTTTCAATGGCCGTAATCGGCAGTCCGGCAGTAACTTTACCAACAACTGGGACATTTACAACATGGTTTCGAGGGATATGAGCAGCTTCATCCGCTTCTAGGATTTCGATAGCCCTTGGTTTTGTTGGATCTCGTCTAATTAAACCCTTGCTTTCTAATCTGGCTAAATGCCCATGTACAGTAGAACTCGATGCCAGTCCGACTGCTTCGCCAATTTCCCGAACAGATGGCGGATATCCCTTTGTTTTCACTTCTCCTTTTATGAAATCAAGGATATCCTGCTGCCGCTTTGATACTTTTACCATGATAAATTACACCTCGCCTGGTTAATGTTGTCTTTATTATAACATGTTCGCATAATTTATACAAACATAAGTTCGAATAAAGCTTGACAACAAACAAACGTTCGGATTATAATCAAATCAAATAAAACGAACATACATTCTAATCAGGGGTGTTTTTTAATGAAAAAAATATGGAACCAATACTCGTACGCTATTATTCTTCTATTATTAAGCTGCACATTAGCATTTGTATTAGCATTTCAGCAAAGTTCGAAAAATCAGGATAAATATTTGAAAGTGACTGTAACAGACGGAGACACACTATGGGAAATTTCCCAAAAGTATGCAGGCGAGCATTCATTATCGAACAAGGAATTCGTCAACTGGGTGAAAAAACATAATCGGGATGTAGGGGATGAAATTTTTCCAGGTGAAGAAATTTTAATTCCGGTTAGTAATGAAGCTCCCCCAGAAAGGGAATTAGCAAGTGCATTAGAGAAATAGGAAGGACCTAAAAAATGAACGCAATTATATATTGCCGCGTAAGCACGAATAAGGAAACGCAGGAAACATCATTGAGACGCCAGGAAGACGAGCTTGTCCAGCTCGCCAATCGATATCAATTCCATATCGATTCAATTATTAAAGAGCAGGCGAGCGGCTATGATTTCGACAGAGATGGTATCCTGCAGCTTTTAGAGCGCATTAAAGATAAACAAGTCCAAGCTGTCCTAATCCAGGATGAAACAAGGCTCGGCCGAGGGAATGCCAAGATCGCCATCCTGCATTGCATTTTAAAAGAAGGAATTAAACTATACAGCATTTCGCATAATGGTGAATTGCAGCTTTCCGAATCGGATTCAATGGTGCTTAAAATCGTCAGCATGGTGGAAGAGTACCAGCGCAAGCTTCATAATGTAAAAATAAAACGCGGCATGAAGCGGGCTGTTGAACAAGGCTACAAGCCAGAAAAAAATTTAAAGAATCTAGGAGAGCATTCGGGCCGGGATAAAATTGAAGTCCCTGTTCAAGAAATAGTCAGGTTGAGAAAAAATGGCCTGACCTTTTCAGAAATTGCCGCAACATTAAGAGGCTTTGGTTATAACATTTCGAAAGCCACTGTACATAGAAGATACCAGGAATTCATTGAAGAGCAGGAGGAATAAACCTTCATCCTTGCCAGGTGGATTCTTTTCTAGTACAATCTTGTCTTAATGTTAGCAGTTTTTTGGAAAGGAATGTACTTGAATGCTATCCAAGGAAAAAATGGCCAGAATCAATGAATTGGCAAGGAAAAAGAAAGCGACGGGTTTAACAGAAAAGGAAGCAAAAGAGCAGTCATCACTTAGAAGTGAATATTTAGCTGCTTTTCGGTCGCAAATGCTGGATACCCTGACAAATACAAAAATAATTGATCCACTTGGGAATGACGTTACACCTGAGAAAATAAAAATCAGGAAAAAAAATAATCTTCATTAATGCATCTGGGAATACAATTTATTTGTATTCCTTTTTACATATACTGCGCTTACATGTGTCAAAATAAATAATAAAGTGAATTTTGCTACAAAATAAGTAGTAATTTGTTGAATAAAAATCCACAGCACTATAATATTAAAGTTGTTTGTATTTTCCGAAGAAGGAAGGTTGTAAAAAGATGTTTAACACAATTGATGATTTATCTGTCACCACGATTCGTACGCTTTCAATTGATGCTATCGAGAAAGCAAACTCTGGACACCCTGGAATGCCGATGGGTGCCGCTCCAATGACTTATACATTATGGACAAGATTTATGAACCACAACCCAAAAAATCCGCATTGGTTCAACCGTGACCGCTTCGTATTGTCCGCAGGTCATGGCTCTGCATTGCTATACAGCATGCTTCATTTATCCGGCTATAATTTATCCATGGATGATTTAAAGCAATTCCGTCAATGGGGAAGCAAAACTCCAGGACATCCTGAATATGGTCATACTGAGGGAGTAGAAGCAACGACTGGTCCGCTTGGTCAAGGTATTGCAATGGCAGTGGGAATGGCTATGGCAGAACGTCATGTTGCTAGCGTTTATAACAAAGACAAATATGAACTTGTGAATCATTTTACATACAGCGTTTGTGGAGACGGCGACTTAATGGAAGGCGTATCTGCTGAGGCTGCATCACTTGCCGGCCACCTAAAGTTAGGCCGTTTAGTAGTATTATATGATTCAAATGATATTTCCTTGGACGGAGACTTGAATAAATCTTTCTCTGAAAGTGTGAAGGACCGCTTCCAATCTTACGGATGGCAATATCTTCGCGTTGAAGACGGCAACAATTTCGAAGAAATCGCTAAAGCACTTGAAGAAGCAAGAAATGATTTAGACAGACCAACCATGATTGAAGTAAGAACAGTGATCGGTTACGGTTCACCTAACCGTGCCGGCACATCTGGTGTTCATGGCTCACCACTTGGTGCAAATGAGCTAAAGCTTACTAAAGAAGCTTATAAGTGGACTTTCGAGGAAGACTTCCATGTTCCACAAGAAGTTTACGACAACTTCAAAAAGCTAATTGTTGAAAATGGTGAGAAAAAAGAAAAAGAGTGGAACGACATGTTCGCTCAGTATAAAAACGAATATCCAGAGTTGGCAAGCCAGCTAGAACAAGCATTAAATCATGAACTTCCTGAAGGCTGGGATAAGGATGTTCCGGTTTACACTGAAGGCAAAGGGCTTGCAACTCGTGCTTCTTCAGGTGAAGCGTTAAACGGCATCGCTAAAAACCTGCCGATTTTAATTGGCGGTTCTGCTGACCTTGCTGGTTCTAACAAAACAATGCTTAAAGGGACAACTGACTTCATGCCAGGCGCATATGAAGGCCGCAACATCTGGTTCGGTGTTCGTGAATTTGCTATGGGCGCTGCCATGAATGGTATTGCCCTGCATGGCGGGGTTAAAGTTTTTGGAGGAACATTCTTTGTATTCTCTGATTACCTTCGTCCGGCAATTCGCCTTGCCGCATTAATGGGTCTTCCTGTTACCTATGTATTTACACACGACAGTATCGCCGTTGGGGAAGATGGACCAACTCACGAACCAATCGAGCAGCTTGCGGCATTACGGGCAATGCCAGGTCTATCACTAATTCGTCCTGCTGATGCCAATGAAACAGCAGCAGCGTGGAAGCTTGCAGTTGAATCAACAAACAAGCCGACAGCTCTAGTATTAACTCGTCAGGACTTACCAACATTAAAAGACACAGATAAAAACGCATATGATGGAGTTTCTAAAGGAGCATATGTTGTTTCCCCAGCAGGAAATAATACTCCAGATGCCCTATTGCTAGCAGCTGGATCCGAAGTAAGCCTTGCAGTGGAAGCACAGAAAGCACTTGCTGGAGAAGGAATCCAGGTTTCTGTTGTCAGCATGCCATCATGGGATCGTTTCGAACAGCAATCTCAAGAATACAAAGACTCTGTCCTTCCAAAGAGCGTGAAGAAGCGTCTTGCTCTGGAAGTCGGAGCATCCTTCGGCTGGCACAAATATGCTGGTGATGAAGGTGACGTATTAGCCATCGATCATTTTGGAGCATCTGCACCAGGTGAAAAAATCATGGAAGAGTTCGGATTTAGTGTGCCAAACGTCGTTGCTCGTGTGAAAGCACTTTTACAAAAATAATCAAATGACGAGAGAGAGCGGAAATTTCGCTCTCTCTTTTTTATATGGAGGAAATCCGTCAGCTTCTATCGAAATAAATAACTGATATAGGACTCAAATTGCAAATCGACAAAATTAGTGAAAGTTTTTGCCGCGATAAGACAAATGTTTTCGGAGCGATTCTTTATAATAGATAAAAGGATTGTCAGCGGAGGAGAGGTTGGAATGAGGAAATATCAGCTTTATTTAATAGAAGATGAATTTGCCACCCATTACTTCGGACGAGAACGGTTGTTTTTTCAACTATTCCAAGAACATCAGCACGCACGGGGCGAGCTTCAATTTATTACAAAAAAACAAATTGCCTATATAACAAAGAAAATAGAAGTATTAAAAATCCACCAGCTGATTCAAAGACAGCTTGGAAAAATAAAGGGCTTTAAAGCAGACCATGGTGCATATACGATCGATCTTAGTGGAAAAATAAGTAGGGCAAAATTGGAAGTCTACCAGGATTTAATCTCTCTGGAGGCACATGGAAGCTATGAAGCGGAGACAGCGTTTTTTGAAGTGCTGAGAAAGTGTGAATCCTCCTTTTTGGCAATTGACCTAGAACATGAGCGGTTTGGCTGGTTAAAGCCAATTAAAGAAAGAAAATATGTCTAATTAAAATCGAATATTGTCTAATTTCGTTTTATTTAGTACACTGTTGTATGGTAGACAACATGAAGGAGGAAATTATTATATGATGTACGTTCTAGTTGGTATACTGGCACTTGTCGCTGGTGTAGCACTAGGATTTTTCATTGCTCGCCGTTATATGATGAGCTATTTAAAGAAAAATCCGCCAATCAATGAGCAAATGCTTAAAACCATGATGATGCAAATGGGTATGAAGCCTTCACAAAAGAAGATCAACCAAATGATGCAGGCCATGAATAAGCAAACTGGCAAGTAACACGTTGATATATCAAGGTTAGTCAGATGGTTGAGAGCAATTTTTAAGAATCGGATAAGTTTACGACTTAATCCTTCATCATAAATTCTTATAAAATTGCTTAATCCTTAAATATTTCAACACAAAACCACTTTTCTATTTGGAAGCTTAACCAAAGGAAGGTGGTTTTTTTGTTATTAGAGGATGTAATTAAAGTCTTCGGGACAAGTTTAGAAGGTTCTTAATATTTAAATGGGGTTTTTTACAAACTGGCTTATTATTTTACTTTTTAGATGCTTGCTTTTGTTATCGAAGCGTGTTACACTAGTAAAGAATTATTTTTGTTCGGTGTAAAGGATAGTATAAGGAAAACTTTTCGTCTTGATGATCACTGAGAGCAAGGATAGTATTACATTGTGTGTTTACACATTTCAGGAGGCAACAAAAATGGAAAACGGTAAAGTAAAATGGTTTAACAGCGAAAAAGGTTTCGGATTCATCGAGCGCGAAGGTGGAGACGATGTATTCGTTCATTTCTCAGCTATCCAAGGCGAAGGTTTCAAAACTTTAGAAGAAGGTCAAGCAGTAACTTTCGATGTTGAGCAAGGACAACGCGGACCTCAAGCAGCTAACGTTCGTAAAGCTTAATTAAACCAAAAACAAAACAGGCTCTGTAAAGGGTCTGTTTTTTTTATGCATAAAAAAAACCCCTATTCACGAATGAATAGGGTCATGAAAACAGTAAATCAAATGGTAAACCAAGTGTAACATATAATCTTGAAATTACCTAGTTTTTTCGGAAATTTGTTGATAAGTACACTCATCATAGCGTTGAGTGTCTTTTTTATTGCGTTAAAGCGTTAATTTCCTAATCTTCCTTATTTTAGAAAAATTTGATAAAATAAATCTTCGTCAGGCTAAATATTTTTTACCAGTTATGAACGGTACATGATTTTAATCCGTTTGGGGGAGGTCATATGAAGGTTTTTTTAGAGCTGGGCTGGTTTTTTAAACAAGAGAAAAAAGCATACATATCAGGGGTTTTCTTTTTACTAGTGGTGGCTTTGCTGCAGCTGGTTCCGCCTAAAGTCATCGGAATTGTGGCTGACCATATAAATGAAGGGACGATGACGAAAGGACAACTTACGGAGTGGGTTTTTGTACTTGTTGGTGTCGGACTTGCTACCTACATCCTTAGATACTATTGGCGGATCATGATTTTCGGATCCTCAGTAAAGCTAAGCAAAATTTTAAGAAATCGTTTATATCATCATTTTACAAAAATGTCCCCTGCCTTTTATCAAAAAAGCAGGATTGGGGATTTAATGGCACATGCGACCAATGACCTTCAGGCTATTCAGCAGACAGCAGGGGCGGGGGTTTTGACTTTAGTAGATTCATTGTCAACCGGCGGTTTTGTTATTCTGACAATGGCCATTACAATCAGCTGGAAATTAACGCTCATTTGTTTAATCCCGCTGCCGATTATGGCGATGCTGACAAGCTGGTTTGGGACTATGCTGCACAGAAGCTTTCATAAAGCCCAGGAAGCTTTTTCATCCTTAAATGATAAAACGCAAGAAAGCATTACTGGAATAAAGGTCATCAAGACATTCGGCCAGGAACAAGAGGATATTGAAGACTTCAAAAAACAATCAGATGATGTCGTTCAGAAAAATATCGTCGTCGCCAAAATTGATTCCCTCTACGATCCGACTATTTCCATCATCGTCGGAATTTCCTTTTTCCTATCCATTGTATTCGGTGCCAAGTATGTGCTGAATGGCGAGTTGACGATTGGTGAATTAATATCTTTTACTACCTATTTAGGTTTATTAATCTGGCCGATGCTGGCATTCGGATGGCTATTTAACATTGTGGAGCGGGGCCGGGCTTCCTATGACCGTGTTGCAAAGCTCCTTGGCGAAAAGGTCGAAATTACCGATCATGAACAAGCGACGGACATGGTACCATGTGGTGATGTAGAGTATCGAATCCATGAATTTACGTATCCAGGTGAATTGCAGCCCATTCTTAAAGAAATTCAGTTTAAATTAAACAAAGGGGAAACTTTAGGGATTGTTGGAAAAACTGGCGCCGGAAAAACAACACTTTTAAAACTCCTGATTCGCGAGTTTGAAGGCTACAAAGGGGAAATCCTCTTTGGCGGTAGGGCTCTACAGGATTATAAACTGGAAAAATTAAGAGAAGCGATTGGTTATGTACCGCAGGATCACTTCTTGTTCTCTGCAACTGTTGCCGAAAACATTGCCTTCACAAATCCATCAGCAGACCGTCAAGAAATTGAAATGGCAGCAAAATTAGCGAATATCCATGAAGATATTCTCCAGTTTACGGACGGATATAGGACAATTGTCGGTGAGCGGGGAGTATCGTTATCAGGCGGGCAAAAGCAGAGAATTTCGATTGCCCGGGCACTGTTGATGAATCCAGAACTGCTGGTGTTTGATGATTCCTTATCGGCCGTTGATGCGAAAACGGAGGAAGCGATCCTTTCAGCGCTTAAGGAAAATCGTGAGGGGAAGACAACCATCATTACGTCCCACCGATTAAGCGCGATTCAGCACGCCAACCTCATCCTGGTTTTAGAAGACGGAAAAGTCATTGAACGAGGCACACATGAGGAATTGATGGAGCAGAACGGCTGGTATCAGGAAATGTATTTACACCAGCAGCTAGAAGAGCTGGTTGAGCATGGGGGACATTAATATGGAAGAAAAAGTTCAATTATCGGAACGCGAACAAAGGAAAGTTTTATTCCGTCTCCTTTCCTATACCAAACCACATAAAAAGACGATTTCTCTTGCCTTCGTCCTGCTGCTGCTAACAACAGTGGGAGATATTGTTCTGCCGATTCTCGTCAAAATCTTCCTGGACGATTATTTGACACCGGGAAATCTGGAGTTTAAGCCATTGTTGCTGCTTGGCTCTTTGTATATGGGAATACAGATCGTGAAAGCGATTCTCTTATTTTTTCAATTGGTAAAATTTCAGGAGATAGCCTTATATATCATCCAGCAGCTCAGAATCGATGTTTTTTCAAAAGTGCAGGCATTGGGATTGAAGTATTTTGATAAAACACCGGCGGGGAGTATTGTCTCACGGGTTACCAATGATACGGAAGCGATTAAAGACATGTTTGTCACGGTGCTGGCAACCTTTATTCAGAGTGGTTTTTTGCTGTTTGGTATTTTCATAGCCATGTTTATCTTAAACGTGAAGCTAGCCTTGATGTGTGTGATTATTATTCCGATTCTTATTTTTGTAATGGCTCTATACAGAAAGATGAGCTCGCGATTTTATTTGGATATGCGGGAGCGGCTCAGCCAGTTGAATGCCAAATTGAGCGAATCACTTCAGGGTATGGCCATTATACAGGTCTTTCGGCAAGAGAAGCGCCTGCGAAATGAATTTGGAGAAATCAATGAAAAGCACTATAACGCGGGAATGAAGAATATAAAAATAGACGGTCTGCTGTTAAGGCCGGCTATTGATTTAATTTATATTTTTGCCTTAATCATCGTTTTAAGTTACTTTGGGATTACTTCCTTTGATACTAGTGTGAAAATTGGTGTTATTTACGCCTTTATCAATTATCTGGATCGTTTCTTTGAACCGGTGAATCAGATGATGATGCGCCTGTCATTATATCAGCAGGCGATTGTAGCAGGCTCACGGGTATTTAAATTGCTCGATGAAGACAGCTTGGCACCTGCCCATAATGATGAGGGGGTCAACCAGATTGAAAAAGGGAAAGTAGAGTTTAAGAATGTGAGTTTTTCCTATGATGGGAAACGAGATGTCTTAAAAAATATTTCCTTTGCCGCTAATCCTGGTGAAACAGTTGCCCTTGTCGGTCATACAGGAAGCGGGAAAAGCTCGATTATCAATTTGATGATGAGGTTTTATGAGTTTGAACATGGTGAAATTTTGGTAGACGGGGAATCCATCCGCAACTTTTCAAAGGTTGAGATACGAAAGAAGCTAGGCCTAGTCCTTCAGGATCCGTTTTTGTTTTATGGGACGGTAAAGGATAATATTCGTCTCCATCATACCGACTTGACTGACTCGCAAATTGAAGAGGCTGCCCGATTTGTTCAGGCTAATACGTTTATTGAAAAGCTTGAGGATGGCTATCAGCATAAAGTGGTCGAGCGGGGCGCAACTTTCTCAAGCGGGCAGCGGCAGTTAATTGCCTTTGCCCGGACGATTGCAGCGAATCCGAAAATTTTGGTACTTGACGAAGCGACTGCCAATATTGATACAGAGACAGAGGAAGCAATCCAGACGGCCTTGGCAAAAATGCGGAAAGGGCGAACCACCATTGCGATTGCCCACCGGCTATCAACGATTCAGGATGCCGATTTAATCCTTGTGCTGCATCAAGGTGAGATTGTTGAGCGGGGGAACCATCAGGAGCTTCTGGCGCAACGAGGACTCTATCATAAAATGTTCCTGCTGCAAAACGGGTTGGTAGAAAAAATGGAGGATGTCATCAACTAGAAGGGTAAACAAATAAAGAAGCCTGGAATGCCAGGCTTCTTTATTTGTTTGTATGGTTATTGAGCAACGAACGATGACGAGATTTTTGTTATATATGCTCTATTGTATTCATTTATTAAATGGTCAAGCTCCTGACTGTAGCGAATGGCAATGGAGGAGGTCAAGCCGTTTTTGGTCGCAACTTTATAAAGCTCAGCACGTTTTTTTTCAATTAAAGTAACTATATCTTGTTTAACCACGGCTGATATCCTTTCTGGAAAAATCCCAAAAATTTTACTTAGAGGTCTGACTTCTAAACTATTAAATGGAACTGTTTTACTAGTATAACCTAAGTTGTAAATTATTTCAAAGATAATTTGTAAATAAATATCCATCTATAATGGCGATATTTACTAATATCAATGATAGACACAAAATATTCATGATAATCATTATCTTTTAGCCTTAAGTTTTGTTAGAATGAAAGGGTATCGACTATATTGGGAGTGTTAATATGGCAGATGTAAATTTATTTTTAGCGCTGGGGGCAGGGTTCTTAAGCTTCATTTCTCCATGCTGCTTACCGCTTTATCCTGCGTTCTTGTCGTATATTACGGGGATGTCAGTGGGTGAATTAAAAAGCGAAAATGCGATGCTGACGAAACGGAGCCTTTTACATACATTATTTTTCCTGATTGGTTTTTCCGTTATTTTTATTGCGATTGGTTTTGGTACATCATTCGTTGGCAGCTTCTTTCAAGAATACAAGGATTTAATCCGGCAGCTAGGCGCCATATTTATCGTATTCTTCGGATTAGTGATTGTCGGCATTTTAAATCCTGAATTTTTGATGAGGGATCGCCGGTTTGAATTTAAAAACCGTCCATCCGGTTATATTGGCTCGATTTTAATTGGGATGGCGTTCGCAGCAGGGTGGACCCCTTGTACTGGTCCGATTCTTTCATCGGTTATTCTGCTTGCCGCGTCCAATCCAGGCTCAGGCGTTTTATACATGACGGCCTATTCGCTAGGGTTTGCGATTCCATTCTTCATTTTATCATTCTTTGTCGGCCGGATGAATTGGATCAAGAAACACAGCGTTAAAATTATGAAAATAGGCGGCACCTTAATGATTATCATGGGGGTTATGCTTTTCTTTGACTGGATGACAAAAATTATTCAAATCGTATCTCCACTTTTCGGCGGGTTTACAGGATTCTAATGACTTTATGAAACCATTTTTGATTTTGTTAAAAATGGTTTCCTTTTTTTGGACTGGTTTCCTTGTGCATTCAATTTTTCCACGAGGATAACAGTAAAAATCTTTATCCATTTTCATAAATATGAAGTATAATGGGAAAGTAAATTATAGGGTAAGGAATGAATCCAATGAATTACGTTCTTATTTCAACAATCGGTGCCGTTTTTATGGGCACTTTAGCATTTTTTGTACGGATGAAAGCTGCCGCAAAGCCAACCAGTGTAAAAAAGATTATCTTACCGCCAGTATTTATGTCGAGTGGGGCATTAATGTATGTAGTTCCGCAATTCAGGTTAACGCCAATGGAAATACTCGAGGCTGTGGTGGTGGGGATGTTTTTCTCGATATTCCTCATTAAAACATCGAAGTTCGAGATTCGTGACAATGATATTTATTTAAAGAGGTCAAAAGCGTTTGTCTTTATCTTAGTCGGCCTCCTACTTATTCGTATTGTACTGAAATCAATCCTAAGCAGCTCGATTGACGTTGGTCAATTAAGTGGCATGTTCTTCCTGCTAGCGTTTAGCATGATTGTGCCTTGGCGTGTTGCGATGTATACGTCTTATAAAAAGCTTTATAAAGAATTGCATGGGATAAAATTGTTGTAGTTTATGGAACACTGGCTTTTAAGGGCCGGTGTTTTTCTATTTTAATAGAGGTCTACGTGCCTGAAAATGATGAAAGTGCTAAGGGAAGGTCACGTAGGGGAGATCTACGTGCCCGAAAAGGGTGAAGGTGTCAAGGGAAGGTTACGTAGGAGAGTTCTACCTACCCGAAAAGGTAAATGAAGCTAGGAATTCGTCACGTATCATTTCTAATTAAACTAAAAAACCGTTCCTAAGAACGGCCTAAAATAAATGCTCATATGGAGCAACATCAATTTTATTCTCAAATAGCTTTTTCCGTAAAAACTTGTGATCCCGTTTAGGAGTAGCTTGGATATAGCCGCGAATGACCAATTCTTCGGTTATCCTTGGAGCCTTTTCATTAAGGGCAATCTCGCCGATTTTCCCCGCAATTTTGTGCCGTGCTACATCACGGAATAATTCCGGAACAGGGCTGACTAAATCCTCAAGCAGCGCTTTTTCCTCAGGTCCCCATAAATGGCGGGATTCATTAACGTAATGCTCCTCCCAATCCATAACTGATTTCCCATCTTCTTTTGGCATCTTTTTTAAGAACTTTCGAAACATAAAATATCCACCAATAGAAAATGATCCTATTAAAAAGAATGTCCAAAAAAGGATAAACCACAAAAACCAACCTTGAAGTTGAAACATGTTATTTCACCTACATAAACGTTATATTCAACCTTCATTATAGTCGGTTTTTAAGGGAATTGACAAGTTATCATAAAACCACAATAATGGAAAAGTCTATTTGATAAGGAAATTGTTAAAGTTCCTTCTATTAAAAAAGTTGTCGAAAAAATGACAATGGGGTTCAATTTATTGATTAATACTATATTTCAATGTAATATAGTGTTACGAACAAGGTAATTAAACAAGTCTACTTTTAATACGGGGATGGATGGGGTACTGGTGTCCTCCACAGTCTTCAAAACTGCTTGAGACCTGCGTGCCAGGTCTGGTGGGTTCGATTCCCACGCATTCCCGCCAACTTTGATATATAAGATTCTTTGAACGTTTTCGAGTAATTAAATTGAGGTTTAAAGTTATTGGACAACAACTGAAAATATTACATAGGTTATTTAATGAGCTGCTCGAATTGATGGGTAGCTTCTTTTGCATAATTGGTAACACATGAGATGAAGAAGGTAGAAGTAACGTTAACCTAGAATATCAGAAAGAGCACTTTTTACATCTGTAAAATGAAAGAAGTAATTGTGGTAAAGTGCTTTTTGAGGAAGTACACGCTGCCCTTTTAATACAACCTGACTCATTTCACCAAATGCCACTTTTAAAAAAAACTCAGGCACACGGAGCCAATGTGGGCGGTGAAGGACGTCTGAAATTGACCTTCCGAATGATGACATGCGAACTGGATTCGGAGAGGTCACATTCAACGGTCCATCTATTTCGGGATTAATGATGGCGAAGTAAAGCATCTCAACCACATCTTGAATGTGAACCCAGGAAATCCATTGCATTCCATTGCCGATTGTCCCCCCAATACCAAATTTATACGGCAGCACCATTAGCGGTAAGGCACCCTTTTGACCAAGAATGATACCGAAGCGTGCGAAGACCGTTCGAATGCCAAATTCTTTGGCCGCAGCCCCTTCATTCTCCCACAGCCTTACAACTTTTGCTAAATAATCATTTGCATTACTTTGTGAGGTCTCATTAAACGTCTTGAAATCTGACATCCCGTAGTAACTTAAACCTGAGGCGTTAACAAGAACTTTTGGCTTGGGATTAAGATGTCCTAGAATTCGAATTACCTCTTTAGTGGCGGTGAGACGGCTATTCAAAATAGCCTCCTTTTTACCTTTGGTCCATCGCCCGCTATTGATTGATTCCCCGGCAAAATTGACCATTGCATCCACATCTTCAAGTTCGTTTTCAGGCTGATTATCTTCAGAAAGCCACTCAACATAATTAACGAACTCATCTGTTCTAGAATTATCAGGAAGACGTCGTGTTAATATGGTTACCCGATGGCCTTTTTGAATCAACAGGTGTGTTAAGGCTTGACCAATAAACCCGGTTCCTCCCGTTAAGACAACATGCAATTTACTCGCCTCCAGCAACTACCTTTTTATTATGGATTAACTTATCGGTTAAATGAGGAAAAGCAACCATCTTATTCGAATATGAAATACAGACCAAGTAAATAAAAGAATGAGGACCAGTTAGTGAATAAAATAACGGCCTAAGAGATTGCCAACAAGAAAAATATGGATCATTAATAGGCTGACGGGAATACTTGCGAAAATTAAATGCAAGTCTATCAGGCCGCGCTCGAACAAACTGTAATACGCAATAAGACAGTAAGGGATGAGGAGGAACAGCGCCGTTATGATACCAGGTGTATATCCTTTAAAAAAGATGGACTGAACAATATGCATGGTCGCCTGCAGAATAAATAAATTGAGAATTGCTGTATATAAAAGAAATCCCCTTCCGTTCAAGGAGAAATGGGCAGTCATCAATGTGGTGAATGAGATAATCAGCAAAATCCATGTAGCCGAAACAGAAAGTTGGGCAGCGGTCGAACCTAGTTTTCTCCGCATTTTTAATGTTAGTTCGACGAATGGAGTTTTTTGAGAACTATATTTGTATTTACTCATGGAAGATTCAATTGTTATGATCTCTTCTAGGTCATGGAAAATAAAGATGATAGGGAACAACCAAATGACTGTATTAAGGTCGAAAAATTGGAGTAAAGTTTCAAGCATATTTTACCTCCTGCTTGTTAAGACTTTGTATGGTTGTAGTTTTGTTCAGTGTATGGGACAGGAAATAAAAATATGCCAGCCTATATGTTTTATCACTCTTTTTGGCATCCCTAACAGCCAACTCGCCTTGTTTTTAACTCCCTTCAGCTAAATTTTTATAATGCGCGAGTGCCAGTAATGGAAAAACGTATTCATAACAATGATAATTGAGATAAAAGGATCCCGCCATTCCCCTTCCTTTTGGATAGGTCTTTGTCCAATCTTTTTCTTTTCCGTCCGCTAAAAAAGCTGCACCGTGTTCAATTTCAGGTGTAACATCAGTCGCGGCCGAGATAAGTGTGTCAAGGGCCCATGCTGTATGAGTACGGGTACTTTCGCGGAGCGGCACATAACAGTTATCGATATCACTCTTACAGGATTCTCCCCAACCCCCGTCTTGATTTTGAATGGATTTTAACCAGTTAACTGCCTTCTGAATGGATGGATGATTAGGTGAAACCCCAACCGCAACTAACCCCGTTACAGCCGCCCATGTTCCATAAATATAGACGCCCCAGCGACCTACCCAAGAACCATCCGAATTTTGTTTCTTTAACAGCCAACGAATCCCACGTTTTACCATGGGATGGTGAAAATCCAAATGGGTGTAGTTACCGAAGAATTCCAATGCCCTTCCTGTTAAATCAACTGTAGAAGGATCAATCAACAAATCTTTTCCGCCATCAATCGGTAACAGGTTCAATATTTTCTTGTTCACGTTCTTTTCGAATGCTGCCCAGCCACCGTCATTGTTTTGTATGGAAATGAGCCAGTTGATTCCGCGATCCCATGCCTGCCGACAATCTGCCTGTTCGATAGCCAAAGTTCGAATCGCTCTGAGTGCTGCCGTTGTGTCGTCAATATCCGGATGGATTGTATTCAAGTCCGCAAAGCCCCAGCCTCCAGGCAGCAAGTTCGGTTCATGAATGACCCAATCCCCGTATTTGATATGTTGGCGGGAGAGGATATATTGGTTTGCCTTCTGGACGGTATCGGCTGAATAGGGAACACCCGATTCTTGCAGAGCATAACTAATTAACGTTGTGTTCCATACCGTAGCCGTCGTATATTGGCAATGAAGTTCTCCCTCAATACGGCAGGTCATCGCTTTTAAACCTTGCACGGCACGAGTAATTACCGGATGTGAATTCGAATACCCCCTCGCCAGTAAGGCATAAATCATGAGAGAAGTAGTGCTGAAATAATTTAAATAGGTGCCGTCCGGTTCGATTCGGTCCAGCATATATTTTTCGGCACGAAATAATGCCAATTCGCGAAGATTTACATGGGATTTCAGACCCTTAATCCCCTGTTTAATCCATTTGATCACCGAGCGGGCGTCTTCTGCTTGATCCTCTGTAAAAAAACGAATAGCTTTTTTTTGAAACAAATCGGAGAGATTGGGCGATCGAGGCGTTCTCTTACGAAAATTCGTATTGGCGAGAATCAAAAAAGGGATAATGTTCGCTCTTCCATACACGGAGAGGTCAAAGAGATTGATGGGAAAGGAGTCTGGTAAAAGCATCACTTCAATATTAATAGGGAAGTGCGGCCACTCACATTGTCCTGTTATAGCCAACATGATTTTCAAAAACATATGGACTTCCGTAGCCCCTCCGTTGGCCAAAATAAACCTTCTTGCAGCTTGGAGGTCCTGGTCTTTTCGATCGCGGTAACCAGAATAAAGAAGGGCAAAATAAGCTTCCACTGTGGCTGTCAGATTTCCTTTTTCTTGGTCATGAAATAGCTTCCATGACCCATCTTCCTGCTGTTTTCCTGCGATACGTTCAACCAATTCTTTTATGAACTCCTCATCATTTATCTCCAATGTCCGTAATAGGATAATCATACTGCAGTCAGTTGCGATTCCGGTCTCGAAGGGATATTGCCAGGACCCATCAGCTGATTGGTCCTTAATGAGCTGATCGGTGATTCGGTTGATTTCCGCATTTACCCGATCCATCATGATACCCACCTTCTTTCAAAAACTCACTATGTATTCATATTCATCTAGAAATATGAATATGCATTTATTTAATGAGTAAAAAAATCAAAACGATTAGTAAAATTTTAATAGAAAAGGAGCGCAAATTTTATTTCGCGCTCCTTTTTAACTTTCTTTTTTTTACGTGCAATCCCATATGTTCAAATCACTTTTGCGTGCTGGTAGATTTTTTGAAGCCATTTCTGGCGAGTTTTATAGGTAGAATGTTTAACAGAAGTTAATCGAGTTCTTTTGATATTTTTTATGCCGCAGAACTTTAAAATGTAATCTCTTACAACAATCCATTCGACATTTTTTCTAAACAATCGAATAAATAAAGAGGGGGCATCGATGGTGTAAATAACCCATGCCGATTTATTCTTCAATAACCCTTTCGGAAATGCTCCTTTGTGTTGATACGCAAATCCGGAAACAAACACGCGATCAAAAAAGCCTTTTAAAATCGCTGGTACACCATACCACCAAATCGGGTAAATGAAAATTAACTGGTCAGCCTGCTCAATTTTTTTTCGATACTTTTCAGTATATGGATCATGGATTAAATCCCTTGGTTTATGCTGATTATCGATGACTAAAACAGGATCAAATTTCTCAGCGTATAAATCAATTAATTCAAATTTCCGTTTGGCTTCCTTTAATCCTTTCATGACGTTCTCTAATATCGCATGATTAAGGCTATCCTTATTTGAGTGGGCATAAATAATTAAGGTAGTCATATGGTACCTCCATTAATGGATAATGAATTTTCCTTAGGCCAACACTGGCGGTTTTAGACATATCATATTCTAAGTAAATCGCTAAGTTTACATCCTTTATGGGATTCTATGTTCACCTTCTGGGATTCGAGATATGCGCTCGGCCATTGAGGTGGGAGTGTTACTAAGTGAAGACGAATTAAAAGAGCTGTCCAATAAATTCGGAGAACGGGCAAAAACTCCTCCAGATAGATTTATTAAATATGAAGGTCTTAAGCAATTACTGGACACGATCCTGAAAAATAAAGAAAAAAAAGGATGGAAATTTAAAAATGAGAAATAAGTTTCCGATAAAGGCTGTGTATTTCCATTCTGATCTTGTTAACGATGATTTGGATGAAATAGCGCAAGAAATGGACGAATAAAAGTTGGTGTAACGATTGAGTAAAAAGAAACAAAAACGTAAAGCAAGGAAGAAGGAACCGAGTACGTTCGGTACAGCACTAAAGCTATTAGGCTGTTTTTTCGTCGTATTGTGTTTAGGATGGTATATGATGGTGGGTCATTTAGATGGGGAAACTTTTCATGGAGTCGTGGAGCTCCCCTTAAAGGAAAGCTATGCGAACCCAGTATATGGTATGGCATTGATACATTGGGTCATAGGAATTCCTAGCGTCATTGTCGCTTTAATATTAATAGTAAAAGGGAACAAAAGGGAATTCATGATATCCTGTTTCTATAGTGTTCCTATTTTTTTAATGAGTTTAGGATTTACGATTCAGTATATGGTTTTGTTAGTTAAAGTTGGTGCTGAATCCTTATGGTGGTTTTATGTTGCTGCAGCAGTCCTCGGATTCCTAATAGCTAATCTCTTAATCTATTTGGATAAAAGTAAATTACATCCTATTCTTTTTGGACTGGGTGCTGTGATAATAGTCCTCAGCTGGATCCTTTTAGTGTTGGCGAACTCTGCCGATGGAAATTATATTGTTACATATAGGAATAAACTAAGAGGAAGTTTCTCGATTAAGATCATGGTAGGAACATTTCAAACTTTGGGAATTATGGTTTTCATCCTTATGTATGGTTTTCTATTGAATCTTCGATTTGGTGGGGAGGAGTAAGAGTCTCTCTTCCCACACCCTACTATTACGTTTTAAGTGATTCCCCGTAAGAGATCTTATCATCTACCATCAATACTTTCATTTATTTTACTAAAGGAAAAACTGTTAGGGTAAGACTTTTAATTTTGTTATTATAAAAAGGTGAGCGATGCCATACTTGGTGCCATATTTCTTGAAATTACGGAACACAAGAAAATACAAAAACGGTAAAAAACTTGATATAACAGCATTTCCGGCAACTGCAAGGTACTAGAAAAACATGTTCAGCAAACTTCAAAAAAGCTTGAGTCTTGCGTGCTAGGTCTGGTAGGTTTGATTCCCACGCATTCCCGCCATTAAGTCAATTGTATCAAGGGTATTAGCAGATTTACATTGATTATAGTTTTTACATATTCCTTCACAGTTTCACACTTATCTGCTGCAAGTCTGTAGAGAGGTTGATACCGAGACTGTAGAGGACTTTTTCTTCAACCTCCGAATAATTTTTTATCGGAGGTTATTTTTATGCAAACGAATGTTAACTCAAAACTAGGTAAGATAAGAGAAAGTAGTAAAAATAAAACTAGTGATGATCATCCACTTTCACATTTTTAAATATAAGCTATAGAAAATCTTAATAATGATAATAGAAATTATATCTTAGACTTATATATTTCAGAATGTTAAAAATAGTGTAACAATTACACGCGTTTGAAATTAAGTTAATACAGAATAATAGGGAAGAAAGTAGTGAAATTACAAACTGTATTAGATTTAAAGATATGTAAATTAAACGAAAGGAGATGCAAAACATTGTCAAACATTCTTAAAAATATTACGGTGATCGATTGGACGCAAAATGTTGCAGGACCTTATTGTACCCAGTTATTGGGAGACCTTGGAGCAACGATCATAAAAATTGAACGTCCAGGTACCGGAGATGATACTAGACAATGGAATTCCCCTTCATGGGAGGATGAAGCGACCGCTTTTCTTGCATTCAACAGAAATAAAAAAAGTATTTGTATAGATGCAGATGATTCAAAAGGTCAGGAAGTCATAAAAAAATTAGTGGAACATGCAGATGTATTCATTCACAGTTTAAAGCCAGGCAGCGCTGAGAAGCGTGGATTAGGATATGAACAACTAGCAAAAATTAACCCTTCAATAATTTATTCCGCAATCAGTGCATTTGGTGAATCAGGTCCATTACGGGAATATCCAGGTTATGATCCTCTTATTCAAGCTTATACGGGAATTATGAGTGTTACTGGGAACCCCGGTGATGATCCTGCTCGAGTTGGGGTTTCTCTTATTGACATGGCAACTGGTATGTGGGCACTTACCGGCATTCTTTCTGCGATTATCAATCGTTCTAATACGGGTAAAGGTTGTGTAGTTGGAGCGAGTTTGCTAGAAACAGGATTAGGATGGATGAACTTACCTTTGACGAACTATATGGCTACGAGAAAGGTTCCTGAGAAGTTAGGTACTGGTACGGCCATGGTAGCTCCATATGAGGCTTTTCGAACCAAGGATAGCTGGGTTATTATAGCCGCTGGTAACAATCGACTCTTTTCATCTTTATGCCATGCCCTTGGTATACCTGAGCTATTAAATGATCCGAGATTTGAAAGTAATAAAAATAGAGTTGCATATCGTAAAGAATTGCATCAGACCATAGAAGAGCGCTGCCTTGGGTTTAATACTACAACTATAATCAAAATTCTCCAACAAGCAAATGTCCCTTGTAGTCCTATTAACTCGACTAACGATGTATATGAAGACGAACAAATTAATTCATTAGAAATAATAAAGAAAATAGATGGATTCAGAATTTCAAATTTTAAAATAATTGATCTACCTATCCGCATTAATAATCAAAGAAGTACTTTCCGTTTGCCGCCACCTTTGCTTGGTGAACATACCGTAGAGATTTTAAAGGAAGCTGGATACAATTCAGAAGAAATTGAATTACTTAAAACTGAAAAAGTTGTTGGAGGGTAGGGAGGAGAATAAAAAGTGGGATTACCTAAAAGTGTCATTATTTATGAAGTTGGCCCCCGAGAGGGATTCCAGATAGAAGATGGCCCTATTTCCACTAGTGATAAAGTGAATTTGATCAACGGTCTAACCGAAACCGGACTCACTAGCATCGAAGTAACTTCCTTTGTTAGCCCAAAATGGGTACCCCAAATGGCAGATGCAGAAGAAGTATTATCCCAAATAAAAAGGAAAGAAGGGGTATCGTATAGGACTGTATATCTTAATATAAAGGGATTACATAGGGCATATCAGAACAATGTGACATTGGATGGAGTGTTAATGCTTACGGCAAGTAATACGTTCTCAAAAAGGAATACGAATAAAGACATTAAAGAAACCTTATCAACTATTCCTTCCTGGATACAAGCATATAAGGAATATAAAATTCCGGTAGAACAGATTGCAGTTATGGCAGCATTTGGCTGTAATTTTGAAGGGGATATAGAACAACAGAAAATATTGGATATTCTAAGGCAAACCATCCAAATGGCAGAGGAAAATGGGGAAACAATCCAAAAATTTAAGTTGGCTGATACCATGGGGTGGGCGAACCCGCAACAAATAAAAAATATGATCTATACGATTAGAAATGAATGGCCGCAAATTAAGATTCTTTTGCACCTTCATGATACACGTGGTCTTGGAATGGCCAATGCTTATGCGGCAATGGAGGAAGGAGTGAATGAATTTGAAACCGCACTTGGCGGGTTAGGCGGCTGTCCATTTGCCGCAGTCAAAGGAGCTGCTGGAAATATTGCCACAGAAGATTTTGTCTTTATGTGTATGGAACTAGGAATCGACACAGGGATCAATCTTGATTTATTAATTGAAAACGTTTCCGCGGCAGAAATGATCGTTGGTCATTCACTGCCAGGGCATCTTTTAAGAGGAGGACTTTTACGAAGATAGATTCATTATTTAATAATTTTATATTAAGAATGGGAGGATTTAAGGTGAACTTTGAATTTAATGACTTACAGAATGAGATTCGTTCAGGTGTGAGGTCTTTATGTTCACGATTTGATTTGAACTATTGGAGCAATTGTGATAAAGAGGGGGCATATCCAGAGGAATTTGTAAGATCAATGAGCGAAGCAGGATGGTTAGGAATACTTATTCCAGAGGAATATGGCGGGGCTGGTTTGGGTATGACAGAGGCAGCGATTGTATTAGAGGAGATTAATCGTTCAGGCGGCCTCGGAGCGGCTTGTCATGCACAAATGTATACTATGGGCTCTGTTCTCAGGCATGGAAGTAAGGAACAAAAGGAAAAATATTTACCGTTAATTGCAAACGGAACCCTGCGTTTACAGGCCTTCGGTATCACAGAACCCGATGCTGGTTCAGATACAACTAAGATTAAAACGTTTGCGAGAAAAACAGATAATGGATATGTCATTAATGGGCAAAAAATCTTTATTTCTCGTTATCAGCATTCGGACATGATTTTATTGCTTGCACGGACAACACCATTAGAACAAGTAAAAAGGAAAATTGACGGGATGAGTCTTTTTTTAATTGACTTAAGAAAAGTAGGAAGTGCAATTGAGGCCAAACCGATCAAGACCATGATAAATCATGAGACAAATATACTTTTTATAAATGATTTGGAAGTACCCGAGAACTGTTTAGTAGGCGAGGAGGGAAAAGGATTCTACTACTTACTAGATGGAATTAATGCAGAGAGAATTTTAGTTGCTAGTGAATGCATAGGGGATGGAAAGTGGTTCATAGAACAGGCAGTAAGATATGCAAATGAACGAGTCGTTTTTGATCGTCCTATTGGGAAAAATCAGGGTATCCAGTTCCCTATTGCGAAAGCTTACATGGCTGTCCAAGCAGCTGAAACGATGAATTTTAAAGCAGCATCAAAGTTTGATAAAGGACTTCCTTGCGGAGAGGAAGCGAATATGGCTAAATATTTGGCATCAGAGGCATCCTGGGAAGCTGGAGACGTAACGATGACTACATTTGGTGGATACGGTGTAGCGGAAGAATATCATATTGAACGGAAATGGCGAGAAACTCGTTTATTCCGCACGGCCCCGATCTCCAATAACCTAGTATTGAGTTATATCGCTGAGCATAGTTTGAAATTACCAAGATCTTATTAATATGGGTGGAAAAGGAGAAAAAATAGAATGAGTGACCTTCTAATAGAATATAAGGGAGCAGCAAATGAAATTTTGACCGTTACACTTAATAGACCTGAGGTTATGAATGCATTAAATACACAGCTTTTTAAGGAGTTACTGCAACTTTTTAGAGAACAATCACATAATGAGGATTTAAGATGTATTGTTTTAACCGGAGCAGGGGAAAAGGCTTTCTGTTCAGGTGGGGATTTAAAAGAAAGGAATGGCATGTCAGATGAAGATTGGAAGAAGCAGCATCATTTAATAGAAGAATTGTTCCTATGCGTTAGAGATTTTCCAATCCCAGTGATAACGGCAGTCGAGGGTTATGCATTTGCGGGTGGCTGTGAACTAGCGCTTATGAGTGATTTTATTATCGCTTCTGAAACGGCTAAATTTGCTCTGACTGAAACAACCAGAGGTATTATGCCAGGCGGAGGGGGATTGCAAAACTTGCCAAGAAGCATAGGGATACGAAGAGCTAAGGAAATGATTTTTACAGGCCGGCAGATTGACGCTCTACTTGCCTATGAATGGGGTTTAGTCAATCGTATTGTTTCAAAAGGGGAAACTATGAAAACAGCGCTAGAATTGGCTGTCAAAATAGCAGAAAGTGCCCCATTATCTATAAAAATGGCAAAAATGGCCATGAATAGAGGAACTGAAGTAGATTTCCATACCGCTTATGCTCTTGATATTGCTGCCTATAATGTGTTGGTTCCAACCGAGGATAGGTTAGAAGGGATAGCAGCATTTAATGAAAAAAGAAAACCAAAATGGAAAAACAGATAGGAGGGGTGATGAATGCCATCTTCCCTAATGGATAGATTAGTAGAATATATAACAACATGCCATTATCAACAATTGCCGGAAAAATTGATATTACAAGCTAAATATGCCATTTTGGACACGGTTGGTGTTGCTGTGGCGGGATGGAACGAACCCGTTGTTCAGATTGTAAAACGTGGGTACATGTCAGAGAATCCATCTAAAAAAGCATCGCTTTTAGGAGAACCAAGTTTAACGGACTTGGAATATGCGGCGCTTATTAATGGGACAGCGAGTCACGCCTTAGACTATGATGATGTATCTCCAAGTATCCTTGCCCATCCAAGTGCACCGATTCTAGCAGCAGTCATTCCGCTTGCAGAGCATCTACAGTGTTCTAGTAAAGATGTCATAACTGCTTATGCTATCGGAACTGAAGTAATGATAAAGTTAGGACTTGTCATGGGGCACAGGCATTATGACTTAGGATGGCATGCTACAGATACGCTTGGGACCATTGGAGCCGCGGCTGCTTGTGCCTACCTCATGAATTTAAATCGTGATCAGATTGCCTATGCAATTGGAATCGCCTGCTCGATGTCCGGAGGGTTGCAGAAAAACTTTGGTACGATGACTAAACCGTTCCATGTAGGACTAGCTAGTTCACATGGTCTTCAAGCAGCATGGCTAGCTAAACAAGGGTTAACCGCAAATCAGGATGTTTTTGAAAGTAGAGGCTTTTTCTTTTCGTTTAGCGGTGGAATGGAAAAGGTGAATTTAAAAGATGGTATTCAGTTTGGAAAACCGTATAGCATACTAGAAACAGGTCTTTCTATTAAGAAGTTCCCATGCTGTTACCTCACACATCGAATGATTCAAGGGGCGTTGGATCTAAAGGATGAGTTTCAACTTGAATTAAGTGATGTAATGGGAATAAAAATTGTAACGCCGCCAGCCGGGCTGGTCGCATTAATACATCATCTCCCGAAAACAGGCTTGCAAGGAAAGTTTAGTGCTGAATATACCGTTTTAGCTGCAATCAGAGATGGTCATGTAGGATTATCTACGTTTGAAGATGATCATGTACAAACGCCTGAAATTCAACAACTTTTACCACAGGTTAAAGCCATCGAGGAGGAAGGTGAGATACTTCTAGGGCATGATTTAGAAAAAAATCCAATCCAGATTCTTGTCACAACGAAGAATGGAATATTGAAAAAAGACATTTTGCTTACACCAGGGTCTAAGGAAAGCCCGTTAAGTCAAGAGGATCTTCGTTTGAAATGGCAGGACTGTATCGCTCATTGGATAAAGAAATCAGGTATAGATAATTCCGCTTATCTGGGTGAAAGGGCTAGCAACCTATTTAATAAAGGTTTATTAATAGAGGATTATGATAAATTTGGTAGCTGGTTGAGAGAGTTGCGTGAATTTCATTTAATTAATAAAAAATAGGGAGGCTCAATATGATTAAATTTTGGAATAAAAGTATACTAATTGGTACGATTTTGCTTCTCATCCTTGCAGGATGCGGTAAATCCTCGGAAACCTCTTCAAAACAAAATGGGGACGCACAAAAAGAGATGGATGTACGAATTTCTTATAATTTGCCAGCCGAACATTCTACAGGGATTTATTTTGAAGAGCTAGCAAATGAAATTAAGAAAAATACAGCAAATACCTCTATTAAATTGAATCCTCAAACCTTTCCAAACGGTCAGTTATATAATGACCAGCAATTACCAGATGCGGTAAGTAACGGAGCGGTTGAAATTGGACAATTAAACGTTGGTTTTCTTGCAGGGGAAGATGCAGAGCCTCTGCGTATTGTTGACTTACCTTTCCTATTTGATTCATGGGAAGCAGAGTGGGCAGCTGAGGATGGGGAATATGGAAAACTATTTGGTAAGCAGTTAGAAAAGTATAACATGAAAATGATTGGCTTTGCACAATACGGAACGGTGGAATTATATGCGAATAAGACAATAAAGTTACCTGAAAATCTAAAGGGATTAAAAATGAGGGCATTTGGCAAAGGGAACGCCCTTATGTTAGAAGAAATAGGGGCATCGCCCGTTAGTATGAGTTCCCAAGAAGTTTATCAGGCCATGCAGCAAGGGACCATAGATGGATACTCAACTGGACCATCATCTGTTGTAGACCGGGGACTTACCGAGGTAACAAAATATGGGACTGATATGCAAATACATTACCTTCCCTTCCAGTCGGTTGTAAATATGGATTGGTGGAATAAGCTTCCAGAGGATGTACAAAATGCAGTGCTAAAAGCTTCCGAGACAGCGCAGAAAGCTTCTCGCGAAAAGGCTAAAAGTGATGCTGAAGAGTATCTACAAAAACTTTCAGCTAAGGGATTGGAGCTTTATAAACCATCTGCGGAAGATCGGAAGAAATGGGTAGATTCAGTAAAGGGCCGTTATGATTATTATTTAAAAAAATCAGGAGATATGGGGAAACAGCTATATGATGCAGCTCAAAAGGCAAATTAACACGAATCAGTAAATTGCTACATTCATTGAATAATAGGTACGGGAGGATGGATCCTCCCGTACCAAAACTTTAAACAAGGAGGGTGAAAAGCAAATGCATATATTCTTAAAAATGATCTATAAGGTTCAACATACTTGCGTCTATATTTCAGCATCTTTAATGGCAATTTTAGCTATTTCTATTTTTTATGATGTAGTAGCAAGGTATATTTTTAATTCTCCTACAATCTGGGCAAATGAAGTTTCAACCTATATTTTACAATTTATTGTGTTTTTCACAATGGGTTGTATTCAAATGGAAGGAAAGCAGTTGCGTGTAACGTTTTTAATTGAAAGATTGAAGGGGACTCCACGAAAAATTTTGGAAGCCTTTTCAGCATTTCTAATACTTCCTTACTCCATTGTACTTGTAGTGTACGGATATCAATATACCAAAAATGCTTTTAGATTAGGTATGGGGTCACCTACCCTCCTTGAAATCCCTTTATGGATACCCTATTCATTTATCTGTATTGGTGGGGTTCTTCTTGTAATTGCAGCGGTATGTTCAGTAATCCAAGCCTGGATGCCAGAACAGCTTAAAACGGAAAGGGGTGTATAAAATGATATCTTTAACATCGATACTTATATTGCTAGCTGTTCTACTGATTTGTTTAATCTTAGGTGTACCTATTGGGTTTTCACTAGGACTGTCCGGTTTGTTAACGATTCTCTTCACGGTAGGCGATCAATTTATGATTCAAGTGCCTATGACTCTATACAAGTCATTATCTGAATTTGTTTTTGTAGCCATCCCACTATACATTCTGATGGGGGAGATTTTATATCAGGGTAAAAGTGGAGAACGTATATTTTGGGTAGCTAATTCATGGTTGCACCGAGTTCGTGGTGGAACCGGTGTTGCTACTGTTGCAGCTTATACCTTTTTTGCTGCCATTGTTGGATCGAGTATGACTTCCGTACTGACAATTGGAAAAATTGCTATTCCTGAAATGAAAAAACAAAAATATTCCAAGGGACTTACCTATGGTCTTTCGGCTATCGGTGGTTCTTTAGGTATCCTTATCCCGCCTAGTATTCCGCTTATTCTTTATGCATCATTGACTAATACATCACCGGGAAAGCTATTTATGGCGGGTATTATTCCTGGATTAATTTTAGCTTTCATTCTTTCCGTTTGGACGGCAATGAAAGCACCTCGGGGTCTCAATATTGATTCATCTCATTCGACAAGTGATCGACTGCGTAACACGCTTAAAGCTCTTCCTGATATGTTGCTGCCCGTGGTTGTTCTTGGTGGAATTTATAAAGGAATTTACACACCTACAGAAGCAGCTGCAGTTGGTGTGATTTATGCCTTAGTTTTAACAGTCTTTATTCATAAAAATTTAAGTATTAAGGACTTAGGGAATGTTCTAGTGGAATCTGTAAAAACTACGGCTATGCTTCTGAGCATCGTTGTTGGCGCACTCGTCTTTGGTGCCGCTCTAACTTTAGTGGGTCTTCCAAAGTATTTATCAGATGTACTAATTGGACTATCAGTAAGTCCAGTACTGGTCCTGCTCATTATGAATATCATCTGGATCATTATGGGTATGTTTTTAGAGGTGGTTTCTATATTATTAATTACGACACCTATCTTTTTTCCGATTGCAATGGCTATGGGATTTGATCCTGTTTGGTTCGGAATTATTATGGTATTAAATATGGAACTTGCTGTAATTACTCCACCCGTGGGGATGAACCTATTCGCTATCAAATCTATCATGCCCGAAGAACCTTTAGAATTAATCATGAAAAGTGTCTTACCATTCGCGTTATTTGCTGTACTAGTACTTGTTATTGTTTGGATTTTCCCTTCAGTAGCAATTGGTATTCTATAATGGTATAAAATATAATGTTCATACACTTTAATGTGGATAATTTCGAAGGGTCTTTCAAGAATATTATCCACATTTTTTTAATTTAGTCTTCTTTTAACCGGTGTATTTCGATTTGGTAACTCTTTTCATAATGTCGATAAAGGAACGCGCTGCTTTAGAAAGATACCTTCCATTCTTGTAGACAAACACGACTTTTCTCTTATGGTTGTTAGCCAAACGAACTGGCAAATAAACTAACGGTTGGGGAGCCGGCGTGTTTTTTATTACCATACCCGGGACGAAGGTAATTCCCATCCCTGTTGATACTAGAGAAAGACAAGTCAATATATTAATACTTTCGAATATAATCCTTGGTTCAAAACCAGCCTTTCTACATAGATTCTCCGTTTCTATTCTAAATGAAGACTCTTTTTTTAATAGGATAAAGAACTCATCTTGAAAATCATTCAAATTCACCTTTTTAGATTTGGCTAGAGGATGTGAAGGAGGAATGGCGAGATAAACATCGTCTTCTAGTATGGTTTCTATTTCAAGTTCTTTATGTGTTATGGGCATAGATTGTAAGCTAATTTCAACCAGCCCCCGTAACACCAGTAATTCTAGGTTGGGAGCATTATCTTCAAGTAGGACAAGTTCTATTCCAGGATATTTATTTTTAAATGCTGAAATGGCTTCAGGTAATAAGTATGCACCTGTTGTTGCCAAACTCCCAATACACAACTGACCTTTCTGCATATCGGTTACATCATCGATTTGTTTTTTTAACTGATTGAATTGATCATTTATTTTTAAGGCGTGTTCGACAAAAACTTTTCCTGTATAGGTCAGTTGGACTTCACCATGACCTCTATTGAATAATTGAGTACCAAGCTCATTTTCTAATTTCATAATTTGATAACTTAAGGAAGGCTGCGCCATATGAAGTTTTTCCGCCGCTTTTGAAAAATTTTTCTCATTTGCTAGCATAATCACATAGCGAAGGATTTTGGGTTCCAAGACTCTCACCCCACACCTATAGAATTTAGATATATATTAATCAAAATTTTATCTTAGACTCTATGGAAATACAATGAAATGAAATTAAATATTTATACAAATCGAAATATTTAATTTTTGTGGAATTTACTAAAGCCATTTTTGGGTTTTACTGCCCATTTTGAATCCCCCAGCTGCAACAGTGTTTTTCATTGTTCGTTTTTGCCCGCATTTCAAGTATAATGACTAATATTCAGATTATGCATATGATTTTTGTTCGAGAGAATCCTATAGATAAGCCGAATAATACATAAAAACGAGGTTAATACATGAGTGAAACTAGTTTTGAGGTTTATAATTTAAGCGATGAAATAAGAAGATCTTTAGAGGTATTAAAATATGAAGCTCCGACAGAGGTTCAGCGTAAGGTCATTCCGTTAGCATTGGCAAATCAAGATCTTGTTGTAAAATCTCAAACAGGCAGCGGTAAGACTGCGTCCTTTGGAATTCCTATTTGCGAACTGATTGAATGGGAAGAAAAAATGCCACAGGTCTTAATCCTTACACCAACCAGAGAACTGGCTGTTCAAGTTCGCGATGACATTACGAATATTGGAAGGTTTAAACGGATCAAAGCTATGGCTGTTTACGGAAAAGAACCTTTTACGAAACAAAAAGAAGAATTGAAACAAAAAAACCATGTAGTTGTTGGTACTCCAGGTCGTGTTATAGATCATATTGAAAGAGAAACTCTGATTCTTGATAAAATAAAGTATCTAATTATTGATGAAGCTGATGAAATGCTTAATATGGGTTTTATCGATGAAGTAGAATCAATTATCAATGAACTCCCTTTAAACAGAGTAACAATGGTATTTTCGGCAACATTACCTAAGGATGTTGAAAACCTCTGCCATAAGTATATGAAAAATCCTATTAATGTCGAGATTGAGGCTACCGGTGTCACGGCGGATACAATAGAACATCGTTTAATTGAAGTGACGGAAGATAAAAAAATTCCACTCTTGAAAGATGTTACCGTCGTTGAAAATCCAGACAGCTGCCTTATTTTTTGCCGAACAAAAGAACACGTTGATACTGTCTATACCGAATTGGAAGAATCCAATTATTCTTGTGAAAGACTCCATGGCGGATTAGAACAACAAGATCGGTTTGCTGTAATGGATGGTTTCAAAATGGGGAATTTCCGTTATTTAGTTGCCACCGACGTAGCAGCACGAGGGATTGATATTGATAATGTGACACTTGTTATCAACTTTGATGTTCCAATGGAAAAAGAGAGTTATGTCCATCGTACTGGCCGAACCGGCCGCGCGGGAAATGAAGGAAAAGCGATTACGTTTGTGACACCTTATGAAGGAAAATTGGTTAAAGCTATTGAACGGTATATTGGCTTTGAAATTCCAATAATGGATGCACCTAAGCCAAACGAAGTTGCTGATATGAAAGCTTCTTTCGAGGAAAAAATCAGCGGCCGACGAGTCGTCAGAAATAATAAAACCGCCAGAATTAACCAAGATATCATGAAACTATATTTTAGCGGTGGAAAAAAGAAGAAGCTTCGTGCGGTGGATTTTGTTGGAACGATTGCGAAAATTCCTGGAGTAACTGCCGATGATATTGGGATTATTACGATCCAGGATCAAATGTCCTATGTTGATATTCTGAATGGAAAAGGCTCTCTCGTTTTACAAGCCATGGAGAATACAACCATAAAAGGGAAGAAGCTAAAAGTTAGTAAAGCCCTAAAATAATTTCACACTGAATTCTAGTGCCTGACCCCCGACATTTAAAGCATTACAGCGCCGGGGGTCAGGCACTATTTTTCGGTGAATTTTTCACTGATTCGTTTTTTGTTTATTTCAATCTATTATTTTAGAAAAATTTCATTTACGAACAATCACGCAACTAGTTTATAATAAAAGGATGTCTAAAATATTAATAGGAGTCTTTTCATGACCCTAAGAAGATATAAGTAGGTGAGTACAATCGACATCATTGAAACAAGGGTAAGAGGGTTTATTAGCGATATTCAACACCCTAAGCAAAAAAAGAAAATTAATAGTAACGATTTAGAATTTCAGTTGCGTAAGTTAGTGGATGATTATTTTGAAATGGACGGATATTCGTTGTTTTATCGCGCGATCGAAACACTGCAGGCTGAGGGACAGCTAATCCCTATTCAAAATAATCAATACAATGGTAAAACACCAGCTCTTTCCTTATATTACTGGGTAAATATAAAAGTTCAGGCCGACAAATGGGATCGTCTTGAGATGATGAAATTAAGTGATCGGTTTGATTTTTCCTATTATGAGCGGCATCCCGAATGGCAGACGAAAGAAGAGTGGCAGCGAATCCAGAATGTATATACGTTTCTAAAGTCCAGCCAGGAACGGGAAATCGTATCATTCGAAGAAAGAAGCCTGGAGCTCTTTGGCCATGAAAAATTCTTATTGGATAGTGATGAATTTCCTGATGGAAAAGGCTTTTTAACGAGAATAGGAATATCAGAGGACCAACTTAAAATGGTGAAGTATGGGGAGCCTTTTGTATTTTGGATGAAACAAGGGAAAGAAATAAAAGATATTCATAGAGTACTCATCATCGAAAATCTATCGTTCTTTCATACTTCTATTAAATTATTGGAAGCGAATCAACTCGATTATGAGCCAGAACTCATTATTTACGGGGAAGGCACGAAAATTGAACAGAGCTTTTCCTTTTTCTTTCGAATGTTTCCGCCCAAATCCTATCTATTCTACTACGCAGGTGATCTTGATGCGGCGGGGTACGGTATCCTCATCCGGCTGATCGAAAAATACCCGGATAACAGCATTCAGCCTGCCTTAAAAATTTATCGGAAAATGCTAGAATGTCGAGATCAAAAAAATGACCAGAAAATGGGGCAAACGCAAAACCTCAAATACCGTGATTTATTTTTTCAATGGTTTACAGATGAGGAGCAAGCATTATTACATCAATTATGGCAGGAAAAAAAGCGAATCCCGCAAGAGGTATTAACGATTGAAACATGGAGGAGATGGACTTGAACGAATCATGGGAAGGTTTTGCCCAGCGGATGCAACGATTAAATCCTCTGTTTGAGCTTGGCAGGGGAATGGAAGTAGGGGCGCTGAAGCCTTATGTCCAAACGATTCTCATGCAAGTGCTCCTGACCATCTTTTACCGGGAATTAAATGATGATGATCATAGACGCAAATCAGATATCAAGTATATGGTAGAGGACACCATTAAGCAAATGAAGCTGCTGGCAGATGATAAACAAATTGAACGGATTACAAGCGGGTTATTATATCAGGGAAAAGAAGAGTATAGCCAACCGTTTGAAGCCTTATATTACGATGAAATAAAACAATCATGGGAAACTCAGGTTTTCCGTTATGTCACGATGGATGAAATCTATACGAATTTAGAGTTGGGGGGATCGATCGTTTATAAACTTACGGATGTCTCTCAGGAAATGATTTTTATGAGCAGGGAGATGGCCGAAGAATTCTCCATTACAATCGAACAACTCTATAGTATGCAGCTAATTAAGAACGGTAATTTTAGAAAAGCTACCCGAAACCTCGATCACCTTATTTCACGGGTAAATCGCTTAATGGCAAAGGAATTCACTTTCCAAAAGGAAATGATAAATAATCCCAAAATCTTGCTGATGGAAGAAGAATGGCAAAGGGCCGACAATCGGGTTGAAATTGAAAAGCAATTTGAGGAAGAAAAAAATCACTTCCGGACCATTACTAGGATGATAGAGAAATCGAAACGAAGAAATGAAGAGGACCATCCTATCCAAAAGGAATTGTTCCTGCTCCAAGAAAAAATTGGCCATACAAGGCAGCTGCATGACCGCTTTGCCAAGCTAGTCATCCAAAATATCTCCTATGAGATGAAATTAAAAGCGGAAAATCCCTCCTTGTTTTGGGAAACCAGTCTGGTTTCATTTCGCGAACAGTTTTATGAAAATTGGTTAATGATAGAAGGGGTCAACAGTTTCGAGGCGATCGAACGAGTCCTTTCTCCCTTATTTTCACCGAAGAATGAATTTATTCTGCCGCTTGATTGGATCTGGGGCGAACAAGAATTTGATGAAAATCAACTAACGGATCCTGTAATCGAAGAAGAATCAGAAGAAAGCATTACTCGAGTGCGAGTGACGAACTGGGATTCAGTTGTTAAGGCATGGAGTTATGTTTTTCAGCATTTACAAACATACGGGGAGTTTTCATTAGCTGATTTATCGACGCTTCCATTAGAAGTACAGGATTTATGGTTTGAAGAATCTGAATCAATTGATTTATGGATGATGTTTGATAAAAAGCCGCTGAAGGTTCAGGTGCTGCATCGGAAAGAAGAAACATTAAGTGACGAGCGGGAAATTCTTCTTTATAAACTAATGCAGGAATATCCACAATTTCAAGTGTTTGAAGGCTTGAAAATCTTCACCATGTTTGACCATCGGGCGGAGTCTTTTCTTTGGTATCAAACGAAAATTACCCCGTTTAAGATCTGTGTACTGGAGGAAAAAAGATGAATGCAGAATCCATAAAAAAAGCATCAGCAGTCTATTTTACTCTATTAAAAGAAAAAGTAATTGACGAAAATAGCGAACATTTCGAGACGTATTTTGATCCGGAAGTGAGACAGACGGTTCTTTTATTAGCAGACGAATCAGGTACATATATTATTGAATCGCCGAAACGGATCCATTTGGTTGTCCAGCCCACTGGCTCGATCTTTGCGACGAATTTTACGCATCTGAAAGATAAACATAAGCAAATCGAATCGAAAAAGCACTTTCATCTTGTTAGTATTGTCATCATGGCATTTTTAGCGGCCATTGACAGCAACCAAGCTGCTAAAATCCGTACGAAGCGGGAAGGAATTAGCTATTACGCATTAGAGCGTCTTGTCAACGATCTGATCATGAAATGGGATAGCATTCTTAAAGCGAACTCTGCCTTCGGAGAAGAGGAAAGAATTGATATGAAGGATGTTGTGACAACCTGGAAATACATGGAGGTTGAAACGGATGATTATGGGGCTAAAAAAGGCAATAGACGAACTAGAATCGGTTTAATAGCAAGCAGCATGCGCTTATTAGAGACGGAGGGACTGATCGTCATTCTGGACCGGGATGATATTCCAAAGGCAATCCCGAAACAGGAGCTGTTTGAGCGAATTGAATACCTCTATCACGATTATGATCGTTATGAATTATTCAAAAAATTAATGACTGCGGAGGTGGGGGAGCATGCCGAAAATCCATCGAATTAGAATTGTAGGCCTGAAGTATGATGGCATGCAAAAGCAATATAAAGATACCACCTTTCACTTTCATAATGGCGAGACATCCACAAATGGCCTTATTGCAATGATGAATGGGGGCGGGAAAGGAGTATTTCTGCAAACCATCTTCCAAATACTTAAACCTGGAACCTCATGGGGAAAACAAAACAATCGTTATTATCAGCAGTTCTTTTTTAATAATAAAGAGCAATTTATTCCTTATACCTTTCATGTTCTCATTCAATGGGAATTGGACGGTTCAGACCGCAGGCATCTGGTAACGGGAGGAATGTTCTCAGCCGAACAGCGGATTTCGATGAATGAAGAAAATGGCAATGATCGCAAAACCTTGGAACAGGAAGCCAAGATCATCCCTAATATTACGTTTTACACAAGAGAATTTGAACGGAAAGAAGAGGTATCGCTAGAGCATATTCCATTATTTGAAAATGATGAAGTTGCTGATACTGAAAGCCTGAAGGACTATTTAAAATGGAATGGCTACGATGTTTACCGAGATACCAAGAAACACTATCGCATTCTTGATACATACGGAATTAACCGTAAAGATTGGGATATTATGAAGGACATTAACAAGGATGAAGGCGGCGTTGGCAAATACTTTGAGGGGGCCGAGGATGATCATTCCCTATTCCAAAAACGAATCATTCCTACGGTTAGTCAAGTGTTGCACCGGACAGAAGAGCAAAAGAACGATCTTGTTGAGATTTTCAAGAGTCAGGCGAGTATCGCAAAGGATTTGCCTATTCTTCTAAAAAGAGAGCAGGCACATAAGGAATTTTTAGAAGACATTGTCCCTTTTGAAGAGAACTTGGCTAAAGGTGCCGAACATAAAGACATTGTGCAAGCAAGTATAAAGGAAGGAAGACAACTATTAGGTGCTTTGGAACATTTAAAGCAATCCGAAGAGGAAATGCTGCTTGTTTTAAAGGAAGACATTGAAAAATTAACGATAAGGCAAGCTGATTTACGCTATCAAAAAGACAATCTAGAATTTGCAAAAGCTCACCGAGAGGTACTGGATTGGGAGAAGAAATTAGGAGAAGAAAAGAATAAGCATACTTCCTTACAAGCAATTGTTCAGGAGAAACAAGAACGAAAAGAACAGCTAGCCTTTCAGGTATTATTAAAGGAGTGGAGTGAAAACGAGCAAAGTATTCGCGCTCTTTCACAGCAGATTGCTACATTAGAACAAAATAGCGGCCTAGAGCAAGTAAATCAACGAATGGATGAAATCAAAAAAGAAGCAGGTAAGCAATGGGATCAGTCTTATCTTTCCATTAAAGAAGCTGTTAAGCAGTATCTGGGCTATCAAAAGTTCTTGAAGAAAAAAGGAAACGACCTGTCGCAGCAGGAGAAACTAAAGACTGGTGAGATTGCTCGGCTTAGTACGGAAATTGATCTCCTATATACACAAATGCATACATTTGAGTCTAAGGAAGAAAACCTCATTAAAGAATTTGGTGACCGGATAACCTATGATTTAAAGGGCTTTATCGAGTTTCTTTCTAAACAAATTGACAACAAAAAGGTTTCGATAGAAGAGCTGCAAGCAAAAGATAAAGAATCTAGTGAAGCGCAAAACGAATTAGCCACTATACATGGTACGCTTGTCCAATCGATTCAGTTTTCGGAAGAAAAATGTGAAAAACTAAAGCAAGCAAATGAGGAGCAAACACAAAAAGAAGCAAAACTGTTGGATCGTCTTCGTGGATTGTTAGATGATGTCGCGGCACCACTAACTCATGCGCTTCTTTCGAAATATGTCATCCAAATTGAAGACATACTAGGCAATAATAGGGAACAAGCTGAACAAATTAAAAAAGATTTATGGGAAATTCAACTGGATCATTCCTTAAATGATGAGCACTTCTGGATTCCGAATAAAGATGTGAAAGAATTAAAAGAATGGATTGATGAAAAAACTGGCATCGATGTGTTTTATGGAACGCAATTTCTCCAATCTTTAAGTAAAGAAGAGCTTGCAAATCACCTTGAATCCTATCCGCTCCTTCCGTATGGGTTAGTTGTTAGCGGACAGCAATGGCAAAAAATTAATCAGCAGGTTCTTTCCGGAAGAATGTTCAAAAGTCCTGTTCCGATCTTTTTGCGTGAGGAAATGAACAGTGAAAATCACCAGCCAACCTTTGTGATAATTAACGGAACTGAGAAAGAGCTATTAACGGATAAAAATCAATTTACCAACTGGAAAATTAGTATTGCTAAGCAAATAGAAGAAAAGAAAGAAACACTTATTGAAATTGAAAAGACAGAAACTTCATTGCGTCGTATTCTAAAAGAAATGGATCGATTTTTATCACACGAGCTTGCGGTGGATATCGAGAGAGAGCTTAATCAGGAACAGTATACTCTTCATTCTATGAAGACGAAATTACAGGAAATCACAACACAGCAGCAAAAAGAAAAAGAATTGCAGCTCCAGCTAAAAGAACAGATTGAGACGGCAAAAGTAAAAATTGAAACGCTGACAAAAGATGTAGAAACATTAACGGAATATGAGCGTGAAAAGCTAATTCATCAAGAAAATAAACGTTTGAAGTTAGAGAAAGAGAAACAAAAGGAAGCCGCGAGTTTAGCGCAGCAGGAAATAGGAAAAGAGCACCAACATATCATTGACCTGCAAACCAAGTGGCATCAAACGTATTTAGAATGGAAGGTTACAACCGAGCAAACGATTAAAGAGATTGGCGTCTTTATTGAAACAGCGGTATTTCCTCCTGATGAAAAAGTAGAGCAGTGTGAAGACATCCCACGGTTGTCAGCTCATTTATTAGAGGAGCTAAATGGCAGTATTGAAGAGTTAAAACAGCTCCAAAAATCAAAAGAAGAACAAGCAAGAGAATTGCTGGTTATTCAAGCAAAAAAAGAAACAGAACAAAAGCAGCAAAATAAATTAGAGAAAAAACTAGATACCTATAATAAGGAGTGGAAAGACGCTCCGGAACCAGATGAACCTATAAGCATATTAGAAAATATGCTGCAAACAGCCCAAAAGGAAGCGAAGACGGCGGAAAAAGAAGAACGGGAACAAGGAACGGCTGTAACCGTCGCAGAAACTTCCTTAAAGCATGCAATTGTTCAGCGTGATAAGTCAGGAAAGAAAGTGGCCAAACATGAAAAGCCGCCTGAAGAATGGGAAGAGCTTGACTTAGAAGTAAAGGGTGTAGAAATACAAGACCAAACGAAACAAACGCTAGAGGAAGTAAAGCAGGCTGAAAAGCGCCAAAAAGAAATAGACTCCAACATTGCGGGTTTCGAAGGGGATTTGTTAACATTATCCGTGGTCCTTAAGGAGGAAGCGGCAGCCTTTACTGATATGGATGTAGAAAAAATCAGGAGTCAAGGGAAAGCATGTATCATATCCTGGTGTGAAAAACATCAAGCGATTCAGGAAGAAGGCAAAGAGAAGCATGCGAAAATCGAACAATCCTTACGTAATGTAAAGCAGACGATTGAAGGAAAGGATTGGGAGATTCGTTTTAAAAATGAAGTATTAACAACATTAGACCATATGGATACAAGGCATTATTCGCATATTCAAAGCATCGTTAAAAATATGAAGCGCTTCTCACAAGGTGGTTTGGAACAATTAGAACGGGACAAAGAACGGGCAGAAAAGGCTCAAAACTTCTGGGCCAGCCGGGCAAGCATGAAGGTGATGAGTATTTCAGAGGCGATCCGTTCGATAATTGCAAAGATGAAGCTGAAAAATGAACGAGGATCCTTCCCGCTTGTGCAGCTAAAAGAAGATATTTTACCTAAAAAGCCCGAAGATATCGAGCCGCTGCTGAAGCAGCATTTTGTCGCTGCCATCAACAAAATTACCAAACAATTTGATACGATTGATCACAATAATCTTGCTGTAGACCAAGAAATAAAACAACTTATTAGTGATGAGCAGATTTTGTTTGTATCACTACGAAATAGATACCCGGAGCTTCTCGTCTATAACATGCGGACGGATAATGCCTTTATGTACGGAAAACCGCAAAGAGAACATTATTCAACCTGGCAGACCATTAATCAAGGTTCAAAGACGAAATCAGATGGCAGTGGAGGACAAAAGCTGTCTGCCCGAATGGTTATGATGATGATGTTATTGTCAGTTAAAAATGAGTCAGATCAAAGCTGGGTTCCTTTAGTCTGTGATAATCCGTTCGGACAAGCCGCATCAGCACATGTCCTCGACCCGATTTTCTCAGTCGCCGAAAAACTGAAGTTCCAATTCATCGTCGTCACTCCGCCCGAACTGGTGAAGACGGAAATCAGCCGAAGATTCGATGCCTATTATAAATTGGACTTCATTCGTGAAAAAGGAAAAGAAATTGTTTCCGACACAATTGTTCCAGCATATCGAATTTATCAGGGAACTGAAGCAGCTCAGGTAAGATGAAATATTGAAAAATACTTTGAAACCATTTATAATTAGTAGAATATTAACCAAGCAATCAATATCAATTGTTTCAGTTTGTTTAATTTGTTATAATTAAGTGTTTTTAACATTCTTGAGGGGGAAAACCATTAATATGTCAGTAGAAATTGGCAGCAAAGTACAAGGTAAAGTAACAGGCATTACTAATTTCGGAGCTTTTGTGGAATTACCGGATGGATCAACAGGTCTTGTGCATATCAGTGAAGTAGCGGATAGCTATGTTAAAGATGTAAATGACCATCTTAAAATAGGCGACCAAGTTGAAGTAAAAGTAATTAGTATGAAAGACGGGAAAACTTCCTTGTCCATTAAAAAGGCGGTTGATAAACCCGAAGGACAAAGCTCTTCTTATTCTCAACGCCCATCACGTCCGGGTGGTAGAGGGGATAACCGTTCCAAAGACTTTCGTTCAAAAGGTAATTTCAAACCAAAGGAAAGTTTTGAAGATAAAATGGCTAAATTTTTAAAGACTAGTGAAGAAAATTTGTCTACCCTAAAACGTAACAGTACTGCAAAACAGGGCGGTAGAGGTGGAAGACGCGGATAATTTGCTGCGATTTTTATCTTTCATCATATAGGTAGAGAGGCTGATCCAAAAGGTTGTTGAAAGACTACACTTTTGGGTCAGCTTTTTATTTGGCTCTTTTCTAAATGAATGTTGCTTTCCGAATTTAAAAACTGCACCAAGTAAGAAGGAATAACTTATTGCCTTGTTATATGCGACCGAACACTCGGAAAAATAATTTGTCCAGTCGCATAAAGCTATTCTATGCTCCTCAACGCTGAAGAAAATCAGCAGTCTAGTCGTATATAGCCTTTCTATGCTCCCCAACGCTTAAAAAAATTAGCGGTTCGGTCGCATAAAGCCATTGTATGCCCCCCAACGCATTAAAAAATCAGAGGTTCGGTCGCATAAAGCCATTGTATGCTCCCCAACGTTTTAAAAAATCAGAGGTTCGGTCGCATAAAGCCATTGTATGCTCCCCAACGCTTTAAAAAATCAGAGGTTCGGTCGCATAAAGCCATTGTATGCTCCCAAACGCTTAAAAAAATTAGCGGTTCGGTCGCATAAAGCCATTGTATGCTCCCCAACGCTTAAGAAAATCAGCAGTCCGGTCGCATAAAGCCATTGTATGCTCCCCAACTCTTAAAAAAATTAGCGGTTCGGTCGCATAAAGCCATTCTATGCTCCCCAAATCTTGAAAAAATCAGCGGTCCAGTCGCATAAAGCCATCCTATGTTCCCAATTCTTGAAAAAATCAGAGGTTCAGTCGCCTAGGAAAAAAACACAATATTTACGAAAGGAGCTTTTTATTTTTATTCTAATGTGACAGGAACAAAGTAGATTCTGAGCTCGGCAGAAACCTGCGGGAATTTGTTGAATAAAGAGGAATTTTAGAAAATATAGAGAACTATTTAGTTTATTCGGAAAATTCCTAATAAAGAAGTGGGGTTGTATTAAATGTTTGTCTCAGAACAATTAGAAGAACATGTAAAGCTGCAGCCGGACAAGGTGATTACCGCTTATCAGGGCAGGGAGATGACCTACGGCCAATTATACCAGCAGGCGAAAAATTTAGCTGGGTATTTCCAGGAGAAGGGCTACCAAAAGGATGACATCATTGCGGTCTATCTGCCCAACTCTGATTATTTTGTGATTTGTTATTATGCCTGCCAGCTGGGCGGGTTTTCGGTGATGCCCGTCAATACGAAATTAACTGCACCGGAAGTGGAGTATATTTTCAGCCATTCTGAAGCGAAAGCAATCATTTATGATGTAAGGTATGAAGCCCAACTGAATCAGATTTCCTTTGAGCAGTTTAAGGACCGTTTAGCAGTTGGCGGCGAGGATTCGTTACTGGCAGTTTTAGCGGACGACAAAATCCCTTTTCAGCCTGTCAAGATTGATCAGGATGATACAGCGGTTGTTTTTTACACATCCGGAACGACTGGCAAGCCCAAAGGGGTTATGTTATCAGCCGGAAATGTCCGTGCGGCTGCTCAAATTTGGTCAGATGTAATGGAAATAACCGCAGCTGACCGCATGCATATCGTGACCCCGCTGTTCCACTGTGCTGCGAGCCATTGTTTTACGGTTCCTACTATTTATAAGGGAGGTACAGTGGTAATTGAGGAGGCTTTTTCACCTGAGCAAACCTTGAGGACAATGGAAAAAGAAAAGGTGACCATTTTCTTTGGAGTCCCGGCCATCTATAGTATTCTATTAAATACTCCTAAAATGGCAGAAACTGATTTATCTAGGCTCCGTTTGTTCACGTACGGGGCGGCTCCTATGCCATATGAGCTGGTCCGTACGGTAAAGGAACGCTATCCTGATGTAAAAGTACAAAACTTATATGGCCAGACAGAAAATTCACCTGGAGCTACAACCTTAAAGGACCATTATGCACTGGACAAAGTCGGTTCTGTCGGCGAACCATTGCCAGGGCTTGAGGTGCAGGTGGTTGATGAGTTTGGCGAGCCAGTACCAACCGGGGAAGTAGGAGAAATCGTTGTAAAAGGACCGCTTGTGATGAAGGGTTACTTGAAGAATGAAGAAGCTACCCGGCAGGCATTAAAAAATGGCTGGTTATACAGCGGAGATTTAGGCCGATTTGACCAGGATGGACTGTTATATATCGTAGACCGGAAAAAGGATATGATTAACCGTGGCGGCGAAAACGTTTATCCCGTGGAGGTCGAAGAAGTTCTTTATCAAATTCCGGAAATCTTGGAGGCTGCTGTAGTCGGCGTCCCACATCCTATTTACGGTGAAGTCCCAAAAGCGTTCGTGGTCCCTAAAGAAGGAAGGACACTTACAGAAGAAGACGTCCTCACCTACTGCAAAACAAAACTGGCTAAATACAAACTGCCCGTGGAACTAGACTTTCTCGATACATTACCACGTAATGCGAGTGGAAAAGTCCTGAAACACGTTTTACGGGGATAAGCATGGAGGAAGCAGAAGAATGGTTTTCTGCTTCCTTTCTACTGTACTTAGCAATTATGGGCAATTGTTCGCCCAATTATATTATTTTACGAGAGTATGCTGTTCAATTAGCTTTACTTGCTTATTAAATGATAGATGTTTTGGCAATGTAAGGGAAGTTAAGCTAGCAATAATCGCAAGTGCAGCAGCAGTAATAAAGGAATATAAATGAGTGCCAAAAGCATCATATAACCAGCCTCCAAGAAACGAACCCAAGGCTGCCCCTATTTGATGTCCGAAGTATGCCCAGCCATTTAAGATGCCAAGTAAACGTGTTCCATAAAGATCTCCTAAAATAGCGGTAGACATAGCAACAGACCCTGACCACACTAATCCGCCGCTAAATGCTACAATAAAGAGCTGCAAATTCGTTGCTGCCAAAACTAAACCTAAAAATCCAAGGCCGCGAACAAAATACACTAAAAATAAAATATTTTTTCTAGGGAAACGATCTGCGATGTGACCTAAAATAAATGTACTGAACATGGCTACAATCCCAATCATTCCAACACCAAAAGAGGCAACCATTGGCTCAAAATGATGATCCATTAACATAGGTACCCCATGAGAACCTAATAGATTCATCCCAAACCCACAAGCGAATAAGCCTAGAACGATTTTCCAATAAGCATTTGTCTTTACTGCATCTCTCATATTAATTTCTGATGGTTCTTGTTTTTCTAGAATGCCGACAGGTCCTATCATGTCAGCCCCTTCTGGAACATTTTCCCGCATAATAAAAATGGCGGAAGGAACAGTGATACAGATGAATACGCCTGCAAATATAAGAAGAGTATGCTGCCACCCAACAAGCTGGATTAGCCACGTTTCTAGAGGGGTCATAACGGCAATACCGGCCATTCCACCTGTTGCCAGATAAAAAAGTGCTTTTCCTCTTTGCCTAACAAACCATTTACTGACAATAGGGGATAATGAGACATTGCTTAAAAAGGAAAGCCCAAGTGATAGAAAAACACCAAAAGAAAGCAGAAAAGAAACAAGCTCTTTGCTGTTGACCGTCCACACGATTGATAAACAAACAATCGTTAATCCCGTTAAAATCATAAAACGCGTGCTTAAAGTTTTCAAAAGAAGTCCCGCGATTGGCATTCCGATCCCATAAACAATCATTCCAAGGGCAACAATGACCGATAGCTCAGTTCGAGACAGATCTAAATCGTTCATAACTGGTTTAATAAAAGGGCCAATTCCCATCCGTATTCCATTTGAAAGCAAAACAATAATGGTCGCAGATATAACAATATACCAACCATAATAAGGACGTTTGTCGTTATCCATGTTCAATACTTCTTTGTTTTTCGCTAAAGGAAGCGAGTAATGTTTGTTTTCTAGCCAATCCCAAACCCCTCCTGTTGATAAATAAATGGTTTATCATTTCCCCTTCTTTATAGAAAAAATTATAATACGGTATAATTGATAAGAAAAATATATTTGTATTATTGTAGGTATAAGAATTTCTTATATCATAAGGTGGTTTTTGAATTAATGGAGCTAAGACAGTTAACTTACTTCATCGAAGTGGCGAGACTAAATAATTTTACAAGAGCAGCCGAACGACTAAAAATTGCTCAACCGGCTCTCTCGCAACAGATACGTAATTTGGAACAAGAACTTGGCGTAAAACTATTTAAACGAACTGGACGAGGAGTAGCATTAACAGAGGCAGGGGAGCAATTCTTTATTGGTGCTGAAAAGACTTTAGCTGAAGCGCAAAAGACAAAAGACTCAGTTAAAGAGGTTATAAACGACCCGCACGGCACCATTATGGTAGGAGCGCTAGAATCCCTAGTACAAACTAGGCTGCCAAAGTTGCTCGTAGAGTTTGGGAAAGCGTACCCTGGGATTAAAGTGTTTATAAGGGAAAATACGACTGAACCGCTGCTAGATGCTCTGAAAAAGGGAGAATTAGAGCTTGCCTTGGCCCACGGCTTGGATGTTAAATACTCACCGCATTTACTAAATTTAGTTACGCTAAAGGGGATTTGCTCCAAACCACTATATCAAGATGAATTGGTTTTGGCCGTCGCCAACGGACATCCACTGGAAAATAAAAAAACAATTTCCATTAATGAGCTTAGAGAAGAATCATTTGTATCCTTTAAGGAAGGGTCCGGAATCCGTTCGCAATTAATTGCGGCGTGCCTTAGAGAAGGTTTTGAGCCACTTATTGCATACGAGTGTGCTTCTCCCAGAACACTGGTGGCTGAGGGACTAGGAGTTTCCGTTCTCCCGCGTTTAATGGCTGAGTCCCCGGGACCATCAGTTTCTATTTTGAACTTGGACCCTCCTCTTTCACGCTGGGTTTCTGTCTTTTACTGTGAGGGACGATATCTATCACCGTGCGCGAAGATTTTTTTGCGTTTTGTGGAGAAATACCTTGCTTCTGAAATAGCAGGGGAAGAATACGGAGTGAGGTAAGAGGATAGGGCTAGTGGGTCAGTCCCTAGTTACTTTTCTACGTTAATCTGGCGGGGGACTGACCCTCAGTTTCAATCTTTATCATAATTTGGTGATGTACTAGGACGCGTCAATATGCGGACCAATACTTTTTCAGTAATTGGCATAAAGTAATTAAGGATTAGTCCCCCTAAACAAACGGTTAATAAAGTTCCCACGCCAATGGGTCCATTTAACATCATTGCCATGATCAAGAATACGAGATAAATGAATGTTCTCGAAAAAAATAGATTTGTTCTAGTTAATTCTTGGATGATTAAGGTTAACCGGTCAACTGGAATCGGGGCAAAATTTGTGTGTAAATAGGTTGCCGTTCCTAATCCAATCACAACTAAGCCGAGTCCAAAACAAACCACTTTGCTGTACCATAGTTCAGGTGTTATCAAATTGTGCAATAGAAAAAGCCACATATCAATACCAATGCCCGTTATCAATGCTGTTAACAACCCCAAAACCTCTGGTTTTTGTCTTTTTAAAAAGGAATTACAACATATCAGGATTAAAGCTATTATGATTTCCCAGCTTCCTACAGTAAGCCCCACATTTTTGGACAATCCCACTAAAAGTGCATCAAAAGGAGATTTTCCAAGGTCGGATTGTATCGTGAAAGAAATACCAAGGGTTAAGATTAAAATTCCTATTACATAAAAAACATATCTCGATCTCATTATCATTTTATAGTAGATAAATCTTTGAGCATGAGAATATGTGGGATTCCATCTTCCATAAAGATTGCCGATGAAGTCCGATAGCCAAGTTTTTTATAAAATCCTTCTGCCTGCGTTTGTCCATGTAATTTAACCTGTGAGGCTCCCCGTTCTTCAGCGATTTCTTCTAACGCTTTTATAATGATTTTTCCAATGCCAAATTTACGGAAAGGTTCAAGGATACAGATTCTCTCCAATTTACCTACTCCATTGATAAACCTTATCCTTCCCGTTCCGACGGGTTGTTCATTGTAATGGACTAATACGTGTTCGCAAGTTCCCTCAATTGTATCAAATTGATCAAATTCGTCTTCTAATGGAACGCCTTGTTCTTTTACAAATACTTGTTTCCGAATAGCAAATGCTGCTCTTAAATCTTCATCAATCGTTATTCTTTTTATATACATTTTTTTCAGTCCTTTAACAAAGAAATTTTGTTGCAAATGCAACAAAGATAAGTTAAATTTAATCTATATCATTTTTGTTGCATTTGCAACAAAAATATGTGCAAAGGAGTTTATAATGAAGGAAATTCTTCGTGAAATCGGTATGATTGCAAGGGCGTTAGATTCTATCAGTAATATAGAATTTAAAGAATATGACCTTACAAAGGGGCAATATTTGTACCTAGTGCGAATATGTGAAAATCCGGGAATCATTCAAGAAAAGTTAGCTGAAATGACAAAAGTAGATCGAACAACAGCAGCCCGTGCGATAAAAAAACTTGAGATGAATGGTTTTATAGAAAAGAAAGACGATCAACATAACAAGAAAATTAAGAAGCTCTTTCCAACAGAGAAAGGGAAAAATGTTTATCCTTTTATAAGACGTGAAAATGATTATTCCAACACCGTTGCATTAGAGGGGTTTTCCGAAAGTGAAGTAGAAACCATTTTCAATCTTCTTCAAAGAGTAAGAAAAAATGTAGAAAAAGACTGGGAATTTGTCAAAAAGGGAAACAAGAGATTTTATTAAAGGAGCGAAATATAAAAATGACTATCAATATTAAAAAATGCACCCTAGAAGATTTACACACCCTTCAAGAAATTAGTTATGAAACATTTAACGAGACATTTAAGGATCAGAATTCACCCGAAAATATGATTGCCTATTTAGAAAGGGCATTTAACTTAAACCAATTAAAAATAGAATTATCTAATCTTTCTTCGCAATTCTTTTTCATTTATTTTAATAATGACGTGGCTGGATATTTAAAGGTCAATATCAATGATGCTCAGTCTGAAGAAATGGGTGAGGAATCGCTTGAAGTTGAAAGGATTTATATAAAGAAAGAATTCCAAAAACATGGGCTTGGTAAAGACCTACTAAATAAAGCGCTGGAAATTGCGATGGAACGTAATAAAAAGAAAATCTGGCTAGGTGTATGGGAAAAGAATGAAAATGCTATTGCTTTTTATAAAAAAATGGGGTTTGTTCAAACGGGGGCACACTCTTTTTATATGGGGGATGAAGAACAAACGGACTTTATAATGGCCAAAACACTGATATAACTTTTTTGGAAAGGTGGATTTGCGGCCAATGCTGCACGTCCTTTTTCTGTTATAATTTCTTGTAGTTGAATAGATAAAATGAGGTGTTTTCTTAGTTTTTGAATAATCTAAAAAACATGGAGGCTGATTATGAATTGGATTATGACCCTTCTCGCTGTTATAGCAGGTATATCTATTGGTACTCAAGCGGGAATTAATGGAGGTTTAGGAAAGAAAATCGGGGTAATTGAGGGTGCGTTTGTTTCGTTTGCTATTGGTACATTAATCTTATTAGTGTGTACTATTTTTCTAGGTAAGGGGAACCTGTTAAACGTGTTCTCAGTTCCAAAATGGCAATTAACAGGCGGATTGTTAGGAGCTATATATGTGCTGGTTATGGTATTAGCTGTACCGAAAATAGGAGTAGCTACAACAATTGTATCCGTTATATTAGGCCAAGTATTAATAAGTGGAGTAATTGATCATTTCGGTCTTTTTGGTGGGAAACAAATTCCTTTTGATTGGCAAAGAGGTATTGCCGCTCTTTTACTAGGAGTTTCATTATTTCTTATGTACAAAAAATAACGGGTTTAAATATACCAATTGCCGGGCTGAACCCATACATTTCTATTTCCTCAAAGCAATCATATTTTTTTATTTCATCTCCCTTTTCTGTGCTTTTTTTATATGGAAGAGAACTTTCTGTTTTAGTTGGAGATTCACAGTTTGATAAAATTGGAAAGAGCTTTAAATAAGGAGAGCGGACTATTCCCATTGGAGTCTACTCTCCTAATTTGGGTTGTTCTATGAATTGGAAAAAGGATCAAATTTATTATTTTTCCCTGACAATCAAGGCAGAAATCCAGCCTTTGACTCCGTTTGCGGTTTCAACCTTTAGCCACTTAATTCCTTTTGAATCTACTTGTTCTTCATTTAGAAAGTGGATGATTTCTCCATTTGTAATCGTGTAAAGACGTGGTGCGGTTAGTGTGGGAGCTTCCCGAATGTTTCCTCCGTCTTTATATTGCTTATTTAAAATAAATTCTTTTTGAACAGGGGAAGCCAAGGTTGTTTGTACGGGTACAGGTTCTTGGTTTAACCAAGCTTCAGCTTTCTTCCATTTTTCTGTATACCACTTATTTGGATTGCTGATGATTGCCGCTGTCAGCAAAATTACTAATGTGGTGGCAGAGTAGAAGGTCCATCTTTTCAACCTTGTCCTATTCCTTTTCCGTTTCATGAAAAGCTGAATGATTTTGTTGAAAAAACCATCGAGCAAGGCAAACATTCCTTCAATGATCTCAATCCAAACAGGTATGCCAGCTTCTCCTGTTTCTCTCCGTCTTTTTTGCATCGTGCAAATGAATGCCATGATTGGATAAGACATGAGATACAGCATTTTTTTCAACAAATGGGCCAACAGGTTTAAAACAGGCGGAACAAAGTACAACAAAATCAGCCTTACAAGCTGCAGTAGAACAAAGAGAACCAAAAAAATACGCAACCATTCCGGCAGGGCAGAAATAGGTGACCAAATCCAAAACAGCTGTTTTAAAATGGATTCCACAATCGCTAATCTCCTTTATTTAGATAGGATTGAAGTTCTTTCCTTGGACTATCAATCTGTTTTTTTCTATTGCTGTTTTCCAGATTAACAGGGAGATAGGGGAACAGTTTTTTTAGCTTGGCCAATCTTTGTTCTGCCTCAAACTGATCAATAGAGTGATCGTTAATCAAGTTTAAAAGTTGTTTGTTTACCTCATATTTAAAGGATCGATTTTGACTAAACTCAGATTCCACTAACCGTTTTGCCATTTCATTCTTTTCTCCAAGCTTCCCTGCCGTGATAAAATCACCCGCTTGAAGGGCTTCTTTAATGGAGGCAGAAATCCGACGTGCTTCCTCCAAGTCGAGAGCCTCTTGATAGGCAGATAGTTCTGCGTTCCGGTCTAAATCGGCAATCGCCTCATCATGGTGCTGGTCCCGAATACCTTGCCGGGTCAAAACACGAACATTTCGCACCACAATCCCAGCCTCTCGTAACACCTTCACCAATCTTGATGTTTGAAAAAATTCTCCAATATGCCGGGCAAAACTCAGTTCCTCTTCAATAGGATAAAATCTTGCTTCCGATTCCACCCAGAAGGGAAGATTGTTGTGAAAAATGTCACCAATTTCTCCAGCATTTTGTTGAACTAACAATTCGGGGTGTTCAACGGCAATATCGATAGAAAAATTGACAGAAAAGCTTCTTCCTCTTGTGGCCGAGGGAACTTCCTCATTGTAGGTGAAGGTTTGCTGCTGCATATTGACGGTATAAACTCTTTTATATTTGCCCATCCGCAATTCACTGCGTGTCAAACGCTCTCCATTTTTAACTGCAAGGTGTTCATTGTCGTTATTAACATAAACAAAGGCATAAGACATAGATGACGCCGGCGGTTTTTCCAAAAAGCTAAATTTCACGTCTTTAATGTCTTCAATAAAATTCATTAGGTATCTCCTCCCGGTTAAGGTCACTTATACTTGTCTACATTCTATGCAGATAATCTGCAGAAAAGCCCCTATATCTTTGTTATAGGAAAAAGGTACCCCATACCAAATGATAAACTGACTGTTCCATTATTCTTATTTTTGACAAGCGAGTTCAGCATCTATTTTTTAATCCGCATTTGGACATAGCTGAACTAGTATATAACTTTCACTTGCCTATTATCAGAAAATTATGTATATTCTACTTGAAGTATTTTGAAACCTCCCAATCCTACTAGATATGAATTTTCTGATATCCTTACTCAAAAAATGGGATTGATTTAAGGATTGATGGTGGTTTTAACTCTATGTAATTATGTGCCCGATGTATCACAATGGTTACACATGCCAAAAATTGTTTCAAAAGTAAAGGAGTATATGAATATGTAATACTATTAGAATAAGGGGTGTTCAGGCAATGATAAATGAAACAGCACGTTTTGAGACGATTACATGGGAGAAGAAGGGGGAAATAGGTTTATTGACCTTTAACAGGCCTGAAAGATACAATGCCATTTCGTATCAGCTCATGGATGAAGTGGCAACTGTGTTGGACAGTTTAAAGTACGACACGGACTGTAGGGTTTTGGTGCTTACGGGTGCGGGTAAGGCATTTTGTTCAGGGACTGATTTAAAAGAACAGCGGCAATTTGAAGGAAACATAAAAGAAAGAGCGCCACAGCTTTTTGATTCACAAAAAAGGTTGTCCGATTTAATTGTAAGGTTTAGACAAATTCCGCAACCGGTAATAGCTGCGGTAAACGGGGTGGCAGCAGGCGGTGGGATGTGCTTTGCTTTAGCTTCCGATGTGAGAATAGCCGGTCCCAATACCAGGTTTATCGCCTCCTTCGTTAACGTTGGACTTTCCGGGGGTGAGTTGGGTGCCAGCTATTTTTTGCCCCGTTTGGTCGGAATGTCCCGGGCCTCAGAATTGCTGCTGACAGGGCGCGAAGTTTTAGCTGAAGAAGCACTGCAAATCGGTTTAGTATCTCGGCTAACTGGAGAGGGTGAGGTCCTTCCGGTTGCCTTTGAAATGGCTAATTTAATGTTGGAAAAATCGGCACTTGGTTTGAAAATGACAAAAGAAATATTAAACACAACTCTTGAACACGACCTGGAGGCTAGTCTTCAAGTCGAGAACAGATCGCAGGTGTTGTGTGTCTTAAGCGGAACATTCGAAGATGCCATCAAACGGTTTGAGAACCGAAAAAACAAAAAGTAAAAAGAATATTGTAAAGCCATGCATATGTAAAATCGAAAACTATCAATCTAAATTTTAATAAAAAAGAGGGTATTAGCTAGTTTAGGGCTGTCGACAATGTTGACAGCTATTTTTTTTACAATAAATCTTTTTTGTTTTCGTACAGACTTCTGTTTCAATCCGATTGTTTTGGAAGGGATGACCCCGGAGGACAGGTATTTTTATCTCTATCTCCTTACCAATCCACAAACAACACAAATTGGAATCTATAAAATTACGAAAATGAAAATGATACATATATCGATGAGGAATACGAAGCGATAGACGATACGTTCACGCATTGTTTTCCGATACGTGGACAAAAAGAAAAAGAAAATAAAAAAGAAAAACAAAAACAAAAAGCTTTGCATCTCACTCCACATACAGCGAATAATCAAAAAACAGATGATGTCAAAGAAAAGAAGGAGCACCTTAACAGATTCGGTTACTCTTGCAAAATGGACCCGTGAAAAACAAGGAATATAAAATGTGGTTTTTCAGTTAATGCAGGATATTCTAGCCAATTTAGGAAAGTATAAGAGAAAAACTTCCAAATGGTGCTAATATGGCTAATCTTTTTAAATCAATTAAACACATTATTAACAAAAAAAATATACCAACTAACCAAAAAGACCACCAAAGCAGCCTGGTAAAACGTGAATATAGCAAGGACCAAACCGAAGACTGGGAAAAGGAACTTACTAAATCAAAGGATTATCAAAAGAGCTATTACTTTAATCAAAAGTCAGGAAAGAAATTTACACTCACATACTTTTCTACACTTGTTGAAGAAAAGGTGATGGATAATAATGCTGTTCCCCCTCTACTCGAGGGTGAGTTTTACACAATTGCCGATGTTAAAAAGCTTCTTCCTATAGCAGATGTAGAACTATCGAACAGCTCTAATGATATCCCGGAAATGTTGATGAAAGGTTTTGTCATGCTTACCTTAGAAGGGGAAAAGGAGTTTGCCTTCATCTCCTCACCTAAACAAGTTGTCCGGTCGGTTTCTGCACCAGAGATTGAATTTAGTGTTGTAGGTCCTAAAGAAGCCTTTGTAGAAGCCATTGACCAAAACATAAATATGATCCGAAAGCGTTTGCCAATTAAGGAACTCATCGCGGAACAATTTATAGTTGGAAAATTATCGTTAACCAAGGTATGTGTCCTGTATATCAAAGGGATTACGAATAAGGAAATCATTAATACTGTCAAACAGCGGATTAGCGATCTTGAAAAGGATGAAATCGCTGACAGTTCCTATTTTACTCAGATTATTTCAGATAATGGGAATTCTCCTTTCCCACAGCTGCTTGATACAGAAAGGCCTGACCGGGTGACCTCCAGTTTGGCTGAGGGGAAAGTGATTATTTTAGTTGATGGCTCACCGCATGCCTTGATTGGGCCAACCTCTTTGACAGAGTTCTTTAACTCTTTCGAAGATTATTTTCTTAACTGGATTCTTGCAACCTTTATTCGATTAATACGTTTATTTTCCGTTATCTTCTCGATTATGGTTACACCTCTTTATGTGGCAGTGGTGACTTACCATTATCAAATGATTCCAAAAGACTTATTAATTACCTTAGTTACCTCAAGGCGTGTTGTGCCTTTCCCGCCCATTCTTGAGGTATTGTTTTTAGAAGTAACGATTGAACTTCTAAGGGAAGCAGGGGCAAGGCTTCCAACCAAGGTCGGCCAGACAATCGGTATCGTAGGCGGTATTGTCTTGGGGACAGCATCAGTGGAAGCCGGGCTTACAAGTAATGTTCTGTTAATTTTAATTGCCCTTGCTGCACTAGCTTCCTTTACCACACCTGTCTATCAAATGAGCAATACCATCCGGATTCTGCGTTTTCCGTTTCTGATCATGGCTGAAATATGGGGGTTAGTAGGGATTACGATTGCTTTTTGTTTTTTGCTTACACATTTGCTGCGGCTTACATCGTTGGGCTTCCCCTTTATGGAACCAGTCTTTCCGCTTAGAGTGAAGGATTTTAAAGATGCTTTATTCCGTCTGCCTTTCAAAAGTCAGGCGAAACGTCCACAGTTTCTAAGGACCAAAGACTCCACCCGGTTTAGCAAGGAGAAGGCTAATAAAAAGAAGGACATTGATGAATAAGGAAGGAAGAGGAGTAATGATTCAGGGACCCGTCCAGGAGAGACTCCAAATATCACCATTTATGGCCGCCTATGTCATCATTTCGATGCAGATTGGAATAGGAGTTCTTGGTTTTCAGCGCATTATTGCCAAAGATGCTGGCACTGATGCCTGGATATCGGTTATTGGGGCAGGATTAACCATCCACATCATCGTGTGGATTATGTATAAGATTTGTGAGACTGTAAATGGGGATGTACTGGATGCCAATGTTTATTTATTTGGAAAAATAATCGGCAACAGTATAAATACCCTCTTTATTTTTTATTATACAGTTACTTGTGCAGCGGTACTTGGCGGCCTGTTTGAAATTATTCGTACTTGGATGTTTCAAAGTTTAAGCTCGTTTTGGTTCGCAACTGTATATTTACTTTTAGGAATCTATATCGTATACGGAGGCTTTCGGACCGTAGCCGGAATCTCCTTTTTTGGACTAGTTATTCCTTTTTATTTACTTTTTTCTTTCGGATTTGCCTTACAGTATGGGGATTTTACCAATCTATTGCCAATATTTGATCATTCCTTTATTCAACTAGTAAAAAGCGGCTACCATATGTCACTGAGTTACCTTGGCTATGGCATTTTATTGTTTTTTTATCCTTTCATTAAGAAACCTGAGCAATCAAAAAAATTTGTTCATATCGGGCTTTTGGCAACCACTTTTATTTATGCTGCTTTAGCAGTTATTACCTTTGCCTATTTTCCTCTTGGTCTGCTTGAAAAATCGATTTGGGCAACATTGGAAATGTGGAAAATTGTCCGGCTTCCGATTCTAGAAAGGTTTGAGTATTTGGGAATTGCCAATTGGGCTTTGATTTTACTCCCAAATATTGCCCTTTCTTTATGGGTAGCCAGCAGAGTGACCAAACGCATTTTTCATATTAGTCAAAAAAAATCGGTTATTTTTATTGCGTCGGCATGTCTGATTATTGTGGTGCTCATTTCTACTAGAGAAAGACTGAACGTTCTTTTCGACTATACGGCACTTGTTGGCTTTGCCTTAGCTTATGTTTACACACCGCTGCTATATTTTTCACTACTGATTAAAAAGAAGGTGAAAGCGAAGTGAAAAAGAGCCACTTTATCGTTGCGGTATTGTTTTGCATGACAATCCTGTCTGGATGCGTGGATAGAAAAGTGATTGATGATGTAAATATTGCCACTGGGATCGGGATTGATAAAAGTGGTAACCAGTTCCTTGGAAGTATCATGATCCCCGTGTTTAAGCCAGACAAGTCATTCGGGAATTTTACGTTTGTCTCCAAAGGAAATGTTATCCGGGATTTGGTATCTGAAATGCAGAAAAAGGCATCACAGCCAATTGTCAGTGGAAGTCTTGATATTGCCCTTTTTGGCGAGGATGTCGCACGTGAGGGACTAATTAAAACTCTAGACGTCTTTTTGCGGGATCCAAGCGTGGGAGCAAGGGTTCAGTTGGCTGTAGTAGATGGGAAAGCCATCGATATTTTTAAAGGAAGATATGGGGACCGCGGGAATTCCCAATACCTGACACAGTTACTAGAACATAATATGAATCAACAAAATTTGCCTATAACCAATCTTCATCGTTTTTTAGCCAATTTTTACAAGAGAGGGCAGGATCCATATTTACCAATGCTTAAGAAGAGTAATCATAGTTTAGTGACCATAACTGGATTAGCCCTTTTTAAAGATGAAAAGGTTGTCGATATTCTCCATGAGAATAAAATGTTTTACTTCAAACTCCTTGTTGACAATCACATATTGGGGGCAGTTAAAGTAAAGGAGGCTCATGGTGAATCTACTGTCAAAAGTATTGGGTTAAAGAAAAAAATGAGGCTGATAAGAAGGGACCCCTATACATTCTCGATCAAGATTAAATTGAAGGGAGATCTCACCGAACACCAGGAAAAGATGCTTAAGGAAGGCGAGATTCAAAAAGTTGAGAACCAATTGGCGAAACAAATCGCTCGGGAATGCAAAATGTTAATTGAAGATTTTCAAAGAAAGGGCATTGACCCAGTCGGCTTTGGCCACTTTGCAAAGTCTAGGACACGAAATTTTGATTTTAAAAAGTGGAATACGGAATATAAAAATGCCAAATTTAAGGTTACCGCAGATGTTCATTTGATTGGACACGGTGTAGTTGAGTAACAAATATTTGATAGGTTCCTTATTTTAGTTAAATGCTCATTGTTAATCTTAATGTTGTAGAACGGTATAACTATTATTATCAGAAATATAATTTAAAGAAAAAATTATTAAAAATCTTTTGAAAAGGGGGGGCACAGCAATAGGAAAGATTTAAAGAGTATGATCATACGTCTGAAAATTATTTCTGCTCAAAAAGTCGTTACCAAGGGAGGCAAAATAATGGAAAAGTTAACTCCATGGAAAATTGGGACTTTAGGTCTTCAACATGTATTGGCCATGTATGCTGGGGCCGTTATCGTTCCCCTTATTGTTGGACCTGCGGTAGGTATGACCCCGGAGCAATTGTCTTTCCTTATTTCTATCGACCTGTTTACCTGCGGAATTGCCTCATTACTTCAAGTAGTGGGAGGAAAGTATTTTGGAATTAAGCTTCCAGTTATATTAGGGTGTACTTTTACGGCAGTTGGACCGATGATTGCAATTGGGAAACTTCAGGGTATAACCGCTATTTATGGTGCCATCATCGTCTCCGGGATCATTGTCATGATACTTGCTCAATTTATGAGTAAAGTAATGAGGTATTTTCCGCCTGTCGTAACAGGATCTGTTGTAACAATTATTGGGATTTCACTCATTCCTGTGGCTATGAACAACGTTGCAGGAGGAGTAGGGGCACCGGATTTTGGGAACCTAAGAAATTTATTACTGGCGGCATTGACCCTAGTCCTCATTATCGTTATTAACCGCTACCTTTCAGGCTACATGAGAGCTGTTTCTGTTCTAATTTCCATGATTTTAGGTACTCTGGTTGCGATGGGGATGGGAATGGTGAATTTATCATCAGTTAGCCAGGCTTCCTGGTTTCATATGGTGCAGCCGTTTTACTTCGGGATTCCCACTTTCCATATAACTGCTATCTTAACGATGATTCTCGTCGCCATCGTAAGCATGATTGAATCAACAGGTGTATTTTTGGCATTGGGGGATGTCTGCGAGAAGAAACTGGAATCGTCTGATATCAAAAAAGGATTGAGGGCAGAAGGTTTGGCTAGTTTTATTGGAGGAATCTTTAACGCTTTTCCATACACGACATTTTCCCAAAATGTGGGGTTGGTCGCCCTTACGAGAATAAAAACACGCAATGTCGTCATTGCAGCCGGTGTGATTCTGATGATATTAGGATTGGTACCAAAAGTGGCAGCGCTTACAATGATTATCCCAAATCCTGTTCTTGGGGGAGCAATGATTGCGATGTTTGGTATGGTAATTTCTTCTGGTATTAAAATGCTTTCCCGTGTCGATTTCCAAAGAAATGAAAATCTGCTGATTATAGCGATTTCGGTAGGAATTGGGTTGGGAGCCGCAGTTATCCCTGATGCATTTGCTAAATTGCCCGAGGGATTGCGTTTGCTTTTCCAAAACGGGATAGTAATTGGAAGTTTTACCGCTATTGTGCTTAACCTATTTTTAAATAAAAGGGAAGAACAAAAGAATAATGATATATTAGAAGATCTCAAATCGGATCATTCGGCAGACGCAAGTATTTGAATAAATAAATCCGAAGGATCACTGTTCATTTTTGTGATCCTTTACGTTTTATTCTAGGAGGTGACCAATATAGAAGCTATCATCCTAGCAGCTGGATATTCCAGCCGGGCGAATGCCTATAAAATGACTCTGCCACTAGGGCATATGACCGTATTGGAGCAAACGATTTCTAAATTTGAAGGATTAATCAGCAAAGTAATCATTGTAGCTGGGTTTCAAGCTGAAATCATCCAAGCGGAAATAGCAAAAATCAGCAGTAAAAATGCCTATTCATTCGAGATGAAGTTTGTTTATAATGAAAACTTTAACCAAGGAATGTTTAGTTCCATCCAAAAGGGCTGCTCTGAAGTAAATGCCCAAACCATCTTACTAACTCCGGGAGATTGTCCGCTTGTTAAAAAAGAGACCGTTCAGCTAATCGCAAAACACAAAGAGGATGTAGTTATTCCCAGCTTTAATTATAAAGGTGGTCACCCTATTAAATTATCAAGTGATGTGAAACGGAAAATTCTTGAAACCGATCCAACAAGCAATTTACGGATGGTCCTCGCCAATTACGATAAGAATTATCTGAATGTAAATGATCCGGGTGTTTTAATGGATGTCGATACGCCGGAGGATTACCAAGAAGCCATAGATTATTTTAAAACTAAAATGGCTTATACAACGTAATGGTGGCAAAAATGAATCATAAAATATCCTTCTTATTTATAAAATTGTAGGAAGAGGTTTCTATTAATAAATAATGAGTCGAAGGGTGTTGTTGTATTTAATGAGTCTCAAAGACATAAGCACCGCAGTGCCCAAAAAGGACCATAGTGGTAAAGTGTCGGGCCAGTTGGCTTATATTAGTGACGTGAAAGTGGAAAACATGGTTTATGGCGTTTTGGTTCGTTCGCCCATTGCTTATGGAAAAATCAAATCCATTCAATTGCCAAACTTTCCTGAAGGGTATGAAGCAGTTGGGGCAGAGCAGATCCCTGGTCCAAATGTTGTGAAAATCATCCAAGAAGATCAGCCCATTTTTGCCAATGAGTGGGTCAATTATATTGGGGAACCGATTCTTATGCTCGTTGGAAAAGAGCTGGATATCCTATACCGTTTGCTAAATGAAGTGAAGATTGAATTTGAAGAACATCAGGCAATTTACACATTGGACGATGCCATCCAACAAAAATCAGCACCCGGGGTTACAATGGCAAGCTATGAATTTGGAGAAAGCTTAGAGGCGATTAGAACGATCGAGCAGGGAGCCCACAAAATCATTGAAGAAGAATATTCAACGGGTTATCAGGAGCATGTCTACCTAGAGCCGCAAGGAATGCTCGGCATCTATAAGGAAGATGAAATTGTCGTCCAAGGCTCGATGCAATGCCTTTATTATATAAAAAATGCGTTAATAAGCGCTTTAGCCTGCGGGGATGATGAAGTCAGAGTGGTTCAAAGCCCCACTGGCGGAGGTTTTGGCGGCAAAGAAGAATTTCCTTCAATGATGGCGTGTCACGTCGCGGTTGCGGCAAATGCCGTCAAGAAATCGGTGATGCTCGTGTTCGACCGCTCTGAAGATATGGTGGTAACCACGAAAAGGCATCCGGCCAAATTTAAATATCGAACGGCTATTGATGAAGAAGGAAATATTTTGAGCATGTGTGTGGATGTCTTTCTTGATGGAGGAGCAAATGCTGGATTAAGCTCAGTCGTGCTGCAGCGTGCCTTATTAAACAGCGCAGGCGTTTATAAAATTCCACATTTTCATGCAAAAGGATACGTCTTAAAGACCCATACCGTTCCAAATGGGGCCTTCAGAGGGTTTGGAGCTCCGCAAAGTTTTGCCGGAATCGAAAGTCATATGGGCCATCTTAGTAAACTAGCAAACATCGAACCACTTGAATATAAACGAAAATACCTCGTCAAACAAGGAGACCCCACCATTACCAAAGGCCAATTCCGCGACCCAATCTTAATGGAAGACATGATTGAGGATTTGCTTAATGCGTCAGATTTTAAAAAGAAAAAAGGGGAGTTCCAGCGTTTCAATCAACAAAATCTGCGCTATAAAAAAGGCATCGGAACTTCGCTGTTCCTCCACGGCTGCGGATTTACAGGCAGCGGCGAAAGAGATCATATTAAAGCAACAGTCAAGCTGGTTAAATCAAAGGATGACAACGTTATACTAAAGATCTCCAATTCTGATATGGGACAAGGAATTTATACAACGCTGAGTAAAATTGTGGCCCAAGCACTCGATCTCCCGTTTGACAGAGTTTTGTACCCTGACCCCGATACGAAAGAGGTGCCCGACTCCGGTCCAACCGTAGCCTCCCGGACGACCATGATTGTCGGGAAATTGCTTGAACGCGCTGCGAAAAAACTGAAGGCACAGTGGCAAACCGGAGTGGAACAGGAAGTAGTGGAGAACTATGTTCACCGTGAAATGATTCCGTGGGATGAGAAGACCTTTACGGGGGATGCCTACCCAGCTTATTCCTGGGGCGTTAATATCGTCGAAGTGGAAGTGGATACGTTAACAGGGAATGTAAAGTTGGAAAAAGTATACGGCAGTTATGAAGTGGGTAAAGCCATTGATAACCGGATTTTGAAAGGCCAAATTGACGGCGGCTTGGCTCAAGGGTTAGCGTACGGGTATTTAGAAAAGATGACGTCAAAGGAAGGAAGAATCCAACAAAAAAGCATTTCGGATTATGGACCGCCGACTTCCATGGACGTGGTTTCTATCGAAAGTAAGGTCTTTGATAATCCTTATGCAGATGGTCCGTACGGGGCGAAGGGTGCAGGAGAATTGACGTTAATCGGCGGCGCTCCAGCGGTTCAAGCGGCGATCGAGGATGCACTGCAAACGTCTTTTCAGCAAATTCCCATTACACCGGAAGTCATAATCGAAAGTCTATGAATGAGAGCAGGTGAACAAGGTTGATAAAATTTACGCTTAATGGAAGATTGGTAGAAACGGATGCTCCTCCCACAGCAAGATTACTAGATTTTATTAGAGATGAGTTTGCGTTAATCGGAACAAAGGAAGGCTGCGGTGAAGGAGAATGCGGGGCCTGCAGTGTGTTTGTCAATAATCTTCTGCAAAACAGCTGCCTTATTCCAATTGGTTCGATTGATGGAGCTGATATTGTAACGATAGAAGGGATCATGGAATCGGAACAATTTAAGATTTTGGATGAGAGCTATTCCAGTGCCGGAGGCGTGCAATGCGGTTACTGCATTCCTGGGATGGTCATGGCCAGTGCCGCATTATTATCCAAAAACCCTCATCCTTCAGAGGCTGAAATTAGGGAAGGGATTTCCGGAAATCTGTGCCGGTGCACCGGCTACAATATGATTGTGGATGCGATCAACCTAGCAGCGAAAAAAGGGGACGGCTTATGGCAGAAAAAATAACCGCATATCGCTTCGATCGTTTAGACCAAACGTTGAGCCAATTGAATAAAGAAACCTGTACTATCATTGCCGGAGGCACCGATGTTATGGTCCTTCACAAAAGTAGAAGGGGAGTCCCCCCGAAAATTCCAAACCCAGTTGTTTTTATTGACCAACTATCCGAACTAAAACGTGTGTATCAAAATCAAAAGGACCTCCATATCGGTGCCTGCTGTACTTATAGTGAATTACTTGAGGAACCGTTAATCCCGCTTCCCTTAAAGAGCGCAATAAAAACCATTGCAGCACCGGCGATTCGAAACAGAGGGACGTTGGGAGGAAATATTTGTAACGCTTCTCCGGCCGGTGACACACTGCCACTTTTATATGTGTACAATGCCAAGCTTTTGCTGCGGTCCGTTAATGGTGATCGGGTCGTTGCGATTAGCGATTTTATACAAGGGGTGCGAAGGGTTGGGCGTCAACACAATGAAATTTTGGCTGAAATTATCTTGCCGTCCGTGCTCGATGAAGGTTCACATGTTGTGTTTGAGAAGGTCGGCAACCGCAACGCAGATGCCATTGCTAAAGTAGGGTTTGCAGGACTTATCCGGGTCAAAGATTCTCGAGTCGAGGATGTCCGCTTTGCATTTGGAGCGGTCGGACCAACGATGGTCCGTTCTCTTGATATTGAGAAGAAGCTGCTTGGAAAAACCATACCTTTAGCAGATTCAGACATCGCCGAGGTTGTCGCAGCCTTCGATAAGATTATTCGGCCAATCGACGATCAGCGCTCCACTGCTATCTATAGAAAAAAAGTAGCTTTAAATCTATTGCGTTATTTTCTTAGTTTGAAGCAATATCAACCGAATTAAATCCAGCACTTTTATTTGCGTTTTTACGAGTGTTATTTGCGAATTCAACCCTTTTATTTGCGATGTTGCAATTTTTATTTGCGAATACTCATTATCAACAATATTTTAGAAAAGAGCCTTTCAAAAAAGGGGGGAGCTTTATTCATGCTACTGATGGAAAAAGTGGCCATGCTGAACCGTCAAAACGAAACCTTTGCACTCGCTATAATAATTGAATCAAAGGGCTCGACTCCCAGGCATGTTGGAAAAATGATTGTATACCGTGATGGGACGATTGAAGGCACTGTCGGCGGGGGATTGGCCGAACACTATATCATCGAGGAGAGTGTAAAGGCGCTCGAAAAGGGTCAATCGAAAATCGTTGAATACAAATTGAACAGACATGCAAAAGATGGGATTCAAATGAGCTGCGGCGGTACGTTGCGGGTGTTTATTGAAGTGTATAAAAGCAGGCCAGAACTCGTTTTGGCTGGTGCCGGTCATCTGGCGCATGCGCTGGCAACGCTCGCTGACTTCCTTGAAATTCCATATAGCGTTGTGGATGACCGGGTTGGTTATGCGACAAAGGAACGCTTTCCTAATGCAACCAACATCTTTGTACATGAGGATATTGGAGAGGCTTTGCGCCAATCAAGCCCAAATGAAAAGTCTTATGTGGTAATAGTAACAAAAGATGGTGATGATATTGTATTAAATACGGCACTAAAATATCCGATTGCCTATGTTGGCATGGTCGCCAGCAAGCGTAAAACCATCACCATACTTCAAAAACTAAAAAATGAAGGGGTCAGCGAAGAACTATTAGAGCAGGTCCATTCTCCAATCGGATTGGATATTAGCTCGGAAACAACACAAGAAATTGCCATCAGTATTATCGGGGAAATCATCAAAGTAAGTAAGGAGGCGACAAAGCCTATAAAAGTGAAACAATTAAATAGATAGGAAAAGCTTTAAGGATTTTTAAGTAGGGGTATTCGATTCAACGTGCCCTACTAATGAGTATTTCAGAAAAAATAACCGCCGTCGGTGTGACGGCGGTTACTTTTTTAAGCTTACCTACCTGTTAAAGGAGCTTTCTTAAGGTCAAACCACTCCACGCACGTCTTCGTTTTTACTAAAAATCCCCAGTGTGAAAAATCCTTTTTACTTAAATAGGCTTTATTAAATTATCTATTCCTAAACCCTAGTAAAACTTGTAAATACTTCCTTTATTAATGACGAAATCAAATTCATCCGGTAAAAATATTTAGTAAAAATGATAATAAAACCGTTTACATTTAGTAAAACTGAGATTATAATCAAAATGTCAGAATAAAAGGAGGACCACTATGAAGCTAGTAAAATCAATTTTATCTTTATTCATTGTATCAGCATTGCTTTTAGCAGGCTGCAGTTCAACGTCTAGCAAAAACGACGGCGATAAAACTGCAGACGGAAAAGTCAAAATTCGATTTGCCACATGGGATGTTGGCGACGATGTTAAATTACAGCAAGGTTTGATTGATAAGTTTAATGAAACTCATAAAAATATAAAAGTTGTTTTAGAAGCTTACGGAAGTGATTATGATACAAAAATCACGGCTGGTATGGGTGCGAAGGATGCACCAGACGTTATGTATATGTGGAATTACCCGCAATATAAAGATGCATTGGAACCTCTAGATTCTTATATTGAAAAAGAGGGTGCAGAGTACAAAGATAATTTCTATGAAACTCTTTGGAACTACAATTCAGCAGATGGAAAAGTCCTTGGATTGCCAGTTGGATACACAACTCATGTAGTTTACTATAACAAAGCCCTTTTTGATAAGGCTGGAGTTGAATATCCAAAAGCGGGTTGGACCTGGGAAGATCTGCAAGAAACAGCTAAAAAGCTGACAAACAAAGATACGAAAGAAACGGGATTTGCTTTTTCAGGCAAGCCGGATCCATATGATTTTGAAATGTACTTATGGGGCAACAATGCTTCCTATGTTGATAAGGATGGAAAATTAAAAGGAAACCTGGATTCAAAGAAATCAGTTGAAGTATTTAAAATGTTCCAGAACATGGCGAAGAATAGCACCGCCATTACAACTGAAGGTTCAGGGGATACAGAAATGAAATCTGGTAAAGTGGCCATGTTTGTTTATGGCGCATGGGGAATTAACCCATTAAAAGATGCGGGCATCGACTACGGTGTGGTTGAATTACCGAAGTTTAAAGATGGAAAAAGTGTAAGTATTTTAAGCTCTTCAGGTATTTCTGTTTCGAAAGATTCCAAACACAAAAAAGAAGCATTTGAGTTTATTAAATTCTGGACTAGCGAAGAAGCGAATAAAGCGAGAATTGATTTCGAGCTTCCAGTTCTAAAATCTGTGGTAAAAAGTGAACAGCTTGAGCAAGATGAAATTAGAAGTGTGTTCTACTCAATGCTGGAAAAGAGTGACGGTTACACGCCTTCTTCCTTCATCGTTGATGATTGGAGTCAGGTATCTGAAAATCTAAATCTTGCATTCGAGGAAATCTTTAACCCTAGTACAATGATGGATCCAAAAGAAGCATTAAGCAGTGTTGTGGAGTAAAACATAAGTACGTTATGAGGTAAAGCACTTCACATGAAAATGTTGGGTGCTTTCCTCCATTTTAATCTGAACTTTAAGGGGTCATCTTATGTTTAGTAAATCGAAGAAGGCGAATAGCTATCAGCTGGTAAGTAGGAAAGTGCCCTATTTATTTATTTCACCGTGGATTATTGGGTTTTTGGTGTTTACCTTGGGACCATTGGCGTTTTCTTTAATCATGAGCTTTTATGATTGGCCCATTACAAGTGACCCGACATTTATTGGAATCGACAACTATAAAAATATGTTTACAAACGATCAGCAATTTTATAAATCCTTAGGTATAACCTTGAAATTTGCCGCTATTTTCGTTCCGTTAAATTTGGTTATAGCCTTAATTCTTGCACTTCTTATTACGCAGCCTGTAAAAGGAATTAAACTATTCCGTACAATTTTCTATTTGCCCGCTGTTGTTTCCGGTGTAGCGATTTCTATTATTTGGGGATGGATTTTCAACTCTCAATACGGAATTTTAAACTATATTTTATCCTTAATTGGGGTTGAAGGGCCAAAATGGCTTGTCGATCCAAAGTGGGCCATCCTCACAATCGTAATTGCAAGTGCCTGGGGCGTAGGTACCATGATGCTGATTTTCTATACAGATATTAAGGGGATTCCAGCAGAAATATATGAAGCGGCAGCGATTGATGGTGCGAGCCCGCTTCGTCAGTTCATTAGCATCACAATCCCATGTATAACGCCAACGATTCTTTTTAACGTTATTACATCTGTTATTGCGGCCTTACAGCAATTAACATTGGTTCTCCTGCTGACTGGCGGCGGTCCGTTAAAATCAACATATTTCTACGGTCTGTATGTATTTAATAACGCATTTAAGCACCATCATTTAGGATATGCAAGTGCAAACGCATGGTTCATGTTCATCATTATTTTACTTTTAACAATGTTAATTTTTAAATCATCGTCCACATGGGTGTTTTATGAGAATGAAGTGAAAAAAGAAGGGAAGAAGAAAAAATGAAGATGTCAAAGAAGCATAAAACAATCGTATACATCCTTCTCGGGTTATTTTCACTTTATTTCTTATTACCGTTTGTGTGGGTCATCCTTTCTGCTTTAAAAACGGAAGCCGAAGTTTTCAGCTTTCCGCCAAAGATTTTTCCAGATGTTCTTCAGTGGGGCAACTTTATTGATGCCTGGAAAAGCCAGCCTTTTGGAACTTATTTTATAAACTCGGTAATTGTTACTGTGATGACTACTTTAGGACAATTGATTTCATGTTCCTTGGTCGCTTATGGGTTTGCAAGATATGATTTTAAATATAAAAATATCCTATTCATTTTATTGCTAGCAACGATGATGATTCCATGGGATGTTACGATGATTCCTTTATACATGGAATTTAAAATGTTCGGTTGGATTAACACCTTAAAGCCCTTAATTATCCCAGCGTTTTTTGGGTCTGCTTATTATATCTTTTTACTAAGACAGTTCCTTATGAATATTCCCAAGGATCTTGAAAATGCAGCGAGAATTGATGGAGCAAATGAATTTCAAATCTTCTTTAAAATATTCCTCCCGATTATGAAGGCGCCACTTATCTTAATCGCGGTATTAAATATTTTATTGGTTTGGAATGACTACCTTGGTCCATTAATTTATCTTCAGGACCAATCAAAATATACGTTGGCACTGGGACTTGCAGCGTTTAAGGGAATTCATAATCTGCAAATTTTACCGATTATGTCTATTACATTAATCATGATTGTTCCGCCAGTATTAGTCTTCTTGTTTGCACAGAAGTACATTGTGGAAGGAATTAGTGGTTCAATCAAGTAGTTTTCGTAAAGGTAAAAAATGCCCGGATTTCAACTAAGATTCATACGGAGGAAGAGATTATGCAACGTGAAATGAAAAGATGGGAAAATATCCATCTGACTGGGATCAATAGACTCCCCGCACACACGAATTTTTATCGATATTATAATAGAGAGAATGCAACTACCTTTAATCGAGAAAAAAGTATCGGATATCGATTGCTCGATGGAGTTTGGAAGTTTCTATATGTAGAGGCACCGGAGCTTTCACCAAAGGGCTTCGAGACAGAGGAGTTTGCGATTGAGAAATTGGAAGATATTGAGGTACCGTCCAGTTGGCAAATGAAGGGCTATGGCCACATGCATTATACCGATGTGTTATACCCTTTCGCGATCAACCCCCCATTTGTACCGCAGGAAAACCCAACTGGGATCTATTTTCGAGAGCTCGTGATCGACGAACTTTCAGATGAAGAAGTGCTTATTATAAAATTTAATGGTGTGGATTCCGCGTTTGATTTATATGTAAATGGACAGCATGCTGGTTTCAGTAAGGCTTCAAGATTGCCTTCTGAATTTGATATTACGAATTTTGTGAAAAAAGGAAGCAATCGCATAACAGTTAGAGTCTATCAATTTTCTGACGGGACCTATTTAGAGGATCAGGATATGTGGTGGCTCTCCGGAATTTTTAGAAGCGTTGAGTTATTTACGATCAATAAGGATACGCTGCAGGATGTGTTTGTAGAAACATTGCCTGGTGAAAACTATAAAAATTTCACAATGAAAATTTGCGGAGCATTTTTTACCAATTGCGTAAAAAATCTTAGAGGGACTCTTCGATATAGAAATGAAAAAGTGGATGAATTTGAGATTAATGTAGTTGAGGGTATCTTTGAATTTAGCAGATTAGTAGAAAATCCTCTTTTATGGAATGCCGAGGAGCCTAATCTTTACACACTTGAGTTCGAATATGAATTGCCAACCGGTGAAACAGAGATTGTACCGCTCAGAATTGGTTTTCGTTCCATTGAAATCATTGAGAACGAAATTCGCGTCAACGGAAAGCGCATTTTCTTTAACGGTGTGAACAGACATGATGCCAATCCAAAGACTGGACGAACGGTAAGCTATGAGGATATGCTCAAGGATGTCAAATTGATGAAGCAACACAATATTAATGCTGTTCGGACTGCCCACTATCCCAATAATGATGTGTTCTATGATTTGTGTGACGAGTACGGTTTATATGTGATTGATGAGGCCGATCTGGAGTGCCACGGCTTTGAAAATACAGGCAACTACAATTGGATTTCCGATAATGAGCTATGGGAAAAACAATATGTTGACCGCGCCGTCCGCATGGTGAAAAGAGACCGCAACCACCCAAGTGTTATCATGTGGTCACTGGGAAATGAATCAGGTGCAGGACGGAACTTCACTGCTATGTACAATGCGATCAAGACCATTGATTCAACTAGATTGGTACATTACGAGGGTGACAGAGTTGCAGCCTACAGCGACGTATACACAACGATGTACACTCGATTGAAGCCGCTCGAAGAAATCGGAAGGGATGCTGAAGGCAAGAAGCCTCATATTCTATGTGAATATGGCCACGCAATGGGGAATGGCCCTGGCGGCTTAACCGAATATCAACAGGTCATGCGAAAGTATCCGAGATTACAAGGCGGCTTCATTTGGGAATGGTGTGATCACGGTATTGAAACCACCAATGAAAATGGCGAAACCATCTATCTTTACGGTGGCGACTTCGGAGACTTCCCGACAAACGGAAACTTCTGTATTGATGGGCTTGTGTTCCCTGACAAAACACCATCACCTGGACTCCTTGAGTATAAAAAGGTGATTGAGCCGATTGTAACAGAGGAAGCCAATTTACAAGAAGGCAAGATTCGCGTGAAGAACCTGTACGATTTTAGGAATCTGTGTGGAATCGATCTTCTCATTACGGTAAAATCTTTCGATACTCTCATTGAAGAAAAAATAATCAAATTACCAAGCATCGATGCACAGGAAGAAGTGGAGCTTGTTTTACCGGTCGATTTAGCGAAAGCGGCTCAGTATGACGATGCTCGGATCTATCTAAGCTATCAGGAATCCGAAAATACCCTCTATGCAGAAAAAGGTCATGAGATTACGAAGGAAAGCTTTTTGCTTTCTTCTACTAAAGTTAAGAAAACAGTAAAAGCAGCCGTCTCTAACGGTTCTGATTTTAGTATTGAGGACGAAGCGGCTTGGCTTACAATAGAATCCAATAAGATCAAGGCTGTTTTTTCAAAGGTATTTGGTACGCTGAAATCGTTCACAGTAGAAGGGGAAAAAATGATCCATAAAGGCCCTGAGGTAACACTTTGGAGAGCAATCATCGATAACGATATGTATAAAAAGGATGACTGGATTAACAAGTACTTCCTGAAGAATACAAAAGAACAGATGGGAACAGTTAATTACGAAATGGCTGAAGATTATATAGATATTGAAATCACCAAATATTTATCAACCGTAAACCAAGCGTGGGGTTTCCACCTGACTTATAACTACCGCATCACGAAAAATGGTGCCCTAAACATAGACCTTAAAGGCAGAAAAGTACTAAGAGGGAAGGAAATTCCCGAAATGCTGCCGCGAATCGGAGTCACAATAAATCTTAACCAGGATTATAACCATGTAACTTGGTATGGACGAGGCGATTCTGAATCGTACCAAGACACAAAACGCAGTCAACAGATAGGGTTATACAGTAAGACAGTTGAAGAAATGCATACTGATTATGTGTATCCACAGGAAAATGGCTCACGCTGTGATACTTCTTTCTTGGCAGTAGCAAAGGGTGAAGACATGTACTTATTCAATTTTAAAGGGGAATATGATTTCACCATCCATGATTATGAAACAAGTGCTCTGGAAGAAGCGAAGCATCGAGGCAATATCAAAAAGTCATCTTACAATGTGTTAACGATTGATTATAAGCAAAGTGGGGTTGGAAGCAATAGCTGCGGCGAAGAACAGCTTCCTCTATATCGGGTTGGAGTCGAGGATTTCCACCTTCAATTTGAAATGAGAAAGATCGGTAAGGGCAACATGGTGGAAGAAAGCAAATTCTTTACGGCACGTTAACAGTGAGCAGGGGAAACCCTGCTTATGATATAAAAGGAGAAAGAAATCCATGAAACTTGATATTAGAGAAATTCCTTTTTCCAGATTTGGTTCGTATTTTTGTGTATCACAGGAAAAGGATTCTGAGGAAATTTATATACGAGACGTACACGGTGGAGATGACGCCCCGTCAAAGCTGTTTAAACTGGATATTTTACATGACGACGTTGAAAAAGGGTTGGATATTCTCGCAACGGAAACGGCTATACGCTTCCAATTAACAGGAAATGAAGAGAAGTATGCGGAAATTATTATTCCAGAGGAGGATGAACTTCATATTCAAACAAGCGGAGTTGAGGTCCGTTTGCAGGCTAGTAAAGTGAAGTACGATACTTTACATGAATATGAGGATGGGATGTATGAATATCACATCTATCCGAAGGAATTAAAGCTTATGATCAGCAAGTTGTCAGGAGAATTCTCGGTTGAGGCGCCATGGAATGTGATCGGAAATGATTTTATCGACATTCGTATGAAAAATGGCCATTTTGTTATTGAAAGCTATCGTACCGTTTATAAACAAAAGCAATACGCAAGCTTTGAAGCAGGCAAGGAAAAGGTCGAAACGCTATATCGAGAATGGAAAGCGAACATTACGAAGAGTAATGAGGTTTACCAATCTTCGATTGATCGGGCTACCTATATTACTTGGTCAAGTATGGTCCACCCTCATGGTATCCTTAAAGATTATGCAATGTATATGTCAAAGCTTTGGATGTACAATATTTGGTCATGGGATAACTGTTTTAATGCTCTGCACTTAGGTGCAAAGTATCCGGAGATGGCTTACTCGCAGTTAAAAATCTTTATTGATGCCCAGGACGAATCAGGGACATATCCTGATTTTGTCAATGATAAATTTGTATCTTATAACTGCATTAAACCGCCGATTTTTATGTATGTTTATGAAAAGCTGATGGATAAGAATGACTATTTTAAAGATGAAAATCGACTGCGGGAGATTTATGACTCTTCAAAAAAAGTTGTGCAGTATTATGATTTATACAGAACCTATGAAGATAGGATTGCTCATTACAAGCATGGAAATGATTCTGGCTGGGATAATGCGTCTTTGTTCCATCAAGGAATGCCGGTTGAAGCACCAGATTTAGCAAGCTTTTTAATCAGATCATATGATAGTTTATCTCGCTTTGCGGGGATGCTTGGAGAAGATTCAGAAGCCAAACAATTTACTAAAAAGGCAGATTCTCTATTTGGGTTACTGATGGAGCGGCTGCATGACGAAAATGGTTTCTTTGGACGGGTTGGTAAAGATGCGGAAAAGATAGAAATCCGATCAAGTTTGATATTACGATTGCCTGTTATAATTGGCTATCGTTTGGATAAAGCGGTGATGGATCAGCTTGTTGCAGATCTTGTGGGAAACTTTGAAACTCAATATGGTTTCGCAACCGAAATGCTATCAAGCCCGTATTATAAAGAAAATGGCTATTGGCTTGGACCGATTTGGGCGCCAGTTACTTATCTTTTAGTTGATTCTTTACTAAATTTTGGCTACAGTGAGATTGGAAAGAGAATCAGAGACAAGTTTTTAAATCTTACGTTAGTAGGCGGTATGGCAGAGAATTTTGACCCGATCTCTGGGAAGGGACTCGTCGATACCTCCTTTACGTGGACTTCCAGTGTCTTTCTCGAACTGGTAGAGAAAAAATTAGAGGTTGATTAAATGCGTAAATACATTGGGGAAATTAGTCTTACCATTGTAGCGATTATTTGGGGAAGCGGATTTGTGGCAAGTGCGGTTTCACTGGAGCATTATACACCGTACCAGATTTTAGCTATTCGGTTTTTGATAGGTGTACTTTTATTAAGTCTTGTATTTTTTAAGAAATTAAAAAGGATTAAAAAGATTACAATTATAAAAGGCTCCATTATTGGAATCTTTTTATACTTGGCATTTGCCCTGCAAACAGTGGGATTGCAATATACAACACCATCAAAAAATGCTTTTCTTACTGCGGTAAATGTGGTGATTGTTCCATTTATTGCCTTTTTTATTTATAAGAGAAAAATGGATAAGTTTGAGCTTTTTGGGGCAATCCTGGCGATTACGGGGGTTGGCGTTATTTCTCTCAAGCTTACGGCTGAATTAAATATCGGGGACCTTCTTACTTTGTTGTGTGCGGTTGGATTTGCTTTCCATATTTTCTACACAGCAAAGTTTGTAAAGGATGAGGATCCCGTTCTATTAACCATTATTCAGATGGCAACCGCAACGATTTTAGCATTTATTGTCGTCTTTTTCAAGGGAGAAACAAGCTTTTCGATGAATGTCGAAGGGGTTTCCAATGTGTTGTATTTGGGCGTTTTCTCCACTACGATTGCGTTTTTGATGCAGACATTTGCGCAAAAATATACGACAGAAACAAATGCGGCCATCATTTTATCAACCGAAGCTTTATGGGGTATGGTATTCTCTATCATCCTGTTAAGTGAGGTTATCACTATGAAAATGATTATTGGGGCAGTCCTGATTCTTTGTGCCATTATCATTTCTGAAACGAAGCTCAACTTTTTCAAAAAAGAAACCATTGAGGAAGCCGCATAGATAGGGATATTATTTCAAAAACAGATGTATATTGCTTGAAATAATAGAAGTATATAAATAAAAGTTAAGTGGGTATGCACAATGGCAACGATTAAAGATATAGCTGATTTAGCACAGGTTTCAATGGCGACAGTATCCAGAGTGTTAAATTATGATGAAACATTGAATGTTTCACCGGAGACGAGAAAGCGGATTTTTGAGGCGGCTGAGGAATTAAATTACGTCATTACCCCGAAAAAGAAGAAAACAAAAAAGAAGGGACTCATCGGCCTTTACTACTCCTATTCGCTTGAAGAGGAATTGATTGACACATACTATTTGTCCATTCGTGTGGCTTTGGAAAAGAAGCTTGAGAATATGGGGATGGAGTTATATAAAATTAGCAAAGAGGATACAAAGAAAAGCGTTTCGAAACTAGACGGCATCATCTGCCTTGGAACGTTTAAGAAGGCAGATATTGAGTTAATTAAGAGTTTAGATAGGCTGTCCGTGTTTGTCGATGCGAACCCTGATGAGAATTATTTTGATTCTGTCGTCATTGATTTCAATTCCGCTACGAAAAATGCACTCAATTATTTAATTGAATTGGGTCATCAAAACATCGGATTTATTGGTGGGGTTGAAACCGATATGTACGGGAACCGGTTCAAAGATTTGCGACAGGATGTTTTTGAGTCCTATTTAAAGGAAAAGGGTATTTTTAAAGAGGATTTCGTCAAAATCGGCGGCTACAATCCAAAGGATGGATACTTGATATTAAAGGAATTGTTAAGCGGGGACGTTAGACCAACTGCCGTGTTTGTCGCAAACGATTCAATTGCAGTCGGCTGTTATAAAGCAGCGTATGAATTAGGAGTCAAAATTCCTAATGATCTCAGCATCGTTGGTTTTAATGATGTATCATCCGCGCAATACATGGTTCCGCCGCTAACAACAGTAAAACTATACACCGAAATAATGGGGGAAACCGCCGTCGACCTCCTATTAGAAAGAATCGCAACCAAACGCGAAATATGCAAAAAAGTAACAATCCACACCAAACTAATCATACGAGGCAGCGCAGCCACAGTAAAATCTTAGTGCCTGCATTCCGAAATTTCTTGTAAGGTTGCGTTAGTCTAGTATTGTTGTTTTCTTTCCACACAAAAACCGCCATCAGTTTGACGGCGGTTTCTTTATTATACTTACTTCGCTGCTAATTGACCTTTCTTAAGCTCAGCCGACTTAAGATCGTAGCGGTCTGCATTCATGACCTTGACCCAGGCTGCGACAAAGTCATTCACAAACTTTGCCTTGTTATCATCTTGAGCATAAACTTCAGCAATAGCACGTAGAACGGAGTTGGAACCAAACACTAGGTCCACTCTAGTTGCTGTACGGACTACTTCACCTGTTTGACGGTCACGTCCTTCATAGACGTTGGCTCCTACAGGCTTCCACTGCACTCCCATATCAAGCAAGTTAACAAAGAAGTCATTCGTGAGTTGGCCTACACGATCAGTGAATACACCGTGGTTTGTCCCGCCATAGTTAGTACCAAGAACACGTAAGCCGCCAATAAGGACAGTCATTTCTGGTGCAGTAAGGTTTAGTAGTTGTGCCTTGTCTACTAGAAGCTCTTCTGGACTTACAGTAAAATGTCCCTTCTGATAGTTGCGGAAACCATCAGAAATCGGCTCTAGTACCGCAAAGCTTTCTACATCTGTTTGCTCTTGTGTGGCATCACCGCGTCCCGGAGCAAAAGGAACTGTTACATCAAAGCCTGCATCTTGTGCAGCTTTTTCGATTGCGGCACTACCGCCTAATACAATCAAATCGGCCAAGCTGACTGGCTTATCTAACTCTTTTTGAATGCCTTCAAGTACTTGTAGCACTTGTGCTAGTTGTTCCGGCTGATTCACTTCCCAATCCTTCTGTGGAGCAAGACGGATGCGTGCACCATTAGCACCGCCGCGATGGTCTGATCCACGGTAGGTACTAGCAGAAGCCCAAGCAGTTGTTACCAGCTTGCTGATTGTAAGACCTGAGTCTAAGATTTTTGCTTTAATCTCAGCTATATCAGCATCTGTTAAATCATAATTGCCAACAGGTACAGGATCTTGCCAGATTAGTTCTTCTTCTGGAACTTCCGGGCCAAGATATCTTGAAGCAGGACCCATGTCACGGTGTGTTAGTTTGAACCAAGCACGGGCAAATGCATCTGCAAACTCTGCTGGATTCTCATGGAAACGACGAGAAATTTTTTCATAGATTGGATCATAACGCAATGCCATATCTGAAGTGAACATCACTGTCGGTACACGCTTTGATGAATCCTCTGCATCTGGAGCAAGGTGTTCCTCGGCAGGATCTACAGCAAGCCACTGATAGGCACCTGCAGGACTCTTTGTAAGCCACCATGTATATCCAAATAATAGATCAAAGTAACCATTATCCCACTGTGTTGGGTTAGCAGTCCAAGAACCTTCAAGACCGCTGGTGATGGTGTCACGGCCTTTACCGCTGCCGTATGTACTTAACCAGCCTAAACCTTGTGCTTCAATAGGAGCAGCTTCTGGTTCTGGACCAACATGTGAAGCATCGCCTGCACCATGTGCCTTACCAAAAGTATGTCCGCCAGCAATTAGTGCTACTGTTTCTTCGTCGTTCATTCCCATACGGGCAAAGGTTTCACGGATGTCGTGAGCCGATGCAAGCGGATCTGGTTTGCCGTTTGGACCTTCTGGGTTAACATAGATAAGTCCCATTTGAACAGCAGCAAGTGGATTCTCAAGATCACGTTCGCCTGTGTAACGATTATCACCTAGCCATTCCTTTTCATTTCCCCAATAGATATCTTCTTCTGGATGCCAAATGTCTGCGCGGCCGCCTCCAAAACCAAATGTCTTACCGCCCATTGATTCAATCGCTACATTACCTGCCAAAATCATTAAGTCGCCCCAAGAGATCTTGTTCCCATACTTCTGCTTAATAGGCCATAGCAGGCGACGTGCTTTATCAAGGTTACCGTTATCAGGCCAGCTGTTAAGTGGAGCGAAACGCTGGTTGCCAGTTCCGCCGCCGCCACGGCCGTCACCAGTACGATAAGAACCTGCAGAGTGCCAAGCCATACGGATAAAGAATGGACCATAATGTCCATAGTCAGCAGGCCACCAATCTTGGCTGTCTGTCATTAGAGTCTGAAGATCCTGCTTAAGAGTAGCGTAGTCTAATTTATTAAATTCTTCTACATAATCAAATTCTTCACCCATTGGGTTAGATTTTCTGTCATGCTGATGGAGAATATTCAAATTTAACGCATTTGGCCACCAGTCTCGAGTTGACGTACCACTTGATTTGACACTTGTAGCACCGCCGTGAAAAGGGCATCCTTGGCCAGTTCCATTGTTTTTAGCATCCATGTTATTAATCTCTCCTTTTGTATAAGTTTAGAAGTATTATAATTATATATCTAGTTTTAAACTAGAATTATAATAATTATTATGTAATCATTATAATAAACCATGAGACAAATTGAAAGCAAATAATGAATAAAATTTAAAGAAAATTTAGAATTAATTTTAATGATATAAATCTAGCAAATAAGGAAAAATATATTACGGCAACAAGAAACTTCTCGTAATTATGAAAAGGTGTACTAAATAATGAAGTTTCATAGGTAATGTAAGTAAAGTCTAAGTTTGATTTGTGAAATTCATGATAAAGAGGAAAAATTAAATATTTGAGAAATACTAAAATCCTGATCCAGGGCACCCGGACTATTATATTAGCTGTTCAAAAAAAAGTAGAGGAGAATGAAAATAATAATTGTAAATGAGAATGTAAAAGAGCTCTTAGAAGAATTATTGCAGTGATAATGGCATTGAATAAAAGGTTTTTAAGAAATTATATATTTTCCTATATTACCATTATAATGAAATGGAATGATATTAGGCAAGTCAAAGCATTGAAAAAGCACCGAATTGAACGGTGCTTTTCATTATTATATAGTGGCTTTTGCTTCTTTTGCCAAGTTGTTCTTTAAAAACACTGCTACTACCAAAATAATCGCCATCGCAATTGGCACAACTAAATGGAGAGAATCCGGAATTAAGATGTGGAACTTTTCTAATCCTTTATCTTCAACCATCATTTTACCCGCAGCATAGGTTAATAATCCTGCACCTGCATAAACGATGATTGGATATCTCTCCATTAAGCTCGTTAATAATTTGCTGCCAAAAATAATGATTGGGATAGAAATGGCAATGCCAATTGCGATCGGCAGAATTCCTTCCGCAACGCTTGATAATGCGATCACATTATCAATAGACATGGCGAAATCGGCAATCGCAATCGTTTTGATTGCACCCCAAACTTTATCTGATGGTTTGATATTCGGGTCATCTTCTTCTTTATGTGCGATTAAATTGTAACTGATCCGTAACAAGATTAAACCACCCACTAATTGCACAAACGGTAAATCTAAAAATTGAATTAACACTGTTGCTGCTACAATCCTTAACACAATAGCCATTAATGTCCCGCCGAAAATAGCACGATTTCTCAACTGAGGTGGTACTTTGCTGGCAGCTAATGCGATAACAACTGCATTATCACCCGATAACAAAATATCGATTCCTATTAAACTTAAAATTTGTAGAACCGTCATGTCGTTTGATTCCCCCGTGTTTATGTATATTTTTTGAACTTCTATGATATTGGTATATCATATCTTTTTGGATTTAGGTAGAAAACATTATGAACTAAATATGGAAGATTTTTTCCAAATCTATATTATAGACAACGATTAAACAAAAAAATAACCCGGCAGCAGCTGGGTTATTCTTTGTTTCATGTAACGATTTCAAAAACACTACCTTGGTTAAAATCAGTGACTTTCATAGAGCCATTAACCCCTAAATATAGTCTGGTTTGGTCCAGATTCGTTCCCAAACTAACGTAGTAGGCAGATTGAGGACCAAAATTATAATCGGTTTCAATAACACTAAAATCATTTAGTTTACCATCTATTCTTACCCTAGTATAAGCTAAAACTCCTCTAACCGGAGGTTGAGATTCTGGCCTTCGGGCAAGGTCGGTAAACACGACGCTTCCCGTTAAATTGGGGATGGCATTTCCCAAATAGGGCTGGACTCCCGTCAAAGAAGTCCCTCCAAACTTATCGGGGCGGGGATCTTTATGATAATAACTAGTTAAAGGTGGAAGACGCCTTACTGAAGTTTTTACTGCTTCATCGTAATAAGCAATTGTTTTCTCGTCCAGGTCCGGATTTCCAGAGCAGCTCGTAATAATGGAAGTAGGAAATGCACCTTCCCAGCCTCGCCAGCCAAAGTTAATAAATCCTTCTTGGTCTGGTTCGGTGTTTCTTAAAGCAGTTTGAACAAGTTGAGTAACCGGTATTGGTTTATAATAAACGAATGTAAAAATCGACTCTACCAGGTCCTGCCCGACATTTCCAACATATTTGATATATTGATTATAAAACCTTTGAAATTGAATGCCAGGTATATTGCGAACCCCTTTCGCAATGACCGTAAGTGTTTCCTGAATAGATACGGGAAGTTCATCAAAACGTGTGACTACAGGTGGATTATCGATAAATGTATTCTTAACTATGTCAATTTCTATGATTTTTCCGGCTATTTCCATATTATTCTGGCTTAAATTAAATGGATCATAGCCCGCTCCGCCATCTCCGGTTGTTAAAACTAGTTTTCCTGTTTCAGGTGAAAAGTTTAAGCTATTGACGCCATTATGATTGAAAAATGGTCTTCTTACGTTAAGTAATGTCCGTCGTTTTTGAGGTTGCCTATTTGATTGTACAATCCATTCTTCGACTGTATCAATATGATCATATTGAGTTTCTCTATTGATCCACTTTAGGTTTAAGGTTGCGGGATCACATGGGTTAGGACTAAAATGTTTAGAAAGAGCCCCTGGGCCTTGTGTTTCAGCTACTGAATAGTGGAGATAAAACAGACCGTTATAATAAAATTGCGGATGAAAAGCTAGCCCCAGCAAACCCCGTTCATCATAGCCGCCTCTAGAAGCACCTAGTTTTATAATTCTTGAGCGAATATCTAAAAAAGTACTGATAGCACCATTTCCTATGTAAAAGATCTCTCCTACCTGTGTTGCAATAAATAAGCTTTCTGTTGAGTCACGCGGGAGCATAGCTGTTTTCAAAACAGTGGGCAAATTGATTTTACTTACAATCGGCTGTAAACGAATCTTAACTTTTTTCACCCAAATATACACTCCTTTCTAATTGTTCCTTTTATAAAAATATGATTAGAGTGTTTCTGATAGTACCAATTAAGGCTGGGGAATCAGATAAGGATCGTTCCATTTTCCGCGTAAGCGCCTGCTTCTGGTGCCGAATTTTTTGAAATGCTAAAAAAACACTAGTTATTAAAAGGTTTCCTGAAACTGAATCATATAATTATACAAATAAGAAATGCTTTTTAAGTCTATAATTTTAAGGAATGAAAGGAAAAGGAAAATCTTTTAAGGAGGCATACAAATTGGAGGAATTTGATAAAGGGATCGTCCCATTACCCGAGACATTTTATGAACAGCCTTCTCTTGAACTGGCAAAGGCTTTGCTCGGATGCATCCTAGTAAAAGAAACAAATGAAGGTATTGCGGCAGGATACATTGTAGAAACAGAAGCTTACATGGGTCCTGGTGATAGGGCTGCGCATAGCTATAACAACAGACGTACTCCAAGAACAGAGGTGATGTTCCAACGATCCGGCCTTGCCTATACATATCTAATGCATACACACTGCCTTTTCAATATAGTCAGCGGAGGTGAAGAAAAACCTGAAGCAGTTTTGATTCGTGCACTGGAACCTATTTATGGCATCGGGCTTATGATAAAGAGGCGAGGCATTGAAGATCAGTCCAAACTGACAAACGGACCCGGAAAACTTACAAAATCATTAGGAATTTCAATGGAGGACTATGGCCGTCCGCTAACGATTCCCCCTTTATATGTGGCCCAAGGGTTCTGCCCGGAAAGTATATCAGCTGGAAAAAGGATTGGCATTGAAAATTCTGGCGATGCTAAGGACTATCCTTGGCGCTTCTGGGTTACTAATAATAAGTATGTTTCGAGGCATCAATCGGCTATACATGTATTCTGTAACTCTACAGACTTATGAAAACTCGGGATGCCAGGTCTGGTCGGTTCGCTACACTTCAAAAGCAGTCCCGCCCAATTGGATTAAAATCAAGTGAGAGTCCCAAGCGCATGTCAATAGAACTGCGTTACATAAAACTAAAAAAGGGCTTGCAAGAATCCTACAAGGCCCGAATTTTTCTGAGAATTGATTTGTATGGTTCGCCCAGCTGAGTATAAACTTTTTTTGAAGTACGCACAAAAGCCGGGAAATCAATATCTGTCTCCGTGAGAATATGCATTCCATTTTGATGGGCTATTTGCAAATAAATCGGATTATTTCTTCTTAAAAAGTCCCTTTCAAAGTCACGAGCAATTCTTGCAGCATCCAAGATTTTTATCTTTATATCCAAAGAAAAGTGGTTATATTTTTCTTTGTTCATTATAAATAAAGCAGGATTGTAAATGTGTCCAGTCAACGTTAATTCACGTTGAACCTCGTAGAACCTATTGGGAACAATGTTTCCTAAAGAATTTTCCTGGCCATCCACGGTTCCATTCTTTAAAGCCTCATAAAGCTGAGGATAAGGGACAGAAACAGGGATAGCCCCCCAATCGCGAAATAGTGTGCGGTGTATTTGATTATCCATGGTCCTGATTTTCAGCCCACGTAGATTCTCCGGTTTAATAATGGGTGTCTCAGCCGTCGTAATATGGAGATATCCGTTTTCCCACCAGGCCAAATTTTTTAACCCAACGAGGTCAATTTCTTCATTTACAAAATCACCGATTTCACCATCCAATACCCGGTAAGCATGTTCATGGCTTCGAAATAAATAAGGAAAATCGAACGCATTCACTATAGGTACAAGATTTCCTAAACTGCTCGAAGACGTGATGCCGATATCGTATTCTCCTGTCTGCACCGCACGAATTAATTCAATGCCACTTAGGTTAAGGCCAGAAATTATTCTTACTTTTATTTGTCCATCTGTCATTCCCTCTAAGATTTGTTTGAACACCTTGGCCCCCTGATCGTAAGCTGAACCAGGAGGGTTCAAATGGCCGATGGTGATTTGCATAGAGTCACTCTCCTTAAAATTAATAGATTAATAGGATATTAATTGTTGCTGTTTAAATACTTCGTTTACAATCAGTCAGTTTTTGAAATTAATTTCTTTAGAGCGTAAAAACCAAAACATTAGCCGTTGTCGTTAGGTGTGCAAATTACAGTGCAATTACCTGCATCGTCACAAACTATATCGCAATGAATTACTTCTCCTTCATTACATGATATTCATGAAGGGGGACAAGGGTTCGGTTGATAATCGAGGGAATTAAGGGAAGGGGTCAGTGTAATTCTCAAATTATTTCTTTATATGGAGGATTAATTTAAATTAGTAAGGCAAGCCCCAGAACCGGTCTATTAGTACCATATTAGGGCTGACCAAAAAAGGCTTGCTGACCGCCTTTTTTTGGCCCCTGTTGAGATTTTTTTCTGGACATGAATATTCTATATTACGCTCCAGTCAAATCTTTCGAAAGGGTGATATTGTTGGCAAAAAAATCAAACAACAACAAAAAGCAGAACAATGCAACATCTAAAAATAGCAATAACAAAAATAATAATTCCAAAAAATCAAACCAAAAGAATAAGAATAAATGAATGATAAATACTTTTATTTTATAAAGAATTGAAGAAGGGGTTTTGTTTAATAGGCTCTTTTTTACAATATTTACGAAAACAGCAAATAAATATTTAGAATGATAGCTTGGCAGGAGATGGATTTCTCCCGCCGTTTTTTTGATTTAAGAATATTAAGAGCCTTGAAATTTGCAAGACATCCTGGAATCCAAAAATTAGCGAGGAATATTAAGATATTTATCCGAAAATTCGAATGTTAGGACATCTCTGTTAATAAAGTAATGGTAACGGGCGAAAAGCTTTTTAGAACCGAGAGTTTCATATAGAAGGTTAAGTAATGGCACCGCCATTTGCTTCTACAATAAAAGGAGGGATTAAATGCTGCACATTGTAGCCTGTATTAAGCAAGTACCTGACACCAAAATTATCAAGATGAATCCAAAAACAAACACGATGGACCGGAGGACGGCGCCTGCAATCTTGAATCCGTATGATGCCCATGCGGTTGAAGAGGCGGTTCGTATAAAGAATAGGTATGGAGGACACGTTTCCGTTGTGACGATGGGGCCGCCTCCCGCGGTTAACGCGATTAAAACGTGCATTGAAATAGGCGCTGATGAAGGTTATTTAATCACGGACCGCCGGTTTGCGGGGGCAGATACATTGGCAACGAGTTATGCCGTAACAAAGGCGATTGAAAAAATTTCAAAAACGAAGCCAGTAGATCTGATTATTTGCGGAAAAATGTCCATCGATGGAGATACCGGGCAAGTCGGACCTGGAATAGCAAGAAGGCTTGATATTCCACCGCTGACTTCGGTGAACAAGGTAGAGGAAATCAATCAAGAAGAAGGATATGCCATTGTCCATCGCAAGTTGGAGGATGGCTATGAAGTCGTGAAGTCGACCTTGCCGTGCTTGTTTTCTGTTGAGAAAACAATCAATGAAGTGCCGTACTCTCCGCTTCCCAACATGCTAAAGGCTGCTAGATATAAACCGCATATCTGGTCGGTTGATGACTTGGAGGATGTAGATATTAAGCAGCTTGGTTTAAAGGGATCGCCAACAATTGTCTCCAAAGTATGGGCTCCGCAAAAACCATCTGGGGGAACGTTATTTGAAGGTAACCCAACGGCACAAGTAGAGCAATTGCTCTCTGTCCTCTTTGAAAAGAAAGAACTCTTTGAAACAAAGGAGGGGCTGTAATTGGATTTCCAAGATTACAAAGGCGTTTGGGTATTCATAGAACAAAAAGATGGAGCGGTTGCATCCGTATCCCTTGAACTTTTGGGTGCCGGAAGAAAGCTGGCAGACAAACGGGGAGTAGAATTAGCGGGTATTTTAATCGGAGAAAATGTTAAGCATTTAACAAACACAGTATTTGAATACGGGGCAGATACCGTGTATGTCTATGACCAACCCATCTTTAAACATTACCGGACAGAATCTTATATGAAGGCACTGCTAGAATGCAGCGATAAACATAAACCAGAAATTATCCTGTTTGGGGCCACGTCGACCGGAAAAGACCTGGCAAGCGCGGTAGCCACCGACCTGCCGACAGGTTTGACGGCGGATACGACGGAACTCGATGTGGAAGAGGAAACAGGGTTGCTATTGGCGAGCAGGCCAGCTTTCGGCGGAAATATCATGGCAACCATTCTTTGTAAAAAATACCGGCCGCAAATGGCGACGGTTCGCTCCAAAGTCATGAAGGCGCTGCCTCCACAGCCAGGGAGAACAGGTAAGATAGTGGAAGAGACCATAGCTTTAAAGGAAGAAGATATTCGCACGAAAGTCTTGGAGATTGTTAAGGCAACGGTAAAGAAAGTAAGAATCGACGAAGCGGATATCATTGTTGCGGGCGGAAAAGGGTTAGGTAGTTACGAAGGATTTCAGTTAATCCACCAATTGGCGGAAACGCTAGGAGGCGCGGTTGGTGCGAGCCGCGATGTAGTAGAAGCAGGCTGGATTGACCACGCCCATCAAGTCGGGCAAACTGGTGTGACGGTAACGCCAAAGATTTATTTTGCGATTGGAATTTCCGGTGCGATTCAACATATCGTCGGAATGAAAAACTCCGGGTTAATCATTGCCATCAATAAAGACAAAGAAGCCCCGATTTTCCAGAACTGTCATTATGGCATTGTCGGCGACGCCTTTGAAATCGTTCCAATCCTAATCGAGCAATTTAAACAAGCTTTATCAAAAGAGAAGGTAACCAACACCAGTGGCTGAAACGCGGGGACGGTTCTCATGCATCATTTTATTGATGCACGAGAACCGTCCCTTTGCTTTATCCCAAAAGGCTTATATTTGAAAGCAAAATTGAATACTTTAAAGAAAGGGGGATTTGTAATATGGCTCTTCTAGAAATAGAAAAGGGGATATTGATATGAAAAAGCTGATTGTCTTCTTTGCCTTCGTCATTTTGATTGGAAACCTTGCAGGTTGCGGTATTCAAATCGGAAACAACAACGCCGAAAATAACAACAGCAAGAACAATAGCACCGCCAACAATAATGATAAGAACAATAATGGCACTTCCGACAATAATAATGGTGATAAAGAACCAACGACAAATTCAGAAACCATTAATGATTATTATCCTATGAAGAAAAATACTCGATATATATATGAAGGAACAGGAAACGAATTTGCCTCTTATGATGTTTACAATGATTATATTTCTGAAGAAAAAGCTCAACAAAGAATCGATAATGGCGGTACCGTTTTGGTCAATGTATTGGAACTTAAGGATGGCAAGCTTACTAAAGTCTTCTCAAGAGGAGAAACCTACTACAGAGAAAATCTGTTTAAAGCTAACAATGATGAAAAAGAAGTCATTTTGATGACCCCATTAACAAAGGGGACTACTTGGTCAATAAAGGATGGAAGAGTGAGAACAATCACGAATACGGCAGTAGATATTACAACGCCAACAGGGAACTATAAAGCTATCGAAGTTACCACAAAAAATACAAAAGATAGAACCATTGATTATTATGCTAAAAACGTTGGTTTAGTTAAATCTATTTTTGTATCTGGCGGTACTGAAATATCCTCCACACTAACTAAAATAGAGGATAATGTGCCGTTGGTGCAGAACATCAACTTCTTTTACCCGAATATTGATGACGGAAAGCTTTATATTAAAAGCAAGCAAATAAAGTTTTATACCAATGACATTACGAGGAAAGTTTTGGCGCAGGCCTACAAGGAGCCAATAAACAATCAATTGGGAGTTGTTTTTTCGAAAAATACGGAGATTAACAGCTTATATTTAAACCAAGATGGAATTGTGTATATCGATTTGAATCAGGCCTTTAGGGATGAAATGTCAGCTGGAGCAGCATATGAAGAAATGCTTCTTCAAAGCGTTGTTAATACATTAGGTCAATATTATCAAACGGCAAAAGTATATCTCACCATTGACAATAAGCCCTATGAATCAGGCCATATCAGCATGAAAAAAGGAGAGTACTTTAAGGTACAAACTCAGAACACCATTGAGATGAAGGATTCTCACTAATCCACTTTATAAAAAGACCGGTTCATGAAGTGACACCCGGTCTTTTTTTGGTTCAACGCCAGAATGGTTGTGCTCCTTCTTAATAAATTTTTAATTCATACTTTACAGATAGGAATTATCAGTTTATAATGAATTTATCAACCAACGGCTATTGTAAGCTTTTTGTAAAATCAAAGGAGTGTTTCTAATGAGAAATAACGACGAAAAAAAGCGACAAAAACTTATTAATAAACTAATTTTCCTTAACGTATATAATAAAGAAGATCAAAACCTTTATGGAATGACACTAAGAAAGCTAGAATCTGAATACAGAAGATATAAATTAGTAAACCATCCTCACGGTGAGTTCGGCTCTATTCAAATAATATAGGTTTTAAATTTTTTAGACTGTATGGTGTTTCTGCACCTGCGGTCTTTTTTTATTCAGGCTCTATTAATCCTCTTTCAAATGCTCCACGAGCCGGCCAAGCAAATCGCTTAACACCACGATTTCTTGGTCATTGTAAATATGATAAGTCTGGGCATTAAAATCATTTCGTAACGAACTCAATTGCTCATAGACTCGGTGTCCTTCCTCAGTGATATTCACACGAGTTCGTCTTTTATCTTCAGGGTCTTGATAGAGTGTTACTAAATTGGATTGCTGCAGGCGGTTGATCATCCCTGTCATATTTTGTTTCGTGACAAGCATTTCTTCTTTTAGATCACCGATGGAAATACTTCCCTTTTGAATGATCGTTCTCAGAATCACCCATTGCTGGATGCTGGTCAATCCAACATCGGCGACCATTTTTGCTCCATATCTGCTTAAAAGATTAGATATTCTCATAAAGTCTAAAGTAATGTTTGTTTTTAAATTTTCCATATAAACCTCCGTATAATTGACTATCTATAATTTTAGTCAAGTTGTTGACTAAAATACAATGATAACTTAAAATAATTTAGTCAATTACTTGATAAATATAGGGATTGCCCTGATTTAAGCAAATATAAGGAGATAAAAAACATGCCAAAAACAACTACGAATCGTAAAATGGTTACTGTTGCGATGCTGGTTGCGATTTTACTCGTCGCCATTGATGTCACGGTTGTCAGTACCGCTATGCCGCGGATTGTCAGTGACCTTAGCGGGTTAAAATTAATCAGCTGGGTGTTTGCCATCTATACTCTCACCACTTCTGTAACAACACCGATTTATGGAAAATTAGCTGACTTATTCGGCCGAAAGAAAGTTTTTATGACAGGGGTTATTTTGTTTGTAGCTGGCTCGATGTTGTCAGGCGCTGCTCAGACGATGCATCAATTAATTTGGTTCCGTGCTTTTCAAGGAATTGGAGCAGGGGCGGTCATGCCGTTAACCTTTACGATTATCGGTGACCTTTACCCAGGTGAACAGCGTGCAAAAATGCAGGGAGTGTTTAGCTCAATTTGGGGAATTGCGGGACTTCTCGGTCCATTGGTAGGCGGCTTCTTCGTTGACCAAATCAGCTGGCGGTGGATTTTCTACATTAATTTACCGGTTGGGTTAGTGTCCATAATCTTAATCACCTTCTTCTTCCACGAAACAGTTGAATTGAAAAAGGAACGTAAAGTTGATTATCTTGGAGCCGTTACGTTTACAATCGGGATTTCGACTCTTTTATATGCATTACTAAATGCGGGCCCAGGGCAAAAATATGCATGGAATTCAGCTACAATTTATATACTGTTTGCTGTTGCGGTGATCTTTATTGTGCTGTTTGGCTATATTGAAACCAAGGTGAAGGAACCGATGCTTCCGCCATCGTTATTCAAGATTCCAGTCATTCTTGTTTCAAATTTTATCGGTTTTCTGGCAAGTGCTGTACTTATAGGAGTGAACGTTTATTTGCCAATGTGGATTCAAACCATTCTTGGACATAGTGCGACAAGCTCAGGGCTTACGCTGATGCCAATGTCGATTGCATGGCCTTTAGGTGCCACTTTTGCTGGACGTTATATGTACAAAATCGGTTCAAAGTTAACTGCCGTCATTGGTGCTGTTTTGATTGCCCTTGGCGGAACATGGTTACTGGCAGTGGAACTTGACTCCCCATTTTGGTATTTTGTAGGGATTATGATTGTGATCGGTCTTGGTATGGGGTACGCGACAACCCCGACAACTGTACTTGTTCAAGCTGCAGTAGGCTGGCAAATGCGTGGGGCGGCAACCGCTTCTAACTCATTTACCCGGTCAATCGGACAAACGGTGGGAATTGCTGTGTTTGGAACTATTTTTAACAACTCACTCATTCAGTTTGGAAAAGAACATTCAAACGGAGCATGGAGCGGAGGCGGCAATATTAACAATCTCTTAAGCTCAGACGCTGTCAATAAACTTCCTGCAAACGTCATGACGTTGATTCAAGAGGCTCTCGCTCATGGTATGCACCTTGTGTTTATTCTCGTGTTCTTTATCGCAATCGCAAACTTACTGGCTACGTTCCTCCTTCCTTCACACAAGAAGGTAATGGAGCAGCAAAAGCAGGTTCAACACTAAAATGTAAAGCCGCCATTTGTGGCGGCTTTTATTGTCGAGAAAGAGTCTTTTTCTCGGCAATTTTTTAATTTGTCTAATCTAAATTACCTGTTTATTATTGATTGTCCCTGTTAAATTGCTTGTAGATTTCCGCGCCGGGTAATTACTTTCAGCGGAGCGGGGAGGTCCTGTTAAAAGAGGAGGAAGTGTGCGAACCTGAACAACCTTCGGACAAAACTGATTGAAAAAAGGGGGGAAGTGTCCGAATCCCGGTTAATCGCAATGCTTGAATCAAACGAGTTAGTCCAAAGTACAATTTGAAAAAACTGAAAAAGGGCCTGCTTTTGCGGACCCTTCTTTAATTCAATTATATGTTGGAAAATGAGCATCATGAATGTGCCCCGGCTCTTGTCTTTCATTTAGCTCTGCCAGTGCTGCCAGTAATACTTTCATTTGTGTTACTTTATCATGAGGCTTTCCCAATGAATGGCCGAATTCGAATCCAACTGGATGGATCGCACGAGGCGGCCTCATCAAACTGGATTGTTCAACGTCCAAGGTAATTAATGTTGTCGGAATTCCCTGTGATTCAATGCCGCGCTGCACTGTAACTACAGTGCGATGACAGAGCGGTCAGCCGGCAGTTAAGAGTACTGCATCCGCTTTGGAACGGACGACTTCTTTTACCAGCGCGGGAATGGTTTCATTATTAATTTTATTCAATCTCATGGAATAGCCCATCATGGTTAGATGTTTTTCTGCTACTCCGCCGATGTCTCCTTCATCAACCATTTCCCGTAGGCGGTCGATAGGGAAAACGCAGTTAATATCCTCGTTAGGAGCATCAGTATTATAATGCTCCTTTGGGGCCGCATGGGTGACCATTAAATCCTTGGAATCAACATCTCCTGGAATAATGCGGAAGGTCGCATCTCCTTCTGACGGATTCGTGTTAAAAGGTTCCTGCTCCTTCAAATGGACGCCAGAAGTTGAAACAATCATAATGGTCATTTCATGAAGCGGTTTACTGCTAGGTGTATATGGGATGGCTTTTCTTGAGAGTTCCATACCCATCCTCCTTATTTTACTCTCTTAAGATCATTTAAAGTTTTCGCAGAACATCAAACAGCTCTTCATTATCAGGCTGCCGATCAAGTGGATGGACATCAATCCACTGTACAATACCTTCTTTATCAATGATAAACAGGGCACGTTCGGAAGCCCCATATGCAGCCTCGCCTTTGTTTTTACGAAGGACTCCATATTTTTCCGAAACTTCTCCATGCGGATAAAAATCGGAACAAAGCGGGTAGGAAATGCCGCCAATTGATTTTTGCCATGCATCATGACTGTGGACACTATCTACTGAAATACCCAAGACCTGGGTATCGAACTCTTCAAAACGAGGTAAATCATCCTCGTAAGAAGGCATTTGCGCGCCTCAAACTGGGGTCCAATCTAGAGGGTAAAAACAAAGAAATACATTTTTTGTTCCGCGGAATTCACTCAAAGTAACCCTGCGGCCGCCATGTGCTTCCAAGGTGAAATCAGGTGCCTGGTCACCAACCTTTAAGGTGCTTGTTTCCGTAGCTCCTTGTGGCATGTAAATCTCTCCTTTCCAGTGATTTTTTCACGAACACCTTTCATTATTCCCATGTCCCATCTACCTTATCCCAAAATTAATTAATGGCAGAAAAATAGGTGCTTTTTGAAAAAATGACTAGATGATTAAAATAATCTAGGCACGACATTCATCGATAAAATGTCGTGCCCAGCTTGCTAAGAAAAAGTTATGCTTTAATCGTTACGATCTCTTCGCCAAGCATTTGTGCCTGTTTTACCTTTCTAAATTTAACAAAGGAAATAATTCTCCACGGAACAACATAGCTTACAGCAACAGTAAAGAAAAGCATACTTAGACTGATTGGATCGATGCCTGAAATAAATTGTCTTAATGCGATTCGAATTACGAGAACGGCAATCAGTGCGATAAAAAAGGTTTTATTTTTTTGTGCATAAATCTTTCCATCATTACGAATTTCATAGTTGGTTGTAAAAATAAGCGGCACTGCAAGTAATACTCCGATTAAAGCTGCAACGCCAATTTCCCAAACTTTTAAGTGCAATTGAAATTGCAAAAGTGCAGAAAACCCCGGAAGTAAAAAGACCATCGGGAGCAATATTTTGATCCCCGACCCTTGAACCGGACGAACCATCGCCCTCGTACGTCTCCAAAATACCAATCCAAAAATCACAAAAAATATTCCATACATTGCTAAACCGTTCATTTTTTCATTCTCCTTTTCTGGTGAGTTTATTTTCAATTTCATTTTGTTTTTCTTTTTCTTATTTACAACTTGATTATAAGGTCACCGGAAATTCGAATATAGTCACCTTCGTCAACAGTGATATATGACTTTAGTCATTATTTTTTTAACTTTTCAACGTTTGTTAAGGAATGTCACACTATTGTATGAAATACGCAACTCAGGAAAAAATTTAATATGCACCCTTTTAAGTTAAAAAAGCATTTAAATAGATTAACTACATACGTTCCAATAAGAAAAGGTTGTGAAAACCATGTCAGAGACAGATATGTCAAAATACGAGAAGAAAATTGAGATTCGCAACATCCATATTGAAGACATAGATGATATTATTGCGCTGGGTAAAGTTTGCTTCCCCAACATGGACCCATGGAAGCGGGAGCAACTGCTTAGCCATATTCGAATTTTCCCTGAGGGGCAGATTTGTGTGGAATATGAGGGCAAAATCGTAGGGTCCTGTTCAAGCCTTATCGTCAATTTTGACGAATACGATGACCAGCACACCTGGGACACCATTACAGACCATGGGTATATCACGAATCACGACCCAAGTGGACTTAATTTATACGGGATTGAAGTGATGGTCGATCCCGAATACCGGCGCATGAAATTAGGCCATCGTCTTTATGAGGCTCGAAAGGAGCTTGCCGTTCGTTTAAATCTAGAAAGCATCATTATTGGCGGACGAATCCCAAACTATCACAAATACAAGGATGAAATGACAGCAAGGCAATATGTAGAGGAAGTGGAGAAGCATAACATTTATGATCCTGTGTTATCCTTTCAGCTTCTGCAAGGCTTTAAAATTAAACGGATTAATACAAGCTACCTTCCAGACGACAAAGCATCTGATTCAATGGCCACCTTGATGGAATGGAATAATGTCGATTATCGGCCAAAATCAAAGCGTATTTATCGTACATCATTCCCCGTTAGAATTTGCGTCGTCCAATATATGATGAAGAAAATTGACTCTTATGAGGATTTCAGTACACAAGTACAATATTATGTGGACGTTGCCGCTGATTTTGGTTCCGATTTTGCGGTGTTTCCAGAAATATTCACGACCCAATTGATGTCCTTTCTTGAAGAAAAAAGGCCAGACCGGGCAGTAAGGAGGCTTTCGACCTTTACAGATCAATATATAGAACTGTTTACGCAGCTTGCTGTAAGATATAACATCAATATAGTCGGCGGAACTCATTTTATCGAAGAAGATGGAGATATTTACAATGTCGGTTTTCTTTTCCGCCGGGACGGCACGATTGAAAAACAATCGAAGCTTCATGTGACACCTAACGAGAAAAAGTGGTGGGGAATCGCTGAGGGAAATGAGATCAATGTATTTGATACAGATTGTGGAAAAGTTGCAATCCAGGTATCCTACGACATCGAGTTTCCTGAACTCTCACGAATTGCAGTTGAAAAGGGCGCCAATATTATTTTTGTCCCCTTTAGTGCAGAAGATCGGCAAAGCTATCTTCGGGTACGCTACTGTGCCCAGGCCCGTGCCATCGAAAACCAAGTTTATACCTGTATTGCCGGAACTGTGGGCAATCTAACCCATGTAGAAAACATGGATATTCAATATGCACAATCTGGCATTTTCTCGCCGGCCGATTTTGAGTTCGCAAGGGACGGGATTGTCGGGGAATGTGATGCGAACGTAGATACCGTCGTGGTTGGCGATGTTGACCTTGAGAAATTGAGACGATCGCGGAGTTCCGGTTCGATGCGACAATTACGTGACCGGAGACATGATTTGTATCGAATAGAATGGAATGGCTTATCAAAAAAATAAATTTAAAGGTGCATATACTACGGGTGATGAATAATGCCATGTCAATCAAGTGACGAATTAAAGAGATTAGTGGAAGAAGCAAAACGGTGTACAAAAGATGGAAAAGTCGCAGATTATATTCCCGAGCTGGGTAAAGCAAATCCTCATGCGTTGTCGATTGCGATAAACTATCCAGACGGAAGATGTATCTCTGCAGGAGATATTGATAAAAAGTTTACCTTGCAAAGTGTTTCAAAGGTTATTAGCTTAGCATTGGTTTTAATAGAAAATGGCTTTCACTACGTGTTTGAACGGGTTGGGATGGAACCAACCGGTGACCCGTTTAATTCAATTGCAAAGTTGGAAACCATGGCTCCAGCCAAACCGTTAAACCCGATGATCAATGCCGGGGCACTTGTCGTAACTCATATGATAAAAGGGGATTCAGTAGAGGAGCGGTTCAATCGGTTATTAGGCTTTATCCGGGAATTGGCAGGCGACCCTGCCATTGGCTATAGTGAGACGGTAGCCCGCTCGGAGTTTGAATCGGCAGACTTAAACCGGGCGCTTTGTTATTTTTTAAAACAGCATAAAATCATTACTGAGGATGTTGAAACATTATTAGATTTATACACCAAACAGTGTGCGGTGGAAATGAATTGTTTGGATTTAGCAAGAATTGGGATGATTTTTGCAATGGATGGTGTTGATCCACTTAACGGAAAAAGAATTATGCCTGACGATGTAGCGAGAATTTGCAAAACATTTATGGTTACGTGTGGAATGTATAATGCCTCCGGAGAATTCGCCATAAAAATAGGCATCCCGGCTAAAAGTGGGGTATCAGGGGGAATCATGGGGTCTGTACCTGGTAAATTTGGTATTGGCATTTTCGGTCCCGCTTTGGATGAAAAAGGGAACAGTGTGGCTGGACTTAAACTACTGGAACTTTTGTCAAAAAAATATCGGTTGAGCATGTTTTAAGCGATTCCTTGTTGTATAGTTGATGTAAGAGTAAGTTTTAATAATTACTATAAAATGAGGGATTGTCATGAATAAGATTTCTAATATCTACTGCGTCGGTCGAAACTACGCTGAGCATGCTAAGGAACTGCAAAATGAAGTGCCGACTTCTCCGATTATTTTTTCCAAACCTACTCATGCCTTGGCGGAAGCTGTTGGTCAGGAAATTTTACTGCCTGGAAATCGAGGTTCTATCCATTTTGAAACAGAAATAGTGATAAGGATAGGAAAATCCTATGAAAAAGGGATGAGAGTAGAGGAAATAGTCGACAGTATGGCCATTGGCATCGACTTTACCTTACGGGATGTTCAGAGTGAACTTAAGAAAAAAGGCCAGCCATGGCTATTGGCAAAAGGATTTCCGAACTCAGCTATTGTGAGCAAATTCATCTTCTTTCCAGGGATAGAAGAAATGATGAAGACCGATTTTTCTCTTCTTATAAATGGGAAAACTGTACAGCAAGGGAACATAAAAAATATGATCTTTGATTTGCAGACCATAATTGATTTCATTGCCCTAAATTTTGGATTAGGGGAAGGAGATTTAATCTTTACGGGTACTCCTGAAGGCGTTGGACCAGTAGGGGACAAAGATCATTTAGAATTGCTTTGGGGAACTTCGGTTCTTGGTGAAAGTATTATAAAACTAAATTAAATTACTTAACAGGCTCTAAGGAATACCTTTGGGCCTTTTTTGACAGTTTTTTAAGCCTACGCATGGTGTAGGACTGTTCTTGTCTTGCTATCTATTGAAATATAACCATACAATAGATTTCGCTAATATTTCGATTATCCTCAAAAAATGAATATAAGGAATGTGCACTATGAACTATACAACCGAACGCACGAGACGCCAAATCATCCAAAGCTTTATTCATGTTCTGCAAACGAAACGATTTTCGTCCATCACGATTCAGGAAATATGTGATGATGCCTTAATTCATCGCACCACGTTTTATCGTTATTATGAAGATAAATACAGTTTACTCAAAGATTTTATTTATCATTTATCTGAAGAGATTATTCATTTGAATAAAAAATCGAATGCTGACCCATTTAAACTACTTGTTGATTATGTAGAAAAAAATTCCGTGTTATTTGAAAATACTTTATTAGGGTCTGATGGACATATTTTATTCAAAAGCATGGTGAAAATTGCAAGTGATATTATACGGGAACATTCCAAAACAGAAAACGATCCCATTTCTAAAAAGATCAATCAGTCGAAGTATCCTGATGTCATTTGTGACTTATATGCCACTTCATTTATGACCATTTTACAGAATTGGATGAGTAAAGAATATAATTACCAGAAAGACGAGTTGTTCGAAATCTTTAATCAGGTGATGAATTAATAATACAAATTACTTTAAATGTATTATTTTAACACGCTCGTTCTTTTTTGCTCTTTGAACCCATCTTTCCACCTTGCTATAGTGACTATTGTGAAAAAGGATTTTTTGATGTTTTATACTTTCCGAGAGAAACCAACAGGGAACTTAAGCATTAAAAAACAACATGGGAGGGAGCTGCAAGGTGAAAACAATCATAAAAAGACGTTGGGCAATATTTGCCATTTGGTTAATTGCGACCATATTGCTTACGGCCATTCAACCGGATATCAATGCCATATTGCGACAAAAAGGACAGCAAGGAACGAGTAATGACAGTCCTTCAGCCATCGCAGACCAGATCCTGAAAAAGATGGAGACCACTAAAGGTACAAACAACATTATCGTTTTTTACGATAAACATAAAATTTCTAATGATGACATGAAAAAAATTGGTGATGCTGTAAAGGCCATAAGCGATGACAGCTCAGAGCTGGGTATTGCAGACATGATTGATCCTTTCAGTATACCTGAAGCAAAAAGCTCTTTAATTTCTAAAGATGGTACCACACTGATGGTGAGCTTCAAGCTCGATAAGAAAGCAAGAGAAATTGATGATATCAAAAAACAACTAGACAGCAAGCTTAGTAAAGTACCTGTTGAATATTATCTTAGCGGTGAAGATTTTATCAATAATGATTATTTGAAGGCATCACAAGCAGGAGTCGAGAAGAGTGCTGCATTGACCGTTATTTTTATTTTAGTTGTCCTTATCCTTGCATTCAGGTCAGTAGTTACACCTTTTATTTCCTTAATAGCAGTAGCCTTTTCCTATTTAAGTTCGATGGGAATCGCCGCTCAATTAATTGATAAAGCAGGGTTTCCGATAACAAGTCTGACCCAAATGCTTCTTATACTCATTCTTTTTGGTATCGGCACAGATTACAACATCCTTCTTTTCAATCGATTTAGGGAGGAACTATCCCATGGTAACTCGATTGATGATTCCATCGTAATCACCTATAAAACGGCGGGTAAAACGATTGCGTATAGTATTCTAACGGTATTTATCGCGTTTCTTGCTCTCGTTTTTGCCGAATCACCAATTTATAAATCCGGTGTGGTTGTCGTCATAGGTGTAACCATACTATTGCTTGAAATTTTGACCTTAACACCATTCATTATGAAAGTTTTAGGCAAGAAGCTCTTCTGGCCTTCAAAGAATGTATTGGGCCATAAGGAAAACAAGTTCTGGGGGAAAACATCCTCCTTTGGAACAAAGCATCCTATTATAACAGTCGTTGTATTACTTTTGATCATAGGGCCAATGGTGTATTTACATCAGGAAAAGCTCAACTTTGATACCATTGGAGAACTTGGTAATAAATATCCTTCTTCCAAAGGATTTAATATTGTGGCGGCACATTTTGGCAAAGGCCAGGCAATGCCAGCTACTGTTGTCATTGAAAATAATAAAACACTAGATAATAATGAGTCACTTGCCGTCCTTGATGATTTGACCGAGAGAATCAAGAGTATTAATGGGGTTAAGCAGGTTTCTTCAGCAACACAACCTCAAGGTGAGCCAATTGCTGGTTTTTACGTCGACAGTCAAATGGGGTCTGTAACGGATGGTATTTCAAAAACTCAAGATGGTGTGGATCAAATAAATGATGGCTTGAAGCTTGCTCAAGAAAAATTGGGATCTGCGGACTTTTCACAGGTTAACCAAATGGTGGATGGTACAGCAAAGCTTCAAGAAGGTATGACCGCCCTAACAAATGGATTAAAGCAAATCCAATCCGGAATAGATGGTGGATCAAGCAATTCCCAAACGATTATGAGCAGCATTGCTGCCATCCAAACGAATTTGTCAAAGATGAGCAGTGGAGTAGCGGTGTTAGCAGATAATTATGGAAAAATGCAGGCTGGCTACACTGAGCTGGGAACCCACTACCAAGGTGCAGCACAGGCACTGCTTGGTGTAAAAAGCGCACTCACGCAAATGCAGACCATGGTGGATGCTTTAGGCAGCAGTTATTCAAATTCGAGTAATGACACCAATTACCTAGCACTAAAGCAAACAATTGATCAGGTATCATCGTCTTTAAGTCAAATTACACCTGAAGGAATCAACACATTAAATGAAAATTATAATGCAGTAACGGCTGGTTTCGCTACAGCAAATAATAATCTTGCCAGCATGAGCAGCGGCTTATCCCAGATGGCGGATGGTTTGAAAAAGCTGGAAGATGGCCTAGGGAAAGCTTCGTCGGGAATAGGTACAATCGTAACTAATATGAATAGTGTCACCAATGGACTTGGCCAGATGAAGTCAGGTCAGCAGCAGCTTGTAGCAGGTCTCAATGGATTCAGTACGTTTGGACAAAAGCTATCAGAAGTAAACGGTGGTTTACAGCAAATTTCTGCCGGTTTAGGAAAGACGAATGGTTTCTTAACACAGTTTAATACAAGTAAAACCTTCTTTATCCCGAAGGAAGCATTGACGGATGAAAACTTTAAAAAGTCATTAGACGTGTTCATGTCCAATGATCGAAAAATTACGAAGATGACGATTGTGTTAGAGAATGACCCTTATTCTAAAGATGCTTTAAACACAATCAATAAGATCAATAAAGCTGTTTCGAATGGACTAAAAGGCACAAATCTTTCACATGCCAAGTCGGGGGTGTCAGGACCAAGCGCCACAACGAATGATATGAACGATATCTTGAGCCGTGACTTGAATAAAGCAACCACGATCGTCATTATCGGAGTATTACTTGTCTTGTTCTTAGTCATACGTTCGTTCTGGACACCAGTTTTCATCACTGCGTCCCTTTTAGGAGCCTATTATACTGCAATGTTTATCATTAACTATATTTTCATAGATTGGCTGGGATATGCCGGTATTTCTTCCTTTGTTCCATTCTTCTCTTTCATCATCATTGTAGCCTTGGGAGTGGACTATAGCATATTCTTAATGATGCGCTATAAGGAATATCAACAGCTGTCGCCAAAAGAGGCAATCGTTTTGGCTTCCAGACATACAGGTGGAGTCATTATATCGGCAGTCATTATACTCGGTGGCACCTTTGCTACACTAATGCCATCCGGAATTATCCTCTTGGGTGAATTGGCAATAGCCGTCATCACAGGTCTTGTCGTCCTATGCTTTATCCTGCTTCCGGTCTTTTTGCCAGCGATGATTGCCCTGCCAGAGGCCCTTGCCCATTTATTTTCTCGTAAAAAGGAAGATGAATTGAGCTTGGAGGAAAAAGTAATTTAATAAGTAGGTAGAGGGTCCCGATGGCAAATGCTATCGGGATCATTTTGTAACCCTTATTACGACATTTTTTGATCAGGTGATAGGACTTTTTTAGTAAAAACCATGCTTAATGTGGATTTATGTAATAATAAGCAGGAATTTAAGTTTTAAAAAAGAAATATAAAAGATATGTAGAAAGATAAGGAGAAAAACTGTTTTCAACCATTCTATTAAGGTTTGAAAGAAGGTGTATGATATGATGGATCATTTTTTTGCAGACTATAAAAAATTTATTGTAGTACCGGAAGATGAAAAAAAACGCAATGAAGTATTTGATCACAAAAACTATGCAGCATATTATATACTAACACTGTCTTTATTTGATCCACGAGTATCGTGCTGGAGAGATGCGGGTAAATTTGAAATAGATATTGATAAAAGTATCGAAATGGTACTAAAGGACTTCAATGAAAAGCAGCGTGAGAGGTACCATCTTCAATTACTGGAAGTAGATAAGTCAAAAAACTATTTTATCTTAGCCCTTTCTTCAAAAATAAAATTTACATCAGAGGAAGAAAAGGACAGCATTTCTTTTATTATTGATAGAATATTAACGAACCCTTTTTATGTTAGGCAAAGCTGGTTCAACCTAATTGGAGAAAAAGGAAGAATCGCGCGTAAACTATTTAGCTGTTCGTTTAAGGAATATGTGCTTGAAGATTCAACCAATCCAAATAGGGACGAAAAATATGAAAACATTAGTGAATTTCCTAAACCAAATGGAGAAATTAAACTGCTTAAAAATTCTTTAAAACGAGATATTCTCTAAGAAAGAGTACCTAGATAATGATGAATTATCTAGGTTTTTTTGTGTGTGGAAAAAAATAACTTATGTTACTCTTTTTCTGAAATTACCCACCCATCAGGTGTCTTTACAATATGATAAACATCTTCATTGAATTCTTTTCGTAATTCTTTATATTCCTCATTTTCAATTTTAATCTGTGTTTTTTTTATATGTTTTACCGGAATTTCCGGTTTCTCAACTTCAAACACCAAATCTTCAATCATAAAATAGGTTCTTTTACGTTTCATGAACGAATTCCCCCTTTTAGGTTTCTTATGTATAGAATTTGCCAAAAATGAATAAAACCCTATAAATCCTATGTAAAATTTTTGTAAAGAGCGCAGATTTACACTTAATTAACACAATAAATACAAGAAATAAATATTAGCTTGTTAAACTACTAACTGTAAGTCTAGTAAAATCTGTTCAAAAACTACTTTCACAAGAAAGGTGATTTAGAATGAAAAAAAGAAAAACATTTGGGCCGAAAAGAATACTTTCAGTTTCTTTAGCCTTGACCATTATGGCAGTGCCGCTGCTTTCCTCACAAGTGAATGCAGCAGAATTACAAAATAAAAACATACCAGTAAACGTTCTAGCAAAGCAATCCAATAAAGACCTTGTAAATTTGCGTCTCATGGAAACGACTGATATTCATACAAATCTATTAGCTTATGATTATTTTAAGGATGCCCCTTATGAGAAGGTAGGTTTATCCAAGACTGCCACACTCGTAAAACAAGCAAGACAAGAAGTGAAAAATAGTATTTTAGTAGACAATGGAGACTTAATCCAAGGTACTCCTCTAGGAACTTACAAAGCAAAAATTGAACCAATAAAAGAGGGTGAACTACATCCTACCATTAAAGCCATGAACAAAATGGGTTACGATATGGCTACACTCGGAAACCATGAATTCAATTACGGCTTGGACTTTCTAGATGAAGTATATGATGATGCCAACTTTCCCGTTATAAATGCAAATGTATATATGGATGATCATGATCAAAATCCAGAAAATGATATTAATAAATATACTCCATTTCGCATTATCAATAAAAAGGTAATCGATGAGAGGGGTAAAACGCATGTGATTAAAATTGGTTATATCGGATTCGTTCCTCCACAAATTAGTGACTGGGATCAATCCAATTTAGACGGTAATGTCATTGCCAAAAATATTGTTGAAACGGCAAAAAAATTCGTCCCACAGATGAGAGAACAAGGGGCTGATATCGTCATCGCTTTGACGCATTCTGGATTTAACAGTGATAAGGCAAGTACGGAAAATGTGATTTACTCATTAAGTGAAGTACCTGGCATAGACGCCATTACTTTTTCTCATACTCATAAGTTGTTCCCTGCTAAGTCGGAAGCAGCTCTCGATAGTTCGTTTTTAGGTGCTGACAAAAAACCTTTACCAGGAGTGGATAACGCAAAGGGTACCATTAATGGTGTTCCTGCAGTACAAGCGGGTTACGGCGGCGGTTCCTTAGGACTAATCGATCTTCAGCTGAAGAAAGAAAAAGGCAAATGGTCTGTGGTTAATTCGCAATCCTCCACCCGTGAGACCTATAAGGATGTAAAGGATTCTGCTACCGGTAAGACGAAAACAGAGAGCACTGTTAAGCCTGATCCAACTATTTCCGATCTGTTAAAAGCCGATCACGAGGCAACCGTTAACTATGTAAATACACCAATCGGTAAAACAACTGATGATATCCACAGTTACTTTTCATTAGTTCAGGATGATCCTTCTATTCAAGTTGTAACGAATGCTCAAAAATGGTATGCCGAAAAGTACATCGCTCAAAGTAAACCAGAATATAAAGATGTGCCAATCCTTTCTGCGGGAGCCCCATTCAAGGCCGGCGGGAATGGGCCTGCAGAATATACCGAAATTAAAAAAGGGGATTTGACCATCCGAAGCGCTAGCGATTTATACCTTTATGACAACACGTTAAAGGCGATAAAGGTAAAAGGCTCAGTGGTTAAAGAATGGATTGAAATGTCTGCCGGGAAATTCAATCAGATTGATCCGGCAAAAACGGACGAGCAGCCCCTATTAAACCCGACGTTCCCTGGTTATAACTTTGATGTCATTGACGGTGTACACTATCAAATCGATATAACAAAACCTGCAAAGTACGATTCAACTGGGAAACTGATTAATCCAGATGCAAACCGTGTTATTAACTTGACTTATAACGGCCAACCGGTGGATCCAAATCAAGACTTTATTGTTGTGACAAACAACTACCGTGCTGGTGGCGGCGGTAACTTCCCGGGTCTAAAAGGAAGTGAACTAGTAGTCGACTCTGCTGATGAGAACCGTCAAATCTTAATGGATTATATCTCTGAAATGAAAGAGATTATGCCTACTGCTGATAACAATTGGTCGATTGCTCCAATCGATGGCGATGTTAATGTTACGTTTACTACATCTCCTAATGCAGAAGGCTATATTAACCAAGGCAGCAATATCACTTATACAAACAAAACAGATGACAAGGGTTTTGGAATCTTCAAGTTAAATCTAAGTCCGATAAAAGTACAATTACTAGGCTTAAACGATTTACATGGGCAGCTTGATACAAGTACAAAAGTTGGAACAGAGCTAGCAGGTAATATGAAGTACACAGCAGCGGCGATGAAACTTCGTAAAGCAACAAACCCTAATACTCTTTTAGTTCATGCTGGTGATATGATTGGCGGTAGCCCGCTCATCTCCGCACTTTTCCAAGATGAGCCAACTGTTGAAGTGATGAATGCCATGCAATTTGATGTTGGTACATTAGGGAACCATGAATTTGATGAAGGAATCGCAGAATTACAGCGCATGATCCATGGCGGCGACCATCCAAAAGGTAGTCCTGGCTATAAAGGGATGGATTTCCCAGTAGTAGCAGCGAACGTGTATGATAATTCAACCGGAAAATTAATTACCGAACCTTATGCAATAAAAGAAATTGGCGGCAAAAAGATTGGATTTATCGGTGTTGTGACACAAGAAACACCTAATATGATTGTTTCTAAAGGAAACGAAAATCTTCAAATCACTGATGAAGCAGAAGCCATAAACAAATATGCGGCTGAATTAGAGAAGCAAGGTATCAAAGCGATTGTGGTGCTCGCGCATAATCCAACAACCCAAACAGGTAATTCAGATTCCTATGATGCTTCAAAAATTGCTGAAAATATCGATGATGAGGTAGACGTTATTTTTGCTGCGCATAACCATGTCGGGGTTAATAAAGTAGTAGATAACAAGCTTATCGTACAGGCTTATTCATATGGTTCTGCTTTTTCCGATGTCGATCTTGAACTTGACCCAGTAAGCGGGGACATTGTGGACAAGAAAGCAGAGATTGTAACGGTACTCCAAAAAGATTACCAACCGGACCCAGAGGTATCTGCGATCATGCAGAAGTATGAGGAAAAGATTGCTCCAATTAAAGCAGAAGAAGTTGGGGAGTCTAAAACAACTTTAGATAAAGCTTATCCTAGTGCAGTAACAGGCGATTTTGCACTTGGAAATATGATTGCGGATGGAATGAAGGCCGAAATGAATGCGGATTTTGCTTTAATGAATGGCGGCGGTGTCCGGGCAAATCTTGATGCGGGGACAGTAACGTTTGGCGACCTTTTCTCAATCCAGCCTTTCGGCAATGTGTTAAATAAAGTAAAGCTTAGCGGTTCAGATTTGGAAACGGTTCTAAATAACCAAATTACTCCGTTTACTGAGACAGATGGGACACAAACATACAGATTAGATTTTCATGTTGCCGGTTTTAAGTACACATGGGATGGAAATACAGGTAAAGTCGCAGATATCTTCTTGCCGGATGGTTCAAGGATTGACAAAAATAAAGAATATACAGTGGTTGTTAACAACTATATGTACGGTAATGTCAAATATGGTATTAAAGATCTTGCAACAGATTTAGAAGTTGGCCCAGAAGATCTTCAGGCAACTGTTAAGTTTGTAAAAACACTTCCGAAACCATTTGAATATAAAGCGGAAGAGCGCATTAAACAATTAATTCCATTGGCTATTGCACAATAAAATGAATAAACTCAAAAAAGTCTTGGTTTAGGAGTTCCTAGACCAAGCTTTTTTTGACTGTTTTTTAATCCTGATTGATCTATAATTTTTAATGACTAATGAGGTGTTTGGAATGGAAACTATCTTTTTATCTATCTATTTAACTACGATTATTTATACTCTTCTATATATTAACTTACCTATTATGCATGGCGATGATTACAAGGGGATGGATTATTTTCACAATAATGATTGGTTTGAATGATTGATATTTGAGACAGGAATCCAGTGTTCAAGGCCTGATTTAATTGTGAGGAATTTGCTGCCTGCGTCCAGGGATTAAAGGTGTCAGAGAAAATATAACCGTCAGAAGTATTGTTGGTATGTTTTTAGATCACTCGAGGATTTACTATTTTTATCATTAAATAAGTTGTATTGGCGCATAGAGCAAGAAAAGCGGCGAATAATACAGTAGATGGAGCTTGAGTCTTAGACTCAGGCTTCTTTTTTTCTTAGTGGTTAATTATGAAATTACCCCCTCCTTGCTCAAACATTAGCGGTGCTAAGCAGCGGAAACGCCTGTTTCATAATAATAGATACTAAATCCCACTCCATCCACTTACAATTCAGGAAAATAGTAGGATGTTATTTTTATTTATTGATAATAGAATAAAAATGCAATAAAGATAGTAAATATACATAATTAGGGGGTAAATCAATGAAAAAGAAAAAAAAGAAAAAAGCCGCAGCAAGCTTGTTGATTATTAGTCTAGTGTCTACTGTTCCATTTTCAGCTGGTTATGCTGAGGGGCAAAAGTGGACAAACGTTAATACATATGAAGAACAAGATGGAAGCAAGTTTAATAGTGAGAACTATGATTTTGTTAAGTTCTCGCAAATCGGCACGAAGCTAAAAGATATTGAGAAACAATCCAACCGTGTGAAGGTTGAAGTCCGTGGAACATCAGCAGACGGGAATCCTCTTTATGTTGTCACCATTGCAGACCCAACCACACAAGGAAAATTTGGTAAAATACAAGCATTACGGAAACAAATGTTTAAAAATCCAAGCAAGGCTCAAGACTGGATTGCCGCCAACCCGGATTTTAAAGTTCCGATTATGATCAATGGTTCAATACATGGAACAGAGTTTGTAGGAAGCGATGCAGTTCTTCAGTTAATTGAACGCTTTGCGACACAGGATGATCAAGAGACAAAAGAAATTTTAGCTAACAATATACTAATTTTTAATGTTGTCCAAAATCCGGATGGTCGTGTTAATGCTACCCGTTTTAACGGTGAAGGAATTGATTTAAACCGTGATTTTATCACGCAATCACAGCCGGAAACGCAGGAAACGGTTGAGTTGATTAAAGAATGGAATCCGATGGTATTCCTTGACACACATGGTTATGTGAAAAATTATGCTCCAAACCATCAAGGCTTAATCGAACCTTGTACACCACCGCATAATCCAAACTATGAATATGATTTGTATAACAAATGGGCCTATCAGCAGGCTGAAGCAATGGAAGCCAACATCATGGGTGATAAAGCTAGTTTTAAAGGGACACTTTATCAGAGCATGGAAGGTGTTTATGTTCCACAGCGCGATGATGCTGCAGGTTGGGATGACTATCCGCCAATTTTTACTCCGATGTATGCGATGTACCATGGTGCTTATGGTCATACATTAGAAGCACCAACCAACGATTGGGATGGTGTTCGCTGGCAGTATGATGCCATTATGGGTGCACTGAAATTTGCTACGGAGAATAAGCAAGCGATGATTACCGATCAAATTGAAATGTTTAAACGTGGTATCAACTTTGACCATCCGTTCCATAAGGACGGCTTCTTCCCAAAAGCTTATATCCTGCCGGTTAATGAACAGGATCCGACTGTAACGGATAAAGCCGTTAATCATTTGCTGAAAAACGATATTGAAGTGGTTCAGGCAGCAAAAGATTTTACTACTGATGGAAAAAACTATCCAAAAGGAACCTATATTGTAAAAATGGATCAGGCCAAGGCCGGTTTAGCTAACACGATGCTATGGGATGGAGAGGATATCTTAAACGATACACCAGCAATGTATGATATTTCGGCATGGAGCTTACCAGAGCTTTGGGGCTTTGATGCTATTTCAACGGAAAATGATGTGAATGTAGTTACAACTAAGGTTAATCAGGTTACAGATCAAGGTGCGGTTACCGGAAAAGGACCTTTTGTTATACCGAATACTTCTATAAAAGCTGTTAATCTAGTAAATACACTACTTCAGCAAGGCGTATCTGTGAAGCGTGATGAAAAAGGTGACTTTTATGTAGAGGCAGCAGCTAATCAAATTGCTGCAGCGGTCAAGGCATCTGGCATCCAAGTGGGAAGCACTGAAAAGGTACCAACAAATGGCGCTAAACTATCGAGCATAAAAGTCGCAATCTTAAAGGACGGCGGCATGGGAAAACAACAGTCCCACAGCGGTACAAAGCTGGCCCTTAAACGACTTGGTTTTGCTGTAACAGAAGTGACGCCTGTAGAAGTTGCTGAAAATGGTTTAAGTGGATTTGATGTATTTGTCTATAGCGGAACAGAAAGTCTCATCTACTTACCTGAAAGATTATCTGCTGCCAATAAAGAATTTGGCTTCCAGGCAGCCAGCCAGTTTGATTCTTTTAAAAACAATGTTTCTGATTTTGTAAGTAAAGGTGGAAAGTATATTGCGGTCGGTGCAGGGGCATCGAGCGCAACCAAAACCCTAGGACTTACTGATGATACCATTAATGCCGCGGGCTCTAACAGTAACGGAATCGTAAAGGTAAATTATTCGGGAACTGGGGTATCTGCCGGGTACGGCAAGGATGATCTTGGTTTTGTTTACCGTCCCGTTTGGTATACTGGTACAGGGAATGATGAAGTAATTGCTAGTTTAGGAAGCGAAGATGATTTCTTTATGGCTGGCCATTGGATTAATAAAAAAGCGGAAGCAAAGGGCCAGGCTGTTATTGTGAAAGAGCAGGATAAAGACGTAACGTTGATTGGATTAGAAGCCGGCTTCCGTGATCATACAGATTACTTGTTCCGACTATTATCCAATGCCATTTTTGAAAAATAAGAATAAAGTGAAGGCCTGGCGCAAAATAGGTGTCAGGCCTTTTTATTATGTAGGGTCAGGATATGTTCAGGTTGAAAAATTTATATAATTTTGTCTATAATAAGCCTTGTTAAAGACATTTTAGCCATTTTCAAAGGTCATTTTGTCTTTAATAACCCGGGACAGGGGGCATTTCACAGTGATCTCGGACCGGTCCTATGTTTCATTTTGAGGGAAGCATTTTTCATAGACAATTTGAAATCCATACAGTACGAATGATTTTATTAGAAATACGAGGGATAGTTGGAATTTATTTAGTCTTACTAATGAGACATATCCTATTTTCTTTAACCAATTCAACCCTATGAAAGTAAAAATGGAGTCAATAATGATATTAACCAAAAGGTATAGATTAAACTTTCCATAGGTGAATTTTAAAATCCATAGGGAGCCAACCAAGAAAGGTCCCAATATTAACGGTAATTCTGCTAAAACATTGGGTTTGACTGAATAAGGGAACCACCACCATTTTTTCTTTTCCGCAAATCTTCCTTCTGCAATCAGATATAAGCTCATAAAAATGCCGCCTGGCAGAAACCTTTTAAGTGTTTTCCTGCCCAATAACGAAATGCTAAGCCAGGGTAAAATGGCCATGAAAATTATCAGTGTTTTATCTGCTTTTTTCAAGAAAATATTCTCCCTTAAAAATATTGATATTTCTATTTTTTCCTTTTTGTGGCTGTTTATGTGGTGGAATAATGAATTTTTCTAAACCCTATGGTTCATTTCTTATCGGCCCAGCAATAACATTTACTGTGAGGGGCAACTAAGGAAGGGGCGGGAGATATGATTTCATTATGGGAAGAACATGTATTTTGGTTAGAAGTATATCTATGCGATGACAATGAAATATAAAGGAAATAAGCTATTAAATAAGGAAACGTTACGATTTTTAATCCATCATTTTCCAGAAACCTGCTATTATATTAAAAAATTGAGTCACTATGCGCCCCAGTTGCAGCAGGAAGCCAGCCAATGCTCATTAAGAAGGGTTTCATATTTGTAAATTTATGAGCAGTTCCTGCGATAAGTAGAGTCGTCGATCCTATATCAGCAATAATTTTTAAAAAGAACATAGAAAAACTATTAAAATCAATATGAATATACTGTATATTATTCCAATACTTTGATATACTTTAACCCAAATATAGAGGCAAGGGGTACAAACCGTGTCAAAATCAAAATTACAATTCTGGCTCATTCAAATTTTGCTTATTTTATCGATTATTTTCGTTTCAACAAAAATCACCTTTATGTTTAAGCCAATAGGAGTCTTTTTCTCAACGGTTTTCTTTCCAATTTTGATCACTGGATTTCTTTATTTCCTTTTAAATCCGTTAGTGAATTTTCTCGAACGTAAAAAGCTGCCAAGAATAGCCTCAATCCTTATCATATATGTCGGGTTTATTGGCCTAATTGTGTTGGCGATTAGCAGCTTGGTTCCGATTGTGTCTAAACAAGCGACGGACCTTGCCAATAATTTGCCGGTCTTTGCTCATGAGACTACTGAGTTTTTAAAAAATATGGTTAAGTCTTCAGAGTTTAAAAGCTTTCGGGATACCCAAAGTGAAATTATTGATACAGTCCAGCAACGGTTAATGGAATATGCAAATACATTGCCTAAAACACTGACGAACGCACTATTGGGTTTGTTTGGAATGGTCACTAATCTAGCTATTATTCTTGTTACAGTACCATTTCTATTATTTTACATGTTTAAGGATGGTCATAATTTTCCAAAAGCCGTTTCAAAATTTTTTCCGGCAGGTTACAGAGATGAAGGCCTAAAGATTTTAAAAGAAACAGGGGAGACATTGTCTGCCTACATCCAGGGGCAGGTTATGGTCGCCCTGGCAGTGGGAACCTTGTCTTTTATCGGTTATTTAATTATTGACTTGCCGTATGCGTTAATCTTGGCGATAATTGTTGCCTTTACCAACATTATTCCTTATGTAGGCCCAATTATTGGCGGTGCCCCCGCTGTTCTTGTTGCTTTGTTTGAGTCACCAACGAAAGCTTTATTGGTTATCGTCGTCATCCTTGTCGCTCAGCAAATAGAAGGGAACTTCCTATCCCCGATGATCCTAGGCAAGTCATTGGATACACACCCGGCCACGATCATCATTATTCTATTGGCTGCAGGCAATCTGGCCGGAGTACTTGGAATGGTCTTGGCTGTCCCAACCTACGCTGTTTCAAAAGTAATTGTTTTAAACCTAGTCCGATTTTTGAGAGCGAGAAAAGCTGCAAATAAGATCGTAGAGGGAACTTGAGTCTTAGACACAGGTTCCTTTTTGAAACAGGGGTGAAACACGGGGACGGTTCTCGTGTGTCAGAAAATGAGACACAAGAACCGTCCCTGTGTTTCAGGAATATTTTATATATGTAATTTACATATAAAGGTGGTCTGATGTATAATAGGTGTAAATTACATATATAAGTAGGGAATGGCGTTAGGGAACTAACATCGAATGGAGGCTTTTTTTATGAGTGATCAAGAGGAAATTTTGCTTTATAAAACTTCTCAAATCCTTAATAAAGACACAAGCATGATGAGGTTAAACGATATTATTGAGGAGCTGGTAAATATTATCGAGTTAAACGTAAAGAATAGCGAAAATACTAATTGATTATAACTTTATGTTAACTGTTTGTATCGTATAATCCCAATAGATCAGGTGATAATAATCCCATGATTCTTTTAAACAAGGAGTGGGATAATGTATCAAATAGCCGATATCACAGAAAATGAGAAGGAAAAGATAAAGCAGCTTGAACATGAATTAGGCTTAGTATTAATTGCCTACGACGATAAAAACGGCGTGCAGATGAGGGAATACAGCAAGGACCTGAAGTAGTAACAAGGAACCTGTAGAGTGGACATTTTGAAAAAAGTCACTCTATAGGTTTTTTTTGTGCAAAGCTCATGAAGGCAGTGAAACATGGGGACGGTTCTCGTGCATCATGCCTGCGATGCACAAGAACCGTCCCTAAGTCTCATCCTGGGATTTTTAAAGTTTGTCCCACATAAATGGTATCTGTTGTTAAGCCGTTTAGTTCTTTAATAGCGATGACAGTGGTGTTATACCGCATCGCAATGGCGGATAAGGAATCACCGGATACCACTTTGTACGTTATGACTGTTGCATTCACTTGTGTAGTGTTTGTTGTCGTGATTTTTAAGGTTTGTCCTACGTAAATCGTATCAGTTGTTAACTGGTTTTCTTCTTTAATGGCTGCCACCGTCGTATTATACCGATTTGCAATGACGGATAAAGAATCGCCCGCCGCTACCGTATAGGTTACAGTAGTGGTGGTTGCAGCAGGCGCCGGCGTAGGTGCGGGTGTTGTATTCGTGCCGGTTGTGTTCGGTAATGTTAATGTCTGGCCAATATAAAGAGTGTCGGTAGTCAAATTGTTGATTTCTTTAATTTGGCTGACAGTTGTATTGTATCGAAGGGCAAGTGAATATAAATTATCGCCCGCAACAACTGTATACGATATATACGCTGGAGCAGGCGGAGCGGCCGCTTCTATAGGTGGAGGAGCCTGAGTTACTGCCACGGTTGTCGGAAGGGTAGTCGCATAACTATTCCAAACCTCTTTGTTCTCCTGTCCGATACTCCAGTTTCCAACACCGCGCAAATTATATTTACTAATCAGCAGTAATTTTTGACGAATCGATTCCTCGTTTTCGTACCAGATGGTATAGGTACCGGCAGTCAAAGTAGTTCCCCCAACAACCGGCTTAGGATCTCCTTCTCTGATGGTAACAATCGCTTTTGGCGTTTTGCTTACTTCATCAAAAATAACCGTTCCGTTATATTGTTTTATTAATTGTTCTACCTGCCAATTTGAAATTCCAAAGCCTCCATAGGTTTGCCCCTGAATCCAATATCGTCCGTATTGGGCGATGCCGAGGACAATTTTATCAGCTGCGACATTTTGATTGAAGGCATATTGAACCGACCTTTCTACCCAAGGGTTGCTGGCTACAGGACCTGCTGCTCCACCGGGGTAGCTTTCGTCGTAACTCATGATCATTAAGTAGTCGGCATATTTTGCTAAGCTGTTATAGTCATACGAGCCGTGCCAGCCTGTTGTCCAGCCATTTGGATTTGCCGCAACTGCCACTGAAACTTCCTTCCAAGCTGGAATCTTTTCCCGCAGTAACCGAACAAATTCCGTATAGTTGGCCCGGTCCACTTCCGTGACATTTTCGATATCCACATTGACACCGTCCAAGTTATAGCGGGCAATGGCATCGGCAATCTGCTGGGCAGCCAGCTCTTTATTGGCGAGCATGGCCCGGCCGATGTTTCGATCCCAATGATTGCTTAAAAATGGGACCACGCGGATTCCTTGCAAATGCATTGCTGAAATAAAGGCTGGGTCCAAGCTATAGGTCAATTTCAAGGTACCATTCGCATTGATATCAAAATAACTCGGCGACACGGTATTAACGGAGCTGGCTGTTTGGTTCACCATCGAAACGTAATCCTGGGTATTGCCAAAATACATATAGCCGAGATTGACCACTTCACTCGCTGTTACAGGTAATCGTAACAACTGATTCGGCTGTATGGCATTATTGGTAAGCTGATTTAGTGCCATTAACGCGTCAACGGTGGTGTTATAGCGTTTCGCAATCATAAATAGGCTTTCGCCAGCTGCAGCGGTATGGCTGTATAGTGGAACCGTGGCTAAGGTGCTGATATTTCCTGCAAAGTCCGTTTGATATACAGAAGCCGCCGCAGCGCCGGTCATATCTGTTTGGTCAAGATAGAATTTTAAAGTATAAAAACCTTCCGCGTCCGCTGTCCCAGACGTGCTCATTAACTCTGCACCATTTGTGTTGCGAATGGTTGCATAAACGATAGAATAGGGTTCTGCTGAGCCAAGCATCGTATAGATCGGACGTTTATTTTCAAACCCAAAGCCGTTTTTGGATACGACTGGATTTGGAACAACGGTATCTTTTATAACCGTTGAAGTTTGAACGATACTTGCATTTCCTGCTTTGTCTGTCAGCATGATTTCCAGCGTTAAGGTTCCATCTTTCAAACTGGCTACATCAAAGTTAAGATTAAATTTGCCGTTTGAAATCATGGCGGTTTTGGCTATATTGGTGGTCCCATCGCTAACGGTAATCTTAACCGAAGCACCTTCTTCCACAGAAGAACCACTCACAGAAAATTGATTCTGATTTAACAGATTAACATATGGTGCCACGGTTGCTACTGGCACTTCCGGTGCAGTTGTATCCTTTGTTATGGTCAAAGGCTGAAGCTGGCTCCTGTTCCCGGCAGCGTCAGTGGCCAGAACGCCTACTGTAATATCCCCATCCTTCAGGCCGCTAACATCAATGGGCAAAGAAAAATTGCCTTGCGAATCTGTTACAGTGGTTTTAACCATGCTGGTTAAAACATCAGAAATGGTCAAGTCCAGTGTGATCAGCGGTTCAACAGTACCACTTAGTTTATAGGTGTTGACGTTTCCGCTATAAATACTTGGAGGCTGGCTAAATTGGATACGAGCAGGACCAAGTGTATCTTTGTTCAGCGTCTTGACGGCAAATGGGCTCCTATTTCCGGCTTGGTCGACTTGGGTGATTTCGAATCGGATATCGCCATCATTTAAGCTGGACAGGTCTGCATAAATGGTGTATCCGCCAGTTTCATTCACCTGTCCGATTGACTCAACGCTCTTGCCTGTACCATCGAAGGCTTTGATGTTCACCTGTGCATTTGGTTCGCCAGTTCCGTTTAGCAAAAATGAGCTCTTGTTTTCCTGATTAATAAAATTGTTATTATTTAAAATTGGTGCAAGGGGAGCACTTGTATCTTTGGCAACAGTCATTTTTCCAGCAGGGCTTTTGATTCCCGTTGGACTTGTTTGCACAGCCGAAATGATGAGGGCACCATCCCTCAGGGCAGTTACATCCACATTAGCAATAAATTCGCCGTTGGCATTCGCAACAGCAGTTGTTGTGATGGTATTGCCTAAAGCCCCATCTGAAACAGATAGGTCCACTTTTGACCCCGGCCGGGCAGTAGGTGCTAAAAGAGTATATTGAGGCACGGGGACGGTTCCCATGCATCGATTTGATGCACGAGAACCGTCCTTTGTTTTGTTTAATGGTAAAATATTAATGGAAACAGAAAAGTTCTTACTCAAGATGAAGGAAAATAAAATATGAAAGCAAGCAGCTCTAAAGGAACTTGCCATAAGGGCAAATATTAATTTTTCGCCAAATGGAATATTGGCGGATTTGAGGTCGTAAATATGTTCACTAATTTATTTCTATTGAGTTTTGTTATTGGTTCCAATTTAATCATCGGAATTTTATTAGGGTTGTCGGGGATTTCTGGTTTCCTCCTGCCTTTGATTTATGTAGGTGTTTTAAAAATGCCCGTGCATGATTCCCTTGCACTTAGTTTCTTATCCTTTTCAGTCTCAGGCATCATCGGTGCCTATTCCTACTGGAAATCTAAAAATATGGATTTAAAACTAGCACTTTACTTGAGTATTGGCAGTCTGCCCGGCGCTTTTTTGGGTGTGCAAATTAATGTGATGATACCGGATTTCCTGGCAAAACTACTTCTTTATGTTTTTGTCTTGTTAGCGGGATTATCCATTTTATTAAAGAAAAATAAAGAAAACACAAATTCATTAAATGGCAATAACCATTCGAAAATTCTCGATCATTCATTAATGGTTGTTTTGCTCGGTTTCCTTACATCTGCCATTTGCTCATTGACAGGAGCGGGCGGTCCTATTTTACTAGTGCCGTTACTGGCAAGTCTCGGAATCAACATCAGGGTAGCAGTAGGGGTCAGTCTCCTAAACTCCGTCGTCATTGCCATTCCGTCTATTTTTGGATATTTCGCCCATGCAAGTATGATAAATACATCCTCGTTAATTATCGCTAGTCTGATAGGGACAATTGTCGGGATTGTAACTGGCGCACGCTTCGCCACGAAGGTACCGCTTCACCAATTAAAAATGGTCATCGCCATCATAACTATTCTTTCATCAGTTTACATGCTTGTCATGCTAAAATTGGGAGCCTAATAGATTAGAGGGGCTATTCACCCCTCATTTTATTTAACAAGCTTTCTAATAATCATCCCAATTAATAGCGCTGCAATACGAAAGGACACTTTTTACATAATTCTGTGTTTCTTCTATTGGCGGGACTCCTTTGTATTTTTTTACTCGATCAGGACCACAATTATAGGCTGCAATGGCAAAGGGCCAATCATGGAACTCTGCAAAGAGGGATTTTAAATAACGTGCAGCGCCATCAATGGACTCCTCAGGAATACAGGGGTTAACCCCAAGGAAATTCGCAGTTTCAATTTGCAATTGCATTAATCCAATTGCTCCCCGATTAGATACTAGATTGGGATTTCCTCGGCTTTCCGTGACCATGATGCTGTAAAGAATCTGAAAAGGAACTTGGTGCTTTTGAGCCGATTCCAAGATAGCTTTAGCCCACCTTTTGGACTGGTTCCCGCCGGGAATTTGATCAGGGATTACCTCATTCATCGTTTTGTTCAAAAGCACATCGTCTTCGACAATCTCTTGGATTTTTAGGACATGATCATAATATATTTCTTCGGAAGTTAGATTATTTAATTTCATTAGCTGTCCTATGGTAACACCGAATTTTTTCGATATTCCCCAAAGTGTGTCTGAAGGGTTCACTATATATAATTGGTATTTTTTATTCTCCTTATCTTTCATCTAATTAAAATCAGGCTCCTTTCTACCAAATTTAAAAAAATTCACTTCGTCTTCAGCAACTCGGAAATATTAACAATTTGGAGATTCTTTTCTGCAGCTTTTTCTATCAAAACTGGAAGTGCTTTTAAAGAGGAGTTAGTTGGGTGCATTAAAATGATATCGCCATTCTTAAGGTTAGGGGCTATGTTCTCAACAATCTCATTAGGATTTTCAAATCGCCAATCGATCGTATCTAATGACCACATGATGGTTGTCATATTATGCTGCGCTGCATGGTCAATCGTTCTTTGATCAAAAGACCCATAAGGCGGAGTAAAATATTTAGGACTAACCCCTAGTATTCTATTGATGATTTCATTGGTTTTCGTAATCTCCATTTGAATTTCTTCTGTTGATATAGTACTCATATCCTGATGAGAATAGGCGTGGTTGCCAATCTCATGTTTCGCATTTCTAACCATGAGTGCCAATTTAGGAAAATTTTCAACCCATCTCCCCTCAAGAAAAAAAGTAAGGCTAATATTTTTTTCCTTCAACAATTCCAATAAGTCTATTAAATATTTATTTCCCCATGCCACATTTACCATAAAAGAAATCTTAGGAATTGATTCGCTGCCATGATATAGGGGAAACGAGTTTTTATTATCCTCCATGGTGGTCTCCTTTGCTTATTTAATCATTATTTAATATATGTTGAAATAATAAAAAACGCATGTATTAATGTCATGATATGAATAGATTGGTGGCTTCCTAACCAACTTGCTTTTCTGAAAAAATATTTCATTTCTTCCCGTATTGGGCAATCTTTCTATGCATTTTTCAAAAAAATGCATACTATGCTTTTAGATTCTACAAATATTGGATTTGTTTGTTTATTTATAAATCTGTTTAAAAAAATGATGGACAAACAGCAACAAAAGGGGAGTGGGAGGAAAAAAATGCGCGTTTTATTCTTAGAAAGTCATCCCATGTGGATTCACGGATTACCGAATGGCTTTATAGATGCAGGGCACGAAGTGAAAATTTCCGGTCCAATCAACAATCTCGATATTGGCAAACGTATTTCCGAATTTCAGCCTAACTTAATCATCACGATGGGGTGGGGGCCAGAAAACACCGCTGTGGAAAAGCAGAAGAAAATTTACGAAAGCACCATAAATAGCAATATTCCTCATGTGTACTGGGCTACAGAAGACCCGACATCGACACAAATCTTTACTATTCCTTATATTCGGAGAACCCATCCGGACTTTGTTTTCACTATTTGCCGGGAACGGGTTCCTTACTACCGGGGACTAGGAATTCCTGCCGAACATCTGGATTTCGGCTACCATCCTAAAGTACATCACCCCGTGGATGTCGACCCAAACTATTATGCGCCAGTTTCAATCGTAGCCAATGGATACCCAAAAAAGCTATCCTATTTTCCAAGTCATTTTCGGCATCAGTCGATGAAAAGCTTGATTACACCATTACTTGAAAACAATATTCAAATTAATTTCTACGGGAACAATTGGGAAAGCATGGGTCCCCATTTGGGAGTGGAGATCCCTAAGGAATGGATCCGTGGCTATATTGATTACACAAATGCAAATACAGTGTATAGTGCCTCTGATATCACCATTGGGCTGCAAAACCTGCAAACACAATTAACGCAGCGAACGTATGAAGTCCTAGGGTCAGGTGGCCTATTTATTACGAATAACACACCGGAAATTAATCGGCTTTTCAAGTCAGGAAGGGAGTTACTGACATCATCATCACCTGAAGAAACACTCGAAATCGTGACCCATCTTCTTCAGCACCCTGAAGAAAGAGAGAGAATTCGCCAAGCCGGCCTTGAAGCTGTCCGTAAACATTCCTATAAAGAAAGAGCTAAATTTATGGTAGAGGTTTTGGAGAAAGAAGGAATCTTCAACAAAGGGAAAAGTACTTACACTCTTAAAATGGAAAATAGGACAACTTTTCAACAGGGCGAATTTGAAATCTATAAAGTTCAAAATGGGGATACCTTGTCCCTTATTTCAAGAGAGTTTGGAGTGCCCATTGCTAGGTTAAAGGAATTAAATAGCCTGACCACCGATATCATCGATACCGGCCTGCCTCTAAAAATTAGAGTACGAAAGAATCTCGATTATGAAAAATATGACCTATATACAATCTGCCATGGAGAAACATTAGCTAAGATTTCCAAGGAGTTTGGCATTTCACTAGAAAAGCTCAAACAGGATAACCAATTAACTTCAGATTTTATTTATGCCGGCCAATCGTTAAAGATTGAAAAGGATTATACCAACTCCCACAAAATGCCTTCGGTTTTTATATCGAAAGGTTTAAAAGATGATAACATGATTGCTTTAACATTTGATGCAGGTGACAGTGCCGAAAATACTGAGAACATCCTAAATGTTTTAAAAAAATACAATGTAAAATCAACGATGTTTTTAACGGGTGCATGGATAGAAAAATACCCGCAGCTCGCTAAAAGAATGATTTCAGACGGACATGAAATAGCCAATCATTCGTATAGCCACCCAGATTTAACAAAACAATCGAAACATGAGATTCAAGCAGAATTACAGTCCACTTCCGCTAGTTTTGAAAAAGTTCTTGGAACTAAAGGGTGCCCATTATTGCGGCCGCCATTTGGCTATTGGAATAAAAACCTTCTGGAAGCAGCAGGTGAAATGGACCTTCCATATACCATCTATTGGAGCATCGATACTCTCGATTGGAAGGAACCAACGGCAGAGTTTATTTATCAACGAATTTTTTCAAATCTTACGGGTAATGACATTGTCTTAGCGCATTTAAATGGAAAACCAACAGCAGAGGCGATGGAGCTTGTGATACCGGAACTCAAAAAACAAGGCTATCAATTAGTAAAAGTAAGTGACATGCTATGGGACTAAAATTTTTAAAAGGGAGGGTTTGAGAATGCGAATATTGTTTTTAGAAAGTAATCCAATGTGGATTTATGGTCTGCCGAACGGCTTTCGTGATGCTGGGCATACTGTCATGGTCTCCGGTCCGTTGACTGAGGCAAGTATTCCTGACATGCTCTCAACCTTTCAACCCGATTTAATATTTACAATGGGGCATACCGCCGAGCATACAGAGGAAAAACAATTGTGGATTAGAAAGCATGTCACTCCCACAAACATTCCTCATGTGTATTGGGCAACAGAAGACCCTGGCTATACGCTGACTTTTTCACTTCCTCTCGTTAAGACGATTGAACCAGATTTTGTATTTACCATTTGTCCCCCAAGAGTGGCGTTTTACAGGGACTTAAAGATTCCGTCAGAGCACTTGGATTTCGGCTATCATTCAGATGTTCATTATCCCGACAATTCAGATGATACGTATCAAGTGTCCATTGCCGTTGTGGCAAATGGTTATCCAATGCTCTATGAAAAAAGGCCGGACCACTACCGTTTTAAAGCGCTTAAGGATCTTCTTGCTCCATTTTTAGAAGAAAATATCAGAATTGACTTTTGGGGACGTTATTGGGATCAAATGGACCATATCCTTGGCAAGAAGATACCCGATGAATGGATTCATGGGTTTCTACCCTATACAGAAGCGAATAAGGTGTACAGTTCGGCAAACATCATTCTAGGTGTCCAGAATCATGATACCCAGGTAACCCAGCGGACGTATGAAGTGCTTGGTTCGGGCGGTCTTTTGCTTACAAATGATACATCTGAGATTAGGAGGCTATTTACTCCCGGCCAAGATTTGTTAGTCAGCAATTCAGCTAAAGAAACCATTGATCTTGTAAAATACTATTTAAGTCATCCTGAAGAAGTAAAGAAAGTTAAAGCTGCTGGAATGAAAGCGGTTGAAAAATACTCGTACAAGCATCGGGCTGAATGTATCATCGAAACACTTATCGGGGCAGGCATTCTTCCAAAAGACTCGGAAAGTTCGGGCGCAGGGAAATTCATCCACTATGTGGATACATTAAAGGAAAACTATGAAATATATACCATCCAGCCAAAGGATACATTATGGAGCATCTCAAGAAAATTCGGCGTTAGTGTGGAAGAAATCAAGAAATTAAATGGCCTCCAATCAGATATCATCAACGTGAATGATTTTTTAAAAATTAAAAAGAAATAGGTGAAAAAGGTGCGAATTCTTTTTATAGAAAGCGGGGAAATCTGGAGTAATAATCTAACAAAGGGGTTTACAGCCCACGGACATGACATTCTTATTTCGGGTCCAATCAATAGGGAAGGTCTATCTAATATGATTGAAAGTTTTCTGCCCGATTTCGCCATTACCATTGGTTGGGGAGAGGAACATACAAAGGATAAACAAATCACCATTCGTGAACAGATGGCAAAGTATAACCTTCCATTAATCTATTGGGCAGTGGAAGACCCCGCTTATACCGACGTTTGGTCCATTCCATTAGTAAAAACGATTCAGCCTGACTTTGTTTTTACATTAAGCCCTGACAAGGTAAACACGTATAAACAATTAGGTATTCCTTCGGAGTATTTAGATTTTGGCTTTGAGGAGAGCCTTCACCATCCAATTAGCTGCCATCCAGAGTTTGAAGCAGAGATTGCAATCGTTGCGAATGCGTATCCAGATATTTTAGAAAAGTATCCAGATCATTTTCGCCATCAGTCGTTAGAAATTTTAATTAAGCCGCTTCTTAAGGCGAATGTTCGGATTGATTTTTGGGGAGCAAATTGGGACAGGATGGATGATTATTTAGGCGTAAAAATTCCGAAGGACTGGATTCACGGCTTTCTAAACTATAAGGAGGCAAATAAAGTATACAGTTCCTCGAAAATTATCTTAGGTTTGCAAAATTATCCTGATTTATTGACCCAGCGGACCTACGAAATATTAGGGTCGGGCGGCTTTCTGCTGACCATGGATACGCCAGGAGTCAGGCGAAATTTCGTACCAGGGAAAGATTTAGAAGTCTCTCTTACTCCGGAAGAAACGATTCAGAAAGTGAAATTCTACCTGAATCAATCAGAACAACGGGTTGAAATCCAAAGACAGGCCCAAAAATCAGTTGAAGCACACTCCTATACCTTTAGGGCACATCAAATCATCAACACATTAATGGAAAACGGCATCCTCGCAAAAAATAGGGCACATGAAGCAAAAGAGAAAGGAGAAATATCATTCTTTCATTCCTTTAATGGATACGAAACCTACAAAGTCCAAAAAGGAGACACCTTATACAAAATATCTAAAGAATTTGCTGTTTCTATTGAAGAATTAAAAACTCTAAACCTACTAGACACGGACACATTATTAGAAAATCAACTAATAAAAATAAGAAAGAAATGATGCATGGGGACGGTTCTTATGCATCATTTTATTAAGAAAAAATTAAGGAATTCCCATCATAATTAGGCCATCCAATAGGAAATAGAGAGAAATCGGGGGTCAATCAAATTTGAAGATTAAAATTTTTGCCGTAATTTTTATATTGGGGATACTCGCAAGTGTTAGCTATGCGGAAGCACAAAAAGACGACCTAACATCAAATACAACAGAAAATAGTACTGAAACGAAAGCAACAAACGAAGAGGATCAAAAAATTTCCGGTTTAACTGAAACCAGCTCGGTTGAATCTCAGGAAAATGAAGTCCAGGCAGCAACTGAGCCCCAACTGGAAACTCAAACGCAGCAAGCAACACAAACCCAGAGTCATGGATTCAGATGGGTAAACAGGCGATTAGTTTTCAGTCATGATCATTTTTGACCTAAAATAATTACAACTGAACCCAAAAGAAGTAGATAACTTTTATTATTAAAAAATGCTAAAATCAAATAGAAGCCTAAAATTAGTGAGAATTTTTAAAAAAGGGAGCTAATTACATGATAAGAGTTGTCTGCAAATCTAAATTAAAACCGGACGTAAATGTTGAGGAATATCTTAAATTGGCGAGTGAAGTGATTACCGAATCGAGAAAAGAAAAAGGCTGCTTCATGTATACGCTTCATGGTGATATTAACGACCCGACCATTTTCGCAACAATCGAGGAATGGGAAGATGAAGAGGCTTTGAGACAGCACGATAATAGTGAACACGTTCGGAGAATTGTGCCAGAACTTAGGAAAAGACGAGAAAGTACAGATATGAATATTTATAAAGTATTAATATAATCCATTGCGGGCCCACTTTTAAGTGGGTCTTTTGTATGTACAGGCTGGTGAACAAATATATTGATATATTTTTATTTTGTTGCAATAATTAAGAAATATCAAAATACTAAAGCGGTATTTTTATAGGAGGGAACGCAATGTCAGAGATAAAAACCGCACTCATTGTCGGCGGCGGAATCGGCGGCCTTGTAACGGCACTTAAACTTAATCAGGCCGGAGTGTCTGTCCGCGTTTTCGAGAGTGTCGAAACGATAAGAGCGCTGGGAGTCGGGATTAACCTTTTGCCTCATGCTGTTAGGGTCCTCACCGAGCTAGGCCTCGCAGATGAACTTGAAAAAACTGGCCTGCCAACCGCCGAGCTCATGTATGTTAACAAATTCGGCAAGAAAATTTGGCAGGAACCACGTGGCAAAGCTGCCGGCTACCATTGGCCGCAATATTCGATTCACCGCGGACGCCTGCAAATGCTGCTGTTAAATGCCGTCATTCAAAAATTAGGGGAGGATGCCGTTTTAACCGGGCATCATTTACAATCGTTTGAACAGGTTGGAGACACGGTAGCGGCTCGATTTATCAATCGTAAAACAGGAGAGTCTCTTGGCCCATACAGTGCGGACATGATGATTGCCGCCGATGGCATCCACTCGGTTGTCCGAAAAACGTTTTATCCAAATGAAGGCCTGCCAAAATTCAGCGGCCGGATCTTATGGCGCGGAATTACTGAAGCTGATCCATTTTTGACCGGAAGATCAATGATCATGGCGGGTTACCAAGATCAAAAGTTTGTCGCCTATCCGGTATGTCCCGAAACCGCAGCAAAAGGGGGCTCTTTAGTTAACTGGATTGCAGAATTGGCGATTAAAGACGAAATGCCTGACCGTGCGGACTGGAATAAGAAAATTGATAAGGAAAAGTTTGCTCCGCATTTTGCAGCATGGGATTTTGGCTGGCTGAATGTTCCGCAGTTAATTGAGGAAACAGATGCAGTATATGAGTTCCCGATGGTCGACCGTGATCCGCTTCCCACTTGGACCTTCGGACGAATCACTTTACTTGGAGATGCAGCCCATCCTATGTATCCAATTGGTTCAAACGGTGCTTCACAGGCGATTTTGGATGCAGATGCCCTGGGAGAGGCTATTTTAGCATATCCGACTGCAGAACAGGCATTGAAGGCATATGAAGAAGCCAGATTAGAACCAACTGCAAATATTGTTATGGCAAACCGGAAAAATGGTCCTGAAGTGGTCATGCAAATCGTCGAAGACCGCGCACCTAATGGTTTTGAGGAATTAAGTGATGTCATTTCCCAGCAGGAATTACAGGATATCGCCAATCAATACAAGCAAATTGCCGGTTTTGATCGCGAAAAATTAAACAGTCAGGCGGGAAAACAGTAATGGTAGAACACATTGTTTTACTGAAATTTTCACCAGAGACAACCATAGAACAAAAGCAAGAGGCAATTAGCAGGACCCTGCTGCTAAAAGAAGTGATTCCCGGTATTATAGATATACAGCAAGGAATCAATTTTTCAAATAGGAGCAAAGGTTTTGAAATTGGATTAACGGTACGATTTGAGGACAGAACGTCCTTGGAAAACTATGGACCACATCCGGCGCACCAAGAGGTTTTCGCCTATTTACAGGAAATTGGGGTCGAAGACATCATTGTCGTTGATTTTGAATTTTAATATTTTTTTAACATTACGCTTTAATACTTAAACGCGTTTTAGTATTTAAGAAAACAAAATTATAATTTGTGATAAATATATTTAAAGGACCCCTAGAGGTCCTTTTTCTAAAAATAGTATCAATATTTCTGAAAATAAAGCGACTTTCCCGTTTGCCATTCAGCATAACAAACTTCCTTTGGATTTTTAACCCCGCCTTTATCCAATTCCTTATAAAGCCAATTCTCATCTAGCCCGGCTTGTTTAAGGTTCTCTTCTAAAATTTCGCCGTCACTGATAATGGTAAGTGGAATTGTTTTCTGTTCCGCTTTGATTTTTAAATCCTTGCATGTTGGAGTATCCGCTTCTGGTTTTTTTAGGATACTAATTCCGCCGCTGTTTTCAAAAATGGCATACTCTACCTCTTCGAGAGAAAAAACGTCTTTGGAACGCAGCATTTGCTTTAATTGGTCCAAATCTAACCGGTTCTTTTTCATTTCTCGCCAGTCAATTTTCCCTCTGTTAATAATCATCGAAGGCTTGCCCTCAAAAAACACGCGTAATTTTCGCGATTTCTGTGTAAGCATTTCGGTAAAATAAATAAGGAATCCCCACACACCAATAGCTAGAAGGACTTTCAAAATGCCAGCACCTTCATCAAAGACGGCACTACTTAATAAATCGCCTAGGACTAATGCTGAAATAAAATCGAATGGAGTAATTTGACTTAATTGGGTTTTTCCTAAAAATTTCACCGTAATAAAAAGGGCAATGTATCCAATTACCAGTTCAAAGATAATATCCACGTAACTCATGAGCTGCCTCCAATTTATTCATACTGTATTGTTATGGACATGGGGGCTATTTCCTAAACGAATAATTCATGATATTAGGGCAATTGAACTAGTTTTGTTTAGAACAATTTTAATTTTAGAAAATTTAAACTAAAATAGAGGAAATAGAAAAATTTTACAGAATTAAAATATAAACACGTTAATAAAATGTAGAAATTGGGTTTTAAATACAATGTAAGCGCTTTATTAGTGACGCGAAGAGGATTTGGGTGCAAGGGATTTATGAAAAAAACACTAAAAGAGGTGTATGGAATGAAAGTAAGTCCACTTGAGTTTATTGAATGCGTTGAACTAATGGTAGCAGCTGAGGAAGATCGGTTAATATTAGACGGAACGAAGATAAAAATTTTAGGCGAAGAAGTGGAATTTTAAAATTAAACCATCGAGTAGCAACATCATAACTAAAAGCCGCACCATTTATAGTGCGGCTTTTAGTATTGAGATCAAGCTGTTCTATATAATTGATATTTGTCCCTTATCGTACTAAAGAGTTTTAATAAGATGATAACAGTAAAAAATAACATCATTGGAATGGCAACAAGCATGAGGGATTGGCTGTCTGTTTGAGCTTTCGGAGACTTTGCACTTTCTCCAATAGCATTCTTTCCGGTTACCACATACGAATAACTGCCGCCGGCACGGAATGTAGCGGTTTTATCTTCAAAATTGGGTTCTGTTAGATTTGCTGCAATAAGTGTATAGCCGCTGCTGAATCCAAATCTATTGATGGTTTTACGATAAACGGTATAGGATTCTGCTCCATATATGGGATTCCAAGTAATCGTAACGGAATTTTGATCTTTCCTGTCAACCATTACCCAATCTGGGGCAGCAGGTACCGACGATATTTTTACATCATAGGGAGTATATCGGTTTCCACTCAAGGAAGTGGGAATTACATGAACCATACGAGAAGCATGAGTGGAAAGTTCTGTGGTGAATCCTGAATCCATGCTGCCTAAATCCTGATGGCTCCACATATCATGCACCATTGCTGATCCCTCAACTCCCAAATCTGCCCATTTCACACTTACGTTTTGTGAGGATGTTCCGGTATTAAAGAGTCCGATATTGTAAGAACCGTCTGGTAGTTTTTGATAGAATACTTGAGAGGCAGCGGTTTTGTATAAACGTTTCCCTGCCGCGCCACTTTGGTTGGCCCCAATAATTTCGTCATTTGTCAACAGGCTGATCCCATAATCGTCTAGCTTCGTTAAGTCATTCCCAATCACAAACTGGGATGACGCAATCGCCCAGAGAGATACATAAGATCGTTTTTCCTCCTCTGTCAGGCCATCTTTACCCCCGTTTGCCACATTGAGTGAATCAAAATCGTTCCACCCGCCCGGACCGGCATGCTTGTGCCACTCTGCGGCATCATCAAACCTTCTAGACACCTTTTTCCAATTTGTGAGAGTTGGCTTTCCATATGCCTCTACGTCGTGATCGGTCCGCCAGCCATTCGATAATTCCTTCCATGTTGAAGCATGTTTGATATCAAGATTATTGGACAGCTCCACATGTATCGGTCTTCCAGTTTTCTTCAACGCCTTTGCCCAGGCCTCGACATCTTGAATATCCTGGTTGCGGACACCATCAATTTTTAGATAATCCACCCCGTAAGAAGCAAACATCTGAGCCCACGAATCAATATACTCCTGTGCCCCCGGCTTGGAAAAATCAATGGCATACATATTCTTGAAGTTAAAATTCACTTTTTGCCCTTTACTAAAATTCACAATATCTTTGGCGTGATAGGGTGTTCCCTCAATCGGGGTGTTTTGATCCACCGCGCCTTTTGGAATACCTAGCGTAACATAGAGACCAAACTTTAAGCCTTTGTGGTGGATATAATCTCCAAGTGCTTTCATCCCGTTTGGAAATTTCTTTGGATCTACCACCCACCGGCCGTATTTATCAACGGCGGTGGTCCAATCAAGCATATAGTAATCATCCAAGTTAATATATTGGTATCCGTGCGACTTGAATTTTGCAGCCATTACATCGGCGGCTGCTTTGATGTTTTGCTCCGTAGGTTTTTTCCGGATTGAGCTCCAGCTGCTCCAGCCCATAAATGGCCGGTCTCCTAGACTATTATATGAAGAAGCTTTTGCCTCTTCTATGTCAAAAATGGATACGGGAAAATTTCCACAAAGTAAAAATGAGAATGATAGCAATGTTGTAATAATTTTCTTAAGCATAGACATTTCCCCTATAAGCAGATAGGTATTAATAAATCTATCATAATACAGAAAAGTCTATATTTTAATGAACAATATGTTCCAGCAATATATGAAAAAATTCACATAATGTTCTAATCCACCCATGATCGGAAGAGTGAAAAAGTTATATAATAAAAGTGAATAAATGGTATTTATACCAAAATGAGGGGGATAAGTAAATGCTGACTGATTATTCAAGAATCGCGGTTCCTTACGATCATTCCGAATTAAGCAAAAAAGCTTTAAAAATGGCAATGAATCTAGTAAAGCAAGACGAAAAAATTGAATTATATGTTGTCATGGTTATTCAACCGGAAATTCAGCTAGCTTACCATTATGCAGTTCCGATACAAGATCGGCGTGAGGAACAGCTTAAAGCGATCGAACCGATCCGCGAAGAAATAAACCAAGAGCTGCTTAAGCTTCCAAATAAGACAAGAACATTTGTGTTGGAAGGGGACCCTGCAGGAACCATTATCGATTTTGTTAGAAAGAATGATGCCGATTTTATTGTCATGGGAAGCAGAGGATTAAGCGGGCTGAAGGAATTGTTCTTGGGAAGTGTAAGCCATTATGTTGTACAAAAAGCAACTTGTCCTGTTCTGGTTGTAAAATAATAACAAGAGGTTGTCCTTAACCATGAGGACAACCTTTTTTTTAAACTTAACAAGTAAAATTGGTGTGTAAAAAATGATAGCTTTATTTACGGACGGATGCCAGATAAAGGAAAAGGTGTACCAGGGCAAAAGTAATACCAAGCGGGAGAAGAAAGGGACCTTCTACTTTTCCTGCTGTCAATAGAGAGGAAGCGGCATTTGTCAGCTGTGCTGGGCTCCATTCCATCCATTTATCGAGAAGAGAGGTCAACAAAGACAAAAGAATGCTGAAAACAAGCGCAAAAGCGGCTGCAAGACCGCTGCTTTTCAAACGGCTGCTGAGGAAAACCGTGAATGTAAGCAAAAATAAGATCCATATGAAATAAATCCCGGTTCCCTTTACTAGATTGATAAACGGGAAATCATCAATCAATAGCTCTGTATAATACCATGCTGAGAGCATGCCAAGAATGATTGACCCCGCACCAAGGAGCAGCGCACTTACCCATTTTGCTGTGATATAGGAGGCAAACCTTACCGGCTTAACTAGGATGGTTTTCATGACCCCGCTTCTCCGTTCGGCGGCCACGATCCCCATGAAAGCAAGCACGAGGATGAGTACGCCCATTTGGTTGAACTGTCCCAGTGTCTGTGCAAGGACTTCGCCACTAGAAGGCAAAGGTATTTTAATGACTGTACCTTTCGGAAGGTTGCTGGCGTTGTTCATGATTTCTGGCATATAGTAGCTTGATACTGGCTGCATAAGCCCGAATAACATAAAGACCAAAGGAATCCAGATTACTTTATAATTTCGGCTCATTTCCAGCCATTCTTTTCGAAATAAAACAAACCACGTTTTCATTTTCCCACCACCTTCATGAATAGGTCCTCAAGTGTGGTTTTCCCTACTGTAAAGCTCGTGATAGGAAGGTGCTTTTCGGTAATTTCAGCGAGAATCAGGCTTCTTGCTAATAAAACATCCTTGATAAAAATCTCCACTGTTTCATTTTTGGAGATGACCTTTGTGATTACATCCCATGATTCAAGGCTGCGGGCCCAGCCTTCCAGGTTTTCAGCCGCGGAAATAATAATGACGTCTTCCTGATAATTTTTGCGTAGATCGGGAAGAGAACCAGTGATGGCCAGTTTGCCATTATGGATCATGAGCACATCATCACAAACTTCCTCTGCATCATGGAGAATATGGGTTGAAAACAGAATCGTCATGTTCTCCTTCAACATTTTCATCATCTCAAGAATTTCCCGGCGTCCGACGGGATCCAATGCGGAAACAGGCTCGTCAAGCATTAGCAGTTTTGGTTCGTTAATCAATGCCTGGGCGATTCCAAGCCGTTGCTTCATTCCCCCAGAGTAACCGCCAATCTTACGTTTCTTGGCACCGGCAATTCCCGCAAGTTCAAGTAACTCCACAGCGCGCTTTGCTGCCTTGGTCTTGGATAAACCAGAGAGCTCCCCCATAAAAACAAGGTACTCAACAGCATTCATCCATGGGAAAAATACCGGTTGCTGGGGCAAATATCCGATGTGCTCTCGAAAATCAGTTTTTTCAACACCAAGAAATGTAATGGTTCCGTCTGTTGGTTTTTGCAGTCCAGCGACCATTTCCAACGTCGTGGTTTTTCCTGCACCGTTCGGACCAATCATCGCCACACAGCGGCCTTCCTCAATGGAAAAGGACAGGTCATTTACGGCCATATGCTTGCCGAATGCCTTGGTCAACGACTTGACTTCCATAATATTCATTTTTTACACACCCCTTTTTTAAGGAAGCTAGTTATGATGAATGTTTTTTGCCAAAGATGAAGTATAAAATTGGGCCAAGAATACTTATAAAAAGAGTGATGAGCACCCACATCCATTTCGGGCCATTTGTATGCTCGACTTTTGAAAGATCGACCAATGCAATAATGATTAGAAGAAGTTGGATCCCAATAAGCGGTGCGACTAAAGCCCAGTTCAGATCTGAAAATTCCATTTGGTTCGCCTCCTTTACTATTCATCTATTAAAATCATAATCTTGAAATAGAAAATTATGTAAAGTGCTATTAATTATAATTTACCGAAAAAGATGCTGGAATTTCAGGGGAATTAGTACAATTTTCTGACTTTTAGAGAAATTATGACAAGAACTTTCAGTGAATGCTGAATATTCCTTTCACACTATTGACATATTTTATCAATTTCTTTGTTGTATATTTCGACACTCACATACAAAGTTCTTGTTTTTTTCATTCTTATGTTGAAGGTCCCACATAGAATAAGGAATTAATTTGTAAAAAAAGGGTTTAAGTAGTCGGAATTTTTAAATTTTAATAACCTGCGAAGTTTGTTACAATAAAAAACGTGAAGGAATGTCGGAGGAAATCGATAAAAAATTTTTTAAGAAAATGATTGGTTAGAGGGAGGGGTTTACATGGTATTCAAGGTAGCATTCTGGAGATTGTTAACAAGAAACCAGAAACTTAGATTACTGAAGCAAAAAGCTCACATAGAACATCATTCTGCGGGGCCCCGAGTATCTTAGGGGCTCTTTTTTTATGTAAGTGCGTATAAAAATAAGATTATCAAAGGAATTTCCATACTTGTTATTGAACTTAAATTGTTATAGATGTAATGGACAAGTCAATTTTTATGAGGTGAAACCTTGAGAAAAATTGTGATTTCTGATATTCATGGCTGTGCAGCAGAGCTGGATCAATTGTTGACAAAAACTAATGCACAACCGGAAGAGGTTCTTTTTATAGGGGACTATGTCGATACAGGCCACGACAGTATGGCTGTACTTGATAGAGTACAAGAATGGTGCAGTCAAGGGGCAACTGCTTTGCTGGGCAACCATGATGATATGTTTTTGCAATGGCTAGATGAAAAAGAAATTATCTTTTATTATGGCAGGGTTGGCGGAATAGCGACGATAAATAGCTGTTTACATAGACTTGGTATGGATCGGGTTGAATACTCAGAATTGCTGAATGACATGAAAAAGGAAAATGACATAAGAAACATTATCCAAGCTCATTTTTCTTCGCAAATTTCTTTTTTGCAATCTCTCCCTTTATTTATCAAGGAACAGGATTTTGTTTTTGTCCATGCAGGAATCCATCCGAAAAAAGGGCTTGAAAAAACGACAAAAGTGGAGTTTCTAAATATTCGGGATGAATTTATTTACGAATATCAGCATCCGGAAACGGTCATTTTTGGCCATACCCCGACAAGAAGGATCCATAAACAAAACAATGTTTATTTTGGTCCAAACCGGGTAATCGGAATCGATGGAGGCTGTGCCTTCGACGGCCAGTTAAACGCATTAATCATAAAGGATGGAAGTTTTGAGACGGAATCTGTTTTAAAAATAAAAGAAGGAAAATAAACATTATTTGGAGAATTAAAATTTAGTAGAATGTTAAAAATTTGAATGGAGGGACAAGAAAAAATGTCCAATATCCCAACAGTACTGAAGGACTTGCGTTTACCCGTAATTGGTTCACCACTTTTTATTATTAGTAATCCCAAGCTGGTTATTGCCCAATGTAAAGCAGGCATAGTTGGTTCCATGCCGGCGTTGAATGCAAGACCGGCATCACTTCTTGATGAATGGCTGCACGAAATCACGGAGGAGCTCGCGGCATATAACGCCCGTCATCCAGAGCGGCCGGCAGCCCCATTTGCGATCAATCAAATTGTCCACAAGTCCAATAATCGGCTAGAACATGATGTGGAAATGTGTAAGAAGTATAAGGTTCCTATCATTATTACGTCCCTTGGGGCACGTGAAGAAGTAAATACCGAAATACATAGTTACGGAGGTATTGTGCTGCACGATATTATTAATAATACATTCGCACACAAGGCAGTTGACAAAGGTGCGGATGGGTTGATTGCAGTTGCCGCAGGTGCCGGTGGTCATGCCGGCGTGAAGAGCCCGTTTGCCTTAGTTCAGGAAATCCGTGAATGGTACGATGGTCCGGTTGCTTTGGCAGGTTCTATTGCTACCGGCAGTGCTGTACTCGCCGCTCAAGCGATGGGGGCTGATTTTGCTTACATTGGTTCGCCATTTATTGCCACTCACGAAGCGAATGCTGTAGAAGAGTATAAGCAGGCAATTGTAGATTCTACATCTGACGATATTGTCTATAGCAGTCTGTTCACAGGTGTTCCAGGAAACTATTTGGCTCCATCCATACGTGCGGCAGGGTTAGATCCTAATGCGCTTCCTGAAAGTGATCCGTCTCAGATGAGTTTTTCAGACGGCAGTTCGAAACCTAAGGCATGGAAGGAAATTTGGGGTTCTGGCCAAGGAATTGGCGTCATTAATAAAGTTAGCGGTGCTGGAGAATTCGTTGACAAACTTTATCAGGAGTATATGGCGGCGAAAGAGAGACTTGGTCTGGTTGTTGTTTGATGGCAGGATAAAATAGAGGTGGAAAAACTGACTCAACTTTTGGAGTCAGTTTTTTTTATTGAATATCCATATTGCGAACAATGGACTGGATATCAATCATAAACTATTGTATCAACTAGAAAAGGTGTTCAATATGAGAAACATGAATGAAGTGCAAATACACCCCATCATCGGGCAGGCATGGACAGGTAAACATGTTCTCCTGCTTCATTGTACAAATAATAATCAATTCCTGCAGCTTTATAAAAGCTTTCACGCCCCGATTGAGCCTCCCCGACTCAACTGTGCAGAAACTTTATCGCAGCTTTTAAGTATCGGCTATCGGATTGCGGCCATTACACCCATCTCTTCTAATCAAATTCAATATGTGCTGGTACTTTGAGATAGACCTGGGCGGAAAGCGTGGGTCTTTTCTTATTCCGCAGGTTTATATACAATATATATAATAAAGAATGTATTGGAGAAGCTAATTATGGAATATTTATCACTGAAAGACCATGTTTATAATTATATTGTGGATCAAATCAACAGTGGGAAATTGCTTGCAGGGGCAAAGTTAAATGAAAACAATATTTGTGAAAGCCTTCAAGTCAGCAGGACCCCAGTAAGGGAAGCACTCATCCAACTAGCGTCGGAGGGGCTGATTGACAATGTACCAAGGAAAGGTTTTGTGATAAAAAGTCTTACAAAAGAAGAGGCTGAAGAAACCTATTTTATCATCGGAGCATTGGATGGTCTCGCTGCTTCCTTGGCTGCACCGCTTTTAACCGAGAAGCACTTGAGTGAAATGGATTTCTATATACAGAGCATTGATTTGGCGCTGAATACCGAGAATTATCGAATGTATGATAAAATGCAGGAAGCCTTTCATGGTGTCTATTTATCCGTTTGTCCCAACAAAAGCTTAGTCAACCTTTTGCTTCAATGGGAAAAGAAATTTTTGAAAAATTTAGGGGAAGCCGGCTCACAGGACGGCTTGAAAGAAAAACTATTGCAAACCAATAATGAGCATCGAAAAATGCTGGAGCTTTTTAAAAGTAAAGATACGGCTGAATTGGAAAGATTATTGAAAGAAGTCCATTGGAACCCTAAAAAGGTAGAAAACCTGCCACTATAAGAAGAAAAACCCGAAAGATTTTGTTCGATTATTCGACAGAATCTTTTTTTATTGACAGTTAAAAATAAAATATATAATATAAAGTATACAAATAACTGAATATTTGAAAAGGTATTTAAATTGAAAGGGGTTTATTTTATTAAACTAGTAAATTAAAAAAAAGGGGAAATTAATCTATGGAAAATAACACCAATGACCTTCAACGCGGCTTAAAACAACGGCATATTACGATGATTTCCATTGGCGGAACAATCGGTACAGGTCTGTTCCTCGCTTCTGGTAATGTCGTTTCGAAGGCAGGCGCCCTAGGCGGCCCGATTGCCTATTTAGTGATAGGGCTTTTAGTGTTTGTTTTAATGAAAGGTCTAGGCGAAATGTCTACCTTCATGCCAGTTCCGGGCGCCTATACATCCTATTCGGGCCTATTTGTTCATCCTGTATTGGGATTTATGGTAGGCTGGAATTTATCCATCAACGGATTCCTCGGCCTTGGCGCTGAAATCGTTGGGGGAGGAATGATTCTAAATCAATTTTTCCCTAGTGTATCTCCTACTGTCTTCTGTATCATCATTTCTTTACTGATCTTGGCCTTGAATTTAATCGATGTAAAATCATACGGGGAAGCAGAATACTGGTTTGCCGGCATCAAGGTTGTTGCAATTATTATCTTCTTAATTGTTGGTGTGTTAATGATTTTTGGTTTGATTGGACATCAAGGATTTATTGGATTATCCAACTGGACAGACATGTCCATGTTCCCTAACGGGTTCGCAGCAGTTATTTTGATGATGACTGGCGTAATCTGGTCATATCTTGGGGTTGAAACCGTTATTACTGCATCTGGAGAAACAGAAAATCCTCAAAAAAATGTACCTAAAGCCATCAATACTATTTTCTTCCGGGTATTGCTTTTTTACGTTGGTACCGTGACGGTCATGGGATTGGTCGTTCCTTACAAACAAGTAAGCGTTTTAAACAATGGCTATGCTGGTCTGTTTAGTTTGGCAGGAATTCCTGGTGCTGCTGCGATTATGAATATTGTCATTCTGACTTCACTCGCATCTGCGGCAAATTCGATGATTTATGCCATCAGCAGAACGCTGGTCGCCTTGTCAAAAGAAGGAAAGGCTCCAAAAACTTTGGGTAAAGTAAATAAACGCGGGATCCCGATGAATGCGGTTATCCTAACATTGTTCCTTGGGCAAGTTTCTCTGATTACAAACTTCGTTTCACCGGATAAGGTGTTTGTTTGGTTAATTTCCATCGCTGGTTTCAATACGTTACTTGGCTGGTTCGGTAGTTTTCTTTCTCACTATAAATTCAGAAAATGGCTGGTGGCAAATGGCGGCTCAGTGGACAAATTAAAGTTCAAAACGAATATTTATCCACTTCCAACCATTATTTGTTTAATCGCATTAGTTGCGATCGCCGCTTATACGGCCTATAGTCATGATACAAGATTTTCATTCTATATCGGCGCACCAATGCTAGTCTTGTACGCCATTATTGGTACCATCTTGTATAAAAAAGGAAAACTGAAAGATCCGGACTATAAGCCTTTCTTAGAGGCCCACATTAAAGAAACAGAAATAAAATAATGAATCTCACAAATTTTCATATTAGTAATGTGTAAGGGCGGGTCCCTAGTTGCTACTATGTAAACTAGGGATTCGTCCTTAAATGGAGAGGAGAGAAACAGATTGGAAAAGAAAAACCTTGAATTGGCGGTGCAGCTTCGTCATGAACTACATGCACATCCTGAATTATCCAATTATGAAGAATGGACGAAACAACATTTAATTGATTTCCTACAAGCAAACACAAAGCTTGAAATCGTTGATCGGGGCCGTTGGTTCTATGCGATCTATCACTCTAATGTTGGTAAAAGAAACGTTGCCTTCCGTGCGGACTTTGATGCCCTCCCGATAGAGGAAACTATTAATCTTCCATACGGTTCGCAAATTCCTGGAGTGTCACACAAATGCGGGCATGACGGGCACTCCGCAACCCTTGCTGGATTTGCGTTGGAAATTGATCAGAAGGGCTGCGACAACAACGTTTACTTCTTATTCCAGCATGCGGAGGAAACAGGTGACGGTGCAGCAGAGTGTGCTGTTTTTATCGAGGAAAATAACATTGATGAAATTTTTGCTTGGCATAATATGAGCGGTTTTAAACACTATTCCGTATTAGTCATTGACGGAACAGCCCATTGTGCATCCAAGGGAATGAGCATACATATGGAGGGTGTACCTTCTCATGCCAGCGAACCGGAGAAGGGAATCAATCCATCCTTTGCGATTGCCAAGGTCATCGATGCCATTCCTGGATTCATTGATCCTGCTGTGAACAAAGGTATTGTTCTATGCACGATTGTCCAAGTGGATATCGGTGCCAAAGCGTTCGGTGTTAACGCCAGCAAAGGTGTGCTTAGAATGACAATCCGTGCCCTTTACGAAGAAGAAATGGATAAACTTCAGAAGAAGCTTGAGGACGTGGCGATTGCGGAAGCGGAGAAGTATGGTCTAAAGGTAAGCTTTGAATACCAAGATGAATTCCCGGAAACAGCGAATGACAAAGAAAGCTCCGATAAGATTCGTCAGGTTTGTAAAGATAAAGGATTCGATTTGATTGAGCTAGAGGAAGCGTTCCGCGGTTCCGAAGATTTTGGTCATTACACAAAACTCACAAAGGGAGCCTATACTTATATTGGCAACGGAGAAGATTATCCGAACCTGCACAGCTATGAGTATAACTTCCGTGATGATCTCATCGAGACAGGTGTAGAACTTTTCAAAGGTTTAGCGGATTTGTAAAATTTAACAAGAATAATTTAGAGGGTGTCCCAAATTTAAATAGTTTGGGCCCCTTTTTTAATTTTTATATAAACAAAACTGAAGTTACCATCAATAATAGTAAATTTACTTAAAAATATTTTAATTATAAAATGAATTTAGATAATTTCAAAAACTAAGGTAACAGCTAGAAGGAAGGATACTTTCAAGGGGAGGTTATAACAAATTGTCGAAAAAGTCGTTTATGAGAGGGACGGTATTGGTTCCAGTTGCTTTTATGTTATTGCTAGGTTCAACTAATACAAGTGCTGACACAAGTAAGCCGATGCCTGCATCTAGCACTACCATCCTGGCCAATAAGGCAGTGTACAACCAGTTGGATTTTTCAAACAGGCAAGATTTTGAAGATGCTCATAAAGGATTTATTGCGCCTTTACAAATGGATCCAATAAAGAATCCAGCTGGGAATGTGATCTGGGACAGCAATCAGTATTCATTTATAAAAGAGGATGTCCCGGCGGCACATACGGTTAACCCAAGTTTATGGAGACAAGCCCAATTACAAAATATTTCCGGCTTGTTTAAAGTCGTCGACGGAGTCTATCAAGTTCGTGGACAAGACTTATCTGTTCTTACCATTGTCGAGGGAAAAACAGGATTAATTGTTTTGGATACGCTCTCAACCGTGGAAACAGCTAAAGCGGCAATGGAACTTTATTTTCAACATCGTCCTAAAAAACCAGTAAGCGCTATTGTCATAAGTCATAGCCATGTTGACCACTTCGGAGGAATTAAAGGGGTAGCCCAATATGCTGCCGATCCAAAAAAAGTTCCCATTATTGTACCGGACGGATTCAATAAAGAGGCACTAAGTGAAAACGTTCTTTTAGGCACCATCATGTCCCGCCGGGCGGGGTATATGTTTGGTAATCTCTTGCCTGCCAATGAGCAAGGTTTTGTCACGTCCGGTATTGGACCAGGATTAAGCAACGGAACTTTTAGTTATATGCCACCAACCGCAGAAATAAAGGATCCTGTACAAACAATGGTAATAGACGGGATTACTTTTTCGTTTCTATTAACACCAAACACGGAAGCACCTGCTGAAATGCACTACTATATTAAAGATTATAAAACACTGGTGGTAGCAGAAAATACAGGACATACCTTGCACAATATCTACACGTTAAGAGGTGCCAAGACTAGGGATACTTTAAAATGGGTAGAGGCTCTTGATGCAACAATCGATCTATATGGTAGTGAAGATATCGACGTCATGGTGACCGCCCATTCCTGGCCAACATGGGGTAAAGATCGTGTGTTCGAACAACTTAAAAACCAGCGTGATTTGTATAAATACATTCATGACCAAACCATCCATATGGCGAATTTAGGCTACACCGCGGATGAAATTGCCGAAAAAATTAAGCTGCCAGAAAGCCTCGACAAGGTTTGGGCGAATCGTGGTTATTACGGGACGCTAAAGCATAATGTGAAGGCGGTTTATAACTATTATTTAGGCTATTTCAGCGGAAACCCTTCCGATTTGGACCCGTTGCCGCAGGAAGAAGCGGGGGCTAAATATGTTGAATACATGGGCGGCGAAAAAAATGTTCTTAAACAAGCAAAACATGATTATGCCAAAGGTGAATACCGCTGGGTGGCACAAGTGTTAAAGCATGTGGTGATGGCAGACCCCAATAATAAGGAAGCAAAGGATTTACTTGCCAAAGCATACGAACAGTTAGGATATATGGCAGAATCCTCTGTTTGGAGAAACTTTTACCTGACAGGGGCCCAGGAGCTAAGAAATGGAGTGGCAGAATCGAAAGGCTCAGGCGGCATGATGAATCTAGATACGCTTCTGAACATGCCGATGGATGATTTCCTAAACTTAGTCTCGATTAAGTTAAACGGAACGAAGGCAGAAGGCAAATATATGACTTTTAATGTGTCGTTCAGAGATTTAAAAACAAACTATACGATTACCTTAGGAAACTCTGTTGTCAATTATAAGAAAGGTCAAACGGCATCAGAGCCTGATGCCACGTTAGTAGTAGATCGAGTAACATTCTATCTAATCGCTCTAGGAAAAGAAGATTTGGATAAAATGGAGGCTTCCGGAAAGGTATCCGTTACTGGAAACAAGGGACAATTTAAAGAATTTTTATCTTTACTGGATAAATTTGATCCTAAGGTAAATATCGTGACACCATAAATATTTATATATGTGCCGGTTCCAAATCTATGCGGAACCGGCCTAACTCAAATTTGATTGAATGATTATCTATCAATTTAATTTATATCATCATAATAATTACTTAATTTTCTTAAATTTATTTTATGATAAAATTAATCCCAAGATTAAGAATATTTCCAACTATTAAACTGGCATAATCAATCAGACGTATCAACTTTGTTGAACTAGCTAGACATTATTTATAAATTGAAAACGCTTCCTATCGGCCTCGGTTTTAGTGAATTGTGGGCTGCAGGTTTGCTAATGTTGTATTTTAAACTGAACTTAAAATGGAGTGAGTGGAAATGGAGATGTATGCTAGTAAAAAACGGAAAATAATCATAAGCGGTCTTTTATTTGTAGGAATGGTTTTAAGCTTTTTTGACCGTGTCGCCATTAACGTTGCGGTAATCCCAATTGGCGATGAGTTTCACCTAAATACCTCTCAGACTGGTTTGTTGATCAGTATATTTTTCATCAGTTACTCGCTCATGCAGCCGCTTGGCGGATGGATGACGGACAAGTACGGTGCGAGAGTCATGATTACATTATCCCTGTTTGGCTGGTCTTTGTTTACCTTAATGACTGGATTCGCTTGGTCCTTTGTATCTTTATTATTCATTCGATTCATTTTCGGATTGGGAGAGGGCCCTTTTTATCCAGCCAGTATGTCAACCATCCGGGATAACTTTCCTCAAGAAGAACGCGGCCGGGCCAATTCCTTTTTCCTATCTGCGCAAAATATAGGCGGAATCCTAGGTACAGCCCTTGCTGCTGCGATGATCGCTTCGTTCGGATGGAGAGGCATGTTTTCGGTCGCAGGTATATTGGGCATGATTGTTGCTGTCGGTTTTTGGTTTATCTTAAAGCCTAAAGAAGCACACAAAACGAAAGTCACCCAAGTTCGAAAAAAGGTTCCTTTAAAGCTGTTATTAAAAATAGATAACATATGGAAACTCATCTCTTTTAAATTTTTATTTAATATTATTAACTATGGATTGATTACATGGATGCCAATCTACCTGGTAAAGGAAAAAGGAGTGGATATAGTTCACGCCGGCAGTTTACTGGCTCTCCCTTACATTCTTGGGTTCTTTATGTTTAATGTGAGCGGATTGGTATTGGATAAATGGATGGTCGGCCGTGAAAAATACTTGGCCGCTGCCGGTGCTCTTTTATGTGCGATTTTCCTATACTTTATGGCAAATGCTACGTCAGTCGCACAGTTTATTACGTATCTTACGTTAAATTCCATCGCCCTTTCTTTTTTCGGAACTGTTCTTTATACGATTATTATCAAATATTCACCAAAGGAACTTACCGGTTCGGTCTCTGGTGTTGTCACCTTTGCGGGTCAAATTGCCGGCGCGGTTTCTCCAACAGCAATTGGCTTGATCATTAGCTTATTTAAGGGCTCCTATAATGCGGCTTTCTGGTTTTTAGTCATTTCAGCGCTACTAGCTATGGTTATTGTCATTTCGATGAAAAATAATGCTTCACAATCATCAAAGGAATTTGAAAATGAAACGGCGGCTATTTAATTCTATTAAGCCAAATCCATCAGCTATGCTTAAACTCTTTGATTGAATGGGCTTACAATTCGCGGTATGATTCTAATATGAGAAATTGAAGGGGAATCATCCATGAATATTGAACAATTGGAATATATCATTAAAGTTGCCGAAACACGTTCGATTTCTACCGCCTCGGAAAGTCTTCATATTTCCCAGGCCGGTATCAGTATGGCGATTACGAGCCTTGAAAAAGAATTAGGAATCAAGATTTTCAAACGGTCGAGATTGGGGACGATTCCGACTGAGGAAGGCATGGACATCATTCAAAAAGCCTATGAGGTAATGAGTAAGCTTGAGGAAATGAAGGACAGTGCCCAAGCACATTCGGACACAATTGAAAAAGAATTGCGCCTATCCTCTACACAGGGCCTGTTTCTGACAGTCCTGCCCAAATCGTTGGCTTTATTTAAGAAAAAGTATCCCGAAGTAAGAATTGTCATTGATGAAAAAGGCGGCAAAGAAATTATCCACGATGTTCTGCAAAATAAAATAGACATTGGATTGTTAAATATGCCTAAAGAAAACCCTAAAGAGGACGAACTGGAGTTTTGCAAACTGATGGAAGCAAAGGTGGTTGTAACTGTAGGCAGGAACTCCCCCTTAGCCGGCAAAAAAAGTATCACACCACAAGAACTGCAGGATCAAACCCTGGTTTTTTACAATGGGCCTAATATGAAAGCTTATCTCGATGATTTTTTCGCAAAATATGGAGAACTAGATGTTTTGTTTTTAACCAATAATACAGAAGTGATTAAGAAAACAGTTGCGGAAGGCTTGGCGATTACCCTTTCTTATGAAATCGGGATCAACAGTGATCCGTATTACCTGAGCGGTGAGCTCGTTCCCATTCCATTGACGAATTTTCATCATGATTTAATGGAATTAGGATATGTGCGCTCAAAGAAACAGCACTTTTCCAAAGCAGTCAAAGAGTTTATTAAATGTCTTGAAGTATATACAACAACCTTAAAATATTAGTTTCCTATTAAAAAATAGGGAGCTATTTTTTTATATTTAATATAATTTTTATTTAAGTAAATATAATAAATGGTTATTTTACTTAAAAATAATTTATAAATATAATTAATTTAAGATTTAAAATATTTAATAAAATTTTTAATGAAAGAAGGGACGTTAATGCTAATGATGGTAGGAGATGACTTGAAATCGCTTTATGGGAAATTGCGCGATTTTATCCAAAATGAATTATTTCCATATGAGCAGGAGCAGCGCCTTAATGCGGAAGAAGACATCCCGATGGAGGCGATCAAGTGGGTCAGAAAAAGATCTAGAGAGTTAGGGTTCTATGGAATTAACCTGCCAAGGGAATATGGAGGACAGGAAATTAGTTTAAAAGGACTTTGCATGTTAAAGGAAGAATTAGCTCGTTCCGGGGCAGTCTTATGGGGACAGGTGCTCGGAGAAATCGGCGGACCGCTCCGAATCGGCCAGATGCTCGAAAGCTTTACAAAAGAGCAAATTGAAAAATACGTCATCCCGGTAGTTGCCGGAGATATCGGATGCTGTTTCGCACTGACAGAACCTAATGCCGGTTCAGATGCGTTTGCCATTGAAACAACGGCAGTTAAAGACGGAGATGACTACATATTAACAGGGAAAAAGCATTTTATCAGTGCTGCCCCATATGCTGATTTTGCGATTGTCATAGCAAAAGAATTAGTAGAAGACGAGAAACCTAGAATTACAGCTTTCCTAGTTGATAAAAAGACACCGCTTAATGACGGTTTTGAACTCGGAAACATCCAAGTCCCGATTTCAGGAGAACGAATTCATGCTGAATTACTTTTCAATCAGTGTCGGGTGCCTGCCTCGAATATTATCGGTGCACCTGGAAGAGGCTTGTTGCTAGGCTTAAAGAGAATCAATACGAATCGCGCCTCTCATGCTGCCAGTTTCGTAGGAATGGCTCAGCACCTTCTTGATTTAGCAGTGGAACAGGCCAAAAAGAGGGTTCAATTCGGCCGCCCAATTAGTGAATTTCAGGCAATCCAGCACATGTTGGCGGAAATGGCCACGGAAATCTATGCGGCAAGAAGTATGGTTTACGATGTAGTTGAAAAAATCGACCGGGGGGAAGAAGAGCGGGCAGGGGCTTCCATGGCAAAGCTGTTTGCATCAGAAGTAAACAACCGTGTCGCCGATAAGGCCATCCAAATATTCGGCTCCCAAGGCTTGGTGAAAGGGCACCCGGTTGAAAAAATGTACAGAAGCTCGCGGATGTACCGGATCCTGACCGGAACTTCGGAAATTCAAAAAAATACAATTGCCAAGGAACTTTTGAAGGATTAATTCAATTTTTAAGGAGGGACCACTTATTATGCAGCAGACGACTTTTCAGGCATTGCTCCTTAAGGGATTAAGGAGATTCGCAGAACTCCCAGCAGTCACCCTACTGCCGTCTGAGGAAACGATAACCTATCGGGAACTGTTAGAAAAAATAGAGCTTGTATCAACCTATCTACACAATTTAGGTGCCAGAAGGGGGACCCATATCGCTACCCTTATTTCCAATAGCTTAGAAGCGGTTATCTTTGGGCTTGCTGTCCAGCGGCTTGGCGCAACCTTAGTCCCGCTCGGCGAAAAGCTGGGAACAAGGGAAGTTGGCTTTATTTTGCGGGAAGCAAAACCGAAATTAGTGATCATGGCAACAAAGCCTCATGTTACGACCATTCTCGAATACTTGGAGGAGGCAAATGATCCGAATGTTCATGTGATTGGGCTTCCAGGTTTTGGTGTCGACTATCCAGAAAAATATATGAAATTCGAATGGCCTGTGGAAAAAAAGGATTTGGATTTCCATGTATCGGCAGGGGAAGATATCGCGCTTCTTTCTTACACTGGCGGGACAACAGGTACACCGAAGGGCGTTATGCATTCCCAGGCAGGTTTGGCTGCGGGCATCCTTTCTGCTGCGATGGAGGATCCAATAGATGACCGTGACCGGTTGCTGTTAAGTACACCAATCGTTCATGCGGGCGGCTCCCTGCTGTGGAGAGCCCTGATTTCCGGGGTCCATGTTTATGTCATGCGTGCTTTTGATGCAGAACATTTTATCAAGGCCATTAAAAGATATCAGATTACTACTACATTTGTGGTCCCGACCATGCTGTACAGACTTCTCGACCAGGTGAAAACCATGGAATATGATGTCAGTTCCATGCGCAATATCTTTTATGGTGCTTCACCCATTTCACCCAAGCGACTTAAGGAAGCCTTCGAAGTGTTTGGGCCGATTATGCGCCAGCAATACGGTATGACAGAGTGTAATATCGTTATTTCCAGATTATCGAAAAGCGCTCATGTTTGGGCTTATCACCATAACCAGGAAGTTTTGAAAAGCTGCGGCAAACCGTGCTTGTTTACTGAAGTTCGAGTAATTGACGATAACGGCCATGATGTGGGACAAAACGAGATGGGAGAGATTATTGTAAAATCACCTTCCATGCTGGTAGGCTACTACCAAAGGCCGGAGCAGACCCAGGAAGCCATTCGTGATGGCTGGTTCTACACGGGAGATATCGGCAAGTGGGATGAAAATGGATACCTTTATATTGTCGACCGGAAGAAGGATATGATCATTTCCGGGGGCATGAATGTCTATTCCTCAGAAGTTGAACGGGTCGTCAATCAGCATCCGGCAGTAGCCATGAGTGCGTGTATTGGTGTTCCCCATCAGGATTGGGGTGAAGCGGTCTGTGTCATTGTGTCACCAAGAGCAGGAAGCAGCTGTAAAGAGGAGGATATTATTCAGTTCTGTAAGGAGCGCACTTCAAAGTATATGGTGCCGAAAGTGGTTTATCTCCAGGAGCAGTTCCCACTTACGCCAATTGGAAAGATTGATAAGAAAGAATTGAAGAAAATGTATGCCCAAGGTTTACTAACCATTTAAATAGTATGAAAACTGGGAATATGTTATTATTCCCAGTTTTCGTTCTTAAAGGAGGCATAAATATGGATATCTCAACAGGCCTGCTGCTTCTCTTAATTGGAATCATCGCTGGAGGATACGGAACCATTGTTGGGGCCGGCGGAGGATTTATTTTTGTCCCGGTGCTATTAATGTTTTTCCATTTAAAACCAGAGGTTGCAGCTGGTTCAGGTTTGGTAATTGTCCTAATCAATGCGATATCCGGCGTTGTAGGGTATGCCAGAAAAGGACAGATAAATTATCGGATGGGAATGACACTTGCATTTGCAGCATTACCTGGTTCATTTATCGGTTTTTGGCTGCTGCAATTATACTCTTCGAACTTTTTCTATATTCTTTTTGCGAGTATTCTAGTTTGTCTGGGCATATTTTTAATGATGAAAAATTCCTCGGTTCCATTAAAGAGAAAACTAGCTATTTCAGAGGGAGAAAGGGATGGTCTTTCTTTACATAAAGCTGAGATTCAATCAGTAGATATTCCTCTTGTTCAGTCAAAATGGCTGCTTCCTTTAGGTTTCATAATGGGGATTCTCTCAAGCTATTTGGGAATTGGCGGGGGCTGGCTGCTGGTTCCGATTTTAATTTATCTGTTTCATGTATCTACTCACCAGGCAACAGCAACATCCATCTTTTCCTTATGCATATACTCATCAGCAGGCGTTCTTCTTCATCTTTATTATGGCAGTTTTGATTGGATGACGATCATCTGGGGAGGATTGGGCGTTATGGTCGGTGCTCAGCTTGGGGTAATTTTGTCACAAAAAATACCAGGTAAAGTGGTCCTTCAAATGTTATCCGTATTGCTTATCATCATTGGATTCCGAATGTACTTAAACTAATTTGGAAATCAAACTTTAGGAGCTGTCAAATTTTTTGGTGGCTTCTTTTTTGTTTTACAAGGAATTCTATTGACATAATCGAAAAATGTTAACGTTAACAATAATGGTTTACATATATTACTAGTTTTGATAGACTATAGATAAACGGTAAATGTTAACGTTTGCAAAGTAACTTGACAGTAGGAAGAATCCACGTTTGACAAAACCTGCCGGTAAATGGCCGGCAGGTTTTGAAACAATAAATTTTTCATGAAGGAGTAATGAATAATGGAAACTCGTTATGCAATTCACCCCGAGGATATGAAGAAATACACAACGGAAGAATTAAGAAGGGAGTTTTTAGTGGAAACCCTATTTGAGCTTGGGCAGGTCCACTTAACCTATACACATAATGACCGGATGATTTTTGGAGGGGTCACTCCTGCTGAGCAAGAATTGACAATCAAATTGGATAAAGAGCTTGGCGTGGAGTATTTCCTTGAACGCCGTGAGCTGGGAATTATCAACATCGGCGGCGATGGTGCGGTTATTCTGGATGGCGTGGAATATGAGATGCAGGGAAGAGATGGCCTGTATGTCGGCAAGGGAACAAAGGAAGTCCTGTTCCGTTCCAATGATGCAAACAATCCGGCCAAATTCTATATCAACTCGACTCCAGCACATCTTACCTATCCTACAGTCAAAATTGATATTAACAAGATTGTTCCCCTTGAAATGGGCGAGCCGGGCACATTAAATGAACGGAAAATTTACCAGTATGTCCACCCGAATGTTTGTGAATCATGCCAGCTGCAAATGGGATTGACGATGCTTGCGCCGGGCAGTGTTTGGAATACCATGCCATGCCACACCCATGAACGGAGAATGGAAGTCTACCTGTACTTTGATATGGAATCTGAAACACGTGTTTTCCACTTTATGGGTAAACCGGATGAAACAAGACACTTAGTGTTGAAAAACGAGCAGGCGGCCATTTCTCCTAGCTGGTCTATTCATACAGGTACAGCCACAAGTAACTATACATTTATTTGGGGGATGTGCGGTGAAAATATCACCTACACTGATATGGATTTTGTGAAAATGGAAGATTTGCGCTAGTTTTTACGGCAGTATGAAAATATAAAAAAGCGGAGGCTAATGACATGACGAATAATCTAAGATCCTTTTCCCTTGATTTTTTCAATCTAGCAGGAAAAGTCGCCATCGTTACAGGGGGCAACAAGGGACTTGGTCAGGCATACGCCGTTGCCCTTGCAAAAGCCGGGGCAGATCTTTTTGTGGTGTCCCGCAGTGAGGATTGGAATGAAACAAAGAAGCTAATCGAAGAAACTGGACAGCGTGCGGTCTTTTTCCAGGCGGACTTAAGCGACAGGGCAAAGGTTAAGCAGGCAGCTGCAGAATGTATGAATGAATATGGCAGGATTGATATTCTGGTGAATAACGCCGGTACTATCCGCCGTGCTCCTATCCTCGAGTATAAGGAAGAGGATTGGGATGCCGTAATGGAAATCAATCTTAATTCCATCTACCTGCTTAGTCAGGAAGTGGCAAAGGTCATGGTGAAGCAAAGATCCGGAAAGATTATCAATATTGCCTCCATGCTGTCATTCCAGGGAGGCAAGTTCGTTCCTCCTTATACAGCCAGCAAACATGCTGTTGCCGGTCTGACGAAGGCGTTTGCCAACGAACTTGCAGAATATAATATTCAAATTAATGCGATTGCACCAGGATATATTGCGACAGACAACACAGCGCCAATTCGGGCGGATGAAAAACGCAACGCCGAGATTCTCTCCCGCATCCCGGCCGCACGTTGGGCAGACCCATCTGACTTGATGGGCGTAGTAGTATTCCTTGCAAGTGACGCCTCTAATTATATGAATGGCCATATCCTGGCGATTGATGGCGGCTGGTTAGCAAGATAATATCGAGACTATATAAAGAGCCGCTCAGTTGTGAGCGGCTTTTTATTATACAAACACTGTTTCGACCGCGAGCGGCTCAAGTGCGGTTGTAGAATCTATATAGATAAAGGCGTCATATCGTTCCGCTATTACTGATGGTACATAGTTTCCAAAGTGTTCATACCTGGGATCGTAAACAACTCCGATTGCACGGTGGCCAATCCTGCTGGAAAAATGCTGCCGAATGGTTTCGTTGAAAAGAATCAGCTTGTCGTGATTTCCGGCTTCGTGCATCAGGTCCTCCCAGCTACCTTTTTGGGCGGGAGGAACAATCATTCTTTTAAAATCTACACCCCATGAATCTGCTGCAATAACGGTCCCGCGATGGGTGCCAAATCCGACAATATAGACATTTTCCTGTCCTTCCTGTTCCCTTAATAGCTGCCCAACATTCACAAGTCCTTCATCCGCCATGTCCGTCGCTCGTGCGTCACCGACATGGGTATTGTGCTCCCAAATGATGCCTTTTGCGTTTTTACCATTATAGGAACCGATTTTGGTAATGACCTCCACCATATGCCTGTCGCGGATATTCCAAGACTCATTATCATTTACGACCATCGTCCGGTAATAGTTTTCGGCGTTAGCTGTGACGATTGCGTTAACTTCCAGGTTTAATTGGCCTTCTTCGGAGCTTGAATATTTCTTTTTGTTTGTCACAATATCTGTCAGAAGGTTAATGACCTCATCATGGCAGTCTTCTGCATAAAAGGAAGCCGATACCCCGTACATTTGCCCCTCGCGATTAAAGGGTTCAAAGCAGGCGAATGCCTTTTTTGCTGCTTCGACGCTTGAAGGATTTGTTTTTTCAAGATATTTAATGATTTCGTCCATTGATTCCCATAAGCTATAAACATCGACTCCATAAAAGCCAATCCGTCGGTCTGTTGGCAGGTTATGATTGTAGTCCTTTAACCATTCAATCAACCTAATAATTTCTTCATTTGCCCACATCCATGTCGGCCAGCGGTTAAACGCGGCTAATACCTCGCGGGCATTGGTATATTCGTTATCGTAACCTTTGATATAGCGGTTAACCTGTTGGCAGGCCGGCCAATCACCTTCAACTGCAATAAAAGTGAATCCTTTTTCTTGGATTAACTTTTTTGTAAGCTCCGCCCGAATCTTATAGAATTCAGAAGTCCCGTGTGAGGATTCTCCTAATAATACATATTTCTGGTGATTGATTTCCTCTATTAAAGGCTGGAAGTCATTCACCTCTTTTAGTGGAATGGTGTGATTTTTAATGGCTTGAATTTGGTTTTCATTCATGATTTCATACTCCAGTTGCTTTTTGTAAGAAGCATTTTTATTTTTTTCAGTTTGGTTTATTTATATGCCTCCACGTCCGAACCAACCCATCCGCAATCCCTTCAATTACATCCTTGTCTCTAAAATAACTCATATGGCACAAAGGGTTCCAGCTTGTTAAAATATTTCCTACGTTTACCTGCCTATCCTCAGTAACCGCATTTTTATAAATGTCATTGATCGGCCGTAATGGATAGCCTAGAATATCGTCTTTATCATAAAAATTGATCCATTCACCGTTTAAGCCGGCATAGAATTCCTTCAGTTTGGGCGAAGGGATTTTGATGGGCTGGTCAAAGTTAAAATAACGCAGACTCCATAATGGAAGGGTCGTTCCTAAGGTATAAAAAAGGGTAATAGTGTCCCCATTTTCTAAAGGTGAAAATTGACTCCCATCTACAGTGCCGTCATTTTCTTTATACTGCAAATCATAGAAATAATTACTCGTGATGACCGACCCTAAACTATGGGAAATCACGCATAATGGGGCATTCCCGCCGGCATTATTAGCAAGCTCACGAAGATTTTCGGCAATTTTTTCATGGACTCTTTCGTAATTATGCTTTGCTGACTCCACAGGCTGATAGGCGATGACATCTCCCATATAATGAATAAGAAAATGACGAAGTTTTTGATAATCCAACTTGTGGTTCAAAACGATTTTCTCATAAAGTTCTTCCTCTCTGTCCTCTAATACCTCTGACCATTGAATGGGCTGGAATATCAGCTGGGAAGAAGGGTCTGTGACCAAATTTCCTATTTTCTTGGCAAAATTCTTTTTTAGCATGCCAATCATGCCTGAAGCAAAGTCCTTGTCTTGTCTGCCAATCCCATGAATAATGGCAACAGCTATTTTTTTCACGAAAGTCCACACCCCTTTAATGAAGGTTATAAGACAATATATTTAGTTTTTTTCAAAATAAGAAGGCCTTTATAACCGTTCATTTTAAATCAAGTGGGGATTTTGGCGAGTTTGACAAACACAAGGAAAAGTACTAGAATTATCTCGAATTCGAAATGATTTAAATTGAGGTTTTAATAGAGGCAATGAAGGAGGACCAATGACATGCTCAGAAAATTAGATAACGAAAAAATGGGACGAAGTAATTTAGGCTGGCTAAATAGTATTTTCCATTTCTCATTTGCAGAGTACTATAATCCGAAAAATATCCATTTCGGGCAGTTGAGAGTCATCAATGACGATTTGGTCGCACCCGGTACTGGATTTAATCTTCATCCCCATAAAGAAATGGAGATTGTTTCTTATGTGGTGAATGGAGATCTTACACATGGAGACAGTATGGGAAACAAAAATACGGTTACACGCGGCCATGTCCAATATATGAGTGCGGGGACAGGTGTCTTCCATAGCGAGCATAATCTTGGCAGCGAGACATTACGATTTTTGCAAATCTGGATTCTCCCAGATAGGGCGGGGTATGAGCCGAATTATGGTGATTACCGATTTAATTGGGAAGATCGGCACAACCAGTGGCTTCATATGGTTTCAAGTAAGGAAGGGGACGCCCCAATCAAAATAAACCAGGATGCAAACATCTATTCATTGGAACTTGAAGCAGGCAAAGAAATCAGTTTTCCAGTTAGTGCAGGAAGACAAGCCTATTTGGTGCAAATCGAAGGAAGTTCAACAATCAATGATCTTTCTTTAAATACGAGAGATGCCATGGAAATTGTTGAGGAAGATATTCAAATTAAAGCAAATGAAACATCCCATCTATTATTGATTGAGATGAAAAAAGACTGAGTCTGCTCAGTCTTTTTTCATTGGCATTGGCAAAACTATTTAATATGTAAATACTTGGTTACACTTTTCTTGTTACATGATATACTCGAAATTAAATAAATTAGGAAGGAGTGTTATGTTGGACGTTATTGGTGTAATTGGTTCAAATTTATTTATTGATGCTATTTCCGAATTCTACGACTTATTTCCTGATGTCGAATTTATCAACTACACGTATGACTCTCCGTGGGAAATCGATCATTTGATTGAAAAGGCGGGGATAGAGACTGATATCTTGCTATTATCAGGAGTTATTGCCTATTATTACGGACAGGAAAAAATAAACGAATCTCGGATATTGGCAACGTACTCTACATTTAACGAGTTTATGGTTTCCTTATCCTTATTTTCGGTTTACCTTCATGAGAAAATTTCGCTTGAAAAGATTTCAATTGACTTGCCCAAAAAGGACTTCCTGGACAATGTCTTAAAAGAAATAAAGATTTCAAATGGTCCTCTTTATGTAAAGGATTACCCGTGGATCTATCAGTTAGAAAAAGAGAAGTCTGCTTTTGATATTTCACAGTTTGTCCGGTTTCACAAAGACCTTTATTTTGCAAAAAAAACACAGTTTGCTTTAACAAGTATACATGCTGTTTATAAAGAGCTTCAGAATTTCGGTGTTCCGACCATTAATATGGTCCAGCCCAAGCAAGCCTTAAAAGAGAGTCTGGAAAAAGCCATTACATTGACTAAACTGAAGAAAACCAAGGATTCGCAAATTGCTGTCATTTCATTGAAAGTAAATCAGCCAGACCCTCAGGATGATCAGGTATTCCGGCTCCAAATGCTGCAATATTTAAACGAAATGGCACGACAATTAAATGCAAAGGTTTCATTAGATCACTATCAGCCGTTTCTTATTTATACTAATCGAGGATCCTTAGAGGAAGTTCAGAAGGAACATTTGCAAAAAGTTTTTGAACTAGAAGAGAAAATTAAATCCTCAATGCAAATTGGTATCGGCTATGGTTATACCATGAAAGATGCGGAAAACCATGCAAAAGGGGCATTATACTTTACTGAAAAACATTCAACAGAAAAGACAACTATTTTCCTGCTGGACGAAGACAAAAAATTAATAGGTCCCTTATTTGAAAATGAAAAACAATATATTTTAAAAAATGAAGATCACGATATTCAATTATTAGCCGATGAGCTTAAAATGACCTCTAAAAATTTGCTAAGGTTTTTTGATTTTATTAGGCTTAACCAATTTCGTTCATTTTCAGCGCAGGAATTGGCCGATTACTTAGCGGTAAGCAGGCGTTCAGCAGAGAGGTTTATAAAAAGATTTCTTGATCATGATTTTATACACATTACAGGGGAGGAGCAGCCATATGATCAAGGCCGTCCGCGTGCGCTTTATAACATCTCTGAGAAACTAAAAAACTATTTTATATTAAACCAATAAAACGATTGATTTTTAGGATTTTTCAGTATATTATAAAAACATCCAATTAGCGACAGTGAAACGACACTTGTCGCTAACGTGAAGGGGAGATCAACATGAAAATCATTAAAGCAGACATCATTGGCATTCACCTGCCTTTAGAAACACCTTTTATTATTTCATATGAAACTTATGACTATATGCCTTCTGTCATTGTAAAGCTGGAAACGGATGATGGTTTAACAGGATATGGGGAAGGAGTTCCTGATGAGCATGTGACAGGGGAATCTTTCTTTAGCGCAATTGAGGTATTAAAGCACCAATTATTGCCTGCTGTGATGGGGGAGAACCCATTTGAAATTGAAAAAATTCACCATATTATGGACAGTCGCATCTATGCCAACCCGGCAGCCAAGGCAGCAGTTGATATAGCTTGTTATGATCTGATGGGGAAGTATTTAGCGAAGCCGGTTTATGATCTTATTGGCGGAAAATACCATGACGAGCTTACTTTTCCTAAAGTGTTAAGTATCGAGGAGCCAGAGGTAATGGCGGAAAAAGCAAAACTAGCCGTCGAAAGAGGATACCGCTCCTTAAAATTAAAGGTTGGAACGGAGGCTTTTAAAGATGTTGAACGAATAAAGGCTGTCCGTAAAGCAGTTGGATACGGCGTCCCAATTCGTGTTGATGTTAATCAGGGCTGGAATGATTATGCGACAGCAGCTCAAGTCCTGCCATTACTTGACCCGCTTCGTATTTCATGGCTGGAGCAGCCGATTAAAATGGGAGATTTTGATGGGCTCGCGGAATTGCGAAAGAAAACGGTTATTCCGATTATGGCTGATGAGACAGTTCATGGCGGTTCAGATGTGATCGAAATTATTAAAAAAGGTGCTGCAGATAAAATCAATATTAAATTAATGAAAACAGGCGGGATCTATCCAGCCATTCATATTGCAAAAACCGCAGAATCTGCAGGAATCTCCTGCCAGATTGGTTCGATGGTCGAATCCTCTATCGGTTCTGCGGCCGGCTATCATACCGCCATTGCCAGAAAAAATATTACCAGTACAGAATTAACCGGGCCATTACTTTTTAGTAAGGACATTGGCAACCTGGAATATCAAATCCCATTCGTTCATTTAAGTGGCAAACCGGGACTGGGCATCGAAGTTAATGAGAATACGCTCCAGGAATTAATGATTAAAAAAGAGACGGTATCTTAATTTTAAAACTAATATAAAGGAGTGAACTACAAATGAAAAAGTATGTACTAGGAATGGGTTTAATTTTTTTAATGATGATTATGGCAGCGTGCGGAGGCAGTAAAGAGACCAACGGTTCGGCAGATGGCGGTACCCTTAAGGCGATAAAGGATAAAGGTGAAATTCATGTTGCCATTGAAGGAGCGTATCCTCCGTATAACTACATCAACAAAAGCAATGAGTTAGAAGGATTTGATGTGGAAATCGCTAATGAAGTTGCCAAAAGACTTGGTGTGAAACCCGTCCTTGTAGCCACTCCTTGGGATAGTATGATTCCTGCATTAATAGGTAAAAAGTTTGATATTATCATTTCTGATATGGCTATTACGGAAGAAAGAAAGAAGAAGGTTTCATTTAGCGACAATTATTTCACGACCGGAAACCAGCTCTTTGTTCCAAACGATTCTTCTATTAAAACAGCAAAAGATATGAAAGGCAAAGCAATCGGTGTAACGATTTCGACTACAGCTGCAGAAATGGCTACTAAGAATGGAGCAGATGTCAAATTATATAAAAATGACTTTCTTGCTTTTGAGGACCTGGCAGCAGGAAGGCTTGATGGCGTAGCAACGGACCAAGGTGTCGGTGCTAAAATCATTATCGATCAAAAGTATTCCTTTAAGGCTATTGATGGCTTATTGAATACGGAGAAGGCTGGTATGACCATTCGCAAGGAAGATCATGAACTTCGTAAAGAAATCAATAAGGTAATAGCTGATATGCAAAAAGACGGAAGCTTTGAAGCCATCAGCAAAAAGTGGTTCGGAAAAGACATCCGATAAGGGGCTGAATAAATGTTAGATTTTTCTCTAGTGGAGCAATACGTTCCATTTCTGCTAAAAGCATCTGTGACGACACTTGAAATCTTCATTTTTTCCATCGCTTTAGGATTGGTAATGGGAATTATCATTGTCATCATGAAGATCTCAAAATTTAAGCCATTTTCATTGTTTGCTAACTTTTATATTTGGACACTGCGTGGAACGCCTTTATTGGTTCAATTATTTCTGGTTTATTTCGGTTTGCCGCAAATAGGGGTTGAATTAGCGCCATTCCCTGCAGCCGTCTTGGCGCTCGGAATCAATGCCGGTGCGTATATTGCGGAAATTTTAAGGGGCGGTATTCTTTCAATCCCGAAGGGTCAAATGGAAGCGGCCCAATCGTTGGGGTTAAGCTATCCGACCATTATGCGCAGAATTATTTTTCCGCAGGCATTTCGGGTCAGCATTCCGGCAATCGGCAATGAATCTATTACACTATTAAAAGATTCATCACTAGCCTCCCTTGTCACCGTTTCAGAGTTGATGATGACTTCACAAAGGTTTGCCTCAACAAACTATGCCTTTATCGAATTTTATATTTCCGCAGCTCTGCTATACTTAATTATGACAACGATCTTATCATTTTTCCTAAGCAAGATAGAATTTAAAATGTCCATCAGCGAACATTAAAGAAGGGAGGGCTTGTGGGTGTCAAATAAAGTAAAGGATCATCTTCATCCTATTATTCAAATTGAAAATGTCCATAAGAGTTTTAACCAGTTGGAAGTATTAAAAGGAATAGATTTGCAGGTTTATCCCGGAGAAGTAGTTTCCCTAATCGGTTCCAGCGGATCCGGAAAAAGCACCCTTCTTCGCTGCCTGAATGGACTCGAAACATTAACCAGCGGGAAAATTGTCATTGACGGAATTGAGCTAAATTATACACCAAGAATTATCCAACAAATCCGACGTCATGAGGTAGGGATGGTTTTTCAACAATTTAATCTATTCCCGCATTTGACTGTCTTGGAAAATGTCATTGAAGCACCGATGCACGCCTTGAAAAAATCAAAGGCGGAAGCAATTGAATCAGCCTTAACCCTTTTAGATAAAGTGGGACTGAAAGACAAAAAAGATGTCTACCCCCGCAAGTTATCGGGTGGACAACAGCAGCGGGTAGCCATAGCACGTGCACTTGCCATGAATCCGAAAATCATGTTATTTGATGAACCAACCTCTGCCCTTGACCCAGAACTTGTCAGTGAGGTTCTGAACGTTATGAAACAGCTAGCAGAGGAAGGCATGACCATGGTTGTCGTAACGCATGAGATGATGTTTGCCAAAGAGGTTGCGGATAGAGTAATTTATATGAGTAACGGTGTGATTGAGGAGCAAGGTCCGCCGGCCGAACTCTTCAGCAATCCAAGAAGTGATCGGTTAAAAAGCTTTTTAAAAAGGGTCGTATAATCATTGTTTATAAGAAAGCAGGAATAATTTTGAAAGAAATAATAGAAAACATCTCTTTACGAACAATTACTTCTCCCGAGGAACTGGCTTTAGTCACCAACCTTGAACGCATTGTTTGGGCAGATGATGATCCCGTGCCTGTCAACCATTACGTTGCAGTAGTAAAAAACGGAGGGCTGGTCATTGGAGCTTTCCTGAATGAAAAACTAATCGGTTTCCAATACAGCTTTCCAGGCTTTAACGGCTCGAGCGTCTATTTATGCTCACATAGTATGGGGATTCATCCTGATTATAGAAGAATCGGGATTGGCGAAAAATTAAAACGAAAGCAGCGGGAAGTCGCCTTGGAAAAAGGCTACAAGCATATTGAGTGGACATATGATCCGCTTGAAACCGTAAACGGATATTTGAATTTAAGCAAGTTAGGCGGGATTTGTAAGAAATATATTGAAAATTGCTATGGGGATATGCCCGACGTCCTTAATGCCGGCATGCCGTCTGACCGGTTTCTAGTGGAGTGGCGAATTGTCGAAGAAAAGGCTGAAGTGGCCCCTGATGTGAACGAAACTGGTGACGTTCCACGATTGATAAATGTGATCTATGATGAGCTGGGATTTCCTGTGCCAGAGTCCGTCCACCTTGGTTACGGAAATAATGCAGAGCTTTTATATGTTCCAGTTCCGGGTAATATCCAGGAAATTAAAATCCAGCGGATGTCTCTCGCCTTAGAGTGGAGGATGCGGACGCGGGATGTATTCACCCATTACTTTAATAATGGCTGGATGGCAACAGCCTTAAAGAAAAGTGATCAATCATCTCTTTATTATTATGTATTGCAAAAGGTGATTGAAAGATAAAAGCACAGTTGAAACCCGGCTACTCGTCGGGTCTTCTTTTTTTATTGTTAAGGAAAGCAGCCTCGAATAAAATGGTAAAAAGGGAGTGAGATTTTATGAAGCCTCGGAAGATCGTTATGACTATTTTTTTCGGCTTAGTTGTAGTATTAGGTTTTTACATTTATTCGATTTTTAACGGAACTCCTTGGAGGAAATACCAGCAAAAGCAGGCGATGCTTTCTTATTTGGATGCAAAATATCAAATGGATTTTTCTATTAAAAGTATGCAATATAATGGCCTTGGTTCTGGCTATTATGCAAAGGCCGCACCTAACCGCAATCCTGAGTTAGTTTTTGAGGTAGCTGTTTCGCACGATTCAGATTCGGGATATGAAGATTTGTACCCCGCGGTATTATGGAATTCTCCTGAAGCTAAACCCATCAAAGAATACATTCTCCAACTATTTCCACATCTAGAGCAATCCAGTTTTATCATCGAACGTCAATTAAGTGAGGACGCAGGTCCACATATACCGACATACAGGTCGCTTCATTATGATATGGGCTATCAAAGCGTCCTGATCGTCAATCTGCCAGAAGATTGGTTTTTGAAAACTCCCGAAGAACAACAAATATATATGGAAAATATTAAAAAGCTTGCAACCTATCTCCAGTCAATTCATTTACCTGTTCTTACGAGAATCTTCTTTCAAACGGAAGATTACAACAACCGAAAGGCTATTTTTATCACTGAAAAAGGGAAAATTGTTCAAAAATAATAGAACTATTAGAGCTGCCACGGTTTCATTGAGGCAGCTTTTTCTACATTAGGTTAATAATTTCCCATATAACAATTCAAAATAAACTGAAATATATTATAATAAAACAAAAACAGATCCGATTTTTAACAAATTATTCGGACAAAGGGGATGGCATACAACAATGAGAGTGAGTCTATTTGTAACCTGCTTGGTTGATATGTTTCAGGGCAATGTAGGGAAATCTTCGGTTGAACTGCTCGAGGAGCTTGGCTGCGAGATAGATTTTCCAGAATCACAAGTCTGCTGCGGACAGCCGTCATATAATAGCGGGTATGTAAAAGAATCTAAGGAAGCCATGAAACGGATGATCGAAGCATTTGAGGACGCTGAATATGTCGTATCGCCCTCCGGTTCTTGCGCGTTTATGTTTAAGGAATATCCTCATATTTTTAACGGCGACCCTGTTTGGGAACCGAAAGCTAGGAAATTGGCGGAGAAAACCTATGAACTTACTCAATTCATTGTAGATGTTTTAAAGGTTGAGGATGTCGGGGCCACATTTGAAGGGAATGCCACCTATCATACCTCCTGCCATATGACGAGATTGCTAGGAGTAAACGAAGCCCCTATGACTCTATTAAAACATGTAAAAGGTTTAAAGTTTACTGAATTGCCTGGCAAGGAACAATGCTGCGGCTTTGGCGGGACCTTTTCTGTAAAAATGGCACAAATCTCTGAGCAAATGGTCGATGAAAAAGTGTGCCACGTCGAAGAAACAGGTGCGGATTATTTGATTGGCGCAGATGCCGGCTGCCTCATGAATATCGGCGGCCGTATCGATAGAAAAGGAAAACCAGTTAAGGTTTTGCATATTGCTGAGGTATTGAATAGCCGTTAATAGTTGTTGCAAGATTGATAGAAATGGGGGGGTTTTAGGATGGCTATGAAAATTGGCAATGAGCAATTTAAAGAACGTGTCGATAAGGGAATCCATAATGATTTTATGCGCGGTGCGGTTTCAAGTGCCCAGGACGGAATGGGCCTGAAGAGACGCCTGGCGGCTGAGGAGCTGGGGAACTGGGAAGAATGGCGCTCACACGGCGAAGAAATTCGCCAGCATGTTCTTGAGTATTTGGATTATTATTTGGAGCAATTAAGTGAAAATGTGGCAAAGCAGGGCGGTCATGTCTTTTTTGCCCAGACGAAGGAAGAAGCCGTTGAATATATTCGCGGAGTGGCTAAACGGAAAAATGCTAAAAAGATCGTGAAATCAAAATCAATGGTGACCGAAGAAATCAGCTTAAATCAGGTGTTGGAGGAAGAAGGCTGCGAGGTTATTGAAACAGACCTTGGCGAATACATTCTCCAAGTGGATGATCACGATCCCCCTTCCCATATCGTTGCTCCTGCTCTACATAAGAATAGAGAGGAAATCCGTGAAGTTTTTGAAAAAAAACTTGGTTATAATAAATCCTCTGAACCAGTAGAATTGGCTGGACACGCCCGGCAAATGCTGCGCCAGGAATACCTGTCTGCTGATATTGGTATCACCGGCTGTAATTTTGCGGTGGCAGAAACAGGCTCGATTACTCTAGTTACGAATGAAGGCAATGCGGATTTAGTTACGGCATTGCCAAAAACGCAAATAACCGTGATGGGAATGGAAAGGATTGTTCCTACCTTCGAGGAAATGGAAGTGCTCGTTTCTTTATTAACAAGGAGTGCGGTCGGGCAGAAACTAACTAGTTACATTACTGTGTTGACTGGACCACGCGAAAAAATGGATGTAGATGGTCCTGAAGAGTTTCATTTGGTAATCGTGGATAACGGCCGCTCTAATATTTTAGGCGGGGAATTCCAATCCGTCCTGCAATGTATTCGCTGCGCGGCCTGTGTTAACGTATGTCCAGTTTATCGTCATGTCGGCGGACATTCATACGGTTCTATCTATTCCGGACCGATTGGGGCCGTGTTGTCTCCATTGCTTGGCGGTTATGACGAATACAAAGAACTGCCTTACGCATCTACACTTTGCGGTGCCTGCACAGAGGTTTGTCCTGTAAAAATTCCGCTGCATAACCTGCTTCATAAACATCGTGAAGTGATCGTGGAAAGGGAAGGCAAAGCACCTATTTCGGAAAAGCTAGCCATGAAGGCTTTCGGTTTAGGAGCAGCGTCACCGACTTTATATAAAATTGGCTCGAAAATTGCACCAACGGCGATGAATCCATTTACAGTAGGGGACAAAATCTCAAAGGGACCCGGACCATTGAAGGCCTGGACAGAGATTCGTGAATTCCCAGCACCGAATAAAGAGAGATTCAGAGATTGGTTTAAAAATCGCGAGAAGGGGGGCAAATAGAACGATGACTGGTACAATCCAAAATCGCGATGCATTTTTAAATAAAATTGCCGGACAGCTTGGGCGTTCAAGAATTACCACACCAGTTGAGCGCCCTCAATGGAAATTCCGTCCGCAGGATGAGGTGTTAAAAGACGCTTCTCAGGATGAATTATTAGAAGTGTTAAAAGAGCAGTGTAAAAGGATTCATACAACGATTTATACCACTGATCTTATCAATTTGGGTTCCACCCTCAATGGAGTGGTAGCTGATTTTGGCGGAGGTCCAATTGTAACTTGGAAAGATGAGCGATTTGCGGAATGGGGCCTTAATTCCCTAATGAAGTCAGAATGGCAATCACAGAATATTGATGTCTTTGAATGGGATCCTGCAAAAGGAGCAGAGAACATTTCAAAAGCGGAAAACGCCAATATTGGCATCACAATCAGTGAGGTCACGCTTGCTGAATCTGGTACAGCTGTCTTATTTAGTGACGAGAATAAGGGGAGGACAGTAAGCTTTTTACCTGCCGCATCGGTAGTCCTTATTCCAAAAAGCTCGTTAGTACCAAGAATGACGCAGGCCGCTCAAAAAATGCGGGAAATCCACGATAAAACGGGCCGCGTCGCGTCATGCATCAATTTTATCACTGGACCAAGCAACTCGGCGGATATTGAACTGAACCTCGTGGTTGGGGTGCATGGACCGGTGAAAGCAACTTATATTGTTATTAATGACATCTGATAGTAAAAAATCTGCCCCAGTGTGTAGGCAGATTTTTATTTTGGGCTTTTATACTTTTTGGTTAGTATAAACACACTTCCGCCTAGCGTGATAACCGAAATAAACTTACTAGCCAAAATTAAATAATTGGTAGTCTGGTTATCCAACGTGACGTTTGGCAGTTTGGCCAGGGCAATGACGATAAGAATGCCGAAGGATAATATGGCAAACGCATAGTTATAGGCCTGGTTAATAATGAGAGAGCCGCGTTCCTCCTTCTCACTAGATAAGACAAAGACAAGATAAGCCATGACAACCAATAAGACATATGTTAACAATGCAATTGCTAACTCGATGCCCACTTTTATGAGGCCTCCTTTAAAAGGTATTGTTTTGATCCTCTACTGACTTTTGTGGGACAGGGGTGAGCCGTTTCTTTGCCTTGTTCTCCCATTTGAATATCTTGTTCAAAAATTTGTATATATTCTTAGATTCCTTTGCCAGCAACGGTCCGAGGATTGCCAAAATTAAAACGTATACTGCGGTAAAGGGTTTGAGAATAGGCATCAGCCCTCCGGCAAGTCCCAAATTAGCAACAATGATCGAAAACTCGCCTCTTGAAACGATTGTCAATCCGATATTGGAGGAAGCTTTGTGTGATAAACCTGCTTTTCTCCCGGAAATCATTCCAGCTACAAAGTTGCTAATGATTGTGAGAATCACGGCACCTAGAGCAAGCCATATTGCCCCGCCTAAGCTAAATGGGTCAATGCTTAACCCAAAACTGAAGAAAAAGATGGCTCCAAAGAAGTCTCTAAAGGGAATAACCAAATGCTCGATTCGTTCCCGGTGTTTTGTTTCTGAAAGGGCTAAACCTAATAATAAAGCGCCGATCGCTTCAGCGACATGGAGTTTTTCAGAAAATCCTGCTACAAAAAACAGCAACGCAAAGATGACGAGGATAAAGATTTCATTCGATTTAATATCTAACAGTTTGTTTAGAACCGGGGTACCTTTACGGGCGATAACGAAAAATAGCAGCATGTAACCGAGAGAAATGAGAACCGATATGATGGTACCAAATATAGTAGTTGAGCCGCCTAACAAGAGGCCCGACATGACAGAGAGGAATAACGCCAGGAATATATCATCAAAAAGAATGATCCCTAGAATCAATTCTGTTTCGGAATTGGCTGTTCTTTTTAAATCAACAACCACTTTTGCCACAATGGCAGTTGAAGAAACGCTTAAGAGTCCGGCAACGATTAACGTTTCCATAATCGGGAATCCTGTAGCGAACCCGTAAATCAGGCCAAGGAAAAAATTCATCGCTACATAAATGGTCCCGCCGACAACTATAGAACGCCCAGAGCGTATTAATTTTCCGACTGAGAACTCAATTCCTAAATAAAATAATAAAAACAAAACACCAATGCGCCCGAAGAACTCGATGATTTCTGCACTCTCAATAAATGTGAAATCAAATATACCAATTTCAGGGGCATGGGGGCCAAGTGCCATCCCTAAAAGGATGAGAAATGGGATGAAGGAGAATTTTAATTTGTTTGCCAGGAAGGCGGTTAAGGCAACCAAGACCAGAGCTGTTCCGACTTCAAAAAGTAAAGTGTTAGTCATCTAGTATCACCCTTCCCTTCTTGTGAGAACTTCTTTTACGAACATTTTTACTTGCTTCCGCTGTCCGGATACGATCACGGTATCACCTTCCTCTAAAAGTGTTTCAGGTCCAGGGGTATGAATTTCTTTGTGATTCTTTTGTTTTATGATAGCGACGATATTGACTTCATAGGATTGACGGATATTGAGCTGCCCGATCGTTTGGTCCGCTGCTTCCGACCCGTCTTGCACTTTAAACCATTCTATAACCAATTCATCAAAGGCCATTTCAATCGTTTCCAATGCCTTTGGCGCATACGTCATTCCGCCAATGATTGCAGCAATCTGCCGGGCTTCGGCATCATCAAATGTTGTGCTGGCGATTGCCTCCTCGTAATCATCTTGATCAAAATAATAAATATCCCTTCTGCCGTCATCGTGAATAATCACCACAATTTTATCCTTGCTTTTGGTGATGACTTCAAATTTTTTCCCAATTCCCGGGAGTTCAATTTCGCGAACGTTCATTTTTTGATTCCTCCTCTTAAAAATTTGTTTCATGGATTAAGCGGGTTTGACATTATAAATTTACATCAATTTCAGTTTTAATTTTCTCCTCTTTAGAGATGCCAAGATATTTTAGAGTTTCAGATGGGGTTGAATGATTAAAATGTTTTTGCAAAAGGGAGATGGCCACCCCGCGTCTATACGCATGATATCCAAATGTTTTTCTCATTGAATTGGTCCCGATTTTCCCCTCAATACCAATGGCTTCAGCAGCCTGATGAATGATTCGATAGGCTTGTTGGCGAGTGATAGGCTTTTCTGTTTTGTTGGATTTGAATAAATAGTCTCCCGTGTCCAGTTGGTTGGTTTGGACAAAATGGAGGAGGGCTTTTTTGACCTTTTGGTTAAGGTAAACCTCCTTCATAGTATCGAGGTGTGAATACTGATAAAAATTCTTGGCTGTGTGATCATTCTCTAAAACATCGGACGCCCTAATTTCAAGCATTTCGGTAATTTTTAACCCAGTATTAATGCCAAATACAAAGAGAAGATAATCACGCTCGGAATGCTTTTTCAAATATTTCTTAATTGCATTGATTTGCTTAACATCTCTTAATGCTTCAACATATTCCATGCTAAACGCTCCTTAATCCATGTTACATAATCATATTGTAACAAGATATTATGTAACATTCAAAAAATCTGCTTAAAATTTCACCATTAGTTTTTGGTTAGTTTGCAGTTATTTTAAAAAAATAAGAACCTGATAGCAAAAATCAATTAAAATGCCGGCGTGCCAACAGCTGCACATTCCCCAGTTGCATCTTTTTCTCCCAATTATGCTACTATAATATCGAGACAAAAAATTTCGGGAGGTAAATATATAGTGCTGCCTAATTTTGAAGAGAACTTACATAAGTATGCAAAGCTTTTAGTGGCGAAGGGAATCAATGTTCAGCCTGGTGATTGGGTGAAAATGACCATTAACGTTGATCAGGCGCCTTTAGCCCGCCATATCACGAAAGAGGCTTATGCCTTGGGGGCTGAAAAGGTAATTATCAAATGGTCTGACGATGAAATTACAAAAGAACATTACTTGCATCAACCGGTGGAAGTGTTGACCAGCATTCCTGACTATGAAATTCAGGAATCTGAAGACCACGTATTAAACCACCGTGTCAGCCGTCTTTCCGTTCTTTCAAGCGATCCGGGCTTGTTGAATGAAGTCGACCCGGCAAAAGTTGCGGAGTATCAAAAGGTTGCTGGTAAGGCCTTCCATGCCCAACGTAAAGCGACCCAGAATGATGATTTAAAATGGACAGTTGCTGCTGCTGCCGGAGCAGGATGGGCGGCCAAGGTATTCCCTGATTTGGCTACCCCTGAGGAACAGGTTGATGCCCTCTGGGATCAAATTTTTAAAACCTGCCGTGTATACGAAGAAGACCCGATATCTGCCTGGGACCAGCATAAAGACAAATTGAATGAAAAAGCTGATAAATTAAATGAAATCCAATTTGATTCACTTCACTATACGGCACCTGGCACCGATTTAACGCTCGGCCTGCCGAAAAACCATATTTGGGCATGTGCGGGAAGCCAAAACCCAAAAGGAGAAGAATTTATCGCCAACATGCCAACGGAGGAAGTGTTCACGGCTCCTGATACACGCCGCATGGATGGGGTAGTTCGCAGTTCTAAACCATTAAGTTATGCGGGGACGTTAATTGAAGGAATTGAAGTCCATTTTAAAGACGGGAAAATTGTCGATATCACTGCTGAAAAAGGTGAAGATGCCATCAAGAAGCTGGTATTCGACAACGAAGGCGGAACAGGTCTGGGTGAAGTCGCTCTTGTGCCAGATCCATCACCGATTTCTCAATCTGGGATTATTTTCTTTAATACTCTATTTGATGAGAATGCTTCGAACCACTTGGCAATCGGCTCGGCCTACCCGACGACGATTGAAGGCGGAACAAAAATGAGCCAGGAAGAGCTTCAGCAAAACGGGATGAATACATCAACTGTTCATGTGGACTTCATGATAGGCTCTAACCAAATGAATATAGACGGCATCAAACAAGACGGTACCGTCGTACCAATCTTCCGAAATGGTGATTGGGCTATCTAAAAATGTTAAAAAAGTCCAATAGGAAAAGCGGTTTTACAACAGCTGCTGCCTGTTGGACTTTTATACTTTCATCCAAACTCCTTACCACATAACAAATAACAGTAAATAAGTCGTCTTAATTGGTTCATTAATCTTTGTAAATCTCCGATTACATCTATATTACTTTTGTACAAATTTTTGTATAATAGTTGTGAAAACAAGTATTTTTCTAATATTGAAAACGAGTATTTATTATAGAACGCGAGGGCAAAGACAATGTCTATGACAAAGACCGATAAAGTATATATACAATTACATGAGAAAATTGTTAAGGGAGTCTTTCGCCCTGGTTCAAGATTAGTCATTTCACAAATCGCGAAAGAATTTAATGTGAGTGAAATTCCAGTACGCGAGGTTATGCAGAGACTAGCCCAAAAAGGATATGTTAAATTGCATCCCCATGCAGGGCCAACAGTGACTAGCTTAACGGAAGATGAAGTAAGGCAAATCTTTGAAATTCGCGCCAATCTTGAATCATTAGCAACAAGACTTGCTGTTGAACACATCTCAAATGCTCATATAAAAGAATTGGAACTTATCATAGAGGAGTCAATCGGAATTTGTGAAGAGGAAAATTTAGAAGGGTATTTTCATATAAACGAAACCTTTCATAATTCCATATATAGTCATTGTAATAATCAAATGCTCGTTAAAATGATTAAAGATATAACTAGTTTAGCGGCAAGGTATCCAATTTACTATCAGGATAAAGAGACAACGCAAAAATCTCTTAATGAACATAAAGAAATTTTGAAGGCGATTTCTGAGCGCGATGGAGAATTAGCTGAACAACTGACTAAAAATCATTTACTCGAGGTAATTCCTAAAATAACTGAAATTGTCAGGTCGATGGATATTTAGCAGGTTCTTAAATTGGAGTAAAAAGTAATTTAAGTATAAGTGAAGTAAGAAAAAAGTCCCCAATCGTGGGGACTTTTTTTTATTACTTTAAGCACTTTTATGTACGCTTTTGAAGATCAGCAATAATCTCTGGATAAAGCTTATCCAATTTATACATCGATAAGATAATGAGTAGAAATACACCAATAATAAGGGGAAGATGAATATTTAGAACGAAAATCATTTGAAGTGCCGATGCTGATTGTTCTGCAGCCTTCCCAACATATCCTCCAAAGGCTAGTAACCAGCCAACCATGGCTGCTCCAACACCTGTCCCTATTTTCATCCCGAAACTTGCACTGCTATTTACAAGACCAGTTGTACGTATTCCGGATTTCCATTCTCCATACTCTGCGGTGTCATTAATCATTGCATAAACTGTTGCTGAAAAAAGCCCTTTGGCAATACCGTAAAACATGCTGCCAGTCAAAAAGAAAGTTAAACTATAAGGGTCAATAAATTTTATCAAAGCAGACAAGACAACAAGTGCTGCACCCAAAATGGCAGTATTTCGCTTCCCGAAGCGTTTGATGAATGGACTTATTAGGAAAAGAATTATTAGACCTGGTATTGTTTTGACCATACTGATGATGGAAAAATATGACGGGCTGCCAAGAACATAAGAAGCATAATAAAGTTCAGAGCCTCCGAGACCTAGAAGAATGTAATAAATAATACAAAAGGCAGTTACCAATCTCCAATATTTATTTTTTAATAACGCTTTCATTGTGATGGAAAAAGGAGCTTTCTTTTGTTTATTAAAGGTACCTGTATCTCCGACTCTTTCCTTTGTTAAGCGAAATGTGAAAAAAAGCATAATGACTGATAGGATGCTGAATAAAGTTACTGAAATGGTCCATCCCTTTTGTCCGCCTATTGAACTAGCAAGCGGCTGGGTGGAAACATTTACAACCAATGCGGAAAACTGAATGAAAAGGGCGCCCACGACACCAATCAGTGAACGGGAATATTGATCTTGAGTGATTAACCCAAGCAATGTCTTAAAAGGAATTGTTAACATCGTATACATTAAAATAAATAAACTGTAAGTGATTAGCGCATACACAATCTTACCGTTCATTCCGAAATCAGGAACGGTAAATAAAAATATCGTTGAAAGAGCGAGAGGGATAGGTATCCAAAGTAAGTAAGGACGTGCCTTGCCATGTTTTGATTTTGTTTTGTCTACAACAACCCCCATGGCAATATCGGTAACACCATCCCAAATCCGTGCAAATAACATGATTGTACCAACGACTCCAGCCGATATACCTGCTACATCAGTGTAGTAAAACGATAAAAACGAACCTACTATCGTCCATAATAGAATATAGCCGAAATCTCCAAGTCCATAGCCGAAGATTTCCATTTTGCTAGGCTTTTGTAATTCATAAGGTGCGCCACCATCATTGCTTACTTGAATTTTTTGTGCATTTTGCATTATCTAGCCCCCAATTAAATAAGTAATTTGTCCAGAGCCCAAAAAATCTTAGATGCATGATTGCTGATACCGACTTAAAAGTCTGTAAAATAATGTTATGGGCCAGCCTCGCTGCTAACCAGTTAATTTTATTTGTTAAAGTTTGTTAAAAACTAGAATATATCAACTCCTTCACTTAATTCTGCCGAAAGTACGTACTTCTGAATCGCATTTCCGATTCATCTCTATTTTAACTATAAAAATATTATTCTTATTTGAAAATATAATTAAATTTCTGAATATTGTCAATAAAAAATATATGATTTAGATAAATAATATATGATTCGATAAAATCATATATTATTTTAAAAGATATCCGATTGACTCAAATCGTATATTATTTTAAAATTAAAAATATCTAAAATTTTAAAATTATCTAACTTTTCCACTCTAGGTCAGAGTGGTCTTGTTAATGAAATGGGGAATGAAATTTGCAATCTGAGTTGGAGAATCCAATTAAGACGAATGTCCAATTTCTTTCAGTCGATGAAGCGATAAAGCAAATTCCTAAGAGTGCAACCATGTTAGTAGGGGGATTTGGTGCAACAGGGGTTCCGGAATATTTACTGCAAGGAGTAATCGATAGAACGGAACTTCAAGATCTGACCATCATTAGCAACAATATTACAAAAGAGACGAATTTGAATGTTCTATTTCAACAAAATCGGATTAAGAAAGCGATTGGGTCGTATTTTACTACCAATAAAGAGGTAGTACAGGCTTATCGGGAAGGCCGAATAGAAATTGAATTATTACCACAAGGAACCTTTTCGGAAGCTATTCGTTTAGGCGGATCAGGAGTTCCTGCCTTTTACACTCCGACAGCAGCTGGGACAGAACTTGCAATAGGGAAAGAGACGCGGATCTTCAATGGGCGGGAATATGTTCTTGAACAAAGCTTATTTGCCGATATTGCCCTAATAAAGGCGTATAAAGCAGATAAGGCCGGTAATCTCATATATAGGAAGTCCGCTCGAAATTTCAATCCAATCATGGCAATGGCAGCTGATCTTACAATTGTTGAAGTAGGAGAAATCGTTGAAATAGGTGAGCTTGATCCAGAATCGATTGTCACTCCTTTTGCATTTGTAGATATTGTGGTTCAAAGGGAGGAGCTGTAATGGGAAAATCAATGAAAGAGTATATTGCATGGCGTTGTGCACAAGAATTAACATCAGGCATCGTGAATCTTGGAATTGGTATTCCTACTCTAGTTGCTGATTATCTTCCACAAGGTCTGGTGACGCTCCACTCGGAGAATGGGATTCTTGGGGTGGGATCAGACCCTAGTCCGGATCAAATCGACCCTGATTTAGTTAATGCCGGAAAAGCTCCGGTAACAGTTTTGCCTCATGTGTCCTATTTTGATAGTTCTATCTCTTTTGGAATGATGCGGGGTGGTCATATCGATACAACCGTTATTGGAGCACTGCAAGTATCGGAACAAGGTGATATATCAAGTTGGGCAATACCAGGAAAAGACGTGCTTGGGGTTGGCGGCGCTATGGATTTAGTAGTCGGGGCAAAAAGGGTAATTGCAGCGATGACACATTTGAATCAAAAAGGAGAGCCAAAAATACTCCGTGAATGCACGTACCCACTTACTGCTAAAAAAAGAGTTGATACGATTATCACAGAGTACGCCGTTTTTAAATTTCGAGATCAGCAACTTTGGTTAGTGGAAATGAGTGATGAAATCACAATGGAACAACTAAAAAAAATAACACCTGCCTACTATGAAATAGCAAATGATTTTAAAATTTTTAATAGAAAAGAATTGATTAATCAACGTTAAATTTATGTTTTTAATAAGGAAACGCTTGGATTTCGTCTGGATTCAGCCGGAGAAATTGCTGCTTTCCGGGATCAATCCGAACCGCCGCGCCATGAAATTGAGAATTTATTTTCCTACATGTGGAATTTGGTTGAAACAATCCTCGAGGTCCAAGAAAATCAGCATCTGCATAGTGATGATTGGCAACGAACAATCTATATCGACACTTTAGGCGTTAAGACAACAGATTTTGACCTTGACCGCCAAAGAAAAGAAGCACTTGTGAAATCCGGAAAGGAATTCGCCCTTAAATATTTTGAATGGTATGATGGTGCCGACAAACCGCCGGCAAATCGGCCGTAAGATAAAAAGATTCAGACCAAATTAGTCTGAATCTTTTTATCTTGAACATGTCTTTTTAATGATTTTTCCAATCTAAATTTTCGATGAAATGGACGAATGCATTGACAACATTCCATTCCATAGATTCCTTATGGTAATACATCCAAGTTCTTCGCAAGATAGGACTTCCTTCTTGATCCGTTAATGGAATTTTGTATAAGTCTTCTATTCCGGCAAGTACCCTGCTGGACAAGATGCCATAGCCTAAACCATTTATAACCATCTCTTTACACGTATCCACTTGGTCCACTTCGATACTGATAAAGGGTGCTTCCGCATAATTTTCAGCCCACCAATGATCAATTATTGATTTTAATAAGTAATCCCCTCTATAATCAATTCTCGGGAGACGAGGAAGATCCGTTATATCAATCTGCTTCGTAGAAGCGATGCAGATGGTTTCCTCAAATAATTGATGGATCGATAACCCCCTCCAGCCATAGTCTCCTCGAACAAAACCGATATGAACATCCTTATTGTGAATGAGCTGTGTTACGTCTCTGCTCCATCCTGTTATCACTTTGAATTCCACATGAGGATATTGATTTTTGAATAATTTTAAAAGATAAGGAAGTTCATTATTCGCGAAATAATTGGATACCCCCAATTTCAACGTACCTGCCACTTCATTCTTTTCGTTATTACTCATACTTTGGACATTTTCTTTGATTTTTTGAAAATGGGCCAGTGCTTCCTCGGCACATTGGACAAGATATTCTCCTTGCGGGGTAAAATGTACACCACGGCTTTCACGGGTTACGATTTTAACACCCAGTTCTTCTTGCATATGTTTTAATCGGCTCGTTAATGCAGGTTGAGTCAGAAATAATAGACGAGCTGTTTTCGTTAGATTTTTTTGATTATATAGTACCTTCAATATTTCCCAATCGCGATAATCCATTGTTCCACCTATCTATCTGATATAAATAATTTTTATAATAAAATATAATTTTTTAGCATTTTATTTATTTCAATTATTACATTATCCTTATCCATAGGCAATTGATAATTATTACTATTTATCTATTTAAATATAAAACATCAGAACTGAATCATGGGGGTATTGTAAATGGGAGTAAAGGACAACCAACCAAATCCATGGAAAAAATTTATTGGTCCGAACCTTGGATACGTAATTGAACAATATGAACGGTTCACGAACGGAGAAGAATCCGTTGATCAAGAATTAAAAGAGCTTTTCATTAAATGGGGCTCACCATTGTCCTATGAAACAATTCAAATAAAAGAAACCGTTGAAAATGTACCTGCTCTTCCTTCAGCAAGTATAGAGAAAGTAATGAAAGCGGCTAAACTGCTTGAAAACATTCGTACAAATGGCCATTTGGCAGCAAACATAAATCCTTTGGAGGAGAATCGAAAGGGTCAAGAGTTGTTCAATCCTGTAAAACATGGAATAAGTGAACAGGATTTGAAAGCGATACCAGCTAAATTGGTTTGGGAAGAGGCACCGGAAGATGTTGAAACCGCATTTGATGCCATGAACCGTTTAATGGAACGCTATACATCATCCCTTGCATACGAGTTTACGCATGTTAGTGATTCGGAGGAACGAATTTGGCTGACTCAGATGGTGGAGACGGGTTTCTTACAACGCTCCTTATCTAAAGAAGAACGAACAAACCTGTTAAAGAGTTTGACAGAAGTTGAGGGATTTGAACAATTTTTACACAAAACCTTCGTTGGTCAAAAAAGATTTTCCATTGAAGGTGTAGACATGCTTGTCCCAATGCTTGATGAAGCAGTGCGTGAAGGTGTTGAAGAAGGAGTCCGCAACGTTGCAATTGGGATGGCGCATCGCGGACGTTTAAGTGTTCTCGCACATGTGTTAAAAAAACCATACAGCAAGATTTTCTCTGAATTTCAGCACTCCCACGCCAAACAACAAGGTCCGTCAGCAGATTTAGTCGACATTAGCGAGGGCTGGACAGGGGATGTGAAATACCATTTAGGACGCAATCGATTCGTTGAAGGCACTGGTACCGTTCGCACTCGTATTACCTTGGCGAATAATCCAAGCCATCTTGAATTTGTCAATCCGGTAGTCGAAGGTTTTGCCAGGGCCGCCCAAGAGGAACGAAAGAAACCAGGTTATCCGGAGCAGGATGTTAAAAGAGCGTTTGCGATTTTGGTCCATGGCGATGCAGCCTTTCCAGGCCAGGGAATTGTAGCGGAAACTTTGAATTTAGGTGGATTAAAAGGATACGGAACAGGAGGAACCATCCATATTATTGCGAATAACATGGTCGGTTTTACGACAGATAGCCACGACTCTCGTTCAACTCGATATTCCAGTGACTTAGCAAAAGGATTTGAGATTCCGATTGTCCATGTGAATGCAGATGATCCAGAAGCATGTCTGGCAGCTGTTCACCTTGCTTATCAATACCGTGTTCGTTTCCAAAAGGATTTTGTGATTGATTTAGTCGGTTACCGCCGATTTGGCCACAATGAAATGGACGATCCTGCGGTTACCCAGCCACAGGTGTACAAAAAAATCGCCAAGCATTCAACTGTAAGAGCATTGTATTCTACTCAACTGTTAGTTAACGGAACTCTAAATCAACAAGAAGTTGAACAAATCGATCTTAGCGTGCAGGAACTATTGCAGGCTGAGTATGACAAAGCATCAGAGAAGAAGCAGGGTGAACCACCGGCAGAAGCAGCGGTTCCGGGTGTTATAGCGAAAGGAATTCCACCGCTGGAAACAAAAGTACCGCTTGATACTCTTCAAGAATTAAATCGGGAACTGCTGAATTGGCCGGAAGGGTTCCATGTTTATCCAAAGCTAAAGAGGATTCTTGAGCGCCGGGAAACAGCATTGGAAGAGAACGGGAAAGTGGAATGGGCAGTAGCAGAGGTACTGGCCTTCGCTACGATGTTACAAGAAGGTACACCGATCCGCCTAACGGGCCAAGATTCTGAGCGTGGAACGTATGCACAGCGACACATTGTTCTTCATGACGAAGAAACAAACGAAACATATTCACCACTGCACCAACTTCAGCAGGCAAACGCTTCGTTTGCGGTTCATAATAGCCCGCTATCAGAAGCTGCAGTAGTAGGCTATGAATATGGCTATAATGTATTTGCACCAGAGACACTTGTCATGTGGGAAGCGCAGTATGGAGACTTTGCTAACACGGCACAACCTTTGTTCGATCAATTTGTGTCATCAGCAAGAGCAAAATGGGGGCAAAAATCAGGGTTAATTCTTCTTCTGCCACACGGTTATGAAGGCCAAGGCCCTGAGCACTCCAGCGCTCGACCTGAACGGTTCTTACAGCTGGCAGCTGAAAACAACTGGACTGTTGCCAACCTGACAAGTGCGGCCCAATATTTCCATATTTTACGCCGTCAGGCAGCCACTTTAGGTTCAGAATTTGTTCGCCCATTGGTAATTATGACACCAAAGAGTCTGCTCCGTCACCCGCAGGTCGCTTCTCCTGCTTCCGCTCTCAGCGAAGGCAGTTTCCAAACGGTGATCGAACAGCCGCAGCTCGGAAAAGCGACAGATAAAGTAAAACGATTAGTGTTAACAACGGGTAAGATGGCCATTGATTTGGCAGTTGAAATCGACTCAAGTAAAGAAAATCGAAATTTGGATGAGATACACATCGTTCGTGTTGAACAATTGTATCCATTCCCATTCGAAAAAATAGAAGCAATTATCAAGCGTTATCCAAACTTGAAGGAAATCGTTTGGGTGCAGGAAGAACCGAAAAATATGGGAGCGTGGCATTATATTGCCCCAACCTTATTTGAACTTGCAGAAGGCAGAATGTCCGTCGGTTACATTGGCCGCCAATACCGTTCAAGCACAGCAGGCGGAGATCCACTCGTTCATAAAATGGAACAAGAACGCATTGTCCAACAGGCATTAAATTCTGAGAGTCTAGTAGATACACAGAAACAAGAAACACAATTTGTTACACGCTGAAAATGAAAAAAGTCTATTAGCAAAGCTTTAATGGACAATCCGCTGGTGAATTCAGAGGAAACTGTCCAATAGAAGTAAAGGACAATCCGCTAGTGAATTTAGAGGAAACTGTCCAATAGAAGAGTTCTAAAGGACAATCCGCTGGTGAATTCAGAGGAAACTGTCCAATAGAAGAGTTCTAAAGGACAATCCGCTGGTGAATTCAGAGAAAACTGTCCAATAGAGGAGTTCTAAAGGACAATCCGCTGGTGAATTCAGAGGAAACTGTCCAATAGGAAACGATTTATCGGACAAAACACTTGGGAATGCCATGCGAAATGTCCAATAGAGCCACATCATTTGCAAAATAGAAATTAATAGGAGACTTAACAAAATACTCAGGAGGATTTGACACATGATTGAAATCAAAGTACCAGAGCTTGCGGAATCCATTTCAGAAGGAACCATTTCACAATGGCTCATTAATATTGGAGACAAAGTCACCAAGGGGAATAGTATCGTAGAGTTGGAAACGGACAAAGTGAATATTGAATTAAATGCCGAAGACTCAGGGGTTATCACTAAGCTATTAAAAGAGCCTGGCGATACAGTAGAAGTAGGCGATGTAATTGCCATTATCGAAGAGAATGCAGCTGAGGGAGCTGCTCCGGCTGCTCCGACAGCAGCACCGGAAAAACCGGCACAAGAAACAACCAATCAACCAATCAGCCATCCTGAGCCGGAACTATCTATAGCAGCCCGTCCGATTGCTTCACCAGCGGCAAGAAAATTGGCAAGAGAGTTGGGAATTGATTTACACCAAGTGAACAGCAGTGACCCGCTTGGCAGAATTCGTCCGGATGATGTGAAAGCACATACGCAAACACCGGCAGTACCGGAAGCTCCAAAAGTGGAAAAGGCAAGCCCAAAAACGGCACCAGCACAACAAATAGATGTTGAGTTTGATAAACCAGTAGAACGTGTAAAAATGTCACGCCGCCGTCAAACGATCGCTAAGCGCTTAGTGGAAGTCCAGCATACAGCTGCGATGTTAACTACTTTTAATGAAGTTGATATGTCCGCCATTATGGATTTACGTAATAAGAGGAAGGATGCATTCCTTGCAAAACATGGTGTTCGACTAGGGTTTATGTCGTTCTTTACAAAAGCCGTGGTTTCAGCCTTAAAACAATTCCCACTGTTAAATGCTGAAATTCAAGGCGATGAATTGATTCTTAAAAAGTTTTATGATATTGGAATTGCCGTAGCCGCCCCAGAGGGTTTGGTTGTACCGGTTGTCCGTAATGCCAACCAGAAAAACTTTGCCGAAATCGAGCAAGAAATCAGCACTCTTGGTAAAAAAGCTCGTGATAACGCCCTTACTTTAAATGATTTGCAAGGCGGAACATTTACGATTACAAATGGCGGAGTGTTTGGTTCATTAATGTCCACACCGATTTTGAATAGCCCGCAAGTGGGTATTCTCGGCATGCATAAAATCCAAACAAGGCCGGTTGCCATTGATGCAGAAAGAATGGAAAACCGCCCCATGATGTATATCGCTCTTTCATACGATCATCGAATTGTCGACGGTAAAGAAGCTGTCAGCTTCCTGGCAGCAGTAAAAGAATTATTGGAAGATCCTCACTCTCTTTTATTAGAAGGATAAAAAGTTACTGAGGAATCCGTTGGAATAATAGCAGGATAACCTACTCTTAAACGTGAGTAGGTTATTTTTTACTCATCAAGGAGCGGCAGAGCAGCCAGTAATCTCCCTTTTTAGTCACCATTTCACCCCAATTAAAATACAGCTTACCCCAAAAAAGATCCACAATATTTTTACAATCGATAATTCTCCCCCTGCCATTCCAAGAACGCCGATGGTGGTTGTCAATATGAGGATCACTGGCCCGACCAGTGCAAGGGAACTATTAACGATAAGTGCTTTTTCAATTGAATTAAATTTTATCATCAGCACAGCAGCAAATATTTCGATACTGCCAGACAAGACCCTCAGCATAGCCATGGCCAAAACTGCTTTTTCAATAAAAATAAACATATGTAACCCCCTGAAAACAGTTAGTCATCCTCATTATATGAAGACAATCCGTATACAAGGACAAGTTTTTAAAAATACCAAAAGGGATAATTTTCAACTACTGGGTAATATTAAAAATGGTTTTGGAATATCCACGGCCAAAATTATCGACACGGAGGACTCCAATGAAGAAATTAAAAAAATTGAAATCCTCTAAAGAAAAATCACTATCAAGTGATGAGACTCATAAGGAGATCCAGGCTGACTTACAGGTCAACATTGAGATCTTAAAAGAACTCTTTCAGGATTGTACTGATGTTGTCTTCCGACCGGTGATTGCTGGCAACGTCCATGCCTGTTTGCTGTTTGTAGATGGCTTTGTAGATACGAAATCCATTGAACTTCATGGGTTAAAACAACTAATAGAAGAAAATGAAGTAAACCGGATTACAGCAGAGTTTTTGACAGAAAGAGTTATTTCGATCAGTTCTGTATCAGAAACAATCAAATTGGATGAAGTGGTCAGCAACGTATTGAAAGCCAATACCGTACTATTGGTTGATGGGCTGACGAAGGCGATTATTTTCGATGCTAAAGGGGGGGCACGAAGAGGGGTTTCAGAGCCCACAACAGAATCTGCCGTCCGCGGACCGCGTGAAGGGTTTACCGAAATATTAAGGGTAAACACGGCTCTGGTCCGTCATAAGATCCGCTCCAATCGATTAAAAATTCTTTCAAAAGACGTCGGGGAAGAAACGCAAACGAACTTAGCCATTTTGTATGTGGAAGGTTTGGCGCCCCCGGAATTAGTGGAAGAAGTCCTCTCAAGGATTGAGCGAATAAAAATCGATGGGATATTAGAAAGCGGCTATATTGAAGAGTTCATTGAGGACAGTGCGTGGAGCATGTTCCCCCAAATCCAAAACACCGAGAGACCTGATACAGTGGCCGCCAACCTCCTCGAGGGCAGAATTGCCATCATCGTTGACGGGACACCTTTTGTATTAATTTTGCCGGCAACCTTTTGGCAGTTTTTTCAGTCAAGTGAAGATTATTACGATCGGTTTCATATTTTTATTTTTTTAAGGCTGCTCAGAATTTCCTTCGTGTTTATTGCCATCACATTACCGGGTATATATGTCGCTGTAACCACCTATCATCAGGAGATGATTCCCACTTCGCTGCTTTTATCAATTGCCGCAAGCCGGGAAGCCATACCGTTTCCCATGTTTGTAGAAGCGCTGATTATGGAATTGGCGTTTGAAGCATTGCGGGAAGCGGGAATTCGACTTCCGCAAATTGTCGGACAGGCAGTAGGGATTCTTGGTGCCCTGGTTATTGGGCAGGCGGCGGTAGAAGCCGGAATTGTTTCCGCGCCAACGGTTATTATGATTGCGCTTACCGGTATCGCATCATTCACAATTCCAAGGTACAATATGTCCATTTCTGTACGGATGCTCCGCTTTCCGCTGATGATTCTCGGCGGTATGTTTGGGCTGTTTGGTGTGATATTGGGATTCTTGATTATATTGACACATTTATGCAAACTACGATCATTTGGGATTCCATATTTTTGGCCTATCGCCCCAATGTCATTTAAAGCTCTAAAGGATACCTTAATCAGGGTCCCATGGTGGGCAATGAACGAGAGACCAAATCAGTTGGTAAAAGAGGATGTAATCAGACAAGCTGATCATTTAATGCCTAGCCCTCCCAAGGCTGGCGAAGAAGGGAGTCCATCATGAAGAAGGCCCGGATTTTATTATTGATCCTGTTCCTTCTCATACCACTAACGGGCTGTTGGGATCGAACGGAAATAAACGATTTGGCATTTGTAGTTGGAACGGGAGTTGATAAGGGCCCGAAGCAGCAATACCGTTTTTCTGTGCAGGTACCTTTGCCAAGCTCTTTAGGCGGAACTGGCTCGAGCGGGGGAGGCGGCGGGACTAGCGGTGAGGGGCCTTTTCTTATCGCAACCGGGACCGGACGAAACATCAGGGAAGGTGTTGAAGACATCCAGGCAAGATTATCAAGAAAGCTTTATTTTGCTCACCGCAGGGTCTTGGTAATTGGTGAGGATCAGGCAAAAGAAGGAATAAGGGAAATTCTTAATGCTGTTTTTACCCAGCCTCAGTCAAGATTATCAACCTTTCTAATTGTTTCAAAAGGAGAGGCTGTTAAAATGTTAAAAGCCCAGCCGCGAATGGAACTATCGTCCGCTGAAGCGATGCGGGAAATGGCCAAAGCAGGTGCGAACTTGACCGTGATGGATGTCCTGCAAAATTTAGACCGGCAAGGAAAGTCTCTGATCATTCCGATGGTTGAACCAACTGGGACATTAAAAAAGGAAAGCGATGGAAAAGAGGTACTAATGGGCAGATTTGCTGTGTTTAAGGCTGACAAGCTTTCCTTCTTTACAAGTAAAAGGGAATCTCACGGCATCTTATGGCTGCTCGAACGGATGAAAAAGAAAAGCTATTCTTTTTCCGTTTCGAAAAATAAGGAAATGACAGTTCATATTAACGAAAATAGTGTCCACCCAAACTTAAAAATAGTGAATGGGAACCCTGAATTTGCCATTTCCGTCAGGGTAACAGGGCATCTAGTGGAAAATGAAGCAAATTTACGAATCGAAGACCCAGCAACCTATAACAAAATTATTGAAAATATGGAAGAGAAAATAAAGAATGATATCCATTCAATATTGAAACGTGCTCATACACAAGGTATAGATATTTATGGATTCGGATGGTTTTTATTTAAACGTCATCATCAAAAATGGGAGCATGAGTGGAAGCAGAATTGGAAATCGATGCTGCCTCACTTAAAGGTAACGGTTAAGGTGGACGCCGATATTCAAAGAACAACGAATACCGGGAATGTGGAAAGGAACTAACATATGGATATAGCAATTGTTTGGTTATCTCTTACCATTTATGTTGTGATTATTTTCAAGGCGAAAATTATTGATAAAAAAGAGCGTAAGTGGGTGTTCCTGTTCATTATGTTAACTGTCGGATGCACTGTTTTGACGGGTTTGCATCTTTCTTTAAATAGTGTTACTACATTTTTAAATGATTCCTTTGGAAGGCTGTCAAGAATGGTTGTGAACATATGAAGGAAAAAATCTCCAATCTTCAGTTAATCTTTCTAATTGCAAACTTTATTATGAGTGCAGCCGTTATCAGCCTGCCGCAAATTATCGTTCATACGGGACGGCAGAACGCTTGGCTTGTCCCGATTCTTTCATTTCCATTTTTAATATTGATCATTTATCTGATTTTTGGAAAGAAAGGGAAGGTGGAACGATTTGAACATCTCTTTGCCATCGGAAAGAAAGGGAGCCTATTGGAAAAAGGGATCATCATTTTATTTTTCTTTTTAGCTCTATTTGTTTTTGTACGTGATTTACGGGCGCTTGTTGATTTTGTGGCATCCGTACTTTTGCCAAACACCCCTATTAATATGTTAATGGTTCTATCGACCTTGGTCATCATTTATATCAGCATGGCTGGAATAGAGGTGATTGCAAGAATTAATGCCATCCATTTTTTTATTTTCATCATTGTGGTCCTTTTTCTGCCATTTCTTTTGCTCAACGAACTGGATGCGGGAAATTTGCAGCCGCTTCCTGGCCTGCAATCATTTAAAGCATTAACGAAATCTGTTTTTATATCTTTCTCCTGGATAGGGGAGCTGTTTTTTTTCATTCTGATCATTGCAAATGTTAATCCGCTAAAAGCAGCCCGAAAAGCAGTTATCACCGGTACGGCTTTAGGTGTGTTTCTGTTTTTGGTACTTCTTATTTTGAACATCTCGGTTTTAGGAACAAAAATAGTCCGTGAAGCAGCCTATCCAACCTACGTACTTGTCCAGCAAATCAACTTAACTGATTTTCTTGACCGGCTGGATTTAGTCATTGTGTCAGTTTGGATTCCGGTTTTCTTCTGCAAAGTAGCATTTCTAATGTATGTGATTAATTTTTGTTTTAGTTATTTCTATAAATCCAATACAAATAAATTTCTTCTGCCGATTGCGTTTACACTCGGGTATTTATCGATTCTATTGTTTAAAAACAGCATGGAACATATCCATTTTTCCTTTTATGCATGGAATTCACTCGGAATCTTTTTGGAAGGATCCATTGTTATTTTATTCCTCCTTTTGAAAAGAACGGTTCTTAAAAAGAAGGAAACTAAACCAGCTAATACGTCTTGAATGAGGAAAGAAACACGGTATAAAAGCCGTGTTTCTTTATGGGACATCCTGCTATTAGATTAATTTTATACCGCTAAATAAAATCATCAAGGCCATGATTGTTCGTAATGGTTTTGCGGGGAATTTTGACGATAACGTGCTTCCGATTAGAACTCCGGGGATGGAGCCTAACAACAAATTTAGAGTTAATAAATAATCAACATTGCCAATTCCAGCATGCATAAAACCTGCAGCGGTAACCAACAAAAATGCATGGGCAATATCTGTTCCAACCAGTTCAGACGAATTCATCCGGTATAAGTAAAGCATGGCTATGGCAAATAATGAACCGGAACCAATCGAGGTTAACCCGACAATAAAGCCTAATACCGCTCCAATTGTGATGGTTAAGGCCCTTTTCTCCTCCAGAGGTTTTAGCTGCATAGGGTTCCATTCTATTTTCTTCTTCATAAATGTTTTAAACAGGGTGGCCGCTGCAACCAAAATAAGTACATATCCAAGGGCATGCTTGATAATCTGCTCCTGGTTATGGAAAAAGGAATCAAATAAATGAAGCAGTCCAACCGCTAAAAGGGCGCTGGGGATGCTGCCGATGGCAAGATACTTAACAAGTTTAAGATTGATGGTTTTCTGCCGCCAATGCTGGATGGAACCAAATAGCTTTGTAATCGAGTTATAAAATAAGTCTGTACCAACCGCTATCGAAGGACTGATTCCTAATAAAATGAGGATTGGTGTTAAAAGAGCAGCTCCGCCAACCCCAGTTAATCCGACCATAAAGCCAATGAAAAGCCCCATGATAATGATGCCGACACTCATAGGCAAACACTCCAATATCTCTAAACTGCATTTCATCAATAAAATATGAAGTAGTCAAATGCCTTGTCAGCCCATTTTATTCAAATAAAAAAGAGGACAATGGCCCTCTTTTGCGAAAAATATTAGCTAATAAGAAAATTCCCCTAAATTTTCTTAACGCATAAATTCAACTACGCCTCTGTCTTCGTCCTATCGGACTCGCCAATCGGTGAGTTTTCATTTATTTTTCTTCTTCTTCCTCACTCAATTTAATTTTCTTACAGCCAACATATAAACAAGAGAAAATATCAAGCCCTGGTTTCGCTTTTGTCATCCCTTTGATATAAGGGGTAACAAGATCCTTAAAGTCGAGTCCGACCCCCTCCTCTTCCAAAATTCCATATACGAACAGTTTTTTCTCATCAAATAAGAAGGCAACATTGCCGACGGCTTTATTGGTGGAATCGACAACATTTAGGACCTGAAAATGAGGAGTGATGACTTCAGGTGAAAAATATATTTGCACTGTTTTCAGCTCCCTTACGTAAACTGCAATTTTTCAAATAGCGTATCATTTTCCTTTTCCTTCGAAGACTCTTTTTTCGCCACATGAATCAATACCATACATAGTAAAGCGCAAATAAGGGTTAAACCGGCCGTCGTTAAAAACATTCCGGACCGAGACCAATCCATTAGTTTACTAAAGATAGGCGGCCCTATGGCGACGCCTAAGAAACGGACGGAGCCATATAAGGAGGTGACGAATCCTCTCCTGTCTGCCGGAACTGAGCCGGTAATAAAGCTGTTAATGCAAGGCAGCACAAGCCCTGTTCCGATACTGCTTATAACAAGTACAGAAAAAAACGGAATCAGCTTTTTAGTGAAAATTAACGATGCAAATGAGCCGGTCATCAAGAGAAGTCCAATAATAATCAGTGCTTTCATCAGCTTCATTCTCTTACCGATTTTACTTCCAGTGATGTAAGAGGTTGTGGTCATAAATAAAAGTGGGATGGCCAAGATAGCCCCCTTTAATATTCCATCAATTTGATAGTCCTTTTCAAGAATATCTGAAATGTAAAATAAAATGCCAAACAAGGTAAATAAGCATACTGCTCCAGTCAAGTAAGCGGCAAAAAGCCAGCGTCCTTCAGTTTTAAAAACGGAAACAAGGCCTTTTACATATTTTCCAACTGGCGGCGGCTCTTTTTTTGTTTTCTTTTCCTTGATAAAAAAGATGGTCAATAACACTGATAAGAAACAGAAAATCGGAAAGGCAAAGAAGGCGGCGTACCAGAAAATGAGGGCCAATAATGAGCCGATGATTGGACTAATAACTTTGCCAAAACCGTTTGATGCTTCTACTAACCCTAATACCTTACTTTGTTCTCCGCCCTTAAATAAATCTCCTGTTAACGCCATGGCAATTGGTGCTGTCCCCGCTGCGCCTATTCCTTGCATGACCCTGCCGGCAAGAATCCAAGTATAGGAGCTGCCAAACCACGCTGCTGAAGCACCTGCTAAAAGCCCGCCGATACCATATAAAATGAGGGATGGAATGATGACCGCTTTCCTTGAAAAACGATCAGAAAAATACCCTAATACCGGAATCGAAATTGCAGCTGCAATCGAAAACACCGATATAACCAAACTTACCTGAAATTGAGAAATATCTAGCTCCGATTTCATTTTCGGGAGGATTGGGATTAACATTGAGTTTCCTAAGACTAAAATCATCGGGATTGAACCAATTGCAAAAATCGTCATGCCTTTGTGTTTTTGTTTTGGCAATGGAGTGCACCCCTATCGTTTAAATAAGCTCTTTTATTGTTTGACTGGGGACATAAGTTTATACAAGGCGAATGCCTAATTTCTGAGGAATAGGCCCAATATCTACACATTCACCTAGTTTTTGAATAATCTATCCTAGAAAAAAAGAGGAGGCGTAATGCCTATGGATTTTTTAACACTTCCTGAACGGACTTCCGGCAGTCGAACTTATGGGTTAACCTCTGTCGCCGACTTTGGAACTCCAATGGGAGAATTAAGGAATATATTGGCCGATTACAGCCATATCATTGACATTGCCAAAATTGGAATTGGTTCTGCGTATGTCACCCCCAATTTAAAGAAGAAGGTGGACCTGTATAAGGAATACGGTATTAAGCCTTATTGTGGCGGCACATTATTTGAAAAATGTTATTACCAAAACAAAATCCCGGAATACCTCTCTTATTTATGTGAACTCGGGATTGAATGGGTTGAAGTTTCAAATGGGACCTTGGATATTCCACTTGACCATAGGCTGGAATTGATTTATATGCTAAAAAATAATTTTAACGTGATTGCCGAGGTGGGCTCAAAAGATACCGAGAAAGAGATGCCCATTTCAGAATGGAGAGCAGAAATCAAGCAATTTCTTGAGGCCGGCTGTCAATACGTTATTACAGAAGGGCGCGATTCCGGGACTTCCGGCATTTATGAAGCATGCGGTACGATTAAGTCTGACCTGATTCAGGAATTAGTCAGAGATTTGGATCCGAATAGGATTATTTTCGAGGCGCCATCAGCAAAGCATCAAATGTACTTTATTAGGGAGCTTGGGCCTAATGTAAATTTGGGTAATGTGAAGCTTTCGGATGTTTTAATGTTGGAGGCCCAGCGCTGCGGTCTGAGAAGTGAAACATTTTATTTGGAGGCACAGGAATGCAAATTACCTTAATCCGCCATTTGCCTACCGAATGGAATAACAACAATATGCTTCAAGGGAGAAGGGATATCGGAATTACTCAGTTAACTGAGGAATTTCGCAAAGGTATTGCCGAAAACAAAGGCATGTTGAATGGTCTTGCTCCATTTGAAGTTGTTTTGGCCAGCAGTTTAAAAAGAACGCGACAAACAGCACAGCATTATGGGTTTCAGCCGGAAACTGAATGCTTATTGGATGAATTGGATTTTGGCCCATTTGAAGGCCAGCCAAAGGCAATGCTAGTTGAAGCATTCGGAGAAGCCTGGTTAGAGAACCCAAGCAAGCTCGTGTTAGGTGAAAGCATTCATAACCTTGAAAAACGCATTTCCATGTTCTTGGAGAAATATCGGGAATATAAAAACATGTTAGTATTTGGCCACGGCTGTTGGATTCGAGCTATGATTTCCTTTTCAAAGCATGGTCATATCGATGAGATGAACAAAGTATTATTGGAAAATAACTCCTTTGTAACGTTAACGATGGATTCATAATCAATTTGGAGGGGTGGGAATGGCTTCGATACTAACGTATGAAAATTGGGACGAACAAAAAATAGCAGAAATTAGCGGGAAAAGCAGGGATTATTTCGATATTTTAAAATGGGCATATCAGGAATATGATGGCGAGGAAATTGTTTACGCCTGCAGCTTTGGAGCAGAAGGAATGGTGTTAATCGATTTAATTCATAAAGTTAGCAAACAGGCAAAAATCATCTTCCTTGATACGGGCCTTCATTTCGCGGAAACGTACGAATTAATACATCAGGTGAAAGACCGCTACCCATCATTAAACATCACAATGATCGAACCGAAGCTAACTTTATTGGAACAGGCAAAGGAGCACGGTGAAGAGCTTTGGCGTCATAATCCAAATTTGTGCTGCCAGATAAGAAAAGTTGCCCCTTTAAAGGAAGCGCTGCAGGGCGTAAAGGCATGGATTTCAGGGCTGAGAAGGGAACAATCGGCTATAAGGAGCAAAACTCAGTACATCAATAAAGATGAAAAGTTCCAAAATATCAAGATTTGTCCACTTATTCATTGGACTTGGGATGATATATTGACTTACATCGACTTAAACAAATTGCCTTATAACCCATTACATGATAACGGTTATCCAAGTATCGGCTGCGCACCGTGTACCCAGCCGGTTAGTGATTCTGGTGACCAGAGGGCGGGTCGCTGGGCAGGACAATCAAAAACGGAGTGCGGACTCCATTTAACTTAGAGATAAAGAAATTTTGGGAGGTAAAACCGTTGAACAAGAGTATTCCCCATGGCGGGAAATTAGTCAATCGAATCAATCTAGATTATGTAGTGGACTATTCTCTCAATTATGTTGGCCTCGATAAATTGGAATTAAGCGATTTGGAATTAATCGCTAACGGTGCTTACAGTCCAATTGAAGGCTTCATGGGAAAAGCCGACTATGAGTCGGTTGTACACGATATGAGGCTTGTATCGGGACTGCCGTGGTCACTGCCGATTACTCTGGCAGTCCACCAGACCAAAGCGGCCGAATTAACAATCGGTGAGACCATTAACCTCATTCATAATGACAAGGTTTATGGTGTCATGAAGGTAACCGAAAAGTTTTCACCAGATAAACGGATAGAGGCTGAAAAAGTATTCAAGACAACGGAACTTGCCCATCCCGGTGTAAAAAAACTTTTTGAACGTCCCGCTGTTTATCTGGCTGGACCGATCACACTTATAAAAAGGCCCGAAAAAGGCCGGTTTGAGGATTTTTATTTGGACCCCTTACAAACAAGGGAAATGTTCCAGCAATTAGGCTGGAAAACAGTTGTAGGGTTCCAAACGCGTAATCCGGTACACCGGGCTCATGAATACATTCAAAAGTCGGCGCTGGAAACGGTTGACGGGCTGTTCCTTAATCCTCTTGTCGGTGAGACAAAAGCAGATGATATCCCGGGCGAAATCAGAATGAAGAGCTATCAAGCCTTACTTGAAAATTATTATCCAAAGAACCGGGTATTCCTGTCCGTTTTCCCGGCAGCGATGCGTTACGCCGGACCGCGGGAAGCGATTTTTCATGCCCTTGTCCGGAAAAATTTTGGCTGCACCCATTTTATTGTCGGAAGAGACCATGCTGGGGTAGGAAACTACTATGGCACTTATGATGCCCAAAAAATATTTTCACATTTTTCCGAAGAGGAGCTTGGCATCAAGCCGCTGTTTTTTGAACATAGCTTTTATTGTAAAAAATGCGAGAACATGGCTTCTGCAAAAACCTGCCCGCATGACAGGCAATATCATGTCATCTTATCTGGTACTAAAGTCAGGGGGATGCTCAAAAATGGCGAGCAGCCTCCAAAGGAATTCAGCCGCCCAGAAGTCGTTGAAATCCTTATCGAGGGGATGAGGGAAGTCTACAAACTAGAAGGTGTAGGAAATGGGGAAAAGTAATCATCTTACCTGGCATCAATCAACGATCACAAAAACAGACCGGCATCAGGAGAATGGACATAAAAGCTGCGTTCTTTGGTTTACTGGCTTATCAGGTTCAGGAAAGTCTACGCTGGCAAATGCTGTAGATCAGGCACTTTTTAAAGCAGGCTTTAGAAGTTATGTATTAGATGGGGATAATATTCGTCATGGTTTGAATAAAGATTTAAGTTTTGGTGTTAGTGATAGGAAAGAGAATATCCGGCGAATTGGGGAAGTGGCAAAACTATTCGTGGACAGTGGTCAAATCGTTTCTTCTGCCTTTATTTCCCCTTTTCTTGAGGACCGGGCGCAGGTTCGTAATATGTTTGAAAACGGGGAGTTCATTGAAATTTTCTTGAATTGCCCGATTCAAATCTGTGAAGACCGGGACCCTAAAGGTTTGTACAGGAAGGCGAGAATTGGAGAAATCCCCGAATTTACCGGAATCTCCTCCCCATACGAAATTCCTGACAATCCAGAAATCATTATTGAAACAGGTCGAATGTCGATTGAGGAATCGGTAAAAGAAATTTTAAAATATTTAAAGGAAAGGAAGATCCTTTAACAGGTCTTCCTTTACCTTATTTGGGGGCTACCGTGAAAAAGAGAATAAATAATATGTCAGGACAAAATCCCCAATCCATTTCGACTCAAAATTACTCCAATACAACGAAATTAGTACTAGGATCTCTCCTTGCTGGAAGCGCAGCCATCCTGCAGGCCGCTGGATTTTTTACGGGAATTGGCTATGCCTTCAGTATGTTAACTACACTGCCTATTGTTCTTGCTTCCAAGTTATCTTTGAGGATTGGGTTCATGTCTTATGTTATTACCGTTTTCCTATTGGCTATTATCCAGCCCAGCGAGTTGTTTGTCTTTCCTTTTACAACAGGATTATTAGGACTTTCCTTGGGAATCGCATTCAAGCTGTGGAAAAGTTGGATTTCTATCACTTTGGCCGGCGGATTTGGTCTCTCAATTGGAATTATGTTTTTGCTTTACGTTCTTCGTTTTCCTGTTTTAGGGCCAGCAGTTTCATCTATACTTAATTTTAAAACTTCCATAACAATTTTCCTATTCTCTTTGTTCTACAGTTTAATCTGGATGTGTCTAAGTAAGCGAGTATTTGTATTTTTATCGAGGTATTTTTAGATTTAACGAAATTGATGAAAAAGAGGCTGTCAATTCAAGACAGCCTCTTTATCGTCTTCGCCAATTGGCAGAGAGGAAAAGTAATCGATTAAATCTTAATTCATAAATGAAATCAATAATATTGGTTGAAAAGAATTGACAAACAATGGCGTACACGACAATTTTATAATCAATCACCAACCCGGTTAATAAAAATATCATCATATTGATGCCCATCATCACTTTTCCTGGACTCCAATTTTTATAGGTGGCAATCATTAGCGCAGGAATGACCATCCCGCCGCTTGATGCCCCTGCACGAATCAAAAGGCCAACGCCGATGCCAAAAAAGATGCTGCCGCAAACCATATCAAACACCATATGAACGTGATGATGTGGTATTTGGGTTGTAATCACGCTAACAACTGTAGAGGTTGTAGCGACTGATAGAATGGTTCGAAATGTCCATGTATAGCCAAAATATTTTAGCGCAAAAAGTAAGAAGACAATATTGGCCAGCCATAGGGAGAAGCCAAGCGATAAACCAAACCAATAATTCATTAAGATGGCCAGTCCTGCCGCACCGCCGGAAGGGATGGAATGGGGAAATAAAAACAGGGACATTGACAATCCTTGCAAGGTTGCACCAAAAAGCAAACATAGGTAAATTAATACTGTTTTTTTCATTATTTAAAAGAAATAATCTCTAAAAATACTCTTCATACCATTCACTGTTTTACCTCCCTGGACATGCCTTTCTTGTCCATTTTATGAGCGAAGAAAAAAGAATATGTAGGAATATTTTGTGAAAAAACAAAGTTTTCCCAATCTACCAATGTTTTAAATTGCAATATTAGGATTGAAAATCAAAATTATTAAGATTAATATTATAATAAGATTAATGGACTATTATCATATGAAATAGTGAAAATGAACTAGTACACCTAGACCTTTGACAAGCCAAATTGGAAGTAGGATCATTTGACTATTTCTAATTTGGCTTTTTTATAAATAATGAAAGGAACTTTTGATCGTGATGCAAAGTTCTATAACTGATATTAAAAAGGAAAAGCGGATCCTGTTAGAAAAGCATTTAAATGGCAGCCTGAATAGTTATCAGTCTTTGTTCGCATGCGATTCTGATGCCATTTATGCTATGGATTTAGATGGTTATTTCATTCCATTAAACCCTGCTTGTGCGCTCATTTTTGGATATAATTCGGACGAATTTTCAAAATTAACGTATATGAAAGTAATGAAATTGGAGCACCTGGATCGAGCCATTTCATTTTTTTACAAGGCAATTGATGGCAAATTGCAGAATTTCGATTGTCAAATCGTTCATAAAAGCGGGAAATTAATAGATTTAAATATGACAAACTATCCGATTGTCATCGATGGTGAAATTGTGGGCGTTTATGCAGTAGCCAAGGATATTACGGAACTCAAACAAAAGCGGAAAAAGCTTATGGAAGATATTCAGCAGCGGGAGAATACCTATCGGGATATTGTTGAGCATTCACCTGATGCCGTTGCGATTGTTAAAGATGAGCAAATTCTATTTGCCAACGATACGGCCGTGGAATTAATTGGTGCGAAGGATAAAAATGAAGTGATTGGAAAAAGCATATACGATTTTTTGGACAGCCCCTACTCTGACATTGTGAAACAACGGGCCAGGAACGTTGAAAACGGCAAGGCTGTTGATTTTATCGTGGAAAAGCTGGTCCGTTTAGATGGCACGATTATTGAAGTCGAAGTAAAAGCAATTCCGGCCATTTTTCAAAACGAACCTGCACGTCATATTATCATTCGGGACATAATGGAGAAGAAAAGAACGCAAAAATTGCTTCTCCAGTCTGAAAAGTTAACAGTAGCAGGGCAGCTTGCCGCTGGAATCGCCCATGAAATAAGAAATCCATTAACCGCTATAAAAGGCTTTATTAAACTAATGGATACAGGCCGTGAATTTAATTCTGGATATTTGGATATTATCAATTCAGAAGTGAACCGCATTGAACTGATTCTCAGTGAATTATTGCTGCTAGCGAAACCGCAGTCTATGAAATTTGAGAAACGTGATTTGTCGACCATTTTAGAACATGTTAAAACGCTTGCTGATACACAGGCAATTATGAGAAATATAGGAATTCATATTCTTTACCTGACTGAAATCCCTGAAGTTTATTGCGATGAAAACCAGCTTAAGCAAATGTTTATTAATTTCCTCAAAAATTCTGTTGAGGCCATGCCTAAGGGCGGAGAAATCATCATAGAGGTTCAATGTACAGATTCTAACCAAATAAAGATTCGGTTTATTGACCAAGGATGCGGGATCCCGAAAGAGCATCTCGAGCGAATCGGCCAGCCATTTTTTACAACCAAGGATAATGGAAATGGATTAGGATTGATGATTAGCATGCAAATTATTGAAAATCACAATGGCACAATAAATATCTCAAGTGATGAAAATGGAACTACGATGGAGATATTACTGCCAATACAGTGAATGGTAGCGGACGGAGGAAAAACCGTCCGTTTTTTTTTATTGACGATAAGTGGATTTTATGATATTTAAATAGTTGTTAGCACTCAATGTGATAGAGTGCTAATCATTTGATTTATTGACTTCCTGCAATTATGATGGAAAGGGTAAAAATGGAAGGAGAATTGGGTATGGAAACAAAACAATTTAAAGCGGAATCGAAACGTTTATTAGACATGATGATTAATTCGATTTATACGCATCGCGAAATTTTTCTGCGTGAGTTAATCTCCAATGCCAGTGATGCGATCGATAAAATCTATTACAAAGCATTAACAGATGATTCCTTGGCATTCGATAAAGACAATTACTACATAAAGGTAATCGCTGACAAGGAAAATAGAACTTTACGATTAATTGATACTGGGATTGGGATGACCAAGGAAGAATTGGAAAATAACCTTGGTACGATTGCCAAGAGCGGATCTTTAGCGTTCAAAAGCGAGAATGAACTGAAGGATGGCTATGATATCATCGGCCAATTTGGTGTTGGTTTTTATTCAGCGTTTATGGTTGCGGACGTAGTAACTGTCATCAGCAAGGCATTAGGAAGCGACGAAGCCTATAAATGGGAGTCACAGGGTGCCGAGGGCTACACTATCGTTCCTTGCGAAAAAGAAACAGTCGGTACTGAGATTATTTTAAAGATCAAAGATAATACCGAAGAAGAAAATTATGATGAGTATTTAGAGGAATATCGTTTAAAAGCAATTATCAAGAAATACTCTGACTTTATCCGCTACCCTATTAAAATGGATGTCTCGAAAAGCCGTCTTAAAGAGGGCAGCGAAACGGAGTATGAAGATTATCAAGTCGAAGAAACCATCAACAGCATGGTGCCGATTTGGCGAAAAAATAAAAACGAACTGACAGCCGAGGATTATGAAAATTTTTATGCGGAAAAGCGATACGGCTTTGACAAACCGCTGAAGCATATTCATATCAGTGTGGATGGAGCGGTCCGTTATAACGCGATTCTTTATATTCCAGAAAGCATGCCGTTTGACTATTATTCTGCAGAATATGAAAAGGGTCTAGAGCTTTATTCGAGCGGTGTTTTAATTATGAACAAGTGCGCCGACCTCCTGCCTGACTATTTCAGCTTCGTTAAGGGAATGGTCGACTCAGAAGATTTATCTTTGAATATTTCACGTGAGCTGCTCCAGCACGACCGTCAATTAAAGCTAATCGCGAAAAATATTAACAAGAAAATCAAAAGTGAGCTGGTAAGCTTATTGAAAAATGAACGGGAAAAATATGAGCAGTTTTATCAGGCATTTGGCCGCCAGTTAAAGTACGGTGTCTATAGCGAATTTGGCGCTCATAAAGAAGAATTGCAAGATTTATTGATGTTCCATTCCTCAAAAGAGAAGAAGCTCGTAACGTTAGATGAATATGTTTCTAGAATGCCGGAGGACCAAAAATATATTTTCTACGCCACTGGCGGTTCCAATGAGCGGATCGAAAAGCTTCCGCAAACGGAGTTGGTTGCAGATAAAGGCTATGAAATTCTGTATTTTACAGATGAAATTGACGAATTCGCGATTAGAATGCTGATGAGCTACAAAGATAAAGAGTTTAAGTCCGTTTCTAGTGGTGATTTAGGCTTTGAGGCAGATGAAAAGTCTCAGGATTCGGAAGCGGAAGAGCAGGATAACAAAGAACTGTTTGAGTATATGAAGGAGACTTTGGCGGGCAAAGTGAAGGATGTCCGTGTTTCTAAACGACTGAAGTCGCACCCGGTTTGCTTATCAACAGATGGAGAAGTCTCGATCGAGATGGAAAAAATTCTAAACGCCATGCCGAATAACCAGGGAATTAAAGCTGAGAAGGTACTAGAAATCAATGCAAATCACGAGGTTTTTGCATCCTTAAAAGAATCATTTGCCGGAGACAAAGATAAGCTGAAATTGTATACGCACCTATTGTATAATCAGGCACTACTAATTGAAGGCCTGCCGATTGATGATCCGGTTGAATTTACGAATAATATTTGCAAAATAATGGTGTAATGGTTGAAAAAAGGATTGCCGTGATACGTGATGCGGCAATCCTTTTTATTTTTCTTCATTTTTAGAGTAGAGGCGGGATCAAGGACAAAACGAGGCGAAAAACAGATGAAAATGTCCTTAATCACCCTCTAAACCCAAATATTTCCACAGAAAAACCGGAAAGTGTCTATAGAACCTCAACATATACAAGCTTAATGAATATTCCCATCCACATATTTACCGTAATCCGGAATCGCTAAGCTATCAAAATTATTTACCAGTCGCTCAAGTCCGCTGGTTAATGCCTCGCCTGCCAGCGGAGCACCATGCCCTGTTATCGCGGTCGAAGGATTTAGTTCAGCCAGCTTTTTAACCGAGTCCCAAGCGGCCCTCCAATCCGTTGTGAAGTATCTAGGAGGACCATTTACTTCCTCCTCCTGGGTTATGACCTTATATAAAGAATCCTGTTTCACATTGATGAATGCATCTCCTGCAATCAACGCACGGTCTTCATCTCTAAAAAAGGAAACATGTCCAGGTGTGTGGCCTGGGGTGTGGATCCAGCGAAAACCAGGCAGATGTGGAACGCTCCCATCAGGAGGAAGTTTTTCTACATGGTTACCGAGGTTAATCGGCTCATTCGGAAACAGCGGTGACATCTTTGCCACCATCCCGCCTTCCACACTGGGGTCTGGCTCAGGGTAGCTCTTTTGCCCGACCAAATAAGGCAATTCAATTTCATGAGCATATACGGGTACCTGCCAATGATTCACCAGTTCGATTATTGCTCCAACATGGTCAAAATGACCGTGCGTTAAAATAATCGCTTTCGGGCGGCACCCCTCGCCAAACCGTTCCTCTGCTGCTTCGATAATTTCGTCTGCAGACCCTGTCATACCAGCATCTACTAAAACAAACTCGCCGTTATCAGGGTTACCGACAAAACAAATATTGACGATTTGGATGGTATAAGAAAATAAATCCGGCAAAACCTGAATCCCGACCCCGCTGCCAATAGAAGTGGCCGGAATAATTTTATAATCACTACCATATGACATTTCTTTTTCCATTAAACGATCCCCTTATCAATTTCCTAATTAGGGATAGTTTTCCGCAGTTTAAAACGATTATTCAAAAACAGCTTAGTTAGGCTCCACATGGACATTAACATCAAACACATCGTGTTCCTTGATTAGGGCATTTTCCACCTTTGTGGCAACATCATGTGCCTCACGAATATTTAGATTGGAATTCACAAGGATTACCACATCAACGACAGCGCTGTTGCCATAATTCCGTGCTTTGATGTCCTTTATTCCTTTAACCCCAGTAATCCCTTCAATTGTATTTTTAAAAGAATACATCTCCTTCACATCAAAACCATCGGTTAAGCTGTGGGAGGCATTGCGAAAAATATCCCATGCCGTATTACAGATAAGAAGTCCTACGATTACTGCTGTAATTGGATCCAGCCATGGCAGATTGAATTGAGCGCCAATAATCCCTGCAGCAGTTCCGATGCTCACCCAGGCATCAGAGAGATTGTCTTTCGCGGCAGCCATTACCGCCTGGCTGTTAATTTTTGCGGCAAGCTTATGGTTATGATGATAGACAGCATACATGACTGCGCCACAAAAAATTCCGGTTACGGCAGAAAGGGGGTCTGGAGACTCACTCTTTCCATTGATGATGGTGGTAACCGCATCATATAGCACCTCAATACCCACGGCCATCATGATAAAAGAAGAAACCATGGAGGCAACAGTTTCCGCTTTCCAATGACCATAAGGATGGTCCTTATCTGCAGGCTTTTGTGAAAGTTTTAGCCCAATTAATACAACAATAGATGCGATTACATCTGTACTGTTGTTTAACCCATCGGCTTTTAGTGCCTCGGAGTCGGATGCATAGCCAACTGCCAGTTTTAAAATGGATAGAAAAATGTATGCCAAAATACTGATATATGCGGCTTGTTCTCCTTTTTTTAGTGCTAAATACTTTTCATTTTCCATATGTATTGCCCCTTAGCTTTTCATTCCCTTCATTATCTTAGCAATCTATTATTATGTGGGTCTAGAGAAACCTTTTTAGTCCTGACTTAAAATTCTTATATCAGGAAAAAAAGTTTAGTACGGGCAAAATAGACATCTGCTTTAATCAAAAAATAGTTAAAATATTTTCATCATTTATATTGACAAATCCCTATGTGTCTAGTAGGATTAATTTCATCAACTATATATGTAAATTCCTATTGGTCTAGTGGGATTAATTTTGAGAAATTGAAACAGTAAAATGCCTTTCCTGGAATAGGAGGAGTTTTTTAGGAAAAGGGGGCGAATCGGCTGAAAACACCAGATGAATGGCAAGAAATTGCGGCACACCTTAGGCCGATGCTCGAATCAATCAAATTCGGATCGATTACACTGGTTGTTCAGGACGGTAAGGTTGTGCAAATTGAGAAAAACGAAAAGGTTCGTCTTCAATCGAATAAAACACGCTGACTAGACAAACTAGAGGCGGTCTTCACCATTAATGGTTGAAGGCTGCCTTTTTTTTAAAGGAATAAGGAGGCTTGCATGATGACAAACGCAGTGACATATGAAAATTGGAATTCCATTTCTGATTCTTTTTCGATTCAAGATGAAACGAAAGGTGCTAAAGCAGTATTGGAATGGGCTTATCAGAATTACGCTGATAATAAAATTGTTTATGCTTCGAGCTTTGGGGCCGAAGCGATTGTGTTGATTGACTTGATTGCTCAGGTGAAACCTGATGCGCACATCGTTTTCTTGGATACAGATCTTCACTTTCTAGAAACCTACGATGTTATCAAAAGGATCGAAGAACGTTTTCCATCATTGAAAATCGAGCAGAAGAAACCTGCATTAACTCTTGATGAACAGGCTGCGCAATATGGGACAGCGTTATGGAAACGCGACCCTAACCAATGCTGCCAAATCCGAAAAGTCATTCCTCTTAGGGAAACTCTTACAGCAAGAGATGCTTGGATTTCAGGTCTTCGCAGAGAACAGTCACCGACAAGGAAAGATACTGAGTTTGTTAACAAAGATGAAAAATTTAAAAATATTAAAATATGCCCTCTGATTCATTGGACATGGGATGAGGTGTGGTCCTATATTCGGGAAAAAGACCTTCCATATAACGAGTTGCATGACCGCAACTATCCAAGCATCGGCTGCTTCCCTTGTACGCAAGCAGTTGCCGGTGACGGCGATTCCCGTGCCGGACGCTGGACCGGCAGCAGTAAAACCGAGTGTGGATTACACTCATCGTAAGGGGGCGGTCAAAACGATCACAATCATTGCTATAATGATAGGTTTGTTTTTTGCAGTCAATATCGGGGCCAGCGGGGCAGCTGCTTCGATGGGAATTTCCTATGGAGCCGGCGTTGTCAAAAAGCAACTGGCTTTATTCCTTTGTGGAATAGCGGTGTTCCTTGGTGCATGGCTTGGCGGCGGCGAGGTCGTAAAGACGATTGGCGGCGGTATCGTTCCAAGCAGTACCTTTACAAATGCTATTGCCTTAATCGTGTTAGCTTCAGCAGCTATGTCGCTGTTTTTAGCGAATATTTTTGGAATACCGCTCTCGACAAGTGAAGTAGCAGTGGGCGCCGTGGTAGGGGCGGGGATTGTCTATCAATCCGTTTTTGTCGGCAAGCTCCTATGGATTATGGTGTTTTGGCTGTTAACTCCAGTTGCAGCTTTCGTGCTGGCAATCCTTGCTGCTAATCTTTTAAAAATCAAACCTATTAAAAAATTTGTCGAGAAACCAAAAGCAGGACCTCTTCTTGCGGTACTTGTCGTCTTTATGGGATTGTTCGAAGCCTTTTCGGCAGGGATGAACAATGTGGCCAATGCCGTTGGCCCCCTTGTTGCCGCATCATTAATGTCTAAAGAGACAGCCGTCCTTTGGGGAGGTTTGGCCGTAGCGCTTGGTGCATTCCTGCTCGGTCACCGAGTAATTGAAACCAATGGGAAGAAAATAACAAAGCTTCGCTTGGAAGAGGGATGTATCATATCCGGTACCGGTGCCAGCATCGTAACAGTTGCATCGCTGTTTGGAATTCCTGTTCCGCTCACGCAAATCACGACTTCCTCCATCATTGGGATTGGTTTTGCTAAATACGGCAAATCAGTCTTGAAAAAGGGAATTGTCGTACAGCTTCTCACGGTCTGGATTGTTTCACCGGTTATTTCAATGGTGCTCTCATACACCATTATTCAATTAGTGATAGTTCGGAATTTTTATCCGATTATTGTCATGGCAGGCGTCCTTATCTCTGTTTTGGGAGTGCTATTCTTAATGAAACGCACTACATCCGCATCGATTGGAGCGCCTACCGATATTGCAAATAAATAAAAACAAATAGAAGGGTTGATATCAAACATGTCATTTTTACCAAATCCTCACGGAGGCAAACTTATTCAAGCTTTTGATCCAAACTATGATTTATCCAATGCAGCAAAAGTAATAGAAATTGATGCGATTGCTTTAAGCGATCTTGAACTTATTGGTGTGGGGGTTTTCAGCCCGTTAACAGGTTTTCTTGGTAAAGCGGATTATGAATCTGTTGTCAGCAATATGCGTTTAGCCGACAATACGATCTGGTCCATTCCAGTAACTCTTCCTGTATCCTATGAAATTGCGGAATCCTTGGTAGTCGGTGAAGAAATTAAATTAAAACACAACGATGAAGTTTACGGTGTGATTAAGGTTTCCGAATGGTATGAGCCGGATTTAAACAAAGAAGCAAGAGAAGTTTATAAAACGGAAGAACTTGCTCATCCAGGCGTTAAGCGGCTATTCGAGAGAGGACCTGTCTATGTGGCTGGGGAAGTTGTGCTTGTTAAGAAACCTGAAAAAGGCGTGTTCGGTGATGTCTGGTTCGAACCAAAGCAGACTCGCGCCTTTTTTGAAGAGAAAGGCTGGAAAACAGTTGTTGGTTTCCAAACAAGAAATCCGATTCATCGTGCGCATGAGTACATTCAAAAGGCTGCCCTTGAAATCGTTGATGGCTTGTTCGTGAACCCGCTAGTCGGTGAAACAAAATCTGATGACGTTCCAGCTGATGTACGTCTGAAAAGCTATCGTGTTTTATTGGAAAACTATTATCCAAAAGAACGGGTCCAGTTAGGCGTTCACCCAGCTGCAATGCGCTATGCAGGTCCAAGAGAAGCTATTTTCCACGCTCTTGCCCGCAAAAATTATGGTTGCACACACTTTATTGTCGGCCGTGACCATGCTGGGGTAGGAAACTATTACGGAACCTATGATGCCCAGTATATTTTCAGCAATTTCACTGAAGAGGAACTTGGTATTAAACCATTATTCTTTGAACACAGCTTCTATTGCACAAAATGCGATGGCATGGCATCTGACAAAACTTGCCCGCATGGCAAGGAAGATCGTGTAATCCTGTCGGGAACAAAAGTTAGAGAGATGCTCCGCTCAGGAGTTCTTCCGCCAGCAACCTTCAGCCGTAAAGAAGTGGTTGAAGTCCTGATTGAAGGAATGAGAGAAAAAGCGACAGTATAAGGAGTAGGAGAATGAGCAAATCAACGAATATTACATGGCATAACGCTACCATTACAAAAGAAGACAGACGTGCGCAAAACGGTCATGGAAGCTGTACACTATGGTTTACAGGGCTATCTGGTTCTGGGAAATCAACAATTGCGAATGCAGTTTCAAACGAATTGTTTCGGCAGGGAATTAACGAATACGTTCTTGATGGTGACAATATCCGTCACGGCTTAAATAAGGATCTTGGTTTTTCTGAAGAAGATAGAACAGAAAATATCCGCCGCATCGGGGAAGTGGCAAAGCTGTTTGTTGACAGCGGTCAGATTGTCACTACTGCGTTTATTTCACCATTCCGTTCCGACCGGGACAATGTCCGTGCGTTATTTGCAGAAGGGGAATTTATAGAGGTTTTCATTGATTGTTCTCTTGAAGAATGCGAACGCCGTGATCCAAAACAGCTTTATGTAAAGGCTCGTAAAGGTGAAATTAAGGATTTTACGGGGATTGATTCACCATACGAGTCACCGGAAAATCCGGAAATCATCATCCGCTCTGATTTGGTGACAGTTGAAGAAGCAGTGGAACAAGTGTTAGGATATTTACGAGACAAGAATATTATTTAACAAGAAGCGGGTACTATGAAATTACATAGTACCCGTTTGAATGGAAAAAAGGTGAAAGGAGCAGCCTGCATGAAAGCAATTCTCTACATTGGACACGGTACTCGCTCAAGGAAAGGGGCAGATGAGGCAACGGCGTTTATCCAGCGGATCATGGCCCGAATCGATGTGCCGATTCAGGAAATGAGTTTTCTGGAACTGGCTGAGCCGCTGATTGAAGATGGTTTCAAGCATTGTGTAGAAAGGGGTGCCGCCGAAATAACGGTTGTTCCTCTTTTTCTGCTTGCCGCAGGGCATATTAAAGAGGATATTCCAAATGCATTGGCAGGGCTTCGAGAGAAATATCCTCATGTTAAGGTAAAAGTGAAGGACCCTTTTGGGGTGCAGGGGAACATTCTTGATGGGTTGGCGGAACTTGTTAATGAAGAAGCAGGGACGCTGACAGCTAAAGACAGCATCTTACTTGTCGGCAGGGGGAGCAGCGACCCGGATATACTAGCGGATTTTGCAAACATTGTTGATGGAATCCGAAATCGTCTAGGAATTAATCGTGTTTCTGTTTGCTATTTAGCTGCCGCTGAACCCAGGTTCGATGAGGGATTGGAAACTGTCTGCAACGATGCTGCGGGCCGGGTCATTGTCGTTCCTTACTTGCTGTTTACAGGACTTCTATTAACGGAAGTGGCCCAAAAGGTGCGGAAAAAAGAAAAAGAAGGGTACTCGATTATACAAACAGGTCAATTAAGCAGGCACCATGTTATTGAAGATGTCATTATTAAGCGGGCAATTGAAGACGAATAAGTTTTTTCTGGGATTCGCAGATATATTCAGAAATTCGCAGATAAAATGAAAAATCCGCAGATATATTCAGAAATTCGCAGATAAAATGAAATATTCGCTGATATCGTCACATAATTCGCAGATATACGAAAATGCTTCCCAAATAAGCTTTTTATTGGATTGATTTTTCTTGTTGAGATAGAATTTTCATTGGGTATAAGTGCCATAATAGGTTGGTATATGCCTAAAAAACCATGAGAAAGGTGAGAACAATGGTTAAAAGCTTAAAGGATACGACTACATTACATAATGGTGTTGAAATGCCTTGGTTTGGCCTTGGTGTTTTTAAAGTGCAGGAAGGTTCAGAGGTAATTGACTCTGTTAAGGCTGCTATCAAAAATGGTTACCGCAGTATTGATACTGCAGCGGTTTATCAAAATGAAGAAGGTGTCGGTCAGGGCATCAGAGAATCCGGTGTTTCTCGTGAGGAGTTATTCATCACATCAAAGGTATGGAACTCTGATCAAGGTTACGAGTCCGCACTTCAAGCATATGAAACTAGTTTAAATAAGCTGGGACTAGATTACCTTGATTTATACCTCATTCACTGGCCAGGAAAAAACAAATTCAAAGACACTTGGAAAGCCCTTGAAAAATTATATAAGGATGGCCGCGTTCGTGCCATCGGCGTCAGCAACTTCAAGGTCCATCACTTAGAGGAACTATTAAAGGATGCCGAGATTAAGCCGATGGTGAATCAGGTGGAATATCATCCACACTTAACTCAAAAGGATTTACTTGCTTTTTGCCAAAAAGAAGGGATTCAACTAGAAGCATGGTCTCCTCTTAAACAGGGGAAATTATTGAATGATCCTAATTTAAGTGATATTGCTCGTAAATATGGAAAGTCAGTAGCCCAGGTCATTTTACGCTGGGATTTACAATCAAAAGTAGTGACAATACCAAAATCAATTAAGGAACAGCGTATCATTGAAAATGCCGATATTTTCGATTTTGATCTATCAACAGAGGATATGGCAAGAATCGATAGCTTGAACAAAGATGAGCGGGTCGGTCCAGATCCGGATAATTTTATGAATGGATTTACCGAATAAAGCACACAAAAAAGCGAACAGCCGCAAAACTGTTCGCTTTTTTACGTTTAAATTAATGTCCTAACTCCACATCGTCGACGTGCTTGACATGGCGGCGGTTCATTAAGATAAATACTACCGATACAAGGACAAATCCTGCACCTACAATAAATGGTGTTGACGGTGAATAAATTTCCGCAAGCTTACCTGCCGTATATGGTGCAATGGCGCCGCCAATAAAGCGCAGGAAGCTATATGCAGCGGATGCAGTCGCTCGTTCGACCGGTGCCGAGTTCATAACTGCCGTTGTAATAAGAGTATTATTATTCCCAAGTAAAGCCCCTGCAAAAATAACAGCAGCAATAATAACCCACTGGGTTGAAGTCCAAATACCCATTGCCAATAGGACTAACGCAAATATTGTTAACATTGCGCTCATTGAATTGATCGTTCCAAACCTTTGCTGAAGCTTTGGAGCAGTAACAACTGATGTAATGGCAAGCAAAATACCCCAGCCTAGAAATACATACCCCAAACCGTGTTCGTCAAGACCCATTACAAATGGAGCGTAGGCAAGGAGGGTGAAAAAACCAAAGTTATAAAGCGCCGCAGCAATGCCAAATACCAATAATGAACGATATTTTAGGGCGCGGAATGGATCAAGCAAGGAAGTTTTCTTTTGTTGTGTGTTCTGCTGCTGATGTGTTCGCGGCATTAATATCAAAAGCCCAACGAAGGCTACAATCATAAGTGTGGCAACACCGAGAAACGGACCTCTCCAGGAAATGGCCCCAAGCCAGCCCCCAAGTAAAGGACCTACAGAAATCCCTAAACCAATAGCAGCTTCGTACAGGATGATGGCTTTTGCGGTCCCACTGTTAGAAAGAGATACGATCGCCGCCAAAGCAGTTGCAACAAACAGAGCGTTGCCAAGGCCCCATCCGCCGCGAAGGCCGACAAGAGCCCAAATACCATTTGAATAACCGCCAAGCGCTGAAAAGACAGCAATGATGATTATTCCGGCAATTAATGTCCATTTAATGCCTAGTCTCGATGAAATCATGCCGGTGATTAACATGGCAACGGCCATTACAGCATTATAGCTTGTAAAAAGAAGTGTAACCTCACTGTGGGAAGCATGTAATTGGTTAGCGATTGCAGGTAAAATCGGGTCGACAAGTCCCAGACCCATGAAGGCAATTATGCAGGCAAAGAAGACAGCCCAAACGGCCTTTGGCTGCTTAAGAAGATTTGATTCTTCTATAGAAGACATGCTAGTAGTTCTTGGTACAACAGTTTGTGATGTTGATGACATCTGAATCCCCCTTGTTTTATCTTTTCTTTGTAAGTATAAAAAATAGTTGTATAATGAAACTATATATTTGTATTATACAACCATTTTCCACTACGTCAATAGTGAATTCGCCTATAAGTTATAATTTTGGGCGCTCGTATGATATCATAAGAACAAGAAATGACACCTTGTGAGGTGATAATTATGTCAGAAGAATCCCTTGAAACGATCGAACTTGAAATGGCGATTATGATTCGCCGTATCACATCCTACTCTTCCCATAAAAAAATTGGCAATCTTGATCGTTCCGCGTATCTTCTCTTACATCAAATCGCAACAAATGGTCCAGCAGGAGTAAAAACATTAGCAGGACAATCCCAACTGGATATTTCCACAATAAGCAGGCAGGCATCCGCGTTAGAACAAAAAGGCTGCCTTTATCGAATTCCTGATCCAACAGATGGAAGGGCATATTTCTTAGAAATTACTGAATTGGGTTTAAGGAAATTAAGAGAAGAGAGACAAGCGAGGAAGATAAGGGTAGGAGAAGTGACAAAGGACTGGTCCGATGAAGAACGTGCTACATTTGGCAAACTTTTAACAAGATTTAATATTGCAGCCATTCAAGAATAAAAAGGAGGATGGACCAACCAGGTCATCCTCTTTTTTAATTATTTTAGTGTGTCTCATAAGGTGCTAATAGCTCTAAAAATTTTTCAAATGGCATTTGGCAGGCTGGGTATTTTTCAAGTAAATCCAGCATCGTAATGCCTTTATCTACAACGTGAGCCTTATAGGCATCTTCAGTTAGAAGTGCTTCTAATTCTTTTTGATGAGGCGGGCATACTGTATGTTCCGCCAGCTCTTGAAGCTGCGGACGGGTAACAGTTTCTTCCAAATCAACCTTTAGACTTAGTAAGTCGCTGGCCCGGACAGGGATATCTAGTGGCAGCCGGTTCGCAAATTGCTGATTCCCGCTCAAGACAACCTGTGTGTTTGTATCTAATTCGAAGCGGTTAAGAACACGTTCAACCGTCTTAAAAGAATTGCGCGTTTTCACAGTCTGTACCGCAGTACCTCCTGAAGCATGCTCCGCGGTTTGTACTTCATCGACAAATTGGACTGTCAATGCCTGGTTCGTTTCTTCTGATTTATTTTCAACTTTTAGCCCTAATGCCTCGAACACATTTGGCCATAATTGCTCATGCCAATCTTCAAATTGCTGATCAAAATCACTGCTTGCATCCCCTTGGCCTTTTGGAGATATTCTATTGGCACCTTTTTCAGCAAGCTTTACGTCAATCAAATTAGGAACACTTTGATAAGTGTTCGCCCAGTTCGTATCTCCGCAGCCAAAAACAGCGTAACGAACACCCTCGAGCACTTCACTGTCAGACTCTTTTAACCACTTGACAAATTTACGAGCGTTTTTTGGCGGATTGCCATTATAAGAGGAAGTGACAATTAGAGTAACTCCTTCTTTCGGTAGTACGTCGACGTATTCGTCAAGCGGAGCTATTTCACTTTTGAAACCTTTAAAACGAGCACTTGTTGCCAAATCTTTTGCGATTCCTTCCGCAGTCCCCATATTGGAACCGTATAGAACAAATAATGGTGTATTATTTCCTATCGAAGAATCGTATTGTTGGTTAGCTGAATGTAAGGAAGAAGAGCTTTTTTCTTCAACAGGCAATACAAATGATTCAACGAATCGGTTATCACGCAGCTGGACGCTCATTGTGAAGTTTTCGGGCTTAAGTGTCAATGTTTGTTTAATTTTTAATTGATAGTTCGTATGGTCAATTAAGTCAAAGTTTTGCAAAATCATTCCTATTAATAATGTTGCCTCGTGAAGGGCAAACTGCATTCCGATACATGCACGTTGTCCATTGCCGAAAGGTTTGTAGGCATCATGCGGTATTTTTTTCGGGTCTTCAAACCGTTCAGGACGAAACTCTTCAGCAGCTTCACCCCAAGCTTCTTTGTCGCGGTGCAGTTGAGGGAGGAGAATGGCAACCGTCTGCTTTTTATTTATCTTATATTTACCTCCAAGAACCATATCTTCCTTGGCATATAGGGTAAATTGCGGTGCTGTCGGATAAAGCCGCAACGATTCATTTAAAATCATCCGAATATATTTCAGCTCCAAAACTTGTTTAAAGGTTGGAACTGGTCCGGTCAATACACGGTCAACTTCCGCACGTGCTTTTTCCAGGATTTCCGGGTGCTTTAACAGCAGGTAAAGCGTAAAGGACAAAAGGCCGCTGGTTGTTTCATGCCCGGCAATCAGGAAGGTGATGATTTGGTAACGTATATTTTCATCATCGAGCATTTCGCCTGTTTGCGGATCTTTAGCACTTAGCATCCGAGCAAGCAGATCTGTTTCCCCTTGATCACCGTGTTCCTTCCGTTCAGCGATTAGTTTGTCTACCAAGGAAAACATCGCTTGGATGTTCTTTTGGAATTCCTGTCGTTTTTTTAGCATGAATTTATCTTGAATCGGGAGGCGGGTCCCTTTATGCATGGCTTCATCTAGGGCATTTACCATATTGATAATAAAAGGGTCATGCGTCTCACGGTAGAAGCTGTTGAAACGATAGTTAAAGCCGCACAAGCCAATCGTATCAAGTGTAAGTCTGGTCATATCATCCGGAACATCAATACTCTCATTTGGATTCAACCGGGCCCATTTTTGGACGAGCTGGCTTGCTATGTCTACCATCATGGAGTGATATCCTTTCATAGCTGACAGACTAAACGAAGGCATTAGAATGTTATGGGCTTTTTGCCAGTTTGGCTCAGATGTTTTACCTGTAAACAGCCCATCGCCAGCGAAATCGCGGACTTGATGGAGGCCGCCAAGCAGACTTTTATCAAATTTTCCGCTGTTCAAAACCTCGCCGGCCCATTTATGGCCGGAAACAAAAACGGTAGAAAATCCGCCGAAAAATTCCATGCGAAAAATCGGACCGTGTTTTTCCGCAATTTTCCATAAGGAGAGTGTCGGGGCCTCCTTATCAATCAAAGGCATGTTGCCTAGTGGGCCATACGTTTTCGGCTGCGGTATCGCAGTAATTTCGGAAGTAGACATATTTGTTTTTACGACCTTCCTTTCTCCTCGAGAAATTTAATTTTAAATAATTTTAAAATAATATTTTAGAAGATTATACCATGTATATATTACTAATATAAAGCATTTGATGAGTAAATATTCAGACAAATTTCTACATTTTTTTCATTTTTTGATTTATTAAAAAGGTTGAAAAATAAACAAATCATTGAAAACGATTTCATAATATCGTATATTATAAAGAGAGTGAAGTAGTTTTTAAGAAGATTACAAAGTCTTTTTAAAGGTGGTTGTTGTTTGGATGATATTTTTTTGAAATAATATTTTTAAAGAATTTTTGCTTTACGAATGAAATTAAAGCAGGAATGTAATACAATAACTTTGTAAATGTTATTATTTATAATAGGATTCTATTAAAATAGAATGCCTAAATACAAAGGTGAGGTAAGAAAATGGAAGCGAATACAACAAGGGTTGAACAAGACTTCTTAGGAAAAAAAGAAATACCGGAAAATGCTTATTATGGGATTCAAACATTACGTGCCGTTGAAAATTTTCCAATTACAGGATACCGAATCCATGAGGAATTAATTAAGGCATTAGCAATGGTCAAGAAAGCAGCAGCTATTGCTAATATGAATACCAAACGTTTATACAGCGGACTTGGGGAAAAAATCGTTCAGGCAGCCGAGGAGATCATTGAAGGGAAGTGGCATGACGAGTTTATTGTTGACCCAATTCAGGGTGGTGCCGGGACATCCATGAATATGAACGCAAATGAGGTGATCGGCAACCGCGCACTTGAATTGCTGGGACACAAAAAAGGGGATTATAAGCATTTAAGCCCAAATAGCCATGTCAATATGTCGCAATCGACAAATGATGCCTTCCCAACGGCAATCCATATTGCAACACTAAATCTATTGAGCAAATTATTAGAGACAATGCAGTACATGCATAGCGTTTTCAAGGCAAAAGCAAAGCAATTTGAAACAGTAATCAAAATGGGCCGAACTCACCTTCAAGATGCAGTACCAATTCGCCTCGGGCAGGAATTTGAAGCGTATTCCCGTGTGCTTGAAAGGGATATGAAGAGAATTTCTCAATCACGGAATCATTTATATGAGGTTAATATGGGGGCAACTGCAGTTGGAACAGGATTAAATGCTGACCCTCAGTATATTGAAGATGTGGTTAAACAGTTGGCTGAAATCAGCGGGTTACCATTGGTCAATGCGGAGCACCTGGTGGATGCCACCCAGAATACCGATGCCTATACGGAGGTTTCTGCCGCTCTAAAAGTATGTATGATGAATATGTCGAAAATTGCTAACGATCTTCGCCTGATGGCTTCAGGACCACGGGCAGGTCTGGCTGAAATTTCACTGCCGGCACGCCAGCCTGGATCTTCCATCATGCCGGGTAAAGTAAACCCAGTTATGCCGGAACTGATTAACCAAATTGCTTTTCAGGTGATTGGCAATGACCATACCATTTGTTTGGCATCGGAAGCAGGGCAGCTTGAGTTAAACGTAATGGAGCCTGTTTTAGTCTTCAATCTGCTGCAATCCATCAGTATCATGAACAATGGTTTCCGTTCATTTACTGACCACTGTTTAGCTGGCATTGAGGCGAATGAAGCTAGATTAAAAGAATATGTTGAAAAGAGTGTCGGCATTATTACCGCTGTAAATCCGCATCTTGGTTATGAAGCAGCCGCAAGAATTGCAAGAGAAGCTACCCTGACCGGGAAATCGGTACGTGAGCTGTGCCTCCAGCATGATGTTTTAACTGAGGAAGAATTGGATCAAATCCTTAATATCTATGAAATGACAAAACCGGGGATTGCCGGAGCTGCACTTTTAGATCGGGATTAAAACCCAAAGAGCGAACAGTTAGTGAACTGTTCGCTTTTTTAAATTTAAATTTGGATGTATAAAGAGGGGTTGTCTAAAAGTTGACAACCTTTCTTTTTTTAACTTGAAGTATATTCTGTTTTAATAAAGTAGAAAAATTTAAAAAAAGAGTAATAATTCCGAAAATGGGGGCATCGAGAGTTTTTTATAATAAAGGTAAAAGGAAGAAAGGGGAAAGTGGATGAAGACAAAGATAAAGGGAAGGTATGTCATAGGCTATGACGGGGAAGACCATGTTATCATCGAAAATGCTGAAGTTGTTTATGAACAAGACACTATTATATATGTCGGTAAAAATTACACAGGTGAAATAAATGAATTAATCGATGTAGGGAATGCCGTCATTAGCCCTGGTTTTATTGATTTAAATGCGTTAGGAGATATCGACCATGATATTTTACACCTTGAGGCAAGTACAAACAGACAGAAAAACTTGCTCTGGTCCGCGCAATATATTAAGGATGGACACCATGAAGTGATGACCGCTGAAGAAGAAGCTTTTAAATCTCTTTATGCCTACACGCAGCTAATTCTCCACGGGATTACAACGGCGATGCCAATTACGTCAGTTTTTTATAAAAAATGGGCTGAAACATATGAGGAGTTAGCCGCAGCTGCAAACCATGCGGGGAACCTTGGGTTAAGAATTTATCTTGGTCCTAGCTATCAATCTGGGACCAGGGTAGTACAACCCGATGGTACTATCAAGCTGTATATGGATGAAGAAGCCGGTAAAGAGGGATTAAAACGGGCGGTTAGATTTGTGGAGGAATTTGACGGTGCTTTTGATGGACTAGTTCGGGGCATGCTTGCACCTGAACGGATAGAATGCCAAACAATCGATAGCTTGTCACAAACGAAGTATTTTAGCGAAAAGCTGGGAGTTCCAATTAAACTCCATGCGGCACAAGGAACCTTTGAATATCATACTATTGTGGAAAAATATGGGGTTACTCCGATTCGCTTCTTATACGACCTTGGCTTCTTAGGGCCCAAAACTGGGATCCCACACGCTCACTATATTGCCGGATATAGTGAAGCGAAAGTTGGTGAAGGGAACGATATCGCACTTCTGCAAGAAACTGGGACGACAGTGATTCATTGTCCGTTAATTATTGGCAGGCACATGTCAGCTTTAGAGTCATTTGCGAAATATAAAAGAGCAGGAATTAATATAGCCCTCGGAACGGATACCTTCCCTCCGGATATTTTCCAAAACATCCGGACCGGAAGCATGTTTGCTCGTTTTATTGAAAAAGAAGTCAAAGATTCAACATACGCTGATTTCTTTAGGGCAGCAACACTCGGTGGTGCTAAATTCCTCGGCAGGGCCGATCTCGGCAGGCTCGCTGTTGGTGCGAAAGCTGATATTATTGCCATTGATTTGGATGGATTTCACATGGGGGTTCTGGATGACCCAATTCGCACGATGGTAGCAGGCGGAACTGGAAGAGATGTGAAATTATCTGTCATCAATGGCAGGATTGTCATGAAGGATCAGCAAATTCCAAACGTTAATTTAGAAGAAATTAAATTCAAAGGGCAACAATATTTTAATAAAATGAGAAAGGGATATATGGAAAGAGATTATCAGCAGCTTCCGGAACGACAATTATTTCCAACATCCTTTAGAGTTGTAGAATCTATTAAAAATGAAAGAAAGTAGTAAAGATATTAAAAAAGGAAGTAAAGATATTTGAAATATTATTATCTGAATATTTTTTATAATTAGACAAAGGTTAAACCCTTTTAAAAAATATTCAGGAGGTAAGATTGATGAAGAGAAATAGGGGGTTAGGAAGATTCTTTATTGTCATGCTAATGATGATGGTAATCATGGCGGGTTGTTCAACAAAAAAAGATGTTAGCAGTGACACCAAAAAAAGTGACTCAGCCGCTAAAGAAGGGGGAACTTTGGTCATTGCACGCTTATCTGATGCTGAAAATTTGGACCACCATTTTATGTCTACCATTAATGCCGCAAGTATTACTCATCGGAAGATTTATGAGGGTTTAGTTGGCCGTGATAAAAATGCTCAAATAAAGCCCTTGCTAGCGGAAAAGTGGGAGCAAAAGGACGATACAACCTGGGAGTTTACCCTAAGAAAAGGTGTAAAGTTCCATGATGGAACTGAATTTAAGGCAAATGCTGTCAAAGCTACCTTTGATCGTTTATTAGACCCAAACGTTGGTTCACCGAGAGCAGTTGTATTTAAAATGGTCAAGGAAGTAAAGGTTATTGATGATTATACCGTTCAGTTTATCTTATCTGAGCCGTTCTCTCCGTTACTCTCTATCTTAGCGAGCCATGAAGGCGGTATTATCAATCCAAAAACGATTGAGAAATATGGCAAGAAAATTATCCAAGAGCCAAATGGAACAGGTCCATTTGTATTCGAATCCTGGACACCGGGTCAAGAAATTGTCTTAAAAAAGAACAACGATTATTGGGGAGAAAAAGCAAGGGTGGATAAAGTTGTATTCAAGGTTGTTCCTGAAGAAACGACAAGAATATCGATGCTTGAAACGGGAGAAGCTCATATAGCTGAACCGCTTTCCGTACCGATGATGGATACAGTAAAAACTTCAAAGGCAATCGATGTTTACCGCAGTGAAGGATATGGAACAGAGTATATTGGTTTTAATGTTCAGAAGAAACCTTTTAACGATGTTCGTGTTCGAAAGGCTATATCCTACGCTGTTGAAATGGATTCCATTATTAAAGGTGTTTATAACAATGTTGGGAAAAAAGCGAATTCCTTATTGGGCTCTAAAGTATTTGGCTACAATGATGCAATGAAGGCCTATGAATATAATTTAAATGAAGCGAAAAAGCTGCTTGCAGAAGCAGGCTATTCGAATGGATTGGAAATAACTCTTAAAACGATGGATAGCAAAGAGCGAATCAATATGGCCGAAGTTCTTCAATCTCAATTAAAAGGGATCGGCGTTAAGGTTAATATTCAAGTATTGGAGTATGGAACATTTGTAGAGCAAGTAAACAAAGGTGATTCAGAAATGTTTATTATCAGCTGGAGAAATGCTACTGGAGATGCTGATTATAATCAATATAATCTTTTCCATACAAGTTCCCAAGGTGGGGCAGGAAACACCTTTTTCTACAGCAACAAAGAGGTTGATAGTTTAATTGAAGCAGCTAGGAGAGAAAAGGATCAAGAAAAACGCAAGGAGCTTTATGCGCAATCACAAGAATTAGAAATGAAGGATGTAGTTTATATTCCGGTCCGTGTGATAGAAAACCTAGCAGCTGTCTCAAAAAATGTAGAAGGCTTTGCGATTAGCCCATCAGGCTATTTAGAAATAAACGATGTATCTATTAAATAACTTTAAAACAGATAAAAGGGATATCTCTGTGGGGTACCCCCTTTTATCTTTTGCTCTGAAAAGAAAGGAAGTTAGAGAATGAATAGAAGTTTTTGGTTAAAGAATGTTCGTTTGGAAACAGGTTACATTAAAGAGAACGGAAGAGTTGCAGGGACAGAAACAGGGCTATTTCAGTTATTAATTGAAAATGGCAAGATTACTAGAATAATCGATGCATCAGAGACACTCTTGAATGAATTACCCGTGATGAACGCGGAAGGCCTGCTTCTCATCCCGTCCTTTGTTGAAAAGCATGTTCATTTAGACAAAACCTATATGGGAGATCGCTGGAGGGCCTGTATACCAGCATCAGGTGTGATTGAACGGTGTGAAATAGAAAAAAACATTCTTACTTCGATATCATCCAGTACGCAGGAACGTGCAGAAGCGCTGCTTGAGGTGTTATTATCGTTCGGATCCACTCATGTTAGAACCCACGTGGATATTTATCCTGAGGTAAAATTGCAAAATTTAGAAGGAGTAAAACAAGCTTTAGAAACATATTCCTATAAATTAAGTTCAGAAATTGTTGCCTTTGCTCAGCACGGCTTGCTGCGGCCAGGGACAGTTGAACTCGTAAAAGAAGCATTAAGAAATGGTGCCGGGATTGTGGGTGCTGTCGATCCTGCAACTGTTGATAATAATATCGAAGCATCATTAGTACAGTTAATGGATTTGGCAGTCGAGGCAAATGCCGATATCGATTTGCATTTACATGACCCTGGACACTTAGGAACCTTCACGATGAAACGGCTAGCCTATTTAACGAAGCAGGCAAGCTGGGAGGGAAGAGTTGCCATAAGCCATGCATTTGGCCTTGGCGATGTTTCGCAGGGAGAGGCCGTAGAAATGGCTGAGATTTTAAAGGATGCAGGAATATCGATTGTGACCAGTCTACCAATTGGCCGCAACATACCTCCTGTTCCGCTTCTTACTGAATGTGGTGTAGAAGTGGCTGTGGGGAATGATAATATCTTTGATTCATGGTGGCCAACTGGTAACGGGGATGTACTTGAAAGAGTGGGCAGATTAGTAGAAAGAAGCCGCTGGACAAATGAAGTTTCCTTAGGGCAGGCACTTAAATATATTACCGGCGGTTTAACACCGTTGGACAAAGAAGGTAATCAGATTTGGCCAAAACCAGGGAGCACCGCCAATATGATTCTGGTTGAAGCGAGCTGCTCGGCCGAAGCTGTTGCAAGAAGAGCCAAGCGGAAAGCGGTTTTTTATAATGGAAATATCGTATCTGGCTCACTTTAAAACACAAAATGAAACCTAACAAAAAGGGGATGACGCGGTCATCCCCTTTTTGCAGCTCCTGGAAAATACTTTGCCGCTTTTATTGTCCGATAGTTTACCCAATTGAAAAATAGATATAATATGACTGCTGAAAATATTCCTGTAAACCAAGAAATGCTATAAAGCGGTTTTAGAATAGGGAGAAAATTCCCTATTAAACTAAAAATCCCAGCTAAAAGTGTAGCAGATAATGCAGGAATATTCACTGGTTTTGTAGTTTGCCTTGAAGAATATAAGTCTTGTAAATTAATTTTTTTCTTACTTATAAAAAAATAATGAGCCAGCATAATCCCAATTACAGGACTTAACAAGCCACCAACTAGATTTAAAAATGAAAAAATACTCGTTGAATCTTCCATCAGCTTCCAAGGCATGATTAGAATTCCGATAATGGTGCTAATTAAAGCACCAGATTTAAAGCCTAATTTTTTGGGGAAGAGTGCGGCCAACTGATAGCCTGCCGGAATAATATTCCCAACAATATTGACAGATATGGTGGATAAGCAAAGCGTCAACAAGGAGATTGCGATGGCAAATGTACTATCAAATTTGTCTATCACTTCTAACACATTCCAGATGGGAACCCCGAAAGCAATTTCCGAACCAATAATAATCGTAATACTCGCAATAGCAAAAAGAAAATAGGTAAGAATTAATCCCACTATCTGCCCAATTGACTGGTCTCCATTCGAGCGTGCAAATCTGGTGACATCGGAAACACTTACAATTTGGGCAACCCAGGTTGCCAATATTGCAGAAATGCAACTAATGAAAATCAATACGGGACTTCCTTCAATTCCTTTTGGACTATAGTTCAAAATGGGAATAATCCCGCCGGCGAGGTTAACCGCCCAAACAGACATTCCGCCAAAAACAACGAAAACTAATGGAGAAATGATTTTATTTAGTTTTCCTAATGAGTCAATACCGGCAAAAATAAAAAAGACGTTAATGAACCAAAAGAGGAGAAAGGAAAGAAAATTGGTTAAATTTAACCCTAAAAAGCTCCAATTTCCTCCCAGTGAAAAAAAACCTGGCCAAAATTCCCCAATTAATATGGAAACGGCCAAACTGCCGGCATAGGTTTGCAGTCCAAACCACATGATGGCGGCAATGATACCTCTGAGCACTCCCGGAAAAACTGCTCCCCTAACTCCAAAGCTTGACCGAAGCAGAATAGAGAACGGAATTCCATACTTAGCACCGGCATGACCATTCAAAACTAACATACCTGCAAGAAGTACAGATGAAATCATGATGATAAAAAAAACCTGCCATATTGTTAAACCCAACGCGAAGAAGCCGCCAATTGTAACATAAGAAGGGATGTTATGGACCGACCCCATCCAAATAGAGAAAAAATGTCCTTTTTTCCATGTTCTTGCTTCAGGTTGTGTTGGTAATAGGTCATGGCTTAACATGGATAAATCTTCGAATAGGGATTGTGATTGTCTCAATGCTGCTCCCTCCAAAAGTCGTAAAATACCTAAGATTCTATAGGTGCTTTTTTAAAAATGTATACAAACAAACAGATGACACCCGATATCGCAAAGCTAATCCAAACCGCTTTAAGGTCATTGGTGAACGGAATGAATAAAAAGCCCCCCGCGGCTCCAATCAATGAGGAATATGGTATGACCATGGGAATGGGTTTGCTGCTAAGAATGATGTACAGCATTGGAATAATTATCGAGGCATAAATATTTCCGAAAAAGAACAATAATTTCAATGGATTCGGCGTAAGAATACTGACAATTACTAGCAAACAAACACAAACTATTCCAGAAAAAATATAGGAGTATTTCCATCTTTCATGGTTCGTTAATGGCCGAAACAATTCCAACACATTTTTTACAAACAAGGTAGTAGTTGCGTGCAATTCAGCATTTATCGCAGAAGAAATTGCGCTAAAGCAAAATAATACAAATAATATAATCAGCATTGTGGACTGAATTTTGTCAACTAATTCAAACAAAAGCGAATATATATTCTTATAGCTTCTACCGAACATAATAATCATTAATAAAGATGATAAGGCTAGAGGGATGGTTGCCCAGATCCCCCCCGCTAAAGAAAAGGTCATTGTTACCTTTTCTTTTTGAATTATAAATACTCTTTGCCAGGTGGCACGGTCCATCATAATCTGTCCAAAGAAGATTAAAAGGGCGGTAAATATAAACCATATCGCATCCATATTTTTAAAGTATAAAATATAGGGATGGTAAAGCTTTATTCCGTCATATACGGGATGGACCCCTTCTTGAATATAAAAATAGACAGGAATCAGGAGGACTGCGCCAAATATCAAAGCCACATTAACGCCGGAAAACTGATGAATTCTCTGCATTCCGCTTACTCCACCTACAAAAAAACAAAAGCCCATAAACAGTATCATCCCGATAAATACGGGAATAGGGAAAATAATATGTATGAGAATCCCTGCACCCATTGCTTGAATAAAAAGCGAATAAAAGCTCGTCACCAAAAGAATAAACATTATATACCAATATCCGCTAGGAGTCAGCTTTTGCCGCATCACATCCCCAATCGTTTGTTCATTGGGAAAATTCTTTCGGATTTTTTTTGCTAAAAATCCAAATAAGACGAGAGCAAGAGCCCCCATTAACGAATAACCGATGGCACCGGTGATTCCGTATTTTACTAGTGTTTCCGGTGCAGAAAGTATCGTATTTCCGGTAATCCAGCGTGCCAATAAGCTGACAACTCCGAAGCTTACTCCTAATTTTACAGCACCACTAATGTAAAATTGATAATCCTTCCTACTCAACGCAATGTCTCCTTCAGTCGGTAGTCACGTGGGGAATATCCAGTTATTTTACGAAAAATTTGACTAAAATAATGCTGACTGTTAAATCCACATCTGTCTGAAATAGTATTAATACTTAGTTCGGGATTTTCAATTAACATTCTTTGAGCTTCCTTTAATCGATAGTCATTTAAATATTCTGAAAACCCCATCCCAACTTCCTCATGAAATTTTCTGCTAAAATAAGCTGGATTTATATGAATTTTCGAAGCCAAATAATTCAATGTCAATTTCTCACTATATTCTTGGTGAATAATTTGCAGGGCGTTCATGATTGGTTCAGAGTAACGTCCAATACGTTCGTATCTTTTTAACACTTCAAGTAATTCATCTTCAATAACCGGCTTAGTAATGTAATCAACAACACCAAGTCGTATAGAAGTTTGAGCATATTCAAAATTTTGAAAAGCTGTAACCATAATGATATCCATTTTATGAGAACGAGTTAGTTCCGCGGCTAATTCTAATCCTGATTTTCCCGGAAGCTGAATATCCAAAAAGGCAAGCATGATATCATGTTGTTTCAGAATTTGAACAGCCTGGGATGCATCTTGTGCTTTGAAAAATTTCCATGTTGGAAATCTTTTTTGGATTAAGTATTCAAGCTGCTCTAACTCTAGCGGCTCATCATCAACTAACATGATATTCATAATCGTTTATCTCCTTGATTTTCGTTCTTATTTACAAATGGAAAAACAGCCAAAATGTTGGTTTTATCATTTAACGATGTTAATTGAATAGAAGTATGTTCAGGTGAAAATAAAAGCTCCAGTCTTTTGGCGATATTTTCTAACCCCAGCCCCCCCTTATGAGGCTGGTCTTCATGTTTTTCACTGGAACTGTTCCATACCGTTACATGTACATACTTCTCTTTTTTCTCAACAATTATTTTTAAGAACGCTTCTCCTGCATATTTTTCAAATGAATGCTTAAATGCATTCTCCACAAATGTCTGGATTAAAAAGGGGATAATAACGGCCTGTCCAACAGAAGGATCCAAAGCGATTTCATAATGGAGTCTGTCCCGAAACCTTATCTTTTGAATTTCTAAGTAATATTTAATATAAGTCATTTCATCGTTGATCGTTATTAAGGGAGAATTCGTTTGATACTTAAATTTAAGCAGCCTTGAAAGAGCTTCAATAGAACGTATTAATTCAGTTTTACGTTCGAGCCTTGCCAAACTTAATATGGAATTCAATGTGTTAAAAAGGAAATGCGGCTGTATTTCCTGGTTTAATTGATTATATAGGGCAGTTTGAAGTTCTCTTTGCAACGCAATTTCCCGTGTTTGTTTTTCCAAAAGGTCAATCCGTTTTTCGAAAATGAATAAAAACAGCAGTGTGAATGCACCTAATAAAGGTGCTAGCACACAAAACATAATATAAAGGGAGAAAGCATCCATCGAAAGCATATAAAGTAATTCTCCTTTACATGTCGAAAAGGGAGTATGACTCACTCCCTTTTTTAATATAATATTTTATACATATTTTTTATTATTTGAAAATATTTTTATTTTGCAAGTTCCTCGGCGTAGTGACAGCTGACAAAATGATTTTCCCCTAATTTTCTAAGGGCTGGTTCCTCATTATTACACTTTTCTGTTGCAAACGGGCAACGTGTATGGAACCGGCATCCGCTTGGCGGGTTAATAGGGGAGGGGACATCACCTTTTAATATGACCCGCTCTCTTTTTAACTCCGGGTCAGGTACCGGAATTGATGATAATAATGCTTTGGTATAAGGGTGGAGCGGTGAATCAAACAAAGCCTTTTTCTCAGCAATCTCGACTACCTTACCTAAATACATCACCATGACTCGGTCAGAAATGTGCCGTACCACACTTAAATCGTGTGAGATGAAAAGAAAAGTGAGCTGAAACTGATTTTGCAGCTTTTTTAATAGGTTAAGAATTTGTGCCTGAATCGATACATCCAAAGCTGAGACAGCTTCATCACAAATGATTAATTTCGGATTCACCGCCAGTGCCCTGGCAATCCCAATCCTCTGACGTTGGCCGCCGCTGAACTCATGAGGATATCGATCTAATGCTTCTGGCGGGAGACCAACATACCCGAGTAATTCTAACATTCTTTCCATTCTTTTTGGTTTTGGAACGACCTCTTGAATGGCCATCGCTTCATTCAAAATTTGTTTTACTGTTTGTCTTGGATTAAGAGAGGCGAAAGGATCTTGAAAAATTACCTGCAGGTCTCCTCTTAACTTTCGCATTTCTTTTTTATTTAAATCCAAAATATTTTGTCCTGAATAATAAACCTTTCCATCTGTAGGTTCATCAAGTCTTAAAATTGCCCGCCCGGTGGTAGATTTGCCGCAGCCGGATTCGCCGACAATGCTTAAAGTCTCACCTTCAAAAAGATGGAAAGAAACATCGTCAACTGCCTTTACATAAGACTTTGGTTTAAAAAGGGAGTCTGATTTGACAGGAAAATACTGCTTTAAATTTTCTACTTGTAATAATAGTTTTTTCTCAGCTTGTGCCTGCATTATTTTACAGCCTCCTGTTGTTGGAATTCTGTCCATTGACTGGTATACATCCAGCAACGGACCTTTACACCATCCGGCTGTGCCGCCAGTTCTGGTAGACGCTCATGGCAAATTGGCTGTTTAAAGGGACATCTGGATGCAAATCGGCACCCAGGAGGCATATTATAGGGACTTGGGACACTGCCTTCAATGGTTCGCAATTCATCTTGATCCTCATGGATTTTAGGTAATGAGGCTATTAAACCTTGCGTGTAAGGATGTTTTGGATCTGAAAAAATCTTATTAGTTGGCGCATGTTCTACAATGTTACCGGCATACATGACGGCAACTGTATCACAGGTTTCAGCAACAACTCCCAAATCGTGGGTAATCATAATAACGCCCATCCCGAGCTTTGTTTGTAAATCTTTTATCAATTCTAAGATTTGCGCCTGAATAGTTACATCCAAGGCTGTTGTCGGTTCATCCGCAATTAACACCTCAGGAGTACAAGCTAGTGCCATTGCAATCATGACACGCTGCCTCATGCCGCCGCTTAATTGAAAAGGTTCCTGTTTTGCTCTTTTTTCAGGAGAGGGTATACCAACTAACTTCAGCATTTCTACTGCCTTGTCCCATGCCTCTTTTTTACCCATCTTTTGATGGAGTCTTAATGCTTCGGCGATTTGTTCTCCAACAGGGATGACAGGGTTTAACGAGGTCATCGGTTCCTGGAAAATCATCGAGATTTCATTTCCACGAATTTTCCTCATTTCATCTTCTGAAAGGGAGACTAAGTCTTTACCTTTAAACAGAATCTGCCCACCGGCAATTTTTCCGGGAGGGGAGGGGATTAACCTAAGAATGGAAAGGGATGTCATACTTTTTCCACAGCCGGATTCACCTACAATCCCTAATGTTTCGCCCTTCCTTAGTGTAAAATCGATGCCGTCAACGGCTTTACTGACACCACGCTTCGTGTGGAAATGTGTTTTTAAACCTTTCACTTCTAAAATCGGTCTGTTTTCAGCATTCATGACCGTTCACCGCCTTTTAATTTAGTTCAATCCGTTTATTAAAGAATCGATATAGTACATCAACACATAAATTCACGATAACGAAAACTAGCGAGGCTACTAATACTCCTCCTTGTACCATTGGAAGATCGCGCATCCTGATAGAATCTACGATCATCCTTCCTAATCCATTAATAGCGAAAATCGACTCGACTAAAACGGTTCCGCCAAGCAATGCGCCAAACTGTAGGCCAACAACGGTGATTACAGGAATTAATGCGTTACGTAATGCATGCTTATATACGATTACTCGCTCACGAAGACCTTTAGCACGAGCAGTTCTAATATAATCCTGACGAATAACTTCAAGCATACTTGACCTCGTCATTCGGGCAACAATAGCTGCGCCGCCAGCACCTAATGTAAGAGCTGGAAGGATCACGTGAAGAATGCTTTCCCATCCGGCGACTGGCAGTATCTGCAATTTTACAGAAAAGAAATACATCATCATTAAACCAAACCAAAAGCTTGGTAATGAAATCCCTAATAAAGCGACAATCATAACCGTTGTATCTGTTAGGGAATATGGTTTAACTGCAGATATGATGCCAGCAGCCATCCCTAAAACGATCGTTATGATAATACTGAATAAGGCAAGCTCCATAGTTATTGGTAATCTAACCAATATTTCCTCTAGAACAGGCTGGCTATTTTTAAGGGATACTCCAAAATCACCACGAAAAACGTTCATCAAGTAATCAAAATACTGTACGTATAGTGGTCTATTTAACCCTAATTGCTCCCGAATGGCTTCAATGGTATCTTTTGAAGCACCTTCGCCAGCAAGCAATACAGCGGGGTCCCCCGGAACAAGCTGCATAATAATGAACACTACAAACGTTACCCCAATAACCACAGGAATTGTTTGCATTAAACGGCGTAAGATAAACATTAACATCGTTGGTCAACCTCCCTATTTCTTCATTCTTGGATCAAATGCATCTCGTAATCCATCACCAAAAATATTAAAACCTAAAACTAGTATGGAAATGGCCAGCCCTGGAAAAATAGCGATATAAGGTGCTGAGAATAAGAAATCCCTTCCATTGCTTAGCATCGTCCCCCACTCTGGAGATGGAGGCTGGGCACCAAGCCCAAGGAAGGATAGGCCAGCTGCTGAGAGAATGACTGTTGCTAGTCTTAGTGTCCCTTGTACAATGATAGGTGACAGGATATTCGGTAATATATGTTTAAAAATAATTGTTATATCATTCGCTCCCAGCGAACGGATGGCATCAATGTACTCAAGCCGCTTTACTTCTAAAGTCGAACCGCGAACAATTCGGGCAAATAACGGAATCGAGTATGCTCCTACTGCAATGGTTACATTTGTTAAGCCAGGTCCAAGTGCACTGATGATTGCCAATGCTAGTAAAATTCCAGGGAAAGCTAGCAGGATATCCATGATTCTCATAATCGTAGAGTCAATCCATTTTCCATAGTAGCCCGCAACAAGTCCAAAAATAATACCAAAAAAGGCACCGAAGATTACGGCGGTGATTCCAATCCCCATTGACAGTCTTGATCCAAATAGAATCCGACTTAAAATATCTCTTCCTTTATCATCTGTTCCCATCCAATGATCTGGGGATGGAGGTATTAATTTATTTTCCAATTTAATTTCGTATGGATCATAAGGAGCAAGTAATGGTGCGAAGAGTGCAACTATTATATAGAAAAGTATAATGATAGCACCAACCATTGCCGCTTTATTCTGCATTAAAATGGAAAGAAAATCTTTCAGTTTAGATTCTTTTGGATGATTCATAGTTTGTGTTACTGCAACTGTTTGTTTTGTTTTTGCTTCAAGTGTCATGCAAAACCCTCCTTAATTATTTTATTTGAAAGAATGCTGTAGTTTCTGGTTGTCATGTTCCTCCTTATGAAAGCTAATTTTTTTAAGTGGAATATGTACAAAATTATCAAAATTTAAGCGAAAGTAAATATTTTTTAAATTGTTTGTCAAAATAGTTAAAATTTAAGTAAATATTCTGTAAATATTTCAAATCATCATCTTCTATAATGCAGATAAGCAAATTTAGAGGCAGGTGAAAAAACGGATATAGCGTAGATACAGAATTTAAATAACATCATAAAGGGGAAAGAGTTATGGAGAAAAAAAGACGCACCATGAAAAATGGCATTCTATTTGTTTTAATAGGATTAATGCTGCTGTTTGCTCAAGCTTGTTCAACAAAATCAGTTAATACCAACGAAACAGCTGGGAAGAAAGATGAAGTTAAAAAAGGTGGAATTCTTACTGTAGTTCGTCTTTCTGATGCAACGAAATTAGACCCACATTTTATAACCGATATTCCTTCTGCTAATGTTGTTTATCAAAAGGTATATCAGGGACTGGTTGTACCAGACAAAGATTTTAAAATTCAACCACTGTTAGCAAAAGAATGGAAGGTCGTAAATGATACAACTTGGGAATTTAAATTAAGAGAAGGTGTTAAATTCCATGATGGAGCATCATTTAATGCAGAAGCTGTGAAGGCGACATTTGATCGTTTATTAGATCCAAAAACTGGATCGCCACAGCGTACGAAATTTGCCATGATTAAAGAAGTAAAAATTGTTGATGATTATACCGTTCAATTCTTGCTTGACTATCCATATGCTCCACTTCTATCTATATTAGCTAGCCAAGAAGGAAGCATCATTAGTCCAAAAGCGTTGGCTGAAAATCCAGAAAAACTAGCTGAACATCCAGTTGGAACTGGCCCATTTGTTTTTAAAGAATGGAAAAGCGGTCAAGAAATTTCACTTACGAAAAATGAAAATTACTGGGGGAAAAAGCCAAATATCGATGGCGTAGTATTTAAAGTTGTTCCAGAAGATGCAACTCGTCTAGCCATGATTGAAACGGGCGAAGCGCATATCAACGATCAAGTCCCTGTCACTGAAATTGAACGGATCGAAGCTTCAGATACCATGGAGCTTTATCGCACCGAAGGACTTGCTGTTGAATTCCTCGGCTTTAACGTAAAGAAAAAACCATTTGATGATGTAAGAGTCCGTAAAGCAATCAGCCATGCGATTGAAAGAGAAGCCATCATTAAAGGTGTTTATAATAATGTGGGGACTCTTGCTAACGTTGCCATGAGCCCTAAAGTATTCGGTTATAGCGACAAGGTAAAGCCGTATGATTATGATTTAAATGAAGCCAAAAAATTGTTAAAAGAAGCAGGCTATGAAAAAGGGTTAGAGATTACCTTAGTTACCAGCGATCGTAAAGAACGTATAAATATGGCTGAAGTTATTCAATCTCAGTTAAAAGGGATTGGGGTAAATGTGAAGATTCAAGTGATGGAATATGGTGCATTTATTGAAACTCTTAATAAGGGACAACATGAAATGGTCATCAACGGATGGGGAAATGCCACTGGCGATGGAGATTATAACCAATACAACTTATTCCATTCTTCTTCACAAGGACCTGCAGGGAACCATTTCTACTATAGTAATCCTGAAGTAGACAAATTGATTGAAGATGCGCGTAGAGAAACTGATGAGAAAACACGCTTAAAACTGTATGAGGAAGTTATGCAAAAAGAAATTGACGATGCAGTTTATATTCCAATCCGCAATTACGAGTACTTAGCAGTAAGTAATAAAAATGTAAGCGGCTATTGGTTAAACGCTTCAAACTACCTAATGATTGATGATGTAGTTATTAAGTAAAAAGCTTGATTGAATGTTGATGAAGGAAAAGTACTTTTTAACAAAAGTGCTTTTCCTAATTTTTTTTCATAGGAGGAAATGAAATGACGACTTTTTGGTTAACAAATGTTCGTTTAGAAAAAGGCTTCAAATATGAAAATGAACGTATTGCCGCTACTGAAACAGAAATTTGCCATTTGAAAATTGAAGGAGGCAAAATCACCGAAATCACTAGTGAATCTCCTAACTTGGGTGAAAAGCAGGTTGATGCGAAGCAGCAGCTATTACTGCCATCCTTACGAGATATGCATATTCACATCGATAAAACCTATTATGGCGGACCTTGGAAAGCGTGTACTCCAATCACAAAAGGGATCTTTACCAGATTAGAAGAAGAAAAGGTGCTTTTGCCAAAGCTTTTACCAACTGCACAGGAACGCGCTGAAAAAATGATTGAATTATATATTCGAAATGGGCATACCCATATCCGCACCCATTGTAACGTCGATCCGGTCATAGGATTAAAAAATTTGGAAGCAACTGTGAATGCTTTGAAAAAATATGAGGATGTCCTAACCTATGAAATCGTCGCCTTCCCGCAGCACGGTCTTCTCAGGAGTGATTCTGTTCAATTAATTCGCGATGCGATGAAAAATGGAGCTACCCTGGTAGGGGGTGTTGACCCGGCAACGGTTGATAGAAATATTGAAAAATCATTAGCGACGATTTTTGAAATTGCTGTTGAAAACGATAAGGGTGTCGATATTCACCTTCATGATCCTAACACATTAGGTACATTTACTTTTGAAAGAATGGCTCACTATACGGAGCAAGCCGGGTTAAAGGGAAGAGCAACCATCAGCCATGGGATAGCACTAGGCGATTTATCGGGGGAAGCACTCGTTGAAATGGCGGCTATTTTAAGAGAACAAGAGCTTGATGTGACAACAACTGTACCGGTTAATCGTCCTACTATACCAATTCCGACTCTTGATAAATTGGCTGTTCCGGTTTCCGTAGGCCATGATAGCATCACGGACCACTGGTCTCCATTTGGCACTGGAAATACCATTCAAAAGCTTGGAACCCTTGCAGAGAGATTCCGATTGAGCGATGAATACTCTTTATCAACTGTCTTAAAATATGGAACTGGCGGTATAACGCCACTTAATGAAAAAGGGGAACGTGTCTGGCCAAATGTTGGCGATGACGCAACCATGATGTTAGTAAATGCATCTTGTTCAGCAGAAGCAATCGCAAGGCGGGCCACTGTAGAAGCCTTATTTTTTAAAGGGAAAAAGGTCGAAAGTAAGCTAACGGAAACAAATGAAGTAAGAGTGTAAATGAGGGGGAATGAAGAATGACTGCTTCATATTGGTTGACAAACGTTCGATTAGAAACTGGATATCAACAAGATGAGAAGGGTGTTTATGAAACGAAAACATCACTCTTCCATTTAAAAATAGCGGACGGGAAAATTATTGAGAAAAAGGACGCCAGTTTTGTTATCCCATCTGGGGAAACAAAGGTAGATGGAAAAGGATTATTAGCGGTTCCGACATTTAAGGAGATGCATAACCACCTTGATAAAACTTATCTTTCTCTTGACTGGAAGGCACCCATTCCAGCAAAAAATTTGACTGAACGTTTACGTTTAGAAGCAATGGAACTGGATGCATTGGCTCCATCTACTAAACAGCGGGCAAGTGCCATGATTGAACTGCTACTATCCCAAGGTTCTACGCATATTCGTTCTCATGTGAATATTGATCCATATATCGGGTTGAAAAACTTGGAAGGTGTCAAAGCTGCTCTTGAGAACTATTCTGATAAACTAACCTATGAAATTGTTGCATTTCCTCAGCACGGACTTTTAAAGGACAATGTTATTTCCCTAATGAAGGATGCCATGAGAAATGGCGCAGATATTGTTGGCGGGCTGGACCCAGCAGGGATTGATCGTAATATTGAAAAATCTTTATATGAAGTTATGAACCTAGCAACAGAATTTGATGCTGACGTCGATATCCATTTGCATGACGGCGGTCATGTTGGCTATTATACGGTAGATAAATTAGCTGAATTGGTTGAAGAGGCAAAATGGCATAATCGTGCAGCCGTCAGTCATGCCTTTAGTTTAGGGGACGTGCCGGTCCCGCAGCAGGAAGAGATCGCTGAAAAGCTTAGCAATTTAGGGATGTCGATTATGTCCACGATTCCAATTAATAGAACGCTTCCTCCAATTGATTTATTAGACCGCAAAGGGGTTAATGTCTATTTAGGCTGTGATGGTTTCTATGATTCATGGGGACCGTTTGGAACAGGTGATGTACTTGAAAAGGTGACTCGCTATGGAGAGTTATATCGCAAAAGCGATGAACTGTCTCTTTCTCAATCGTTAAAATTTGCAACTGGAGGACCAACAGCATTAACGAAAGATGGGAAAGTGGCTTGGCCGCTTGCAGGAGACGAGGCCAACCTTGTTCTTGTTAATGCATCTTGTACGGCAGAAGCGGTTGCAAGAACACCAAAACGAGAAGCTGTTATTTTTAGAGGGAAAGTCGTTTCGGGTCAAATTTAATCCTTCATGGAAGATAATATTCTCTAAAAGAAAAAGCCCCGTAATGGGCTTTTTTAAATGGAATATGGAAACCTTTAACTTTATAAATCAAACTAAAAAGTTAATAATTTGATAATGTTTTTTATACGAGGAGTTAAGTTCTGTCAGGTACAATCAATGTACGTCGACGAAGTCATAAATCAAGCATACAAATGAAATAATACCCTTTAGGGCCAGTAAATAATATTATTGAATTAGGGGATGTAAAAATGATCAAGAAAACAAAAATATTAACACCTTTACTCGGATTGACATTAGCATTAACAGTATGTGGCATAAGTACACACGTCAACGCAAGTGAACAAAAGAATGCAACAAAAATAGTACAAACGAAAACAAATATTGCCCAAGATTCAAATAAAAAAAACAAAACCGAAAATAAAATGACTAAAGGTCAGAAAATGGCTAACATTCTTAGCAGCACAAATTGGCAAGGTACAAGAGTATACGACAAAAATAATAATGACTTAACAAAAGAGAATGCAAATTTCATCGGCCTTGCGAAATATGATGCGAAATCAGGCAGATATGAATTTTTTGATGCTAAAACGGGTAACAGTCGTGGGGATAAAGGAACTTTTTTTATCACAAACGATGGGAAGAAGAGAATTTTAATTTCTGAATCAATGAAGTACCAAGCAGTTGTTAATATGACAAAACTAAATAAAGATGTTTTTACTTATAAAAGAATGGGAAAAGATGCTAATGGCAATGAAGTAGAAGTATTCGTTGAACATGTTCCATATAAAGACAAAGAGCTGTCATTTACTGATCCGGACAGGCAGTTGGATACTACTACAGGAGATATTGTTAAAAACATTGATGGAGATAAAATTTTAGGCAGCACCCTTTGGCACGGAACAAAGGTATTGGATGAAAACGGCAATGATGTAACACAATATAATTCCATGTTTATAAGTCTGGCAAAATTTGATGATAAGACGAATAAATATGAGTTTTTCAATGAAGAAACTGGCAAAAGCCGCGGTGATTATGGATACTTCGATGTGGTACACGAAAATAAGATAAGAGCCCATGTTTCAATTGGAGCTAATAAGTATGGTGCCGCTCTTGAAATTACTGAGCTTAATAAAAATAAATTTACTTATAAAAGAATTGGTAAAGACAAAGATGGCAAGGACATAACTATATTCGTTGAACATGAACCTTATAAAGGTGATTTTAAACCTAAATTTAGTTTTTAAAAGCAGTTAATATATAAATGGATGGGAAATAAATGAATTAAAAGCAAGGTTGTCTACAAAAAGGTGACAACCTTGTTTCCTTTACGGTAAAGTAAAAAAACTGTACCTCGGCAGGAGGCACTCTCATGTCCATTCGGTGGCGATTATTCATTTCACATACAACGATGCTAATCGTGACGCTAGTACTTTTCTTAATAAGCGCTTTGCTGATTCCAGTGGCAATTACAGGGGATATTCGAAGTATTAAAGATTTGTATACACGTCAATATGCGCTTAAGCCATTAACAAAACCAGAGGAAAATGTATTCCTAGATGTTAAATATTTAGCGAAAAAACAACCAAGTCAATTATTAAATGAAACCACACTTAAACAATTTGATCAAAAGTTAGATCCAGTTTCCTCTGGATTAATCATCCGTAAAGGAAAAAGAATTGTCCACTCTTCAAAAATTTTAAATTCTATAAAGGATGAAAAAAAACTTCCTTCTTTTGAACCGGAAAATATTAAAGTACGAGAGACGATCAGTATAGGTCATCAATTTTATTTATATGTAAAGTTCGATTTTTATTTTCCGGATCAGGAAAAAGGCAGTGTTATCATTATGAGGGAAGTGAGTCCTTTTGTTGAACTGTCAAGAAGCTTATTTCCATTAATATTTGGGTTACTATTTCTTTCTTTAATTCTTGTAAATGGTTTATTAAGTTATTTGGTCTCTAAGAGTATTATTAAGCCATTATTTTCTTTGAAAACTGCAACAGAACAAATGGGTGAAGGTAATTTAAACGTGAAGATTAATCTTGCGAGGCGGGATGAAATTGGTCAGCTTAGCTATGAATTTGACAAAATGAGGAAAAAGCTTAAGGATTCCATAGAGCTTCAGCTTCAATATGAAGAAAGCAGAAAGGAGTTAATTTCCAATATCTCACATGATTTAAAAACTCCGATAACGGCTATCAGAGGTTATATTGAAGGAATACAGGATGGTGTTGCAGATTCGCAAGGGAAAATGGAGAAATACCTCTCAACAATCAAACGAAAAGCGACAGATATGGATCAATTAATTGATGATTTATTCCTTTTTTCTAAATTAGATTTAAAGAAGTTTCCATTTTACTTCGAAGACATTGAAATTAACCGTTTTATCATAAATTTTGTTGAGGAAGCAAGTTTTGATTTAGAGGAAAAAGGTATTCAAGTTAATGTTGAAAATAGGACGAAAAATGAAGTGATGGTGATTGCCGACCGCGATAAATTAAGGCGGGTAATGACAAATATCATTAATAACTCGGTAAAACATATGAAAAAGTCTGAAAAAAATATATGTATTAATATAAATGAAGAAGCAGATTTTGTTGCAATTGAAGTCCGTGATAATGGTTCCGGAATCGAGGAGCAGTCACTCCCATATATTTTTGATCGTTTTTATCGCGTGGATACATCAAGAAATAAATCAACCGGCGGCAGCGGACTTGGACTTGCAATTGCAAAGCAGATTATTACGGAGCATGACGGAGATATTTGGGTGGAAAGTCAATTAGGGCTAGGAACGAGTATCTTTTTTACATTGAAGAAGTCAATTTAGAGTGGTGAGTACATTGAAAAAAATTTTAATCATTGAAGACGATCTTGATATTGGGGAATTGCAACAAGACTACCTTGAGATTAATGGATATGATGTTGAATTACAAACCTCAGGAAAGGAAGGATTAAAACGTGCACTAAATAAAGAGTATGACTTATTAATTATCGATATCATGCTTCCAGAGGTGGATGGGTTCGAAATTTGCAAACAAGTAAGAGCTGTAAAGAATATCCCGATCTTAATTGTCTCGGCCAAGAAAGAAGATATTGATAAAATAAGAGGCCTAGGGCTTGGTGCCGATGATTATATTATTAAACCTTTCAGTCCAAGTGAGCTAGTTGCTAGGGTAAAGGCCCATTTAGCACGATATGAGCGTTTAATAGGAAATATGAATACAGCCAAAAAGGAAATAAGAATCCGAGGGCTTGTCATTGATGAAATGGCGCGAAAGGTTTATGTGAATAATCAAAAGATCTCTTTAACTGCAAAAGAATTCGATTTATTACTTTTCTTAGCTCAGCACCCAAACCGGGTCTTTAGTAAAGAAGATCTCTTCGAAAGCATTTGGGGATTGGATTCATCTGGGGATATTACCACTATCACGGTTCATATCAGGAAGATTCGCGGTAAAATCGAAAAGGATCCCTCGAATCCTCAATTTATTGAAACTGTTTGGGGTGCGGGATATATGATGTCGGTTTAATCGAAGGTTGACTTTAATTTTTTTCAGAAATATTTGATAGGATATGATTATGATACTTATAAAACGATCTATTTGTATAATGTTATTTTTTTTAGTAGGTTGTCAAAACTCAGTAACATCGGAAAATTCAATTAAAAATCAGATTGTAAAGGTGGATAACATGAAAGAACAATTTTTTAATGCTGTAGAAAAGGGGGATATAGCCGAGATTAATAACTTACTAAATAAGGGAGTAAATATAAATAGCCAGGATGATTTGGGCAGGACAGCAATCATGATTGCTGCCTATGCTAATGATGTTGCAACAGCCAAAGCCTTAATTGAAAAGGGGGCTGATGTTAATATTCAGGATAATATGAAAAATAATTCCTTCCTTTATTCTGGAGCAGAAGGGTATATTGAAATATTGAAACTGACAATCGAAGCAGGTGCTAATCCCAAACTCCTTAACCGATATGGCGGCACAGCTTTAATCCCAGCCTCTGAGCACGGGTTTGTTGAAGTTGTTAAAGAACTCCTAGAAAATACAGAAATAGATGTTAATCATGTAAATAATTTAGGCTGGACAGCCTTAATGGAAGCTATTGTTCTAAACGACGGGGGTAGGAAACAACAGGAAACCATTAAGCTATTAATAGAACATGGGGCTAACGTGAACATACCGGATTCTGAGGGTGTCACACCGCTGCAACAGGCAAAAGAAAGAAATTTTTCTGAAATTGAAAAAATTCTCCTTCAAGCGGGTGCAAAACGCTAGAAAGGCAATAGTTTTTGAGAATACTCATCTACAAAAAAGGCGAGACTTTTAATTAAAAGTGCTCGCTCTTTCTTATAATAAATCATATTAAAAATTCTTTGTGTGAAGAAGCTAAATCCCTATAGTGTGCAATCTCGTATAATTACCTAGACAGCATTCTTTTTGGCACTTTCTGAATTCTTGGATTTCACTAAAAGACTGCCAAAGTAGTAGAACAATGCAGCTGAACCTATACCAAATGCCACAACGGAAAGCTGTGGAGCGGAGAAATTGACCACCAGTGCAACTATGGCTGCCATTCCCCATGCAACAAACGCCAGCGGTTTCCATTTAGCCGAATCAACAGATTGGTTCCTGCGGAGGATAAGTTGGTCCATAATGATGATTGTGGCGATTGGTGGAACAATGAGGCCTAAAAGCTCCAGCCAGCTTTGGAATGCACTCCAAATCCCGGATACAGCTGCAATTATTCCAATAATTCCTAGAATAATTGTCAGCAATCTCATACTCTTTCCGGTCATATGGGAAAAACCGACGGCTCCATTATATAAACAGTGTGTACATCCAACTCCCAGATTAATAAACACGAATATGATAGCCAACATGGAAAGCAGCGGTCCTTGTCCAGATAAAATTGGCATAAAGTCCCCGCCGTTCGTTACAGGGTTTTGAATGACACCTGTCGCAACGATAATTGCACCAACCACTTCGGCAATGAACTTCCCAAATGGGAAGGCAGTAAATGCTGCCAAAAATCCTTCACGCCCATTTTTGGACCAACGAGTAAAGTCAGCGGTCATCGTACCAGAATCAGCGAATGTGGCAAATACCAAAGTGACTGCTGCGCCAAATGACATTAGGCCCGCACCGGCAATTGGTTCATAATTAAAAATATCTGAATTTCCCGTTTTAATCGAGAAACCTATTGCAACAAAGCCCAAAATGAGATATAGCGGTGCCGCAATCCAGCCTAATATGGTTAACGCTTTAATTCCAATAAACGTTGCGGCTACATAAAGAACCCCACCTAGTAAGGTCATTAATAGCATCGGAGCACCAAATGAGCGGGCCATGGTATCCCCTGTAAGGCCAGTCATTAAGGCAAACCATCCAACAACAACTGTTGAAAGTAATCCTGAAACAGCTATATATCCAAGTCGTCCAAAGGTTTTCTGAGCGGCCATTGCAAAGTTTTCTCCAGTTTTTCCCGCCAAATAACTTAATGAGCCGACAATCAGGCACAAAAGCAAGTTTCCGGTCAGAATTGCAGTAACACCAACTTTAAATCCAAGCATGGCAGTAATTACGCCGCCAATTACAGCACTTGTTAAAACCATTGGAAATCCAAACCAAACGGCTGCAACGGAAGCCAGTGATTTTCTATATTCTTTTGGTACAGGAGTGGTTTCAAATTCTGGATCCAAAAGCATATTTTCCTTTTTATTAGTAGACATACAATTCCTCCTAGTAGATATAATGTTGGTTTATTTTTAGTTGCGTCATTCTCACCACCTTTACTTGTTTAAAGCGTTTTCTTAGGATCCTTATTCTTATTTTAAAGTGGAAAATTTTAACGGTCTTTAGATATAGCAACTAAAAAACAACCATAATGCTTATGCATTCCGTACAAAGGTTTGTGAAAGAACTTTGAAGTTGCATGCAAAATAAAAAAATAATCCCTGCTTTGCAAGGAGTATAAATTCTGCTTGCAAAGCAGGGAGAGAGTTTAATACTTTTTTTATGAATCTATTTGAAGTTTTTTGTTGAGCAGTCTGTATATTTTTAATGCTAATTGGATTTGAAGCAGTTCTTCTGCATTTTTTAAATCACTGTTCAAGATTTCTTTAATTTTTTCAATTCTATATATGAGAGTATTACGGTGCAAAAACATTGCTTTTGCAGTTTCACTAATATTAAGGTTATTGTGAAAATAATTCTCTAAGGTATTAATATAGCCGGTACCATGGAATTTATCATGCTCATATATTTTCCCGAGACGTTTCATGAAGAAGTCTTCAAGCTCCATATCTTTTACATTTGAATCCAAAAAGTGATAGATGCTATGGTCTTCAAAATGCGAGATACCCCCACGGTCATCGAACTTTTGCATTAGTCTTATGGATTCATTGGCTTCTGAGAAGCTCTTATGCAGGGACTGTATTCTTTCATACTGTCTGCCAATTCCAATTAAGAAAGTCGTATTCTTAATATGTTTCCCTAGAACATCGTATATTTTTTGGGCATATTGTTTCGCTTCATAAACGGAAATCGGTGCTCTATTTTCATGCTGTCCAATCAAAATAATAATTCGGTTATTACGGTGAAAGCAGGTAACTTCTCCATTGGAATAATTAGAATGCTCATAAACTAAATCCACGCATTTTTTGGATCTGTTCTCCACTTGAACCCTTCTGGCGACCAAATCCTCAAATTGATCCTGATCATTGGAATCTATATTAATCACCATACTATGGTACTTATATTGTGAATTTAATCCATGCATTTCACTTAAAGTCTGAATGGATTCAGTTGAGGCGATTTTTCCGGTGAGCAAATCATCAAAAAAGTCCTGCCTAATTTTTAACTTCACTTCCTCGATTTCCTTCGCTTTAATTCTTTCCAGGGCAATGTTCGTTGATGCTTGTTCCAAAATGATAAAGTCAAACTCGGTTAACTCACGTACAGTTTCCCAAACGATTATATACCCGTAAATATTACTTGCGGCAGCTACAGGCAAGATACGGCATTTAACTTCAATATCCTCCAAACGGAAAAGTCTTTTAATTGATCTTTTCATATCACTTATATCTTCAGGTATAGCGTCTATGAACTCTTTAGGAAAGGAAGGTCTATTTTTAATTAAATCAAAACAATACGAAAGCGGTACTTTGTTGTTGATGTGCTCAATTGCGTTCACCAGCTTCCAATCTTGATCGACTATGATTACCGGATTACCAATTGTCTCTGACAACATGGAGGAAATCCGCTCTATTCCTCCGCCTTCAAGTGTAATTCTGAAGAACAAACTATGCATATCTAATGTTTTTCGATTTAATAAATCATACCTGCCTGATGCTTTCTCATTGATAATCGAAATGACCCTTGAAAGGGTGTATTGATAGGGAAGCTCTATAAGAGGAAAACCATACTCATTCGCTTTATCAATCATATTTTTCGGAAGTGTATCGAAGTAACGTTTCATTTTCACGATCAGTCCAGCACAGTTAATTTCAGCAAGCTCTTTAATGATTCTGTTTTGTAATTCCTCATTATCCTTGAAAATATAACCAGTCGATAGCAACAATTCATTTGGTGAAAGCCAGTCGAAAGCATCGGGATTTTCAATAATATTTACAATTGAAATTTCATTGTTAATTCCTTTTTCTCCCGCAACAATCTTTATGCCATCAATCGCTTTTATATTAAATAGTTCTTTAACCGTAAGCAAACTTCTCTCGCTCCTTTGTCAAAATTTAAACACAATCCATTATGCAAGTTGCACAATTGAATAGATGGCTTTTTGGATTTTATAAACGATGACGGTGTTATGCATTATATCTAGAATAATCATGTAAGCTTCATACTTTGTCAAATGAAAATTGTATAAAGCTTTCTCAAGACTAAGTTCATTATTTAAAAGGAGGCAAGTTTTGTCCAATTATAAATTAGGCTCCCTGAGTCAGATTTATGAGGTGCTTTAAATGTTAAAAACAGTATCGGGTGATGTTGAATTTTTACAGAAGTTGAATAGCTCAAAATTCACAGGCAGTGTTCATAGTACATTTAATCGGACATTTAATATTAAATGTCATCAAAATGGTGAGTTATACACCATTGCTTGCAGAAACGTAGATAATGGACCCAATACCTTAATTATCAATGTTGATAATATTAGGCCGATGGAAATTGCAGTAAGTGATCACGTATTTACTAAAAAAAATATTTTGCACATTGGAAATAAGCTTGCCATTTCTTTTGAAAGCGTTACTAAATGGTCCAGTGTAGTACCCGGATATCCTTTGAATGAAGAAATTTTAAATCAAAATTTAAAGAAGATGAAAAAATTTATCGACATTCATGGTAAAAGCGGCGGAATAAAAAAACACGAATTACCCAATAGCCTATTTGAAGCTAAAATGTCCAGCATGCTCGAACAACGAACTAACCTCCTTTTAGACGATTTAGCGGAAGATCGAATGTCATCTGCCTTTGAACATGCCATTTCGATTATTGGTCTAGGACCAGGGCTCACACCATCAGGGGACGATTTTTTAGTTGGGCTATTTACCTCTTTTAGTATGTTGAACGGTCCATTATATCCACGAAGGTCATTCTGTGAAGATGTCGTTAGCAAGGCCAAAACCTTAACGAATGACATTAGCTGGATGGCATTACAAAAAGCATCCATAGGTAAAGTGAGAGAGTCAATCATATCGTTACTCAACGCCTTGCTCGTAGAGGATGAAGAAGACTTAATTCTCTCTTTAAATAAATTATTAGACATAGGTTCTTCATCCGGAACAGACATCGCCTTAGGTCTTGTCGGCGGATTGGAGGCCAATATAAAAGCAGGAGGAAAAGTATATGTTAGTACAAGCATTGATTAAACCTAACACGTATTTCGATTCGGTATCATTAATGTCGCTATCTACTAAAGCGAATCAAATTGATGGTGTTGAACAAGCGATTATCGCAATGGGTACTGAAATGAACAAAGAGGTAATGAAAAATGTCGGTTTAATGACACCGGAAGTCGAGGAAGCCGGCGCAAGTGATTTAATTATTGTTGTGAAAGCTGAAACTGAGGAGCTCTTCGAAAACGCTTTCTTGAGCATAAATGAATTATTCACTAAAAGGGATTCAGGTAAAAAAGGAAAAAGTGATATTAAATACTCTACTATTTCCTCAGCTGCAGAAAATAATCCGGATGCAAATCTAGCGATTATTGCTGTGAATGGGGCTTACGCTTCTAGAGAAGCGAGAAAAGCTCTTGAAAATGGCCTGCATGTCATGATGTTTAGTGACAATGTCAGCGTCCAGGACGAAATTGCTTTAAAGAAATTGGCTCATGAAAAAGGATTATTAATGATGGGTCCTGATTGTGGTACAGCAATTATCGGTAATACTGCCCTTTGCTTTGCAAATGCAGTTAGAAAAGGAGATATCGGGATTGTTGCTGCATCTGGTACCGGGTCCCAAGAAGTGAGTGTTCGTATCCATGAATTTGGCGGCGGGATCTCTCAGTTGATTGGCACCGGCGGAAGAGACCTTAAAGAAGAAGTTGGCGGAATCATGATGCTTGATGGAATCCAAGCGCTAGAAGATGACGAGGAAACAAAGGTTATTGTAATTGTTTCGAAGCCGCCTGCACCAAGTGTGGAAGAAAAAGTGCTAGCGAAAATTAAAACATGTAAAAAGCCTGTTGTTGTTTGGTTTATTGGCGGCAATGAGGAGAAAATTACTGCAGCTGGCGGTCATTTTGCCAAAATGTCAAAGGAAGCAGCACTTAAAGCAGTTTTACTTGCTGGTGCAGATGAGAGCAAACTTAATAAGCGTGCATTAAACATTCCGCTTATTGAAGAAGTTCGTACTAAATTAAAGCCAGAGCAAAGATATATTCGCGGTTTATTCAGCGGCGGTACACTTTGCGATGAGGCGATGCACGCAGCTATGGAGAAATTCGATAATGTTTACAGCAATATCGCAAGAGATCCTGAGTATCGTTTAAAAGATCGTTATACAAGTCAAGAGCATACATTCATCGACTTTGGTGATGACGAATATACACAAGGCAAGCCACATCCAATGATTGATCCTTCTACACGTCTTGACAGATTTATGCAAGAAGCAAAAGATCCATCCGTTGGTGTTATTGTAATGGACTTTGTATTAGGTTACGGTGCTCACGAAGATCCGGTTGGAGCATTCCTTCCTGCAATCATGGAAGCTAAACTGCTGGCAGAACAAGAAGGAAGACATTTGGAGATTATTGGATATGTTCTTGGTACAGAATTAGATCCGCAAGATTATGAAGAGCAAATCAATAAATTATTGGCTGCAGGTGTGACTCATGCAAGCAGCAGCCAGAACGCAGGTTTATTAGCAAGAGAATTTGTTGTGAAAGGAGAATAGCCATGAGTAAAATTAACGAACTTTTTAAAGGTAAACCAAATGTTATTAACGTAGGCATTGAATCTTTCAAAGAGGATTTAGCAAAACAAGGTGCAGAAGTCATTCATTTAGAATGGACACCACCAGGAAGAGGAAATCCTGCGTTAATTGCAGCGCTTGATAAGTTTGAAAACCCTGCCATTTTGCAAAAAATTGAAGAAGCAAATAAGTTGGCGGTGGAAAGAATTATTAAATCTCATCCGGTTCTAATCGGTTATGACCAAGCGATTAACTGTGTGCCAGGTATGACAAAGAAAACCATTCTTCATGCCGGCCCGCCAATCACTTGGGATAAAATGAATGGCCCAATGAAGGGTGCTGTCACCGGTGCGCTAGTATTCGAAGGCCTTGCAAAGGATATTGACGAGGCCGCTGAACTTGCAGCATCTGGTGAAATTACCTTCTCGCCATGTCATGAACACAATTGTGTTGGTTCTATGGCAGGTGTGACTTCTGCATCAATGTTCATGCATATTGTTGAGAACAAAACATATGGCAATATTGCCTATACAAACTTAAGTGAACAGTTAGCGAAAATTCTTCGTATGGGTGCCAATGACCAAAGCGTAATCGACCGATTAGTATGGATGCGCGATGTTTTTGGACCTATTTTAAGAGATGCAATGAAACTTAATCCGGATGGCATTGACTTGCGTTTAATGCTAGCTCAAGCACTTCACATGGGTGATGAGTGCCACAACCGCAATGTTGCTGGAACAACTCTCTTAATCCAAGCCTTAACACCTTATATTTTACAAACTGATTATACAATCGCTCAGAAAAAAGAAGTATTTGATTTCGTAGCCAGCAGTGATTATTTCTCAGGTCCAACATGGATGGCAATGGCGAAATGTGCTCTTGATTCCGCACACGGTATTGAAAATAGTACAATCGTAACCACTATGGCCCGTAATGGTGTGGAATTCGGAATCCGTGTCAGCGGCATGCCTGGTAATACATGGTTCACTGGTCCTGCACAAAAAGTTATCGGCCCAATGTTCGCTGGCTACAAGCCGGAAGACTCAGGACTTGATATCGGTGACAGTGCGATAACTGAAACATATGGTTTCGGCGGCTTTGCAATGGCTACTGCTCCTGCGATTGTTGCATTAGTAGGCGGCACAGTTGAAGAAGCAATCGGCTTTTCTACAAAAATGAAGGAAATCACAACAACTCAGAATCCGAATGTAACAATCCCATTGCTTGATTTTATGGGTCTTCCAACTGGAATTGATGTTAGAAAAGTTGTCCAAACAGGAATAATGCCAGTCATTAATACTGCCATTGCCCATAAAGAAGCTGGAATCGGAATGATTGGCGCGGGTATCACTTATCCGCCGGTAGAAGCTTTCGAAAAGGCAATGTTGACTTTAAGCGAAAATATTCATTAATCAAATATGCTTTTTGGGGAGGGGGATATCCCAAGCCTTAATCCTTGGTTTGGGAAACCTTCCCCCGAAAGCTCCATTGGAAACTGTGTAACAGGATATAAGAACAGGAGCGATTGTTGATGGACAATAAGTCTTTAAATTTGGAATTGATCTTTGCAAGTGAACGGGGAGATGTCAATTCTGTTCAAAGATTGCTCGAAGAGGGAGCAAGTGTAGATTTTAAAGATGAAAACGGCCGGACAGCATTAATGGCTGCGACTCAAAGAAATCAATTTGATACAGTAAAACTGTTGTTAGAAGCAGGCAGTGACGTCAATACCAGAGATATTACACAGCTAACACCTTTCATTTGTTCTGGTGCAAATGGTTTTCATAAAATCTTAGCTAAGATGCTGCAATATGGTGCAGACCTAAACAGTGTCAATCGTTTTGGCGGTACAGCCCTTTTGCCCTCTAGTGAGAAAGGCTATTTAAAAACAGTACAAGTTTGCCTTGATGCAGGGGTTCCTGTCAATCATGTGAATAATTTAGGCTGGTCAGCACTTCTCGAAGCGGTCATTTTGGGCAATGGGGGCCGTTTATACTCGAATATTACAGAAGTTCTTGTAGAAGCTGGAGCTGATGTGAATTTGCAGGATCGAGATGGAAAATCATCTCTTCATCATGCAGTAGAATTAAATCAGGAAAAAGTAGTTAAAATTCTTAAAAAAGAATATCAGGAAAATAACCAAACAATTCAAACAGCCAAAAAGCTATATAAAGAAAATAGAATTGAAGAAGCTATCCTAGTAATCAATCAAGCTCTTTCAGAGGACCAGAACAATCTTGATTACTATTTCTACAAAGGATATAACCTGCAAGAACTAAGGCGGTACGAAGAAGCGCTGGAAGAGTACAACAAAGCTTTAGCTATTAATCCCAATGATCTAGATTTTTACTTCTATACAGCAAACTGCTTGAGATTAATGAACAAGTCTAGGGAAGCGCTTACAGAATATGATAAGGCTTGTGAATTAAACCCTGACGAAACATTTTATCGTTATCATAAATCCAATTATTTAAGAGAATTGGGCAGACATGAGGAAGCAGTACGGGAAATGGATAAGCTGCTTGCAATGCAGACGCATCGCTATGATTTCTCCTTCCACAAGGCTAACAGTCTAAGATCTTTAGGGAGACATGAGGAAGCGATTGAAGCAATTGAGAATGCTATTAAACATGACCCGTCGAACTCTTTATATCATCTTCATAAAGAGCAATCTATTGAATTATTAAATAAAACAAGAAGTTAGATAGGAGAAGAAGCAGTGAAAAAATTAGTTATTGTAGCAATCGGGGGGAATTCTTTAGTCCGGGAAAATGGACGTGATTCTGTTCAAGATCAATATGAGGCTGTTTGCGAAACGGCGGTAAATATCGCTGATATGGTTGCTGAGGGCTTAAACGTGGTTGTTACACATGGTAACGGACCACAGGTAGGGTTCGGTCTTAGAAGATCGGAAATTGCGAATGAAGTTGCCGGAATGCCAGAAGTACCCCTAGTCAATTGCGGCGCTGAAACTCAAGGTGGAATAGGTTATCAAATTCAACAAGCTTTGATTAATGAATTTGCCAAAAGAGGTATGAACAAAAAAGTAGCAACTGTTATTACACAGGTAGAGGTAAATCCTGATGACCCTAATTTTAAAAACCCTACAAAGCCTGTAGGTTCCTTCTTTACGCTTGAACAAGCAGAAGAAATGAAGAGAGAACATCCGGATTGGATCTTTATTGAAGACTCCGGCCGCGGCTATAGAAGGGTGGTTGCTTCGCCGAAACCAATAAATATAGTTGAAAAAGATGCAATTAAAACATTAATAGAGGCAGGATTTGTTGTCGTTGCTGTTGGCGGGGGCGGAATTCCTGTTGTTAAAACAGAAAAAAGTTCATATGTAGGCATTGATGCGGTTATTGATAAAGATTTTGCAACAAGTTTGTTAGCAGAACAAGTTCAGGCGGATACATTAATCATTACAACAGGTGTTTCCAAAGTTTGCATTCATTTTGGCCAGCCAAATCAACAGGCACTCGAAAATATTTCAATTGAAGAAACAAAACAGTATGTTGCAGAAGGTCACTTCCCTCCAGGCAGCATGCTTCCCAAAATTGAAGCAAGTTTAAACTTCTTGGAAAAGGGAGGTTCCAGGGTCATCATCACAAACCCTGAGAGTCTAAAGGATGCTATTCAAGAAAAAGCAGGTACCCATATTGTTAAAAAAAACAATTCATGACCATCTAAGACGGTCTTAAGGAGAATTTCACATGGGAAATATTTCTTTATGGAAAAAAGGAGACTTTGCTGCTTCCTTCGGTTTATTCGTTAATGTTTTGACAGACTTTTTGGTTATGATCTCATTATTAATTGGTGTGGTTGGGATGCCAAAAGAGTTTGTTTTTGAACGGATTGTTCCTGGCTTTGGATTTGCTGTATTACTATCTGGTATTGTATTTGCATTTTTTGCTTATAAATTAGCTAAGAAAACTGGCAGAACTGATGTTACCGCACTACCATCAGGCTCTAGTTCACCTGGTATTTTTCTTATCGTTTTTGTGATTATGCTTCCTCTGTATCATCAAACACAGGACCCTGTTTTCACAACAACAGTTGCTATCCTTTGGGGTTTTGTTGAGTCAAGCATTTTATTCCTAGGAGCATTCCTTGGTGAAACTATTCGAAAGATCGTTCCAAGAACTGTCTTGTTGGCAGCCTTGGCAGGTCTGGCATTTGTATTCTTGGGCATGAACCCAATGCTACAATCTTTTGAAATGCCTGTAGTAGCATTTGTTGCATTAATAATCATCTTCATGAACTGGTTAAGTAAACATCCAGTATTTAAGAAAATACCTACGGGTTTATTATTGATCGTAGTTGGAACTGCAATTGCTTGGATAGCTGGATATCAAAATCCTGCTGATGTAACAGAAGCGCTGAAATCATTTGGCTTTAACCCTCCTATGTTGCATTTAACTGGTTTTGCCGACAGTTTTCAAGCTGCTTTGCCATATTTATTAACTGCTGTACCACTTGGATTGGCTAACTACATTTTTAATTTAGAAAACGTTGAAGCTGCTGCTGTTTCAGGGGATGAGTACAAAACTAGAGATGTTATGCTTACAAACGGCTTTTGTACTTTAATAGGCAACCTTTGTGGTAACCCATTCCCAGTAACAGTATATGTAGGTCATGCTGGCTGGAAAGAAGTTGGTGCAGGTTTAGGTTATTCTATTGCTAGCTCTGCAGCCATTTTCTTTATATCAATTTTCAGTCTTATGGGTCTGTTGCTTGCTGTAGTCCCAATTGCTGCTATTGTTCCGATGCTGGTATTTATTGCAATCGTAACAGGACATCAAGTGGTTAAAGAAAGTCCGAAATTTGAAGCTCCGGCAATCTTTGTCTGTTTCTTCCCATGGGTTGCCAACTGGGCACTTGTAGCTGTTAATAATGCACTTTCGGCTGCTGGTACATCGGTAGGGACAGCTGAAAATCAAGTTTCTTCACTTGCCCTTCATAATGCTGGACTATTCTACGATGGCTTGGTTGCTCTAGGTAATGGCGCGCCGATTTCTAGTGTTATTTGGGGTTGCATCGCGGTATTTACGATCCGTAACACGCCTATTGGAGGTATAATAGCTGCAGTGTTAGGAGCCCTATTAACTTTTGTTGGTGCAATTCATACAAGCACTATTGGATTTGCACAAGATATTGCAATGCCTTTCGTTGTGGGATATCTACTAATTGCAGCATTTTTAGCTTATAAACTTTATGTAAATAAGAAAGAAAATATTGGACCTGTTACAGAGTAAAAGTGAAAGTGTTATAAACAAAGCTTGGAGGAATTTGGCTATGGAAAAATACATTAAAATGGCTGTTGATGCAACGATTGAAGGTATGAACAATAAGATCGGCGGACCATTTGGTGCCACAATTGTACGCGATGGTGAAGTTATTGCTGCAGTAAGCAATACGATGATGAGAGATACTGACCCTTCTGCACATGCAGAATTGGTTGCGGTTAGAGAAGCTTGTAAAAAATTAGGGACTTTTGATTTATCAGATTGCGTAATGTATGCAACTTGTGAGCCATGTCCAATGTGTGTGGCTGTCATGATTTGGGCGGGGATTAAAGAGGTATATTACGTTAATACAAAAGAAGATGCGGATAAGCATGGGTTCTCCGACATGCACCTGCGCAAATATTTAAAAGGTGAAGATGATAGCGTTATAAAAATGGTTAAAGTAGAAAATAGAGATGATTGCGATAACTTATTTGAGCATTTTCATAAGCTTAACGAGAAGTAATAAATAAGCGAAAAAAGTCCGGTCTGTGAAATTTCAGCACCGGGCTTTTTTCATTATTCTACGTGTTTAGGTGGGCATGCAGGAAATCAGCAACTTGTAGAAGGGCGTTTTGAACTTTAGGATCATGAAATTCTTGATCAAATACATGCTCACCATTTAATACTGTGATTAACTTTGCTTCGACAGATTCTTTGATGATGGATGCTCTCATAAACACAGACTGCTCGTATGGAACATCCATGTCTTTTGTCCCGTGCAGCAATAGTGTTGGGGGATAGTCTTTGGTAACATTGTGAATTGGACAATATTTCTTGAGTTCTTCTTTGTTGCTTTCTTGCATCGTGCCAGTGATTAAATTAATCCAAGTGCCTTGCTGTCTGCCATGTACATAAAGAAGGAACCGCTTTTCTACAGAGGCTTCGGTAAGTGTCTTATCTGAAAAAAGAGTATTTGCTACATTTTGTGGAACCATGTCTTTTTGACAATAATATTTGCTTGGTGAAGTTGCCCATTTACCTAAAATGTCACCATATCCATAGAAGGAGACAATTGCGCTTGGTTTATTTTTAAAGGTGCCGGTACTTAGTGCTAAAAACCCGCCAGCGGAACTGCCAACTACAGCGACTTTTTGGGGATTAATCGAGAACTGTTCGGCCCCTTTTGTGATAATCCAATCGATTCCATCTTGAATGTCTTCGAGAATTTCCGGCAGCTTCGTTTCTGGAGCCAGGCGATAATCGATGGAAAACAACGCGAACCCATTGTCGGTATATAACCGGATCATATCGTCACTAATTTCTTTTCTTGTTCCCCAAATTAATCCCCCGCCGTGAATATAAACCACAACAGGTGCATGCTCTCGATTTGTTCCATAGTAATCTGCTTTTAGTTCAAAGGAATCATTCTGCTTATATATAACTGTTTGCTTCATCAATTTGCACGTCCAATCATGAAGTATTGAGAACGTGCCAAGTTTATCAAAGTATGTAAAAAAAGTCATTGTGTATGTTGCCTAACAAAAATACTGATATTTTGGATTAATGGTACAAAGACGGATTTGTGCAATGTGTCTAAAATGAACATATAGCCAAGATGTCGGGACACTGATTAGCTTTCCAGTATTTTGTTGTTACGTAATAAAGAATATTTTAATGGATTGTCCGGCACTTTTCTTTAGATGGTACGGGACCTTGAATTTTAATAAAATTTTTGGAGGTAAGCTGCTTTGCAAATGAGTAAAAGTAATAACTTCTTTAGTACCATTCAATGGTTTATCTATTTACTCGCAAATTCGATTGCGCTTCCGATTGTGATTGGAAATGTATTTCACCTTTCTGATGCAGCAATTTCGGACCTTATGCAAAGAACGTTTTTTATTGTCGGATTAAGCTCTTTTATTCAGGCGAAATTTGGTCATCGATTTCCAATTGCAGACGGACCTGCTGGGTCCTGGGTAAGCATTTTTGTTATTTTCGCAGGAGTTGGCGCGGAGCAGGGATTAACAATGAAAGAAACATTACAGACTCTTGAGGCTGGATTAATTTTAGCAGGAATGCTGCTATTGTTATTAGGCGTGTCGAAATGGGTACGTCATTTGCTATTCCTCTTCTCTCCATTGGTAACTGGTTGTTTTCTTTTTATTTTGGCTATCCAGCTAAGTGGTGTATTTATAAAAGGAATGGTTTCCTTAAATCCTCTTACAGGCCAAATTGACAAACTGAGTTTCTTTGCAGCAATACTAGTATTTTTCCTTATCATCTTCCTTTCCACAAAAGGAAAGGGCTGGCTGAAAAGTTACGCAATTTTAATAGGTATATTATGCGGTTGGGGGCTGTTATTAATCTTCGGTAAGAGTTCACAGTCTATATCATATTCAACATCATGGGTTAAACTTCCTGAGATATTTCCATGGGGATATCCACATATGACAAGTGGTATTTTGATTACATCGATCCTATTTACCTTTTTACTTATTTCAAACACATTTGCTGCTATTAGTGCTGCAATGGATACAATTCCAAATCAACAAACATCATTAGAAGTTAGGCTTTATAAAGGAACATGTGCTGGAGGACTTTCTCATATTTTATCAGCTGTACTTTCAACCATTGCCGTTGTACCGCTTCCGGCAACTGCAGGGTTTGTTAAGATAACCAAACAATACAGGATTTTTCCATTCGTTTCAGCATGTGGGGTTTTAATGGCTTTTTCCTTTTTTCCTGGTTCAGTGAGTTTGTTGGCATCGCTGCCATTATCTGTTGCAAGTGCTGCACTTTTAGCAACACTAATCGATATGCTGGCAATTGGTATCAGGTCATTGACAAAGCACCCATTAAACGATAGGAATATAGCCATTATTGGAGTGTCACTCCTATTAGGGATTGGAACAATGTTTTTACCTGCTGATGGTTTAAATGGACTTCCGTACGCGATTCAAATTCTGGGAAAAAATGGTTTATTAGTCGGGACTTTTATGGCTATCTTACTTGAACAGATTTGGAAAGAAAAACAGCCATCGACAACTATATGATTTTAATAGAAAATAGCGTGCAAAGAATTTTTGCACGCTTTCTACTGTTATTTGTCATTTTTCTTCTCATTGCTTTTATCTTTAAGCGTGCGATAAATCTGCGTATACATGCTGCCTTCTGCTATATTTTCAAGAAAAAATGGTCCAATTAATTCCAGATATTCTTCATCATCAAACATTTTCTTATTTTGCCATTCCATCTCCGCTAACCCGTCGTAAGTAGAGAGCAATGCATATGTATGATCGTTCCCGGAAATTGGCGTTAGAATCTCAACCTTATGGTTATAATTTTCCATTCTAAATTTTTTTATTTCTCGTAAATTTTCAATGCCTTCTTTAAATTTATCCTGTTTTATCGTGAATGTCTGGTGGACAATAACCGCCATTGCATTACCTCCAATCAAGTAAATAAGAAGGCAGTCTCGAAGGCTAGTGGATCAGAATCCATGTGAGACTGCCTCTTTCTATTTTGGACTAGTTTATTGATAGCTTTCCCAATCCGTGTAATGGCCGCTGCCTTGACATCCCGGACATTCAAACGAATTAAAATATGCAAATTCATTGTAAGGGTAAACGGTGTAGCCTCGGCCAAAACAATCTGGACATTTGCCTTGGTCTTTCATATTGGAGAGATGATTTTGATAGCGTGTTTCTCTCCATTGATTGAATGAGCTGAGTAGTCCCATTTTTTTCACCTCAACGTTTTTATTTAGTATGGGGTAAAAATGGAATAATTATGCTTTTATTTTTAAAAAGGTAACAGCTGCTGCAAATACTTTTATATAATAATATTTTTATGTAAAACAAGCCCTGTTTGTGAATGCAAAAAAGCGGTAATCCTGTTCATTACCGCTTTTTTTTTTGAATATTAAATGCTGAGATTTAGTTTTTTTATCCGATATTGCAGGCTTTGCCGGCTTAGTCCTAGCAATTTGGCACTCTTTGAAATATTGTTATTATTCTTTTTCAACACATGCTCGATGTAGGATTTTTCAAATAGCTCCAGTTGCTCCTTAAGTGGTATCGCAATATCTGCCTGTTCATTAATATAGGTATCAACTGTGGAAAGCGGCAGCATTCTTTCCTTCAATTGCATTTTATTGCGGTATTGATACGGTAAATGGGAGTACTTGATGATTTCTTCATCCATCATGATGTTCATCGCAGCTTCAATGATATGTTCAAGCTCGCGGATGTTACCGTGCCAATCATATTCAAAAAATGATTGCTTAACCTCATCAGATAATCCTTTTACATTCATTTGAAAACGTTCATTATATTTTTCGATAAAGTGCTCCACCAATAATGGAATATCTTCTTTTCTTTCTCTTAATGGCGGGATGAAAATTGTTACCACCCCCAGCCGATAATATAAATCCTTTCGAAGATTGTTATTGGCGACGGCATCAATCGGATCCTCGTTGATATTGGCGATCACCCTGACATCAACAGGTGTATCCTTTGTATCGCCGATTCTACGGATCATTCGTTCCTGTAGAACCCGAAGCAGCTTTGCCTGAAGATTCATATTTAAAGAGTTAATTTCATCAAGTAACAGTGTGCCGCCCTCAGCCTGTTCAAATAATCCCGGTGAATCAACAGAGCCCGTAAAAGCTCCGCGTTTCGTTCCGAAAAGAAGGCTTTCGATTAAATTATCAGGCAAGGCAGCACAGTTTTGCGAAATAAATGGACTGGCAAGCCGAGTGCTGGCATTATGAATACTCTGTGCAAAAAGCTCTTTCCCTGTACCTGTTTCCCCAACGATTAATACATAGGATGCAGTCCGGCTCGCACGTTTCGCTGCCTCGATCACTTCTTTAAGGGCAGGGCTATTCCCGATAATATTATCAAACGTATATCTGGTGCCGCTTTTATTGGTATTTCCTTTTATCAGGCGTTCGAGTTTCGTCACGTCATTGGCAATTTCTACTGCACCTTGCAGATTTTCATTTTGATAAATCGGGATCGTATTATTGATGGTCGTAATTTCGCGGCCCTTATTATTAAAATAGGTTTGCTTGACATTGCTGGTTTCTTTCCCATCCTGTAGAGCTTTTACTAGTGTACTAGATTGATTATCTTTAAATTTAAAGACATCCAGCAAATTCTTATTGATTACTTCCTGAATATCCATCGACTCTATTTGCATCATTTTTTTATTGTAAACGATTGTTTTCCCCGTATTATCGACGGCGTGGACACCTACGTCGACCTCGTCCAATATCCTTTTGTACATACTGTTTATATATTGCAGCTGTTGGATTGTTCTTTTTGCATTTTCCATGACGTTTTCTCTCCTTGCAAATCCCTTATGCACTAATTTAATCAAAAATCAGACTGTAATGCAAAATAATTTTGCGTAAATTCTTAAATATATGCAAAATAGCAAAAAAAATTGGCGTGTTTTTTATATTGAAACGTTGTTAAACTGCAAAAAAACAGTTGGCACGGAACTTGCATATTAAAAGTGTGTTACAAACAAAGGAGGCTTAATTACATGCAACCGTATACACACGAACCACTTACGAATTTTTCTGAAGAAAAAAATAAAAAAGCATTTCAAGATGCACTTGACTTTGTTCAATCACAACTTGGCAAGCACTATCCAGTCGTCATTGGCGGAGAGCTAATTACAACTGACAAAAAGATTGCGTCTATCAATCCAGCAAATAAGGAAGAAGTTATCGGTACCGTATCGATGGTTGACCTAGAATTAGCTGAAAGTGCTATGCAAACAGCATTAACTACGTTTGAAACATGGAAAAACTGGGCCCCTGAACATCGTGCCAACATTATATTCCGCGCTGCAGCCATTCTGCGCCGCCGCAAGCATGAATTTTCCAGCTATATGGTGAAGGAAGCAGGGAAGCCATGGAAGGAAGCAGATGCTGATACTGCAGAAGCGATTGACTTTTTAGAATTCTATGGCCGTCAAATGCTGAAAATCATAGACGGTGTTCAAGTAAACAGCCGTCCCGGTGAATTTAATCAGTTCGGTTATATTCCGCTTGGAGTGGGGATTATCATTTCACCATTTAACTTCCCATTGGCGATCATGGCCGGAACTACAGTAGCTGCGATTGTTGCAGGAAACACTGTGCTTTTAAAGCCGGCAAATTCAACGCCAATCATTGCTGCAAAATTTGTAGAGCTGATGCATGAAGCTGGACTTCCTAATGGGGTATTGAACTATGTTCCAGGCAGCGGGGCTGAAATTGGGGATTATCTTGTTGACCATCCAAAAACACGTTTCGTATCCTTCACAGGTTCCCGAGAAGTGGGCTGCCGCATTTACGAACGCGCAGCTAAAGTTAACCCAGGCCAAATTTGGCTGAAGCGTGTAATAGCCGAAATGGGCGGTAAAGATACAGTTGTTGTCGATAAAGATGCAGATTTAGATTTAGCCGTGTCTTCTATCGTTTACTCAGCTTTCGGATTCTCTGGTCAAAAATGTTCCGCAGGATCACGTGCTGTTATTCACCAAGATGTTTATGATGAAGTTCTTGAAAAAGTGGTTGCCCTTACCAAGACTTTAACGCTTGGAAGCCCTGAATCAGCCGATACTTATATGGGACCTGTCATTGATGAAAGATCCTTCAAAAAAATCATGAGCTATATTGAAATTGGCAAACAAGAAGGCAGACTTATGACCGGCGGTGAAGGGGACGATTCTAAGGGCTACTTCATTCAGCCGACCATTTTTGCGGATGTTGATGAGAATGCCCGCATTATGCTTGAGGAAATTTTTGGGCCGGTATTGGCTATCGCTAAAGCACGTGATTTTGACCATATGATGCAGATTGCCAATAACACCGATTATGGCTTAACTGGTGCATTGGTTTCCAATAATCGCGAGCATATTGAAAGAGCGCGCCGCGAATTCCATGTAGGTAATCTCTATTTCAACCGGGGCTGTACAGGTGCCATTGTTGGCTATCAGCCATTTGGCGGATTTAATATGTCAGGAACGGACTCCAAGGCAGGCGGCCCTGATTATTTAATTCTTCATATGCAAGCAAAAACGACTTCAGAAACGCTGTAATTTTAAGAGGATAGCAAGGGGGCTCACAAGCTCTCTTGCAACTATAAAGGGAGGACATAAAATGACTATGACATCAACTAAATCTACTGAAATTATTGAAAAAACACATAAATTTGGAGCCAATAACTATCATCCGCTGCCAATCGTCATTTCCAAGGCAGAAGGGGTTTGGGTGGAAAATCCTGAAGGAACACGCTACATGGATATGCTTAGTGCGTATTCCGCAGTAAACCAGGGCCATCGTCATCCAAAAATCATTCAAGCTTTGAAAGACCAGGCAGACCGCGTAACTCTAACATCACGCGCATTCCATAACGACCAGCTCGGCCCTTGGTATGAAAGAATCTGCAAACTGACCAACAAGAACATGGCGCTTCCAATGAACACTGGTGCAGAAGCAGTTGAAACAGCGTTAAAAGCTGCACGCCGCTGGGGTTATGATGTGAAAGGCATTGCAGAAAATCAGGCAGAAATCATTGCATGCACAGGCAATTTCCATGGCCGGACCATGGGTGCGGTTTCCTTATCTTCCGACCCAGAATATAAGCGCGGTTTTGGCCCGATGCTTCCTGGCATTAAATTAATTCCTTACGGTGACCTTGAGGCGTTAAAGGCAGCTATTACTCCAAATACTGCAGCATTCTTAATGGAACCGATTCAAGGTGAGGCAGGAATCATTTTACCTCCTGACGGATTTTTAAAGGCTGCTTCTGAACTATGTAAAGAAAACAATGTCTTATTTATTGCTGATGAAATTCAAGTTGGCTTAGCCCGTACTGGTAAAATGTTTGCCTGCGATTGGGAAGAAGTTGAACCAGATATGCTTATTTTAGGTAAGGCATTAGGCGGCGGGGTATTCCCAATTTCCTGCGTGGTTGCCAATTCGGATGTTTTAGGTGTATTTAATCCAGGATCGCACGGTTCCACTTTTGGCGGGAATCCGCTTGCTTGTGCCGTGTCCCTTGCAGCACTTGATGTCATCGAAGAGGAAAAACTGCCTGAACGTTCACTTGAATTAGGAAAATATTTCCTAGACCAATTGAAGACAATCAGCAATCCGATGATCAAGGAAGTCCGCGGTAAAGGATTGTTTATCGGGGTGGAACTAACAGAGGAAGCAAGACCATATTGTGAACAGTTGAAAGAAGAAGGCTTGTTATGTAAAGAAACGCATGATACAGTTATTCGTTTTGCACCGCCGCTGATCATTTCCAAAGAAGAAATTGATTGGGCAGTTGCAAAAATTCAAAAGATTTTAGGTTAATTAATATTAATATTTTAAAAATTTGACGAGGTGTCTTCCATGTCTGTTAATGCAGTGGTAAATGAAATGAAAAAAGAGCAGCAAAAGGAGCAGGAGTCATTAAATTTGTTTTACTCTACACAAACAGTAATACAAAAGGCTTTGGCAAAATTGGGTTACCAAAACGAGATGTTTGACTTATTAAAAGAACCATTAAGAATGTTGACAGTCCGTATTCCAGTCAGAATGGATGACGGTTCTGTTAAAGTGTTTACCGGTTACCGCTCCCAGCATAATGATGCGGTTGGTCCAACAAAGGGCGGCGTTCGCTTCCATCCGGAAGTGAATGAAGAAGAAGTAAAAGCATTGTCCATCTGGATGAGCTTAAAGTGCGGGATCACCAATCTTCCTTATGGCGGCGGTAAAGGCGGCATCATCTGCGACCCGCGGAAGATGTCTTTTAGAGAGCTTGAAAGATTGAGCCGCGGCTATGTTCGTGCGATTAGTCAGATTGTTGGTCCGACAAAAGACATTCCGGCGCCAGATGTTTATACGAACTCCCAAATTATGGCGTGGATGATGGATGAATACAGCCGTCTTCGCGAGTTCGACTCACCAGGATTTATTACCGGTAAACCAATCGTATTGGGCGGTTCCCAAGGACGCGAAACAGCAACGGCACGCGGCGTAACCATTTGCATCGAAGAAGCGGTCAAGAAAAAAGGTATTGAACTGCAAGGTGCTCGGGTAGTCATCCAAGGTTTCGGAAACGCGGGCAGCTATTTAGCTAAATTCATGCATGATGCCGGTGCAAAGGTTATTGCTGTTTCCGATGTTTATGGTGGAGTCCATGACCCAAATGGTCTTGACATTGACTACTTGCTTGATAGAAGGGATAGTTTTGGTACGTTCTCACAGCTCTTTAAGGAGACAATTACCAATAAAGAACTGCTTGAATTAGAGTGTGACATCCTTGTTCCTGCTGCCATTTCAAATCAAATCACTGCGGAAAACGCAGCCAATATTAAAGCAGCAATCGTAGTGGAGGCTGCCAATGGTCCGACAACTCTTGAAGCAACGAATATTCTGACTGAACGCGGAGTCCTGCTTGTCCCTGATATTTTGGCAAGTGCAGGCGGTGTAACAGTTTCCTATTTTGAATGGGTGCAAAATAATCAAGGCTATTATTGGACTGAAGAGGAAGTAGCCGAGAAACTTAAAAAAGTAATGGTTGACTCTTTCGAAAAAATCTATCGGACAGCGCATGAATATCAAGTTGACATGCGTTTGGCCGCCTACATGACAGGTATTAGAAAAATGGCGGAAGCAGCACAATTCCGCGGCTGGGTGTAAGAAGCTTTCAAAATCGGACGAAATCTTAGATAAGGAGAGAACAAAATTGATTTTTAAGGATGAAACTATTTATAGTCCTTGTTCTGGCACTGTTGAAAAAGTTGTCACAAAAGAAAACAGCCACGTGTATGAATGGGAGAAACTATTTCTAGTAAGAGCAGAGAACGGTGCCATTGTAGAGATTTCGTTCGGTATAAGCGGCTATGTAAGATCCATTTATGTAAAGAAGGGACAAAAGGTCGATCCGCAAACCAAGTTAGGAATCATCCAAGATGATTTACAAATTACCGGCTGCGATTAATAAAAATAGTTCATTTTACATCCATTTAATACTCTTCCCATTTTGCTGGGAAGAGTATTTTTGCATATGGAGCGCAAAATATTTAATATTATGCCAAAAATTTTTGCCCTATAATTTCGAAAAATGTTCAAAATTTAAGCTTTTTATTTTGGCATGAAAATTGCAAATAAATATAACGTAAAAATAGTGATAATTTTAGAAAGATTTGCCGGTTGTACAAAATTTTAAATTCACTTATTCTTTCTTGTGTGACAGAAAAGTGAAGGCAGCTAGCCAGTCACATTTTCTCCTATTTTTACAATCACCATTAATTTGAAAGCGTATACTTCAATGGGAAAGAGGGGAAATTTCATGCAATTACCTGAAAACAATCAAACCCATGAACTGCAAAGAACGATGAAGTCCCGCCATCTGTTCATGATTTCGCTGGGCGGAGTCATCGGTTCAGGTTTGTTCTTAGGATCTGGTTATACGATCAGCCAGGCAGGGCCGACAGGAGCAATTCTTTCGTATATCGTTGGCGGTTTCATAATGTTTTTAACCATGCTTTGTCTTGGTGAATTATCTGTCGCCATGCCAGTATCGGGATCGTTCCAAACTTATACTACTAAATTTATTGGACCTGGGACAGGATTTGCTCTTGGTTGGTTATATTGGTTAGGCTGGGCTGTTACTGTTGCTCTCGAACTACTATCAGCAGGACAGCTGATGCAGCGTTGGTTTCCGCATGTAGATGTTTGGGTATGGAGTGCAATTTTTGCCATCGTATTATTTGCTCTAAATGCTTTATCTGCTAAAGCTTTTGGTGAAGCAGAATTTTGGTTCTCAAGTATAAAAATTTTAGCTATTATCATGTTTATCGCACTAGGCGGCGCTGCCATGTTTGGCCTGATTCATATGAAAGGCGGACATGCTGCCCCATTCTTATCGAACTTTACAGCTCACGGTATCATGCCGCACGGCTTTACTGCTTTAATCATTACCATGATTGCAGTTAACTTTTCGTTCCAGGGAACCGAATTAATCGGGATTGCTGCCGGAGAAAGTGAAGAGCCGGAGAAAACCATTCCAAAATCGATTAAACAAACAGTTTGGCGTACTCTATTCTTCTTCGTGTTAGCAATCTTTGTCGTGGCCGGTTTAATTCCAATGGAAAAAGCAGGTGTCGTGGAAAGTCCGTTTGTTGTGGTATTTGACAGCATCGGTATTCCATATGCTGCTGATATTATGAACTTTGTAATCCTAACAGCTTTACTTTCTGTAGCAAACTCAGGTCTTTACGCTGCAACCCGGATGTTGTATGCAATGTCCAAGGAAAAGATGGCCAGCCCTGCTTTAACAAAAGTAACCAAGAATGGTGTTCCATTTAATGCGCTTCTGTTAACACTTGGGATTGCACTCCTATCTTTATTATCAGGCTTTTTTGCTGAAAAAACTGTCTTTGTTTGGCTTTTGTCAGTAGCTGGATTAGGAGCACAGGTGGGCTGGATTTCCATCACTGCTTCACAAATTGCCTTCCGTCGTAAATTTATCCGTGAGGGAGGTAAAGTGGAGGATTTGAAATTTAAAACACCACTATTTCCATTCCTGCCAATTATTGGATTAACCTTAAACATTGTGGTATTGTCCAGCTTGGCATTTGACTCAGAGCAGCGCTTGGCATTGTATCTTGGTGTTCCATTTGTTATCGCCTGCTACTTGATTTATCATTTTAAAATTAAAAAGATCCGCGAGCAGGACGGGACAGAAGAGCAAGAATTACAACTTCAAAATGATAAAAAAATGGTTATTTAATTTTCAAAAACGCTTGGGCATCCAAGCGTTTTTTTCGTGGATAATCTTTTAAAATCACCAAATAATAAAAATGAGGTGATATCGATGGGAAAGTGGAATGAGCAGGCTGCACCTAATAACAATTTACATCCAAAAACAATCAGGACAAGCAACTTGGTGCAGAGTGACACGGGTTATGGATTTTCCGAGGAATTGTCTGATGGCGGCGAACGTGATGAGTATATTGAGCGGCAGCAGGATGATTTCAAAATGAAATAAAAAGACTTAAGGGGGTGGCGATTTTTTTAAAAATCGTCACTTTTTATGTAAAAACCCTTTACAAGGAAAAAATTGTCTTGTAGAATTTCTATATACCTAATAAATCTAGGCAGGTGAAAAAATGTTTAACCGCGAACTGGTAAAGGGAAGCACATCGTTAATCTTATTACAATTATTAAACGAGCGTGACATGTATGGCTACGAGCTGGTAAAGGAATTAGAGCAGCGCAGTGAAAATGGTTTAAGTGTAAAGGAAGGGACATTATATCCCGCGCTCCATAAGCTTGAAAAGCAGGAATACATTGAATGCTATTGGCAGGAGCAGGAGAAGGGACCGGCCCGTAAGTATTATTGCATCACTGACGCTGGAAAAGAAGTGCTCGCAGAAAAAACACAAGAATGGCAGGACTTTGTAAAAGTAATGAATAAAGTTATTGGGAGATCGAAGCATGGAACAGCTGAAGAATAAGTTTCTTAATAAACTGTCCCAAGAACTCGGTACTCACAAAGATAAAGAAAATATTCTTCGCGAATACGAGACCCATATTGATGAAATCATCTTGGAATCCTTTGAAGATACCGCTCATGGGAAGCTTGAGGACCTTTTATTCGCAAGGCTCGGCAGTCCGGAAGAAATAGCTGCCGCATGGAAGGAAGAACTTTCCGTTACTCCTAGCAATATGAAATGGCTGTTCATTCTCCTCAATATTATTTTTTTTGCAGGAGGCAGTTTTCTTACGCTTATACATAATTTGTACCAATGGTCGTGGCTGACATCAATTTGGAATCATCTAACATCCATTCCCACTTTAATTGCCTTCTTGTATATGTTTTTTTGGGCGTTATTGGGTTATGAAATCGGCAAAGGCTTTGGACATGGCGGCCGAAAGCTGCTTAGAAAAACATTTCTTTTATCGCTCATACCTAACTTAATTTTAATGATGTTAACTGTTTTCGAAATCATCCCACATTCATGGTTTGCTCCTTTGTTAACGAAAACATTTATTATTGCTTGTATCATTTTTACGATATTTCTGTACCCAATAAGTATGCTTGGCTATCGCTGGGGGAGGAAAGCGTCGATATAAGCAGTTTTTTTTGCGATATTACCTAGTAATACGATGTATATAGAAAAACAATGTAAATGAGGGATGAATATGGAAAGCAAAATGGAAAAAACGGATTGGCTGTTTTTAGGTTTGTGCTTGTTGCTAGGGATTTTAGCTGAAGAATCATTTTTTCGTGGGCAAGTAGGGATTTCATATTTGGTGTTTCTGATGGCTTTTTATGCGGTCTTTTTTTGGCGGTACCGACGCTTTACGTTTACCCACCAACGATTCGGTTGCCTGGTTCTATGCTGCATCTGGCTTCTGGCCGCAAGCTACTTTTTAAATGATAATAAATTTTTTAATGTATTAAACATTTTAGTGATACCTGCGCTAGTTGTTTTTCATATAGTCATTGTAACAAGTCCGAAAAGTATGCAGTGGAATAAAATCTGGTTTATACCTTATTTGTTTTTTAGACTGTTAGATGCAATCAAGTATAATGCGGCAATGACTAAGTTGATCGGAAGCGGTGTAAAACGAGGAGTGGATGAAGATAAATTTATCATCTGGAAAAAGGTTTTCATCGGTATCCTGATCTCAATCCCAGTCCTATTTGTGGTTTTAAGTCTTCTTATGTCGGCGGATACTCAGTTTGAACGGATTATGGGAGGAATTCCGAATTGGTTCGAGGTATTAGATGCGGAAGGCATAATAAGGTTAATTGTCATTCTTATTTTTACGGCAGCATTCTTTGGGTTTATGCAAATCTTGATTAAAAAGCAAATTGAGGTGATCAAGCAGCCTGAGTTCCAACAGGGATTGAAAGTGGATGCGATTATCACCATAACGGTTCTTTGTTTAATAAATATCGTTTATCTATTATTTACCGTAGTTCAGTTTAAATATTTCTTCAGTGGAACCCTTCAGGGTGATTATACCTATGCGGAGTACGCTAGGAAGGGCTTTTTTGAACTGTTATTCGTCACCATCATTAATTTATCGATCATTGTGGTTGTGTTGACTTTCGTGGGCTTGACATCTCATTTTATAAAAAGATTTACGCAAATCCTGCTGACACTTTTGGTGTTTTCAAGTGCTGTGATGCTATGCTCGGCTTTTATCAGGTTAAGTATGTATGAAGCTGCTTATGGGTTTACCTTTATAAGAGTCATGGCACACTCGTTTATGATATTTTTAGTGTTTATTTTTACCTATACATTGGTGAAAGTTTGGATAGAGCGGCTGTCGTTATTTCATTTTTTCTTTATTTCATCCTTGCTTTATTACACAGTCATGACTGTCATCGATCCTAATCAAATTGTCGTAAGTAAGAACCTCGACCGCTATGAATTAGCAGGGAAAATTGATGTTCACCACTTTGACAGCCTGTCCTATACTGGCGTTCTGGGGTTAATCGACCTTTACGAAAAAGATAAGAATATTGAAGGTTTGACGCAAATTTTAGAAGTCAGGCAGAAGGAGGCCCTAACAAAGGATAGATCATGGCAGTCCTATAATTTAAAAAGAGAGCAGGCATTTATGGAGCTGAGAAAGCTTCATGTTAAATAATACAATACAAAAACCGGGCTGGGCGGCCCGGTTTATTTTCGTTTTCTGCTGAATTAAGGCAATTCCACTGATTAATTAATCGCCATTAAACATATCAAAAAGACCGCGGGCGATGCTGCCTTCATCCTTGCCGCCGCCTCGTGATGGTGCTGCAGCAAATACCCGGCTTGCCAGCCTGCTGAATGGCAGCGACTGAATCCAAACTGAGCCAGGACCACGCAATGTTGCAAAGAATAAGCCCTCGCCGCCGAACAATGCCGTTTTAACGCCTTTTACAAACTCAATATCATAATGGACATCACGAGTCATTGCTACCAAACAACCTGTGTCAACACGCAAACTTTGACCAGGAAGAAGATCCTTTTTAATGATCATTCCACCTGCGTGAACAAACGCCATTCCGTCGCCTTCAAGCTTCTGCATGATAAAGCCCTCGCCGCCGAAGAAGCCAACGCCAATTTTTCGCTGGAACTCAATGCCGACCTGAACTCCTTTTGCCGCTGCGAGAAATGCATCCTTTTGACAGACAATTTTGCCGTTAAACTGACTTAAATCCATCGGAATGATTTTTCCAGGGTAAGGGGAAGCGAAGGATACATGGCGTTTACCTGCACCTGCATTCGTGAAGGTTGTCATAAATAAGCTTTCACCTGTTAACACGCGTTTTCCCGCTGAAAACAGCTTGCCCATTAGGCCGCTGACACTACCTCCAGAACCATCACCAAAAATGGTCTCCATCTGAATATCGTCATCCATCATCATGAAACTTCCCGCTTCTGCGACAACTGTTTCCTGCGGGTCCAGCTCCACCTCCACAAACTGCATATCATCGCCGTAAATTTTGTAATCTATTTCGTGGTTATTCATAAAGGATTCCTCCACTTATAAAAATAAATTCCCAAATATATTTTAAAGGAATTAGGAAAAAAGTGCTAATTTTAATAAAAACAAAATAAAAAAGACGCCTGAAAAATTCAGGCGTCTTTGCGTATTGCGGCGAAAAAACCACACTCCACATTGTGCGCTCCTAAAAGGAATGTTTTCTCGTCTTATGCAATTCAGCTCATCGCTATGCTATTGTACCATAAACAAAAAAAGAAAACAATTGTATATTTTTTAGATAATAAGTATAAAATTTTTCCAATTTTTATACTTAACGCATAAATTCAACTACGTCTCTGTCTTCGTCCTATCGGACTCGCCAATCGACGAGTTTTCATTTAACAATTACTATTGATTATTTTTATCTATTATTATATATTCAAATAATCAGATATACAAAAATAGGTGATAAGAAGGGTGAGTATGTTTACAGACAAAAGATTCCATCATTATTCTTTAAAGAGTGTACCAAAGGATCTGCTCTCAGGGTTGATTGTCGGGGTGATTGCGATCCCCCTTGGTATGGCCTTTGCCATTGCTTCCGGAGTGAAGCCAGAGTATGGAATCTATACGACCATTGTTGCCGGGATTCTTATCTCCTTATTCGGCGGCTCCAAGTATCAAATTGGCGGTCCAACAGGTGCGTTTATTCCGATTTTGTTCGGAATCGTCATGACGTATGGCTATGAAAACCTGCTGATTGCGGGTTTTATGGCTGGAGTAATCCTTGTCTTAATGGGGATATTTAAGCTTGGTTCGCTGATTAAATATATCCCAAGGCCTGTTACCATCGGCTTTACCGCAGGTATTGCGGTAACCATTTTTACAGGACAGATTGCTAGTTTCCTAGGTTTAGAGGGCATCAAAAAGCATGAGGAATTTATTTTAAACATTAAGGAAATTGTTGTGCACCTTGGATCTACGAATATTTTCAGTATTTTAACAGCATTGATCTGTTTGGCAACGATTATCATAACACCAAAAATCGCGCCAAAGGTTCCGGGGCCTTTAATCGGTTTAGTCGTATCAACGGCCGCCGCTTCATTGTTTTATCCTGGTGAGGTAGCAACCATTGGAACGGCCTATGGTCAAATTCCTAGTACGCTGCCCGCTCTGCATGTGCCTGAGTTAAATATGGATATCATCCTAGAATTGATCAGGCCGGCCTTTATTATAGCCATGCTTGGCGGGATTGAATCGCTTCTTTCTGCCGTGGTCGCAGATGGGATGACGGGCGGTCGTCACAACAGCAATAAAGAGCTTGTCGGGCAGGGTATTGCCAATATGATTACGCCATTATTTGGCGGGATTCCGGCGACAGGTGCCATTGCCCGGACAGCAACAAATATAAAAAATGGAGCAGTTTCACCGTTATCAGGGATTTTTCATGGAATTGTGGTACTGCTTGTGTTAATCTTTTTTGCACCATATGCTTCGTTTATTCCACTTGCCAGCATGGCGCCGATATTAATGGTCGTTGCTTGGAATATGAGCGAGCAAAAAGTTTTTGCCCATATTTTTAAAACAAAATCAACGGACTCTCTTGTTCTTGTCGTCACATTTGTATTAACAGTCTTTGTGAACTTGACCGTGGCGGTGGAGGTAGGTTTGGTCATGTCAGCCATTCTGTTTGTCAAACGGATGAGCGACGTCATGATTACGGCTAAAGCGCTGCCCAACCCGCAAACCAATCGGGCCAAGGTGGAAACTGGGATGGTGACCGACACACACGACTGTCCGCAGGTTAGCATCTTTAATATTGAAGGACCGCTGTTCTTTGGTGCAGCCCTTACATTTGAAGAAACGATCATGAATACCATCAATTATCGTCCCAAGATTCTGTTGCTGCGGATGGGCAGGGTTCCATTTATGGACACAACAGGGGAAGCGAATTTGGCAAGTATTGTACGCCACTTTTCCAAAAATGGTATAGTATTAATATCAGGAATAAATCCGCAGCCGGAAAGTGTATTGAAAAAGACGGGGTTATACGAGGTTGTTGGTGAACAACATTTCTTTGCTCATACCGGTGAAGCCATTCAATATGCTTTGAAGGAAATAAATCAAAATAAATGCCTAGGCTGTAAGCATTTTGCATTTAGAGAATGTAAGAAGCTTTCCGGTACAGAGGCAAAAGAGGGAAGCAGACAGAAATTAACGGCTACCTTCTAGTTTTACAGTAAAGGTGATGATGAATTGAATTTAGAAATGCAGCGATTTAAAGCAGAGTTTTTTAAAGCTTTGGCTCATCCATTAAGAATTCGTATTTTAGAAATTCTCGCCGAGGGAGAAAAAAGTGTCAATGAAATACAGACACTTGCGGGCAGTGAAGGCTCGGCTGTTTCACAGCAGCTGCAGGTACTAAGAGCGAAAAATATCGTATCGGGCACCAAGGATGGAAACAAAGTTATCTACACGTTAAAGGATCCTATGATTATCGACCTGTTAGCAGTAGCAAGACAGATTTTCAACAATCATTTGGTCGATACCATCACCATATTGGATAAGTTTAAAGAAGAGGAAGAAGTACCAGCAGTTACGCCGAAGAATTGAATTCTTCGGTTTTCCTATTTAAATAGTTAACCAGTCACGACTTTTCCGAAAGGAAAGCCTAAATATTTTTCTTCAAAAAACGACATATGATTCTTGTTTTCTTCCTCATCTGATAGATTAATAAGTAAATTATTATTGTTAGAATAATAAAAAATCATGGGATTGGCAATAATCATGTCGGTTTATGTCGTCTTGCCCTTCCTTGACTTTCCTACTAAATAATGATAAATTGTAAACAGCCGTTGCACGAGATTAGATTTATGTAATATGCTTGATCAAGGTTTTGACCGAAGTTTGGATGAAGTAATGAGTAAAGCTATCTGCGTTGTAATTTGGTGAATTTTACACATGGCTTTTTTCAAGCCAATAGGAGGATTTTTTTTTATGAAAAACGGTAAAGTAAAATGGTTTAACTCAGAAAAAGGTTTCGGATTCATCGAAGGAGAAGACGGAAACGACGTATTCGTACATTACTCTGCAATCCAAACTGAAGGTTTCAAAACTTTAGAAGAAGGCCAAGAAGTTTCTTTCGAAGTAGTTGAAGGAGCTCGTGGACCACAAGCTGCTAACGTAACTAAGAAGTAATTTTATCAAACTAACTATAACAGTCTGGTACTTGTACCGGACTGTTTTTTATTGTCTCCCCACACAATGGATATTATCCCCCCATCTTCCAAAAAACATAACCCATTTCCAAGGCAAGCCTGCTATATATTTTGCTATAATAATAGTATTGTATAAACGTATTTAAAACATGGAGTGATGCAGATGAAATTTATCCATACCGCTGATTGGCATTTAGGAAAATTGGTACACGGCGTTTACATGACGGAAAATCAACGCGAGGTCCTATACCAATTCGTGGACGTAGTTGCGGAGGAGAAACCAGATGCAGTTGTCATTGCCGGTGATCTTTACGACCGTTCTGTTCCTCCTACCGATGCCGTTGAACTTCTTGACGAAATCCTTTTTAAAATAAATGTTGAATTAAATACCCCGATTGTAGCCATTGCCGGAAATCATGACAGCGCGGAGCGCCTTTCGTTTGGCAGTTCATGGTACAAGCACAGCCAATTTTATTTATCAGGCAAACTCACGAACAGCTTTGATCCAGTTCGGATTAACGGGGTAAACTTTTATCTCGTACCGTACGCAGAGCCTGGGGTCGTACGCCAGCTTTTAGAGGATGACTCCATCCACTCCCATCAAGAAGCGATGAAGAGGATGATTGGCAAAATCGAAGAAACTTTAAACCCGAATGAACCGAATGTTTTGGTTGGACATGCCTTTGTATTAGGCGGAGTTCAATCCGATTCTGAACGAATCTTATCCGTTGGCGGCTCAGGATGCGTCGGCGCAGAATTGTTTGAGCCATTTTCTTATACGGCATTGGGCCACCTTCACAGCCCTGATGCGATTACCCACGAAAAGGTTAAATATTCTGGCTCTCTGTTAAAATATTCTTTTTCCGAAGCCAAACAAAGAAAGTCTATTTCCATCATTGAAATGGATGAGAAGGGAAACTTTGAACACCGTTACCGTTCTCTTACTCCATCACATGATATGCGCGAGATGGAGGGATATCTTGAACAACTGCTCGACCCGCAATTTTATGAAAAAGAACGGACCCAAGACTATTTAAAAATTAACCTATTAGATGAAGGAGCTCTTATTGACCCAATTAATAAGCTGCGCCAAGTATACCCGAACGTGCTTCATTTAGAGCGGAAAATTGAGATGACCGATTTAAAGAAAAAACAATCCTTCAATGCCCTTCGAAGTGAGAAAAAGTCGGAAATCGATTTGTTTGAACAATTTTACAACGAGATGACAACGTCTGAATTTACAGTGGATAAAAAAGATGCCATGTCAGAAATCATCGATAAAGTGTTGAAGGGGGCAGGCTCAAGATGAGACCGTTAAAACTAACGATTAAAGCATTTGGCCCTTATGCTGAAACGGAAGTGATTGACTTTACGGAACTGGGCAATCGGACGATGTTCGTCATATCTGGAAAAACGGGTGCTGGAAAAACGACGATTTTCGATGCGATTAGCTATGCCATTTACGGTAAGGCAAGCGGCGAGGATCGTAACGGTCCCGAACTCCGGAGTCAATTTGCCAAGGATGATTTGCTGACCGAGGTTTCTCTGGATTTTTCATTAAGGGGCAAGGTCTATTCCATTACCCGCTCGCCTCAGCAGTTGAAACCAAAGGAAAAAGGTGACGGCTACACTTCAATTGGTGCAAAAGCCGAATTATATATGTGGGACGCCGAAGGGGAGAAAAAGCTGTTAGCCTCCAAAATCAACGATGTAGAGGAAAAAATTAAAGAAATCATGCTGATTGATGCCAATCAATTCCGGCAGATCTTAATGATACCTCAAGGCGAATTCCGCAAGCTGCTAACATCAGACAGTAAGGATAAGGAAGTCATATTGCAGCGGCTGTTCCATACGCAGCTTTATAAAATGGTTGAGGATAAGCTGAAAGAGGAAGCGAATGAACTGAAAAAGTCCGTTGAAGACCAAGTACAGGCTAGGAACGAAGCCATTCGTCGGATTCAAGCAGTGACCAATGATGAACTTCGGGAATATGTAGCAGCCGGAAGTGACAATGACACCATCATAATGCCGTTATTGACAGCTGAAATTGCCGGTATGGGGGAATTATTGGGGCAGTTGTCTGAAGAGTTAAAGGAAAAGGTAAAGCAGCAGGATGCTCTTAAAGGCATGTTGTTTGAAGCAGAAGAGACGCTTAAACAGCTGCAAAAGAAGGAAGAACTGAAGGAAAAGAAGGCTCTTTTGGAATCTCAGGTTGATTTGTTCTTGGAAAAAGAAACGCAGGTTCAGCGTGCCCAAAAAGCGGCCCTTTTAGCCAAACAGGAAGAGTTATGCCATCGTTTGAAGAGCGAGTTGGATCGATTAAATGCTAATGTTGCTACACTAAAAGCGGAGGTAGGAAATTTAACTAGCCTCAAGGCACAGTCAGAAATAAGCCTCCAGATGGAACTCGAAAGAGAAGCAGACCGGCAATCAGTACAAGAGGAAGTAAACCGGTTAGTTAACATGAAAGAGGATGTTTATTCATTTGCATCTTTAATGAAAGAGGTTGGTAAGGTAGAAACCTCCTTGCAAACCTCAAGAAACAACCAGGTGAAAACGGAACGTAATCTTGAATTAACAGAACAACAGTTAAAACTCCTTCAACAGCAAAAGGAGGAAATTGAAAAAGGCCAGCTGGCATTTGTTGAAAATAAACAGCTGATTGAAAAACTGCAGTCAGAGCTTGAGCGTCTTGACAAATTTGAAAACTTGCTTGGCCGCCATCACAAGGCTAAACAGGAACTGCAAATAATTACAGGGCGATATGAAAATACGGCTGCCAGATTTCAAGATGCAAAGGCCCTTGTGGAAGAACTGGAGCAAAAATGGCTGCATGGACAGGCTTCTCTTTTAGCCGCACAATTGCACAAGGGGGAAGCTTGCCCGGTTTGCGGTTCTGAACATCACCCTGCTAAAGCCGTCCTGCACGATGGAAGTGTTCCAAGTGAAGAAGACATGAAGGCAGCGAAAGCACAAGCGGCTAAATGGGAAAAAGAAAAATCTCTTGATGAAGCAAAGCTTTACCAGTGTCAGTCTGCAGAAAATACACAAAGGGAAACAGTAGAGGAAGTCCTAAAGGAAATTCGCGGTTACCGTGCTGAGTTCTCCGAACCTGATTTACCACTTCTGAAATCGGAGCTTCTCGCTGAGAAAAATAGTCTGCAGGAAACGCAACGAAAATTAGCGGAAAAAATGAATAGGCTCGATTTGGTTAAGAGGGATCTGGGGAATCAGGAATTAGAAAAACAAAAGCTGCAAAAGGCGATTCAACTATTAGGACAAGAAGTTTCGGAACTGACAGTTCAATATACTGAGAAGAAGACAATTCTGACTAGAATGATGAATACAATTCCGGAGAATCTCCGTTCTGAATCAGCGTATGAAAAAGCACTCACCATCTCTAAAAACCGCTATGATGCGCTAATTAAACAGTTAGAAGAGGCACAACGGCATTTGCAATCCGTAAATGCAAAGCTTGCTGCCGAATCTGCAAGATTGCAGGACGCCGAAAAGCACTTTGATTCTAAACAGCAGGAATTAACCACTGAACGTGAGATTTTTAAGAATAAATTGGTGGAACAGGGCTTTGAAAACTATAATGTCTATCATGCGTCAAAACTTTCTGAAGCTGTGATTCGCGGCCTTGAAGCAGAGATTCGCGGGTTTAGGGAGGAATTACGTTCTGTTTCCGACCGATTGAATGAATTAACGGAAAAATTAATGAATGTGAAAACTCCAGATGTGGACGGGCTTAAAAATGAGCTTGCGATCATTGACAGTGAAATAGCGGCGTTAAACCGCAATTATACGGACCTTTTTGTGAAAAAACGGGATAACGAAGAAATCTTCAACCGTGTGGAAAAATTAAATGAAAATATGAAGGTCCTTGAGGAACGGTATAAGCTGATTGGACATCTTTACGAGATTACGAAGGGCCAGAATAGCTTTCGGATTACCTTTGAACGGTATGTGTTGGCAGCTTTCTTGGATGATATTTTACAAGAAGCTAATCACAGATTGAAGAAAATGACGTCAGGCCGTTTCCAGTTGCTGCGAAAAACAGACCGTGCTAAAGGGAATGCCCAAAGCGGCTTGGAATTGCTGGTATTTGACCAATACACAGGCCAGGAACGCCACGTTAAAACATTATCAGGCGGAGAAAGCTTTAAGGCTTCCTTGTCACTTGCGCTTGGTCTGGCAGATGTGGTACAAAACTATGCCGGCGGGGTTTCGCTCGAAACCATGTTTATCGATGAAGGATTCGGTACACTAGACCCTGAATCACTTGAACAGGCGATTGAAGCGTTAATGGATATCCAAAGCAGCGGGCGCTTGGTCGGAATCATTTCGCACGTTCCGGAATTAAAGGAACGAATTGATGCAAGACTTGAGGTTATCGCGGGGCAAGCCGGGAGTCGGACGGAGTTTGTGTTTACGAATTAACCAAAAGCGAGTGGGGAAACCCACTCGCTATTTTTCGTATTTATATAAATGGAAAAAGGTTAAACTACCATTAGTTTTTAAAATGGCTGGAGGGATAACATGTCAGACTTTTGTCCAATATTGTGGCCGGAAGAGCCAACTCCGGAAGACTTAAAAAACTGCAGTGAGTGCGGCTTAGATAAGCATGGTTCACGGATGGTTTGGGGAGAGGGGAACCCGGAAGCCCCGATTATGATAATTCTTGATAACCCGGGAGCCCGCGAGGACAGGGAAGGAAATCCATTCGTATGTGGGACTAGGCAAACTCTTCAAAAGGCTGCCCATCATGTTGGTTTCACCATGGACGATTTGTACGTGACCTTTATTTTAAAAAGAAAACCGGTAAGAGCCTATGACAAAGAACATACGCGTGAAACATGCATGATTCATCTAAAGCAGCAGCTGGAGGAAAAGCAGCCTAAGTTGATTCTTTGCTTTGGAAACGTAGCGGTTCAATCCTTTTTCGGCAATCCGGAAGCAGAGGTAAAATTGCTTCGTGGTGCCATTCATGAAATTAAGGGTTACCCTACTGCCGTCGGCTATCATCCCTTAGCAGTCAGGCGCCGTCCTAATCTTTGGTCAGTGTTTTTGGAGGATTGGAAGGTTGCTGCAGAATACTACCATTCAAAAAGCGGCACTCATTAACAAGCGCCGCTTTTTTAGAAGGTTAGGAAACCATATACATAGAGTGATTAATATATATGAATGATCCCGCTTGAAACATCAAAATCAACAGCATGCTTTCCAGACCCATGTGTACCATTGATGCTGTCTTTATCCTGGACTTTTTCTTTCAATTGCAAGTCGCATTTAATCAAGCCGCTGCTAAACCCGCCATCTAATTTAAAATCAGCATCATCCGGCAGGTCAAGATTAACTAAACCTGAGCTGACATCCATTTTGACGGAATCCCTTAATTTATCAACTTGAACCGCCAGCTTCCCCGAGCTGACGTCGGCAGCTAATGCACCAGAATAATGCTTAATGTCGAGAACTCCAGAACTGAGATCAAATATACCTTTATCAGCTTTAACAAAATTGATGTCTGCCTTTCCTGATGAGACGCCCTGATTAAGCTCTTTCACATCGAGATTGTTAAGCTTTATATATCCAGATCCGATATCAACAGTTAATTTTTGTAATTGCATTGGTTTAGTTTTGGATTCCCCGGAAAAAGTTAAATATCCGGCTCCAAGATCAATGGTCATATCTCTATTGTATTCCTCCGGAATGTAGATTTTTAGGTTGCTTTTGTTATTTCCCCAATTGAACCATGTAAACCATTTGCTCTTTAGCGAAACCTCTACAGCATCCCCATTGTCATTAACAGTCAGCTTTTGTTTGCCTTCATAAACCGCCTTTAAATCTTTCCGGTCTTCAGGAATAATGGTTGTCTTGACACTGCCCACATCTACCTTGATCACCTTCGTATCATTGGTAATGGCAACTTGCCCATCATTTTTACCTGAACCAAATACATCGAATGTGTAGGATTGGTTAAAAACAATATATAAGCCGGTTATAACCAATAGTAGTATTAAAATTCTCTTCATCATTTCCATCCCCTTATCTTTCATACATCTTCTATATATAGCATAAGAAATCCTTTGATTTTCCACGATGTACCAGGGGTTTATTTTCAACTAAGACTTGAGGTGTATTTATAATTGGTAAAAAAGCAGTCCAATTTACATTTGAATGACTTCAGGAAATTTACAATTATAAAAATTTGAAGGAAAATATAATTAGATTGCGGTGGCTAAGTTTGGAAGGTTAAATTGTATAAGCAATTGATTTTTAAACTATATATAAATAAACAAATGAATGGATTAAAGAAGTGGCCGCTTAAAGCAAGAGTTCCCATTAATGATTGAAAGGTGAGGATTAACATTACGAAGATTTGCATCGTACGACACGGGGAAACTGAATGGAACGCTATAGGAAGACTACAAGGAAGATCGGATATCCCCTTAAACGCGAAAGGGATCAAGCAGGCCGAGGAAAGTGGAGAATACCTAAAAAATTCACAATGGGATGTTATTATAACCAGTCCATTACAACGAGCAAAAAAGACAGCGGAAATTATCAATACTTATATAAATGTTCCTTTAGTTGTGATGGACGATTTTAAGGAAAAGTCCTTTGGTGACGCAGAAGGAATGACAATTGAAGAAATTAGGACTGCTTTCCCTGACAGAAATTATACGAATCAAGAAAGTGCAGATGCCCTGATTAAACGTCTTATCGGAGGACTGGAAAAAATTAAACACAACTACGAGGATAAAAACGTTTTGCTAGTCGCCCACGGCGCCGTTATCAATGCCATTCTCGCCCATTTGTCAGATGGGGAATTAGGCTACGGAAAGTCGAGGATTGATAACGCTTGTCTTAATGATATTCATTTTGAGGAAAATGGCTGGATCATTAAAGCTTATAATCGGGTTGAACATCTTTCTCATAATGAATAGGCGATCGCCAGTTTATGCTGAAATTAAAATAGAAAATTACTAAAAGGAATTAACTTTATGATACAAATAATAGACATGAAAAATTTAAGTGCAGCTAAGGACCTATATAACCTGCAAAGGGCCGCTTATCTAGTGGAAGCTAGAATAGTAGGCTTTGAAGATATCCCGCCTCTAAAGGAGAGCTTTGAAGAATTTCTGAATTCCGGTGAATTTTTTCTAGGCTTTTTTGAAATGGGGGAACTTGCTGGAGCAGTTTCTTATGAAATCGAAGGCAAAGAACTGACGATTTGCCGAATGGTAGTCGACCCTAAACACTTCAGAAAGGGAATTGCCAAGAAACTTTTAAATGCCGTTGAGGACATCGATCAGAATATACAGGTATTTAAGGTTTCCACTGGTAAAGACAATCAACCTGCCAAAAATTTATATCAAAAAAATGGCTTCAAATTGGTGGTGGATATGGAGGTAGCACCAGGCTTTTTCATTAGTCATTTTGAAAAAAGAAGACCATAACAGAAGAATTTAAGGAGGGGTGTCTAAAAGGCACCCCTTTATCAAACTGTTACGAACTCTTGTATAGTACATCTTCTTTCATCAATAGTTTCGTTGAATCTACCTCCAGTGAATTTTGAAATGGTACTCCTCCAAAAAGCCTTGGCCGGTTCGTTCTTCTCGATTTGAGTGACTCGCCACTTCCCAGGGAAAAGAGTGAAAATATCATTTGCGGCTAATTTTCCAAAGCCGTTCCCTGAATATTTGCGAATGATAAAGAATTCTAGAATGGTATTTGGTTCCGATTCTGTGGCACTTTCTACTAAAGCAAAGCCTATGAATTCTTCATCTTTTTTTATAAAAAAAGGATGATGGCTAGGACTGTTCCAATATGGCGTTAAATTAAAGGGCTTATAAGCGCCATTTTCCTCCAGAGTGATAGCAGGTATAAATTGGCTGAATTCGTAAATATAAAATTGCATGAGATTATGCAGGATTTGTTCTTCTTTCTTTAAAACCTTCACTAGTTTAATCATTTTTGGTCCTCCTAGTCTTGATACATATAGGATTTGACATGGCGGGTTGATATCCTTTTAAAATGAATTAAATAATTGTATTTCTTGAAGGGGTGATAGGATTGACGGTACAAAAGGTGGGAATCGATGCAGGCGGTTCATTAATAAAAATTGCTTTTCAAGAACGTGGTGTAATGCATTATAAAAAATATCCAATCGGTGAATTAGAGTCAGCTATTTCCTGGTTAAAAGCGGTCGCCCCGAATGTAATGGCTGCGTTAACAGGCGGAAAGGCTCATATTTTGCAAGGGGAATTTTTCCCGAACGGCACGATTGTTCCTGAGTTTCAGGCAACCTGTGAAGGGGTCAGGCTATTTTTACTTGAAGAGGGAAAGAAAATGCCGGATCCATATATCATTGTTAACGTAGGGACAGGAACTTCCTGGCATTTGGTGGAGGGGGAAAGGTATGAACGTATACTCGGCAGTGGGGTTGGTGGTGGAACATTCATGGGGCTTGGCACCATTCTAACCAATGAGTCGGGCTTTCAGCAATTAACCACATTGGCGGCAAAAGGACAGAAGGAAAATCTTGATTTGCTAGTAAAGGATATATATGAGTCCGACAAGCCTCCAATTAACGGTGACCTTACTGCGGCTAATTTTGCGAAAGGCTTGAATGTTAAGCATACCAATGCAGACAGGATGGCTGCTTTGACTAATATGATTGGGGAAACGATCATGTTATTAACGCTGCAGGCTGCAGCCAAACATAAGGTGAAAGAAATCGTGTTCATCGGGAGTTCATTGATAGGAAATCCGTTTTTGACAGAGATTCTTGAGACCTATATGAAGATGCTTGGATTGCAGCCAACGTTTTTAAAAAATGGGGAGTACTGTGGTGCGGTTGGGGCATTACTTTCAATTTAAGACATATTAATACTTGTCTAATAAAGTTCGCTTGAACAATCCCCATATAAAGGCTACAGTAGAGAAGAAGACCGTTAAAGAAGGTGGCAAGCTTGGAAAAGAGATATTTTACGATTGGAATGGCGGGGCATATTGACCATGGGAAAACATCCCTAACGAAGGCCTTGACCAATGTTGATACAGACCGATTAAAAGAAGAAAAAGAACGGCAAATCTCGATTGAACTTGGATTTGCACCGTTATATGAAGATGAAGAAATCCAAATATCCGTTATCGATGTACCAGGGCACGAACGCTTCATTCGCCAAATGATTGCCGGTGTGGCTGGAATTGATCTAGTCGTGCTGGTTGTGGCGGCGGATGAAGGCGTCATGCCGCAAACCAAAGAACACCTCGAAATCCTAAAGTTTCTTGGTGTCAAAAACGGAATCGTCGCTATTACAAAAATAGACCGTGTCGATGAAGAATTTATTGAACTTGTACAGGATGATATTTTAGCAGAACTGCAAGGCACTGTATTTGAGGATGCACCATTTGTTTTAATTGACAGTTTATCCAAAAAAGGAATTGAAGAAATAAAACAGTTAATCATTAAAAAGCTCAAGGAACAAGAGATGCGCGATGCCAAAGGAGCGTTCCGCCTGCCGATTGACCAGGTGTTTACTGTGAAAGGGCAGGGGACAGTTGTCCGCGGCACGGTTTATGAAGGCACGGTGGAAGAGGGGCAGGCTTTAAAAATCATGCCTAAAGGGCTGGAGGTCCGAGCCCGGCAGATTCAAGTTCATCACAAACCTTCCCAGAGAGCTTACGCCGGACAACGTGCGGCAATTAACCTGTCAGGAGTCTCAAAAGAGGATTTGGAACGCGGTGAAGTTCTTGTTTCCTCGGAGCATTTTATTGTAACCAGAATAATAGATGTCGCCATTCGTGTAGTAGAGGAATTGGAGCATTTAATCAAGCAGCGGATGCCGATTAAACTGCATATTGGGACAGCTGAAGTAATGGGACGGATTGTCTTTTTTGACCGAAATGAAATCAAAGAAGAGAACGGTGAAATCCTTTGCCAGCTGAGACTTGAGGAAGAAATCCTTACCAAACGCGGTGATCGTTTCATCTTAAGACGGCCAAGCCCGACAGAAACGATTGGCGGCGGCTGGGTTATTGATCCTAGGGGAAATAAGTATCGCTTTGGAGAGCAAACGATAGGGGAACTAGAGAAGAAAAAAGTTGGCACGCCTAAAGAACGGATAACAGCCGCTCTGTTGGAAGCGAAAAGCCTCTCATTACCAGAATTAATCAAACGGACTGCCTTGGACGAAGAAACCTTATCAGAGCATCTCCAGGATGATGAATTTGTTCTTTTTAATGGAAAGGAATATACATTACAACAGTTAATCCAGTCTATCGAGGAAGATATTTATGACAAACTGCAGGATTATCATCATATAAATCCAATGAAACAAGGTGTCAATAAAGCTGAAATTCTACAATCGATGCAAAAAAAATTCTCAAAATCTCTTCTTGATTATGTAGTAGAAAATGCTATTTCTAAAAAGGTATTTAACCGGAGGGAACAGTTTGTCTCGCTGGCTGAGTTTTCACCGCATGTTCCAAAAAACTGGGCAAAACGGACGGAAAATCTGCTTGCTGAATTGAAAAAGGATGAGTTAAAAGTTCGCTATTTAAAAGACTATTTATCGGATGCAGGCATTCCGGATTCTCTGGAAGGGGATTTACGAAGATTCCTAGAAGACCAAGAGTTGATTGTGTTGCTCGATGATCAGTTTACTTATCATGGAGATGTTTTTAAAGAAGCCGTTCATAAACTTCAAAATGCTACAGGGCCCGAATTTGAAGTGGGTGAAGCGAAAGAGGTCCTTGACCTTTCACGCAAGTACATGATTCCGTTCTTGGAAAAGCTAGATGCAAAAGGTTTTACAAAACGAGTCGAGAATAAGCGAGTTTGGAAAAATAAATAGAGAAAAGCCTCTGCCAAATCCCAAAGTGCAGAGGCTTTTTTTCACTCTTACGATAAAAACTCAGCTGGGTTTAACCCGAGTTCGTGGCAGATATCAACGACCATCTGCTTTTCATTATGATCAAAGTTCCCATCAGCATAGCCGATGGCAATGCAATAGCGGGCGACCAGGCGGGCAATTTCCGGTTTGGTGCGAATTTTCCCAAGTGCCCGTAATGCTTCGGCACGGCCAAGCATTCGGTCATTTTCAATCCTGGAGACGAAAAAGTTGAATCTTTGAATGACTTTGGTGGTATCAAATACCCGCAATTCTTCACTTTGATTAACAAAATCGACCATCTTTTGCCGTTCAGAAGCATCTAAATAACCATCTGCCATGGCTACCAATGCACAAGCGGCAACGACGGCATCTAATACATCCTGACTCTTGTAGCGATTAAATAATTCCTGGGCTCGTCTTTTTTGCGTGTTTGCCCATTCCGCGTAGTCTGTTTGCGAAGGGGACCAATTACTACCACAGCTATTGCAGGTGAATTTTAATTGGTTATGTCCAATAAATCCGCCTAGCAAACCGACAGGACCAAGAATTAAGCCACCAATTGCCGCTTTGCCCAAACCAAACCCTTTTTTGCCGGTACGTACATTTGAAGAATGACAACGTGGGCAAACGATATCATCGCCCCCATATGTAGACCGCGAGTTTGTTGAAGAAGGGAATGTTTGAGACGGAAAGCCAAAAGCAGGTTGTCGCTGTGCAGAATCCGGCTGAAGATGGATCGGCTGCTGGGATGTATTTTGGCTTTGCGGGTATGGATCATATTGATTTTGACTTTGGCGGTACGGATCATAATTATTATAATTTTGGCTCCCGTTCTGCGGGGAAAAGGACTGCGTTTGATAAGAATTATTGCTCTGACTTTGATAAGGATTTCCCGCAAACTGATTGGGTGAGCCTGGTTGAACTGAATTCCCGGACTGGCGGTCAGACTGCTGAACTGGAGCAGAAAAGGACGAATTGACAGGGGCATCATCAACTGTTACCCCAAAATTTCCACAAAGGGCCGCTAATCCGCCTTGAAATCCGCTGCCAATGGCATTAAATTTCCATTCTCCGTTATGACGATATATTTCCGCTGCGACAATCGCGGTTTCAACTGTAAAATCCCTACCTAGACTAAATCTCAATAATTCTTCATTGTTTTCCTCATTAAATATTCGAACATAGGAATCTGATACTTGTCCAAAACTTTGTCGCTTCGCCTGGGCATCATGAATTGTAATGGTAAAGGCGATACGGTGGATGTGAGCCGGTACCCGGTTTAAATCAATTCGTATTTGTTCGTCGTCCTTAACGCCGGAGCCAATCCGATTATCGCCGCTATAAATAATGGCTCCATTCCCTCCGGATGGATTATTGTAAAAAACAAAATCCTGATCGCCTTGTACTTTTCCTGATGGACCTAATAAAAAAGCGGATGCATCCAAATCAAAATTCGATCCGTTTTGATTGATATTCCAACCTAATCCCACAACAACTTTTTGAAGGCCTGGGTGAGATTTGGTTAAATCCACTTTTTGACCTTTGCTTAATGTAACACCCACATTTTTCACTCCTTATTATTTCACTCTTTTTATCTCTATTTTTTAATCGTGGGGAAATTCCTAATATAAGATCATAAGTATATTTACGGACCAAGTCTAGAAAAGTTTCATTTTGAAATATAAAGAATACCATGAAGAAAAATTTTGAGGGGGGATAAAAATTTACATTTACTGGGATTATAAAATCTGAAGGAGAGATTTTATGATTGCCATTATCTATTCGATTCTTTGGATAATTGCTGCTTTTAAAGTGGCAGATAGGGAATGGAAACAATATTATCCCACTATTTTATTTTCCTCACTAGGGAATGCATTATACGAAATTATTTGCTATAAATATCAGCTTTGGCAGATGGAACCGAATGGATTGCCGGCAGCCATCATTCCGATGATGTTACTTATATTAATAGGAATGCCCTTGTCTACATGGATTTTTTTATCAAAATACCCTTTTGGGAAAAAATTATCGATTCAAGCAATGTATATCGGTTTTTATGTAGTGATGTTCCTCGTGCTCGAATATGTGTCAATAAAAATAGGGGCAATCACTTATCATCATAATTGGAATTTATTTTGGTCAGGCATATTTGTTATTGTCATGTTCCTAGTACTGAGAATTCATTACTCCAAACCACTGCTGGCATTATTTATTTCTGTAATCTTCAGCTTCTTCTTAATTTTTGTTTTCGATGTCAGCCTTGATAAAATGAAATAATAAAGAAAGCACGCTGGATTCAGCGTGCTTTTTCGTTCGTATGATAGTACATTGGCGTCATTTTCTAAATGGCCACCAGTTGGCTTCTCCAAAGGTGCGCACCATAACTGGTACAAACAGTGGAAGAACCACTAGGGCGTATAAGGCAAGACCAATTAATAGAATCGTAGCAATCTCTAGTAATGATAAAACACCGGAAGGCATCATCGCTGCGAACGTTCCGCCTAAGATGACAGCTGCTGAAACGATGACTGTCCCCATCTTCTTCATTGATTCAAGAATGGCTTTTTCAACAGGTAAATCACGATACTCGTTAAAGCGATCCATTAAGAAAATACTGTAGTCGATTCCAAGCGCAACGAGAATAACGAAGGCAAAGAATGGTACAGCCCAGCTGATTCCTGTGTATCCTAGCCAGTTTACAAAAATATATTCAGAGATTGACATTGATGTATAGTAGGTTAAGACCAAAGAGCCGATTAGGTAAATTGGCATTATCAATGAACGGAGCAGGATGATCAGGATGATTCCGATTCCTGCAAGCATTAAAATAACGGTTCTGGAATAGTCGCCTTTGGAAATGGTATCCAAATCATGGTGCATGCTTGATACACCGCCAATTGCAACCTTTGCATTTTCAAGCTTGGTGTCTTTAACAGCACGTTTTACAGCTTCCTTTATGACTGGTATTCTGTTTATCGCCTCATTAGAGTATGGATTCTTATTAAAGACAACATCAATCGTCATGACCTTGCGATCCTTTGACATATAGGCATTCAGCACTTTTGAAAAATCATTGCTGTCCAAAACATCCTGGGGGATATAAAAACCATTTTGCTGCTGCTCGGATACATCGGCCAAATAATCTTGGGCACTTACCAGCCCATTTGAGACTTGGTTTAATACATCGGCACTTTGATTTAACCCGTCTGAAAGCTGGTTAATTTGGCTGCCGATATTTTCAAACCCGGAAAGCAGTTCCTGCTGGCCATCATTGATGCCATCCAGACCGCCTGTAAACTTCGGCATGTTTGCGACGATTTGTCCCTGGCCGTCTTCCATTTGATATAAACCAGACTCAAGTGCCGTAATTCCCGGAAGGAGCTGTTCCATACCTCTGATTAATTGTTCTTGTCCGGAAATCAGTTTCGCAAATTCGCTATTGGCCGTATTAAGACCGTTTTGTGCTTCTTTGAGGCCTGCGTTAAGTTGATTCAAGCCTGCAGCTAGCTGCTGTGCTGCCGCATAGGCTCCAGGGGCATCCGGCTTACCTGGAATGCCTTCAATTGTTGCCTTAATAGTTTGGTAGTCTTGACTATTCTGGACAATCGGATATTCCGTTTCCAACTGATTAAAATTAGCTTGCAAATTAAGGCTGCTGCTTAGTAATTCCAACCCAGCGGCCGTTTTTTGATAATTGCTTAGTAGGGTGCCCAGCCCAGTTTCTGTTTGTTGATAGCCTGCAAGTAATTGTTTGCTTCCATCTAAAGCTTTTTGAGAATTAATTTTGATTTGGGTTAAGCCTTCTTTTATTTGTGTTGAACCTAAAGAACCTTGTTTAAGTCCAGTTTCGATATCTGAAAGGCCGCTTTGAACCTTGGCCAGATTCGTTTTGATTTCATTCGTGCCATAGATTAATTGGCTGATTCCAGCTGTTGCCTGCTCCATTTTTGGCTGATTAGCTGCCATCTGGCTGCTTGCTTCAGATAGCCCGCCGCTGATTTGTTTAATCCCGTCATTTCCTTTGCCAAGTCCGTCCTCAAGGCTTGCCACCTGCTTGGAAATATAAAAATCGTCAATTGGTTTGCCGGTCGGGCGGGTGACAGAACGGACGGTTTTGACATCATTTACTTTTTTGAGTTCTTGGCTGATTTTTTCGGTAATTGACAAATATTCCGTAGTGTTCATTTTATCGTCATTTTTAATGACAATTTGTGTCGGCATAGATTCACCAGGACCGAATGAATCCGCAATTAAATTAAAACCCTTAATAGATGGATATTCATCGCTAATTTCTTCAAGCGAATTAAATGATAATTGATCCTTATACGTGAATAAGAAAGGTATTGCGATAATGGCAACAAGAATAAACGCAATCAATGGACGTTTCAGGGCAAAGTTCCCCATTACACCCCATAGCTTACTATCGCCATGCTCAAGCTTGCCTTTTGCCGGCCAAAACAATTTTTTTCCAAGGACTGCCATGAAAAATGGCACCACCGTGATGAGTGCGATTAATAAAATCGCTACTCCAACGGCCACAGCAGCGGCGGATTTGTATAGCTGGAAGGTGGATAAACCTATCGAAGCAAATCCGATTAAAACAGCGACACCGCTAAAAAAGACCGTTTTTCCAGCTGTTTTGTATGTTTTAACGATGGCCTCTGTAACATTTTCACCCGCAGACAATTCCTCTTTAAAGCGGCTTAAGAGCAGGATGCAATAATCCGTTCCAATCCCGAAGAGGACGGCAACCAAGAAAATCTGTGTGAAGGTTGATAATGGAAAGTTCAATTTATCTACTAAAATAGCAACAATGGATTGAGCTGTCAGATAGCTAAATCCTACCGTTATCAAAGGAATAATAGGGGCCACTGCTGATCTGAAGACAAGCAGCAGCACGGCTAAAATGAAAACTACCGTTATGCCTTCGGTTTTTTTCAGTCCTTCCTGAGAGTTTGTGACGAGGTCCTCGCCAATCACCCAGCCGCCTGTATAGTAATGATCAAGTTTGACATCATCAATCGCTTTATTTAATTCTTTGACAATTTCCTTTGCTTCTCTATTATTCGAAGTCACTTTAATGGAAACTAGGATTGTTTTGCCGTCCTTTGAAACCAGCTGGTCCTTCAGTTCCTCTTGAGTGAAATGGGTGAGGATTTCAGTGATTCCGAGCGTCTCCTTACTTCTTTCTAGTTCTTTGACAGCTTTTTCAGCATCAGCGAAGTCGTCCGTCGTTAATTTTTTTTCACTATGGAAGACAAGCGCCGTTTGCAGGGAATTACCCTTATTTTCACTTGATTGAACATCCTTGAGAATTTTTTCGGCAAGGGTGGAGGGGTAGCCTTCTGGAACGGAAATTTGTCCTTTCTCTCGAACGAGATTTTCCATATTTGGCGCAGCCATAAAAAGCGCAGCGATGACTGCAATCCAAGCGATTAAGATAAACCATTTCCCCTTAATGATGGCTCTCACTTGTTATTCCCCCAGTTCTTCCTGTTTCTTGTTGTCTAAAATTTGTGCTAATTTTTCATACGTGTTAATAAAAGTTGTGATTTCGGTTTCATCGAACTGGGTAATGATAGACTCAACTAATTGATGGACCTTTTCCTGGGCACTTTGAAACAGTTCGATGCCTTCTTTTGTTAGTGTTAAATAAACCACTCTGCGATCTTTTTCGTCCCTAGTTCTTTGTATCAAGCCTCTATCCGTCATTCGAGTGATGATGGCTGTTATTGCACTTTTATTGACCTGAAACACTTCGGCCAATTCCGTTGAGGTACATTCTCCTGTCTGGTGGATATACCTTAAGATGTAGTGCTGGTCATTGGTCAATTCATTTCCAAGTTGATTTTTAATTAAGGCTTCCGCCTTTTTATGTACCTGAAAGGAAATGTTTACATAGCGGTCAATTAAATCCTGGATTGTGTTGTTATCCATTTTGCCTGCACCCCATTACTTTTCGAAAAAATAGTTAACTTAGTGAACTATTCACCTGTTAAACTATATAACAAAGTAAATATTGTGTCAATTAGGAACAAACAGCGAAAAAAGACCCTGATTGAATAACAATCAAGGCCATTGCTCCATATGCTTTTGTAGTTTTTTCTTTTTCGTGATTCTTTTGATTAGATATATACCGGCTATCAATGCCAGCACATTTAATGAATCGCCTAAGTTAATTGTTAAACTGAATTGGTTATTCACCTTAATATCATTTTTATTGTTTGTTGTACAAGGACCACTTTTAATCTCCAGTTCTCTCTTTACCACTAGCATGCCCCCTAAAATCTATCATTTCTCTATTAATCATATTCAGGGCGGGGGAAATAATGCTAGATTTTAAAAAAGAGGTTTATGAAACAAATTGAGGAATCATCCTTCATTTTTTTGTTTATCAACGGCATTTTTAAAAATACGTTTCAGGGCTTCATTTTGCATTCTCATGTATTCAAGCAATGCTTCTTTTTCTTCCTCATCGAGCTCAAGTTCATCCTTTTTATCCTTTTTCATGCAAATCACCCCAATTTAGCTATTAATAGCATTTTAACTGATTCGGAACGTCGATTAAAGTAGTATTAAAAATTTAAAAAAGCCAATAATGGTTAATGCTGAGAAAAATATTCTTATGAAGGAATTGACTTTTAGCTAAGGGAAATATATAATTTTTTCAAAAATATAACTAGAAACAATGACGGGGATTAGTAAAATGAAAAGGTCTTACCAAGAGAGGAAACCATTGGTGCGAGGTTTCTTAAGACGGTCATTTGAACCTGCCTCCCGAGTTCTGTATCGGATGGATTGAAGATACATGCGGATCAAATCCGTTATCATGCAAAGAGTTTAAAGCATTTGCTTTATGAATTTAGGGTGGTACCGCCAGGCCTTGGTCCCTTTTTTAGGATCAGGGCCTTTTTATATGCAAAAAGCTAAATGCGTCTAAAAAAGACGCTGGAGCGGGAAATATTTTTCAGAAAATGATGAGGTGTCAAAATGGCTAAGGAATTTGTAAAAGATATTACTGCGATGGATGAGGATTTCGCGCAGTGGTATACAGATGTTGTTACTAAAGCAGATTTAATCGATTATTCAAGTGTTCGCGGTTCGATGATTATCCGCCCATATGGGTTTGCATTGTGGGATAATATCAAAAATGAAGTAGACCGTCGGATCAAAGAAACAGGGCATGAAAATGTTTATATGCCATTATTTATCCCTGAAAGTCTGCTGCAAAAAGAAAAGGACCACGTAGAGGGTTTTGCTCCTGAAGTTGCATGGGTTACCCATGGCGGATCTGAAGAGTTGGCAGAAAGATTAGTTGTCCGCCCAACTTCTGAGGTTCTGTTCTGTGAGCATTATAAAAATATTATTCACTCCTATCGCGATTTACCAAAGCTTTATAATCAATGGGCAAACGTCGTCCGCTGGGAGAAAACAACCCGTCCATTTTTACGGACATTAGAATTCTTATGGCAAGAAGGCCATACTGCCCATGCAACCGATGAAGATGCGATGGAAGAAACCATCAAAATGCTGAATGTGTATGCTGATGTACTTGAGAACACTCTAGCGATTCCTGTTGTAAAAGGGGAAAAAACGGAAAAGGAAAAATTCGCTGGGGCAAAACATACCTTTACGGTTGAAAGCTTAATGCATGATGGTAAAGCATTGCAATCCGGTACTTCCCACCACTTTGGCACAGGCTTCGCAGAAGCATTTGGCATCCAATACACCGACAAAGACGGAAAGCTGCAATATGTCCATCAAACATCATGGGGCTTTACAACCCGTGTAATCGGCGCCTTAATCATGGTGCACGGCGACGACCGCGGTCTTGTGATTCCGCCAAAGGCAGCACCAACTCAAGTCATGATTGTGCCAATCGCACAGCATAAAGAGGGCGTACTGGACTTTGCATATGACTTGAAAAATTCCCTTGGCAAAGTGGCTCGTGTCGATATCGATGCCAGCGACAAAAAGCCAGGCTGGAAGTTCAATGAGTACGAAATGAAAGGTATTCCTGTCCGTTTGGAAGTTGGTCCAAAGGATATCGAAAACAAGCAGGTAGTTTTGGTACGCCGGGACACTTTGGAAAAAATCGTCGTTTCAATGGATCAACTAGAAGAGAAGCTTGTAGCGCTGCTTGAGGAGATTCAGTCGAACCTGTACAACAAAGCGTTAAAGCATCGTGAAGAAAGAACATCGGTTGCGACTACACTTGCTGAATTAAAGGAATCTTTAGAAGCAAAGCCAGGATTTATCAAAGCAATGTGGTGCGGCGAGTTAGCCTGCGAGGAAAAAATCAAAGAAGATACCAGCGCTACGTCACGTTGTATCCCATTTGAACAAGAAAAAGTATCAGATAAATGCGTTTGCTGCGGAAAAGATGCAGATCAGATGGTTTACTGGGCAAAAGCATATTAAAAATTACCTTTTTGGGGGGGCTCTTTCAAGACGGAAGAGCCCATTTTTAGGAGGTGCACAAAATGAAACCTATCTTAATAGATTTCCCAGAAGAATTTTACACAGAAAGATTAGTTATTCGTAAGCCGATGCCGGGTGACGGAAAAGCGGTTTATGAGGCAATGCAGGCTTCCTTGACCGAACTGAAGCCGTGGATGCCTTGGGCCCACCGCGATCAAACGCCAGAAGAGGTAGAGGCCAACATGCGTGAAGCGCATGCGAAGTTTCTCACTAGAGAAGATCTAAGATTGCATATATTTCATAAAGAAACCGGTGAATTTATTGCATCTTCCGGATTGCATAGGATCAAATGGGATGTTCCCAAATTTGAAATTGGCTACTGGATTGTTACGCGGCATAGCGGAAAGGGTTACATAACGGAAGCGGTTGAGGGTATTACCAATTTTGCTTTTCAAGAATTGAACGCCAAGCGGGTAGAAATCCGCTGCGATTCCAAAAACGTGAAAAGCCGGGCCATTCCGGAACGTCTGGGATTTGACCTGGAAGGCATTTTAAAAAATGATAGTATTTCTGTTGTTGGAAATGAACCAAGAGATACATGTGTTTTTGCCAAAATAAAATAAAGTATCAAAAAAACTCGACCAAAAGTCGAGTTTTTAAATTAGCTAGGGGGACGTAACTAAATAATATTTTGTAATCGCCAAATATTCACGAATATATGATTTTGGCACACTGATCAACGGTGTTTCCGCTGGAAGCCCTTGTACCTTAAGGTTGGCGTCAGCGGCAAGTGACAAGGCACGATAGAGATGAAAGTCATTCGTTACCACAACACCATCTTTAGCAGATATCGGAATGAGCTTTTTTGAAAAACGAATATTTTCATATGTATCAGTTGATTTACCTTCTAAAACAATCCGAGATTCCTTAATCCCAAGTTTCTGCAGTTCTCTTTTAATACACTCAGCTTCAGATATATCCTCTCCGGGACCTTGCCCTCCTGAAGCAATGGCTATCGTGCTTGGGTTTTTCTTTAAATATAGGGCAGCTGCATCTATTCGGCTAGCCAATGTTAACGATGGTTCGGTGCCTTTCACTCTTGCGCCAAGAACAATTAGGTAATCCGCATTTTTAGCAGGAACTACACCATAATTTAAGGATATCTTATATTGTAAAAAGGCTGCATAAATGATCCCCGCCGCAAATATTATCCAACAAAATAAAACTACTTTTTTTCGAATCCTTTTCATCGATTTCGCACCTCAACAATTTACCAATCCTTTTTATTTTACATTATAAATGAATTGACTGGGAAATTTTGCGACTAAAGTCATAGTCCGAATTATTCAAAAATAACAATAAGTGATTTACATCACTTTTTCTTAGTGATTTCTATCATATAATTCACTACGGATATATAATTCACTACATTTATAGTGGAAACATAAAGAGGAGTGACAATAATGTTAGACCAAAAAACAATCGAGATTATTAAATCAACAGTTCCAGTTTTAGAACAACACGGTGAAAAAATTACGACACGCTTTTATCAGCTTATGTTCGGGAACCATCCTGAATTATTGAACATTTTCAATCACGCCAACCAAAAACAGGGAAGACAACAAAAAGCTCTTGCCGGAACGGTTTATGCTGCGGCAATGTATATTGACAATCTTGAAGCCATTATTCCTGTGGTCAAACAAATTGCCCACAAGCATAGAAGCCTCGGCATCAAACCTGAGCATTATCCGATTGTCGGCAAACATTTGCTGCTTGCTATCAAGGATGTTTTAGGAGATGCAGCAACTGATGAAATCATCGATGCCTGGGCTCAAGCCTATGAAGTAATCGCAGGTGCCTTCATCGGTGTGGAAGCAGAAATGTATGGTCAAGCAGCTAATCAAACAGGCGGCTGGGACGGTTTCCGCAACTTTATTGTTGACCGAAAAGTGATCGAAAGTGATGTCATTACATCCTTCTATTTAAAGCCTGAAGACCAAAAAGAGATTGCCGGCTTTGAACCAGGTCAATATATTAGTATTTTACTAGAGATTAAAGGGGAAAAGTTTACCCATATCCGTCAATACAGCCTTTCAGATGCTCCAGGAAAAGATTACTATCGTATCAGCGTGAAACGCGAGGCTGGTACTCCAAATCCGGATGGAGTCGTATCTAATTACCTTCATGATGAAGTAAAAGAAGGAGACATTTTAAAGGTAAGTGCGCCAGCAGGAGATTTTGTGTTAAATACTGAAAAAACGAATCCGGTCGTATTACTTAGCGGCGGTGTAGGTTTAACGCCAATGATGAGCATGTTAAAAACAGTGGTAGAACTTCAGCCGGAAAGAAAGGTTACCTTCGTCCATGCGGCTGCAAATGGTAATGTCCATGCGCTTAGGGAAGAAGTTGAAGAACTTGCACAGCTTGACAATGTAAATAGCTGCATTTTTTATGATTCTCCAACAGAAGATGATCGCCAAAACAATCGTTTCGATGTTGAAGGCTATGTGACACGCGAATGGCTGCAAGAGAATGTAGCAATTGAAGATGCTGAATTCTATTTCTGCGGACCGGTTCCATTCATGAAGGCCGTTAATGGCTCTTTAAAAGGACTTGGGGTAACTGAAGAGAGAATCCACTTTGAATTCTTTGGACCAATGGGAAGTTTAGAAAATAACGAAAAGGATACAGCTATTGCCGAACGGTCTGAGGAGTTAGTTACAGTTTAATAAAAAAAACCCGAATTTCCAAGAACGGAATTCGGGTTTTATTTTTAGCTAATAGGAAAGTATAAATTTTCACAAATTTATACTTTCCTAACGCATAAATTCAACTACGCCTCTGTCTTCGTCCTATCGGACTCGCCAATCGGCGAGTTTTCATTTATTCGCATACCCAGGAAAGACCTGTTGTCCCGACCCCAGTATGAACTCCTGCAACGGTTATCAACATCATAATCTCAGTTTTTAAATTTGGGAAGGTTTCGTTAAGTAATTTCTCCAGTTCTGAAGCCTTTTTTGAATCGTTTGCGTGAAGAATAGCTGCTTTTTGAACCTTTTTTGTTTCCAAATCTTCTTTTAATGTCTTTATTAGCCAAGCAAAGGCTTTTTTATCGGAACGGACCTTGTCTTTAATTTTTGCCGTACCTTCCTCGATGGCTAATATCGGCTTAATATTTAGAAGCGATGCTAATATTTTTTGTCCGCCTGAGACGCGGCCGCTTTTGTGCAGCTGATCGAGATTAGAAGGGACTAAAAATAGTCGCGTATGGTCACGCAAAGCATTTAGCTGGTATACAACTTCTTCAATCTCCAGTCCTTGTTCAACAAGCTCAATCCCTCTTTTAACAATAAAGGAAAGTGGATAAGAACCTGTAAGAGAATCAATAGCGTAAAGTTTAAAGCCAGCCATATTAGCGGCTAAAACGGAAGTTTGATAGGTACCGGTTAGAACACTTGATGCATGGACAGCAATCCCGAAATCATATTCCTCTTTCAACTTCTCATAGAGCTCTACGAAATCATTGATGGACGGCTGGGAAGATTGGAATTTCCCATCCTCATTTTTCATTCGCTCGTAAAATTCCTCCTGAGTAATATCAATCGTTTCCTTATAAAATTCGTCGTTAATAACAACATGCAGCGGGATAACATGTATGTCATTCTTCTCAATAAATTCCTTAGAGAGAGAAGATGTTGTATCGGTAATCCATGCGATCTTTGCCTTGTTCATAAGTCCTCTTCCTTCCGCGTAATTCAATAGATGTAATAGCTTACATTTCAAAATAGCAAATCATGTAGTTTTCATAACTACATAAAAGATACTAGAATCGTATTGTAGAGTCAATAAATATTTTAAGTTTCGCTTAAAATTCATATTCTCAAATTTGCTTCCCAAACAATTAGTGTTTAAATTAAAGATAGAAGAAGGGCAGAAAGGATGAATATATGAGTAAGAATTCAATTCGGGCGATAACGGGCGTGGCAGCCCTCCTTTGTCTCCTCTGGCTGGGAGGACTCGGTTGGGCAGTTGGGGAGTATTATGCAGGTACATCGGAAAATATCTCTAAGCCATCCGTTTCGGAGCAGAAAGTTGATCAGAAAAAGGGATTAACAGTAGTGGCTCTCGGGGATTCCTTAACACGAGGAACTGGTGATGAGACGGGGAAAGGCTATGTAGGTGTCCTAGTCGACGAAATCAAGGAAAAAACCAAAAAGTCTGTCCAACTGACCAACCTCGGCATTAATGGCCAAAGATCGGACCAGCTTCGCAACCAGGTTCAGGAGGAGGAAGTCGGAAGACAAATCCAAAAAGCAGATGTTGTGCTAGTGACAATCGGCGGTAACGATTTGTTTCGAGGCGGACAGGGGTTAATGGATTTTCAAGCGGAGGATATAACCGCTATTGAGAAAAAATATCTGGATAATTTGAATTTTATTTTCACAGAAATCCGCAAACACAATCAGACTGCCAATGTGTTCTTTGTTGGTTTGTACAATCCTTTCATTGAATTACATCAAGGAAAAGAAATGTCAAAAGTTGTTCGGAAATGGAATTACGATAGCGCTGAAATTAGTGCCTTATTCCCTAAAATCGTATTTGTTCCGACGTTCGATTTATTTGAATTGAAGGTAAATGATTATTTATATTCGGATAAGTTCCATCCGAATCAAAAAGGGTATCGGTTAATAGCTGAACGAGTTGCTGCATTGATGACATGGTAAGGAGTTAAACCGATGGAGAAAAAAATAACATTGTCCGTTAAGGATTTGAAAAAAGTAATCGGGCGTAGAGAGATTATCAGGGGATTGAGCTTTGACTTGCGGGAAGGAGAAGTATTTGGCTTCCTCGGGCCAAATGGCGCAGGCAAAACAACGACAATCCGTATGCTAGTCGGTCTAATCAAACCGACCTCCGGAACTATTCACATTTGTGGTTTTAACATTAGAGAGCATTTTCAAAAGGCAATGGAAAATTTGGGCTGTATTGTCGAAAATCCAGAATTATACCCATATTTGTCGGGTTATAATAACCTGCTTCATTTTGCTCGCATGCTTGATGGGATCGGCGAAGAACGCATTAAGGAAGTGACGGAGCTTGTTGGCTTGACCGAAAGAATTCATGATAAAGTAAAAACTTACTCACTTGGTATGCGGCAGCGCCTGGGAATTGCCCAAGCACTATTAGGAAATCCGAAGGTGCTGATTCTGGATGAGCCTACTAACGGACTAGATCCCGCCGGAATTCGTGAAATGCGGGAATTTATCCGCTTTTTGGCCGAACAGGAAGGATTGAGTGTCCTTGTCTCGAGCCATTTATTAAGTGAAATTCAGTTATTGTGTGACCGGGTTGCCATTATTTCAAAGGGTGCCATCATACGCATAGATACAGTTGAAAAGTTGTTATCAAATCGTGAAAGAGTCGTCTGGCGGCTTGCGCCGATTGACAAAGGAAAACAAGTATTAGCAGCGATGACAGTAATAGAGGAAAAAGAAGACGGCACCATTTTAACAGAGTTTGACGAACAAAGAACGCCTGAGTGGAATAAACAGCTTGTTGAAGCTGGGGTTTCGGTAATTGAATTCCATCGAAAGCTTCCTGTGCTCGAAGATTTGTTCCTTGAGCTTACTGGGGGTGAGACAATTGCATAAATTGATTCAAAATGAAATGCTCAAGCTGATCGCCAAGAAACGATTAATCGTTATTGCCATCATCATTGGCGTTCTTGTCATGTTGTTTACTTATGCTCAATATAAGCAGATTGAAACACAGCGGGAGAAATTGGGCACCAGTGATTGGCGGACCATCCTTCAGCAGCAGATTGTCGACACCACCAACCGTTTATCGAGCAGCCGGATTTCAGACGAATGGAAAAAACAGCTGCAAATCTCGCTTCAGCAGCAGCAGTATTACCTTGAACATGATATTAATCCCTCAGAACCCGGGGCACCTACTTTTATGCGGATTTTTCTGGAAAATTCGATTGACCTGTTTATTCCTTTAATGGTGATGGTTATAGCCAGTGACTTGGTTTCCTCTGAGCATAGTCTTGGCACTGTCAAACTGCTCTTAACCCGGCCCGTCAAAAGATGGAAAATCCTCTTAAGCAAATACATAACACTATGCCTTGCCGTTTCATTAATTATTGCCATTGCCGGAATTCTCTCATATGGTATTTCCGGACTTGTTTTCGGATACAAAGGGTGGGGCGCACCGATCCTGACTGGATTCAGCGTTACCGAAACCGGGTTAAATACATCTGAAGTAAGGCTGTTAAGTCTGTGGAAGTTTTTATTAATGGATTTTGGACTTGTTTGGTTCGTAGCTATCGTCGTTGGCACCTTGTCGTTTATGTTATCGGTTTTAATCCGCAGTACCGCGGCAGGGATGGGGGTTATGCTGGCGGCCTTAATTTCCGGGGCGATATTAAATAATATGGTTTCATCATGGAAATCAGCCAAATTCTTTTTTATGGTGAATTTAAGACTGACAGACTATATGAAGGGGAACGCACCGCCAATTGAAGGTATGACGCTGTCGTTTTCATTGCTCACCCTGTTAGTGTGGTGGGCGGCAGCATTAATGGTATCGTTTATGGTCTTTACAAAGAGGGATGTTTACTAAATTAAAATTTGATAGAAATTTTTAAATTTTATAAAATAAAAGGTGTAAACGAAGAAAATGGGGGAATCAATATGTCATTTGTCGTCAAAAAAATTGATCATGTTCAACTGGCTGCTCCAAAAGGCTGTGAAGACGAAGCGAGAAAATTTTTTGGAGATATTTTAGGGTTAGCCGAGGTGGAGAAACCGGAGGAATTAAAGAAACGCGGCGGCGTTTGGTTTGAGTTTGGTACGTTCCAAATTCATATTGGAGTAGAGGAGCCCTTTAGCCCTGCTAAAAAAGCACATCCTGCCCTTGTTGTGGAAAACATCGATGCCTTAAAAGAGCATCTAAATAATAACAATATACCTTTTACTACAGACGACAATCTCCCTGGTGCAAACCGAATCCACCTGCATGATCCATTCGGAAACCGCCTTGAGTTATTAGAATGGATATAAAAAACAGCCCGCTGTCACAAGCGGGCTGTTTTCTATATCTGATGAGATTCTGTCTTTCTGATCAATCGAGACAGGTAAGTTGGCTGCGTCCTTTAATCATAAGGTTATTGTTTTGCAGTGATTTTGACAGGATCGCGGTCGATTCTAAAGTGCTGCTTTAGGATTAATGCAGGTCCGCCGAGATTGAACAAATATCGTGCTTCAATCACTTGTTTCATGAAGGCGCCAAATAAACCGGAAAGGCGGAAGCGACCGACTAAGCCAACTGCGGCAAAATTGCCAATGGAAGCAACTGTCCCTTTATGATGGTATTCAAACACCTTCAATTCATTGCCGCGGAGTGTAGACACAATGTTCTGTGCACAAACAGGTGCTTGCTGGAGGGCAACCTGGGCAGTAGGGGGTAAATAGCTTTTTTCATCCTTCATGAATAGTGAGCAATCCCCAACGCTGAAGACGTTTGTGATATTTTTTACCCTAAGGTACGAATCAACAGGAATCTTTCCTTTTTCAAGCGGCAATCCAAATTTTTCGACAATGGAATTTGCCTTTACGCCACAGGACCATATGATAGTTCGAGCAGGAATTTCCAAATCGGATTCTAACAATAGTTTTTCTGGAGTGCATTCCAATATCTTCTTCGAAGTCATTAATTCAACATTAAATTTCTCTAATGTTTCAGTTGCATACTTTATTGATTGTTTTGGAAAGAAGGGAATAACAGATTGAGCCGCTTCCACGGCAATAATTTTTACTTTTTCAAATGGAATATTGTGTTGTCTGCAAAGATTTGGCAGTCCCTCAGCTAATTCTCCTAGCATCTCAATCCCGGTAAATCCTCCGCCAGCAACCACAAAGGTTAACCGAGAAGGGTCTTGGTCCTCTTTATAGAGGTTCAACTGCTTTGTGATATGATGATAAATTGCTTTTGAGCTTCTAAAGCTGCGGATTGCCAAGGCATTTTCTTTAATGCCTGGAATCCCAAATGTTTCTACTTCAAAGCCCAATGCCGTCACTAAATAGTCGTATTCGATGGTATCCCCGCCATCTAGGTGAACTAACTGGTTTTGGATATCGACAGTGGATACTGAACTTTTAATAAATCGGGTTTTGTTGGAGTCAACTAAATCCGGAATGGAAATGGCAAATTGCCGATCTGCCGCCGTACCAACGCCAATTTTGTGGAGCTGGGTGGTTATGTAATGATAATCGTGTTTATTAATAAGGGTTACGTCTGCTTCCCCGTCTTTTAACAACTTCTCCAGTCGTTTGCTTGTAATAATGCCCCCGTATCCAGCACCGAGAATCACAATTTTTGGCTTTGTCATATGTCATCAGCTCCCAGTAAAATATCTGATTTGTGAAATGTTTCACATGTAATTTTTAAAAAATAAGGCAAACCTCGTTTTATTATTTTTTGTATGTGAAGATATTCACAAGTGATTTATGTATTTAGAGTACGATATTTTGTAAAAGAGTACAAGCTAATAATCACTAAAATTTTGTCAAAATGGTAAATTTTTTTTCATAAATTGGGCATTATAAATTCGTGCCAAATTACATTTATTGGTTTCGAAACAATATAAAAGATTTTGAAAGGAGATTTTTATGAAAAGTAAAATAGTTTGTTTATTATTAGGACTGTTCTTGGCGGTACCCGGTCTTGGGAACGCGAATATGGTGCCTGACACCACTGGGAAACAGCTTGAAAAACCATGTGACTGCGAAGCGGAAGAGACTAAGCATGAACATGGGATGCATCGTGACTGGCAGGCTGAAATGGCAGAACGGCAGAAGCAGCTTTTATCATCGGTAGAGAAGTATACTCCAGATAAGAAAAAAGAATGGGAGGCTGTTCTGAAGGAGAGAAATGCTCTTCGCACCAAATGGATGAGTCCGGAAAATGCCGGAAAACGGGAGCAATGGAAGAAAGAGAAAATGCAAAAAATGACTGAGCTTAAGAAACAATTAGATGAAGGGAAAATTACCAAAGAAGAATTTATCAAAAAGGCTCATGGTGAAAAAGATATGATGAAATGGAAAACATTTCATGACCTTAGTCTTGCGGTAGAGAAGAACGATTCGAAAAAGGCAGCAGAAACCCTTAATCAATTATTATTACAATTTAAGGAACATAATGCGAAGCTCAAAGAAAAACTCGGTGAATAAAAAAATCTCAAAGAAAAAGCCAATTATTTGTAGTTGGCTTTTTCTATTGAGTGTTTATACAATATAAAAATTACATTATTAAAAGACAGTCAAAGGGGAATTTTAAAAGGGAGACATGAAAGGGAGGTATAGGTATGGATCGAAAAAAATTAATGATGACAACCGTAGCATTAGGGGCAGCGTATTTAATGCGGAATGACAAGTCCCGTAAAAAACTTATGAATCAACTTCAGGGACTGGCAAAATCAAGAAGATAATGACAAAGTAAAAAGGGCTGCCTCAACACGGGTCAAGCCCTTGTGTTTTGAGACAGCCTTGTTTTTAGGATTATTTTGTAATGTCGACTTTTTTCGCCTCTTTAATGTCTTCATGTATTTCCGCTTTAATATCTTCAGCAATTCCGCTGGTGGCATTTTTAAATTCACGGATGGACTTACCAAAGGCACGGCCAATTTCCGGCAGTTTATTTGGACCAAAAATAACTAACGCAACAATTAAGATCAAAATTAATCCGGGTACTCCAATGTTGGAAAACATTCCTTCATCTCCTAGCGATGATTATTTGTTCAGATATATTATACAGATTTATCCGCCATTATTCTAGCACTGTCTATTCCAAGGCTACCGATGTATTTTCATGTCCATCATAGAAATCTTTTATGGCTTTATCAACATAAACCCAGCCTTTCCAGCCTATATGAATAGTATCCTTCATAAAGTAGGGGTCGTATTCATGATTGGAGAAATCGGCAATCCGAAAGTCGTTCGCCTCAATTTGCTTCTTAATACGATCGTAGTAGGCAGTTCGACCCTCTTGAGGGAAATCAGTATAGTCATACCATTTACCATTGACCGGAACAGATATAAATAATGGTTCTGCTCCTGAATCCTTTAAAAGATCAAGAACAAGTTCAAAATCATCGTATTCAGGTGATTCGCCATAAGAAGCACCTGTTTTTGAGTTTTTCAATGAAGGCAATAATTTTCGAATTTTATCATACTGATAGTTACTAATATAGAAGGCATTATTCGTTGCTCTTTTCTCACCATATCGGTCTGCCTGTTCCGCTAATTCAGTCCATGATTTATTTTTAACCGAGGGACTAATGTCCCGTTTGCTTGAAAACCCACCCGCTAACGTATAATAGAGGTCTTTCTTCTCTAATAACTCCCGATAGGTGAACGCAATCGGACGCACCAGATAACTTTCTCGTTTAATCCACGGATCTTTTGTCAATTCCGCCCGGTACATAGTAGAAAGAATCGGATCGTCTTGTACAGGCGAGAACTGTAAAAGACGTTTCATTGCCTTTTTCTTAAGGTCTGGATTGATATTTTTGTTAAAGGCTAAATCATATCCCTGTAAAGAGGAATAGTTTGGAACAAAATGGGTTTCATCTGTACCGTCAGGCTGAAACCATTGTGGCGATAGAACAAAAACTAACTTCTTGCCTTTCAGCTGCTGGGCATGTTCTGAAAAATTAAGAAAATGGATTAATGATTCCATTCCTCCCCGGCCAACAAGAAAAGGGGTAAAATCTGCCCCGGTTTCTTGAAAATAATTATTTGGGTGGAAACGGTCCAGCCTTGCAAGCTCAGAAGACCCATAAATAGGTAAATAACGAGGATCTTCAAGCATCTTATCTTGAATATACTTACCTTGAAACATAAATGGGTTTAATTCTGTTGCAGCTTGTGCTACCCTGTTTTTGGGAATCATATTGATAATCCAATTATTGGGTATCCCAATGATCATAACCAATCCAAGAAAGGCTATGAGGATGGGAGAAAATAAGGCTTTTTTCATTTTAAATCAGCCAGCTGAATGGCAATTTGATTCGGTGTATTCCATGTTTCACGATCAAATTCTGTAATCGGAACAGTAATACCGAAACGTTCCTCGGCTTGGACAAGCAGTTCGACTGTTCCGAATGAATCTAATAAACCGGCATCAAATAAATCAATATCCGGATTTTCCTTCACAATATCGTCCTGACAAATTTCTGCCAACAAAGAAATCACTTCATTTTTGAATTCCATCTTAATCAAGCTCCTTTATGAAATAATTGTCCAGAGAAAATATAAAAACCAAAGCAAATGAAATGGAAGGTAATCACAATTGAGATGGCATTTGTCCATTTATTTTGCGGCCACCATTTATGCTTTTTATTCAACTGCTCAAATGAATTATAGGCTACCATTAATACAGCGTGGTAAATCCCATAAATGATATATTGCATCTCAAGGCCGTGCCAGACTCCCATTAATAAAAACAGCAGAATGTAGCCAAGGTTTGAGAGCAGGTTTCTGTTTTTTGTCCACTTCTTCTTAGTCATCCAAAAGACAAATCTCATATAGACATAGTCCCTAAACCAAAAAGAAAGGCTCATATGCCAGCGGTTCCAGAAATCTTTTATATTACGGCTGATAAATGGCTTATTAAAGTTTTCCGGCGATTTAATCCCCATAATATAGCTGACACCAACTGCAAACGCACTATAACCGGCAAAATCAAAAAATAGGTAAAGGCTGTAGGCATACATATAATAAAGATGATTCTCAAGATGACTGTGAGCAATAAATCTCAGATTGGCTATAAAATAGTGATTAATAGAGTAGCCGATAATGTATTTATATAGGAAACCACGAAAAATTTTATTGATTCCTTCATATAGTAACAATTTATATTGTTCCCCTGGCATTTCAAGAGCCATATCCTTTTCAAATCGACGATAGCGGTCAATCGGGCCTGACGAAATAGTCGGGAAAAACAAGATAAAATAGAGCAGGCGGGAAAGGGGAGGGTTTTTCTTGATCAGTCCATCCCTTGTTTCCATCACTAATTGTGTGCCCTTAAACGTTAAATAGGAAATACCTAGAAAACCGATGAAATTAACATCCGAAAAATAGGGCAGCAGCTTGGAAAGAACAAGCGGTAAAATTGATAGGATCACGGCCCCGTAAAAGACGCCATTGCTATTTCTGTTTTTTCGGTACGAAATATATGACTGTATTAATACTACCTGCCAAACGGTAAATAGACTTAAGGCCGCAGCCTGCTTAAGGGATGAAGCAAAGATTAACCCTAGTGCAACAACCGTTATAACCATATTGTAAGTGTGAAATCTTTTTCCCATAAGTCCCAGAACAGCAGTCGGCGCTAAAAGTACAGCAAGGATGATAAAGAATGTAAAAGAACCATATGGTGTCATTGCAATACCAATTCCTTAAATTTTTTGCGATCCATTTTTCCGTTTGCTGTCATTGGCAATTCTTCAAAATAAGAAAACTTTCTTGGAATCATATAGGCTGGCAATACCTCACCGAGTTCTTTTTTGATTGCACTGGTCAACTGAAATTCTTTTTCAAAATCATGGTCATTAGGAATGATGGCTGCGAGTAAATAATCTATTTTGTCATTTTGATAAACAGGAACTACCGCAGCTGATTTCACATACTTGGAATTGGCAATATGATGTTCAATTTCCTCTAATTCCATCCGATAGCCATGCAGTTTGATTTGAAAATCCATTCTGCCTTTGTAGAAAATAAAACCTTTTTCGTCGATAAAGGCAGCGTCACCTGTTCGATAGGCCTGTTTATCATCGATTCGAAGAAATGCTTTTTCAGTCAGCTCTTTTTCTCCAAGATAGCCTTTACTTACACTTGGACCGATAATAATCATCTCACCTTTTTCTCCCGGTGAGACGAGGGTGCCGTTTTCATCGACAATGAAAATCTGGGTATCTGCTTTAGGTTTTCCGATTGGCAGATTGGGATTTGCTTCAAGCAATTCTGCAGTTACCTCAACTGAAGTGACCGCAACCGTTGCTTCAGTAGGCCCGTAGGTATTATAAATCCTAGCTTTAGGGAATCGTTCCATTAACTGCTGGCAAATCGTTGCCGGCAAGATCTCACCGCAAAATAAGAATATCTGCAGTTCGGGTAAAAGCTCTTGGTTAAAGGATGGATCCATTAAGCACATTTGCACGAAAGATGGTGTTGAGGTCCAGACCTCTGTTTTTGATTTTGCTAATGCTTCGAATAGCAGCTTTGGCTTGGCAATCAACTCTTTTGTAATCGCGAAAATGGTCCCACCGCTTGCTAGCGCTGGATATAGGTCCATTACGGAAAGATCAAAAGAGTAGGGAGCCTGGTTTAAAAACCGCTGATTTCTTGTGATTGGAAAGTCGTTCAACATCCAATTGACAAAGCTTTGCAGGTTATTGGCAGAAATCTGCACACCTTTTGGATTGCCCGTACTGCCCGATGTATAAATAATGTAATAGTTTTCGTCACCGTCAACCCAATTTTCAACATGAATTGGGGCAGTTGTTATCTGTTCAGCCATGATTTTTTCAAAATTAACAGTCGTGACAGGAAGATTGTCAAAATCAAGGTCCAGCCCAGTTGTATTGATTACGAATTCCGCATGGGAACGGCTGATGATCGTCATGATTCTTTCGATTGGAATGGAGGTATCAACAGGGATATAGGCTAATCCTGCTTTTACGCAGCCCAAAAAGGAACTAATCATGGAAGCATCCATATGGCCGTAAACAATCACAGGAGTTTTTCTTTCGTTCATTTCGTTAAGAAGATATGCTCCTACTTGTTCAGATTGTCTCCATAACTCACCATAAGTGATTTCTTCAGTGGGAGAGATATATGCCAATGTATTTGGATTTGAAATTGCAAAGCTCTGAATGGTTGATAACATTTTCATCTTGGATGCCTCCCGTTAAAAATCGTTATAAATATAAGCACCTGCGCTTGCGTCGTTGAAGCCATACATGAAGAATAATAGAAGGAGGATAAGTAAGTAATAAAAAAATCTGCCAAACCATTTTATCTTTTGATTGGCAAAGAAAACTTTTAACCTAGCAAACATTGGTGAATCCTCCAGTATTGTTGTTTTGATGTAGTTAAAATGAACCATTTTTTTAATCTACTAACTAATCATAAATAGCTTTTATTCCCGCCTCAATAAATAAAAACTTAATAAATTATTAAATTTTATTAAGAAACTAAGCGGCAAAAAGACCAATCGGGGCACCAATTGGTCTTTTTATTAAGAAGGTTTTTATAAAATTAGATCCGATTGAACGTAATGATACAAAAGCTTGGCTGTATTTTCTAGCGACGATTTGTGGGTCCGTTCAAACGCGTGTGATGAATCGATGCCGGGGCCGATTAATCCATGGACAATATCGTGTCCGGAACGGATGGCGGCGGAGGCATCTGACCCATAGTGCGGATAAATATCAAGCTTATATCCAACATTGTTAGCTTCTGCAAGCTGCACCAAATGTTTACGTAAGCCGTAATGATACGGGCCGCTTGAATCCTTCACACAGATTGAAACCGTGTATTCATCGGTTGACTGTCCGTCTCCCATTGCCCCCATATCCACCGCTAAGTATTCAACCGTTTCCGGTGTTATATTGGAATTACCGCCATAGCCAATTTCTTCATTATTCGAAATGAGGAAATGTGTGGTGTAAGGTAAAAGGATATTCTCCGTTTTAATTTGTTTAATTAATTGCAGGAGAACAGCCACGCTCGCTTTATCATCCAAGTGGCGCGACTTGATATATCCGCTCGGTGTCACCTCAACGCGCGGGTCAAAGGAAACAAAATCTCCTACTTCAATTCCAAGCGAGCGGACTTCTTCTGCTGTATGTACTTTCTCATCAATTCGAATTTCCATATTCTCCTGATTCCGTTCCGCTTTTCCGGCATCTTTGTAAACGTGGACGGATGTTTGATGCATCAGGATGGTCCCAGTGAATTTCTTGCCGCTCGATGTTTCAATTTGGCAGTATTCACCTTCGATCGAATTGTACTTAAATCCGCCAATCAGGTCAATTTTCAGTCTGCCATTAGATTTTATTTCCTTTACCATGGCACCGAGTGTATCCACATGCGCGGTCAGCATCCTGTGCTGGCTTTTGTCTTTGCCTTTCAGTGTTGCAATAAGGCCGCCTTTACGATTTCTCTTCGTTTCAATCTGCAGTTCAGCAAAGAATTTTTCAACAAAGGTAATCACTTCATTCGTATTTCCGGACGGGCTTGGAATGGAGACTAACTTTGTTAATAGTTTCATCGTCTCTTCCGTGTTTGGATATGCCACAATTATGTTCTCCTCTCTATAATAGCGATCCTTTTTATTATACATCTAAATTTCTATGTTAATAAAAATGCTTCTGGTTTAGATGCAAAAAAAAATCTAATACTAATATGGAGCCAAATGGTCGTTTTACTATTGCTAGGGGAGATATATTTTGGAATTAATCTACCGTACAATTATTGTTTTTTTAGCAGGATATGTATTTTTGAGGATGACAGGTAAAAAGGCCGTATCGCAAATGCATACATTTGATTTACTGTATATCTTTGTCCTGACCAATATTATCAGTACTCCCGTTGAAGTAAATGATTTAGGTAAAGCAATAATTTATGGAGCCATTTTAGTTATTTTATATAAAATTTTGATCCGTTTATCCCTAAACAATAAATTAAGATGGATCATCTACGAAAGTCCCACCGTGTTAATTCGTAATGGTGATATTGATCGAACAGGACTGAAAAAGGTGCGTATGCCGATGAACGAATTATTATCACATTTAAGGGTGCAAGGGTATACAGATACGCAAAATATTGATCTTGCTGTAATGGAGGAAACGGGCAGCATTAGTGTGATACCCAAATCAGAATACCGGCCAATTCAGCCGAATGATTTAAATTTAAAGGTGAAGAAGGAGTATGTCCCAATACCACTAATTATGGACGGGCAAATTATTTATCATAATCTAAAATATCTCCAACTAGAACAAGGCTGGCTGATGAACGAGGTAGAAAAAACAGGTGAAAAAGTGGAGAACATCATATTAGCCACTTATTTAGAAAACGGGAAGTTATTTATTGATAATGATGTAATAAAGAAACATAAGGGGGATCCTTACTATTACAATCCGGGAGAAGATAGTTAAATGATATCATATGGAGATTTAAAGAGGGTGTCCCAAAAGTATCAAGGACACCCCTTTATTTACTTAAACCATCCTTTTTTCTTAAACCATAAGAACATCCAAAGCCCGACTAGGAACATCAGAAAAAGGACAGCAAAATAACCATATTTCCAATTAAGCTCTGGCATATAATGAAAGTTCATTCCATAGAGGCCGGCAATAAAAGTCAGTGGCATGAAAATGGTTGTGATGACAGTCAAGACCTTCATTACGTGATTTGTCTGGTGGGAGTTGATGGATATATAGCTGTCCCGGATATCCGTCGTTAACTCCCTGTTTGCTTCAATCATTTCTGTTAATTTTAATAAATGGTCATGGATATCGGAAAAGTAAACCATTTTCCCTTGCATTTCCGTCATCCGCTGCGAATTTAACATTCGATAGATTAGGTCGCGCATCGGTGTAATCGTATGTCGTAACGATAGAAGCTGATGCCGGGTATCAAACAAATCCTCCAACAACACCTCCATTGATCTGCCTGTTGAATTCTCATCAATCTCACTTAAGCGGTCTTCAATCTTATAAATGGGAGGAAAATAGTTGTCCACCATTTTATCGATAATATTATAAAGGACGTGGGAGGGATCCCATTTTTGAATATGTGGAGATTGACTTAAACGGTTCCATACTTCATTAATTTCCATTGAGGGGCTGTAATGAAATGTAACAATATAGTTCCCGCTAAGAAAGAAATCCACCTCTTCTTTTGAAATCGTTTCCTGATTTAAGGATTGAGTGACAAAAAAAGTATAGTTATCATAATAATCTAATTTTGGCCTTTGTAAATGATGAATACAATCCTCAATCGCCAATGGATGAAAAGAGAGTGGGTCCCTCAGGAATTCGATTTCCTCTTCCGTCGGCTGATTAAAATCAATCCAGTACCACTTGAAATTTCCCTTCACCAAGTGAATGATATCCACGTCTTTGACGATTTCCTTATTGTTTTTTATAGCAATGGTTCTTATCATAAAGACTCCTTAAAAAGCGCACAAATGTTTAAAAACTATTACGATAATACCACTAATTACAACGAAAAACCATAAAGCATCACCCATAAATACCCTCTCTTTTTAGAATAAAATACCAGCCATTGTGGGACAGTAACGTACAAAGCAGTTGTTAAAGAGGGAGACATATGCCGACTACTAAAGTGGAATCCATCAAAAAAAGTCTAATGAACAAAATTCAAAAGACGGAAGATGTAGTTTTTAAAGAAAACTTCACCAAGGAAAAATATCTTGAAACCTATTATATAAAATCAATAAGTGATGAACAGGTTTTGGGCCAATATGTACTTAAACCCTTTTTTGAAATACAAGGCGCTGAGTTATTTTTGGATTATCTTCAATCCCATCCAAAAATAACAGCATTTAAGACCGAGGAGCAAACGGTCGAAAGCGTGCTTAGGGGGGAGGCAGTCCTTTTTTATCAGGACTATATTTTTTTATTTGACTGCAAGGTTGACCATAATAATGCCGTTCAGGATACAACGGTGGAAACGACGATTCAAGGGCCTCAATCCGGTTTTAGTGAAAGCTTACCGACAAATCTGGGACTGATCCGGCACCGTTATCCGGAAGCAACACTGAAAGTTGAATCCTCACAAGTGGGAACCATTTCCAAAACGAAGGTGATGCTCCTTTATGACACTAGATTTGCTGATATGGACACATTAGGCCGTATCAAAGAATTTTTGGGTAATGTCAAGATTAATATGTTTCAAACAGGGGAACAGCTGCTTGACAGTATCAAAAAAAGTAATCGTTCCCTATTTCCGGTCATGTTGGTGACAGAAAGACCGGACCGGGTCGCCATAAACTTGTCAACAGGAAAAATAATTTTATTAATCCACGGTTCGCCATTTGCCGTTGTTTTGCCAACTTCAATGAAGGATTTTATGGCTTCGATGGCTGATATTTATCAAACCTATTGGGTCGGAAGATTCTTGCAAACCATGCGTTATATTGGACTTCTTGTCAGTATAATTTTACCAGGTCTGTATGTGGCGACCACCAGTTATAACCCGGAGATATATCGCGTGCAGTTGGCTTTATCGATTGCCGGGAGTCGAAATCTCGTTCCGTATCCTTCATTCGTGGAAGTATTGTTGATGCTGTTTATGATGGAGATGTTGACGGAGGCCAGCATTCGGCTGCCGAAAGCGATTGGTCCGACAGCCACAACTGTAGGAGGTTTAATTTTAGGACAGGCAGCTACGGAGGCTGGGCTTGTCAGTAATATTATGATTATCATTGTATCTACTGTTGCCATCTCCAACTTTGTTGTCCCCATTAACGCCTTTAGCTTTTCGGTAAGAGTTGTCAAATATATCGTTTTGGGACTGGCCACTGTGTTTGGGCTGGTTGGTGTGGTCATCGGCTTTTTATTGTTTATCGCGTATATGGTTAAACTTGATAGTTTTGGCCAGCCATTTCTTACATTAATACAATCAAAGCCAAATAAAAAATAACTTAGGTTAGGAGGGAGGGGATTGAACCGATATTTTCTCTATTTAATATTAATCAATATGATAATTAACGTAATCATTTTTGTACCGAAAATCTTAATCGAATACCGGTATGAAGGGGCGGTAATGGGAATGTTGATTGCCATTCCGATTGGTTTTACCCTTGCCTGCCTATATAGCAAGGCAATCACGAAATTCCCAGGGCAAGGACTCCCTGAAATCGCTGATAAATTTTTTAAGCACCGGTGGTTAACAATTCTCCATTTTGGCAGCATTCAGCTTACCGCGTTTTCTGCTGGGCTCATTACGCTGGTTGGTTTTATCGATATCTTAACCCGTTTTATCAATCCGGAAATGCCAAGATTATTACTGCTGACGATTTATCTAATCGCTATTTTATTTATTATTCAGCTTCCTACTGAAAGGGTTATGTATATTTTAGAAATTATCCTGTTTATGAATACACCGTTAATCGGTTTCATCGTATTTAAAGCCTTCACCAGTGATTATTTAAGCTGGGATTCAATTCTTGAGGTTGGCACCCATCTGTTCGATCGGCCAAGCCTTAAAGCTATTGCTGCAGCTTCTTACGTTTTTAGCGGTTATGCCAATCTTGTTATTTTTAATCGAGTAATTAAAGAAAAACTTAAAGTTTGGAACTTTATCATCATCTTCTTTATGAGCCTTTTCAATTTGTTTACTACTTTTTTTATTCCAATCGGGTTTCATGGATCGGACGGTGCCCAGGAATATCTATACCCCTGGATATCGACGTCAGATTCATTGCGCCTCGTATACAGTCCGATAGAGAGAGTCATTTTTATATTTTTAATGTTTTATATGAGTATCACGCTTATGAGTATCACGATGCATTGGCATGTCGCATTTGAATTATTTAAAGGGACATTTAGGAAAAAGGAAAACAAAAAGCTGAAATGGATTATCCTTTCAGCCTATTGTGGGTGCGCAGTAATTGCGGTCATGTTCATTGAAACAATCCTTTTAAATCAAATTACGGTCTATTGGATGATTGCCCGATTAGGTCTGGAAGTAGTTATTGTTATTTCTTTTAGCCTATGGGCAAGGAGGCGGTTAGCATGAAGTGGATTGTAAAATGGTCTGTTGCATTCCATGTTGTAATCGTTTCTTTACTTTTGACTGGGTGTGGGTTCAAGGATATCGATAAACGATTGTTTGTTGTCAGTATTGGGGTCGATCTTGCCAAGAATAGTTCGAAGAAATATGATGTCCACCTTAAATTTGCCATTCCAAGTGGGTCAAAACAACAGCCAAACGAATTCACGATAGTTTCGGAACAAGCGGACTCAATGTCGGATGCAGTCCGAATTATTAAAACAAAAGTGGATAAGGAAATCGATTTTAGTCACGCAAAGATGATTTTGATTGGTGAGAAGCTGGCGAAACAAAAGGGTAATGCCGGGATTTACTATTGGCTGTCAAGAAGAAGAGATATTCAAATGATTGCCTGGGTGGCGGTTGCCAAGCCTAGTGCACTTGAGGTGCTAAAGGTCAAACCAAAATCAGAACAAATTCCGTCGAACTCTTTGTTTCTCGCTATGGGAAGAGACGGCTCAGAAACACCGTATATTCTGCCGGATTTCCTGTTTGATTTTAAAATGAGGCTGATTGAACGGGGGGTGGACCCGATGCTGCCGATTGTGGAAGCTAAAAAGGAATTTGTTGAAATAAATACGACCGGTCTTTTTAATAAAAGTCATATGGAACTCACTCTTACTCCTGAGGAAACAAAAGCCCTTAACTTCCTTTTGAATAAGGAAGAAAAATCAGCGATATGGGCAAGAAAGGGCAAAACCAGGTTTTTTATAGATACGCAGAAAATAAAGTCGACATATAAAATTTATACGCCAAAAGGGAAACCGCCATATATAAAATTTGACATAAAAATAAAAGGGATAGTGGAGGAGACCAGTAGAAAAATTCCCAATACCAGATTAGCCAAATATGAGAAGGAGGTAGAAAAGGAAACAAACAAATTTGTAAATGACGTTTTAGTAAAAATCCAGAAGTCGGGCCTGGACCCGATTGGCTTTGGACTGCGCTACCGTTCCCGCCATTTTAATGAAAATGATTGGAAAGAATGGCAGAAGATTTATCCAGAAATAGTCTTTAAGGTAGATACGAAGGTTAAAATTACGGATACAGGATTAATTGAATGAAGAAGGGCTTTCCCACACGGAAGGCCCTTTTTATACTTCATTAAATTACAGGTGTTGTTTCCTTGTTACGCATCGCTTGCGGGATATAAACGCAGAATGGCTCACTTTCTAAATAATCTCCGGTGACAGCATATGTTCTGGAGCGGGAACCGCCGCAGATTTTATTGTATTCGCATATACCGCATTTTCCTTTATAATTATCAGGCTGGCGAAGCTCTTTAAATACTTTTGCCTCACGATAAATCTTTGCCAAAGGCTCCTCGCGGATGTTCCCGCCGACAATCGGCAGAAGCCCGCTTGGCATCACATCACCAATATGGGAAACGAAGACAAACCCATTTCCATCGTTGACGCCTTTTGGCGCCCGCTTCAGCCCATCATGCATCGAGGCGAAATCGGTTGTAATCGAATCCTCGTAGCGAATTTCTCCTTTTTCAATCAAATGATCACGTGTTTTCTGTTGGAGGACAACCCGGCGGTAATGCTGGGCAGCCGTTGTTTTGATATCATATGGCGCTGTTTTGCTCAAATCATAGAGCCAGCGGAAAACCTTTTCGTGCTCAACAGGTGAAATGCAGGCATCCAATTGTCCTCTTCCGGTAGGAACAAGCAGGAAGATATACCACATGACAGCACCAAGTTCTCCGACAAGCTCGGCCATTCGCTCTAGATGGTCGTAATTATATCGTGAGATAACCGTGTTAATTTGCAGCGGCATATGTAATTCATTTAAGTATTTTATTTTCTCAAGAGTTAATTCAAAGGAACCAGGAGTGCCCCTAAAATGGTCGTGAATTTCCGGTGTCGGACCATCAAGGCTGAAACCCCAGCGTGAAAGGCCGACTTCTTTGGCACGCTTCATTTTCTCGATGGTGACATTTGGTGTTGCACTCGGTGTCATCGAAACACGCATACCTTTTTTGATAGCATAGTCAGCCAACTCAAACAAATCTTCCCTCATCATACAATCCCCACCGGTGAACACAAGCATCGGGTTGTCTATTTCATAGATTTGATCAATGAGATTGATTCCTTCCTCGTGAGTCAGCTCCCGCGGGTCTGGTGTTAGCTGTGCATCTGCCCGGCAATGTACACATTTTAGTTGGCAGGCCCTAGTAACCTCCCAAATGACAATAAACGGATTTTGATCATAATCAATTGATTTTCCTCTACCTTGCGGGTGGCCGTGACCCATTTCTTGAGGATGTCCCTTACTAAATCCTTGCATTTTCATCACCATGTTTCATAGATATTTTTGTAACCTTGAAAACGTTCTATAGGTTCATTATAAAATTGTAGTCTTCTAGTGCATGGGTGCTTTGTTACAATATTTCTACATTACTAGTAATGTCTTTTAACTATTACAATTTTGTTACATTGATGTCACAAATAGTTATATGAAAATAGCAAAACTGTAAAAAAATCAAGGATTGAATCTAATTTAGAGTAGTTATCATTTGTTATATTTGGCCTGTTTATTTCCAATTGTGTAGAAGACTTCCATGTAAACCATATCTTTGGCATTTTATCCAACTAAACTATTCGATACCATGTAAATACAAATATCTTGAAGGAGTGCAACAAGAATGAAAAAACAGCTACTGACAGCCGTCACGGCAGCCGGCATCTTCTTATCCTCTTATGCGGGAGCCGCAAGCGCCCACGAAATGACCTATACGGTTCAATCTGGCGATACCCTTTGGAGAATCTCGCACACAAACAATCTTTCAGTTACGGACTTAAAAGCATGGAATAACCTCAATAGCGATACCATCTACGTAAATCAAAAACTATCATTAATTGCTCCTCATTCTCATGAATACACAGTTCAAAAGGGTGACACTCTTTACCGAATCGGCGTCAACAACAATGTATCAGTTGCCCAGCTTAAATCTATCAATAATTTAACTTCTGACACTATTTATGTGGGACAAGTACTGAAGCTTTGGGTGCCGGAAACAGCAGCAGCTCCTACTCCAGCTCCGGCACCAGCACCTGCGCCAACAGTTTCAAAAGCGCAATTGGTAGTCGACGAGGCGAAGAAATTGATTGGAACTCCATATTTATGGGGTGGAAATACGCCTGCGGGATTTGATTGCAGTGGTTTTACAAAATACGTGTTTGATAAAGTAGGGATATCCATTCCGCGTACGGCTGCGACACAGTGGTCCGGATTAACTCCAATCACAAGTCCTAAACCCGGCGATTTAGTGTTTTATGAAACATATGCACCAGGTCCAACGCATGTAGGCATTTACATTGGAGACAATAAATTTATTAATGCAGGGTCAAAAGGGGTCACCATCAGCGATATGAGCCTTACCTACTGGAAATCTCGCTACCTTGGTGCGCGAACAGCGTTTTAATAAAGACAGTAAAGACCTTTTCATATCGGTAAAGGTCTTTTCTTTATCTAAAAATTAGAAAGTAATCGTTTATGAAAATATATTTTGCCATTATACTATACATAAAAAAATACCCGGCCAAGAAAGGCCGGGCAAAAACAAATATCTATTAAAAGGGGGCGGAGGTTGAATGGTTCATTATCGAACCTGTTACTAGCATAATGGTTAAATATGAAAAAATTATGAATGAAAAATTAATAGATTAAGAAACCTTCTCAAGAGGAGTAAAATTAGATGAAAGATTATCATTGCTGCGCCACCTGTCAGCATTTTAGAGCTGAGAAAAAAGCGGAAGGAATGTTTTATTTTTGCAAACGCTTGGGATATGAGACAAAGTCCAGCTATAAATTCAATTGCTGGAGTCCAAGGGAAGAAATTAAGAAATTGATGGACAAGAAATAAAGGAACAAAGCCCAAAAGAAGCTCTTGTTCCTTTTCTTCAGACTTGTTTAAAATTGCCGAATCGTAATGATTGCTTAGAAAACCATACACTTATTAAAAAGCTGATCGTTCCGAGAATAATCATGATACCGCCAACGATTTTCATTTTTTCAGGTGAGGCTTCAGCGCCAAATATCATGCCAAGAATGATGGTGGAAAAAATCGAGCCTAGATAACGGCAGGTTTGAAACAATCCGGAAGTAGTCCCGATTATGGTTCTGGGACTTTCCTTTAACATCGCCACTTGAAGCACAACATTGCCAATACCATAGCTTAGCCCCATAATCGATAACAGGATCCCAATCACGATATAGGAGGCATCAACAAAAAAGAATGTAAATGCGCACGCCCCGATAATTGATAAAAATGCCCCCGCCATAATGGGCTGATTCACACCGGATTTATCAGCCCATTTCCCTGCAACCGTTGAAATGATAATGCTGACTCCCGACATAAACAGCATAAGCATGCCGCTTTTTTCTACGCCCAGTCCCATTGCCTCTTGAAAATAAGCAGGCAGACCGAAAAATAAGCAATAAAAAAAGATATTTAACAAAATAAACTGCACGTAAACCAAAGTCAGTTGAGGGTTTGTTTTAAAAATACGAATATCAATAAATGGTTCTTTAACCTTCAATTCTCTCCATGCAAATAAAGCAAAAAAGAGTAAGCCTCCAATCCCTGCTGAATAATGGACACTTTTTTCAAAGGAAAGCAAGAACCATAAAAATAATACCATTCCTGCAGCAAAAAAAACCATTCCCCAAAAATCAAGGTTGGAAAATAACCTTTTAACCGTTTCCTTATCCTTTTTCACATCCTTAGGAAACATGTGCCAGCCAAGCATGAAACTAAGGAAAACAAAAGGCAGGTTCACCCAAAAAATCGCCGGCCAACCTCCCCAAACAATTAAAAAGCCGCCGATCGTCGGTCCGAGCGCAACCATTGCCGAAGCGAAAATAGACAAAACGGCGAGTGCAGATGCTTGCCGCTCTTTAATATGCTCCCTGATTAACGCCATCCCTGATGGATAAATCGCACTGCTGCCAATCGATTGAACTAATCTCATTACCACTAATAATAGGAAGGTCGAAGAGAAGGGAGCGCCAATGGCGGAAAGGGCAACAAGGACTAGTCCAAACAAAAAGGTGTTTTTTCTCCCAAAGATATCTCCGATTTTTCCTGTTACCGGCTGTGCTACAGCACTAGATAAATAGAAGGCGGTAATTAACCAGGAAACGGTTGAAAAGGAAAGTTGGAAGTCCTTCTGAATGCTATGTAAGGCCAGGGCGATCATTGATGAATTTAGGGGATTCAGCATAGTTCCCGAGGCAACGCCAGTTATAAACAACGCACGTGTTTGTTTCAAGTCGAATCATTCCCGTATTTTTGTTTTAGCATTTCCTTAACCCACTGTCTCTAGCCGTTAAATAATGAATTTTCATTCTAGGAATAGCCTACCCGGCCATATAAATAGGGTAGGACTTTACGTGTTGAAGCGGGGGAGAGTCATGGAGGATTTTTTTCAAACTATCAATGTACTTAACCATCCCAGAAAAAAAGTGCTGGCAACAATCGTTGATGTAAAGGGATCTGCCTATAAAAGAGAAGGATCTTCAATGATTTTTATGGACGACGGAACCCAGGTCGGGATGGTAAGTGCCGGCTGTGTGGAAGCTGATTTAGCGGAGTGGGCAAAAAAAGTGCTTGAAAGCGAAGAGCCCCAGCTTGTCCGGTACGATTTGACTGAGGAGGGTGACATCGGCTGGGGAAAGGGCTGCAACGGAACCATTGATATTTTGCTTGAGCCGATTAACAGAAAGTTAGAAGAAGATATGAAATTGGTGAAAAAATTACTCGATAACAATATCAAGGTGGCAGGGTTAAAGAGTTTGGGCCATTTGGGGGAGTATGTTTTTGTTCCTGAAAAAGGTGAAGCATTTGGCTGTTGGGAAAGCTCATTTCCGATTATTAATTTTGCCTCTAAGAGTGGGCTGATGACAGATGGCGTCATTTTTCAGCACATTTATCTGCCAAAGCCAAGGTTAATCGTTTTTGGAGCGGGGCCGGATGCAAAAACGCTCGTTTCTTTGGCGGCAGAAACCGGTTTTTCCGTTACGGTGTGCGATTGGCGGGAAGTGCTTTGTCAGGAGCAAAACTTTCCTGCAGCAGACGAGCTTTTAATAGGGTTCCCCAGGGAGCTTTTACGGAATGTCTCTTTTTCACCCTATGATTTTGTCGTGATTATGACACATCATTTTCAAAGGGATCAGGAAATTCTCTGGCCGCTGCTAGATGAGAATATTAGATACTTAGGGGTTCTTGGACCTAGAGAGAGAACTGCAAGACTCCTAAATGGAGAAAAGATTCCGGAATGGGTTCATTCACCGGTCGGATTGTCAATCGGGGCAAAGGGGCCAGCTGAAATTGCCATTAGTATCATTGCGGAAATGATTGAAGCGTGGCGAAAACCAGTCTGTGAAAAAGTAGAGCACTTATGGACCATACCTGATTAGCCGGCATTTACCGGACTCAGAAAAAGAAAGATAGAGTTGGGGGAGGGACCCGAGTTGGAGGTTGTCGGTAAAAGTGTCATTCGCAAGGAAGCATTCGATAAAGTAACGGGCCGGGCCAGATACACACATGACTATCAAACCAGCGGGATGCTGTCAGCAAAAATGGTCATCAGCCCATATGGCCATGCCAAAATTGTCAGCATTGATACCTCGAAGGCCCAGCAGGTCCCGGGCGTTAGGGCGATTATTGCGGGAAAACGCTATCCGTTGACGGGTGAGGCAATTCGCGACCGGCCGCCAATTGCCGTTGATAAGGTAAGGTACCACGGCGAACCGGTTGCCCTCGTAGTGGCAGATACTCCTGGGCAGGCGAAAACGGCTGCAGATTTGATTCATGTTCAATATGAACCATTGCCTGTTGTTAATTCGCCTACCCAAGCTTTTAGAAGCGATGCCCCCTTGGTCCATGAACGGTTGGGTGAATACAAAAAAGAAGAGGATTCCCATCCAGTGCCTGGGACCAATATTGCCACTCATATCAAAATTAGAAAGGGGAATATGGAGAAGGGGTGGTCGGAAAGCGAGGTTGTGGTGGAGGCCAGTTTCTCATTTGCCCCGTCCGATCACGCAGCGATGGAAACGAGGTGTTCGACCGCAGAGATTTTGCCTGATGGACAAATTATTATTATGACCTCTTCACAGGCGCCCTTTATGGCAAAACGGTTAATTGCCGATTACTTTGGGGAGGACATGGGAAAAATTATTGTTCATACCCCGTTTGTCGGCGGTGCCTATGGCGGGAAGGCATCTGTACAGCTCGAGGTGCTTGCCTACCTTGCCTCAAAGGAAGTCGGCGGTAAACCGGTTAAGCTTTTAAATACAAGAGAAGAAGATATACTTACCTCCCCGTGCCATATCGGCCTGGATGCCACCGTAAAATTGGGTGCTGACCGCAACGGGAAACTAAGGGCTGCTGAGATTCAATACTTATGGGATGGGGGCGCTTATTCCGATAAAGCGATTGATTTGACAAGGTCTGGTGCGGCAGATTGTACCGGGCCCTATAAGCTTGATAATGTCTGGTGCGATTCCTATTGTATGTATACAAACCACCCGTATGCTGCACCATTCAGGGGCTTCAGCCATTCAGAGCTTTCCTTTGCAATCGAGCGGACCATGGATATCCTTGCCGGGAAATTAAACATGGACCCGCTGGAGCTCAGGTATATCAACGCCATTCAGCCAGGGGATACAACGCCGACAAGGGTTCTTTTGAACAGAAGCAATGTCGGGGACCTGCGAAAATGTATTGAGAAATTAAGAGAACTGTTTAATTGGAATGAAGGACCCGTAAAAGAAATAAATGAGCGGTATGTAAGGGTAAAAGGGATAAGCTGCAGCTGGAAAACATCAACGATCGACCCTGATGCACCTTCAGGGGTAATTTTGACGTTTAACCGCGACGGGAGCATCAATTTGATGTCTGGTGTGATTGAAATTGGTACTGGGACGAAAACAGTTCTCGCACAGATTCTTGCTGAACGGTTGAAAATGGATGTTGACAAGATACATGTGCGGATGGAGGTGGATACGCAGACTACACCTGAACATTGGAAAACGGTGGCCAGCCGCGGTACCTATATGGGCGGCCGGGCGGTGCTCGAGGCGGCAGAAAATGTTATTCGCCAGTTAAAAGAGATTGCAGCCTGCGTGTTAAGGGCGCCGATCCAAGATTTAGAGGTGGGCGGAAGCCGGGTATATTTACGCGATGATCCTTCGATCGGACTGCATTTCAAAGATATTGGCTACGGCTATCTGTATCCAAATGGGAACGCCATTGGCGGACAAATTATTGGCAAGGGCAATATTGTATTAAGGCATCTTAGCCATTTAGATCCTGAGACTGGCGCCGGAAAACCAGGGCCGGAATGGACGCCTGCGGCTTATGGTGTTGAAATTGAATTTGACCGCCGGGATTATACCTACCGACTGGTTAAGGCCTGTACGGTTGTCGATATCGGGAAAGTAATGAATGAGAAAGCAGCCCTCGGCCAGGTAATGGGAGCGATGAGCATGGGGCTCGCTTTTGCCGGCAGAGAAACCTTTTATTTTGATGAGCTTGGCAGAGTTCTAAATCCTCAGCTGCGTACGTATCGTCCCCTTCGCTACGGCGAAAACCCTGAGTTTTTAGTTGGCTTTGTAGAAACGCCTGCCCTTGATTCCGCATACGGTGCCCGTGGTGTTGGAGAGCATGGGCTGATGGGGATGCCTGGAGCACTCGGGAATGCATTGTCACTGGCGGCGGGAGTATCCCTGCACCATTTGCCGCTCATTCCAGAATTAGTATGGAAGGCAAAGGAGGCAGCAAGAAATGCTTCCATTTGATTTTGATTATTACAGGCCGCAATCGCTCAGTGAAGCTGTTGAATTATACCAATACTTGGCACAGCAAGGAAAGAAGCCGATGTTTTTTTCCGGTGGAACGGAGCTGATTACACTTGGAAGAATTGATTTGGCTCATGCCGATGCTGTTATTGATATTAAGGGGATAGCAGAAGGTAGAGTTATAGAGATGGATGGGGATTACTTGGTTTTAGGAAGTACCCTGTCTTTAACAAATATCGAAGAGGCAAACCCTTTCCCGCTCTTAACAAAGACCTCAAGTGAAATTGCCGATCACACCGCCCGTGGAAAAATAACAGTGGGAGGGAATATATGCGGACAAATTTTTTATCGGGAGGCAGTACTGCCGTTTTTATTAGCAGATAGCCAGGTAGTTCTTATTGGCCCTAAAGGTGTGAAAACCGCATTTATTCATGATGTTTTTAACAAGGAACTTCAGTTGGAAAAAGGAGAATTTCTCGTTCAATTAGCCACTGAAAGAAGGTTTGTCGAGGCACCTTTTATCAGCATAAAACGGCGTCAACAGTGGGATACAGGCTATCCGCTGATTACCATTACAGCTCTCAAAATCGATAGGGAAATTCGCGTCGCCATTAGCGGACTTTGCCCGTTTCCATTCCGTTCAAGGGAAATGGAGGAAGCATTAAACAGACAGGGAGTGACGGGAGAAGAAAGAGTCGAAAGAGCACTTACTGTTTTGCCTCGGCCGATTTTAAATGATATTGAAGGATCGGCTGAATACCGCCTATTTGTATTAAAGAATTTGTTTATTGATATCCTTCGAGCTTTGGATGGAATGACAGTGTAAAAGGGGGAGCTTTTAATGAGCCTGCACACTTTTCCATTGAATGTTAATGGAGATAAGCGGATGGTGACCGCCAGATTTGCGGACACCCTTTTATTTGTACTGCGCGGAAGACTCGGGCTGACAGGCGCTAAACCAGGCTGTTTAAATGGTGATTGCGGGGCATGTTCGGTAAATGTGGATGGCTGGCCGATGAAATCATGCTTGATGCTGGCCGTTGAGGCGATTGGAAAAGAGGTAACGACAATTGAAGGGTTAAAGGATACACCTATCCAAAAAGCCTTTGTAGAAAATTTCGCCTTTCAATGCGGATATTGTACACCAGGCTTTATCATGAACTGCCATGCACTAATTAAACAGCATCCAGATGCGGGAGATGATACGATCAAGGAATGGCTTGAATCAAATATTTGTCGGTGCACCGGTTATGCTGAAATTGAGAAGGCAGTAAAAAGTGTATTAGAGAAAAAATAAAAGGGTGCTTAAGGAGTGAACTGCCCCCTGTCAAGTAGACAGTGGAAATAAAAAAACGATTTTAAGCGGCTTTAGCTCTGTATTCTAGGGGGCTAAGGCCGTTTAATCTTTTTTGTAATCTTTCATAATTATAAAAGTTTATGTAATCCTCAATGTCTTTTTTCAACTCTTCAAAAGTACTGTATTTATTTAGGTAATACTTTTCACATTTTAAGGTTCCCCAAAATGCCTCCATTGGTCCGTTATCAATACACCTTCCGACTCTCGACATACTTTGCACCATTTTTGCCTTTTCAATTTTTCTTTTAAATGCAGGCGAAGTGTATTGAAATCCCCTGTCACTGTGTAGAAGAGGGCAGGCACCTGGGTTAGCCTCCAACGCTAGATCAAGGGTTTTAAACACTAACGGATTATTATTTGAAGTCCCTAATACAAAGCTTACTATAGACCCATCATGTAAATCTAAAATCGCACTTAAATAAGCCTTCTGTGATGCTCCAAACTTCATTTCAGTGACATCAGTCAGCCATTTTTCATTTGGCTTCTCTGCGTTGAAATCTCTATTTAATACATTCTCTGCCACATGTTGTGGAGTACTAGGCTTATAATTTTTGCGCTTACGTCGAATAATCGCCTGAAGTCCGGCAATTCCCATCAATCGATACACACGTTTATGGTTAATTGCCTTTGGTAAGCTACGATTCAGGTTCATTGTAATTCGGCGATATCCATATATGCCATCCACTTTGTTATATAGGTGGATTATCTCCTTCAAAATTTCTTCATTCAACTTCTCGTTTTCTGAGGGAGAGCGATCGCGCCACTTATAGTAGGCTGCACGTGAAATTCTCGCAATCTCACATAATAGTACAATAGAAAAGTTCTCTTCTTTATGAAGTTCCTGTATAGCTACGTATTTATCCGTAAATCGGGTGTGGCTTAAGGACGCTTCTTTAAACGCCTCCTTTCGAGTTCCTCTAACTTTTTTAAGAATGCATTTTCTGCCCGGAGACGTTCATTTTCCTGCTCCAACCGCTTCATTTCACGTTGAATCTTTTCCTCGGTAGTTAACTCTAGATCTGACTTACTTCTACCTCGATTATCTTTTAGACCAGTTTCTCCTTCTTTCTCATACTTCTTTACCCATTGATACACCTGTTGATATGAGACTTTAAAGTGCTCTGATGCTTGGTTATAATTTTTTCCGTTCTGAAGACAATACATCACAATTTCCAAACGTTCTTCAAGCGAAGTAGACCGACCTTTGATCATAGAGTTACTCATCCTTTGCGTGTCTTTTAATTCTCTATGATCATTATAATTCCTTATCCACTTTTCCAACACTGAGTGGCTTGATATTTCATATTTTTGTATAACATCAGTCAAAGAATAGGCCCCGGAAAGGTAATCAAGAACGGCAGCTGTTTTTACCTCTTTTGAGTATCGTTTCCATCCAGTTGCCTCTTGAAGTCCATCCATTCCATATGTGCAATATAAATAAATCCATCTTTCTATGGTTTTTCTAGATATATTGTGTTGACTACAAAAATCTCTAGCTGAAGTTTGCCTGTCCTCATACGCCATAATTAACTCATATTTTTCTCGTGCAGTATAAGCACTTTTTGCCATAGAACAAGCCCCCAATAAAGTAAACAGATTTTTATTATTTCATCTGTCTACCTTATTGGGAGCATATCAGAGCACCCTTTACCCTTATCGGTTTTTCAATTGGAAGTAGGTATCCAAAACTCTTCGGCCAATTTTTAAATTAGCCTTGTTATCTTCATCTCCTTGAAACGCCCATGGAACTAAAACAGCCATCGCCACCTCAGGATTAGTACTTGGAGCGTAACTGACGAGGCTCAGATTCATAACTGATGGAGGAATCTCTCCAAAGCGGCTTCTTAATGGCCCATCATAAAAGGCTTCCGCAGTACCGGTTTTTCCGGCAGGTGCATATGCAGCACCTTCGAAAAATTTAAAAGCCGTACCGCCCGGTTCCTGCATGACTTTGCGAAAGCCCGTCTGTACTCGGTTCAGCCACTCCTTTTTGGCATCAATTGTATTTAAAACGACAGGAGAAATTTCCTGTGCCACGGAACCCAGCTCCTCCGTTCCCGAAGCAGGCCGGCGGATTTCCTTCACGACATGTGGCTGCATCCGATAGCCGCCATTGGCGATGGTCGAAACATATTGGGCAAGCTGCATAGCTGAATAGGTATCATACTGCCCGATGACCAGATCGAGCAAATACCCTGGAAGCCTGCTCATTCCTTTAAATCCAGTTTGCTCATTTGGCAAATCAATACCCGTTCTTGTCCCAAGGCCAAATGAAGCGAAGGAATTTCTGATGGTTTCAAACGCTTGCAGATTTTTTAGATTTAATGGTTGATCGTATTCATAATGCGCGTTTCCAATTCTTAACGCTGTATGAAACATATATACGTTCGAGGACTTTTTTAACGCCTGAATTTCATTTAATCTTCCTAAATAGGCATAAGACTTTTTAAGCGGAGTGTCTTTAATTTTAATTCCGGCATCATCAAATAATGTTCCCGGTGTAATCGCTCCCGTTTTATATCCGGTTAAGACAGTTGCCCCTTTCACCGTGGAACCGACATTATATGTAGTTGTAAACGTGCCAAGGGCATCATCCTCCATTGCTTTTCTCCCGGAAGAATCCTTGACGATTTTTTTTCCGGACATGGCCAATATTTCGCCTGTAAAGGGATTCATTAAAACAACATAAGCCCTGTCTGTTAAGGCAGTACCTGGCATCTTTTTGGCAGCCCAGAGTTCTTCTTCAATAATCTGGTCAATCGCTTTTTGCAGGTCCATGTCAATGGTTAAGACAAGGTCTTTCCCTTTTTGGCCGTCTGAAACAGGACGCGATTCAATGACCCTTCCGGCTTTATCGGTTACATTTTTAACTTTTGTTTTATATCCCCTTAATACTTCCTCATACTGCAGTTCCAGTTGGCTTTTGCCAACCCGGTCATTGCGGCTGTATCCTCTTGCTAAAAAATAATCCAATTGATCGGCCGGGAGTCCTTCATCCGAATTGGTCACCTTGCCAAGGACAGACCTCAGTGTGTAATCAAAAGGGTAGGACCGCTCCCAATCGGTGGTCGTATCTACGCCAGGAAGGGACTCGAGATTTTCGCTGACAACTGCGTATTCCCCATCACTGACATTTTCATTTTTTACAAGCTGTGAAGTGAATTTATACCCGCTTGTAAATTCTCGGAATATGGCTGCTGCCTCTAGTTCCTCTTTGGATAGATTCATGTCCGCATCAGTTATACGTTCCAGTTTTAATTTATATAAATCCTGATCCATTAATTTTTTTGCAGCAAACAATTCCTTTTCTTCTCTGGTGATTTTCGCATCGGCTTGCTTTGGATTTTTTATAATCCAATAATCCTTTTTATTTTTGTCAGTTAGCTTATCTGTATTTTTATCGATTAGTTTTCCTAATTTCTCAGCTGTTTCAAGCATTTCTGTTAGCGTAAATCCTTCGTTGCTGAAGGTAATGGCACTCTTAGGGATATTATCCACGATAACTCGGTAATTGCGGTCAAGCATTTTCCCTCTTGGGACAGGGTTACTTACTGTAATTCCTTCTTTTCGTTCCAAATCCCTCTTGAAATTTTCTCCATAGACAATCTGAACAAAGCCAAGCCTTAGGATGAGGATGGAAAATAATAAAAACACACTGAAAAAAAGGAAATTTAAACGAAAGGGAAAGTGGGATTTTTTCTTTTTTTCCTTCTCCAATTAGCTTTCACTTCCTTTTTCCTACGAATTGTTAAAATTATTATGCCTTATTGTAAAAAGGCGCATAACGAATATATTGGTAAATTATTTTCATAATGTGAAATGATCCATTTGGATATTATCATGTTAAATTTAGAAAACTACGTATAGACAACTATTAAGAAAGGGTGCAGTGGTTGTGAAAAAACAGCAGCAAAGGCAATCCCAAATGGATCAACTGCAGAAAATGCAGCAAGCGACTCAGCAGCTGCAGGAAAACCAGCCTGCCATGGAGCAGCAATTTCAGGCACAAAAGAAACAGGCATTGCAAACTATGCAGGAAGCTTCGCAAACCATTCAGCAAAATGTTTCAATGGCAAATCCACAAAGCATGCAGCAAGCACAACAAAAGCTTCAGCAGGCCGTCCAACAGCTTGATTTGATGCAGGGTACAGCTGTAACCCAGGCTGCTACAGCTCAGCAGCAGCAATTGGAGCAGGTTCAGCAGCAGATTGAACAGGCCTCGCAAACCCTAAGTTTGATTGAATCGCTGAATACTACCAATAACAGCTTCAAAAAAGGATGAATGATAGTTAAACCCAGCTTATGGATCACATTAAGCTGGGTTTTATTTTTTAAGAGGCAAAATCATTTTTGTTATTCTGCAGTACTGTTTTGACCGCATCGCGGATTTCCTGGTATCCTGTGCAACGGCAGAGATTGGATTGCATCCATTCCTCGATGGTTGTATCATCTGCATCTGGATGTTTAGCTGATAGGGCGTGGCAGTTTAAAATAAAGCCAGGTGTACAAAATCCACATTGAATGGCCCATTTTTCGACAAATATCTTTTGAATCGGCGAATTCATCAGCGCTTCTATAGTAGTAACCGGTTGATTGACTGTTTCTACCGTTAGAGATAGGCAGGCGTGCTGTGGTTCACCATTAATTAAAACCGTGCAGGCCCCACAGTCCCCATTTTGACAGGCACGCTTAGCACCGGTTAAGCCAAGCTCTTCCCTCAGTGTTTCCAGCAAGGTATCTGCGGACCGAACCATAACATCTTTTGAATCACCGTTTACATGTAATTTTACGATTGTTTTTTCCGTACCATTTGTGTTCATGCCTTTGCAGCCTCCAAATTATCCAGCATTTCCCTAAGGGTATTTTTTAGTACAAATTGACGGTATGCGGCTGAGGCTTGAATATCTTCGATAATCTGCGCAGGCAAACGGGAGAGCGCTTTATCAATTCGTTCATCAATTGAAAGGGAGGTATCATTTAAAGCAGCCTCCATTTCGCTTGACCGGAACGGGAATTCACAAACTCCGCTGAGTGCCGCCAGGATCTGCTTGTCCTTTTCAACAGCCGCGAGCGAAACAATTGGATAGCCTATTTTAGAAATTTTCGTTTTTTTCAGGCTGACAAATGGGAGATTGACATTTGTTTTGTTAATCAGTATCTGGACGATGAATTGACTTGGATTTAGCTTGATTTCCTTATCGAAAATATCGTTTAGCGGCAGGGTTGTCTCACCCTCATCACCAGCTATTTTTATCTTTGCATCCGCTACTAAAAGGGGTAAAAGGCATTCCCGATAGATAAGGCGGCTGTTCAGATTTCCACCAAGTGTAATTTTATTACGTGAAGTATGGTCAGCTACCCGTTTTATTGTTTGACTTAGCAAAGGATATAGGTCTGTTTCCGAAATTTTGTTTAATGAGAGGGAAGAGCCGATGACAAGTTCCTCTCCCTGGAATTCTATTACATTGCAATCCGGAATTCCTTTTAGGTCAATAACTGCTTCTGCTGTCATCTTATTGATCCTGGAAAAAGTAATGAATTCTGTGCCCCCATTATAATATATAACGGTTTTTCCCTGATTCTGGAGGGATTTAAAGGTCTGAACAGCTTCTTGAATGGAAGCAGGCTTATAATATTCAAATTCAAATGGGATCATTTCAGCTTTTCCTCCCGGGTCCTCCAGATCAGTTCGGGGATTAACGGCAAATGGTTTAAATCCACTTCTGCAGCAGAAGAAAGCGCATTTGCCAAGGCACCAGCCATGCCAATTACTCCATATTCGCCAATTCCCCTTGCCCCAAATGGGCCATCAATTGCAGGTGTTTCCACGAAATCAACAAGGTATTCTACTGGCTGATCGCCAAACCTCATGATTTGATAGGTTCGTAATTGCGGATTTTGGACTATTCCCTTTTCGTCAAAAATAAACGCTTCATGACTGGCAAAACTAAGTCCTAAATACATGCCGCCCCGCATTTGCTGTGTGGCCGTTGCGGGGTTAATGATTCTGCCGCCGTCGAGCACTGTTACTGCTTTTAAAATTTTGTACGTACAGTCTTTGGAATCCCATTCCACTTCAACTGCCTGGGCTCCAACTGACCACCAGGGGCCGGGCTTTCCGAAGCCTGTTTCCTTATCCATCGGGGTTAGATGTCTTTGGACATATCTCCCGTGCCCGACTACTTGTCCTTCAACTGCATGGCCATTGGGATATTTATATCCAAGGGCAATATCTTCGATTTTTATGCCATATTCCGGGTTTGGTTTTAAATATACCCGGCCGCCGCCGACTTCTAAATCCTCGGCAGAACATTCCATTGCGATTGAAGCTGTTTTTTTGAGCTGTGAAATAGCATCATCACAAGCTGCTATAACTGCCCGGCCTGCTAAAAATGTGGTACTGCTAGCAACTGTTCGCCACTGATGCGGATCATTTTGGGTATTGACCTCCATTGTAACGTGGACTTTATTTAGTTCCATCTTTAAACGTTCCGCTGCCATTTGTGCCAGGATTGTTTTAGTGCCCTGTCCCAATTCAATCGCAGCACAATTTAAATTAACGCTGCCATCCGATTCAAAAGTCAGGATGGCACCTGACTGCGCATTTGTTGCGGTTGTCGAAGTTTTCCAAAAGATACTGATGCCCTTTGTTACCACCTTGCCATTGTTGGTTTCAAGCCGCTGACCTTGATCCCATTGAATGAGTTCCTTCGCCCTTTCCATACATTTTTCCGCATCGCCAATATTACTCGCAGTAATGACAGTCTGTGTAGGGCTCGTATCGCCCGGCTTGATGATATTTCTTTTTCGTAGCTCAATCGGATCGATATTTAAATTTTTGGCAAGCTGGTCCATCGTCCGCTCCACAGCAAAAGTCAGCTCTGGATGTGCGTAACCTCTGAAGGATGTCGCAAAAGGATGGTTTGTATACATACAATAGGAGTCACACCAAACGTTTGGTATGTTGTATGGACCTGTACAATCAAGAGCCATGGCTCTAGTAATCCCGGCAGCCTGATCAGTATAGGCACCTGAATCAATTAAAAAGTTATATTGCCCTGCAATAAGTCTGCCGTCTTTATCAGCTCCAAGAGAAATCGTAGCCTCTAAGCCAATATGGCAGGGGGCTGTTATTAAATCTTCTTCCCGGTCATACTCAAGTTTAACCATTTTCCCGCCTACCGCCTTTGAGGCCAGATAAGCAAGCGGTTCTAATTGAACGGTTCCTTTACCGCCAAAAGCACCGCCAAGCATTGGGACGTGAACGACAACATTACCAACCTCAATATTAAAAAACTGATTTAACACCTTTTTTATCGTATAGGGCGACTGGGTGGTGGAATGGACAATAACCTTCCCGTTTGGGCTAATTTCCACTCTTGTACAGCGTGGTTCTAGAGCGGCATGGTCTGAAAGGTTAAAAGAATAGGTTTCTTTTATTTTCACTTCACAGTTTTCCCAAGCGGTTATGAAATCACCTTTGCGGATTTTGATATGGCTTCCGATATTTGTTCCTTGAACAGGATAAACATTACTGATAATTTTCATATACTGTCCTGATTTTTCATGGATTAGGGGTGCGCCGCTCTGAAATGCTTCCTTAACGGAATTAACAATCGGCAGTGGTTCATAGTAGACCTTAACAAGGCCAGCCGCTTTTTTTGCCTGATATTCATGATCAGCCACTACAATGGCGATAGGTTCGCCATAATAGCGTACTTTTTCATAAGCAAGCGGTGGGCGATCTGCGAGTATCGGGCCAATATGAAATGGGAACATGTCGCCGGTCACAATCGCTCGAACTCCAGATACCTTCCAGGCTTCTGTAACATCTACTGCGTTAATTTTGGCATGGGCATGAGTACTTGTAACTAATTTCGCATGGGCAAGTCCGGGCGCGGAATAATCGGCCAGGTATTTGATGTTGCCTGAAGCCTTTTCCAAAGCATCTATTCGATGCTCAGGCTTTCCGACCGACATCCAAATGTTTTCCTGCATATTATTGCCCTCCTTGGAGTAAGGAAATAAAATTCCATTAATAAATTCGGAAATCTTTTGAACAATGTTTGTATTTTCCGCCCATTTGTAAAATTTATACAGACATAAAAATGAGGGAGAAAAGAAATAAAAATCATTTTGAAAAGGCTTTCAAATTTTTTCCATAATGACCAGTTTTCCTTTATAATAAATGGGGATGAACTAACAGTTTTTTCATCAATTGGAAAATAGAACAGAAGGGGGCTAATATGGAACAGAAGGTATTGGAGCCGAAAATACAACAGGCATTGGAGAAATTTAAGGCATTAGATGAAAAAATAACGCATTACTCAAGTATTATCGGTTTGGCTGACTGGGATCAGAAGGTGATGGCACCGAAAAAAGGGAGACACGTTTTTGCAAAGGCAGCCGGCACATTAAGGACAGAGGTCTTTAAATTATCGGTTTCGCCGGAAATGGGTGAACTGCTTACTACTTTAACACTTTCTGCGAATTCTGCAGTTTTAGATGAAGCAACAAAAGCGAAGGTAAGAGAATATAAGACTTTTTATGAAAAATCCAAAAGCATTCCCGCTGACATGTTCCAGGACTATTCGGTGCTGACAGGACAGGCAAATGATGCCTGGGAGGAGGCAAGAGCAAATAACAATTTTGGGCGTTTCCTGCCGTATCTGGAAAAGATTGTAGAGTACAAGCGAAAGTTCGCTGAAATCTATGGCTATAAGGACCATCCATATGATGCTTTGCTAGATGAATTTGAACCTGGTTTAACCGTAAAAATACTGGATCCGCTATTTGCAAAGCTAAGAGAATCCAGTGTACGGTTATTGAATCGGATTCAAAAGAATGGTAAAGGAACAAGGTCGGAAATTTTCAACCAGGCTTTTGAAGTTGAAAAGCAGAAACAATTTAATCGCTATATCCTGCCAATCATTGGTTTTGATATGGAGGCCGGAAGATTGGATGAGACTGTTCACCCGTTTGCTCAAACAGTGAATATTGGGGACGTCCGCTTGACGACGCGTTATTTAAAACAAAATGTGCGCTCTGCCTTATTTGGCACGATCCACGAAGCGGGTCATGGCATTTACGAACAGCATATTAATCCGGAATATGAGGAATCTGTCCTTCAAAGCGGTGCCTCGTTTGGGATTCATGAATCTCAATCAAGATTTTTAGAAAACATGGTCGGCCGCAGCAAGGAATTTTGGAATTATTTTTATCCCAAGCTTAAGGAAACATTCCCAGGGCAGCTTGCAAATGTTTCTGTCGATGAGTTTTATCGAGCGGTTAACACAGTTGAGCCATCGTTCATCCGAGTTGAAGCAGATGAACTGACCTATAATTTGCATATTATGGTCCGCTATGAAATCGAAAAGGCCCTAATCGCTGGTGAAATCGAAGCAAAGGATTTGCCAAGCATTTGGAATCAAAAGATCGAGGATTACCTAGGAATTACTCCGACTTCTGATACGGTGGGAGTGTTGCAGGATGTTCACTGGTCGTTTGGCGGCATTGGTTATTTCCCATCTTATTCGTTAGGAAACCTCTATTCGGCGCAAATTCTAAGGAAAATTCAAAAGGATTTGCCGGAATTTCATCAGCTTATTGAAAATGGCAGGTTTGATGCGATTCAGGACTGGTTAAAGGAAAATATTCATCAATATGGGAAGCTTTATACACCGAATGAATTAATTGTCAAGGTAACAGGTGAAGAATTGAATGCTGACTACCTGGTGCAATACCTCGAGAAAAAATACTCCGCAGTTTATGAACTGTAAAATATTTGCATTCTTAGAAACTTACATTGACATCTTTTTAAAAGTTTAATATAGTATAAGTAATAGAATATTTCCTTTTTAAAGGGGAGTAGCTGCTACAATAAAGTCGTCATTCCGAGAATTTATTCTCCGGCTTTATTGGCAACCTGGACGTTGTTAGCAAGACCTTTACTTTACTGTAAAGGTCTTTTTATATGCTTTTTTAGGCCTTTACTGTATTCGGTAAAGGCCTTTTTATTTGGCAAAAGGGTATTTTATGAACCAAAACCTTTTAAAGGAGGAATTGTATAGTGGATTTATCTCTATTGTTGGAGTACGGCTGGGTTTTAATTATTTTGGTGGCATTAGAAGGTTTACTAGCGGCGGATAATGCTTTGGTATTGGCGATCATGGTAAAACATCTCCCAGAGGAAGAACGAAAAAAGGCATTATTTTACGGGTTGGCTGGTGCATTTATCTTCCGTTTTGCTTCTCTTTTCGCCATTTCCTTCCTGGTGGATGTATGGCAGGTTCAAGCCATTGGTGCCCTTTATTTATTATTTATGGCCGGCAATCACATTTTCCGTAAAGTAGTGAAAAGAAACGCTGAAGGAAAAGAGAAAAAGGAAATAAGTAAAAAAAGTGGATTTTGGACCACCGTGTTTAAGGTGGAATTGGCGGATATTGCTTTTGCTGTTGATTCTATTCTTGCAGCTGTTGCCATGGCTGTCGTTCTTCCCAATACGTCGCTTCCGAATATAGGCGGATTAGATGGCGGAAAGTTCTTGGTCATCTTCGCCGGCGGAATTATTGGTCTAGTGATTATGCGTTTTGCAGCTAATATGTTTGTTAAGCTTCTCGAAAGACGCCCAGGCCTTGAGATTGCCGCGTTTGCGATTGTTGGCTGGGTGGGGGTAAAACTGGCTGTCTATACACTTTCCCATCCTGAACTAGCAATATTAAATGAAGATTTTGCCCACTCAACCGAGTGGAAGGTAAGTTTTTATGTTGTATTAGTTGGAATTGCAGCAGTCGGATGGCTCTTCTCAAAGGATAAAGTATTAAAAACGTCAGAAAAAGAAGCATCATAATGAAATCATAAAAGGGGGGCTGTTTCATTACGGAACAGCCTCTTCTAGGTTTTTGAAATTAATTTTGTTAAAATATGTTATGATATAATATTGACATAGTAACGTAACCTAACAGATATTATTAAGAGAGGAATGATTTTGAATAAAAGGGTATTAATTTAATCCTTTTTATAGTTTAAATTGGAGTGATACATATTATTAGAAACAGTATTCCAAATTTGTTTACGCTATTTAATTTATTTTTTGGCTTTTTGTCGGTCATGTATTCGGCCCAGGGTGATTATAAGAATGCGGCCATTCTGATTTTAATCGGGATGATGCTCGATAGCATGGACGGACGGATTGCCAGAATACTGCGTGTGGAAAGTGAGCTGGGGAAAGAGCTTGATTCACTCGCTGACATCGTTACCTTTGGTGTTGCGCCTGCGATGATGGCTTATTACTCCTACTTTTCTACATATGGCATCGTGGGCATGGCGATTTCAGGTTTGTTTCCATTATTCGGAGCTTATCGATTAGCCCGCTTCAACATAAATGCGGTGAAATCTTCATTAAAGTATTTTACGGGTGTACCCATCACGGCTGGGGGCGGGGTGTTAACGCTGTTGACGCTGTTTCACGGCAAAATGCCATCAATTGTTCTCCCTATCGCCTTTTTTGTGATTTGTTTCTTAATGGTAAGCACCGTTAAAATCCCAAGCCTGAAGGACGTTCCCCTGCCCAAATACGGAATTATTGTCACTGCTTTTTTAGGCTGCGCCATTTATTTATTTTTCAAAAAAGAACAATATCGTTTTCCGTACTTTCTCTATGTAGCTATACCGCTATACATCGCGTTTATTTGGTTCCAGCTGGTTAGAGAGAAAAGAAAACGAAATACTCGTTAATTATTTTAGAAAGAGGGCTTAGAAGAAATGAAGGTAAAAGTAAATCGTAGTGCTGCAAAGGAATTGAAAAAAATGCTTGGACAAGAGGAAGCGGAGGGTAAATTGTTTCGTGTTTATGTTTCCAACATCCACGGCGATCATGCCCATTATGACCTGATGCTTGATACACCAACCGACAAGGACGAAGTGGTAAAATCCGATAAGGATATTGATTTTATTCTGGAAAAGGATAATGAATGGTTGGATGGTGTTTGGATTCAATTTTTCCAAGTACCTAATGAAGAGTGGGTAATTACCAACCCATCCAGAGGCGGCCATCACCATCATCATTAATCATCAGGAGCAACTATCAGTTTTTTATTTTCATCTCCCTCCCTGCGGAATATCGCAGGGAGTTTTTTGTAGTTCCCATAAAAATATTATGTAAATTAAAAAGTCTCCTTCTTTGAAAAGACATATTCAAAAATGGTAATCTAATGTAATGAGCAGAACAGAAGGGAGCAAGAGGAATTGAATAATCATATAGATATTAAATTAATTGCCCTTGATATGGATGGGACCTTATTAAATAATCAGCATGAAATTTCTGTGGCAAACCGTGAGGCAATCAAAGAAGCCCAGGATAAGGGCGTATTTGTTGTTCTAAGTACAGGACGATCTTTTTTAAATAGTAATAATCATGCCGATTCTCTAAATCTTTCGTCCTTTTTGGTGACGGTAAATGGGAGTGAGATTTGGGATGAAAAACGCGAACTTGTGAGAAGATCGCTTGTAAAATCTGAACAAATTGAATGGATGCTGAAGCTTGCCAATGAGCACAAAGCGACATTTTGGGCAATCAGTACGGAACGAAACTGGCACAATGAAATGCCAGAGGATTTGCATTCGGTCGAGTGGATGAAATTTGGCTTCAATATTCATGATGATGCCGTTCGCGAAATTGTGATTAAAGAGCTAGAAACTAGAGGTGAATTTGAACTATCAAATTCCACGCCATTCAACATAGAGGTTAACGCTTCAGGTATTAACAAAGCGCAAGGATTAAAGCTTGTGTGCGAGCGGCTCGGAATTGAGATGAAAAATGTAATGGCTGTTGGAGACTCCCGTAATGATTTGGCCATGATTAAAGAAGCTGGCATGGGCGTAGCCATGGGAAATGCACAGGAGATTGTAAAGGAAACGGCTGACTGGGTGACAGCTTCCAATGAAGAAGATGGCGTGGCGAAGGCTATTCGCAAATGGGTTTTGGATAAATAAAATTTTTTTGTTTGGTATTGGTATATGAGGAATGCATACGGGTAAAAATATATGTGCAAGCATTATTTTGCAAAATTTAGTTATGGGATTATGCTAGGAGGCACCGAAAGAAATGGAACATGGCAAGGTAAAATGGTTTAACAGTGAAAAAGGTTTTGGATTTATCGAAAGAGATGGCGGAGAAGACGTTTTCGTTCATTACTCTGCAATTCAAATCGAGGGTTTCAAAACCTTAGACGAAGGACAAGAAGTTACGTTTGATATCGAAAACGGCCAGCGTGGGCCGCAAGCGGTAAATGTCCGTAAAGCTTAATAACTGTTAAAAATTAAACAGACTCTTTTAAAGGGTCTGTTTTTTTCGTAAAAATAAATTGGGCCGTTCGCGTTTTAGGGTGCGAACGGCCTTTTTTGGTTGGTTTTTTTAAAAAGATAACTTTCTTGCTGAATTTTGTAGATATTTATCAAAAATTTGTTACATTTTTATTAAAGGGGGAGATTACCATGAACGAACCAATTGCTATTGTCACAGGATCTTCAAGCGGATTCGGCCTTTTAACAACTCTGGAGCTTGCTCGGTCGGGTTTTCATGTTATTGCGACGATGAGAAATCTTGAAAAAAGCGGAGGACTCCTTTCAGAAGCCAAGAAAGAAAACATCGAAGATAAACTCACCATCCACCAACTAGACGTTACCTCACAAAACTCAATCAACCAACTCGCCAAACTAACGGAATCTCTAGGCCATATCGATGTACTCGTAAACAACGCGGGCTACGCCGCTGCCGGGTTTGTCGAGGAGCTCCCGATGGAGGAATACCGCAAACAATTTGAAACAAACGTTTTTGGAGTGATGGCAGTTACCAAAGCCATCTTGCCATATATGCGACAGCAGCGTCATGGAAAAATCATTAATCTTAGCAGCATCAGCGGCGTTGTCGCCTTTCCAGGAATGTCACCATATGTGGCATCAAAGCACGCCCTAGAAGGCTGGAGTGAATGCCTCCGCCTAGAAATGAAGCCATTTGGCGTGGATGTAGTACTGGTAGAGCCTGGATCGTACAGGACCAGTATTTGGTCTTCAGGAAAACAAATTACCCGCTCCCAACCTGACTCACCGTACTACAGACTAATGGAAGGTATGGAAAATTACATTCTATCCGGAGAAGAAAAGTTTGGCGATCCACGGGAGGTAGCCCAAAAAATCGCAGTAATAGCCAAAATGCAAAAACCAGCATTACGTTTTCCTATTGGTAAGGGTGTACAAATGGCCATCCTCATTAAAAATCTGATCCCATGGAGCCGATGGGAGAGGATTCTATTAAACAAACTACCTAAGAGATAAATTTCAAGAAGTTCTTGTGGAATATTTTTGAAATTAATTCCAACATTTAGAAACAAAGTGCAGCCACCATTTTGGCTGCGTTTTTGATTTTTTTAAAATAATAAATTTTTGAAAAAGTCGAATTTTTTTGGCAGGAATTTAAGGATATTGTGAGAATATTAGAAATAAGATAGAAAAAAAGGGGGTTTTAACATGGATATCCAAGTAGTAGAAAAAAATGAATTGAGAGTAGTTGGAATTTCATGGAATGGAAGTTATACTGAAACTAACAAGATACCCAAGTTGTTTACAAAATTTGAACAACGCCTAGAGGAAATTTCCTTTAAGACAGAGGAACCGGTTCTTATTGCCCCGTTTCATAGCCGGGAGACGGAGTTTACCTATTACGTCACTGCACCTGTTGAAAAAATTACAGAAATCCCGGAAGGAATGGTTGGCTTTACGATTCCAAGTAAAAATTATGTGGTGACAACCCATAAAGGAAAACCTGATGAGGTAGAAAATACATATAACCTTTTGTTTACGTGGATGAAAGAATATGGCTATGAGCAAGATCATCAAGCATTAAGTTTAGAGATTTATAAGGAAGAGCACAAAGAGCAAAATGCCAGCGGTGATCTTCATTTTGAAATTTATTTGCCAGTAATGGTGTATAAATAAAGTTTATTTTCATTAATCAGTTCGGTTTCCTTTACAGATGCACTTCTGTATAATAATATTAAAATAATTTAACAGTAATTCCTTCGGGGCAAGGTGAAAATCCTTACCGGCGGTGATGAAGCACATGCTTCTTAGTCCGTGACCCGGTTAACAATTTTGTTAAACGGTGGATCTGGTGAAATTCCGGAGCCGACAGTTAAAGTCTGGATGGGAGAAGGGAAATAGCAGGATTAAAATTGGCGAAATTTAGCCTTTTTTAAGCCTTAATTTTCTATTGTCTTTAAACAGGCCCTGAAGGTTTTTACCTCAGGGTCTTTTTGCTTTTTAGAAGAATCTTTAATCCCTGGAAACCCTAATGAAGGGAGAAAGAAGGATGTTTACCGGAATTATTGAAGAGATTGGTACTATTTCGGCTATACAGCGGACTGGTAATTCATTTGTGATGACGATTGAAGCGAAAAAAATTCTCGCCGATGTTCATCTTGGAGACAGTATTGCTGTCAATGGGGTTTGCTTAACTGTCACCTCCTTTACGGGAAACCGTTTTACGGTCGACGTCATGCCGGAAACGGTTAAAGCCTCTAGTTTAAATTCGTTAAAGCGCGGCTCAAAAGTAAATCTTGAGAGAGCAATGGCGGCCGGTGGAAGGTTTGGCGGTCATATTGTGTCGGGGCATATCGATGGCACCGGGGTTATTAAAAGTAAAAATGCCCTTGAAAATGCTGTCTATTATGAAATTGAGACCGAGCCGGAAATATTGAAATACATCATTTATAAAGGCTCCATAACAGTGGATGGGACAAGCTTAACGGTATTTGGAGTAACCGAAAACTCGTTTACCTTATCGCTAATTCCCCATACGATGTCGGAAACTGTGGTCGGTAACAAAGGACCGGGTGAGATTGTAAATTTGGAATGCGATATGATTGGAAAGTATGTCGCTCATTTTATGAATAATTTTTCGAACAATCAGAAGCCTAAAGGCCAATCAGGTATTACGGCTCAATTTTTAGAAGCGAATGGATTTTTATAAAATTGCATGAAAAAACTGAACAAAGGAGTGATACGGTATGTTTGACAGGATTGAAGAAGCAATCGAAGAATTGAAACAAGGGAAGGTTATCATTGTTTGCGACGATGAGGACAGGGAAAATGAAGGAGATTTCATAGCGCTTGCCGAAAAAACGACTCCTGAGGTTATCAATTTGATGGTAACGCATGGGAGAGGCCTTGTCTGTGTTCCGATTGAGGAAGAATTAGCAAAAAAACTGGATTTAATGCCGATGGTAGCGAACAATACCGACCCGCATGGGACTGCTTTTACAGTCAGCATTGATCATAAAAATTCTACAACAGGTATTTCGGCCTTTGAACGGTCTGCGACAATCATGAATTTGATTGATCCTCAGTCAAAAGCTGCCGATTTTAAACGACCTGGCCATGTTTTTCCGCTTATCGCTAAAAAAGGCGGCGTCCTTAGAAGAACAGGTCACACAGAAGCAGCAGTAGATCTTGCAAACCTATCTGGAGCCAAGCCTGCTGGCGTCATTTGTGAAATCATGAATGAAGACGGGACGATGGCCCGGGTACCGCAGCTAAGAAAAATCGCCGATAAGCTAGGCCTGAAAATGATTACGATCAAAGATCTAATTGAATACCGAAATCAAAAGGATAAATTGGTAAAGCGGGAAGTGGAAATCAAGTTGCCGACTGAATATGGCGATTTTAAAGCAATCGGGTATTCAAATATGGTAGACGACAAAGAGCATGTTGCTCTCATTAAAGGTGAAATTGACCCGGAGAAGCCAATTCTGGTCAGGGTTCATTCGGAATGCTTAACGGGTGATGTTTTTGGGTCTTACCGCTGTGACTGTGGTCCGCAGCTCCACGCCGCCCTGATGCAGATTGAACAAGCCGGAAATGGTGTGCTGTTGTATATGCGCCAGGAAGGCAGAGGCATCGGGCTCCTTAATAAAATGAAGGCCTATCAGCTTCAGGAACAAGGCTATGATACGGTAGAGGCAAATGAAAAACTCGGCTTTAAGCCTGATTTAAGGGATTATGGAATTGGTGCACAAATTTTAAGAGATCTTGGTATCAGAAAAATGATGCTATTAACGAATAATCCGCGTAAAATTAAGGGCCTAAAGGGCTACGACCTGGAAGTCGTCGAGCGGGTACCGCTGCAAATGGAAATGAGACCCGAAAATGAAAGCTATTTAAAAACCAAACATGATAAATTAGGCCATCTGCTTCATTATTAAAAATACGGAGGAATAGAAATGGGACATATTTTTGAAGGAAATTTAGTTGGTACAGGACTGAAAGTCGGAATTGTAGTAGGACGTTTTAATGAGTTTATTACAAGCAAATTATTGTCTGGGGCACAGGATGCTTTAAAGCGCCATGGAGTGAATGAATCTGATGTGGATGTCGCGTGGGTTCCAGGCGCATTTGAGATTCCATTAATCGCTAAAAAAATGGCAGACAGTAAAAAATATGATGCAGTTATCACACTAGGTACAGTTATCCGTGGTTCCACACCACATTTTGATTTCGTATGTAATGAAGTCGCTAAAGGAGTATCCCGCATCACGCTTGATACTGGCATTCCGGTTATTTTTGGAGTATTAACCACAGATTCAATCGAGCAGGCAATCGAGCGGGCTGGTACAAAAGCAGGCAACAAAGGCTGGGATGCTGCTTCTGGCGCCATCGAAATGGCCAACCTAACAAGAAATTTTGAATAACAGAAGGCCAAGGGGGCACCTTTTTAGGGTTGCTCCTTGCTTGTTTAATTCAATAAATTGATTTATAAAAAAGAAAGCAAAAACAAAAACATGTACAAATGAACCAGACTTTTACTATAATAATAACAGCATAAAAAAATAATCTTTAAAAAACAGGTGCTAAAGTCTTAAAACAAGACTCTTAGCTTAATAGGGAAGTTGGTTAAAAGCCAACGCGGTCCCGCCACTGTAAATGGGAGCAACCTATACGATGTCACTGTCTTAATAGATGGGAAGACATAGGAAGCAATGACCATGAGCCAGGAAACCTGCCTGTTTTTAAACACAAATGCCTACGTGGATAGGAGAGTGTTAAGCAGGAAACGTCACTCGTTTGTTACTTAGCATACATAACACCTCCTCCTAACTGATAGGAGGATTTTTTTATGCCAATTTTGGGGTAAAGATAGAAAGGGAGAGAAGAAATTGAAACTAACCAAGATTAAATCAATCATGTTAATTGGTGCACTGGCCCTTTCGCTGCCAATTAATGTGTACGCCGAAGAGAATGTTTCAGACCAGATTCACAAGACAGCACTGCATGTTCAATCGTCAGTATTAGACTCAGATTGGCATATAATAACTCTCGGTAGAGCAGGTAAGCTGACAGCATCTAATAAGACAGCTTATCTTGATAAGTTAGATGTTCGTTTAACAGGAGATGTGAAGGGTACTGAATTGCATAAGATTATATTAGCACTTCGTGCACTAGGGGAAAACCCGCAAAATTATAAAGGTCAGAACCTAATTAATAAGGCTTATAGTGATACAACATTAACCTCTACAACAGCTTATATCTACGCTTTAATCGCTTTAGATTCAGGTGAGTACGATATTCCAGCTGATGCACTATGGACTAAGCAGAAGCTGATTGATAAGATTACAGCCTCTGATCTGCCAACAGGCGGATGGGCAGGCTGGGATGGTACGGCTAGCGTTGATTCTACAGGTATGGCGCTTACCGCCTTATCTGCCCACAAAGAAGATCCTGTTGTAAAGGCTGATATTGATAATGCTGTAAATTTCTTAAAGACTTCAGAAGGTGCTAACGCGGAATTCGGCGATTCTTACAGTGGTGATAACGCCAACTCTACCTCTCAAGCAATTATTGGTTTATCATCAGTAGGAGTTGACCCGACCGCAGGTGATTTTGTTAAGGGGTCAACTAATCCAGTTAAAGCATTGCTGTCATATAAGACACAGCCATGGGAAGATGGTTTTAAATGGCTGAAAAGTGAAACAGCCGAAAACTCAATGGCAACTGAACAGGCATTTCAAGCGCTAGTAGCATATGACCTATTTAAGAATGGTGATAGGCTTTTTCACTTCGCTGCACCACTGCCAGTTGAATCAACACCAGCCCAACCATCAACACCTGCTCCAACACCAACAGTAGTAAACAACAATAATTATGTGACTGTTACGCCGACAACAGACGTTTCAAAATTACCTGTCCCAGAGTCAACGAAAGAGGTAATTAGAGAAATCATTACAAACAATAATGCTGGCACAGCTGGAGCTGCAGGAAATACATCTTCACAGCCGCAAGTGATAGTCGTCCAGCAGCCTGCCGCGGTTCAAACAGCAGCGGGTGAACCCAAAGTTGAGGTAAAAGTTGAAAAAGAAAGTGGTACCATCAATTCCAATAACCTTAAGGTAGGAGGCACTACCGCATTTATTGGGGCACTGGCTTTAGTTCTTAGAAGAAAGTTCTTGGGGGTGTAACCATGAAAGGCTGGCAGAAAATCATCGGTGATATTGCATCATGGCTTTTGGTTATCGGCGGGATTGGCTATGCTTTATATGGCTATACTCCGGGCAAAACGATTACAACAACAACAACCACCCCACAGGTTAAACAAGTCCAGCAGGATCAGCAAACCGCTGCCGAAACTGTAGAGAATGTGGAAGGGATTGTTTCAAATGCAGAAGCAACGTCATCTGATACCGCTGGAAAGAATTCAACCGTAAAAGTAATTACTACTCAGCCTGTAAAACAAACTTCAACGGTAACGCAGCAGCCAGCGGGCAGTATGGCACCAGCATCTGCACCGGTCGAAGAAAAAAAGCAAGACACAGTAACTGTTTCAGTAAAGACGCCTGATGGCTATTTAATTGCACCGCGGTCAGTTGAAATAAACGATCAAACGAAAGCGGCTGATGTTTTAAAACAAGTCTGTCAAGAGGCCGGCATAAAGCTGGAAACTACTGGTTCAGGTGCCACGCTATATACAAAAGGTATTGGCGGCTGGCGTGAGTTTGACAAAGGGCCATACAGCGGATGGAGCTACAGAATAAATGGAGTCAAAGGAGACCGCTCATCCGGCGTAAAGGATGTTAATCCTGGCGACACATTAGAGTGGAATTATGTTGTTGATTATAGGGAGGACAAGTGATGGAAAGCGTTCTTTCCATATTTAGGCCCAGGGTGCGGAACCTTTTAACGTTAAGAAACATGACCTTGATGGCGTGCTTAGCAACCTTGAGTATTGTTGGCAGGATTTATATGGGGATGATTCCAAACGTCCAGCCATCAACGGTTATAATAATTTGCTCTGCCTTGATTTATGGAGTAAGGTTTGGTCTGATTATTGCAGTTCTGACGGTTTTGGGTTCAAACCTGGTGTTGGGCTTTGGTCCTTTTGTTGTTATGCAGCTGATAGCATGGGGAGCAGTTGCCGTTGTATCGGGCGTAATTGGAAGGTTTTATGAGAAAATTCCCCATCTGCTTTTATCGGTATACGCCGGTTTTACCGGGCTGTTTTTTGGATTCATGGTATCCTTAAACGTTTTCATCATTGGCGGCCCGGCTGCTTTTTGGGTTTACTACCTAAGAGGGATCCCGTTTGATTTATATCATGCGGCCGGCAACTTTTTGTTTTATTTAACTCTTGGTCCAGTCCTGCTAAAGCTTTTACAAAGGCATAAGGAAAAAACATTTCATCAAAACCCAATCGAGTTAACAGATGATAAATAGCACGCCAAGCGGCGTGCTATTTTTGCATACTCTGCAGTTTTTGAATCAACGAGTCGACCTTTTCGCCAACATTATAGAGTACTTCCTCCAAACCCTTTTTCCATTCAGGTGCTTGTTCTTTTATCGTGTTCCCAATCTTTTTGGCACTATCATTTAATTCTTTACCAATTTCTTCTGCCTGGTCTTGTATGTTTGCAGCAGGGTTTGTTTCCCCGGCTAGCTTAGCATTTATGGACACAACATCAAAATTTTCTTTTGGAAGAGAGGTTGTTGATGTTCTCATGATTTCTCTAAAAATAGGCACGACATTTGAAGAACTTGAGCTTGGCAGGTAGTGCTGGCGGTCCGTTTGGTCAAAACCAATCCAAATGGCCCCTACCAGATTTGGCGTATAGCCGACCATCCACTGATCCTTCGTGCCGTTTATATCAGCAAACGGAAGCTGAGTTGAACCGGTTTTCCCGGCAATTTGTACTCCCGGGATGCGGGCTTTTTGACCTGTTCCAGATTCAACCACATTTAGAAGAATGGAGGTCATTTCATTTGCCACCTTTTTGGAGGTCACTTTGGTTGTTTTAGCTTCCCGCTCAGCAATAATATTATCTGTTGGGCCGACAATTTTTGTAATCAAATGGCTGTCCTGACGCTTCCCGCCATTTGGAAAAACAGTGTAAGCATTGGCCATCTGCAGAGGGGAAACGCCTTTACTCATCCCACCAAGTGCAACTGCTAGGTTTCTATCTTCTTTTTCTACAGGAATTCCGAAACGTTTCAAGGTATCAAGCCCCTTGTTTAAACCAACCTGATCCAACAGCCATACGGCCGGAACATTTAAGGAGTCTTCCAAAGCCTTATACAAAGGAACCTTGCCCTGATATGTTTTTGTGAAATTTTCCGGCTTGTAATTGCCAAATGTAAGCGGCTCATCGACCAGCTCAGACGAATAAGTATAACCTTCCTCAAGAGCTGCTGTATAGACGGCCAACGGTTTGATTGAAGAACCTGGCTGCGCCTTTAATTGCGTCGCCCGGTTAAAGCCGCGAAACACTTGTTCACCGCGTCCGCCAACGAGGGCAAGCACACCGCCTGATGCTGGGTCCATCAAGACAGAGCCGCTTTGGACGGTTTCTCCCCCCATCCCTCTAGGAAACAAGGATTTATTAGCATAAACCTTTTCTAGGCCCGCCTGTAAATTTTGATCCATTTCCGTATAAATTCTGTAGCCTCTTGTTAAAATTTCATCCTGTGTCAGGCCGTATCGGGAAATGGCTTCGTTTAAAACAGCATCAACATAATAAGGGTATTTCCGCTCTACGAAGCTGCCACCACCGTCATGCAGGCGGATTTTTTCTTTTTTAGCCTGGCTGTACTGGGCTGTGGTTATCATCCCGAGTTCTTTCATTTTACCCAACACGACATCTCTTCGGTCCATTGCTCCCTTATAATTTCTATAAGGATCAAGATAATTCGGCGCATGCAGAAGACCGGCAATCATTGCCGCCTCGCTAATGGTCATGTCCTTGGCATCCTTATTAAAATATTTCTTTGAGGCATTGCCAATTCCCCAGGCACCGCTGCCGAAATAAACTTGGTTCAGATACATTTGCAGAATTTCGTCTTTAGTATAAACTTGTTCAATTTTTACCGCTAAAAATAATTCCTCAGCCTTCCGTTTATAGGTTCGTTCTGGCGAAAGCAGCGCGTTTTTGGTGAGCTGCTGCGTAAGGGTGCTTCCTCCTCCAGTAATCCTTCCGGCGAATAAGTTACCGAAGAAGGCACGGGCGATCCCTTGAATATCGAAACCGCTATGCTCATAAAATCGCTCGTCCTCTATTGCTACCACTGCATTCGGAACATATTTGGGCAGCTCTTCAATTTTGACACCTTTTGTCCGGTTTGTTGCAACATTTGAAGCAACATTGCCATTTTTATCATAAACAACTGTCGGTTGGCTAAGGCCTTCCTTTAATGACTGTACATTCGCTCTCGAGGCGAGCCAGCCAAAATATGAAATAGTTGAAAGCACGACTACTAGACAAATCAACAATAGAATTTGAGTTAAATGTTTCTTTTTCCAGAAACGGACGACTAATTCCCAGATTGGGCGCAGCTTGTCCATAATTATCTCCTAACCTTCGTGTGATTTTTTGCTTCTTCCTATTATAAATATTCAAGTTAAAAAAGACCAACAAAGACCTTTGAATAGAAATCTTTTAATACCAAGACAATCGTGGACAACCAATTCCAATGTAAGCATATGTTAGTAGAAAGATAAAACATTTTTATGGAAAGGGATGGTGTCATGATTAACTGGAAAGTTCGGTTCAAGAACCGGAACTGGGTGATTGCATTTATCTCGCAGCTATTTATTGTCGCGCAAATGATTCTAGGCGGATTAAATTCCATGGGCATAACTAGTTTCCAGCTTTCGGATGCACTTCAGGATTGGGTAATTACCTTGGCAAATGCTGTTTTTGTATTGCTATCATTGCTAGGTATTGTGCAAGACCCGACGACCAAAGGGTATGGCGACAGTACCCGAGCCTTAAATTATAAAGATCCAAATTAACCATAAAAGAGGCTGTCAAGCGAGACAGCCTCTTTTTCGCTGTGTTATGAAATGGGTTGTACAAATAAACCTTCCCCTTCCAGCCATTCAGCAATAAAAATATTCTTGTAGTCCGTGATATTATGGGAATTTAGCTGAGTTGTCAGCCAAGCCTCATCATACCCTAAATCGGTAATTTCATCCCATAAAACCTCCCCATCCCGTATAATTGTTACGGGGACACAGACCGGCTTGGGAGGCATATTAAAGTCCTCTTGAGTGGTTTTTTGATATTTTGTCTTTTTTAAAATACTTAATGACCCGTTTGGCTCAAGATAGCAATAAGCGACTTCACGGATTGAAAAAGTTTCACTTTGCCGGAGCAGGCTTTGCAGCTGATTGATATTCATACGGTTTTTCTTCAATTCCTGCCGGTCTACCACACCGTTTCTAATCAGTGCTGAGGGCTTTCCTTCAACCATGCCGCGAAAGACTAGAAACTTCTGTCCAAGATATTCGACAGTTATAAGAAGAGCCCCCCATAGGACCATCGAATACATAATATAGTAAAAACTGATTTTATCATTATAGATGGCGTTACCAATTATTTCGCCTAGAACAATGGAGGAAATAAAGGTAAAGGGAGTTGCCCTTTTAATAATTTTTCTTCCAATGACTTTTATCCAAAGAACGAGAAGGATAAAGCCAACAATCAGGTCAGCTGTTATGTAAGCCAGTTTCATAATCCAATGCTCCAATCAAAACTCATACTACATTCTTTTATTGCCAAGTATTCGTATAATGAAACACATTCCAATATCTTCAAGAAAATTCTTTACATTTTTCTAATAAAATAGTTTACTAGTATGTATCTAAAAATTTGCGAGGACATCTATATGACCAGAATAAAACAGTATATTGGACAGTTTCATCCTATCGTTTGGGTCTTGTTATTAGGAACCGTTTTAACCAGGGGCTCCGCTTTTATGACTCTGCCATTTTTGTCTATCTATTTATCAAGGCATTTGGAGCTTTCTCCAATTGTAATCGGGATTACAGTTGGGATGAGCCCGTTAATGGGAACGGTGGGGGGATTTATCGGTGGGCATCTGTCGGACCGTTTTGGCCGTAAGCCAATCATGCTGACTGCTTTATTTACGCTGACACTTGTTTACTTCGGCTTTACTATTGCAAATGCGCAAATCTGGTTCATTATTCTTAACGCCCTTAATGGACTTTGTACATCCTTTTTCGAACCAACCTCTCAAGCTCTTATGGCAGATTTAACTGACAAGACGAAACGCATGAAGGTTTATTCGTTACGGTACACAGCCATCAATATCGGGGCATCTGTTGGTCCGCTTCTTGGGGCCTATTTTGCGAATACATCTGCAAAAGTTTCCTTTGCCATTACAGGCAGTACCTATCTATTGTATGCCATAGTCTTGTTATGGCTAATGAATAAACTAGTTATCTCAAATGAAGCTGCTGCGAAGAAAGTAGTTTCTGCGGCAGATGCATTTAAAATCATAAAGACGGATAAGGCATTAAGATATTTATTAGTTGGGATTATCTTGATAAACATGGGATATTCCCAAATAGACTCGAACCTGCCGCAGTACCTGGAAAAGTCGGTGGAGAATGGCGTGCTGATTTTCTCTGTGCTTCTTACCATCAATGCTGTCATGGTGGTGTTTTTGCAAATGCCAATCAGCCATATCGCGGAGAAGCTGAGCTTGATGCAGGGAATGGTTTTCGGTGCTATCTTTATGACAGCCGGATTAATCGGATTTAGCTTCATTAATGGTTGGGTAACAGCAATTATTGCCATGGTGCTTTTAACGGTTGGTGAAATATTGATTTTCCCGGCCAACAGCATGATGATGGACAAACTTGCCCCAGAACATTTACGCGGCACCTACTTCGGAGCCGGACAGTTTCGAAAGATTGGTCATTTCTTCGGTCCAATCCTCGGTGGATATCTACTAAGCCACCTTCAAGGACAGTTCATGTTTTTGATAATTTCGTTAGTAACCCTAGCCAGCATTATTTTCTTCACAGCAGGAAACAAAACGTTTATGGAGTCAAAGACTGTGAAAGCTGAATCATTTTAACAGATTTTGATTGCCGAAAAATCTCCCGTTAGGTAAAATTTGATAAATAATAGGAAAGAAAAAACTTTTTTTGAATAGGATTAATTAATCCTTTTAAAAAGGGGTCCTGTAAATGTTCTGGATGGTGATGGTAATTTTGTCGATTTTCGTGATTGAGGAAACGACTTATTATTTTTGGAATCGATATGTTTACGGACCAAATGTTCAGAGAATAGAAATATGGAAGAATCGGTTTCCCATTTTAGTAATGCTGATTAGACGGAAGCATAAAAATACTGAAACTACAGAACCAAATAATCATGAAAAAAGCTCGCTTTAAGGCGAGCTTTTTGTATTTTCTTTTCTTTTCTTAAAAAAATATACAACCGATTTAATGAAAAAATAGAGTATAAACAAGAAGATGATTATATTTTCCGCAGGTTCCATAACCCTAAAAGGATTTAGTTCTTTCGTGACAATTCCAGAAAATTTAGTGCCCATTATCATATCTATTGAAATAATTAACATTGCTAGGGTTAGCGTTATAAGAACGGATGCGAGTAATATTTTCAAATAGGTCACCTTCTAATAATATTATCATGATTCTTTTATTATTATCAGTTAGTTATGCTTAACCAATTAATACTATGTAAATATAGGATAACCCATTTATTTTTGGGCAATCTACCTAATATATCCATTTTGTTCTGAAAGGGTGGGGGAAATTGTGTCGATTTGGTCTACCATGTTGAAAAATAAACAAAAAAGACGAAAGAATGATAATGTAAGACAGCACAATGATCCGCAAAAACCTGAAGAACAACCTATCCATAGGAATTTTGAAGACAATGTTTCACGAATTAAAGGAGAATTAGGTAACAGCACGGACTTGTTGTTCCGTGAGTATCAAATTGGTGGTCTTAAAGGAACCATTGTATATGTGGATGGACTGGCAAATGGTCAACTAATCAATGATTTTTTTAATGAGACCCTTTTAAATTCAAGTTTCAATGGTACTCAAGATCCGTTTCAGTTTTTAATTGAGAAAGCAGCGGGTTTAGGAAATTTTCAGTTTGCCACTGACTGGAATCAAGTTTTTGATTCGTTTCTTTCGGGAAATACACTCTTTTTTTTAGACGGCTATAATCAAGCAATCAATGTGGAAACAAAGGGCTGGGATAAACGTTCCATTTCCGAACCAAGTACTCAATTATCTATCGGTGGTCCAAAGGATTCCTTTACGGAAACAATTCGAACTAATACCGCATTAATACGTCGGCGGATAAAAAGCCCAAATTTATGGCTGGAATCGATGAAGCTGGGTACCGTTGCACAAACCGATATTGCCATTATGTATATCAAGGGAATCGCTAATGAAAAAATTATTGGGGAAGTGAAAGAACGGCTTAATCAAATTAACATTGATGCTGTGATGGCGGAAGGTTATATTGAGCAATTATTTGAGGACCAAACTTGGACACCCTTTCCGACGACCCATCATTCCGAAAGACCGGATGTGATATCGTCTCATTTATTGGAGGGGAGAATTGCCATTTTAGTGGATGGAACACCCTTTGTTATTACAGTGCCGGCTATTTTTGCTCAATTTTTTCAAGCGCCTGACGATTATTATGCCCGCTTTGATATTTCGACAAGTCTTCGCATACTACGAATTTTAGCCTTTTTAATTGCTCTGATGGGTCCGGCTTTATATATTGCAGCGACAACCTTTCATCAGGAAATGATTCCTACCACATTGGCCATTGCCATTGCTGCTCAAAGAGAGAATGTCCCTTTCCCTGCATTTGTAGAGGCTTTAATCATGGAAGTGACGTTTGAAATATTACGGGAAGCAGGCTTAAGGCTGCCGAGGGCGGTGGGTCAGGCGGTTTCCATTGTAGGAGCATTAGTTATTGGGCAGGCAGCTGTTCAGGCGGGAATTGTCTCCCCTATAATGGTTATTGTTGTGTCAATTACAGCTATTGCCAATTTTTCGACACCAACCTTTATGATGGCCATTGCTGCACGATTAATTCGCTTTGCAATGATGGCATTGGCTACTTTCCTTGGCTTATATGGAATTGTATTAGGGCTAATGTTTATGTCCATCCATTTATGTGCATTACGTTCTTTTGGGATTCCTTATATGATGCCGATTGCACCTTTCAATGTTCAAAATCAGCAGGATATATTTATCCGTTATCCTATTTGGGCTATGAAATACCGCCCTAAATTTATAAGTAAGGGAAATACGGTAAGAGCTGGAGATAATCAGAAACCAATGCCTCCTAAACAGGAGGATAGTCAAGATTCGAAAGGTGAATCATGATGAAAAAAACCATGGTGATTTTTTTACTCATCGGTTTGTTCCTTCCGATTCTCAGCGCCTGCTGGAATCAAAAGGAGCTGACAGATTTAGCATTTGTAATGGCTATCGGTGTTGATAAAGGAGAAAATCGGCGGTTTCAAGTTTCATTTCAAATTGTTAATCCGGGAAATGTAACTTCCGGGCAAGGAGGCGGAGGCGGGGGACAGGGCCTTCCCATTGCGGTCTATACAAGTTCAGGCGATACACTTACTGAAGCTGCCAGAAGAGCGACCCAAAAAGTTTCTCGGCGTCTTTATTATGCCCATACCAATTTAATTGCCGTAAGTGAGGAAGTGGCGAAAGATGGACTCCTTGATATTCTTGATGCCTTGGATCGTGATCCGGAATTTAGAACGACAACAGAGATAGTCGTAGCAAGAAAAACCAGTGCAGAAAAATTGGTCTCAGCACTGGCTAATCTTGATAAATTGCCTGTCAATAAGGTTACAAAAGAAATAGAATCTACCGAAATGCAGTTAGGTGAAAATATGAGCGTAGATATTGATGAGTTCATAAACGCCCTTATAAGTCATGGGAGAGAGCCGTTCGTAAATGGTTATAAAATTTCCGGCAACCAAAATATGTCTGGATCATCAGATGATCTAAAGAAGACAAAATCAGAGGCCGTTCTTGCTTCTTCAGGATTGGCGATTTTTAAGAATGGTAAGCTTTCAGGGTGGATCGACCGAGAAAAGGCCCGCGGCGTGGTATGGCTTATGAATAAAGTTAAAAGCACTTCTATTAATGTTGATTGGAATGGAAAAAAAAATGCTATCACGATGGCCCCGATCCGATCTAAAACAAAAGTTAGCGTAAATATTAAACAGGGGAAGCCTGTTGTAAATGTAGCGATCGAATTTGAAGGGTGGATAAGTGAAGCAAATACGACGGTGGATTTAACAGACCCGAAGGAAATCGAAAAAATTGATAAGTCCGTAGCAAAAGAAATAGAAAAACAAATTAAGTCGACTATAACCGAAGTTCAAAAGAAGAAAAGTGATATTTTTGGATTCGGTGAAAGAATTCACCGGGAAAATCCAAAGCTTTGGAAAGAATTAAAAGGGAATTGGAACGAACGATTTGCGGACCTTGAAGTAAATGTTAAGGTAGATTCCTATACACGTCGTGAAGGAATCCGGACGAAGCCATTTTGGTTTGATATCAATCAATAAACCCTTAGTGAGGGGATAGGGATGGAAAACGCAAAAATAAAAGCATCGCAGATGTTTGTCCTCGTGGTCCTATTTGAAATGGGAAGCTCATTACTTGTTGGGCTTGGAGCAAGTGCAAGGCAAGATGCTTGGATTAGCATTTTATTAGGGCTGGCGGGAGGAATTTTAATCTTTTTTGTTTATTACCGGCTTTTTATATATTACCCGGAACTTCCATTGACAGGCTATCTGCAAAAAATAATGGGAAAATGGATTGGCAGAATACTTGCCTTGTTGTACATTGTCTATTTTATTTATATTGCGACAAGAGTATTACGGGACTTCGGAGAGCTGTTAACAACGACTATTTACACAGCTACTCCTCTAGTTGTCATCAACTCTTTAATGATTTTGACCATCATTTATGGGATTCATAAAGGTTTTGAGGTAATTGCCAGAATTGGTGAGTTGTACTTCGCCCTAATTTACATCATGGCAATTATCGGAATGATCCTTGTTACAGGTTCTGGACTTATCCACTTTGAAAATCTTAGACCAATGCTGGAGAATGGATTTAAACCTGTACTTCGCACATTTATTAAAGAAACCCTCGTTTTCCCATTTGGGGAGATGATTGTTTTTACCATGCTTCTGCCTTATTTAAACAATCCAAAAAAGGTCAAAATCGCCTGTATTGGGGGAATGAGTTTAGCAGGTATCAATATCGCTATTACCGCATTAGTTAACGTAGCAGTATTGGGACCAGATCTTTTTGTACGATCCAATTTCCCGTTATTAACCACAATTGGGAAAATTCAATTAGCAAATTTTATTGAACGGCTGGATGTGTTTTTTATGCTTTATTTGGTGATTGGCGGCTTTTTTAAAATAACCATCTATTATTATGCGGCAGTGATTGGAGCTGCCGATTTATTCAAGTTTAAAAGCCATCAAAAGCTGAATTTTCCAATCGGTTTTTTAATATTACTGTCATCAGTAATGATTGCCTCAAATTTTGCAGAACATATCGAGGAAGGGATAAACGTTGTTACCATCTACTTACATTGGCCCTTCCAAATTATTATTCCATTATTTTTACTAGTCATCGCTTTTTTTAGAAATAGAAAGAAGCAACCGAAACAGCAATCGACCCAACAGCCTAATCAACAATCCAGTCAGTAATAATTTCTTTTAGCATAGAATGCAAAAAACAGCCTTCCTTAACGCAGTGAAGGCTGTTTTTTGTTATCTTGATGGGGTGGGACACTGCTTGCCTGTAGGATAGGGAGGACAATATGAACAGATGTACCTTGATTTTCCCTGCTCTCAAAATGAATGGTGCCATGATGTGATTCAACAATTTTAAAGCTAACAGTTAATCCTAAACCAGTTCCTTTTTCTTTGGATGAATAAAAAGGTTCGCCAATTTTGGCAAGCCTTTCCTCAGAAATACCACAGCCATTGTCTTCGATAACAATTGAAATCGTTTCAGGCTCCATCTTTTTAAAAGAAATGGTAACCATGCCGCCATTCCCAGATGCTTCAATCGCATTTTTTATGATATTTATGAACAACTGTTTCAATTGGTTTGGCTCACATTCAATCGTCATTTCGACGTTTGGAAAACGAGATTCAATCTGGACATTATGGTAACTGGCTTCAGAACTTAGTAATGAAATGACATCTTTTAAGAGTTTTTTAACATCCGCCTTTGTGAATTTTACGGCTTGAGGCTTCGCCAGTAATAGAAGTTCACCTACAATGTGATTAATTCGGTCTAGCTCATCAAGCATGATTTGATAATAAAACTGGTGTCTTTCATCCTCGACTTTAAGGAGCTGTACGAAGCCTTTAAGGGAGGTAAGCGGATTACGTATTTCATGGGCAACGCTCGCCGACAGTTCTCCTACAACTGACAGCTTTTCGGTCCTTCTCAGGCGCTCTTCCCGTTCTTCAAGTTTATTTACCATGTCCCTTTTTTCTGTTATATCGCGACCTATAACAACCAGTCCTTGTCTAGAACCATCAGGATTAAATAGAGGGACCTTTATCGTGTCAAAAAATTTTGTTGACCCATTTGGAAGGGGGAGGGCCTCTTCAACACGGGTAATTTTTTTATTTTTCCAAGTTTCTTCATCTGAAATCTCACAATTTCTAAGAGCATCGGCATAAAAGTCTGTATGCTCGGCTAACTCGGAATCTTTTTTACCTCGGTAATCAACATTTTCAAGCTGGAATAATTGTAACCCGAAATCATTGGCCTCAATCCATCGGCCTTGCCCATCTTTAAAATTGACAAAATCCACCATCGAATTAATCAGGGTAGAAAGGCGCTGCTGGTCTTCCTTGGACTCATTCAATTCATTTGCTTTATTCATAAAGAAATAAATGAATGCCCCAGTGACCATTAAATAAAAAATTTCTTTGATTCTTGCTAATATTTCCATATAAGAAGCTGGCACAAAATGTTCAACTAAATAGTTGGAACCATAAATCCATATTAAACTAGTAAAAAAGTAGATGATAATCAGCTTTTTTTTCTGCATGAAAATCTCCAATTCCCTCTACTGGGTTATATATTTATCTTTTATCTATATTACTTGATAATGGATGATTTAGAAACATCATATTCATGGAAAAACAGGCAAAGTGCAATTATCTAGTAAATTCTTTTGCCGAGGATCATCAAGTCTCTTTCAATTCCGTCTAATTCGGCTACATTTGGAAGATGGGCCCATTTTTCAAAACCAAAGCTGTTAAAGAGTTTAACGCTTGGCTCATTATGGGCAAATATAAAGCCAAGTAAGGTCTTGATGCCGATATTTGGACAGAAGTCGATTGCTTTTTGGATCAGATATTTACCAAGTTTCTTGCCTCGATAATCAGGATGAATGTAAATGCTGATTTCAGCAGTGCCATTATAGGCAGGTCTCCCATAAAAGGATTGAAAGCTTACCCATGCGCAAATATTCCCATCATGTTCTACTACCCATAATGGCCGAAATTCAGGTGAATGATCGTGAAACCATTGCGTCCGGTTTTCAACATTGATAGGCTCTATATCAGCAGTCACCATTCTGCTTGGAATGGTTGTATTATATATGTGAACAATATCTTCTAAATCTTTTATTTCTGCATCTCTAATTATGAATTCTTCAAACATGACCTAACACCCCAATAACTTGAATAAATAACTAGATTTTATGGTAAACCTTCTATCAAGCAAAATCAATATCCTGTCGAGTATTAAAAAGAAAAACCTTTTCCCGGGAATGCAATCCTGGAAAAAGGTTTTCCCTGATTCGTTTCATTGGCAAATCCCTACCAACGGTGGGCTTTGGCATTACTCCTTAAGATGATGTTGTTTTGCGACATTTGCGTTTCGCCATTCACCTGAGATTTCTGACGCTTATGCCTTGTCGAATTTTTTACAAACATATCCGAGTGTGCATCCATACGCTCTCTGTAGCTCATCAAATCACCTCAAAATAGGATTTTGAAACGATGATATTCGAATGGAATATCATCTTTATCATTTGTAAAGATAATGAAAAATAGTCTATCTGAAAAAATTTTAAATATAAATTTAATTTTAAACTTGTTTTTTCTGAAATTTCGAAATAAAATAATCTTAAACATACCAACCGGTAGGTATGTGATAAACTAAACCGGCATAATATTAATAGCAGTAAAAAATACTAGAATCCTAGATTGGAGTGAAAGACATGCATTTACGTCTAACAGATGAACAAAAAATGGTTCAGCAAACGATTCGAAAATTTGTTGAAAAAGAACTAATGCCGCTTGAAAATGAAGTCCTAAGAAGAGAGCGGGAAGGTAAGCCAAGCCTACCGGAGGGCAAACTGCAGGAATTGCGGCTAAAAGCTAAGGAAGCCGGATTCTGGGGAATTAACACTCCAGAAGAATACGGCGGTGCTGATCTTGGACAAATGATGATGGCGCTTGTTTACATGGAGGTTTCCAAAACATTTGTACCATTCTCATTCGGCGGCTCTGCTGATAACATCCTCTACTATGGTAATGAAGAACAAAAGAAAAAATACCTAATTCCAACTATTAACGGTGAAAAGAAATCATGTTTCGCTATGACAGAGCCAGGTGCTGGATCTGATACAACAAATATTAAAATGACCGCTGTTAAAGATGGCAATGAATGGGTCCTAAATGGCGAAAAAACATTCATTACAGGCGGAAATGAAGCAGATTTCGTTATGGCCATTGCGATTACTGATAAAGAATTGCACCAAAAAACTAGAGGCCGTGAAGGTGTAACATGCTTCATCGTTGACCGCGATATGGGCTGGAAATCAGAATTTATACATACCATGGGAGAATGGGGTCCAGCCGGTTTGGTATTTGATAATGTCCGCGTTCCGGAAGAAAATATTCTTGGCGAACTGCATAAAGGTTACAATCTTGGACTTGAGTGGATTGGCTTTGCAAGATGGGTTGTTGGCGCTAGAGCTGTTGGTACAGCAGAACGCTTATTGCAAATGGCAATTGATTATGCAAAAGAACGCGAGACTTTCGGCAAACCGATTGCAGAAAGACAAGCAATTCAATGGATGATTGCCGATAGTGCTGTTGATATTGAAGCAGCAAGATGGCTTGTGTTAAACGCAGCATGGACACTTGACCAAGGCGAAGATAATCGTCATTATGCATCCATGGCAAAACTTTATGGTGCCAATATGGGCAACCGTGTAGTTGACAAAGTTATGCAGATTCATGGCGGTATGGGTTACACAAGAGAATTGCCAATTGAGCGCTGGTACCGTGAAGCCAGACTTTGGAGAATTTACGATGGAACTGATGAAATTCAGCGCCTGATTATTTCTCGTAACCTGCTTAAGGGCCATGTGAAACTTGGTATTTAATAAGCTTATTGTAAGCGTTGTCTAAAAAAATAAACATACAGATGTAAGGAGGAACAATAATGGCAGGAAGATTTGAAGGAAGAGTTGCGTTTATCACTGGCGGAAGCCGTGGAATCGGCAAAGGGATTGTCGAGTATTTTGCAGAAGAAGGAGCTAGTGTTGCTCTTATCGACTTAAATGAAGAGGCATTAAGCGAAACAGCTAGCGAACTGAAAGAAAAAGGATATCAAGTCTATGCAAAGGTAGCCAATGTCGTCGACCCTGAGCAGGTAGAGGCTGCAGTTAAAGAGGTTCATGATGCTTTTGGCCGCATTGATATTCTTGTAAACAATGCTGGGGTAATCCGCGATAATTTATTGTTCAAAATGACTGATGCCGACTGGCAAACTGTCATGGATGTGCACCTAAAAGGTTCCTTTAATGCTGCCCGTGCTGCTCAAAAATACATGGTTGAGCAAAAATATGGCCGGATCATCAATATCTCTTCAACTTCTGCATTAGGTAACCGCGGTCAGGCAAACTATTCAGCAGCAAAAGCCGGACTTCAGGGCTTTACGAAAACCCTTGCACTTGAACTAGGACGTTATGGAATCACAGCCAACTCGGTTGCTCCTGGATTTATCGAAACCGATATGACAAAAGCAACGGCTGAAAGAATTGGAATCTCCTTTGACCAGATGATTCAGGCTAGTGTAGCCAATATTCCTGTCGGCAGAAGCGGAAAACCTGCTGATATCGCAAATGCTGTTGCATTCTTTGCAGATGAGAAATCAGGGTTTGTTAACGGCCAGGTTATCTATGTTGCCGGCGGACCAAAATGTTAATTTAGGGGTGAGCTAAATTGTTCAAAGATCAAATTGGCAAGCGATCTAATAAAGTGAAAAATGCCGTAGAAAGAGGAGCCGTTAAGAAATTTGCTGAAGCCATTGGCGATTTGCATCCTATCTATTTTGATGAGGATGCCGGCAGACTCTCACGTTATCAAAAGAACATTGCCCCGCCAACCTTCCCAAGGGTATTTGATTATGGGGTGATAGAAGACCTGTACCTGCCTAATAAAGGCTTGATACATGGGGAGCAGTCTTTCCATTATGAGCGCCCATTATATGTAGGTGAGGAAATTTATTGTTATTCTCAGGTGAAAAATTACTTTGAGAAAAAAGGGAACTTTGGAGAAATGGGCTTCCTGGTAATGGAAAACTGTGGTGAGGATTCAGAAGGAAATGTCATTTTCACTTCTAGTTCCACTGTAGTCATATCTGAAGCTGTAAGGAAGGTGTTGGCGAGATGAGTTTACTAACTCAATTGCAAACCGGTGATTCCTTAAAGGAAATCCAGTTATCACCTGTTTCCAGGATTGACCTGATTAAATATGCAGGCGCTTCCGGAGATTTTAATCCGATCCATACAATTGACGAAGAAGCAACAAAAGCCAGTCTGCCGGGAATCATTGCCCATGGAATGTGGACGATGGGAAATCTGGCCAAGTTGTTTACGGAATATTATGAAGAGGGCTTTGTCAAGGATTACTCAATCCGTTTTAAAGGCATGGTTTTCTTAAATGACGTGATTACATTAAAGGCTTCTTTAAAGGATAAGGAAGATAATCAGCTTCGCTTCGATGTCCAGGCTGTGAACCAGCAAGGGAAGGATGTAATAAAAGGAGAAGTTGTATACCAGCTTTACTAACATAAGAGACAGAATTGCAGATTGAAGGAATAGACCCGGCACGAAAGATGGACTCCCCTCTGAATGCTGGGTTTATTGTTATCGGTTGTTGATTGGAGCTTAAATCACATCAAAGTTAAATTTAAAAAGGGATGATTATATGACGGTCAAATTAAAATTAAGTTATAAGCCGCCGGTATTTTCCTCAGTCGAAGAGGAACGCCAGCATTTAAAACAAAAACTGGCTGCTGCCTTCCGCTTATTTTCAAAATTTGGATTTGATGAAGGTGTCGCAGGACATATTACCGCACGCGACCCCGAACTGAAGGATCACTTCTGGGTAAACCCGTTCGGCATGCATTTCAGCCAAATCAGCGCTTCTGACTTAATTCTCTGCAATCATCAAGGTGAAGTTGTCGAAGGAAATTATCCGGTAAACCGGGCCGCATTCGCTATTCACTCGCAGGTCCATGCTGCAAGGCCGGACATTATCGCAGCTGCCCATGCCCATTCAGTCTATGGGAAGTCATGGTCTTCGCTAGGACGCCTTCTAGATCCAATCACACAGGATGCATGTGCATTTTATCAGGATCATTCCTTGTTTGATGATTTCACTGGAGTTGTTCATGAAATTGAAGAAGGCAGACGGATTGGCCAAGCGCTTGGTGATAAGAAAGCCTGTATCCTAAGAAACCATGGTCTTTTAACGGTCGGAAGGTCCGTTGATGAGGCAGCCTGGTGGTTTATTACGATGGAGCGCTCCTGTCAGGCACAGCTTCTTGCTGAGGCAGTTGGTAAACCGGTAATTATTGAAAATGAAAGTGCTAGCAATACCTATAATACTGTCGGTACTTCCAGTGCGGGATGGTTCCAGTTCCAGCCATTATGGAATCGGATTGTCAAGGAACAGCCGGATTTACTAGATTAATCATGTTCTCTGAAGGGAGCGATTCCTTTCAGAGCCATACATATGGAATAAGCAGGGGGAAGCAGCATGAAAATTGGCGTGGCCGGTACAGGTGCGGTCGGTGGTTATTTTGGCGGCCTTTTAAAAAGGGCGGGTAATGAGGTCATTTTTTTAGCGAGGGGAAACAATCTCGAAAGAATGAGGGAAAATGGGCTGACTATTGAAAGCGATTCCGAATCATTCACAGTGGAGGCAACGTTTACCGATTGTTATGAGGACTTTATGGATGTAGACCTGCTGTTGTTTTGTGTTAAGTCAACAAGCACAATGGAAATGGCTGAGAAGTTTACCCGTGTATTAAAGGAATCATGCATGATTATGACTCTCCAAAATGGGGTAGATAATGAAGAATTTCTCGCTTCGGTATTTGGCAGCGGCCGGATCTTATCTGCTGCTGCTTATATTCAGGCAGGTGTGACGGAATCAGGAACTGTAAAACAAATCGGTGTCCCGCCAAAGCTGGTATTTGGAGCTTTAGAGGAAGATTTACGGGAAAGACTCAGTGTCATTCAAGAGCTATTTAACATTGCTAATATTGAAGCCTATTCAACTCGTGACATTTTAAAAATCAAGTGGAAAAAATTGCTTTGGAATGTCACCTTTAACCCTTTGACAGCCTTAATAGAAGCAAAGGTTAGGGCTATTTATGAGGACAAGGGATTAAAAGAAACGGCGATAAAAATCTGTCAGGAAGCTATTGCTGTTGCAAGAGCAGCAGGGGTTGAGATCGAGGAAGACCAGTATGAAACAGTGATGATGCAAGGGCAGTTTGCCCAAGATCACCAAACCTCGATGCTGCAGGATAAGCTTAAAGGGAAACCGCTGGAACTGGAATCTATTGCCGGTTATATTGTGAAAAAAGGAAAAGAATTAGGGGTAGAAACCCAAGTCCTCAATACTATTTATCATCTTTTAAACTTTCAAACGAGGAACGTTTGAGTAATCAATGTGCTAAGAGAGGTGTTCGAATTGCAAATACAACACAAACGTCCTTGGCTCGGCCACTATCCTGAAACTGCGGTATCTTCCATTGAATTTCCGGAAATGAGCCTTTACACATTTTTGGATCACACAGCTGAAAAATACCCTGAGAATACGGCCATTATTTATGAAAATGAAAAGCTGACCTACCATGACTTGAAGGATAAGGTTGACCGGCTGGCAGCGGCTTGGAAAGAGCTTGGCGCAGCAAAAGGAGATCGTCTGGGGTTGATGGTCGGAAATCACCCTATATATGTTGTATCCTATTATGCTGCCCTGAAGCTTGGGATGATTGTCGTGCAAATCAATCCGCATTATACACCAAGGGAACTGCTTGAAATATTCAATGATTCTGAAACCGCTTATTTGGTAGCTGAGCCGGATGGTCTCGAGAAAATTGTGAAAATTTCTGAAATTTATTCATTTAAGAAGATATTTTCTGCAGGTGATTCGCAAACCAATGACATTCCAACTATTTCGGAATTGATTGAAAGTGCCGTTCCTCTAAAGGAAACATGTTCAATTTCAGCAAAGAAGGATATTGCAGTAATTCAATATACCGGAGGAACAACCGGTAAAAAGAAAGGTGCCATGCTGACGCATTTTAACTTGAGTGCGAATGTGTTGCAGAGCAAGGTTCTTTATGGAAGTAAAATGGTTTACGGACAGGAAATCATTTTGACCGCAACCCCGCTTTACCATGTTTACGGAATGACGAGCGGCATGAATCTGCCGATTTATCTCGGGGCAGCCATTCTATTAGTAAACCGTTTTGAGCTTGAGAAGGTTCTAAGACTCATTCAAACTTACAGGCCTACGTTCTTCCCGGGTGTTCCAAAAATGTATAATGCTTTTGCCAATTACCCGGAAATTGATCAATATGATTTAACCTGCTTTAAGGTCTGTACAAGCGGGTCGGCTCCATTGCCGATTGAAATTATGAAAAAATTAAAGGACCTGACGGGAGTGCCGATTGGGGAAGGTTATGGACTATCGGAAACTTCTCCTACTACCCATCGCAATCCTCCTGATGGCGTTAGCAAAATAGGCAGCATCGGGATTCCATTGCCAGCTACAGACTGCCGGATTGTTGACGAAAATGGTGTGGATGTACCGGAAAAGACAGTCGGCGAGATCTTAATTAAGGGGCCGCAGGTCATGCTTGGATACTGGAATAAACCAGAAGAAACCGCCCAAGCACTAAAGGATGGCTGGCTCTATACCGGTGACTTAGCAACGATGGATGATGAGGGCTACTTTTATATTGTCGGACGAAAAAAAGAAATGGTGATTGTCGGTGGCTTTAATGTTTATCCCCAGGAGGTTGAAGGAGTTTTATATGAACATCCTGCTGTATTAGAAGCAGCTGTTGTCGGGATTCCGGATAAGGAAGCCGGCGAAATCGTCAAGGCCTATATTGTTCCGAAAGCCGGCAAAGATATCGATATTCAAGAATTAAAGGAACATTGCTACCAAAACCTGACCCGCTACAAAGTACCAAAACAATTTGAAATAAGAGAATCCCTGCCTCGAAACACAGTAGGAAAGCTCTTAAAAAGAATCCTTGTAGAAGAAGAAGCAAAAAAGGCTTAAAGCATAACGGAGGGATTTAGTCATGAACTTTGAACTGGATGAGGATATTCTTTTTTTAAAAAAGAATGTAAGAGAATTTATTCAAACCGAAGTCGAAGCGGTTGCGATGCAAATTGAAGAGGAGAACCAAATTCCGGAAAGAATTATCAATATGTCAAAAGAGATGGGGCTTTTCGGTTTAAGTATTCCTGAGGAATATGGCGGGCTTGGAATTGGGATGGTCGGCAAATGTGCCCTATATGAGGAAATCGGCCAGACACACAATGGCTATACCACGTTAATTGGCGCTCATACTGGCATTGGTTCGGTCGGGATTGTTGAAATGGGAAATGAGCAGCAAAAGCGTAAGTATTTGCCGGAAATGGCAAGCGGTGAAAAAATTGGCGCATTTGCCTTAACCGAACCTGAAGCGGGGTCCAATGCTGCTAACTTAAAAACAACAGCTGTTCGTAAGGGTGATAAATATATCCTAAATGGATTGAAGCATTATATTACCAATGCTACTGAGGCCAGCGTTTTCACTGTGATGGCTGTGACCGACCCGTGTAAAGGGGCCAAGGGCATCACCTCGTTCATTGTTGAAAAGGATTTCCCCGGCTTCAGGGTGGGGTCCGTTGAGAAAAAAATGGGCTTAAGAGGTTCTCATTCAGCAGAATTAATTTTTGAAGATTGCGAGGTTCCAGTGGAAAATGTGCTTGGTGAAGAAGGGCAGGGCTATATGAATGCCTTGAAAATTCTTGCCAACGGACGTGCTGGTTTGGCCTCCCGGAATTTGGGCTCCTGCCAAAAGCTTCTCGACATGTCAACGCGATATGCGCTTGAGAGAATCCAATTTGGCAAACCAATCATCAGGAACCAGGCTGTCAGTCATATGCTTTCCGAGATGGCCGTAGATATCGAAGCACTGCGTTCGTTTACGTATCGCGTTGCCTGGATGGTTGATCAGGGAATGAAGGTCATCAAAGAAGCAGCGATGCTGAAGCTATACGGTTCCGAGGTATACAATCGTGTTGCTGATAAGGCAGTTCAGATCCATGGAGGAATTGGGTATATTGCAGACTATCCGATTGAACGCTTTTATCGTGATGCGCGGATCACAAGAATCTATGAAGGAACTTCAGAGATTCAGAAAAACATTATTGCTGCGCAGTTAGAGAAGGAATACAGCTAAACTATTAATCTAGGGACAGGTGATTTAATATGCAAAATGATATTGTCATTTTAAGTGCAGTAAGAACACCAGTAGGGAGATATGGCGGCACATTAAAAAGTCTTAATTCCGGGCAGTTGGCAGCGGTTGCGATTAAAGAGGCTATTGATCGCGCCGGTATTAAGCCTGAGCAAGTCGATGAAGTGATTTTAGGAGAGGTTAGACAAACGACAGAATCCTCCAATGTAGCAAGAGTCGCTGCGCTTCGGGCTGGGGTTCCGGAAACAGCTCCGGCATTTACGATTAACCGTTTGTGTGCCTCAGGAATGCAGGCAGTTGCTTCAGGGGCGCAGCAAATCGCATTTGGTCAAGCAGATATTGTAGTCGCTGGGGGAACTGAAAGCCTCAGTAATGCTCCTGTTTACCTAAGAAACTCCCGCTTTGGCGGTGACAATCCAAAGCTGGTTGATTCCAATGCCGAGGCTGGCCAACAGCCTCAGGAAACATACGGCAGCGGGCTTGGAATGGGAATAACGGCGGAAAATGTCGCTGAAAGATTTTCGATTTCTCGCGAGGACCAGGATGCATTTGCGCTAGAAAGTCAGCGTAGAGCAGCAGCTGCCATCAGTGAGAAACGCTTTGCGGACGAAATTGTCCCTGTAGAAGTTAAAGGGAAAAAAGGGTCCGTTTGGTTTACGGAGGACGAACATCCAAGACCTGATACAACCATCGAGGCATTAAGCCGTCTAAAGCCGGCGTTTAAACAAAATGGCACGGTTACGGCTGGTAATGCCTGCGGGCGGAATGACGGGGCAGCTGCGCTTGTACTAACATCAGGCAGCCATGCCGAGAAATTAGGCTTAAAACCGATGGCGCGAATTGTCGATTGGACAGCTGTTGGTGTATCACCTGAAGTTATGGGCATCGGTCCGGTTCCAGCAGTGAAAAAACTCCTTGAACGTACAGGCTTAACGCTTGGCGAAATTAGTTTAATCGAACTGAATGAAGCGTTCGCTTCGCAATCACTTGCTGTTATTCGTGAGTTAAACTTAGATTCGTCCCGAGTGAATGTCAATGGCGGTGCAATTGCTTTGGGCCATCCGCTTGGTGCCACTGGTGCGAAGATTATGACGACTCTGATTTATGAATTGAAACGCCGTGGTGAAAAATACGGAATTGCCACTCTTTGTGTTGGCGGCGGCCAAGGAATGGCAATCCTGGTTGAAGCCTTTAATCAATAGGAAAGGGCAGGAAATGTGAAATTACCAGTTACGAGATCGACATTTTTTGAATACTTGGGTTTTAACAGCACTAAAACCGACACGTTTCATCTTGATTTGCCGCTTCAGACTATTTTGCTGCAGGATGATGGCACTGTCCATCCAGGCGTTTTTTCAACAATGCTGGATATTTCCATGGGGGCGACTGCCTCCCTGGAAACAAATTCGTTTGCAACGACGATTAACCTTAACGTTTCCTTTTTTGACCTAAGACCGAAAGAAAACTATCATGCGAAAACAAATATACTTAATATCGAGGAAAAAGTCATAACAGCCGAGGGAATCGTTTATGGGCAGGATGGTGCTGTTGCTGCCAAGGCTATAGGCATGTTCAAGGCAAGTCCTGTTAAACAATGAAGAAATTGAAAGGTGGTGATAGGGTGTCCCGATTGGATTGGGAGATATATGAAATGATGGAAAGGAATCCATTTTTCAAGCATATCGGATTTGAACTCGTAAATTCCTCAGAGGAAGAGATTTTGCTGAAGCTCTCAATAAAAACCGACCTGCTAAATACGAATAAAAGCCTGCATGGAGGAGTTCACGCCTCGATGCTTGATACGGTGCAATCAATTGCTCTCCGTTCCGTATATCAATGCCCGGTTACAGCTATGAATCTGGATGTTCACTATTTTGCTCCAGCAAATACCGGTCATCTTTTTGCAAGGGCTAAACTTCTCCAAAAGGGCTATAAAATGGCTGTGCTGGAAGCGGAAATTATTGACGAGAATGCAACATTAATTGCCAAAGGAACCGGTACCTATAAGATAGTCAGAAATGCATAGAGAAGAAAGTTCCTGATATTGTTTTCAAAAAATTTCGACTAAAAATAGTAGATTAATATAGAAATTTCTATCACTGTGTGTCCATGCTGATCTATTATAAATCAGCTAAATTACGGAATTTTATAGCAATTTGAAAAGATGCCCCTAAAAAATATGCAAAAAATATGATTCTACTATAACGATGAGAAAATTGTCGAAAATATCGAATTGAATATTCGAAAAATTTTTAATAATATTAGGTTATTCGACATACCAACTAGTTAGTATGTAGAAAAAAGAGGAGTGGTAAGGATGAATTTTAGTTATTCCGATAAGGTAGTAGAATTGCAAAAAAAACTTACTGAATTTATGGAAGAGTATATTTATCCAAATGAAAAGCTCTATCATGATCAAATTGATAAAAACGATCCATTTTCAAAGATCCCGCCAATAATGGAAGAATTAAAAGAAAAGGCAAAGCAAGCTGGTCTATGGAACTTATTTTTACCAGAGAGTGAATATGGAGCCGGTTTAACGAACCTTGAATATGCACCGCTTTGTGAAATCATGGGACGTGTCCATTTTGCACCAGAAGTGTTTAACTGTGCTGCGCCTGATACCGGAAATATGGAAGTATTGGTCCGTTACGGGACTGAAGAAGATAAAGAAAAATGGCTGAAGCCGTTATTAAATGGAGAAATTCGCTCCTGTTTTTCAATGACTGAGCCGGATGTTGCTTCATCCGATGCTACCAATATTCAAGCAAGTATTGTCCGTGATGGCGATGAATACGTTATCAATGGAACAAAATGGTGGTCATCGGGCGCTGGAGACCCTCGCTGTAAGATTGCGATTGTTATGGGTAAAAATGATCCTGATGCACCAAAACATGAGCAGCAATCGATGATTCTAGTACCGCTCGATGCTCCTGGAGTCACAATCAAACGAGTTACAACTGTATTTGGTTATGACCATGCACCGCATGGCCATGCCGAAATTGAATACAACAATGTTCGTGTACCGGCTTCAAATATGCTTTGGGGCGAAGGTAAAGGTTTCGCAATCGCGCAGGGACGTCTAGGACCTGGAAGAATTCATCATTGCATGAGAACCATCGGTGCAGCTGAACGTGCACTTGAGCTTCTTTGCAAACGCGTTCAGGAACGGACAGCATTCGGTAAAAAAATTGCCGAGCAAGGCGTAGTTCAAGAATGGATTGCCGAAGCGAGAATAGATATCGAGCAGGCCCGTTTACTTACATTGAAAGCGGCCTACATGATGGATACAGTTGGAAATAAAGAGGCAAAAGGCGAAATTGCCATGATTAAAGTGGTTGCGCCTAACATGGCATTAAAGATAATTGACCGTGCCATTCAGGCATTTGGCGCCGCCGGTGTAAGCCAGGACACTCCTCTTGCCGCAAGTTGGGCCAATATCCGTACACTAAGACTTGCTGATGGTCCGGATGAAGTGCATAAGCGTGCGATTGCCCGCTATGAATTGAAAAAATACCGTTAATCGTATTAGGAGGAAAAAATAGATGCATGTTAAAGAGCTTTTTGATTTAACAGGTAAAGTCGCCATTGTAACAGGCGGCGGCCGAGGTCTTGGCCAGCAAATTGCTGAAGGATTTGCGGAGGCAGGCGCCAATGTAGTGGTCTGTTCCCGTAAACTTGAGGCCTGTGAGGAAGTAAGTGAAGGCTTAAAAAAGATTGGAGTCGAGAGTCTAGCATTAAAATGTGATGTCTCCAATCCTGAAGATGTTAGAAACGTTGTGGAACGAACAATGGAAAAATTCGGACGCATCGACATTCTTGTCAACAACAGCGGTGCATCTTGGGGAGCGCCTGTCGAGGAAATGCCGCTTGAGGCTTGGAATAAGGTAATGAATACGAATGTTACCGGAACCTTCTTAATGTCCCAGGCAGTCGGAAGAGTGATGATCGAACAAAAGGGCGGCAAAATCATTAATATTGCTTCTGTCGCTGGGCTTCAGGGGTCGAACCCAAAATACATGAATGCGATTGGCTATAACGCTAGCAAAGGGGCAGTTATTACCTTCACCAAGGATTTAGCTGTGAAATGGGGCCAGCATGGTATTTATGTTAATGCAATTGCACCAGGATTCTTCCCAACAAAAATGTCAAAAGGGCTGCTTGATGCTGGTGGTGAAGCCATCTTAGAAGGCACTCCATTACGTAAGTTTGGGACTGATACAGATATGAAAGGTGTAGCGTTGTTCCTGGCATCGCGAGCTTCGGACTTTGTAACCGGGGATATCGTCGTTGTAGACGGCGGCTCACATGTAATGTAAGAAATTAATAGAATCGTAAATATAAAAAAGCAGGAGGGGATTTGCTTAATGAAAAGAGATGCTGTCATTGTTTCGGCAGTTAGAACTGCCATTGGCAGACAGGGAGGCGCACTAGCGAGCGTTCCAGCACATGTTTTTGGAGCTGAAGTAATTAAAGAAGCAGTTAAAAGGGCAAATATCACGCCTGACATGATAGACGACGTTTTTTTGGGAAATGTTTTATCAGGCGGTGGAAATATTGCGAGATTAACTGCATTGCAAACGGGACTGTCCATCGAAATTCCAGGCGTGACAGTCGATAGGCAGTGTGGATCTGGAATTAATGCTATTAATCTAGCAGCCCAGGCAATTAAAGCTGGGGATGGAGATATCTATATTGCCGGCGGAACAGAAAGTATGAGCCGTGCTCCTTACTTGATGGACCGGCCGGAAAAACCGTATGGTGCGAATCCTCCAAGTTTCCGGAAATCGCAGCTCTCTCCTAAAGAAATAGGCGATCCGCCAATGGGGATTACGGCTGAAAATCTCGTGAAAAAATACAATATTACACGGGAAGAGCAGGACGCATTCGCGCTCCAAAGCCAGCAACGAATGAAAGCTGCCGTGGAAGAAGGACGCTTTAATGAACAAATCGTTCCTATCACTATACCTGTTAGAAAAGGTGAGCCGATTGTTTTCAATAGTGATGAGCATCCAAGGCCGGAAACGACCATTGAGGGTTTGGCAAAGCTTCCACCAGCATTCCTCCAGGATGGATCAGTCACTGCAGGCAGCAGCTCAGGTCTAAATGATGCTGCATCGGCCCTAGTTATCATGTCACGGGAAAAAGCAGAGGAATTAAATTTAACTCCACTAGCGGTTATCCGTCACTATGCAGTTGCCGGTGTTGACCCGAATATCATGGGAATTGGCCCTGTTCCGGCTGTTAGAAAGGTTCTTGAAAAATCAGGATTATCCATAGAAGACATGGACTTAATCGAAATCAATGAAGCCTTTGCCGCTCAAGTAATTGCTTGCAACCGCGAGCTTGAAATGAATATGGAAAAAGTCAATGTTAACGGAGGGGCCATCGCCCATGGCCACCCGTTGGGAGCAACAGGTGCCATCCTCGTCACCAAAGCCTGCTACGAACTAAAACGCACCGGCGGAAGATATGCCCTTATCACCGCCTGCATTGGCGGCGGCCAAGGAATCGCTACAATCATCGAGAGCGAATAAAAACAAGGTACTGACTGTGGTGGTCCTCATCTAGGTGTCAGGCACCAAACTTGACCAAACGCCTTATTGAAAGGGGAAAAGTCAATCTTGGTGTCAGACGCCATCTACCACATTCCACTACAGCAGCACTTTGATTTTAATGCTGAAAGGATAAACCGATGAAGCGAAAGATAATGGAGACGGGGATTTTACTATTCGATAAAAACGGGTTTAAGTCAACTTCGGTACAGGATATTGTCCAGGAACTGGGTGTAACAAAGGGTACATTTTATTATTATTTCAGCAGTAAAGAGGAATTGTTAAAGGAAATTCATCTGTTGTATATTGAGTCAATAATCAAACAGCAGGAAGAAATTATGAATAATTCTTCGTATGATTTTGCCAAAAAACTGCATGAGATTATCTTAATGCAGATTAGCACCATTAGAATCGAACTGAGAAGTGCCCGGATATTTACCAGAGAAATGCGGCATTTAAGCAGAGATAATTTCTTCGAAATCAAGGAAAAACGAAGCGCATTTCGTCATAATGTCCAAAAATTAATTGAAGAAGGTATTACACAAGGAATCCTCCAAAAGGGCCGCGCCGATATAATAACAATGGCTATCCTTGGCATGACCAACTGGAGCTATTATTGGTTCAACCCGGAGGGAGAAGTCCCTGAAGAAAAGGTTGCGGATATATTTCTTGACCTTATTTTAAACGGAATTAGCAATGATAGCGTTTACACACCTAACATCTAGCATTCTTGCAAAAAGGAGAGATCGAGATTGTTAACTCTTCATTATCAACATTGGCCAAATATCCCAAAATCATTGAATGTCCCTGCCACTTCACTCTATGACAATCTTAGAGTAAGTGCAAGCCGTTATCCTGATCAGGATGCTATCTTCTACTATGGGAATAAATTGACTTACCAGCAATTAGATGAAGAAGTAAATGCCCTGGCCGGATACTTAGAGCATAAGTTAGACGTAAAAAAAGGGGACAAAGTCCTGCTCTTTATGCAAAATTCCCCGCAATTTGTGATTGGTTTCTACGCCATTCTAAGGGCCAACGCTGTTGTAGTCCCAATTAACCCAATGCTGGTTGCGGATGAACTGGAATTTTACATTCGCGACTGCGGAATTAAAACAGCAATCGCCGGACAAGAACTCTTAGACCGAGTTCAGCCTCTGTTAGGAAAAACCTCCTTGGAGCACCTGCTCCTTACAGCCTATTCAGATTATATAGGTGAAGGCTTTGAAAAAATGCTTCCAAAAGAGGTGGAGGCACCAAGATTAGTGGTAAACAATCCTAATCATTACAACTGGGTTGATGCGATTCAGGCAAATCTCACTCCATCAGAACATACGGCAAAAGGTGATGATTTGGCTGTTATGCCCTATACATCAGGGACAACAGGTCTTCCAAAAGGTTGTATGCATACTAACCGGTCAGTCAATGCGAATACTGTAGGCTGCTACCACTGGTCCTCTACAACACCAAATGCCATCCATCTGATGACCTTGCCGCTTTTCCATGTGACGGGTATGGTGCACAGCATGCACATGCCAATTTTCAGCGGCAGTATGATGGTCATTATGACGAGGTGGAATCGGGATGCGGCAGTGGAACTAATAAAGAGCTTAGGCTGCACCCATTGGGTCACAATCGCTACCATGATTGTCGATTTTCTTGCCAATCCAAATCTGAAGGTGGAGGACATTGCTTCCTTAACCTATCTTGCTGGTGGAGGAGCAGCTCTTCCAGAAGCGGTTGGTGAAAAATTATTTAACCTGACGGGATTGCGATTTGTCGAAGGCTACGGACTTTCAGAAACGATTGCCCAGACCCATTTCAATCCGCCGAATCGACCAAAAATGCAGTGTCTTGGAATCCCTTCCTATGATGTCGATGCTAGAATTATTGAGCCGTCAACTGGAAAGGAACTTGGTGTCGGTGAAGTCGGTGAAATTATTGTCAATGGACCGCAGGTAATGGTTGGCTACTATAACCGCGATGACGAAAACCGGGAAGCATACCTTGAGATTGATGGGAAAAGGTTTTTCCGAACTGGGGATATTGGCCGTTTTGATGAAGATGGATATTTCTTTATGGTCGATCGTGTTAAACGCATGATTAATGCCTCCGGATTCAAGGTATGGCCAACTGAAGTCGAGTCATACCTTTACAAGCACCCTGCTATTCAGCAAGCTTGCGTCGTGGGAGTACCAGATCCTAGAAGAGGGGAAAACGTAAAAGCTTTTGTCATCTTAAATGAAGGGTATGAAGGCAAAGTCAGCGAGGATGACATTATCGAGTGGTCAAAGCATCACATGGCCGCCTATAAATATCCACGCATGATTGAGTTCAGAGAGGTGTTTCCAATGACCTCCAGCGGCAAAATTCTCTGGCGCACCCTTCAGGAGGAAGAAAATGAAAAGGTTCAGAATCAGGTCCATTAAACGGTTATGATCAAGAGGGCTGAAATTGCAGAAGGCCCCTCTTGAAAAAATTATACTAACTAACACAAAGGAGGAGAGCAATGGATATTCTTATTCAGCAGTTGTTTAACGGTTTAACCATAGGGAGTGTTTACGCACTGGTAGCTTTGGGCTTAACCCTAGTTTATGGAATTTTGCACATTCCAAACTTTGCTCATGGTGCACTTTACATGATGGGCGGATACATAACGCTAACCATGATGACCAAATTCGGACTTAATTACTGGATTGCGATCTTTGTTTCAATTATTGTTGTCGGTATTATTGGTGTCTTAATGGAAAGGCTGGTCTTTTACCCTCTTCGGGAATCACCGCCAATCCAAGATAAAATTGCCGCCATAGGTATCCTCTTATTCCTAGAAGCTTTCGCACAATATACCTGGGGAGCAGAATACCAGAGCATGCCATCACCATATGGACAAGTTGTTGAAGTTTTTGGCTTAACACTTACGATGCAGAGAATTCTTATTGTAGTCGCTGCGGTTATCGTTATGATTCTATTAAACCTTTTCTTAAGAAAAACTTATACCGGTTCTACGATCATTGCGATGTCGCAGAATCGTGAAGGTGCAAGTCTTGTTGGGATCAATACAACGCGGGTAGCTATGTTGACCTTTATGATTTCAGGTGGACTTGCAGCTATCGCTGCATCCATATCGGCACCAATCAATCTAGTTTTCCCAGGGATGGGGCAGCTAGTTATCTTAAAAGCGTTTGTCATTATTATTCTTGGTGGAATGGGCAGTATCCCAGGTGCTATCGTCGGAGGATATATCATCGGATTCAGCGAAAGCTTGGGAGCGACCTACATTTCAAATGACTATAAGGACATTATTGCCTTTTTTATCCTCGTTATCATTCTTACGGTTAAACCAACCGGATTGTTTTCAAAGGGGGGACATTAATGTCAGCGCTATTTAACAAAAGAAATATTATCATTCTGTTAGTATTGGTTTCTCTTGTGTTTCCGTTAATAACAACAAATACCTATTTGATTCACGTAATGACTCTGGCGTTTATTTGGATGATTGGGGTTTATGGACTTAACTTGCTCGCAGGCTATACCGGTTATCTTTCATTGGCACACGCAGGATTCTTTGCAATCGGAGCGTATGGTTTGGGGATTTTAACAGTAAAAGCCCATATGAGTTTCTGGCTTGCTTTTGTCTTATCGCTGTTGATTACTAGTATCCTAGGATTAATTGTAGGTTTGATTGCGCTGAGAACGAAAGAGCACTTTTTCGCAATCTACACATTGTGCTTAGGTTATATTATTTATCTCGTGATTGACAAATGGGAAAGTTTAACAGAGGGTGTTCGTGGTCTGATTGGAATTCCTGCACCTCAAGGCTTTGGCCCAATTACATTCGAGACGGAAAAATCACATTATTACCTGGTATTATTTTTCCTTCTCCTCGTCATTTTGGTTATGTACCGAATTATTCATTCACTGTCTGGAAGATCGTACATTGCGATTCGAAATAGTGAAGATTTAGCACAGACAATTGGGATTTCAACGGGAAGAAATAAATTAACAGTCTTTGTTTTATCTACATTTTTTGCTGGCCTTTCCGGTGCTTTGTATGCATCCTTTGTACGTTTCATCGGCCCAGATATCGGTAATATTGCGATTATCTTTGATTTGCTAACATACCTTATTGTTGGTGGTATCGGAACACTTACCGGTCCAATTATCGGGACTTTGCTTGTCATTTGGCTTTCACAGATGCTACAGGATTTTCAGCAGTACCGCATGCTCATTTTCGGACCACTTCTAACGCTGCTCGTTATTTTTTATCCGCGCGGAATCGTTGGCGGCGTCACAGACATCTACCGAAAGCGCATGGCCAAGAAAGAAAAGCAGCTGGCAGACAAGAAGGAATCGTATATTCAAAGCGACCTGCGGGCTAAAAATCAGGTTAAGGAGGGGTAGGCATGATTTTTTTAGAGACAAAAAACCTGACAAAAAAATTCGGCGGCAACGTGGCAGTCAACAATGTCGATTTCTCGGTTGAAAAAGGAAAGATCAATGCCATCATTGGTCCCAATGGTGCAGGAAAATCTACATTTTTCAACTTAATTAGCGGCTTCCATAGTCCAAGCTCAGGTCAAGTTATATTCAAAGGCCAGGATATTACTAAACTGCCTTCTAATAAAATAGCTGAACTTGGGGTAGCACGGACGTTCCAAACCACCAATCTTTTTGACCAAGCAACCGTGTTGGACAATGTTATTGTCGGGCATCGCTTGCGTACAAAATCCAATCTCTTTGATGCTATATTGAGAACTTCTAGGCTTAAGAAGGAAGAGGAACAATGTCGTGATAAAGCGATGGAAGTCCTTGAATTCGTTGGTTTAGAGCATTTAGCAGGTAAACTGGCAGGGGGGTTAACACAGGAAGAGAAGAAACGAACAGCGTTTGCGTTAGCACTCGCCACTGACCCGGAAATCGTTTTTCTTGACGAGCCTGCCGGCGGGGTGAATCCAAGCGAAACAGATGGCCTGGCTGAATTAATGCAGAAGATGGTCGATAAAGGGATTACGGTCTGTTTGATTGAACATAAGATGCAAATGATCATGAGAATAGCCCATAAAATCATGGTCCTTAACTACGGTGAAAAAATCGCCGAAGGAAGACCGGATGAAATTCGTAATAACGAGACGGTCATTAAGGCTTATTTGGGAGGGAGTGCCAGTGCTTAAACTTGATAATGTCTCTGTCAAATACGGAAGCTTTACTGCCGTTCATGACATTAATATTGAGGTAAATGCGGGTGAGATCGTTGTATTGTTAGGCTCAAATGGGGCTGGAAAGAGTACAACTTTCCGGGCCATCAGCGGCCTTAACAAACCATCAACAGGTGAGATTATTTTTGAAGGCAAGAATTTAAATAAGGCGTCTGCCGACCAAACAGTTGCATGGGGAATTGGCCAGTGCCCGGAAGGAAGAAAGCTATTTCATGCCATGTCTGTGGAAGAAAATCTAAAAATGGGTGCTTATGTCCATCGCCGGAAGAAAGATCAAATCAAGCACTCGCTGGAGCATGTGTATGAATTGTTCCCGATTTTAAAGGACAAGCGCCACGATCCAGCTGGTTCTTTGAGCGGAGGACAGCAGCAAATGGTAGCCATCGGCAGAGCACTCATGTCAAAGCCGAAGCTAATGTTATTGGACGAGCCTTCGATTGGTCTGGCTCCATTAGTCGTTGAACAAATGTTTGAGGTTATCCAAAAAATTAATAAAGAGGGAACAACTATTCTATTAGCCGAACAAAATGCCAATGCAGCGTTAAAAATCGCCGATAAAGGCTACGTGTTTGAAAACGGAACAATTGTCCTTAAAGGTACGTCTGCAGAATTGTTTGCTAACGATGAGGTAAGAAAAGCCTACATCGGTGCATAAAAATGCGGGTCTAGCAGGCTTGAGCTTACGATCTACTGCTGGATCCGGAAATCTTAAACAGTTTTCCAATATTAATAAGGGGGTGGTGTTCGGATATACGATTAATTTTCTGTCCAATCTTACGAAAAAATTTTAGGGGGAAAACCAATGAAAAGAATGAAATCGGTATTTATGATTATTTTTACCTTAGTAATGGTATTCAGCCTTGCCGCTTGTAACAGCACAAGCGAGAAGACTGCTGGAAATAAGTCTGCTTCAGGCGGCGGAGACAGCAAATCCGGAGATGCTGGAACGATTAACATTGGTTACTCTGGGCCATTAAGCGGACCTGCAGCGTTCTATGGCGAGCGTACTTTAAACGGGGTCAAAATGGCAGTAGAAGAACTTAACGGTGCTGGCGGTATCGAAGTTAGCGGTAAAAAGTACAAGTTTAATATTGTCTCTCTTGACGATAAATACCTGCCAAACGAAACAGGTGCAAACGCAAAGAGATTGCTTCAGGAAAACAAGACGCCAATCATCTTCACTCCACACAGCGGCGGCGTATTTGCAATGCAGGTTTTCAACCAGCAGGATAAATTCATCATTGGTGCTTACACAAGTGAACCGAAAGTATCTGAAGTTGGCAATAAGCTGACTGTACGTATTCCTCCACGTTACGATGGATATTTAAAGCCATTTACAGAGTATGAAATGGAGAAATTCGGTAAGAAAATCGCCTTCCTTCCAACTGCTTCTCAGTACGGCAAGGATTGGTCTGAAAAGCTGAAGCCTTATTGGGAAAAACAAGGCGGCAAGGTTGTATTCGAATCTGCGATTGACTTTGCTAAAGAAACAGACTTCTTTACAGTTGTAACAAATGCATTGAAAGAAAAGCCAGATGTCCTATTTGTCGGCGGTCCTTCTGAGCCAACAGCAAAAGTTATTAAGCAGGCTCGTGAACTTGGCTTTAAGGGCGGGTTCATCGTTATGGACCAAGCCAAAATGGACGAAATGAAGAAAGTAACAGGTTCATATGAAATGTTAAATGGTGCAATCGGCGTTATGCCATTAGCTGAGTCTAAAATCAGCCCGGTTATTCCTGATTTTGTGAAGAAATACCAAGAGAAGTATAAGGAAGTTCCAGGTTCTGAAGCAGGATTAAACTATATTGCTATGTATATCTTTGCAGAAGCAATCAAGGCTTCCGGCTCTGTAGACGACGCGGAGAAAATCCAAGCGGCTATGCAAAAGGGTGTAGACAATGTACCTGATAAGGCAAAAGTTTATATCTTTAACAAATTTGATGGCGGCGGCTTCGATGGTGATTTAGAAGTTGCAGCGGTTGAAAATGGTAAGATTGTACCTATTAAAGTTAAATAATAACACTTAAAAAACTAGCTCTAAAAATAAATTCCCCCTTGAAGGAAGGTTTTCAAGGGGGAATTTTCATTTATATTAGTGTTTTTACATTTGCAACCTTCAAGCGGTTAATAGCATCTATATAGGCATTGGCGCTGGCAACAATGATATCCACGTTAATCGCTCTTCCTGAAACCATTTTATCGTTGTTCCGGACTTTAACAAAGACCTCTCCAATTGAGTCTTTTCCCTTTGATATAGAATTGATTTTATAGTCAATTAACTCAAGCTCAAGGCCAAGCGCTGAATCGATTCCTTTGTAGATAGCATCAATCGGCCCATTTCCGTCTCCAATTCCTTCGATATCGGTATTTTCAGCTCCGATGATGTTGACGAAAGCACGATATTGGTTATGATTTAGGATCTGTAAGCTAAAGTCATTAAACGTAAAGGAAGATGGAACTGTATTTTTTGGCTGGGTTTCCAATAGGGCGATAATATCTTCATCAAAAATATCCTTTTTCCGATCTGCCAATTCCTTGTATTTTTTGAAAATCTCTTTTAATTGAGTTTCGTTTACCGAATAGCCGAGTTCTTCATATCTCTTTTTAAGCGCATTTCTTCCTGATAGCTTACCTAGAACTAATTTTGTTTCATTAAAACCAATACTTTCCGGCGTCATGATTTCGTATGTTGCTTTATCTTTAATCACGCCATCCTGATGGATCCCGGAAGAATGGGAGAAAGCATTTCCGCCAATTACCGCTTTATTGGGAGGAATGGCAATCCCCGTCAGCCTGCTGATCAGCTTGCTCGTTTTGGCGATTTCTTTAAGTTTTATACCTGTCTGGATGTTGAAGTAATCCTTCCGTGTTTCCAAAAGTGCTGCCACTTCTTCAAGGGCCACGTTTCCAGCCCTCTCACCGATTCCATTAATACAGCCTTCCACCTGGACTGCCCCGGCCTGGATGGCTGCAATGCTATTACTAAGTGCCATCCCTAGGTCATCATGGCAATGACAGCTCAACCGTACCTTTTCAATACCCTTTGTGTTTTCAAGAACGTATTGAAAAAGTTTCGTATACTCCTCTGGTGTTGTATAACCCACAGTATCAGGAAAATTTAAGACAGTTGCTCCCGCCTCTACGACCTTTTCAGCTACCTCAGAAAGGAATTCAAGCTCGGTACGTGTTGCGTCTTCACAGGAAAATTCGATATGTTTAAAATGTTTTGCGGCATAGGATACGCTTTCGACCGCTTTTTCCAAAACTTGTTCTTTAGTCATACCTAATTTGCGCTCGCGGTGGATAGGGGAGGTAGCGATAAAGATGTGTATGCCCGTATTGTCAATATCGCCCAAGGTGTTAATAACAGCATCAATATCATCTTTATTGGTGCGTGCAAGGCTGACCACCATTGGCCCTGAAACTGCTTTGGCAACCGCCCTGATTGCCTCGGCATCACCGGGTGAGGCATTAGCAAATCCTGCTTCAATAATATCAATCCCTAAATTTTCTAACCTTAGGGCAATCTCCACTTTTTCATCCAAATTAAAGCTGACTCCAGGTGTTTGTTCTCCGTCTCTTAATGTGGTATCAAAAAAATAAATCCTCTTTTCCATGATTAATCCCTCCTTATAAAAATAAAAATACCTTCACTTAACCTGAGGGGCGCAATTCGCGCGGTACCACCCTCATTCGCTGATCCCTTGCGGAAAACAGCCTCGGTAAGTAAAGGTATTACTTAAACAAATGCATAACGGTTTGCAGCCCGTTCTTCCTACTGTTAATTCAGAAGAAAGTCTCCAAGGCGAGACAGATTATTTCTCCTGCCTGTTTGCACCAACCACAGGCTCTCTATAAGGAAAGAATAATCAAACTCCTTTTCATAGACAATTACTAATATTCAGATTTTTAATTTAAACATATGTTACTACATTAGATATTTTTAATCAACATTTTTTTAAAAATAAATTTAATTATTAGAATTGTATGACTTTTTGTTGACGAAATATTTTTTTGTATATAAAATTATATGCAGGGGTGTTTAATAATGGAGAATCAAAAAATGAAAGAAAAGCGGAAATACTCTGTACCAGCAATTGAAAACGCTATGGAAATTCTTAAATTATTAAGCCGTAATCGCTTCCGGGAGAGTACTGTTACCGAGATTGCAAACGCTTTATCCTTAAATCCAGCGACATGCTATCGAATTTTGCAAAGCCTTGAAGAATTTTCAATGGTCCGGTACTTAGAAAACAAAAAGAGATATACCTTAGGCCCATATTTAGTCGTTCTTGGGGAAAGAGCCAAAGAGCACTTGGACTATTTATCTATTATTATGCCATATCTTGAAAAACTAACAAGAGAAACTGGTATGACTTCTATTCTTGTCAATAAAATTGGGGAAGATAAGGTGGCAATCGTTGCAAAAGTGGAAGCAAGCGATTTTGGTGTCAGCGTATCAGTCGGCCGGCATTTTTCCATAACGGATGGTTCATTCGGCATGTGTTTTCTAGCTCCGCTGGATCAACAGCAAAGGGAGTACTTCTTAAAACAGAAAAAGGGCTTAAAAACATTTTCTGTGGAAGAGGTTAAAACAATCGAAAGGGATATGGAGTTTATTAGAGAAAATGGCTATTCCATCACATACGGAGAGTATATTAAGGGATTAGGCGGAATTGCTGCTCCTATATTCAGCGGGGAAAATACTGTTGAAATGTCCATTGAATTAATCTGCTTTACTTCTCAGTTCGATAAAGAGGACCTTCATTTAAAAGGGATCTTAGTAAAAAGAGCTGCAGAAGACATTAGTAATAGAATTCGAAATCTAAGCTAGAGAAAGAAAAAGATAAAGAGAAATGTGAGTTGAGCTTATTGGTGGTGAACAAAGGGTGGAACCCCAGTCATGGCAAGACCTATATAGAAATCGTCAAACGAATGTAGAACAGGCGATTTTAAGCATAAAGTCATCTCAAAAGGTTTTTCTAGCACCATTTTGTAATGAGCCGCAAAGGCTTATTCAGGAGTTGGTGCTACAAAAAGAGAGATTACAAGATGTGATTCTTTATAATGCAGTGATCGGCAGTCCATGTATTTACGCTGATTCATCATGTTATCCCCACTTTCAAATAAGAACTTTTTTAAGTTCACCTCTATTAAAAGGCGCATTTTTACATAATACATGTGACTACTTGCCTGTCAATCTTTCAGAAATTCCAAAGTGGCTTACCTCGCAAAAAATCGATGTGGCCCTTATACAAGTTACACCTCCGAATGAAGAAGGCTACTGTAATCTTGGGTTATCGGTCGATATCGTACAAACATTAATAAAGCGTGCTGGATTCGTTGTAGCCCAAGTAAATCGAAATCTTCCTTTTACAAATGGTGCTACACTTGTACATGTTTCTGAAATCGATCAATTTGTTTTATCTGACACACCATTGCTGACATTATCTCGTGGAAATCTTTCTGAGGAAGAAATAACGATTGGCAGAAATGTCGCAGAACTTATCCCCGATTACGCAACCATCCAAGTGGGTCTTGGGAAAATTGCAGAAAGTATTCTATTATCTCTAAAAAATAAAAAGGGACTAGGGATCCATTCCGGGTCGATTTCAGACCCGATAATCGAATTGATCAATTTAGGAGTTGTAACAAATGAACAAAAAGAGATTAACCGGTATAAATCGGTATGTACAACACTGACAGGAACAGAAGATTTATACCGCTATTGTCACGATAATCCAACTATTGAATTATACCCCTCAGATTATACTCATAATGCAGCAGTAATCTCCAATATTAGCAATTTTTATTCAATCAATTCCGCGTTGGAAGTGGATCTATTTGGCCAAATCAATGCGGAGCAAATCGGTAAGGTTCCTATAGCCGGTGTTGGCGGACAAATGGATTTTATTCACGGTGCAAGACTTTCTAAGGGCGGCAAGTCGATTATCGCCCTTCCGTCCACAGCAAAGAGAGGAACAGAGTCACGAATAAAGGTTAGAACATCTTATGTTACTTCTGTAAAGTCAGAAATTGACTATGTGGTAACAGAGTTTGGAATTGCCTCATTATTTGGAAAATCACTTCAAGAACGTGCAAAAGAATTAGTTTCCATCGCACATCCGCAATTTCGGGAAAAATTATTAGCAGAATTTGAAAGGGAATTCATGAAGAAAGTTATTTATTAAAATTTAAAAATGGAAGGGTTGAGTTGAAGATGGAAAAATTAGAAAATAAAGTTGCGATTGTTACAGGTGCAGGACGAGGAATTGGCCGGGAGATTGCATTGTTATTGGCAAAAGAAGGTGCAAAAGTAGTTGTAAATGACTTGGGCGGTGGTGCAGACGGGAAGGGCAATAACGCAAAAGTAGCGGACGAAGTGGTCCAGGAGATAAGAGAGGCAGGCGGAACAGCTGCAGCAAACTATGATTCAGTGGCTGAATTTGAAAATGCCGGTAACATTGTTCAAACAGCCTTAAATGAATTTGGACGATTAGACATTGTGGTGAATAATGCGGGGATTTTAAGGGACCGCATGGTTTTCAAAATGAGTGAAGAAGAATGGGATTCCGTTATAGCTGTCCATTTAAAAGGCTCCTTCAACATGACAAGAGTAGCTGCACCGATTTTTAAAGAACAAAAAGGCGGAAGATTTATTAACTTTACCTCTACCTCCGGTTTAATCGGTAACGTCGGGCAGGCAAACTATGCTGCTGCAAAATTAGGGATTGCGGGCCTGACAAAAATTACTGCCTTAGATATGGCGCGCTATAATGTAACAGCAAATGCGGTGGCCCCCTTTGCTTGGAGCCGATTAATCGGTACAATTCCGACTGAAACTGACACTGAAAAGGAAAGGGTGGAAAAATTAAAGCAGATGTCACCTGCTCATATTGCGCCGCTTGTAGCCTTCTTAAGCTCGGATGAATCGGCGGATGTATCAGGACAAATTTTCGGTGTTCGCGGCAAAGAAATCATGGTCTTCTCGCAGCCTCGGCCAGTTCGTTCCGTATACAACTCAGAAGGCTGGTCAATTGAAAGCATTAGCGCGATTAAAGGTTCTTTACAATCTGCTTTTACTCCGCTTGAAGTGAGTAAAGATGTTTTTCCATATGAGCCGTTAGTTTAATAGAGTTAGTGAAAATATTTAAATTGAGGTGGAAAATTTGGTAGTGGATTCAAATGAAGAACTTAGAAAAATCTATGAAAATAGTCCATTTAATAATTTATTAGGGATAAAATTAGCAGAATTCGAGGAAGGCAAGGTGGTCTATTCGCTTGAAACAAGACCGTCTCATTTAAATGTGAATCAGGCCATCCATGGCGGGGTGTATTTTACTTTGCTTGATTCTGTAATGGGTGCTACTATCCGTTCAGTGGTTAAGCTCCCAATAGTTACGATAAACACCAGTATCAATTACTTTACACCAGTGGCTAATGGAGAAACGATGCTGGCAAAGGCAAATATTATCCAGGAAGGCGGAAGCATTGTAACTGCAGAGGGTACTATTGAAGACGAAAATGGCAATGTTTTTGCAAAGGCGACAGGAACATTTAAAAAAATACGTAACACTTAATAGAAGTAGATGGAGGTTAAAAGATGACCATTACCAAAGCGTTTAATCCGCTGAAACAAGACCGTCCTTTTTTTACCGAGGAGCATGTCATGTTCAGGGATTCATTACGGAAATTCCTCGAGAAGGAAGCTATACCATATTATGAACAATGGGAAGAAGATCGACTAGTCCCTCGGTCATTTTGGACGAAACTAGGTGAAAATGGTTTTTTATGTCCTGCTGTAAGTGAAGAGTACGGCGGTGCAGGCGGCGATTTTGCTCTTTCGATTATTCTTGCAGAAGAACTCGCACGAATTGGCGGAGGTCTTTCTGGTCCAAGTACACATAGTAATATCATCGTTCCTTATTTGGAATCATTTGGAACAGAAGAGCAAAAACAGAAATATCTTCCGGGCTGCGTAAGCGGGGAAATTATTACGGCAATTGCCATGACCGAACCGGGAACGGGTTCCGATTTAGCCAATATCAGTACAACTGCGGTAAAAGATGGAGACTCCTATATTATTAACGGTCAAAAAACATTCATCACGAACGGAATACATTCTGATTTAATTGTTGTGGCATGCAAAACAGACCCGCATGCAAATCCGCCGCACAAAGGAGTTAGTTTAATTTTAGTGGATAGAGGAACTCCTGGTTTTTCCAGAGGAAGAAAATTGAAAAAGGTTGGTATGCATGCACAGGATACGGCCGAACTCATTTTTGAAGATGTAAAAGTGCCGGTATCTAATTTACTTGGCGAAGAAGGGAAAGGCTTTAGATATTTGATGACAAAGCTCCAGCAGGAACGAATACTGGCTGCCATTGGCGGTCAAGTAGCCGCTGAACGGATGCTGGAATTGACACTTAAATATGTAAAAGAAAGAGAGGCTTTCGGAAAGCCGATTGGGAAGTTTCAGAACACCCAATTTAAACTTGCGGAAATTGCGACACAGGTTCAGCTAGGCCGTACCTTTGTCGACCAATTGATTGTCAGACATCAAAATGGTGAGGATATTGTAACTGAGGTTTCGATGGGCAAATGGTGGATTACGGATATGGCAAGAAGAATTTCGAGCGAATGCATGCAGCTCCATGGCGGATACGGATACATGGAAGAATATGAAATTGCCCGCAGATACAGAGACATTGCCGTATCGCCTATCTTCGCTGGCACAAATGAAATTATGAAAGTAATTATTGCTAAACAACTGGGATTATAAAACTAAGTCTCATTAACACAAAGATAAAGAAAAGGATTTTACTTTAAATCCTTTTCTTTACTCTTGTTAACTTACTATTTAAAAATAATGGGGGAGACATATGGATCAGTTGATGGTCTCAGCAAGCCAGCAATTATTAATAGGTGAAGCATTAAAATACGCTGCTCACAATGCCCCAAACCGTCAAGCATTTGTTTATGAAAACCGAAGACCCACATACCGGGAAATTCTAAAGAATGCAGAGCATTTAGCTGGCTGGTTGCAGGCACAAGGAATTGGTAAAAACGACAAAGTTGGCTGTTTATTTAAAAATGGAATGTCATTTGTTGAATTATATTTTGCTGTGAGTTTGGCAGGGGGAGTTTTTGTACCTGTCAACTTTCGATTGGTCTCCAAGGAAATCGAATATATCGTAAATAATGCTGATATTAAGATTTTATTTGTCGAAGAAGAGTTTAACGATACTATTTCTCCAATCCTAGATTTGCTCCCACACGTCCAATTGATTGTCGTAGATGGTGCTATTCCAGAAAATCACATAAATGAAATGGTTGCCTACACATCAAAATTTACTTCACCTTCTGAATATACACCTCCAACAGACCTACAAGACAATGATGCCCACGCTATTATTTACACATCTGGAACAACCGGAAAACCAAAAGGGGCTGTATTAACTCATAAAAATTTTTATCTGAATGCAATGAACAGAACCTTTCATAGCCAAACACCAAGAGGTATCAATGAACTTGTTGTTCCACCGCTTTTCCACGTTGCTGCACTATCACGATTAGTGAGCAACTGCTTGATGGAGGGGACCATTTATATTCAACGCGAATTCCAGCCAGAGCAAATCCTCAAAACCATTGAAACTGAAAAAATTAATGCGATGTTTTTAGTACCTTCCATGTGGAATTTTTTATTTCAAGTACCCAATCTACTAGACTATGATGTGAGCACGATGATTAGCTGTGGTTTAGGAGGCGCCATATGTCCCGTTGAAATAAAGAAAAGAATTATGGAAGTCTTTAAAAATGGGAAAATAATCGAAGCCTTCGGCCAGACTGAAATGAGTCCATCGACAACTTACCTGACAGGAGAGGACACGATTAGAAAAACGGCATCTGTGGGAAAACCAGCAATTAATGTCCGGGTCAGGATTGTTGATGATGAAATGAATGACGTTCCTACGGGAGAGGTTGGGGAAATTGTTTACCAAGGTCCGACATTAATGAAAGAGTACTATAAAAATCCCGAAGCAACCAAAGAGGCATTTAAAGGCGGATGGTTCCACAGCGGTGACTTGGTCCGGATGGACGGAGAGGGGTACATTTATGTAGTCGATCGTAAGAAGGATATGGTGATTAGCGGCGGCGAAAATATCTATCCAAAAGAAATTGAGGAGGTTCTTTATACACATCCTGATATTTTGGAAGCTGCCGTGGTCGGTGTTCCGGACCCGGAATGGGGTGAAAACATCAAAGCATTTATTGTGATGAAACCAAGTCGGCGTTTAACGGTAGAAGAAGTTATAGAGTATTGTAAACAGAATCTTGCATCCTATAAAAAGCCGAAATTGGTAGAATTTATTGCTGCACTGCCACGGAATGCATCTGGAAAAGTATTGAAAACTGAATTGCGAGAAGAAAATTTAAAATCTGGTATTCATTAATAAATAACCCTCCCTAATGAGCAAAGGGAGGGTTTCATCACTATTTAACTTTTCTTAACGACCATTTTAAGAAGATTAGAAGCATAAGATTCTGCAATTTCTTCGCCCGTTTGGGGACCATCCTGGTTATACCATTGCTGGATATAGTTGATGGCACTTAGAATAATCATCCGAACCATTTTTGTGTCATCAATTTCAAAGACTTGCTTTTCAATGCCCTCATTTAAAATTTTGTCAAAGTAATGGGCGTAATTTCTTCTAGCATCAAGAACTTCATTCAACTGATCATCAGTAAATTTTTGATATGGCTTATCCATGATCATAAACATGGATTTTTCTTTAGTTGAAAGCAAAATATGGGCTTTAATAGCACTTTCCAGCTTTTCAATGGGGTTTAAATCACTGTGTACAACTTCTTCGATTTTTTCAAGACTCAATTCCATGATCATCTGATGGCAGTGATATAGAATATCATCTTTATTTTTAAAATAATAATACATGGAGCCTTTGGTCATCAATAGCTGTGCTGCTATTTCTTCCATAGTAGTTCCATGATAGCCTTTTTCAGCAAGAACGGCTGCAGCAGAGCGTAGGATTTCCCTTTTTTTCTTTGCTATTTTTTGTTCCCTAAACGAAGACATTTGACTCACTCCCATCCCATTTTATGATGTTTATTGAAGTTATTTATTTAAATTGTAGTTTATTTTTTTACTATTAGTTTAAATAGTATATTAATTATTCTAAAAAATCAACCTATTTTAATATTATACTAAAACTTCAAAGTGAAAGATATATATAGAAAACAAGATTCATTTACAAAAACTGAACTTTAATTTAAAAAATAAATAAATTGTAAAATAATCTAAAAATTGCTATTATTGTAATAAATGGAAACGTTGTCAAAGCTTTAATTAAAAAAAGATAGGGAGGTTTTTGTTATGGCAGAATTAGTGCATATTGAAAAGTTAGCAGGGGTTGCCATCGTCACCATTGATAATCCACCGATGAATGTATTAAGCAAGCAGGTAACAAGAGAGTTGGGTGAGGTTTTCACCGTCATTGCCGAGGATTCCGAAGTGATTGCTGCTATTTTAACAGGTGCGGGAAGCAGGGCATTTATGGCAGGTGCGGATATCAAGGAATTCCCTCAATCACTTGGGTTGGAAAAAGATCAATTAAAGAAAAACAATCTGGAATCGCATGCCGTATTGAACTTTATTGAACGAATCCCGAAACCCACGATTGCGCTGCTAAATGGACTGGCTTTTGGCGGCGGCTGTGAACTGGCATTAACTTGTGATATTCGGATCGCTGAGGAGCATGTAAAAATCGGACTGCCTGAGGTCAAATTAGGACTTTTCCCGGGAGGCGGCGGAACACAGCGTTTACCTAGATTAATAGGACCATCCAAAGCAAAAGAATTAATGTTTTTGGGAGAACCTTTGTCAGCGGAGGAAGCACTTAAAATTGGATTGGTCAATCAAGTTGTTGAAAGCGGGAAAGGTATGGAGACAGCCATCTCCATGGCGAAAAAGCTGGCCAGTTATTCCTTGCAGGCCTTAAGCAGAATAAAGAAAGCTGTTAATGACGGAATCGATACTTCCCTTGATGGAGGATTAGAATTGGAGGCTGAACTTTTTGCTGAAGTATTCGGCACCGAGGATGTTCGCGAAGGAGTCCAGGCATTTATTGAAAAACGGTCGCCATCCTTCAAACATCAATAAATAATATAAAAAGATTTTTATCATTATATCCTGATAATTAACCAATTGAAATGGAGGTTGAATGGAATGGATTTTGCTTACACTGAATCGGAATTGGAGTTTCAAAAAGAACTAAGAGCTTGGCTGGAGGAAAACCTGCCTGAAGGATGGCTGGAGGGAAAACGAGTCATTCCAGAGGACGATAATCAAAAAGCGGCGTTTTTGAGAGATTGGTATCGAAAACTGGCAGAAGGTAGATGGGCTGGAATTTCCTGGCCAAAGGAATACGGTGGCAGAGGTGCATCATTAATGGAAGAAGTCATCTACGAGCAGGAGATGGCAAGGGTGAAAGCACCGCCTGCATTAAATATTATAGGGACAGCCATGGTCGGCCCAACTCTATTACAAATTGGAACCGATTACCAGAAGGAGCGTTATATCGAGAAAATATTAAATGGGGAAGAAATTTGGTGTCAAGGCTACTCGGAGCCAAATGCAGGCTCTGACCTCGCTGCCATTCAAACAAGGGCGGTTAAAAAAGGCGATAAATGGATTATCAACGGCCAAAAGATTTGGACCAGTTATGCTCATTTGGCTGACCGCTGCTTTTTATTGGCCCGAACTGAAAATACAGGGAAAAAACATGAAGGAATTACAGCTTTTCTAGTTGATATGCATCAAGAAGGTGTGGAAACACGGACAATCCGTTCAATCAATGATCGACGCGACTTTAACGAAATGTTCTTCAATGATGCCATTGCCTATGATGCGGATATTGTTGGTGAGGTTAATCAAGGCTGGAAAGTCTCTTTGATTTTACTAAGTCATGAACGTGTTGGTGTAGCGAGACAAACATTCAGGCTGCAAAAACAATTTGAGGAATTGGTCGAATTGGCAAAATCAATGAAAAAGAATGGCCGCCCCCTCGCCGCTGACCCGCTGGTTCGGCAAAATCTTGCCATTTTCCGGACAAAAACAAAAGCCCTATTGTTTAATTACTACCGCCACTTAACCACCACCATTCGTACAGGACGTCCTGGCCCTGAAGGTTCGATGGATAAACTTGCTTCCAGTGAATTAGGACAGGAAATGCTGGCATATGCGATGTCTCTCCAAGGTGCATCCGGTACATTATGGAAGGAAGATGCATCCGTCGACCAAAATTGGCAGCAGGAATACCTTCGGTCATTTGCTTATACCATTGAGGGCGGAACATCTGAAATACAAAAAAATATCGTTGGTGAACGAATTCTAGGTCTGCCAAAGGATATCAAATATTAAAAGCTTACAAGGATTATCTAAAAAATAAAAATTGAGGTGGTTATATGGATTTCGCGTTGAATGAAGAACAATTAATGTTTCAAGAAACAACCCGACAGTTTTTAGAATCGAAGGGGGATTTGGCGATACCCCGAGATTATATGAATGGAAAAAAACAGGTATTAGAAGAATTATGGAATGGTTTAGGCATCCTTGGTTTTATGGGGATTAATATCTCAGAACCCTATGGAGGATTAGGTCTTGGAGCTCTATCACTAGTGCCAATTTTAGAAGAAATGGGCCGTACAGTTGTGCCGGGTCCCTATCCTGAAACTGTGGCTTTTGCGGTACCGCTATTGGAAGCTTACGGTTCATCGGAACAGAAGGAAAGGTATTTGCCTGAAATTGCTGCGGGAAAGCGTAAGTTTTCGCTTGCACTTTTAGAAGAAAGCGGAGAGCTATCGCCTTCTGCCATCCAGCTAAAGGCTGAACAACAAGGGAATGAGTATGTATTGCAAGGTAAGAAAATACTCGTTCCATATGCAGACATTGTTGATACACTTATTGTTCCTGTTCGAACAGGCGGCAATTCCCAAGGTGAATACGGAATTTCCTTGATTTTAGTAGATTGTAATCAGGCTAACCTAACCATGCAGGAACTGCAAAGCATTGATGAAACTAGAAAACTGGTTAATGTTACGTTTCATGATGTAAAGATACCTAATTCACAGCTGTTAGGTATTGAAAATGAAGGATGGGCCATTTTAGAAACAGGTTTGAACCATTTAAATGCTGCGTTTGCCTCCACAATGGTAGGAGGAATAGAGCGTGTTGTGGAGATGTCAACCGAGTATGCGAAGACCCGCCAACAATTTGGGCAGCCAATCGGGCGATTCCAAGCTGTCAAACATCGGATTGTGGATATGAAACTGGCTCTTGAAAGTTCCCGTTCCTTGTCCTATTACGCATCGTGGGCAGCGGAAAACAATGCTGAAGAGTTATCGGAAGCCGTGTCAATGGCCCGTTCCTTTATTTCGGAAGCCTATATTAAAGCTGCTGGGGCAAATATTCAAAATCATGGGGGAATGGGCTTTACATGGGAGTTTGATTGCCACCTATTCCTAAAGCGGGCCCGTTCCTTAGAAAATCATCTTGGATCGCCTGAATATCATCGCGAAAAAATCGCTGTTGAATTGGGCTGGTCAGAAAATGTCATTCCCGAAATTTTGATGTCATAACCAAATTAGAAAATGGTGTTTTGCAAAAGGTAAGTTTACCAGATTGGATGCTTGCCTTTTGTAGTTAAATTTTAAATTATTTGAATAGTTAGATTTTTAATTGACAAAAAATTTTTTTGTATATAAAATAAATTTAAGCTACATAGTTATACACCCATTTATTCTACAGCGTTGTAAGCGTATTCCTGCCAACCTTCCTTATATTTTTTTTGCCCGAAAATTCTTCCATGTTTTGACTCCATTCTAACAAGGTTCTGCTTTTAGTTTTTTGAATTCTTGAAATATCACTAACTGAAAGGATGTATGTTATGGATTTTAACGACATTCAAGTGACGATTAATAAAGGAATTTGCACGATTAAGCTCAATCGGCCTGATGTGAGAAATGCACTAGGTCTCACACTACGAAAAGAATTAAAAGAGTTCTTCTCTAGTGTAAAAGAAAACGATGAAATAAAAGTCATTGTGTTGACTGGTGAGGGAAAAGCATTTTCCGCCGGGGGTGACTTAAGTTCATTAAAAGAAATAGATGCAGTTAAAGGCCGATTGAGATTGCAATCAGGGCATGAAATGATTCAATCTATTATCGACCTGGAAAAGCCTGTTATTGCTGCTGTTAATGGCGCTGCAGCAGGAGCAGGCTTCAGCCTTGCATTGGCCTGCGACCTCATAATTGCAAAACGCTCCTCATTTTTTGTCCAAAGCTTTACGAATGTTGGTTTGGTTCCTGATCTTGGTTCGATTTACTTTCTGCCTAGGTTAATTGGAAGGCAGCGCGCCATGGAACTGATGCTTTTGGGTGAAAGAGTGACAGCAGAACAGGCGCTGAGTCTTGGAATTATCAACCGTGTGGTGGAGGATGATTCTTTCGAAGATGAAGTCTACCGGCTATCCTCAAGGCTTGCTGAAGGACCTGGCTTCGCAGCTGGATTAACAAAGAAATTGGTGAATAGAAGTGTTCTTGCGAGTATTAGTGAAACATTTGAATTGGAAGGTTTCGCACAAGGACTATGTTTCGAATCTGAAGATTTCAAGGAAGGCGTACAGGCCTTTTTCGAAAAACGGAAACCGAGGTTCAACTAATATTAAGGAGGAGAACAGAGGTTTGCTTAATTTAAATGATATTTCACAGCTATCAATATATGAAATGCTGGAGCAATCTGTTCAGAAATATCCTCATAGATTAGCAGTCATAGATGGACTGATTGAACTGGATTACGTACGGTTAAAGGAAACCGTGGATGCATTCGCCTCTGTTTTATATCAAAAAGGGTTCCAAAAAGGGGACCGGGTTGGCTTAATGCTGCCTAATAGCGTTCATTATATGGTTTCTTATTATGCGGCAATGCGTTTAGGCGGCATTGTTGTCCAAGTAAATCCATTATATCAAACATCAGAACTAGAATATATGCTTGAAGATGCTGATCCAAAATGGTTTATATGCGGAAGGAATCAGTCAGAAAAACTGGAAAGGGTTAAAAAGTTTGAAAATGTTCATGTCATTTTTACAGAGGATGAAAATGGAAGTAATCAAGTTCTGCTGAAGGAAAAAGTCAATGAACTTCCGCCCTTAAATATTAATCCTAAAGAGGACATTGCCGTATTGCAGTATACGGGTGGTACAACAGGCAAATCCAAAGGCGTTATGCTGACCCATTTTAATATTGTCTGTAATATTCATCAATCCGGGGAAGTCGTGGCACCGGTAATGGTTGAGGGGGAAGAACGGTTACTGGGAATTTCCCCTCTTACCCATGCAATGGCAATGACGAATATGAATAATGCAATTCGAACGGCAGCCACTTATATCATTCTTGAAAAATTTAATGCTACTAGAGTATTAGAACTAATACGCCAATACCGCCCGACTTTCATGGTAGGCTCTCCGACAATGTATATTGCGCTATTGAATCATCCTGACCTGGAAAAATATGATTTATCATGCTTTAAGATTTGTGTTTCCGGATCCGCGCCTCTACCGGTCGAAGTCATAAAAGAATTAGAACGGAAAACGGGTGCGCAAATCTTTGAAGGGTATGGTTTGTCGGAAGGAACTACGTCTACACACCGTACTCCGTTAGGAGGTAAACGTAAAATTGGCAGTGTTGGGGTTCCGATTCCTGGAACAGTTTCAAAAATTGTTGATATGGAAACTGGTTTTGAAGAGGTTCCTGTTGGCGAAAACGGAGAGCTAATCATAAAAGGTCCGCAAGTCATGAAGGGGTATTGGAAGAAACCAGAGGAAACCATGTTAACTGTCCGTAATGGCTGGCTTTACACGGGGGATATTGCCTATCGGGATGAAGATGGATTCTATTATATATCGGGCAGAAAAAAGGATATGGTTATTGCCGGGGGATTAAATATCTATCCTGCAGAAGTAGAAGAGGTTCTTTACCAGCACCCGAAGGTAGCGGAAGCCTGTGCCTTTGGTGTACCCGATGCCTATTTGGGTGAAAAATTATTGGCTGTCATCGTCTTGAAAAAAGGTGAAAGTTTAACTGAAAATGAATTCCTTAGCTGGTGCGAAGGCAGAATCGCCAGATATAAAATCCCAAGAGCGGTCGAATTCCGGGACGCCCTGCCAAAGACGATCGTCGGAAAGATATTGCGCCGCCAACTAGTCGAAGAGTATAAAACTAAATTGCAAATTTAATAGGAAACAATCAAAGTTATATGACCTTTAATGCAATCGAAAAATATCCCAGCCGTTTCCGTTTAAATATTTTGAGAGAGAAAAGGGAGTGGAAAAGAACAATGAATGGAATCATTTCATACGGAGCATATATTCCATATAATCGCCTAAAGCGGAAGAGAATAGGTGAGTTTTTTGGGAAGCACGCCATGGGTGGTGAAAAAGCAATTGCCGGTTATGATGAAGACAGTGTCTCCATGGGTGTGGAGGCAGCCATGGATTGCCTGCGAGAAATGAATCCTGATCAAATTGACGCTATTTATTTTGCAACCACAAGTTCTCCATACAGGGAAAAAGGCTCTATTCCTACCCTTGCCACAGCATTAAATTTAAGGGAGAGTGTCAGGGGAATGGAAACGGCTGCCTCATTAAGAAGTGGGACGGCAGCCATCATGGCTGCTAAACCGGGTGAAAATACGCTTGTCATCGCTGCTGATTGCCGTACCGGCGCCCCAACCGGCCAGAATGAACAGTGGTTTGGTGATGGCTCTGCTGCTCTCTTAATCGGCAGCGGCCCGGATGTCATTGCCAACATGATCGATTATACAAGCGTTCAAGGTGAAGTCATTAGTCATTGGCGGAGTCAATCTGATTTATTTACGCAAAGCTGGGAAGAACGTTTAAGTTCATCAGCCTTTATGAAGCAAGTTAAGGAGTCAGTCAGCCCATTTTTGGAAAAAAATGACCGCTCCATTGAAACAATTTCTAAAGTGATTATTTCTGGACCAACAACTCGGGCACATTTACAAGCAGCGCAAGCCCTCGGTTTTTCAAATCAACAAGTACAAAATCCATTATTTGATAACGTTGGTCTAACCGGAAACGCCCATGCGCCTATGATGCTTGTTTCGGCATTGGAAGAAGCAAACCCAGGTGATCAGCTTCTTGTCGTTTCCTTCGCGGAAGGACTTGATTTGCTTTTATTGGAGGTGACGGAAGCGATTTCTCGACTTGGTAAACGTAAAGGGGTTCAAGAATATGTAAGCATTAAAAATGATGAGGTTTTATATAGTGATTATCTCAAGTGGAGAGAGATTATTAAAACGGAGCCGCCGCGCAGACCACCAACCGACCGCCCATCAGCACCTGCTTTACACCGGGGCTATCAGCAAAACCTAGGCTTTATTGGTTCCAAGTGCAGAAACTGTGGTACTGCACAATTTCCAAAACAACGAGTGTGCGTACAATGCCAGGCGAAGGATGAGATGGAGGATTATCGTTTTGTTGGACAATCAGCAAAAGTAACAACTTTTACACTGGATTATTTGGCGGCATCGCCGGCGCCGCCGATGATTGTCGCAGTCATTGATTTTGACCAAGGCGGGCGGATTATTTGCGAAGTAACGGATTGCCACCCCAAAGAAATTGAAATTGGCATGGAAGTCGAAATGACCTTCCGGCGTCTCTTTGAAGCAGGCGGCATCAGTAACTATTTCTGGAAAGCGCGGCCAATCAGGAAAAAGGAAGGTGTTTAAAATGAGCAGAAAGGGAATTAGCGATAAAGTTGCTGTGATTGGAATGGGCTGTACACGCTTTGCCGAGCATTGGGATAAAAGTGTCGAGGATTTACTAGTGGAGGCAGCCTATGAAGCTTTTTCCGATGCCGGGATTGAACCAACAGATGTCGAAGCAGCATGGCTTGGGACGATGATTTCCGGTTATGCAGGAATTACATTATCTGGCCCGTTAAAAACCCAGTATATTCCGGTTACTAGGGTTGAGAATATGTGTGCTACAGGCTCAGAAGCCTTTCGTAATGCCTGTTATGCAGTTGCGTCCGGTGCCTATGATATTGTTCTTGCCATTGGTGTCGAAAAATTAAAGGACTCCGGGTACAGCGGCCTTACCAGGCCAAACCCGCCAAGTGATGGAACCGCACCGAACATCTCTGCCCCTGCATCATTTTCTTTCCTGGCTCCAGCCTATTTTAAAAAGTATGGTCTAACCCCTGAGCAAGGGAGAGAGGTTTTATCACGAATCGCCTGGAAAAATCACTACAATGGGTCATTAAATCCAAAGGCTCAGTATCGTAGTGAAGTTTCTATGGAAAAAATTTCGAAGTCGCCGCTTGTGGCTGCCCCTCTTGGTGTATTTGATTGTTCTGGAGTCGCCGACGGTGCGGCAGCCGCCATTATCGTGCGGACGGAGGACGCCCATAAATATCGAAAAGACCCAATGTATGTAAAAGCGTTGACCATCGCTGCTGGCCCAGGAGATGGACGTTTGCGTCAAGATTTTGATTTTACGTCCATTAAGGAAAATGTAGCGGCGGCCCAGGCTGCATACAGGGAGGCAGGAATTAAAAATCCTCGTCAGGAAATCAGTATGGCTGAAGTACACGACTGTTTCACCCCTACGGAATTAGTAATCTATGAAGATTTAGGGTTTAGTGAACGCGGCCAAGGCTGGAAGGATGTCTTGAATGGTGTTTTTGAATTGGGCGGTGAATTGCCTGTAAATCCCGATGGAGGCTTAAAATCCTTCGGGCATCCAATTGGTGCGAGCGGATTGCGCATGCTTTATGAAATGTATTTGCAATTCCAGGGACGTGCAGGTAAGCGGCAGCTTGAGAATCCAAAAATCGGTCTTACCCACAATTTAGGCGGAACCCCTATGCAGTGTGTTTCATTTATTTCGATTGTTGGCAAGGAATTATCGTAGGAGGGATATTATGGCGACCCAATTAGAGGAAAAAATCGGTATGAAACTGGAGTCCTATACCTTCAGGGTGGAAAAAGGAAAAATAAGAGAACTGGCTTTGGCAATTGGCGACTTGAAGGATGAGTATTTAAATGGAGAAAGTTTATCCCCGACTTTTCCAACCGTTATTGAATTTTGGGGAGGAAAAGGGTCATCTGCAAATTTACTGGGTTTAAATGTAAAAAAGGTCCTGCACGGTGAACAAACGTATGAATATTTAAAAGAAATTAAACCTGAAGACGAGATAACCGTGCATTCGGTCGTCGAGAATGCCTATTCAAAAGCAAAAATGAATTTTGTCATTATCAAAAAAGAATTTTTTAATCAGCATGGAGAACTTGTTTTACTTTGTCAGCAAACGGTTATTGAAAGACATTAGGAGGGGAAGAGGATGCAAGTTGGCTATCAATTTGAACCTGTGCAAAAAGAAGAAGTGACCCATTCGCAATTAGTCAGATATGCAGGGGCATCGGGCGATTTTAATCCGATTCACACGGTCGTCCCTTTTGCCGAAGAGGCGGGACTCGGAGGTGTTATCGCTCACGGGATGCTGATTAAGGGTTTTGTTGGTCAGGCAATCGGGAGTTGGTTTTCTGTAAAGGATCTGCTCAAATTTTCATCGCGATTTAAAGCTATGACTAGACCTGGCGAAAGAATTACCGTTAAAGGCAGGGTAATCGGAGAACAAGATGATCGCTGGCTTTGCGAAGCGGCAGCTGTTAATGAAACTGGGGAGGTAAAAGTTCAATCATTTTTTGAAATTCGAAAATAAACTTGGATTGATGTGACAGAACCGATATTTGTTGTCGGTTTTGTTGTTTTTATCAATTTTTTTTTTTGAAATGATTGGGGGAGATAGGAATGAATGGGCAAACGGTTATTATTACAGGCGGCGGCAGCGGCATTGGAAAAGCAATGGCACAGAAGTTCGCCAGCAAAGGGGCCAATGTCGTCATCACTGGACGGAATGCAGAACGTTTAAAAAACGCTAAACAGGAAATAGAAACCTTTGAAGGTCAAGTCTTAGATTTTCAAATGGATGTAAGAATTCCAGAAAACGTCCAAGCAATGGTGGAAGCTGTAAAGGAAAGATTTGGCAGTATTGATGCACTAATTAATAATGCTGCAGGTAATTTTATCTGTGCTGCTGAAGACCTCTCACTAAATGGATGGAATGCCGTCATAAATATCGACTTAAATGGGACTTGGTATTGCACACAAGCAGTCGGAAAAGAATGGATTACGAACAACCAAAAAGGAAGCATTCTCAATATAGTAGCTACTTTTGCCTGGGGGGCTGCTCCAGGAAATGTTCATGCTGCAAGTGCAAAAGCAGGAATATTAGCGATGACAAGGACCCTGGCGGTAGAATGGGGGAGCAAATATGGGATTCGAGCAAACTGTATCGCACCCGGACCAATCGAAAACACTGAGGGTGTTGCCAGATTAATTGACTCAGGAGATGGCTATCAAAAAGCCATCAATCAGGTACCACTCAAACGGTTTGGCAAGGCGGAAGAAGTTGCGAATCTAGCATACTTTTTGTTATCACCTGAGGCAGAGTACATTAACGGGGAATGCATTACAGTGGATGGTGCGAGATGGTTAAACAACTCTGGCTTAAAAGAAGTTTAGTAGTATTCAATAATAATTCAATTTTTGACTTTCGAGTAGACAAAGGTAAAAAAAGGATATATAATATTGTTGAATTATTTTAATTTTTCGATAACTTAGTAGCGTTTATTGGTCAATAAAATAATGTCATCTATGCCTATTCCCGCTGCATATACTTGCAGCGGGATACCCTTCAAGAAAATGAAACCTACTGTTCATTCTACAATCTCTCCTAGCTTTAAATTTGCCTACATATATTAAGTACTAGTTTTTCTGTACCACACCTCATGTATATCAAATCAAGTAATAATTATTAACAGCTTCAGAGATAGACTCCCATTAAAATTGGAACATCAAATGAAAGGGCTTTCAGAACAGGTGTTATTAATTTTTACTATAGAGGAGTGAAGGACATTGACAACAACAAGTTTACAAATGTCACGGCAGTTATTAGTAGGGGAATTAATCAGAAGGGCCGCCCATAAAACACCTAATCAAGAGGCATTCATTTACGGTGATGAAAGACTTACCTATCTTGAACTGGAAAAGAAGACTTTGCATTTGGCTGGCTGGCTCCAGCAGCAAGGTCTAGAAATCGGTGATAAGGTAGGGATCATATTTAAAAATAATCTTGCTTTTGTTGAAGTCATGTTTGCGACGGCGTCTGCCGGGTGTGTCAGTGTTCCGATTAATTTTAGGCTCGCGCCCGAGGAGTTTGTTTATATTATTAATCATTCTGATACTAAGGTTTTATTTATCGAAGAAGAATACCAGGATATGATTCTGTCGATCAGACAAGAACTTCCAAACGTAGAAAAGATTGTTGTAGTCGGGAAAGTGAATTCGATGGAGTTGATTCCATACGAAACTATTTATCACTCGGAAATACCATACCAAAGTATTGATGGGCAAGTCGAGGAAAACGATGCCTGCATGATTTGTTATACATCAGGAACTACCGGCAAGCCAAAAGGAGCCGTGCTGACTCACAAGAACTTGTTGTTAAGTGCGCTGAACAGCGTTGTGGATTCCAAAATTGAAAGAGGCTCTAAACAACTTGTCATTACACCTTTATTTCATATCGCTGGTGTTGGAAATGTTCTAATTAGCTGTACAGTTGGCGGATTGACAGTGATTCATCGAGAGTTTAATCCAGTGGGAGTCCTGCACACCATTCACCACGAGAAAATAAACGGTCTTTTTATGGTGCCTGCTATGTGGAATTTAGTCCTGCATGTTCCCAATATTGAGGATTACGATTTAACGTCAGTGCAAAGGTGCTCAACGGGGGCAGCCATTTGCCCGTTGGAAGTAAAGCATAAAATGATGAAGCATTTTCCGAATGCCGGAATCTTTGATGCGTTTGGCCAGACCGAAATGAGCCCCACAACCACCTGCTTGTTGCCGCAGGATTCACTTAGGAAAACGAATTCAGTGGGAAAACCTGTTATGAATGTGGAAGTGCGGATTGTCGACGAAAACATGAATGATGTTCCAGTCGGGGAAATTGGTGAAATTATTTATCGCGGGCCGACTGTGATGAAGGGGTACTATAAAAATCCGGCAGCAACAGTAGAGGCTTTCCGCGGCGGCTGGTTCCACAGCGGAGATCTAGTCCGCCAGGATGATGAAGGATTTATATATGTGGTCGACCGCAGTAAAGACATGATCATCAGTGGTGGGGAAAATATCTATCCCGCAGAAATTGAGGCAGCACTTCACAAGCACGATGCAATCTTCGAAGCTGCTGTTGTGGGTGTCCCGGACCCGAAGTGGGGTGAAAGTGTCAAGGCATACATCGTTCTTAAAAACGGTAAAAGTTTAACGGAGCAAGAGGTGATTCAACATTGCCTCATCCACTTAGCCTCTTATAAAAAGCCGAAATATGTGGAGTTTCTAAATGAACTGCCAAGGAATCCATCTGGGAAGATACTAAAACGGTTATTGAGGGAAAAAGAAGTAAAAATGAACTAAGGAGTAATTACCCATGAATATACAAGATACAATCCCTGTTCGCGAAGGCGAAGAATTAAATCTTTCCAAGCTTGAAGAGCTAATTAGAAAAAGTCTCCCAAACTTAAGCAGTGACCCAATGACAGTGAAACAATTTAGTGCCGGAAAATCCAATTTAACGTATTTGATCAGTATCGGAGACTGGGAGGGTGTCCTAAGAAGGGCACCTCTTGGTCCAGTTAATACAAAAGCACATGATATGAAACGCGAATTTAAAGTGTTGGATGCAATTAGTCCAATATTTTCCCTTGCACCCAAGCCTTATTTTTTTATTGATGATGAATCTATTATTGGGGCACCGTTCTATTGTATGAAGCGTCTTCATGGTGTATTGCTGGATCAGGCACTTCCAAATCATGAAGATGGAAATCCAGCCCTTTTTAATGAGGTTTCTCATTCTATGGTAAATACCTTGGCTGCCATTCATGAAATAGACTATAAGAACACTAATCTCGTTAACTTAACACGTCCGCAAGGATTTTTAGAACGACAGGTACATGGCTGGATTGGCCGTTATCAAAACGTAAAAACGGAAGAAATTCCCGGAATGGAACGGCTAATAAAATGGATTATCGAAAACAGGCCCGTTTCTCAGCCGGCAACGTTCATACACTATGATTTTCACTTAAAAAATGTCTTGTTTTCTAAGAATCAATTAGGTCAATTGGCAGGCATTCTCGATTGGGAGATGAGTACAGTCGGCGATCCACTTAATGACCTTGCATCCGCACTAGTTTTATGGTTCGACCATGATGATCCTGAATTTTTCAAAAACCAGCAACTGTCAAACCCAATTACTCTTAGGCCGGGTTTCATGACAAGAAATGAATTTATTGAAGCCTACTCTAAGAAAAGTGGGCGCGATGTATCGAAAATGTATTATTACATGGTTTTTGGATACTTCAAGCACGTCGTCATTGCCCAACAAATGTATTACCGGTGGAAGAGAGGTCAAACCCAGGATGAAAGATTTGCCCAGCTTGATATCTTCGTCAAGAATTTAACGGATTGGGCATTGGAAAATACTCTTAAGAAATGAATGTAGAAATTTTGCGGTAAATAGTGAAAGGTGGGGTGCTGTTGGCAGAAAAAATAAAACTCTCATTGAAAGCTTATTTTGAATCGAAAATTAAAGGGGCAAAAAATGTAGAAATTCGGGAGTATTCCCAGCCTTCCGCAGGATGGTCTGATGAAGCCTTTATTTTCGATGTCCACTGGGAAACCGCGAGCGGCGTACAGAAAAAAGGCTTTGCGGTTCGCAAACAGAATAAAGGCGGGTTAATGAGAGAGAACAGAAATTTTTTTCTACAGTTCAAGTATTTGGATCGTTTAAGTAAAAATTGCGACCTGCCTATCCCGGGAGTTTACTGGTATGAAACAGATGAATCGATTCTCGGCGGACCGTTTTTTGTAATGGATAAGCTACCCGGAAACAGTTACGTACCTTGGTCAAAGGAGGGGCAATTATTTTTTAAAAGAGCCAATGAAGAAGGGGAAATTCCTTTTCATTTTGTCCAGTATTTGGCGAAATTGCACCTTCTTGATTATAGAGGAGCCGGCTTTACGGAGGACTTTGACGAGCCCAAAGGAGAGTACGGATTTATTGATGATAAATTAATAGGTTTAGAGGAAATGTATTACCGCTACCAAATCAGCCCTGACCCGGTAATGGTTGATTCATTGGAATGGTTAAAGGCGCATAAACCGGCTGCCCAAAGGTATTCCCTCATACATAATGATTACCGAACTGGTAATTTGCTATATAGCCACAATGAAATCACGGGGATACTGGATTGGGAAGCAGCCGAAATCGGAGATCCCATGGCAGACGTTGCCTATGTTTGTGCCAAATCGAACCGGATGGATTCTCCGCTGATGTGTTACTTAGTAGATAGACAGCTGTTTTTGGATACGTATAGTGAGCTAACCGGATTAAGGGTGGATGAAAAGGTTCTCCATTATTATGAGGTATACCATCAAGTCAGGTTTGTTCTTATCTCCCAATCGGCTGGGAAGTCGTTTGCAAAAGGAGAAACAAAGGATCTTCGGATGGCCCGGCAAGGCTATCGCTGGCCATTGATGAGGAATATGGTTGCCGAATTATTAGGCTACTAGGGGGGAAATGATGTTCGATAAATCGTTTACGTTAAAAACCGCCAACGATGTGATAAAAGATGTAATCATTCCTAATCTCACCAGCGGCATGGCAAAGGAACAAGCCATTGCCTTGCTTTCTGTTTTAAAAAATGTGGATACCAATACTATTGAAAATACGAAACCGAAAGAACAGTTAATTACGCTAATCAATCAAACTGTTGAAGAATTTTTACAAGCGATACGGTCAGATTCATCTTCCGCCTTTAACTGGGTGGAAGAGCTGGATTCCGCCTTGGAAGAAACAGTGTTTATCGAGGATGTAACTGAAAATTGGAAACAATTGAATGAAATTCAATGCCGCCTTCTTCGCTTTTTATATAAGGAAAATGCAGCCAACAGAGCGATAGAATCCAAGTACATTTTTCCATTAAGAAAAAGGATAAGGGAGCAGTTAACCATTGAAATGGCGCTGGTTCGTTAAACAAAATAAATAACATGACCGATAGGAGGGAAAGTATTTTGAATGAGATTGAACAAAAATTCGGTATTAGTCCCCATGTGATGGAGATTCGTAATAAGGTTAGAAGGTTTATCGATGAAAAAGTCATTCCGGTAGAAACCGTCATTGAAAAAGGCGAGCAAGAAGGAAGGCGGGTCCTTAAGGAATTACAAGCCCATGCAAAGGAAGCGGGGATATGGGCTTTAGGCCTTCCCAAAGAGATTGGCGGCGGCGGTATGAAATTTATGGACTACGTCTATATAAATGAAGTAATTGGCCGTTCCGAAGCTGCCATGGTCGCTTTAGGTACCCATACTGCCCAGGACGGGACGATGTTAAATCTGTTTGGAACAGAAGAGCAGAAGAAAACATGGTTATATCCAATGGTGAATGGGGAAATCAATCCATCTGTAGGATTAACCGAGCCTAATGTGGCCGGATCCGACCCAACATTAATACAATCCACAGCATACTTGGACGGAGACGAATGGGTCATTAATGCCCATAAATGGTTCACTACCGGAGCTAACCGTGCTGCATTTACCACCGTTTTTTGTGTGACCGAACCTGAAGAACCAAACCGACACAAAAGAGCATCGATGATCATTGTTCCGACTAATACACCTGGTTATGAGATTGTTAGAGTCGTGCCGACGATGGGACATACCTCAGGCGGCCACTGCGAAATCCGTTTAACAAATGTCAGGGTTCCAAAGGAAAATTTATTAGGTGCAAGGGGAGAAGGTTTTGTCATTGCCCAAAAAAGACTGGGTCCCGGCAGAATCTACCATTGCATGAGGTGGCTGGGTCAATCCCAAAGAGCTTTTGATTTGATGTGTAATCGGGCCTTAAATCGATATGCTCATGGCTCTCTTTTATCAGAAAAGCAGATGATTCAAAAATTTATTGCTGATTCCGCAACTGAAATTCAATCGGCACGTCTGATGACACTTGAAGCTGCAAGAAAAATTGATAGGGGAGAAGATGCTCGGATTGATATCGCGATGATAAAAGTATATGGAGCAAAGGTTCTTCATGATGTGATTGACCGAGCGATTCAAGTACACGGTGCATTAGGGGTCACCGCCGATACACCATTAGAGAAAATGTACCGGGAAGCTAGATACGCCAGAATCTATGATGGACCTGATGAGGCGCATACTGCTACCATCGCGCGCCGTATCTTACGAAAATACCAACAGGAGGAAAGCTGGGACCCTGCAAATTTTTAAAAAGACATCGACGTGAAATGAGTATTTTAATATAAAAATTATTGAGGTGATTAGAATGCAAACAATTAAGTATGAAACGTTAAAAACAGCAGTCAAAGACAAAATCATGACGATTACCCTTAGCAGGGAGAATTTAAATGCTTTTAATCATCAAATGCTAATCGAACTTATTCAAGTGTTTGATGAAGCGGATGCCAATGATGATGTAAGAGCCATCATTATCACCGGAGACGGAAAGGCATTTTGTGCAGGTGCGGATTTAGGAAGCGGCACTAGCACATTTGAAAATAAGGAGGCTTCCATCGAGGAATACCGGGACGGCGGTGGAATGTTAAGTTTACGAATCTATGAATTGAAAAAGCCTATCATAGCTGCCATCAATGGTCCTGCTGTCGGGGTGGGGGCGACGATGACTCTGCCTATGGATATCCGGATTGCCTCCTCGAACGCAAGAATGGGATTTGTGTTTAGCAGACGAGGCATTACCATGGAAGCGTGCAGCGGCTGGTTTTTACCTAGAGCAGTAGGTATCAGTAAAGCAGCTGAGTTGGTTTATACCGGGAAGATTATTCCGGCAGAGGAAGCATTAAAAATTGGTTTAGTAACTCAGGTGGTTTCACCTGAAGAGCTTTTGCCTGCAGCTGAAGCGATTGCGAAAGAAATTGCCGAAAATACATCTGCCATTTCTGTCACCTTGTCACGGCAATTAATGTGGAAAATGCTTGGTGCAAGCCATCCCTACGAATCACACAAAGTTGAATCCAAAATGATTCATTGGACCGGGCAGCAGGCCGATGTAAAAGAAGGAATCACGGCATTTTTTGAAAAAAGAAAACCAAACTTCCCAATGAAGGTAAGCACTGATCTTCCGAGCTTTTATCCGTGGTGGAAAACGAATAATGAAGGAGAATCATAATGGACTATCAAGCTATTATAGTAGAAAAAATTGGCCGAATTGCTGTGATTACCTTTAACCGGCCGGAAGCCATGAATGCTGTTAACAGCCGTCTTTGGCTGGAAACAGGAACTGCGTTAAAGGAGTTTAATGAGGACCCTGATCTTTGGGTGGCTATTTTAACCGGGGCCGGCGACCGCGCCTTTTCGGCAGGTGCTGACCTAAAGGAAATAGGAGCTGGGGGATTTTCGACAACAGACGAAATGAAGGAATGGGGATTTGCCGGGATTGTGAGACATCATATCTCAAAGCCTGTTATTGCTGCGGTGAACGGATTTGCCCTGGGCGGCGGTACGGAGATTGCTTTAGCCTGCGATTTAATTGTCGCCTCTGAAAAGGCATCATTCGGGCTTCCGGAAGTAAAAAGGGGTCTTATTGCCGGAGGAGGAGGATTATTGCGCCTGCCAAGACAAATTCCTCTGAAGGTGGCAATGCGCGTCATTCTTACAGGAAATCCTATTTCTGCGGAAGAAGCAAAACAGTGGGGGCTAGTGAACGAAGTCGTCCCGCATGATCAAGTCCTCAATGCCGCGATTAAGCTGGCAGAGGAAATTATTTGCAATGCTCCGCTGGCTGTGAAAGCGAGTAAAGAAATTGTCTACCGTGGATTAGACACTTCCATGACATTTCCTCCGGAAGGCTGGTCTATCAATAATGAATATACAAGTCAAGTTTTTGCAAGTAATGATGCGAAAGAAGGTCCACGGGCCTTTGCCGAAAAACGGAAGCCAAATTGGTCGGGACAATAAATTGATTATAAAAAATAGGGAGGTTTTGTAATGGCAAAATCATATCTATCAGAAGAGCATGAAATTTTTAGAAGGTCCTTCAGAAAATTTTTGGAGAAGGAAGCATACCCTTATTTCGAAGAATGGGAGGAAGCCAAGCAGGTACCTAAGTCATTTTGGAAAAAAGCTGGAGAACAAGGTTTCCTTTGTCCATGGGTGGATGAAAAGTATGGAGGGTCGGGCGCTGACTTTGGCTATTCCGTTGTCATTACTGAAGAACTAGATAAGGTTGGCGCGGGAGCAGGCGGAATCGGCCTTCATAATGATATCGTTATTCCTTATATTGCCGAATTTGCTTCTGAAGAACAAAAGCAAAGATGGCTGCCAAAAGCGGTCAGCGGGGATATGATTTCGGCTATCGCTATGACCGAACCGGGGACTGGCTCTGACTTGGCTGGGGTAAAAACAACCGCGATTAAAAGTGGGGACAATTATATTATCAATGGAGAAAAAACTTTTATTACCAATGGGTATTCAGCTAACTTCGTAATCGTTGTATGTGTAACAGACCCAAATGCTGTACCGAAGCATAAAGGAATTAGCTTAATCGTAGTCGAAGAAGGAACCCCTGGATTTCGAAAGGGCAAAAAGCTTCGTAAATTGGGGCAGCATTCCAATGATACTTCCGAACTTATTTTTGAGGATGCTATTGTACCAAGGGAAAATTTAATTGGTGAAGAGGGACAGGGGTTTTATTACCTTATGCAGAAGCTGCAACAGGAACGGTTGATGCTGGCAATCGGCAGCATTACTGCCAGCAAACATATGCTGGAGATGACCATTGAGTATGTCAAGCAGCGGACGGCATTTGGAAAACCTATCAGCAAATTCCAAAATACCCAGTTTAAGATTGCCGAAATGGCCACAAAGATCAAAATTGGCGAAACCTTTGTCGACCAGTTGATCACCGATCATATGGAGAAAAAGAATGTGGTCAATGAAGTCTCGATGGCAAAATGGTGGCTGACGGACCTTGCCAAGAGTGTTGCCAACGATTGCATGCAGCTGCACGGCGGCTACGGCTATATGGAAGAATACGAGATTGCTAGAAGATACAGGGATGTGGCAGTAGGTTCGATTTATGCTGGCACCAATGAGATTATGAAAACAATTATTGCTAAAAACTTGGGGTTATAAGCTGATATTGCAGGGGTAAGTGTGAACTAAAGTCACCACCCCTTTTTTCTTCTATTTTTATATGTGTATGTATTTGAATGTGGGAGGAATATGAAGTGAATCTTTTTGAAGCACTTGAGCGAAATGCCAGATACCAGCCAGACAAAACAGCTATCATTTTTAATGAAAGAGTATATACGTATAAGGAATATAATGAACAGGTGAATCGTATTGCCAATTCACTCATTAGCTATGGGGTGAAAAGAGGCGATAAGATTGCTTTAATGATGAAAAACTCCGATTTATTCTGTTTTATTTATTATGGAATTTTAAAAGCCGGCGGGGTCGCTGTTCCTGTAAATTTTCGCTTAACTGCCAAAGAAGCCAGCTATATTTTGGACGATTCCGATTCGATAATAGTCTTTGCCGATGAAGATTTGGCAGAAGTCGTCGATAAAGCTTCTGAAGGAAACGACAAGATCCAGCTTCAGGTTATCGCGGGTTCGAATAAAAGAGAGAACCAAATCCTTTTATCCGCGTTCCAAAGCTCGGTTGTAGATAATCCTGAACGGGAAGTTTTGGAATCAGATGATGCAGAGATTCTGTATACCTCTGGAACAACCGGGCTGCCAAAAGGAGTGGTCCTGGATCATCACCGCGTTATCCATGTAGCACTAGGAATTATCATTACATTTAAAATGGGGCCGGAGGATCAACTACTTCATCTTGCCCCGTTATTCCATTGTGCACAATTGAATTTATTCCTTGTCCCAGGTTCAATCCTTGGCTGTACACAAATTGTCCGCCAGGAATTTAATCCTGTACAGACCTTAAAGGATATTGATCAATACAAAATCAGCCTATTCTTTGGAGTGCCGACTATGTATAACTTTTTGCTGCAGGTACCGAATAGGGACCAATTTGATTTATCCAGTGTGAAACGGTGCGGATATGGGGCAGCCCCAATGCCAACAGCCCTATTGAAACAGGCAATGGAGATGTTTCAGACAGATCAATTTTATAATATGTGCGGTCAAACGGAGGGTGGTCCAGGAGGAGTATATCTATTGCCAGAAGAACACAAAACAAAGTTTGGCACTTCTGGAAGGGCTTCTTATGGTACTGATGCAAAAGTGGTGGATGAAAACGGTGAAGATGCAAAGCCTGGTGAAGTTGGTGAGTTTATAATTAAGTGTGAAAACGTCATGAAGGGTTATTATAAAAAACCTGAAGAAACAGCAAAGGTCCTTAGGAATGGCTGGCTATATACGGGTGACCTCGCAAAAATAGACGAGGATGGCTACATTACCCTAGTAGACAGGAAAAAAGATATGATTATTTCCGGCGGAGAAAATGTCTACTCTACTGAGGTTGAACACGTCCTTTACAAACATCCTGATATTTTAGAAGCAGCGGTTATTGGCGTTCCGCATGAAGTTTGGGGTGAAACGGTAGCAGCAGTTATTGTTCCGAAAGAAGGAAAACAAATTAATCAAGAAGAATTACAGCAATTCTGCCGGGAAGAACTCGCAGGTTATAAAATTCCAAGAATCATCTATCAAATCAACCAACTTCCACGAAACACCTCAGGGAAAGTCTTGAAATATCAATTAAGAGAGAATTACAAAACGGTTGCACCACAACATTGAATTAATGTTTAAAAAATAAATTAATTGTAAAATTATTAGAAAATTGGTATTATTAGAAATAGGTAATCTACTTTATGCTGTATCTTTTTGGGAGGGAGTGGGTGCGATTGACTATGCCTTTGGAGGGTATACGTGTCCTAGATTTGACGCGGCTTTTGCCGGGGCCGTATTGTTCGTTAATGCTGGCCGACTTTGGGGCAGATGTGATTAAAATTGAAGACCCGAAGTTAGGTGATTATACGCGATGGGGAGATCCCAAAATTGGTGAAGCAAGCGCGATGTTTCATTCCTTGAATCGGAATAAGCGGAGCGTGAGCCTTGATTTAAAACAAGAAGAAAATAAACAGATCTTTATTGAATTGGTGAAAACAGCCGATGTTCTGGTGGAATCCTTTCGACCAAGTGTAATGGATCGTCTCGGATTGGGGTATGAAGAACTGAAAAAACATAATCCCAAGTTGATTTATTGTGCGATAACAAGCTACGGCCAAACCGGGCCATACAAGGATATTCCAGGTCATGATATTAACTTTTTAAGCTATTCCGGATTATTGGAGCTGCAAGGAGAACAAGGTAGTAAACCGGTAAGCTCCTCCGTTCAAATAGGGGATATTGGCGGCGGTTCCTTAATGGCAGTTATCGGTATTCTCGTTTCTATCATTGACGCGAAAAAGTCAGGAAAAGGTCAATTTATTGATATTTCCATGTTGGATGGAGCGGTTTCCTGGATGCAAACGTTTTTGCCAGCATTTTTAGCCACTGGAGAACTTCCAAAACGCGGAGAGCTCGTCTTAAACGGCCGCCTCGCCTGTTACGAGACATATGAAACAAAAGATAACCGCTTTATATCTGTTGGAGCACTAGAATTTAAGTTTTGGAAAAACTTCTGTCAGGTAATTGGTAAGGAAGATTTAATAAGCCAGTTAAATGCCCCAGCCGATCAGCAAACCTCGATGAAAAAAGAGATTCAAGCCGTAATCGGAACGAAAACATTAAATGAATGGGTCAATCTCTTCGATGGTGTCGATGCTTGTGTCGCCCCAATCTTAACGATGGAGGAAATGGTCCATGATCCGCAAATCAGGCACAGGGGAATGATAGAAGAGGTAATCCACCCTCAACATGGCACAATGAAACAAGTAGCAAATCCTATTAAACTATCAAGAACGCAGGCTAAAACAGTTCGCCAAGCGCCGGGTCACGGAGAACATAACGAAGAGATTTTACAAGAATTAGGAGTACTATTTAAACCATTTAAAGAATAATAATTAACTTTGTGAGGGGAAAACCAGTGAAAACAAGAATTACCGAACTGTTAGGAATTGAATACCCTATCATTTGCGGCGGCATGTTTCAAGTTGGCAGAGCAGAACTTGCAGCCGCAGTTTCAGAAGCTGGTGGATTAGGAGTAATTACCTCAAAAACACAAGGTACACCAGAAGCACTTCGTCAAGAGATTCGCAAAATAAAAGCGCTTACGAATAAGCCATTTGCTGTAAACCTCAACTTATTCCCGAGCCAGACTGCAACTCCAAATGAAGATTTTATTGATATTTTAATTGAAGAAGGGGTTAAAATTGTCGAAACTAGCGGCAGAAGTCCCAAAGATTTAATGCCAAAGTTGAAAGAAAACGGATTCATTGTCCTCCATAAAGTGGCTGGTGTAAAATATGCCATCTCAGCAGAAAAACTTGGAGTTGATGCTGTTATTATTGTCGGCAATGAAACAGGCGGCCATCCTGGTATGAGTGATGTCGGCACTTTAGTCATGCTTCCAAGAATAGTAGATTCAGTTAAGATTCCCGTTATTGCCGGCGGGGGTTATGCGGATGGAAGAGGATTAGTGAGTGCATTGGCTTTTGGGGCAGAAGGGGTAGTAATGGGTACCCGTTTTATGGCTACTGAGGAAGCGCCAATTCACGAGAATGTAAAACGATGGATGGTAGAATCTGATGAAACGAATACCATTATCATTCAACGAAATATTGGCAGTGCATCCCGCGTTGCCTTGAATGCTGTCAGCAAGGAAGTAGACCGCCTTGAAAGAGAAGGGGCAACAATTGAACAATTAATGCCGCTTATTACCGGCCAAAGAGCCAAATATGTGTATTTTGAAGGTGATTTGGATGGAGGTATTTGGTCCTGCGGCCAATCTGTGGGACTTATTAAAGAAATATTATCGATCAAGGATTTGTTTGCCCAAATAACAGAAGAGGCAAAGAAGTCTATCGATTTTATTAATAAAAGAATGTCCGTTCATTCTAACGTTTAGTATGCTATTAAAATTTAGGAGGAATAGAGAATGAGAGAAGTTGTTATTGTTGAAGCAGTACGTACCCCAGTAGGAAAAAGAAAGGGAGTATTCAGTTCAGTCCGTCCGGATGAATTGGCTGCAAAGGTTTTGAAAGAATTGATGAACCGTGCCGGGATATCTCCAGGACTTGTGGAAGATGTCATTTTAGGTTGTGTTGCCCAAGTAGAAGAGCAAGGACTAAATATCGCCCGCAGCGCCGCATTAATGGCTGATTTCCCAATTCATGTGCCGGGAACTACCATCGACCGTCAATGCGGTTCCAGCCAGCAAGCCATTCACTTTGCTGCTCAGGCCATTTTGAGCGGGGACATGGATGTCGTCATTGCCGGCGGAGTAGAAAGCATGACAAGGATCCCAATGGGAGCCTCTCGCAAGGAGTCAACTTGGAGTGAAGAGTTAACTTCAAAATATGAAATGATTCATCAAGGTTTATCAGCTGAGCGGATTGCTGAAAAATGGGGATACAGCCGCAGTCAGCTCGATGAATTCTCGCTTGAAAGTCATAGAAGAGCCATTATAGCTCAAGAAGAAGGTCGTTTCGATCGTGAGATTATGCCAATTGAAGTAAAACGGGAAGATGGTTCAACAATTGTTGTCACACAGGATGAAGGCCCAAGAAAGGATACTTCATTAGAAAAATTGGCTTCTTTAAAGCCTGCCTTTACGCAGGACGGAAGAATTCATGCCGGTAATTCCAGTCAAATGAGTGATGGTGCTGCAGCCGTTCTATTAATGTCGAGGGAAAAAGCAGAGGAATTAGGTCTAAAACCAAGATTCCGCATTGTTGCCCGTTCCGTTGTGGGCTCCGACCCTACTTTAATGTTGACAGGTCCATCCATTGCTTCGAAAAAAGTGCTTGAAAAAGCTGGCCTTTCAATTGAAGATATGGATACCTATGAAGTAAATGAAGCATTTGCTCCTGTACCAATGCTGTGGATGGATGAACTAAAAGCAGACCCTGCAAAGTTAAATCCAAATGGTGGAGCAATTGCTTTGGGCCATCCACTAGGCGGATCTGGTGCCCGCCTGATGATTACCATGCTGCATGAATTGGAAAGAAGCGGCGGCCGTTATGGCTTGCAGGCAATTTGCGAGGGCGGCGGAATGGCGAATGCCACAATTGTTGAAAGAATTAGCTAATCGCTTTTAATAAAACTCCCTGAAGGAGGCTCATGCCACACAGATTGGAATGGGCTATCCTCAGGGTATTCAACATATTTTTAAAAATTTCGATTTAATAGAGGAGGAGCATGATATATGAAAATTAACGGCAAAGTAGCTGTTGTAACAGGAGGCGCTTCCGGACTAGGCGAAGCCACCGTCGAAACGATTGTTGAAAACGGGGGATATGCAGCCATCTTTGATTTGCAGGAAGAAAGAGGAGCCGCTTTAGTAGAAAGATTAGGTTCAGACCGTGTTCTTTACGTTAAAACAAATGTTACCAGTGAGGACGATGTGGTCAATGCCATTAACCAAACTATTGAAAAGTTTGGAGCCATCCATGTTGCTGTAAACTGTGCAGGGATTGGTGCGGCCGAGAAAACTGTCGGCAAAGAAAAGCCGCATGATCTTGGCGTTTTTACTAGGGTCATACAAGTCAATTTAATTGGCACATTTAACGTGCTTCGTTTAGCTGCGGAAAAAATGACCCAAAATGCTCCAAACGAAGAGGGAGAAAGAGGCGTAATCATTAATACCGCATCAGTAGCTGCATTTGATGGTCAAATGGGCCAAGCAGCTTATAGCGCCTCAAAAGGCGGTATTGTTGGCATGACCCTGCCAATTGCAAGAGATCTATCAAGACATGGCATCAGGGTCTTGACGATTGCTCCAGGGCTTATGGATACGCCATTGTTTGCCGGTGCTCCGGAAAAAGTCCGCCAGGCATTGGGGGCAATGGTTCCATACCCGCAGCGATTAGGCTACTCATCCGAATATGCTCATTTAGCAAAATGCATCATTGAAAATCCATATTTAAATGGGGAAACGATCCGTCTCGACGGCGCGATTCGGATGCAGCCGAAGTAATAAGCAAAAGAACCTCTAGCTGTCGAAACTAGAGGTTTTTTTCATGAATTAAGTGATAAAAAATAGAAAGCGGTCTCCAAAACCTGGAGTCCGCTTATATTCTAGTAGTTTTAGAAATTACTTTTCATACTCAATTTTATCTTTTTCAGGATCATAGTGGATATTCCCTGTGACTGGCACCAGGTCACCGGCTTTTGCTTGAACTAGGAATAAGGATGTATTTCCGTAGCGGTGTTCCGCTGTATAGGTGACAGAAGGGTAGAAAGAGCCATCCCATTTATCAAAGGTTTCCATTTTTTTAATAAAGTTCTCCCAACTCAAATCATCTCCTGCTCGCTTTAACCCTTCGACGTATACTTGAGCAGTGGACCATGCGCCTTCAGAGAGAGCTCCAAGCGATTCTTTCCCAAAGTCTTTGGTTACATACTCAACATACTTTTTGACACCAGGGTTATCCATTTGTTCCTCATAGTTAGGATATTGTAGAGAAGATATTATACCTTCCCAAGCATCTTTCCCCGCTAAATTAAATTGGTTTTTATCTGCACCGCCAGTTTGTGAAACAATAAATGGAGTGTCCGATGCCCCAATTTTATGCATTTCTTTACGCAGTGCTGCTGCTGGCGCAGGAGTTGTATTCATAATTATTACATCTGCTTTTGCCTCTTTCAGCTGCTGGGCCTGTGAGCTAAATTCTTTATCTGTTGCCAAGAAAGGGACTTCTTTTACAATGGAAACTCCAGGATATTTTCCAATATTTTTCTTGATCGCTTCAAGTCCCTGTTTTCCAAAATCATCATTCTGATAGGCTATGGCTATTTTTTTGGCATTCAGCTTATTGACAGAGTAATCTAAAAAGACCTTTGCTTCGACTACATAATTAAATGTTCCGCCAAAAACATTCTTAATTGGAGGATTCACAAATTTGTCTGCCCCAGTCCCCAGGCCCGTTACAGGTATGCCAGTTTTTTCTAGAAGCTGTTGGGATGCGGCAATATTAGCCGTTCCGATTGGATATATAATAGAGAATACTTTATCCTGTTCTATTAATCTTTGAATACTTTGGAGTGTTTTTGCGGGCTGATATTGATCATCATAGGCGATTAACTTAAGCTTTCTTCCATTTACACCGCCATTATCATTGACATAATTAAAGTATGCTTGAACGCCTCTTCTGACTTTATCATATTCTGCGACTGGCCCCGTTTGTGGACCGGTGAGTCCAACAATTATTTCTTTATCCGTTACTCCTTGAGCCTGTTTCTTGCCGTCTTTTGGGTCACCCTTAGTTGATTGGTTTTTACTGGTTTGTGCGCTGCATGAAACTAACAAAATAACAGTTAGAATCAAAGCAAGTGCTGATGTCAACTTTTTTTTCACAAAATTTACCCCCAATCAAAGATTCACTTTAAGAGCAAAGAACAAAACACTACTAAAAAGCGCTTACATTCTTAAAAACTCTCAAGAATAAGTGTAAAGAGATTTGATTTAAATTGCAAGTTAATTATTTAAAAATTAAAATAATTCAAACTAGTATTCAAAAAAAGTAATAAAATCGTGAAAATATCTTATCTCTTATTATTAAATATAGAAGAAGTTAACAAAATCATTGTAAAATCATTATTTTATAATAGTTTTTGTAAAATTAATAATATTTAGAAAAATGTGTACAAATATTGCTCTGTACTATATAATCAATACTAAATTGGAAAAAATAGCATTCATGAATTACATACTGTACAGCTGAAAGTTATATTATTGTAAGCGGTTTCTGATTAAATAAAAAATTTAAACGAGGTGACAAAAATTGAATTATGCAGAATTAAGGGATGATTTCTCGTGGGAAAAAGTAGTTAAAACCTATGATTGGAATGTTCATGAAAAGCTTAATATAGCACATGAATGTTGTGATAGGTGGGCGGATGACCCGAATCGTGTCGCTATCTATTGGGAGGATGAAAAAGGAAATAAGGATGTCTGGACCTATTTCCGCTTAAAAGAACAATCCAATCGGATGGCGAATGCACTTCGGTCGCTAGGAGTAAAAAGGGGCGATCGTGTGGCAGGTCTCCTGGGGAAGGACATGGAATTAATTTTGACAGTCCTTGCAACATGGAAAATAGGTGCTATTTATGTTCCAATGTTTACGGCTTTCGGCCCAGAGGCCATTACGTATCGATTAAAAGATGCTGATTGCAAAATTTTAGTAACGAACCAGGAACAGGCTAAAAAAATTGAAGGTCAACAGGTATCTTGTGAGCTTCTATTAACTGATGGTGTATCAGGTAATGGATTAACCTTCTGGGAGTTTATCCAACAATTCTCTTCTGAACATGAAACAGAGCCAACATCGATAATGGATCCAAGTGTCATCCAATACACCTCTGGTTCAACCGGCATGCCAAAAGGGGCCGTTTGGGCTCACAAAATACTAATCAGCACCTACCCGTACATGCGATATGCAATGGGTATAGAAAACGATGATAGGTTCCTCGGAGGGGCGGATATGGGCTGGGCATATGGCTTGATGAACTGTACATTATGCCCATTAAGTCTCGGTATATCTATCGTCGTATATAAAGGCCCTTTCCAGGTGGAAAAATATTATCAATTACTAGAACAATATAATGTTACAAACTTTGCATATGCCCCAACGGCGTACAGAATGATGATGGCTGCCGGTCCTGATTTAGTAAAGAAATATTCATTAATTGTAAAACAGTTCTCAAGTGCTGGTGAACCATTAAATGCAGAAGTTGTCCGCTTCTTTAAAGATAATTTTGGCCGGGAAATCTATGATCACTATGGATCAACCGAAACTGGGATGATTGTAAATAACTATAACGTCACAGATATGATGGTAAAGCCCGGATCAATGGGTCTGCCAACTCCCGGTTATAATATTGCTTTATTAGATGAGCAGGGATATCCGGTAGAAGTCGGTGAAGCGGGTCAAATCGCCGTAGATATACACGCATTTCCGTACTTCTTTCTAGGTTATTGGAATGATCCAAAGAAAACGGCAGAAAAAATAACAGGAAATTGGTTTTGGACCGGGGATCTAGCGAGTAAAGATGATGACGGCTATTATTGGTTCCAAGGCAGAGCAGATGACATCATTTCTAGCGCAGGCTACCGAATTGGTCCTTTTGAAGTGGAGAGCACCCTATTAGAACATCCTGCCGTAGCTGAAGCTGCTGTTATCGGGAAACCGGATCCTGTTAAAGGAGAAATTGTAAAAGCATATGTAGTTCTTAAATCATCTCATAAATCTTCCTCAGAGTTAGCTGACGAATTAAGTGTTTTCGTAAAAGCAAAGCTATCAAAACATCAATACCCACGAGAAGTTGAATTTGTTGAAACCCTCCCTAAGACACTGAGCGGAAAAATCCAGCGTTATATTTTAAAACAAAGTCTCGAAGCAGCAAATAAATAAGCGGAAGGTGATAAACGTATGCAAATCATTGCCAGCGGCTTAATTTTTGGTTGTATCTATGCATTAGCAGCATTAGGGCTTGTATTAATTTTTAAAACAACTGAAGTTGCCAATTTTGCGCATGGCGAAATGGCCATGATCACAACCTTTATCAGTTATGTCTTTTTATCGAAATATGGATTCCCTTATTTAGCATCACTTGGTTTAGCGCTTTTATTTGCCTTAGTTTTCGGAATAGTGGTTTATGTGTTGATTATGAAAAGGGTTCAATCCGCGCCGCATTTAAATCAAGTGGTGCTTACATTAGGACTGTTTATGATATTTAATGGGCTGGCCGGACTTAAATGGGGGTATCAGCCCACTTCGTTCCCGGAGGCATTCCATGGTGATCCTTTTAAACTTGGCAGTGTTTTTATATCGACTAACGAAATCTTTACGGTTGGGTTAACGTTGGTTCTGATGCTGCTGTTCTTCCTATTATTCCGATTTACAAAAGCTGGCTTAGGGATGCGTGCTGCCTCACAGGATATTATGGCTTCAGAGCTAATGGGAATTAAGGTTTCCGGCGTTTTTATGGGAGCTTGGGCGATTGGTACTGCACTCGGCGGTATAGCTGGGATGATGACAGCCCCAGTAACTTTTTTAAGTCCAAATATGATGGGAGAGGTTTTGATTATCGCTTTCGCCGGTGCTGTTCTAGGTGGGTTTAATAGCTTGCCGGGTGCGGTTATTGGTGGATTAATCGTTGGAGTTTTTGAAAATTTAGTCAGTTATTATGTTGCCCCAGAGCTGAAAATTGTCTTTACATTTCTATTGATTGTTGTGGTGTTGTACATCCGTCCTCAAGGAATATTTGGGGGAGCAAAAATTGTAAAAAAGGTGTGATGTGAATTGAAACAGCTATTTACAAATCGTAAACCTTGGTTATTTTTACTCGTTCTTTTATTCCTTGCTTATCCTTTTATCGTTGGACAATCGGTTTATCTTATTTCTATTTTCGTTATGGTTTGTGTATATGCCATTACCGCAATGGCATTGGATTTATTAATTGGCTTTGGCGGCCAGGTTTCCATCGGCCACGCAGGCTTTTTGTCGGTGGGAGGTTATACAGTTGCCATCCTGACGACCAAATTAGGTCTTCCTTTCTTGCTTGTTCTCCCGTTATCAGGAGTGATTACTGGCATCATCGGTTTACTTATTGGACTGCCTGCGGTGCGGCTTAGCGGTAACTTTCTTGCCGTCGTATCGTTAGGGTTTGGTCTGTCCATTCCACAGATTGCACTTAACTGGGATTCCCTTACTGGCGGGTATTCTGGTCTTCCTCTTGCCCGGCCGGAATGGTTGTCCAGTGATAGTCAATTTATTTACGTCATTATTTTAATGACTGTTTTAATCACATGGATTCTCCATAATATTGTGAAAAGCAGATTGGGCAGGGCTTTTGTCGCCATTCGAGAAAGTGAGGTTGCTGCCCAGGCTACCGGAATTAACGTTCCTTTATACAAAACACTGATGTTTGTGATTAGCGCTTTTTTTACAGGAATTGCCGGCGGACTTTATGGTTATTGGATCGGGTTCGTCAGCCCGAACGATTTTTCCGTGTTTACCTCATTTTTGTTACTTGGGATGATTGTCATTGGCGGCCTGGCTTCTATTCCAGGTGCCATTATCGGTGCCATTATCTTTACAGTACTGCCTGAATTAACGAAATCATTAATCGGGTTGACCAATATTATAATTGGAATTGCCATTGTCGGAATCATTCTTTTCCGTCCAAATGGTTTAATATCATTGCTGGAATTATTCAAGATAAAAAAACCAAGCAAAAAAGTATTGGATGAACCGGAAGTTTATCTTTCTGACCTTGAACAAGGAGGTGCTGCCAGGGATGCTAACGTTTAACGATGTGACCGTAAAATTTGCCGGCGTAACCGCCGTTAAAGACCTTTCGTTTGAAGTGCCTCAAGGAAATATCTATTCAATCATCGGCCCTAACGGAGCGGGTAAAACGACGGTTTTCAATTGCATTAGCCGTTTCTATACTCCAGCTGCCGGCACAATCAATTTTAATGGAAAAAATATTTTAAAACTTAAACCCCATCAAGTCATCCATGAGGGGATTGCGAGAAGTTTTCAAAATGTAGAATTGTTTGCAAAAATGACTGTCCTTGACAATTTGCTGGTAGGGCTGCACCCAACCTTGAAAAAGAATATTTTTTCGATTTCGTTAAATTTGCCTTCTGTTAAAAAGACAGAAAAAGAATCAATTAAAAAAGCTTATGAAGTGATGGAATTACTTTCAATATCAGATTTAGCGAATGAGAAGGTAAGAAATCTTCCATTTGGTTATCAAAAAATGGTGGATATCGGAAGAGCCATCATTTCTTCACCAAAGCTAATCTTACTCGATGAGCCGGTGGCTGGGATGAATCCGGTGGAGACGAAAAAAATCAGCGAGCTCATCCTCCGCTTAAAGAAAGAAATGAATTATACAGTCCTTGTGATTGAACATGATATGTCGCTTGTTATGGAAGTGTCAGATTTTGTAACGGTGATGAATTTTGGTCAAAAGATTGCAGAAGGCACCCCCCAAGAAATTCAAAAAAATCCAGTGGTTATTGAAGCTTATTTAGGGGAGGTCGAAGAGAATGCTCAAATTGTCTGATGTGCATGTCTATTATGGCCATGTCCATGCATTAAGAGGACTGAACATGACGGTTGAGGATGGAAAGATTGTATCTTTGCTAGGCGGAAATGGCGCTGGTAAATCAACAACACTAAAGATGATTTCAAGACTCATTCAGCCAAAAAAAGGCTCCTATGAAATGGATGGTCAATCCATGTTGAAAGACAGCCCGAGCAAGGTTGTCAAGAAAGGAATTATTCATTGCCCGGAAAACAGAAGGGTTTTTCCATTATTAACAGTGGAGGAAAATTTAAAAATTGGCGCCTATAGCCGCAAAGATAAAAATGTTAAAGAGGATTTAGAAAAGGTATTTTTATATTTTCCAAGGTTAAAAGAAAGGGTCAAACAAAAAGCGGGAACACTGAGCGGCGGAGAACAGCAAATGCTTGCCATAGGAAGGTCGTTAATGGGGAAGCCGAAGATTCTTTTATTAGATGAACCATCCCTGGGAATTGCCCCTATTCTTGTGAAGGAAATTTTTGAAATCATCAAAAAAATCAACAAAGATGGCACTTCCATTTTGCTGGTGGAACAAAATGCCAACATGGCACTTGGGATTTCTGATTATGCGTATGTATTGGAAAACGGACATATTGCTTTGGAAGGACATTCCAAGGATTTAAGAAATAATGATGAAGTCCGCCGACTTTATCTTGGCGGGTAAAATAATTGGGAGCATCCATAGATGCGGAATGTGATGAAGAGAGGGAAACGAATGCAGACTACTACAAAAATTGTCGTCTCACCAGAGGACATCGACCAGCTTGGCCATGTCAATTACCTGAAATATATTCTTTTTTTAGAAAAAGGGGTCGGAGAATGGTACAAACAGGCTGGAGTAAATTTTAAGGAGTTAAGGAAACAAGATCTTGGTACGGTTGTCCTCAAATTCGATGTCTCCTACCATAAGGAAGCTAGATTGGGAGATACTCTGAGTGTTACGACAACTTTAATGAATGTGGGTAACAAAAGTTTTACCGTAAAACAAGAGATTTATAATCAAGACGATATTCTAATTACCGAATCAACGAAAACATTTGTGATGTTTAATACGGCTACAAGAAAAGGTGTACCAGTGATCCATGAGATTGCCCGTCACTTCAAGTGTGCCAGATCATAATAAAAATTAGTTTGAACAGCTCATTGCTATGCAAGTGAAGGTTAAAAACGTAAGGCTTCTTGACATGCATATTATTAGTTTTGTTATGTGCGATTTCCCAATTAAGGAGGAATTTTAATGGTCAAAAAAGGCTTTACTGTATTCACCGCTTTTATGATGGTGTTTCTATTAGCAGCTTGCAGCGGGGAGAAAACAAGTTCAAACAATGCAACTGTTGGAAAAGATAGCAATGAACTAGCTCAAGGGGTTACAAAGAACGAAATCCTGGTTGGACATTCAGCTCCGCAAACGGGACCTGTAGCTGTCTATGATACGTTCCGAAAGGGTATGGATACCTATTTTCAGTATATCAATGAAAAAGGCGGGGTAAATGGCCGGAAAATAAAGTTAATTGCTTATGATGATCAATATCAGCCAACAAAAGCTTCACAGAATGCCAAGAAACTTGTCGAGGAAGATAAAGTATTTGCCGTCATTGGAAATCAGGGATCTGCCGCTAATCTTGCAGCAAAAGACTACTATATAAATAAAGGAGTTCCAGTCATTTTACCAGGGACTGGATTAAAGGGATTTGTCGATCCCCCAGTAAAGAATTGGATGGGGGCAACCATGATGAACTATGAAGTGGAAGCTCAAATTATGTTAAATTATGCAGTCAACGAGCTGGGTGCAAAGAAAATTGCCATCGCCTATCAAAATGATGACTTTGGAAAAGCACCTTATAACAAGATAAAAGAAATGATTAAAACATATCCTGGTGTCGAACTTGTCGCCGAAGTGACCTATCTTCCCGCCGACACGGAATTCAGTGCCCAGGCTCAAAAACTTCAACAAGCCAAACCAGATACCATTTTTAATTTTGGGGTGATGAGTCCTGTCGTCAATTTGAAAAAGGCAATGTATAAAATCGGTCTAGATAAGGCTAATTACATTGTTTCCTCCATTGCTGGAGGGGATACCCATGCATTCCAATTAGCCGGTGGCGACGTTTGGGAAGGAACCTACAGCGGTGGGATTCTGATTAGTTTGGATGATGAAAATAATGAAAAAATTAAACTTTTCAAAGAAAGATTTAAGAAATCGTATCCAAATGAGCAGGCAACTAATTTTGTAGAAAGCGGCTGGTCGGCTGGGCAAGTATTCGTTGAAGCATTAAAAAGAACTGGCGATAACCTTACCTGGGATAATTTCCTAAAATCCTTCAATTCATTCGATAATTGGGATGGCTCTATGTATGCTGGGGTATCGTTCTCCGATAAGAACCATTATGGAATTACGAAAATGTACATGACCAAAGCAGAGAATGGAAAAATTCAACAAATTTCCGATTCCATCGAGTTTGATCCTGAAACAGGAAAAATTTCCTTACCCAAAAAATAACTTATGAAATTAAAATTCTTAAATAAAATTTGATAGGTGGTACGAATGAAGAAAAATATAATGCCGGAGTGCCTACTGCCACTGAGTGGAGCAGTTAATTTCCGCGATATGGGCGGACTGGCAACAAAGGATGGCAGAAAAGTAAAAAAAGGGCTCTTCTTTCGAGCAGCAGAATTAACCGGATTAACTGACGAAGATGTAAGTTTATTAGAAACCCTTCAATTAAAACGAGTGTTTGATTATCGCAGACAAAAAGAGGCGGAACGGAAGCCTGATCCGCCTCTAGGGTCTGCAATACTTGAGCGGGTTTCTGCGATTAGCGAAGAAAATATTGCCACAAATATGTTTGTGAAAGACGACGGATTTAATGCGGACTATTACCGTCAATTCACAGTTGAAAGATTTATAAAGATTTACACTGAGATGCCAATACAGAATCCTTCTTACAAAAGATTGATGATGCTATTAAAAAGCCCGGAAGAAAACTTGCCGCTCGTCCACCACTGTACCGGCGGACGTGACCGAACGGGTGTAGGTGCCATGTTAATATTGATGACAATGGGTGTACCCTATGAAACTGTATTAGAAGATTACTTACTTTCAAATCTAACCTTAGCCGAACGTCATCAAACCATTTTTAAAAAAGCATCACAATATTTTACTCCAGAAGAATATAAACAATTAATAAATGCTTTTCCACTAAGAGAAGACTATCTTCATGCTGCCTATAACGCGATATTAAGGAATTATGGTGATTTTGACACGTATATTGCAGAGGAATTCGGGATATCCGAAGAGGTTAGGGAAAACATTAAAAATTATTGTTTAGAATAGGAGTGAATGTTTTGAACAAACCTTGGTTTTTCTCTTATCCAGAACAAGTTCCATACGAAATTACCCCTCCCGCTGTTTCCATCGACGATTTGCTCAAAAATTCAACCAGCCTCCATCCAGAAAAAACTGCCGTAATTGATAATCAAAAGGCGAAGACCTACTATCAACTTAACTCAGATGTAGACCGTTTAGCTTCTGCCTTATATGATAGTGGTTTTAAAAAAGGAGATAAGTTAGCAATTATGCTTCCCAATTCTCTAGAGTACATAATCTCCTTTTTTGCGGTGCAACGCTTGGGCGGCACCGTTGTTCAAGTCAATCCTATGTATACACCCAGAGAACTGGAGTATATCTTAGAAGATTCCGAGGCAGTTTGGTTTATCACGAATCGCATCCAAGATCCAAAACTCGAGCAAATCGGCTATAAAGACAAATTAACAGTCCTTATCGCAGAGGGTGAAAAGGACGTTAAAGACAGCCTTAATGCCTGGATTGAAAAAGGAACAAACCCGTCTCCAGAAGTTAATATCGATGTCGAAAATGATATAGCTATCTTGCAGTATACAGGGGGAACAACCGGCAGGGCGAAGGGTGTAATGATCTCACACTACAATCTCATTAGTAATCTTTATCAGAACAAGGAATCGAGTGTCGGAGAAGCAAGTGAAGGTTCATGGGAACGAATAATCGGAATCGCCCCAATGTTTCACGCTATGGGTTTGACGACAATGGTTACCACTATCTTTAGGGGGGGAACATTTAATACGATCAGCAGATTTGAATTAAATTTGCTTGTAGAGACAATCAGAAATTTTAAGCCGACCACCTTTAGCGGTTCGCCTACTATGTATATTGCCTTGTTAAACCACCCACATTTGACTTCCGAAGATCTTAAATCTATTAAAATATGCAGCAGCGGATCGGCACCATTATCTGTGGAAATCATGAATCGTTTTGAGGAAAAAACGGGTGCTCCCATTATTGAAGCCTATGGATTATCAGAGGCAACAACGATGGTGACGAAAAATCCGAGCGATGGGGTACGAAAGCCCGGCAGTATCGGCATACCAATCCCCAGCACAGATTGCCGGATTGTTGATATCGCTACCGGAACAATTGAATTGCCTGTGGGTGAAACTGGTGAACTTATCGTAAAAGGTCCACAAGTCATGAAGGGATATTGGAAAAATGAAGAAGAAACCGCGCATGCTTTGAGGGATGGCTGGCTATTTACGGGTGATTTGGCCGTTATGGATGAGGATGGATATTTTTATATAGTGGGACGAAAGAAGGATATGATTATTGCCGGCGGCTACAATATCTATCCGCTTGAAATTGAGGAGGTACTATATCAGCTTCCGGCTGTTAGGGAAGTTTGCGTGTATGGCGTTCCTGACCCGTATCGTGGTGAAACGGTCAAAGCAGCAATCGTCCTAAAGGAAAATGCTGCTTTGACCGGAAAAGAGGTGGAAGATTGGTGCAACCAAAATCTAGCAAGATACAAAGTTCCCAGACTGATAGAGTTTCGCGATGAACTTCCGAAAACAGCAGTAGGAAAGATTCTAAGAACTAAATTGATTGAACAGGAAAAAGAAAGTGCTGCCTTCGGAGGCAGAAAGGAATGAAAACAGTGGAAGAGCTTTTCTCTCTTACTGGTAAGGTTGCTCTAATAACAGGAGGTAGCCGAGGTCTTGGACGAGAAATGGCAATCGCTTTTGCCCAAGCAGGAGCGGATATTGTTATTGCAAGCCGCAAACTTGATGCTTGTGAAAAGGTTGCTGCAGAGGTGGAAGCCCTTGGCCGCCGTGCACTCCCATATGCTTGTCATATTGGGAGGTGGAATCAGGTAAATGACTTGGTAGAAGCCGCTTATAATCATTTTGGCAAGGTAGATATTTTAGTGAACAACGCCGGTATGTCCCCGCTTTACGATTCCATAGTTGATGTTAGCGAATCTATGTGGGACAGCGTTTTAGCATTAAATTTAAAAGGGCCTTTTCGTCTCTCAGCATTGGTAGGAGACCGTATGGCAAAAGGCAGCGGCGGAGCCATCATTAATATAAGCAGCATCGCAGCAATCCGGCCGACAAAGAATGAAGTGCCCTATGCTGCTGCCAAAGCTGGGTTAAATGCACTTACTCTTGCTTTAGCGGATACTTTTGCTCCTAAGGTTCGCGTCAATTGCATCATCGCAGGCCCCTTTTTAACCGATATAGCTAAAGCGTGGAATATGGAGGAGGCGATGAAACGGTTTGAGGAAAACTCAGCTCTCGGGCGGCCTGGAAAACCAGAAGAGATTATCGGAACAGCTTTATATTTTGCCTCAGACGCTGCTAGTTTCACGACTGGATCACTCTTAACCGTGGACGGGGGATACAGAAAATAACGAAAGTTGAAGGGGACTCATCCAAAAAAAGTAGTAGAAATAGAGGACAGTGAATAGATTAGAAAGGGCCTATCTATAAATGCGGAGGGATGAGAAATGAATACTATAACAAGGGAATTTTGTATGACCATTAATGGCAAACCGGTATTAACAGAACAAACGGTACCTGTAATTAATCCAGCAAATGAAACCGTAATTGCTCAGGCTCCAAAAGCCAGCAGGAACGACTTAAACGAAGCTGTAAAGGCTGCAAGAGCAGCCTTTAGTACATGGTCTGCGTTATCAATTGCGGAGCGGACAGCCAAATTGGAGACGTTTTCTGATGCGATCCAGCAGCATCGGGATGAACTGGCAAACCTTTTTACTGCGGAAATGGGAAGACCGATTAATGGTGGATTTGGATCCTATATGGAAATTGATTCTGCCTGTCATTGGTGCAAAGTAATCGCAAAAAATCGTCTGCCCCGTGAAATTATTGAGGAAAATGATAGTCATACAATCGAGAAATATTACACGCCGCTTGGGGTGGCAGGATTAATTGTTCCATGGAATTTCCCTGTCCTCTTGGCGATGTGGAAAATTGCCCCGGCATTGCTAGCGGGTAACACCATTGTTGTGAAGCCTTCGCCCTATACTCCATTAACTACTTTACGGATAGGTGAAATCGCAAGAGATATTTTTCCGGCAGGCGTATTTAACGTGATAACAGGTGAAAATGAACTTGGGCAATGGATGACAGAGCACCCTGACATAAATAAAATAAGTTTTACCGGGTCAACTGCTACTGGGAAAAAGGTACTGCAAAGTGCAAGTGTTAATTTAAAACGCGTTACGCTCGAGTTAGGAGGCAATGATGCTGCCATTGTCCTAGAAGATGCAGATGTAAAAGAAGTTGTTCCAAAATTATTTTGGGCGGCTTTTTCCAATACAGCACAAATTTGTGTTGCCTCAAAAAGGCTGTATGTTCATCAAAAAATCTATGATGAGTTTTTAGCCGAATTAATCCAGTATGCCAAAACCATTCCAATCGGCGATGGGATGAACCCTGCCACCTTAATTGGCCCAGTCCAAAATAAGATGCAATATGAAAAGGTTAAAGCTTTGATAGAAGATGCAAAAAGCACAGGTACGAATATTGTCTGCGGAGGAATCGTTGAGGACAAACCAGGCTACTTTATTCCTATTACGATTGTCGATAATCCTCCCGAAGATGCGAGGGTGGTAACAGAAGAAGCCTTTGGCCCGGTGCTGCCTGTCATTAAATATAGCAATTATGATGAGGTCATCACGAAGGCAAATAATACTAATTATGGATTAGCCGGTTCTGTATGGGGAAAAGACCTTAACCTGGCACGTTCCATTGCCGAAAGGTTGGAAACGGGGACGGTCTGGATTAACGAGGCACATATCCTTTTACCGAACGTTCCTTTTGGAGGCCATAAACAATCAGGAATCGGTGTTGAAAATTCAATCGAAGGATTAAAAGAATATACCAACACAAAAACCATTATGATTAAGAAAAAATAATTTTGGATAATTTTATTTAAATGTTTAAAGGACAAAGGCTACGATAATAGGGCTTTTGTCTTTTTTATTTTCTTAGAATAATGAATAAAGGATAACTTTTCAGATAATTTAAAATTGACCATAAAGTCAAAATTATTATATAATTTATTTGGTAGTAATAGAGTTACATAAGCGTTAATTGCAGAAAAGAGGGTGAAACAAATGAAAACGCTGGAAATTCCTGTGGTAAAGCTTCCGAAAGAAACGGAAGAGCTAAGAAGAGAAATTAGGCAGTTTTTAAAAGAAGAAATTGAAAACGGTTTAATCGAAACAAAATGCGATTGCTGGCTTAGCGGATTCTCGGAGGATTTTTCACGGAAAATGGGAGCACGCGGCTGGATTGGCATGACTTGGCCGAAAAAATATGGCGGCGGGGAACGTTCGTCAGTCGAGAGATATGTAGTTACTGAAGAAATGCTGGCAGCAGGCGCCCCAGTTTCAGGACATTGGATTGCCGACCGTCAGACTGGTCCGCTTTTACTGAAGTATGGGACAGAAGAACAGAAACAATTTTTCCTGCCAAGAATAGCAAAGGGAGAATGTTATTTTGCGATTGGCCTTAGCGAGCCTAATGCAGGCTCCGATTTGGCTGCACTTCAGGCACGGGCCGTTAAGGTTGATAAAGGCTGGATCTTAAATGGCAGCAAGATTTGGACAAGCGGAGCTCATCACGCCCATTACTCTATCGTCTTATGCCGGACAACTCCAATGGACCCTAACAACCGCCATGCCGGGATGAGCCAATTGATTGTCGATTTAAATGCGCCGGGAGTAACCATTCGCCCAATTCATCTGATGACAGGGGAACATCATTTTAATGAAGTCTTTTTTGAAGATGTGTTCGTTCCTGATGGTATGGTTGTTGGGACACTTGGAAATGGCTGGGCCCAGGGCATGGCGGAATTAGCCTATGAGAGAAGTGGTCCGGAGCGCATTTTGAGCACCTTTCCTCTTCTAAATGAACTAACGAATGTGTTAATAGAAAAAGGTGACACAAAGGGATTAAATGAAGTTAGCAGACTCATCTCTAGACTGTGGACACTTCGAAATATGTCGCTTGGCATTGCCCGATTGTTGGAAGAAGGTGTGCCTTCTAATATCATTGCTTCTCTAGTAAAAGACATGGGAACCCAATTTGAGCAGGAGATTCCTGAGATTACGAGATTACTAGTTTCTGCCATTCCGTCAACCGATTCCGAAAACAGATTAGAAAGGTTCCTGGCGCAATCGATTCTGCAATCACCAGGATTTACACTTCGCGGCGGGACAACGGAAATTCTAAGGGGAATTGTGGCAAAGGGGGTTATTAACCAATGAGTGAAATGAAAGAGATGATCTTGGAGTCAGCAGCAAAGATTTTTGAAAAATATTCAACCAAAGAAGTGGTTAATGACGCTGAGAAATGTCAATGGGCAGCTGAATTATGGGAGAACCTGGAGGCCTACGGCATGCTTGGAGTAGGAGTGCCGGAGGAATTAGGGGGAAGCGGCGGTGACCTGGATGATGCCTTGAGTATTTTGCAAATGGCGGGCAAATATTCTGCACCCATTCCACTTGCCGAAACGTTTATAGCCAATTGGTTATTAAGCGATTTGGGAGAATCTATTATTGAGGGGATTGTCACGATCCCAGGACAAAATAGTTCGGAACCTTTCCAGCTGCAAAAAAGCGGTCAAGGCTGGATTATAAACGGAAAAGCCAAATATGTTCCATGGGCGAGGAATGCGGAAAAGCTGCTTGTACCAGGAGAATCAATCGACGGAACCGTCCTTCTTGTTTTACCGCTTGAAAAAGCGGAAATTAAACCTGGCAAAAACATGGGTGGGGAAGCACGGGATGAAGTGATCTTTGATCAGGTCTACATCGAGGAATGTAAAACCGTATCTGTCGACTACAGCGCACTGACAAAGAAGCTGTATTATGCAGGGGCATTAACAAGAAGCGTGCTTATGGCGGGGGCTATCGAAAGAGTTCTTGATGTAACCATTAACCATACAAATGAGCGCTCCCAATTTGGACGGCCTATTCACCGTTTCCAAGCAATACAGCATCATTTGGCAGCGCTTGCGGGCGAAACTGCCGGTGCTGGAATTGCCGCCAAATATGCTGTTGATGCTTTCGGCACGAATCCTTTTTCAAAAGAGTTAGCCTATGCAAAAATCCGAATAAATGAAGCAGCGGGAAAAGTCAATACGATCGCACATCAAGTATTGGCGGCTATTGGGTTTACATATGAACATACCCTGCATCACAGCACAAGAAGACTTTGGTCTTGGCGTGAGGAATTTGGGACAGAATCCGATTGGGAACAGGTCATTACGGAAGAACTATTAAAATTAGAGAAAAACGAATTGTGGTCTGTGATAACTGGCGTTGTGAATCATGCAAAAAAGGTGGGAATCCAATGACGGATCTAATTTTTAATGTGGAAAATGGGGTCGCCAAAATTATTTTAAACCGGCCGGATAGTTTAAATGCCTTTAGTGCGGAAATGATTGACCTTTGGATTAAAGCATTAGAGACCGTCCGTGATTCCGATGACATTCGGGTACTTGTAATATCCGGAAATGGACGCGGCTTTTGCTCGGGCGGGGATATCAAATCGATGGGGAGAGGAGAAGGATTCCTTCAAAGCGATGGGACTGAAGATTTTTCCTCGACCGCTTTAGCCAGAAAAAATTCTTTATGGAAAAGAGTACAAAGAATTCCTCTTCTGGTGAAAGAAATTGATAAACCTGTGATTGCGGTTCTGCATGGTGTTGCCTTTGGAGCAGGCTTTGATATGACCTTGGCCTGTGATATTCGCATTGCTGCCGAAAACACCAAAATTTCGGAAAGCTACTTAAATGTTGGAATTGTTCCGGGAGACGGTGCGGCGTGGTTCTTACCAAGGTTTGTTGGGACAGATCAAGCTTTGGATTTGCTCTGGACGAGAAAAGTCCTAACTGCCAAAGAGGCAAAAGATATGGGGCTTGTAACGTATGTCGTGGAAGATGACAAACTAGAGGAGTTTGTGGAAGACTATGTTCAAAAATTAGCGAGTGGCCCGCAAACAGTAATGCGTTTTACAAAAAGAGCTGTGTACCAGGGATTAAATATCGATTTACGTACATCTCTGGATATGATTTCTTCAGCAATGGGGATCGTTACCGAGCTCGAGGATTACCAAGAAGGGGTTCAAGCTGTCCTGGAAAAGAGAAAGCCAAATTTTAAATAACGCAATAAAAATAGTGGCAATACATTGTCACTGTCAGGCTGTCGAGAAAAACTACCGACAGCCTTTTATTTTACTCGTTTTCTTTAACATTCACCGCGTTAATTTTTTATAACATTATTAATATTAGGCTTTTCAACAAGTCTGTTGATTGGCGCTCCAGGCACTTCGCTTTCCGCGGGCGTGCCGGTGAGCCTCCTCATCGCTTCGCTCCTGCGGGGTCTCCCCTGCCCCGTACTCCCGCAGGAGTCTCGTGCCTTCCGCGCCAATCAACAGGTGTACTCAATTAAGTCCTTTAACTCAAATAAAATAAGTGGTGAATTTAATGTTTAAGCCAAAGAGAATAGCCAAAGTGAATATGAATTTGTTTCTATTGAAGAATTGGTTCCAGATGACCACCTTCTTTGCTTGATTGACAAATATATTGATATTTTTCGTTTCTTCCGGTTGAGGGGATTGAATAATGTAAGAGAACACGCTTCTTACTGCAGCCTGCCAAAATATGAAAAAGATTGTAACACTTATCAAGGCTGAAAAATGTGTGTTGCAATACTTAGGTTGATTTGCCTCCCTGTTGATTGGAGCGGAGGGCACTCGACTCCTGCGGGATATAGAGGTCACTGGAGACCCCGCAGGCGCCAAAAGCGCCGAGGAGGCTCCAGGACCTCCCCGCGGAAAGCGAGTGCCCGGAGCGGAAATCAACAGGCCAGTTAGCAGGGATAAACAATAATAGTTTGGTAATTTAGGTTTGGTCAAAATAAAAAATTGCCGAGAAAAATACCCTTTCTCAACAATCTGACAGTGGCAATACATTGTCACTGTTTTTTTCTAGAGCGTAGAAAAACGAGAAAATTGTCAAACGGTAATTATTGTATTTTTAGAATATTTTGTTTATAGTAATTGTTAGTGAAATACCAACTAATTAGTATGAAAGGGGGAGCCTTTTCCTTATATTAAAAAAGAGATTTCTAAAATGATAGCGGTTTCAAAATGTTAGTAATTCTAAATAGTTTAATAGATGCAAGAGTTAAAGGAGAGGATTTTGTGAAGTTAAAAGATCTTCTTGAAACGAATATTGACCAATTTGGTGAATATCCGTTTTTATACTTCAAAGAAAAGACCTTTACGAATGTGGAAACGAAGGAATATGCGGACCAATTGGCAAACGGATTGAAAAAGCTAGGTGTCGAAAAAGGCGACCGCGTTATGGTCTGTATGCCAAATTGTCCGGAAGTCCTCATTGCCTACCAAGGAATTACCCGTACGGGGGCCATCATCGTTCCAGTCATGTTTACGCTTCATCCTAAAGAGCTTCATTATATTGCCCTTAATTCCGGGGCAAAAGCAGTCATTACTTCCTCCTATGTTCTTCCAAATGTAGAAAAATCCTTAGAAGGGCTGCCTGTAAAACCCGAATTGATCGTTGCAGATCAGCCAACAAATGAAAAAGCAAAAAATATTTATGATGTGATGGTACAAGATGCCAATCTTTATTATGATGATGTCCTGCCCGAGGACACAGCTGTCATCCTTTATACATCCGGAACAACCGGAAATCCAAAAGGGGTTTTATTAACACATAAAAATTTATATTCGAATGCCGAAAACTCGGCAAAACATAATGAAACCGAGCGTGGAACCACCCTGGGTGTCCTTCCGCTTGCCCATGTATATGGGTTGACGGTTTCAAATGTGTTGTACTTAACCGGAAGTTCTATTGTCGTTTTTCCTAACTTTGATGTAAAGGAAGTACTTAATGCCATTGAAAAGCATAAAGTGAGAACGTTTTCTGGAGTTCCGGCAATGATTTATGCGCTTGTATCCTACCCGGAGGCAGACCAATACGATACCTCCAGTCTAGAATCGATAGGATCAGGGTCTGCGCCGCTTCCAGTAGCCCTGCTGTACGCATTTGAGCAAAAGTTTGGCGCAAAGGTTTTTGAAGGATACGGCCTGTCAGAGGCAGCACCGGTTGTAACAGCCCATCGCAAGGGTATTGAAATTAAGCCAGGTTCTGTCGGCATTCCGATTCCTGGTGTTGAAGTGAAAATAGTCAACGAAAATGGTGTGGAGGTTCCTTGTGGCGAAGTAGGTGAGCTGATTGTCCGCGGGGATAATGTGACCCCTGGTTACTATCAAAATGAGGAAGAATCTCGGAAAGTGTTAAAAGATGGGTGGCTATACACGGGAGATATGGCCCGGCAGGATGATGAAGGCTACCTTTATATAGTTGATAGAAAGAAAGATCTGATTATCCGAGGAGGCTTTAATCTTTATCCTCGGGATGTTGAAGAAATTTTAAATGGTCATGAGCAGGTTGCTGAAGCGGCTGTTGTCGGCATACCGGATGAACGGATGGGTGAAGAGATGGTCGCCTGTGTCGTCAAAAAAGCTGGTTCAGAACTAACAGAGGAAGAATTGATTCGTTTTTGCCAAGACCATTTAGCAAAAAACAAAACACCACGGCGGATTGTGTTCCTAGATTCACTGCCAAGAAACGGTGTTGGAAAGATTCTGAAAACACATCTTCGCAAAACAGCTGCAGATATTGTGGTTCGTTAACAGATTTTCACATAAAGGAAATGATGAGAGGGGAATGTTTTTATGGAGAAAAGAACGATTTTAACAACAAGCAGCCGTGGTCTGATGGAGGATTCCTTTCCTTACCGTCTTTATCAAAAGGCGAAGAGGGTAGGAATCTGGAATCCAGCAGATATTGATTTCAGCCAAGATCAAAAAGATTGGCAAGCAATGAATGAAGTGCAGAGGGAAGACATCCTGAGGCTCATTTCCATGTTCCAGGCAGGAGAAGAGGCAGTAACATTGGATTTGCTGCCGCTTATCATGGCTATTGCCAAAGAAGGGCGCCTTGAGGAGGAAATGTTTTTAACAACATTTTTATACGAGGAAGCAAAGCACACAGAATTTTTCCGCAGGGTGTTAAATGCGATTGGGGAGACAGGTGACTTGTCACATTTTCATTCAGAAACCTATCAGCATATTTTCCATGAAATCCTGCCAACTGCAATGGAACGTCTTGTCACTGATCAATCGCCGGAAGCCATTGCTGAGGCATCGGTTGTTTACAATATGTTTGTGGAAGGGGTACTGGCAGAAACCGGATATTTCTCCTTCTATCAATCTCTGGAAACAGCCGGAATCATGCCGGGGCTTATGGAGGGAATCGGCAATTTGAAACGGGATGAATCCCGTCACATCGGCTACGGGACCTTCCTGCTGCAGCGGTTAATTTGCGAGCATCCTCATCTCTACGATTTTATTGCCTCAAGGATGGGAGAATTGGCCCCGCTGGCAATCAAACTTAATCAAGAAGGGATTAACGGAAAAGAAGTCAGTTCGTTTGGCGGGAACCCTGATGATGTCATGAATTTCACCATGAAGCAGCTAGCTGTTCGCATGGAAGTTTTAGCAAGGGCGAAGGGAAAGAAAATCGAAGAGATTTATAGAGTGACGGAAAGCGAGATAGGAGTACTTTAAAGTAAACTGAAGTAATTGAAAAAATTCTGTTGCTACAGCATAAAGTTGGCTTGCCGGCTGATTTTAGTGAATACAATATTAGTGGAGAGGCACTACAAATGGTAATCCCGGCAGTCATGAAGGATCCTGCTGCATTAAACTTCCCAATGCCGCCGGAACTAATAGCGGCAATTGGACAGAGGGTTGTGACTTTGCCGGTTAAATAATGTTAGTTGAAATCATCCCATTATGGATTTTTTCTCGTCCATAATGGGATTATTTTTCTTATGGATTGTAAAAACTGGAAGGCTTTGGTTTAATTAAAATAAACTATTTAGTCTATTTTATTTTAATTTTCTTCAACGCTATTTAAGGGGGCCGACTCATGTGTATTGTTTTTAAAAAATTATCTGAATGTCAAATAACGGACATTATCACGGCCTGGAATCGCGGTTTTGAAGTCTATTTTGTAAAATTGGAAATGTCTGCGGAGCTGTTTTTTGCTAGGTTGGTTAATGAGGGGCTTTCAATGAATCTATCGATTGTTGCTTTCGATGGTGATAAGCCTGTAGCAATTGTCTTAAATGGAGTGCGCCTGATTGATGGAAAAAAGACCGCTTGGAATGGAGGAACCGGCGTAGCCGCGGAATATCGTGGAAAAGGAGTTTCCAAGCTTTTAATGGAGGAGACTTTAAGGATTTACGCGGAAGAGGGGGTGGAGGTTGCCACTCTCGAAGCGATAAAGGAAAACGAACGAGCCATTCGTTTATATCAACGATATGGATATGAGATTGTTGACTCCCTTGTTCATTTAAAAGGGTCTGAGGAATTCGAGTCAGTTTTAGCCGCATCCATCTGGGTAAAATCCATCCGTCCTGAACAATTGGCAACACTTTCTTTCTATAAAGAAAATGTACCTTGGCAATGCCAATGGCAAAGTGTCAGAAACGGCGAAGCACAAATTTTTTATGGAACAGGAAATGACCCTTTAGGCTATTGCTTGTTTAAAAGAATATGGAATGAACATGGAAAGGTAGAAAAAGTCGTTATCTATCAATTGGAGCTGTTTTCTGAAGTAAACAAAGATTTATTAAAAATTATTTTTGCCAGCATTTGCGGGGGAGCTGAAAAAACCGTAAACTTTATGACTGTTAATGCCTCCATCTCAAGTCCAATCATCGCATACCTAATGAGCCATGGATTTAATAAGATGACGGAACAAGTGCAGATGGTGAAATTTTTATAAAAAATTTTTGAATACTCTACCGTATTAATATATAATTTCCGATAGGGAAACCTTATTTGGCTTGTCCTTACATAATTTAATACGGTTAGGAGTAGGAATATGGAAAAAGTACTTATTTTTGGACATAAAAATCCAGACACAGATTCGATTTGTTCTGCGCTTGCGTATGCAGACTTGAAAAAACAACTTGGAATGGAAGTTGAAGCAGTTCGTCTTGGCCAAATTAATGGCGAAACACAATATGCGTTGGATACCTTTAAGGCAGAGGCACCACGTCTTGTAGAAACTGTTGCTTCTGAAGTTAATTCTGTTATTTTGGTAGACCACAATGAACGCCAGCAAAGCGCGAACGACATCACTGATGTTAAAGTGCTTGAGGTAATTGACCATCACCGCATCGCAAATTTTGAAACAAGCGATCCGTTATATTACCGCTGTGAGCCAGTCGGTTGTACGGCCACAATTTTAAATAAAATGTACAAAGAAAATGGCAAGGAAATTAAGAAAGAAATCGCGGGACTTATGCTTTCAGCCATCATTTCTGATTCCTTATTATTCAAATCGCCAACCTGCACGGCTGAAGATGTGGCTGCAGCTCGTGAATTAGCTGATATTGCCGGTGTAGATGCCGAAGCGTACGGTTTAGAAATGCTGAAGGCCGGTGCGGATTTAAGCGACAAGTCTGTAGCTGATTTATTAACACTGGATGCAAAAGAATTTGACATGGGCGGAAGCAAAGTAGAAATTGCCCAAGTCAATGCTGTAGATACTGCGGAAGTTCTTGTCCGTAAAGAAGAATTAGAAGCAGCTATTTCTAAGAAAATTGATGAGAAGAATCTGGACTTATTCTTATTGGTAGTGACTGATATCCTTAATAATGATTCAGTAGGGTTAGCGCTTGGAAGTAAGGCTGCTGCAGTGGAAAAGGCTTATAATGTGACCCTTGATGCCAATACTGCAATGTTAAGAGGCGTCGTATCCCGTAAGAAACAAATCGTGCCAGTATTAACGGAAACTTTCACAAAGGGTGTTTAAGATAACAGAACGTTCATGCATTTGATGGCATGAACGTTTTTTGTTGTTATCTTTTATGATTTGTCCGTCTGCTTTGTGTGCTCATCATGATGCTGATTCATCAGGAAGAAGGTCAGCGGCTTATCAGAGCCTGTCATCAGTTTATAAACATAGGACGAGGTGAGTTTGTAACCATCTTCGATTTTGGAGGCCAAATAATTGGTCCGTTCAAATAGAATGGACCGAATAAAGTTCAACTGCCGTGAAATTTTCTCGGTTAATGCTTCTTGATGATCCAATCGTTTGAGGACGTCTTCTTGAAATTCTTCTTGCTTGTTCATTTTGGCAGAGATTTGATTTTGAAAATCCTCTTGGCTGTTCAATTTCTCCGTTACTTCTTTTTGAAAAACGGCTTGTCGATTTAATTTGTCCGCTATTTCCTCTTGAAATTTTTCCTGCATTCTCATCATTTCTTGATGCGTTTGGCTGCTTTTTTGCAAGTCAATCAATTGGCTGCCGATATCATTCCAATGGCTAGTTTGGGATTCTTCCTGCTTAATAGTTCGAAGTTGCAGTTCCCTTAATGTTTTTCTTAAGGCGGCATTCGCTTTTTCCTGTTCCTTGATTAATTCAGTCAGGAAATCCTGTCTGGAATATGACTGATTAGGGGCATTGATCGTTTGTTTATTTTCAAAAACATTGGGATGTTCACGCTTATTAATGTATAAACTCATACCTCACTCCACTCCTTTTTTAATATTTTATGCTTCCAAAACATTAGAGGGGACACGTTTGGGCTCGACTATTAATCGGGGAGAAGAATTTGAAAATCCTCTTTAAAACACGGTTAAAACGTTATAAATACTGCCAAATCAGTAATGTCAAACCTGTGTCAGAAAGGGATTTTCAGCTGTGAACGTTTTGTAAAATCTTCCTAAACCTTCCTCTCAAAAACACTCAGCTCGATTACTATTAAGCTATAGATTTACACTTTTGACCTATTTTAAAAGGGAGGAAGATTGCATTGGAATTAACCAGGAGATCATTGCTAAAAGCAACGGCGATTTCGATGACGATGGCAGCCGCAGGATGTAGTACAAAAGACAACAGCGCTGATACGAAAAGTGCGTCAGCGGCAAATATCGAACCGGATGAATGGAAAACTACCGTCTGTCGTTTTTGCGGAACTGGGTGCGGGATTCTAGTAGGTGTTAAAGATGGAAAGGTAATTGCTACAAAAGGTGACCCTGATAACCGTTCGAACAAAGGTCTTAACTGCATTAAAGGTTATTATGTAGGAAAAATTCTGTTTGGCAAAGACCGGTTAACAAAACCGCTTATTCGCGATGATAAATCGAAAAAAGGCACGAGAGAGGGATTTAGGGAAGCCAGTTGGGAAGAGGCATTAGATTTGGTTGCCACTAAGTTAAAGGAAGCCTATGATGCCGACCCTAAATCGGTGGCCTTTTACGGATCCGGCCAGCAGTCCATCATGGAAGGTTATGCATCAGTCAAACTGTGGAAAGCCGGTTTATTAAGCAACAATATTGACCCGAACGCCCGCCTTTGCATGGCAAGTGCGGTAACTGGCTTCATGTCGACGTTCCAGTCAGATGAACCAATGGGGTCTTATCGTGACCTTGATGAGGCGGATGTGTTCGTCACCTGGGGTGCCAACATGGCGGAAATGCACCCGGTTCTATATTCCCGCCTCACCGCTCATAAGCTGAAAAACAGCAACGTTAAGCATTACGATCTAACAACAAGAAGGTCCAGAACATCCGAAATAGCCGATGTTGTAATGGTGTTCGGTCCACAAACAGATTTGGCCATTGCCAATGCAATCTGCAATTACTTAATTCAAAATAATTTGTATGACCAAGCTTTTGTAACCGAACATACGCAGTTTAAGGCTGGAACAGAGAATCTTGGTCATACGTTTGATGATAACTATGAGGCAACGGATGTCGGAAAAGTTGCTGACGTCGACTGGGTCATTTCCTTTGATGAATTTAAAACAAGAGTTTCGGAGTATACGATTGAAAAGGCGGCTGAAATGTCAGGGGTGCCTGCCAAAGACATTGAAGCACTGGCCAAAGAATTTGCTGATCCGAAGAAGAAGGTTATGTCGCTTTGGACAATGGGTGTCAACCAGCATACCCGCGGCACTTGGATGAATAATCTCATTTATAATATCCATTTGCTAACCGGTAAAATTGCCAAACCGGGAAACGGCCCATTCTCATTAACCGGGCAGCCAAGCGCCTGCGGCACAGCACGAGAAGTCGGGGTTTTCTCTCACCGCCTGCCTGCTGACTTAGTTGTCAAGAATCCGGAGCATCGCCGCTATGCCGAATTAATCTGGAACCTCCCGCAAGGCTACCTGAATCCGATAGAAACCCCAGGTTTCCATACCGTTAAAATGTTTCGCGAATTAGGCAACGGCAAAATCAAGTTTTTATGGAGCATGTCCAACAACTGGGGACAAACGATGCCGAAGTTAAACCGTTTCAGGGGGAATGATGCGAACGGTAAAGGTGTTATCGATGGATTCATCGTCGTTTCCGAAGTCTATCCAACCCGCTCGACTGAAATGGCTGATGTTGTTTTCCCGGCCGCGATGTGGGTGGAACGTGAAGGTCAATTTGGCAATGCCGAGCGCCGGACATCAATTTTTGAAAAATGCGTGGAGCCGCCAGGTGAGGCTAAGTGGGATTTATGGGCGATCGTGCAAATTGCTAAGCGTGTCCTTGACGGAAAAATGATAGGTGATAAACCTGCCTTCGATGTCTTGTTCGGCATGGTTTGGGATCAAAAGAAAAACGATTTAATTGCCGATGAGCACGAAGTCAACAAGCGGCTCTGGGATGAGTATCGCTCCTTCACCAATCCCCATGAAAGCAAAAATCCAGAGGTTCAGCAATTAGGGGGAAAATTGAAAATGAAAGCGAAGCAAATGGCCCCTTATGATGAATATTTAAAGCAGCATGGTATTGCTTGGCCGGTGCGGAACGTAAACGGCAAATGGGTGGAGACCAACTGGCGTTATTCATATGGCAAGCAGGAAGATGGCTTCGACCAATATGGGGTTGAGGAATTTGGCCATCAGGGGAAATACATGGATCTTGATTTCTATAAGTCTACCGACCATAAGCCGGCCATCCTATTCCGACCATTTGAAGAAGCGGCGGAAGTGCCGGATCAAGAATACCCTCTCTGGCTCTGTACGGGTCGTGTGCTTGAGCACTGGCACAGCGGCACGATGACGAGAAGGGTTCCAGAGCTCCATAAAGCTTTCCCTGAAGCCCTTTGTGAAATCAATCCGGAGGATGCGAAGGCACTAGGTATCAAAACAGGTGACATGGTAAAGGTCGTATCCCGGCGCGGCGAAGTAAAAGTGAAGGCGACGACAACGGGCCGCGGAAATCCGCCAAAGGGATTGGTGTTTGTGCCATTTTTCGCCGAAGAAACGTTGATCAACCTTGCCACTTTAGATTGTTATTGTCCAATTTCCAAACAGCCCGATTTTAAAAAATGCGCTGTTAAAATTGTGAAGGCTTAGTGAGGTGAAATGGTCGTGAAGGAAAAAGGAATTCTTTATATCGTCGCATTTGTCGTTGTGTTGGGTTTGGCAATTGGAGGAACGAAGCTTCAATGGTCAATGGAATCTTCGGCTAAAGTCAGTACTAAAACCACAAATGTACAATTGGTGCAATTGGCTGAAAAGGGCCGACCTAATGCGGAAACGATGGGGCTGATCGGGGCTCCTCCATTGCAGCCTGCAAGTCACGTCGACCGATGGAACCCGCAGGCACACCAAGACAGCTGCTTAGCTTGTCATGGAAAGCCGGATACTGGAGCACCAACGCCGCCGGATAATCACTTCTACAACAATGATACAAAGGGCAAGATTTTCCGCGACAACTGTGTCCAATGCCATGGTCAGCAAAACGAAACGAAGACAAAGACCGCTTTTAGCAAGTAATTTTACAACTGGCGGGGTCTGTTGGTTTTAGGCAGCAGACTCCCTTTAGTCTCAGGGAGGGAATTGAAATGGTGATATCGGGAATTTATGTTGAAACAATCCAGGGCAAGGCTTGCGGTGCTGCGGAGAAATTGGGCGAATTAAACGGTGTCGAGGTTCACCACATTCATGAAGATAAAAGGGTCATTTTGACTTTGGAAACTGATACTGTGGACCAAAGCTACCGGACAGCCGAAAAATTCAAGGCGATTGAAGGCGTGCTGGGCATCTGTCTTGTTTATACCAACTTCGAGGACGAACCATTTTATCAGGAAGTGGCTGGTAATGGATAAGGAGAAATTAAATAGACGGCAATATTTGGCGTTGAACTGGGAATCAACGATTCATTTTTTAGGGAACTTCCTTGCGCCGGCAATGGAATTAGAGCGTGATTTTATCCGGCCGCCAGGTGCCGGGGAGGAGCTTGAATTTCTGACCTCTTGCACAAGATGCAGCAAATGTCAGGAGATTTGTCCGGAACAAAGCATCCGCTTATTTGCCTTATCTGACGGGGCCAAGCTTGTAAATACTCCGTACATGAACTTGAATGAGTCACCATGTACGTTTTGTATGAAATGTGTAGAGGTGTGCCCGACAGAGGCGTTAAACCTTTCTGATTATCAGAAGTGTCCATACCTTGGAACTGTAAAAGTAGAGAAGTACAGCTGTTTGGCATATAAACAAGTGATGTGCGATTATTGTGTAAGGGCATGTCCGGTTAACGGTGCGATCAGGTTAGAGGATGGAGTTCCGGTCGTATCCAAGGAACTTTGTACAGGCTGCGGTATATGTATTACGAACTGCATTGCTGAAGACGGTGCATTGAAAGTATTGCAAAAAGAGCATTCTTAAAACGTGGTCTGTTTTAGGTGCTCTTTTTCGCTTTTCTAGTCCCGGCAAATTATAATGGTAAAAGGGGAAGAGGTGATTTTTTCGTGGCAAAAAAAAGAGCTGCGTTATCATTCAGTGGAAAAGATTCTACACTGGCATTGCACGAACTCCTTCACGGGGAAGAATATGAGGTTGAATTGTTGTTTACGACAGTAACTGAAGGCTTTAATCGGACAAGCATTCATGGAGTAAGGGAGGAACTGCTGGAGGCGCAAGCGGCATCGATTGGCATTCCATTAAGAAAAATCTTTATTCCGGAGCAATGCTCCAATGAAGTCTACGGGGAAATAATGAATCGGGAATTGGCTGATTTGAAGGCGAATGGGATTGACCATATTGTATTTGGCGACCTATTTCTTGAGGAAATCCGCAAGTACCGTGAAGAACAGTTAAAACCCTTAGGTTTTACAGCGGTTTTTCCACTCTGGGGACAGAATACTGCAGATTTAATTCACCGCTTTTTGTCGCTAGGGTATAAAACAATTATAACCTGTGTAGACTTGACGAAACTTCCAGAGGATTTTTCCGGAAAAGAAATTAATGACGGTTTTTTGCAGGCCCTGCCTGAAGGTGTGGACCCTTGCGGTGAAAACGGCGAGTATCATTCATTTGTATATGATGGTCCAATTTTTAATAAGCCAATCCGGTTTCAAGTTGGCGAGAAAAAGTTTTCAAAGGATGTATACGCTGGTGAAACAAGATTTTGCTTTACCGATTTAATTCCATTAAGGGAGTTTTGATTTATGAATCGCTGCGGCTGGGTTAATCAAGACCCATTATATATTGATTATCATGACCATGAGTGGGGAGTCCCCGTTCATGACGACCGTTTGTTGTTTGAATATTTGAATTTGGAAGGGGCGCAAGCTGGCCTTAGTTGGTATACGATTTTAAAAAAGCGGGAGAATTACCAGAGGGCGTTTGACAACTTTGAGGCGGAGAAGATTGTCCTGTATGACGATCAAAAGATTGAAGAACTTTTACATAATGATGGTATTGTACGGAATAGACTAAAAATTAATGCGGTGATTGGCAACGCCAAAGCTTATTTAAAGGTGGTCGAGGAATTTGGTTCCTTCAATAGCTATATTTGGTCATTTGTTGACGGGAAGCCGATTATCAATCACTTCAAAGAAGCGAGCGAGGTACCTGCCTCCACGGAAATAAGCGACAAATTGAGCAAGGATTTAAAAAAGCGCGGCTTTAAATTCGTCGGCTCCACCATCTGCTACGCCTTCATGCAAGCAGTAGGAATGGTCAATGACCATATCGAAAGCTGTGAAATGAAACGCGGGGACGGTTCTTTTGCCTCAAAAATTTGAGGCATTAGAACCGTCCCCATCTTTTATCCGTTTTGCTTTTGGAACTGTTCCATAAATTCGCTGAATGCTTTGCAGGATTCGTATGGAACGGCGTTGTAGGTGGATGCGCGGCAGCCTCCGATGGAGCGGTGGCCGTTAACACCGATAAAGCCTTCTTGCTTGGCTTGCGCTAAAAATGCTTTTTCCAGCTCTTCTGATTTTAAGTTAAAGGTAATATTCATTAGGGAGCGGCTGTCGTTTTCAGCGTGCCCGATGTAGAAACCATTGCTATGATCAATAGCATCGTAGATAACCTTCGCCTTTTCCTCATTCCGTCTGACAACTTCCTCAAGGCCGCCAATTTCCTGTACCCAGCCAAGAACCTCACCGAGCATATAAATGCCAAAGGTTGGCGGAGTGTTATATAAGGAATTGTTTTTTGCATGAGTGCTGTACTTTAACATGGTAGGGATATTAGAATTAGCCTTTTCAAGAAACTCCTTGCGAACAATTACTACCGTAACACCGGAAGGTCCAAGGTTTTTCTGGGCACCCGCATAAATCATGGAGAACTTGCTGACATCAACATGCTTGGATAAAATATCGCTGGACATGTCCGCAATTAACGGAACATTGCCAGTAGCAGGGAATTCCTTCCACTGCGTTCCGTAAATTGTATTATTGGAGGTCAGATGTAAATAGGCCTCGTCACCTTGATATTGAATTTCCGCTAGTCTAGGAATGCGGCGGTATTTGCCTTCTTTTGATGACGCCGCCTGAGCAACTTCACCAAATAGCTTGGCTTCGGCAAAAGCTTTTTCTGACCAAGATCCAGTCATCACGTAACCCGCTTTTTTTCCTTCTCCCAAAAAGTTCATCGGGATCATTGAAAATTGCAGGCTTGCTCCACCTTGCAAAAAGAGTACTTCATAATCTTCAGAAATACCCATTAAATCCTTTAGGCGCTCGATCGCCTGATTATGTACTTCTTCATAGGCAGCACTGCGGTGGCTTAATTCCATGATTGACATTCCTGTGCCACGGAAATCAATCAGCTCCTGCTGGGCTTTTTCCAGTACAGAAAGAGGAAGAGCAGATGGGCCGGCATTGAAATTATAGGCCCGTTTGATGTCTAGTTTCATTTCGTTCACTCCCATGTTTTTTTAATATAAATGAATATAACATATTTTCGTATTATTTTGACAGGAAATTTTATTCCTTTACAGAGTTAAAGGCTTGTTCAATTTTTAAACAAAAAAATGCCTGCCACTAATGCAAGTAGCAGACCGACAAAATGCTTCTATGTTTAAATATAAATCACTTAACTTTCAGCAAGAAAATCCTTTTTTGGCAGCGTAATGATCTTTCCGCCAATTTGGACGTGAACGGTATCGTTGAAAATGGCTTTTACTATTCCTTTTAAGGAAATAGTTGAATTTACGGAGATTTTTTTAGAGTCAGATTGATTGGCCATATGGATCAACACCTTTCAAAATTTATAAACCCAATATAAAAAATAAGATTACCCTATATTATTCGGAAAAATATGGTGATATCCTTCCTGACAAAACCTGTTTTTTAAAAAATTTTTAAAAAAGTTGTTCATGTTAGACGAATTCCTTTAATCCAGGGGTGTTATGGAAGGAATTGAATAACATGAACTATAGTTCAAGTATTACATTCAGCTATAAACATGTCAACAAAAAGATGAACTGTAGTTCACCTTTAATTTTTGTGCTATAATAAGCCCGAGGTGGTCCTATGACTGAACGTGAAGATTTGCTTGTAGGTGAATTTCCGATTCTTCCTAAACAAGAACGGGCCCAACAAAAAAGAAATGCTCTCTTGGCAAGCGGGCGAATACTGTTTATTGAAAAAGGATATGAGCAAACAACCGCAAAGGAAATCGCGGCCCATGCAGGGGTAGCTACAGGAACCTTTTATCGCTATTTTTCAGATAAACGGCAGCTGTTAATGTCCCTTTTGGAGGATAAAATAGATGAATTGCTCCCTCCTGAACCAAATTGGACTGCCGGTAATCCTGAACTTTTATTGGCATCCTTATTAGAAGCGCATATGAAACGGCTTAACGGGATGGGACTTCACCGTGTTTTGCCAGAACTACTGCATAAGGATTCGGAACTTGCCGAGGTGTTAGGAGAAGCCAGAAAAAAAATCCATTTAAGAATTCTTACCGGATTAAAGCGTGCTTATGATTCAGGGTTAACTTGGAGGGACTTGGATTTGGATAAGGTTGCCTGGTCTATTATGGTGTTGGCAGAGAGTGGAAATACCAAGATAGGTCAACACTGTAAAAAAGAAGATTTTATGGAATTGGCAAAGGTCATTTGCCGCATTGTTTTCCCTCCTGAAGTACTAAAGAAATTCCTTATTGAAAATGAAGAATAAACTAAAGAGTGGTGACTAGCGATGAAGGTAAGAGATTTTATGATAATGAATGTCATTACAGCAAAACCAACTGATACTATTAAGGATGTTATGAAAATTTTTGTAGAAAAAAAAATTGGCGGCATGCCTGTTGTGAATGGCGAGGGTAAATTATGCGGCATTGTAACAGATGGGGATATCTTAAGAGCTATTAAACCCATTGATCGGCAAATTTATAATTATTTTACCTTTATGACTTATATCGCCGAGGAGGATTTAGAAAGCCGCTTGAGTGAAATGGCGGGAAGGGAAATCATAAAGATTGCCAAAACAAATGGGATTGTCACTGTTCATCCTGATGATGATATGAAAAAAGTTGTCTCCCTCTTATCCAAGCACCATTTTAAAAAATTGCCTGTGTTAAACGGTAATAATCGTGTAATCGGTGTCCTCAGCAGGGGAGATGTGATTCGAAGCATCCAACAAACCATTATTGATGAGATGGATTGAAGAATAAAAAGGTGCCAGGTACTTTCATGAAAGACAGCCTGACACCTTTTTTTAGAGTTAAGTATGAAATTTGCGTCCAATATCGGCAAGCATCATTTGTGATGTAATATAATCCTGTTCCCGTCTTTTTTCAACTAATATCCGTATGTCATGATTCCGGCAATAAACCTTATAACAAACACCATGGGCATTAAGAAGTGCTTTCTCCATTTCACTCGTGTACTTCAAACGTAAATGTTGGATGTTAAAACCCTCCTTTAGTTATTAGGTTTTCATCTTACCATTGAACAGTTTTTTTCGACAAAGCCCGTAAAGTGGGAAATCTTGTTATATTTAGGACTGAGGTGGCCTCCTGTTCCCTGAACCTGCTGATTCATACAATCCCTCCAATATCCTCTTGATTAAACCTTGTTTTCCACTGATTTTCCAAAAATACGCAACTTGTATTAGGTTGATAGTAAGGATGTATTATTTTTTTCATCATTCTGATGTCTTACACTATAAGAGTGAGAAAATTCAGAATGGGGGGTTAAATATGCACAAAAAACGGTTTCAGGCCGGCGGCATTCTGTTAGTAATGCTTGGTTTTATTTTTTCAACCGCATTTTCCTTAACTGGCACTCCAATAGGCGAGGAAACCCAAACAACATCAATAGACACAACTACTAATAAAAAGTGGGAAAGCTACGACAGATCTGAGGAATATCAAAGCTACATTACAGAAAAAGATGTTTTCATTACAATGAGGGATGGCGTCATATTGACTGCCGATGTTTATCGGCCAGACGGACCGGGGCCATTTCCAGTTATTTTGACTCAGACGCCATACAATAAAAATGTTAATGGCGTTAATGAATATTTTGTTAAACGCGGCTATGTCCAGGTAGTGGTAGATGTCCGTGGGACAGGTAGTTCGCAGGGCACATGGGAATCATTTGGGATTGCTGAACAGCAGGACGGAAAGGAGCTTGTGGAATGGGCGGCCAGTCAGGCGTGGTCAAGCGGCAAGGTTGGCTTATACGGGGCTTCCTATATGGCGATTAACCAATTCTTTACGGCAGCCCAGCAGCCCAAAGGCTTGGCTGCGATGTTCCCAATTGTGCCGATGGGAGACAGCTACCGGGATATCGTGATGTCAGGCGGTCTGGTCAATACCGGGTTTATCCCTCTGTGGCTGGGGCTAGTCACTGGTGCGGGTTTATTGCCGCCAAGCTACACATTGACAGATCCTGTTCAGACAGCAGGAGTTCTTATTAACCATGCAGGGCAAATCTCCGGTTTTCAGACAAATACGTTAACATCCGCTCTTACAGGCGGGGAAGTTGCCTATGATGGGCCATTTTCTTGGCAGCGTTCGCCGCTATTAGTCGCAGATAAAGTAAAGGTGCCGGCATTTATAACCGGCGGCCTCCATGATATTTTTCAACGGGGTGAACCTTTACTATTTGAAAAGTTGAAGGCAAATGGGGTCAAAACGAAGCTGTTGATCGGTAATTGGACGCATGGAGATTTTGGAAGCGGATTACCGGCGGATAATGTTCCTACTTTAGACCAAATTGCCTTAAAATGGTTCGACAAATATGTGAAGGGCATGAATGTGGATGTGGAAGGGATTCCTGATGTAACGCAATTTGTGTTAGGCGATGGTCACTTTGCAGTGCAGCCAGGCTGGCCGCATGCCAAGGCACAGGCTGAAAAATATTATCTTCGTTCCGGGAACCTGCTGACAAAGGATACTCCATCCATGATTGAAGGCTCCGATTTAATGCTGCAGCAGCCAGTGAACGGGATTTGCTCTGGCAGTGCCAGCCAATGGACGATGGGAATATTGGGGGTCTTTCCATGCACAAAGGATAATCGCTTAACCGAGACTACAGAAGTCACCTACACAACACCTCCGGTTAATCAGGACGTGAGAATTTCCGGTCCGATTGCTGCAAGAATTTATGTAAGTACAACCGCTAAAGAAGCAGTCCTATCTGTTCGTGTAACAGATGTGGCTCCGGATGGCACCTCAAGCGAATTGACCGCCGGCTGGCTCGCTGCTTCGCATCGTGCTGTAGATAAGTCAAAGAGCCGCTTTTTAAATGGCGAAAATATTCAGCCATGGCATCCATTTACGACGGAAGCGGTCCAGGCGGTGGTACCAGGCGAGGTTATGGAATTAAACATCGAGATTTTTCCGACCAATGCACAGATTAAAGATGGGCACCGCCTACGGGTCAGCGTTGGGCCAAGTGACTTCCCGCATTCGTTATCAACGACACCGATGCTGCTTAATCAATTAGGCGGTGTGGTTACTATTATGCATAACAGCCAATATCCTTCATATGTGACCTTACCAATAGTAAAATAAATCTTTTTAATAAGCTGTTGATTACTGGTTTTTGCGGTGATCTGCAGCTTTTTTCTAATATATATGGTTCATAACGCCCGAACGGTTAAAGGGAAGAAGGATTCGGTCGTTATGATGGGTTTATAACGCCCGAACGATTAAAGGAAAGAAGGATCCGGTCGTTATGATGGGTTTATAACGCCCGAACGGTTAAAGGGAAGAAGGATTCGGTCGTTATGATGGGTTTATAACGCCCAAACGGTTAAAGGAAAGAAGGATTCGGTCGTTATGATGGGTTTATAACCCCCGAACGGTTAAAGGAGAGAAGGATTCGGTCGTTATGAGTGGGTTCATAACGACCAAACGATTAAAGGAAAGAAGGATTCGGTCGTTATGAGTGGGTTCATAACGACCAAACGATTAAAGGAAAGAAGGATTCGGTCGTTATGACGGGTTTATAACGCCCGAACGACCGAAAAAAACAAGGCCCCAGGCGTTATGGTGGGGTTATAACAACCTCAAAACTTAAACGAACAAGTCCCGGTCGTTATGATGTTGTCCTTACCGACCTAAACAGTATCGTCGATGCCATCTTTATAAGTAAAAAGACAATTCAAAGCATTAAACAAAATCTATTCTGGGCATTTGGATATAATACATTGGGGATTCCAATTGCCGCAATCGGCTTTCTAGTCCCATGGCTTGCCGGAACTGCTATGGCATTTAGTTCTGTTTCAGTCGTATTAAACGCACTGCGTTTACAAAGAGTGAAGCTTTAACTACTAATAGAAATGGAGGTGGCGGGAAACTTGGCTCCTAACCAATAATCTTACCATTTTAACTAAAATTACTTGTTGTACTCATCGATTTACGGTAGGGGGGTATGATATAATTAGCAAAAAGGGAGGCGGGTCAAATGTCAATGAATGAAAAGGAAATAATGGATGAATCCTGCTGCCATACCGAGGAAAATCACCGCAAGAGTCACCATTCTGATAAGGTAAAAAGCAATCTTGTGACAAGGCTGAATAGAATTGAAGGCCAGATTCGCGGCATTAAAGGGTTAATTGAAAAAGACACGTACTGTGATGAAGTGATCAACCAAATTGCCGCCACGCAGTCGGCTTTAAATAGTGTAGCGAAAATCCTGCTCGAAGGCCATATGAAGAGCTGTGTGGTGGAACGGATTCAGGAAGGCGATTTTGACGTGATTGATGAGGTTCTTGTAACCGTACAAAAATTAATGAAAAAATAACGGAGGAATAAAAAATGGAAAATGTAACATTAAATGTAAGCGGTATGTCTTGCGGCCATTGTGTCAAAGCGGTGGAAGGAAGCGTCGGGAAATTGGATGGCGTAAAAAATGTTTTCGTTAAGCTGGAAAAAGGTCAAGTTGATGTTGTGTTTGATCCAAGCATAGTATCCCTCAGCACGATTAAAGAAACAATTGACGATCAAGGATACGATGTAGAATAATGATGATTGGCACCCAGATTAGCTTGGGTGTTTTCTTTTTACAAGGGGTCAATTCTTTTATAAAAATAGCTGTGGTAGAATGATAGTTAAAGCTTTGAAAAGAGGTGCAGCTTTGAGCAGGCAAGGTGTGATATCCCTCGGGGATGCGTTTATTGATTACATATCAAAGGATTCAACTAATACAATATTTCACCAGTTTCCCGGCGGGGCGACGGTAAATACCGCTGTTTGGACAAGCAGGATAGGGGTGCTTTCTTATTACTTAACGAAACTTGGAACGGACGAAGAGAGTGCTTTTGTGGAGATGGAGCTTGTAAAAGAGAAAGTGAACGTCGATTATTGTGTCCGTTCGCCTGAAAAAAGAATCTGTAGTGTCAAGGTACATATAAATCAATCAGGTGAGAGACAGTTTCATTCCTATAATAACCCAACTCCAGATTTACTTCTAACCAGCAATGATCTTCCTGAAGAATTGTTTCAGCAGGGGAAACTCTTTTATTTCGGTTCCGGGACACTTTTTCATGATATAGCAAGGGAAACGACACGCCAGGCACTCGAATATGCCCGCAAACGGGAGTTGCTGACGGCATTTGATACAAATATTCGCCTGCAGCGTTGGGAAAGCGAAAAGAAATGCCGGAAGACTGTCATTTCTTTTGCCAAACAAGCCGATATCGTTAAAATGGCTGAAGATGAATTATTCTTTTTAACAGAAACAAATAACCTGGAGGAAGGTCTGGGGCTTATCTCTGAATGGGGGATTCCGTTTCTGTTTATCACGATGGGCGGGCAAGGCTCCTGTGCCGTACATAAGGGACGAAGCATTTTCATTCCGGGTGTGCAGGTTAAAGCTGTAGATACCACCGGGGCAGGTGATGCCTTCATGGCAGCCATTATATCCCGCTTTCATAATCATGGTGTTCCTCAAGATGATTTGCAATTAGAAGAATTTGTCCGATTTGCTAATGAAATCGGTGCGCGGGCAACGACGAAAATGGGGGCATTGTAAACAAAAACAGCGAAGCACATGACTTCGCTGTTTTGTCTTTTTAATGGGTGATTGAATTTGATTGTGTAGCTTGATTTGATTCCGGTACCCTCATTAAAATAATCCCACCTATGATGAACAAAACAATTAAGCTAAAAACACCGCTGTTGGTGTTTCCTGTCATCTGTGCAGTAAAACCGACTAAAAACGGTCCAAGGATGGCTGCAAATTTATAAAAGATGCTGTAAAATCCAAAGAACTCGTTGGCACTTTCTTTCGGCACCAATTTGGCGAAATAAGAGCGGCTGAGCGCTTGGATGCCGCCCTGAGAAGAGGCGACAAGCATGGCCAGAATCCAAAAGTCCAAAACAGTTTTTAAGAAATAGGCATAAGTACAAATGATGATATAAACGAAAATGCCAACGAGCAGCATCGTCTTACCCTTAAACCGATCGGCAAGCTTGCCGTACAAAATGGCAAACGGCGCGGCCACCACCTGGGTGGCAAACAGGATGATTAACAGATTGGTAGAATCAATCCCCAAATCCGATCCGTACGCGGTTGACATCGTAATAATTGTGTTAACCCCGTCAATATAAAAGAAATAGGCAAGTAAAAAGAGAAATAACGGGCGATAGAGTTTAATTTTTTTAAACGTAATAAATAACTGTTTAAAGCCGTTGGAAACAGGGTTTGGGACGCGTTCTTTGTAATAAACTTGATTTACATTTTTTAACATCGGAATCGTGAATAGTCCCCACCATAAGGCGGTGATGGCAAAAGCGACTTGGCTGGCAACGGTGACAGACAATGGGAGAATGCTTTGTTGGGCCAAAATGATCAGGGCAATTCCCATAATGAACGGGATGGTACTGCCGATATAGCCCATCGCAAAACCGCGTGAGGATATTTTGTTCATCCGCTCTTCAGTAGTGACATCAACCAGAAAGGCATCATAGAAAATGTTCGTTCCGCCGAAGCCAATAACCGTAACCATATAGCAGATTAAAAGAATCATCCACTGGCTGCTTGGAACCACGGCGAGCAAAAAAGTAAAAATAACTCCTAAAGCAAAGAAAAAGGTGAAAAATCGTTTCTTAAACCCTCGGAAATCTGCAATGCTGCCAAGGACGGGGGCACAAATAGAGATTAATAGTGTCGCAAAAGAGTTGGCATAGCCCCAATAGGCGGTTGATGTTGCACCGGCAAGTCCTGCCTCTTTGGCGGCTGCTTTGAAATATAACGGAAAAACAGCAGTGGTAATCAGGATAGAATAGGCGGAGTTGGCCCAATCGTAAAAAACCCAGCTTTTTTCTTGCTTTGTCATCCGGCTCATATTTTTTCCCCCTAACTAAGTTTTTATCGTTTCAATATCTCCTCAATTACTCTTCCATCAGTATCTCCTAAGCTGACACCAAGTAATCTTGCGAAGGTGGGCCCTTCATCAATAAGCCGGATGGATGGAAGTGTGACTGATTGGACCCCTTTTCCTGCCGCCATAAGGATGGTTCCATATGCCTCTTTTACGGGAGAATAGCCGTGAGTAGCCAGGGTATATTTTTTATCTGCCTTTACATCTTCAGCTGTAATGGTTTTAATATAATCCCCCTCATAATCTTCTAAAAAGTAATACCCCAGGCTTGCTTCAATCATAAAGGCACATTCCCCATCCGCACCTCGTTCGGCAGCCTGACTGCCTGAAAGCACCTGTTCAATTCCCGAAGTTGGGTCCTGAATCATTTCTGACAATAAGGATTTTACTTTTTCATAAGTAATGGTGTCACACGGATCTTTTACATAAATATATGCCGAACCGTCACAGCTTTTGCAGTATGCCTTCCAATTTACCAGCTTTCCGCGAGAGTTGGTGGTAATCAGATTGTGTTCTTTAAAAAGTACGTTTAAGTGTACAGCCTTAGTTTCATCTAACGCGCTGTGGTCGCCGAGGATAACCACAGTGGAGTTATCTTTGATGCCGCTCTCCTCAAGTGCTTCCATGATTCTGCCAAGCCTGCTGTGATGACGGTAGATGGCGGCAATCGCCTCATCTGAAGAAAAACCATGGAAGTGACGCATGGAATCCAAGTCTGTAAAGTGGACTAGCATTAGGTTTGGTTTCTTTGTTTTAATCGTATCCACCGCTGCTTCTAAAACAAAATCATCCAATTCCGGCTGGCTTAAGCCGTTGCGGAGATGACCATACCGTTTATTGAGGTCCCATTGGAAGCGGGGAGTCCCGCTAGTGAGAGATACAAGAATTTGATTTTGCCATGGACGGTTTGCGAAGATCTCGGGCATGTTATAATCAATATCCGCTTTTCCGGTAACCGGCCATAGTAAGGCAGCTGTGGTCATGCCTGCTTTTTTTACTTCATCATAAAGGGTGGTTCCGCGAATGGAGCTCCGAAACCAATTCCAATCAGGAGATAAGCGTCCTGGCTGCAATAGGGTATTATTAATGACACCGTGTCTGTTCGGATATTTTCCCGTTACGATAGTGGCATGGCAAGGGTAGGTGACAGATGGGTATATACTCTCGACATTTTCCACCAAGGCCCCGTTTTGAAGAATTGTCTGAAAGTGAGGTAATTCTTTAATGATGGGAAAATCTAAAGCAGAAAGACAGTCGAATGAGATAATGATGAGATGGTCGGTAAGTCGATTCATAAAAACCCTCCGAATTGGTAACTACTGCTAATCCAATTGTACAATAAGATACTGGGTTGTTACAGAATTTTTACAATATTTATGAAAAAATTAGGATGTTTTGGTGTTGGAAGATATATGTAATTAAGTTTTTTCAGTATAATGTATATAAATGTCTAGGGAGGGGGATGACCGTGATGCCAAGCATTCAAAGTTTATTAATCGAAAAAATGATAAAACTATCAGTAAAAAGAATGGCGAAAAAAGGAATCAGGAAAACAGAGATGGAGGAAACACGGCAGAGGTTCAATGAATTTGGTGCCAAGCTTGGCCAGCTGCCAAAGGGCTGTGTTAGGGAATCCTGCAAAATTGGCGGCCTCTATTCTGAATGGCTTTCCTTCACTGATACTAAGGAGAAGAAGGTAATCCTTTATTTGCACGGCGGTGCATATGAATATGGGTCGGCAGATACCCACCGTGTGTTGGCTGCGAGAATTGGCAAGGCTTCCGGTGCCAAAGTGCTCTTGCCGGAGTATCGGCTTGCCCCTGAACATCCATTCCCGGCGGCGATTGAAGATGCTGTTTTAGTATACCATTGGCTGCTTGACCGGGGTTATGAATCTTCTAATATTATTTTTGCTGGCGATTCAGCAGGTGCAGGCTTAAGTATTGCCGCCGCCTTGACACTGAGGGAGCAAAACGATCCCTTGCCGGCAGCAGTTATTTGTTTATCGCCTTGGGCGGACTTAACAAGCAGCGGAGAGAGTTATGAGAAAAACAGGAAGCTGGACCCGTATTTAAACCCAGAAGCCGTGAGAAAGGCAGCTGCCATGTATGCAGGTGCCAAACCGCTAAATCACCCAATGATTTCGCCTGTTTTCGCTGATTTGACCGACTTACCGCCATTGTTTATCCAAGCGGGAAGTCATGAAATTTTACAAAGTGATGCCGAAATGCTTGCAGCAAAGGCGCGGCTTGCTGGCGTTGATGTCACCTTGAAGATATGGGAAGGAATGTGGCACGTTTGGCAAATCTTCGGTGGCGTTCTGCCCGAGGCCCGTAAAGCCATTCGCGAAATCGGGCATTTTGCGAAGCGAAGCTTTAAAAACTCCACAATTAAGTGAATGCCCGCAAATTGGAAATTGTAATAATATTGCCAATGTTTTTGCAGCCAGTCTTTTTTACAGGCTATATAATGAAAATTAATAGGAACATCATTTTGAAGGAGGAGCAAATCATGAAAACGTTAATTGTTTATTGCTCATCCCATGGTACGACAGAAAAGGCTGTGAGTGTATTATGCGAGAATATTGAAGGAGAGGTCCTCGCTGTAGATTTGAAACGGGATAAAATTCTTTTTGATTTAGAGGACTATGATGGGGTTATAATTGGCGGATCGATTCATGCAGGGGAAATTCAAAGGAAGATTAAACAATTTGTCAAACAGCATCATGATGAGCTTTTAGAAAAAGAAGTGGGACTATTTCTGTGCTGCATCCGGGATGGTGATATCGCTGTGGAGCAATTTAACCGCGCCTTTCCGCAGGATTTACGGAAAAACTCCGTGGCAATGGGCTTATTTGGTGGCGAATTCTTAGTTTCTAAAATGAATTTTTTTGAAAGACAAGTAGTAAAAAAAGTGGATAGTGTAATAAAAGACGAATCGCATCTAAACCTCAACGCCATCATGGAATTTGCCCTAAGATATAATAATATAAGAATCCCGGTCTAGTCAGCCGGACTATTATTCCAAAACGCTTCTGCAGCAAAAGAGGCGTTTTTTTATTTTAGAAAAATATTTATCTGTTTAAAAAAAACACGTTTTGAACATAATGGAAGGGTCAAATTACAACATGAGAGAGGATTTTTATGAAAATTTGGTTTAACCGCTGGTTTACAACTGTTTCCCACTATATTGAGATGATTCGGGACAATCCCGATAACCGGAAATTTTCAATCTATGGAACGAGTCCGAATAAGGATGCTCTATATTTGCAGTATTGTGATAAAGCTTTTACCGAACCGGAACTCTCCGGTGATGAATATATCGCCTTCTGTATGGAGTTTTGTGAAACACATGGGATCGACATTTTAATACCCCGCAAGGAAAACGTGTTAATTTCAAAAAGACTTGCTGATTTCGAAAAAATTGGTGTCAAAGTGTTGGTCTGTCCAGATGCGGAACTAATGGAGAAGATGGATAATAAGGCCCTTGCTTATCGAACCGTTATGGAAAAAGCGGAAGAAGAAGGCCCTATATTTTCCATTCCTGAACATTATGTGGTTAATACTTTAGCGGAATTTAAGTCCGCTTGCGAAAGGCTGATAGAAAAGGGACATAAGGTTTGTTTTAAACCGGTCATCGGCGAGGGTGCCAACGGTTTTCGTGTGATAAAGGATGAGATTGATTCCGTCAATCAGCTTTTTCATCATGGCACTAGTTTCCGAATGCCTTATCGGTACGCTTGCGAAATTCTTGGCCAGCAGGAGACATTTCCAGATTTAATGGTCCTTGAGTATCTAGAGGGCCGGGAATATAGTATTGATTGCCTGGCAACACCAGACCGATTACTTGCCGCGATCCCAAGGATGAAGGGAGATGGAAGAATCCGTGAGCTAGTAGACCATCAAGAACTGATTCAACTCGCTCATCGGTTTCATCTTGAGTTTAAGCTGCCATATATATTTAATATTCAATTAAAATATAACAATGGTATCCCAAAGCTATTGGAAATTAACCCACGTATGAGCGGCGGCATGCATATCAGCTGCCTTTCCGGCATCAATATGCCCTATCTGGCCATCAAAATTCTCCTCGGGGAGAAAATTGAAGCGGTCAGCCCGCGTTTCGGCATTCGCGCCAGCCATCTCGAAAGAGAAATGATTCTTAAGGATGATTGGTGTCAGGCACCGTAAACCATATAAAGATTTCATTTGTTTAGTAGATAGTGTAAAATAAAATAAATATGGAAAATTCAAAAAAATAACGGTGCGGCTGGGGAAAGGTGAAAAAATTGACTTATTCTGAATTAGAGCTAATCGCAGAGACAAAAACATTTCATGTCAGTAATGTGAAGATTTTTGATTATTTCGACCTGGGGCGTAAGGAATGGTACCGTTTTTGTACCCAGCAGCTGGGTGTAGAGGCAGTAGCGGTCCATATTGGCGTTGATTATAAAAAAGAAGTGTTTAATAATGATGAAATAATCGTTCGCACATGGCTTGAGCGAGTTGGGAATACAAGTTTTACCCTTATGCAAAAGATGGAAAATAAACAAGGCATTCTGCTGGCGTCTGCTGAAGTTATTTTGACAACAATTAATCGGCAAACAAGAATTAAAACCACTGTACCTGATGAAATTCGCCGACTGCTCCATCAAAATGCTGAGCTTGCCGAACTAATCAACTGCTAAAAAAAGGACGAACACCATGTCTGATGGTGCTTGTCCTTTTTTCTTTTAAAGACTATATTGGATACTGTTAATCAAACATTTTATGCTATAGAATGATAGATAGGTTTAAAAAACGGAGGATTCATTAATGGAAGGAAAATGGCTGATAGCAGATCGTGACTTAAACGAACGGGAGGGGTTGAAGTGGATGTTAAAAACCTCCTCTATTCCTGTTGCCAACATCTTGTCGGCGGCTGATTATCAGGAATTTATCGTCCTTTTTGAGAAAGAATCTCCTGAAATCGTCTTAATCGAATTAGATATGATTAACAAAGAAGATTGGCCGGCTTTTCGTGATTTAATCCAAATTTATGAACCTATTCTGCTATTAACTAGCGCTGAGGCCACTTTTGAGAAAGCGCGCTTGGCCATCGACCTACAGGCACTAGATTTAATGATCAAACCTTTTTCGACGGTAAAAATAAAGTCTGCTTATCAAAAGGCATCCCGAAAGCTTTCGACCAAATTGAAACCAAATGGTCTAATGCAGTCAACCCTTTATAAAGATATTACCTATGAGTCCTTATTTATTTCACAAATAGGTTTTAGCGAAAACTACCATATTGCTGCATTTAAGGCTGAAGAGATTGAAATGAATCGTACCTTGCATTCCTTTTTATTAGAATATTCGTTTAAGGATTTGCATGGCATTTTTCCGTTAAGTGACATGGTTATTCTTTTGTTTATGGAGTCCTGTACCACCATAATGGAGCAATGCCGGAAAGCAATGAGAAGATGGGAAGAGGAATTTTCCGACTCTCTTGCGATTGTCGTTCATAAAGGGAATTCCCCAACGCCTCTTAACGAAAAATATCGCCAAACCAGAAAAATGCTGGATTTCACTTACTATAAAGGATACCGGCAGGTGGTTGAGTTTGAATACTCTCCGAAATGGGTTTATCTCGACCCATTCTTAACGCCTCCCGAGCAACGAAATTGGATTGACATGCTGACCAATTTTGAATTGGAAAAAATAAAGAAATGCCTTTATGATGAATTTCTACATTTAGAAACTCCTTATCCGGACCCCGGGCTGGTCAGAATCAGGTTGACAAGTATTTTGGCGCAAATAAGAAGATTTATGAAGACCTATACTCTTGAGGAAGACGAGCACTTTGAGAGGGAATATCGGTACATTTTTAATTCTATATTATATGATACGGTTCTTTACCGGACGGTTCAAAATCTGATTTTATTTATGCAAAAGATTTTCCAGGGTGTGGAGGCTAACATCCGCAGCTTAAAAAACGATCCAATCGAAAGAGGCATCGCCTATATGGAAGCTAATTTTTCAAATAGCCAGCTGCGGCTTGAAGAAGTAGCTCAATATGTGGAGCGAAATCCGTCTTACTTCAGTCATCTTATAAGCTCGACGACTGGTTCAAGCTTTACGGATGTGTTGACTGGAATCAGGATGAAGGAAGCGAAAAGACTGCTGCGGGAGACGAACAAGCCCATCAATGAAATTGCCGCAATGGCCGGCTTCCAAAATTCCAATTATTTTAGCAGGCTGTTTAAGGATTTGATGGGTTCCTCACCAAGAGAATATCGAAAAGAAATGAAACTATGACTCAGTGCTGACTGAGTCTCTTTTTTTTGTTTTTTCTAAAAATAATTAACCTTTTCTAAAAAAAGTATATTTTATTGAGGGTTTGTCCTAAAAAAAAGCATTTTATTATAAAAATTGTATCTGTTTTCTAATGTTTTATTCGTATTTTTCAGAAGATTAGCTTTTTATAATAAAAATAGATTTAAACCAATAAGGGGTGTAAAAATGGAAACGAAAACATCACAACCAAGAGTAGTTAAAAATTATAAAGGCACTGAACTGCATGCAAAGGGCTGGATTCAAGAGGCAGCGCTCCGCATGCTTTATAACAACCTTGACCAGGAGGTTGCCGAACGACCAGAAGATTTAGTTGTCTACGGCGGAATCGGAAAGGCAGCACGTAACTGGGAATCTTTTGATGCAATTGTGAAAACGCTTTTAGAGTTAGAAGATGATGAAACATTATTGATCCAGTCAGGAAAGCCGGTTGTAGTTTGGAAATCTCATAAGGATGCGCCCCGTGTATTGCTGGCAAATTCAAACCTTGTTCCTGCATGGGCTAATTGGGAGCACTTCCATGAGCTTGATAAAAAGGGCTTGATGATGTATGGACAAATGACAGCCGGAAGCTGGATTTATATCGGCAGCCAGGGAATCGTTCAGGGAACCTATGAAACTTTTGCTGAGCTTGCTCGTCAAGAGTTTGGCGGTTCATTAAAACACACGATTACACTAACTGCTGGTCTTGGCGGGATGGGCGGCGCTCAGCCACTTGCGGTAACAATGAACGATGGTGTTTGTATCGCTGTGGAGGTCGATGAGTGGAGAATCGACCGTCGGATCGAAACAAGATACTTGGATGTAAAAACAAAGGATCTTGATGAAGCATTACGTTTAGCGTTTGAAGCGAAGAAGGAAGGCAAGGCACTTTCTATTGGGCTTATTGGAAATGCGGCTGAAATTTTACCATTAATGATCGAAAAAGGTTTCAATCCAGATGTGTTAACAGACCAGACATCTGCACACGATCCATTAAATGGATATGTACCAATTGGGTATTCATTAGAGGAAGCAGCGAAGTTAAGAGCGGAAAATCCGGCTGAGTATGTGAAGCTTTCCAAACAAAGCATGGCTGTTCATGTAAAGTCAATGCTGGATATGCAGGCAAAAGGTGCGGTTACATTCGATTATGGTAACAACATCCGTCAGGTAGCAAAAGACGAAGGTGTGGAAAATGCCTTTGATTTCCCAGGATTTGTTCCAGCTTACATTCGCCCGTTATTCTGTGAAGGAAAAGGACCTTTCCGTTGGGCGGCATTATCTGGCGATCCGGAAGATATCCGTAAAATTGACGAAGCATTACTTCGCGAGTTTAAAGATGATGAGCATCTTTGCAAATGGGTAAGAATGGCCCAGGAAAGAATCGCATTCCAAGGACTTCCTGCTCGTATATGCTGGTTAGGATATGGAGACCGTGCACGTTTCGGTAAAGTGATTAATGACATGGTGGCTAGTGGTGAGGTTTCAGCACCAATTGTTATCGGCCGTGACCACTTAGACGCTGGTTCTGTTGCTTCACCTAACCGTGAAACTGAAGCAATGAAAGACGGTTCGGATGCAGTTTCCGACTGGCCAATTCTAAATGCGATGATTAATGCTGTTGGAGGAGCGAGCTGGATTTCATTACACCATGGCGGCGGCGTTGGGATGGGATATTCCCAGCACTCTGGTATGGTTATCGTAGCCGATGGTACGAAGGAAGCAGAAGTCCGCTTGCAGCGCGTATTAACAACTGACCCTGGGATGGGTGTAGTCCGCCATGCTGACGCCGGGTATGATCTGGCTATTAAGACTGCTAAGGAAAAAGGCATCAAAATGCCAATGCTTAAGCAAGACTAGTACTACCAGGATAAGGGTACGCAATCGTGTTTGGCGGATATATCTGCGAGTTTGGCGGATATGTCCGCTATTTAGGCGGATATCTCGGTTAATTCGGCGAATATGTTGGTGTTTTCGGCGAATTACTTGCAATTTTTGGCGGATTCCTATGTTGAAATGGAAATGTAGCCCGAGATAATCCTGCAAAACTATGTTTTGAGAGGAATGACTCAAATTGACCAAAGCAATTTTTATTAGAAATGCATCTCAACTAGTTACTTTACATGGTGGCTCTGATGCGCCACGGGTAAAAGCGGAAATGTCTGAGCTCGGCATTATCGAAAACGGAAGTGTATGGATTGAGGACGGAGTTATTCAGGCTGTCGGCACTGATGAAGAGCTTGCGGCTAAATATGCCAACCGTCTCGCTGAGGCTGAACTAGTTGACGCCAGTGGAAAGCTTGTAACACCAGGTTTAGTTGACCCGCATACGCATCTGGTACATGCGGGCAGCAGAGAAAACGAGTTCAATATGCGCTTACAAGGTAAAACCTATATGGAAATCATGAATGCCGGCGGCGGGATTCACGCGACGACAAGAGCAACAAAAGCCGCATCACATGAGCAGCTCTACAAAGAAAGCTATAACCGCTTGAATCAGTTCTTGCGTCATGGGGTTACCACGGTTGAGGCAAAAAGCGGCTACGGTATGGATTGGGAAACCGAACTGAAGCAGCTTGAAGTGGCGAAGGAGCTGCAGGAAAAGCACGTAGTTGATGTCGTTTCTACCTTTATGGGAGCACATGCAGTTCCGAAGGAGTATAAGGAAAACCCAGATGAGTTTGTACGCGTGTTAGTGGAAGATTTGATTCCGAAAGTTGCCGAGCTCGGACTCGCGGAATTTAATGATGTGTTCTGTGAGCATGGCGTGTTTACACCGGAGCAATCAAGGGTCATTCTTGAAGCGGGAAAGCGTCATGGTTTGATTGCGAAAATCCATGCCGATGAGATTGAGCCATATGAAGGAGCTGACCTTGCGGCAGAGGTTGGTGCCATTTCCGCAGACCATCTTCTAAAAGCTTCAGAAAAAGGTATGAAAGCAATGGCTGAAAAAGGCGTTGTCGGTGTGTTACTGCCAGGTACAGCATACTTTTTAATGGCAGAGTCTGCTAATGGCCGAAAAATGATAGATTTAGGAGTACCGGTCGCACTTTCTACTGATTGTAACCCTGGATCATCACCAACGGTTTCGCTGCCGTTTATCATGAGCCTTGGCTGCTTAAAAATGGGAATGACTCCGGCAGAGGTTATCACCGCTGCCACCATTAACGCTGCCCATGCCATCAATCGCGGCCGCGAGATTGGCAGTTTAGAAGTCGGTAAAAAAGGCGACGTGACAATTTTTAACATTGAAAACTATATGAAGCTTCAATATTCCTATGGTGTCAACCATACTGATACTGTCGTGAAAAATGGCCGGGTGGTTGTCAAGGGAGGTCAGCTCATTGAAGAGCTTTCTTTATCCTAAACTAAATCCGCCTAGCTTTACATGGGTACGGCCAGAGGGAGGCAGCGCGGAAGCTAGCAAAGTTCATGAATGGATTGAGCCTTTGTCAGCTGCAAGCGACCCGGAAAAAGCAAAGGACGCTGACTTTCTCGTTGTCGGCGTCCCGCTTTCTCGTTCGTCCATCAGTGCATCAGGAGCTTCGGAATTTCCGGATGCCTTCCGAAGAGCATGGAAAGGATTCACGACTTATAATTTGGATGAAGATGTGGATCTCACGGATATGACGGCAGTGGACGCAGGAGACGTCCCGATGCATGTCACTGATATCCGCCGCTGCCATGATAATATTATCGCGGCATCTACGGCACTTCATCAGCATTTTACGAAGTCCAAGATTTGCGCTATTGGCGGTGATCATTCGATTACGGCAATGATGGTAAAGGGTCTGCATCTGGCCCGGCCTGACGAAAAGATTGGAATTATCCAATTTGATACTCATTTTGATTTACGGGACATGAGTGATAATGGACCTTCGAATGGGACACCGATGCGGAACCTGATTGAAAGCGGCGTCGTGGACGGCTCGAATATGTATAATATTGGTCTACACGGATTTTTTAACACTAAAGATTTAAAGCAATATGCAGATGAAAAAGGTGTTAATTATATTACGCTGGGGCGTGCCAGGAAAAAAGGCATCGAGGCGACGGTCCTTGAATGTCTGGACGCACTCGCCGCTAAAGTTGACACTATTTATTTGACGGTTGACATGGATGTCCTTGACATCGCCTATGCCCCAGGGGTACCGGCCTCAACGCCGGGGGGCATGACCACAACTGAACTGCTTGAAGGGGTACTAGCAGCAGCAAAGCATCCAAAAGTCGGTGCCATGGATATCGTCTGTCTAGACCCGCTCAAAGACAGTGCCGTCCAACCAACTGTTAAACTCGGCACCCACGTATTTTTAACCTTTGTAACAGGGGTTATGTTGAGATAGGTGTCAGGCGGCACAGAAAGACAATTTGGGGTATTTGTCCACCTCAGGTGGACAAATACTTAATTTTTTGATTTTGTACTTTAATGAACTAAAGGAAGTTTATTTCAAGGGGGATGGAGTATGGCAAATCATTCAGTTGAACAAGTAAAGGCTGTACAGCCGGAATTACAGAACAGCAACATGGCAAATATTGTGAAGTTTTTTGTTTATAGTGCAATTGGTATTTTTGTCTTTTTTATTCCGGTAACAGTAAATGGGAAATCATCTATCATGCTGGACCACATTGTTTCCTACATTCAAACGGCGGCTCCAGGAGTTCTGCCATATTATGCATTGCTCGTGATTTTATTGGGTGCTGTTTACCCATTTATTAAAGGCACTTGGAAAAAAGACACGGTAACATTAGTCTTTTCAATCCTAAAAGTGTTTGGTTTTGTGGCAGGTGTGATGCTTGTATTTAATGTCGGCCCTAAGTGGTTTTTTGACCCAAATATGGCACCGTTTTTATTTAACAAGTTAGTCATTTCAGTTGGCTTGCTGGTACCAATTGGCTCCGTATTTCTGGCTCTATTGGTCGGCTATGGATTGCTTGAATTTGTCGGAATCTTTATGCAGCCGGTGATGAAACCGATTTGGAAGACACCTGGACGTTCTGCTATTGACGCAGTGGCATCCTTTGTAGGAAGCTACTCAATTGGATTATTAATTACCAACCGTGTTTTTAAAGAAGGAAAATATACTATTAAAGAAGCAGCAATTATTGCAACAGGATTTTCTACTGTTTCAGCCACCTTTATGATCGTTGTTGCCAAAACGCTGGATATAATGAACATTTGGAATGCCTATTTCTGGGTAACATTTATCGTAACATTCATCGTAACCGCTATCACCGTCCGTATTTGGCCATTATCCAAAATGAGTGATTACTATTATCAAGATATGGAGGGCGACGTAGAGGTTATCATTAAGAAAGACAGAGTGAAGACTGCATGGAAAGAAGCGATGGTAACTGCAAACGAGTCTCCTAGTCTTGGCAAAAACATTTGGGACAACCTAAAAGACGGCTTTGTCATGACAATGGGGATTCTTCCTTCGATCATGTCAGTTGGCTTGCTGGGTCTTGTATTAGCGGAATTTACCCCAGTTTTTGATTGGCTTGGCTACATTTTCTATCCTTTCGCAAAGCTCGTGCAGCTTCCGGATGCCATGCTTGCTTCAAAAGCCAGTGCTTTAAGTATTGCCGAAATGTTCTTACCGGCACTTTTAGTTACAAAGGCTGCAATTGTTACAAAATTTGTCATTGCTGTTGTGTCCGTTTCTTCCATCATTTTCTTCTCGGCAGTGGTACCATGTATCCTTTCAACTGAAATACCACTTACAGTCGGCAAACTTGTGGTCATCTGGTTCGAAAGAGTAGTCCTGACGATCCTGATTACAGCACCAATTGCATTTTTAATTCTATAAGCCAAGGAATTTCGTTTTCCAAAAAAACCTTGATTATCAAGGTTTTTTTTTATGAAAAAATGCTATTTTCAAAAATTACTTTCACATTTATAGGATACAAGCCTTAACCATTTACAGCTAATATGAATTAACTATAAGAAGAGGCAGATGTTGTTAAGATTTTGGATGGTTATTGTTATGTGGAGGTAATATTAATGAATTATGCTTCATGCCTAATGGCATATTTTAAAAAATACAGGAGGGAGGAAATAAATGGATATTAAGCGTCTCGAAAATATATTGAGCGGCATTAGCGTCCAAAATGTACCGAATGCAGATGTGGAGGTTGTGAATAATACCCTGTTGACGATGATTGGTAAAGGCAGGCAGGGAGCAGTTTTTCACTATACTAATGACATTTGCGTTAAGGTGTTTGGAAATGAAGAGGATTGTGAACGGGAGTATTATGCTTTATCGCTTGGCCAACAGACCACCCTTTTACCGCGAGTATATGCAAAAGGAAAGCTTTACATCGCAATGGAGATTATCAAAGGGGTTGATTTGCGGGAATATTTGCAATCACAGCCATTAACGGAGGAACTCTCTGCAAAACTAATAGACATGCTCATTACTTTTAAAAAGATAGGTTATGAACGGATAGACCATCATAAACGGCAAATCTATTTGCAGGAGGACGGGAGCTTAAAGGTGATTGATGTCGCGAGGACCGTATGGCGCGACCGTGTTTACCCTTATCCTAGAAAATTAATTAATTCCTTAGGGAAAGAGTATAAAGAAGTATTTTTATCCCATGTACAAGCATTATCGCCTGACTTATATGAGGAATGGCAGAACTTCATCCGAATGGAAGAACTTTCACGTCATATTTATGAAATTATACTCAAGCAGAAATCCAACAAAAAAACTTTAAAAAAATTAAGTGAAAAGAATCTAATAGTAGACAACGAAAAAAAATACGTATTACAGCTTGAAGGGCTAATGTACAAGGTTTTTAAGGAAGAATGGATCAAAACCATGCTGGCCCGGGGTACTGACCCAGAAGTAGTTATGGAAAAGATTGATGAGTACTGGGATAAACGTGAACAAAGTTTCGAGAAGAATTACCCAGTGAAAGAGCGCAGCAAGAAAAATAAGGATAAACGCTCCCGCCGATATGAAGGATACAGTTATGATGACCGAAAAAAAGATCGACACCACAGTAAAGGTCATCATGATAAAGATCGTAAGCGTCACAAGCATGAAAAAGATAAAAAAAGACATAAAAGGTAAACTACAAACCTATTAAAAAGAGAGGTGAAGCGAACATGAAGATATTGGTCATCTGGCGCTTGCTCACTGTAGGAGGAGTAAATGCCGGTTGGCGAAATCGAGCCATTTATTTTAAAAAACATGGAATTGAAACCGAATTTCTCTATACGACGGACCACGGCGGCCTTCATATTATGCAGGATGTGGCTAAAGTTTATTTAACGAAGGACGACAATGAGATTATTAACATTATCAAAGAAAATGGATATGATGCCATCATCGTAGTCGACACCGGTGCTGCCTACAAGTGGATTCGAAAAGCGAAATACGAAGGTCCTATATTAATAGAGGCCAGAACCCCCGAGCTTATCAAATTGATGCCGCATTTGAAAACCTTCAAAGGAATCGAGCCTAAACTAATCATTGTTCCTTCCCACTATCAGAAAAGGCTTGTTTCCATTCTTACAGAGGATATTCCTATTCACGTTATATACAACGGAGTCGATACGTCCTTTTTTCGGGCACTGCCTGTGGAGGAAATCGATTTTGCAAGCCTGCCTCTTAACCAGCTTGGTAAAAAAATTGTCGGCTGGATAGGCCGGACTGACAGGCGGAAGAATTGGCCGATGCTATTGGAGGTAGCCAAGAAAATAAAACATGAACGCGATGATATAGAATTCTGGCTCATTGGCGGTGCACAAAGCGTCCAGCGGGAAGAATTTGCTGCCGCCTGGAAGGACGGGGAACTAACTGACATTGTGAAATGGTTTCCCGTTATTCCGTACCAGCAGATGCCGCATGTCTATGCCAAAATTCGCGAATCGGGTGGCTGCACCCTAGCGACAACCAAGTCGGAATCGTTTGGGAATACTTTTATTGAATCGATGGTGTGCGGGGTTCCTGTTGTGGCTTCGAACATCATGCCAATTAACGAACTGGTGGTAAATGGTGAGACAGGCTTGCTTTATCGGGGCCAAAACGTCGACGATGCAGTCAAGCAAATCTATGAGATTGTAGACAATCCCGACATGCATCGAAATATGTCGGAAGCTGCAGTTCGTCGGGTGGAAGAAAATTTTGCCATTCAAGTGGTCGCCGATCAATACGTTCATTTATTAAAATCATTCATTCAATTGGAGAGGAACGGAGATGGGGAGGTGGAGGCGACTTGATTAAACCTGTTTCGTATCAGAAAAAATTACAAGGAAAATCGAATGCTCATTTAATCACGTTTGATGATGGCAGGGAGTATGTGGTGAAATTTTTTCAGCAAGGTTTTGAAAGATCACTGCCCAATGAATGGGTCGCCTACTGCCTTGGGCGATATCTAGGATTACCAATTCCATTTGGCAGAATCGTAGAAATTCCGCAGGAATTCTCGTTACAGGTACCTGAACTTGCCAAGATGGGACACACCCAATACCAATTTGCATCCTTGTATATTCCTGATTGTCTGGATGGCCACAAGGTTTCTAAAATTTCTTCTATTGAAAACCACCAGTCATTAGCAGGTATTATTGCATTTGATTATTGGTTGTTTAATCGTGATCGGACCCGTATGAATGTTCTTTTTCAAGAAGTTGCCTCAGGTGGATATAAGCTTTGGATGATCGACCAGGCAGAGGTTTTTGGTTCTTTTAATTGGATCCAGGAGGATGTAGAGAATCTCCCTGCCGATATATTAAAAAGTGCCACACATGAATTGATGTCGGCCTATATCGAGGATGAAAAATTATTTAATGGGTACTTGGAAATCATTCAAACAATCCCCATATTATTAATAGAAGAAATTGTTGAGCTTATCCCGGAAGAATGGGGCGTCACAAAAGACGAAAAAAAAGCAATAGTAACAACACTCGTAACAAGGCGAAAAAAAATTCTTCCTAAATTGGTCGAAAGGTTTATGAAAAGAAAATGGGTGTCAGACACCACAAAAAGACATTTTGGCAATTTGTCCACCTAAGGCGGATGAATTGTAAAAAAGTCGGTATACAGTGTTTAAACCGTCATTTTTTGACGGTTAATTTTTTGTTTTTTCGTGGTTTTTGGTTGAATAGGCTGTTTTGTGATGGGGAATTATTGTGTTTATTCCTTGGGAAAGCGCATGAAGTGACATTTCTCGAGTTGTGATGTCGGTAGAGTGATGTACAAAATGACATGACCCGACATGAAGCTGTATTCCCACTGTTTGCCTTTATATAAATCATTTGGCATATAATCATTTAAATTGCTTTTTGTAGGTAAAATGAATATTGTGTATGTTAGACATAATCGGACAGGGGAGAATTTTATCTTGAGCAAACAAGTAATTGTTTATACCACCAACGACTGTATCGAATGCACAATGGTTAAGAAAGTCCTGACTGAAGAAGGAATTCCTTTTGAGACAAGAAATGTGGCAGAAAATCCTGAGTATCAAAAGGAAGTGGAAAAATACGGTTTTCTCGGTGTTCCTGTTACGGTAGTGAATAACCGTGCGGTAAAGGGTTTTACAAATGATCTTAAAGAATTGATGGAGCTTGCGAAAGAGAGCTAATAAGTACAAATTTCGGAAATCGAGTATTTCGGAGTTTTTAGAAGCGGGTTAAACAAAAGTATTTTTAAGTTATTTTTCTTTACAAAAAAGATTCTTAGGTTTATTCTGATGATAATTTCATATTTGATGTAACTACTAGGGGTGCCCTGTTAGCGGGCTGAGAGAAAACGGCTAGTTTTTAACCCTTCGGACCTGAACTGGATAATACCAGCGTAGGAAAGTAGACCATGTTTAATTTTTACGGTTTCTTACTTAACTTAACCAGGTCCTTTATGAGGGTCTGGTTTTTTTTATTTTTTAAAAGGAGGAGAAGGATTTGCTTAAAAACAACTTGTTTGAAACGTTGCAAAAAGTAAGAGAAGTAAAACCGCTTGTACATAATATTACGAATGTAGTGGTAACCAATTTTACTGCGAATGGACTTTTGGCTCTTGGGGCATCACCGGTAATGGCCAATGCTGCTGAGGAAGCCGGAGATATGGCACGGATCGCCAGTTCACTAGTTTTAAATATTGGCACTTTAAATTCACAAACGGTAGATTCGATGATTTTGGCAGGGAAGGCGGCCAATGAACAAGGTATTCCGGTTATTTTTGACCCGGTGGGTGCAGGGGCAACCCCTTATCGGACGGAAACAGCGCAAAGGATCATGAGGGAACTAAGAGTATCCATAATTCGAGGGAACGCCGCTGAAATTGCCAATGTCGTTGGAGAGAAATGGGAAATCAAAGGTGTCGATGCGGGAAGCACAAATGGTAATATTACCGATCTCGCTATGACTGCTGCAGAAAAATTAAACTGTATCGTCGTCATTACAGGGAAGGAAGATGTCGTTACGAATGGGAGTACCACTTATGTTGTGGCTAATGGACATCCATTGTTAACAAAAGTGACAGGTACTGGTTGTCTTTTAACCTCCGTTATTGGTGCATTTACCGGGGTGGAGAAGGATTTACTGCAGGCATCTGTTGCTGCAGTCTCGATATACGGAATAGCCGCAGAAAAGGCGGCGGAACTAACGGTGGAATCAGGCCCAGGAAGCTTTCAAATCGAATTTTTGAACCAGCTTTCGAAGGTTGCTGCAGATGACATCAATCTTTATTCTTCCATAAAAAAATTAACAGGAGGAGGGCAATAATGAATAAGGCGTTAACGATTGCAGGTTCCGATTCAGGCGGCGGGGCCGGAATTCAGGCGGACCTAAAAACATTTCAGGAGTTAGAGGTTTTTGGCATGTCCGCATTAACCGCTGTTACAGCGCAAAATACATTAGGTGTCCATGGAGTTTATCCAATGACAGCAGAAGCGGTTATCGAACAGATGAAAGCCATCGGTGAGGACATGGGGACCGATGCGGTGAAAACGGGTATGTTATTTAATGCGGAAATTATTGAAGCTGTATCTGTTAATCTTACAAAATATCATTGGGATAATGTTGTTGTCGATCCTGTAATGATCGCAAAAGGCGGGGCTTCCTTGCTTAAGATGGAAGCAATTTCTGCGATGCAGAAATTTTTAATGCCGCTTGCCAAAGTGGTTACCCCGAATATTCCAGAGGCTGAGGTCCTAACCGGGATGTCTATACGTACAGCAGAAGATAAGCAGGAGGCAGCAAAAAAATTACATGCCTTAGGGGTGCAAAACGTTGTGCTGAAAGGCGGCCATGATGAAAACCCTTCAGAATCAACAGATCTCCTCTTCGATGGAAAAGAATTCTATACTTTTACGAGTAAGCGAATTCCGACTAAGAACACACACGGCACTGGCTGCACTTTTTCAGCAGCGATTACTGCTGAACTGGCTAGGGGAGCAGATGTGTATCAAGCGGTCATCAAGGCGAAGGATTTTATTCAGGCTGCAATTGAAGATGGGATTGCAATTGGACAGGGACATGGGCCGACAAACCATGGGGCTTACCGGAAAAGAATCATGGAGATGGTCCAATCATGATAAACTTACGGGAAGCCTTGAAAGTATATTTTATTATGGGAACAGCCAATTGCAGGAAGGATCCGGTTGAAGTATTGAAAGAAGCCATCGCCGGAGGAATTACCTTTTTTCAATTTCGGGAAAAAGGCGAAGGGGCTTTAATTGGGGAAGAAAAATATGCTCTTGCGAAAAAACTGCAAAGCCTATGCAAAGAACACAGAATTCCGTTTATCGTTAATGATGATCTTGAACTGGCAATCGCGCTTGACGCAGATGGGGTTCATATTGGTCAGGAGGATGAACCGGCTGAAACAGTCAGAAATCAAATTGGCGATAATAAAATTCTTGGTGTATCCGTTCATACGCCGGAGGAGGCCGAAGCAGCACTTAGCGCTGGTGCCGATTATTTCGGAATTGGACCGGTTTATCCAACAAAAACGAAGGCCGATGCAAAGCCATCAAGAGGGACTACCCTGATCGAGGAACTGCGAAGCCAAGGAATTGCTGTACCGATTGTTGGAATTGGCGGGATTACAAGTGAAAATGCGGCAACTGTCGTGGAAGCCGGAGCGGATGGCGTTTCAGTTATTACTGCCATCAGCCTTGCCGATTCACCGCACTTAGCTGCAAAGGCTTTGCGAAAAAGTGTAGGGGAGTGAAGAGGTCATGAAAAAAACGTATAAGCTTACGTTAACTGCCATGATGATTGCGATGGGGACTCTTTCAAGTAATTTGGTCGTGATTCCGATTGGCTTTACAAAGGTTTTTCCAATGCAGCATTTTTTAAACGTTCTTTCCGCTGTTCTGTTGGGCCCTTATTATGCCGTGGCCCAGGCCTTTTGTGTTTCCCTGCTTCGGAATATGATGGGCACAGGTTCGCTTTTTGCGTTTCCTGGAAGCATGGTCGGGGCATTTCTAGCCGGACTATTATTTTGGAAAACTAGAAAAATCTACTTTGCTGTTATAGGAGAAGTTATTGGGACGGGAATTCTTGGAGCATTGCTTTCCTATCCTATTGCAACCCTAATCCTCGGGCAGAAAGCAACTCTATTCGGGTTTATCCCATTATTTATTTTCAGTTCCTTTGCGGGAGCACTGCTTGGATTTGTGATTTTAACGATTTTCTTAAGGAAGAAAGTGCGGCTTGGCGAGAAAAATATCACAGTAACTAAATAGAACCTTCACTGGGGGAAGCCTAAAAGGCTTGAGATGGGCACAGCTCCGAACCCTTTGAACCTGAACTGGATGATTCCAGCGGAGGGAAGTGGAACGATCAGAACCCACTCTTACCCTTGCTATAAAGAGTGGGTGTTATTTTTTTAAAACCTAGAATGAATTTAGGAGGCTTTAGGAATGGTTTGTCTGGAAAATTTAATAGAAACGATCGGACAAGAAGTGGAAGCTAGGGAAGCCGAACTGCTTAAACTTTTGAGCGACCTAATTGCGTTTCCGACTGAAAGTCCTCCGGCCCGGAATACAACGGGAATCCAGGAGTTTCTTAAAAGCTATTTAGGAGACATGGGATTTCATACCGATATGTGGGAAGTATATCCTGGGGATTCGAATGTGGTTGGAATTTTAAAGGGTGAATCCTCTGAGCAATATAGCAGCTTAATTGTCAATGGACATGTGGATGTTGCTGAGGTTGGCGACGAGAAGGAATGGGGGGCGGACCCGTTTTCTGCCAGAATCAAGGATTCTTATATATATGGACGCGGTGTTGCCGACATGAAAGGCGGTATTGCCGCATCCCTCATTGCTATAAAACTTTTAAAAGAGCTTGGGGTTCCGCTTAAAGGAGATTTGCAATTTCAGTCTGTTATCGGAGAAGAAGTTGGCGAGGCAGGAACGCTTGCTTGTTTGGAAAGGGGCTATTCTGCTGACTATGCAGTGGTAGTTGACACAAGTGATTTACATATTCAAGGGCAGGGCGGCGTCATAACCGGCTGGATAACGATTCAAAGCAAAGAAACCTATCATGATGGGATGAGGAGAAGGCTGATTCATGCCGGCGGGGGCATCAATGGTGCCAGTGCGATTGAAAAAATGACGAAAATCATCGAAGGCCTTCAAGACCTTGAACGCCACTGGGCTGTGACAAAAAGTTACGAAGGTTTTCCACCAGGTATGAATACAATTAATCCTGCTGTAATCGAGGGCGGAAGGCATGCTGCGTTTGTTGCCGACCGCTGCGCCTTGTGGGTTACCGTTCATTTCTACCCAAATGAAGATTACGAAGAGATTATAAAGGAGATTGAGCAACATATTGGTGCAGTGGCAGCTGCGGATCCATGGCTTCGTGACAATCCACCGGAATTTGTTTGGGGCGGTAAATCCATGATAATCGATCGTGGTGAAATATTTCCTTCCTTGGAGCTTGATGTGGACCATTCAGGAACCCGAATGCTGGCAAGCTCCTTTGAAAAAACGCTTATGAAAAAGCCTGTACTGGATATGTCAACGACGGTAACAGATGCAGGCTGGCTTGGCCGTGCAGGAATTCCGACAGTTATTTTTGGGCCGGGAAAACTAGAGGATGCCCATGCTGTTAATGAGAAGGTCGAGATTCGGCAATTGTTAGACTTTACAAAAGTGTTAGCTCAATTTATTGCTGTCTGGTGCAACACACTAAAGGAGGAGTATAGCCAATGAAATTTTCTGATCGGCTTTTTGAAAAAGTTAAGGGAATTTGGGAGAAAACACATGAGCATCCATTCGTAGTCGGGTTGGGACGTGGCGATCTTCCGGTCGAATCTTTTATCCGCTATATGAAGCAGGACTATGTGTTTCTTATTGACTATTCAAAGTTGTTTGCGTTTGGAACGGTGAAGGCGAGAGATGTTGAGACCATGGCAGCTTTTGCAAAGCTTTTAGATGAAACCTTACATGGTGAAATGGACCTGCACCGCGAGTATGCGAAACGGTTTGGAATTACGGAACAGGATCTTGAAGGCACCGAACCTACTCCGATTAATTTAGCTTACACCCGCTACATGTTAAATGTGGCTCAAAATGGTTCTTTGGAGGAATTAATATCAAGTCTGCTGCCATGTATGTGGAGCTATTGGGAAATCGGTAAAATGCTAGCAGAAAACTATCAAAACTCTAGCGATCATCTATTATACGGCGACTGGGTGAAAATGTACTCTTCTGATGAATTCGGGTCGCTGGCTCTCTGGCTAATCGATTTGTTAGATAAATTAACGGAAGGAAAACCAGAGCGAGAATTGGCGGTTTTAGAAGAGCATTTTCTCACCACATCCAGGTTTGAGTATATGTTCTGGGACATGGTCTATGAGGGAGGAGATTGGCCTGTCTAATTCAAATATGTTACACATCGAAGATTTAACATATACGTTTGATAGGGATATGCAGCCGATTTTTCAACAGCTTTCGCTCGATTTAAAGGCGGGGGAGTTTGTTTCCCTTATTGGCCCAAGCGGGTCAGGGAAAAGTACACTTTTTAAATTAATTACCGGACTGCTTAAACCGGGCCAGGGAAAAATACAAATTGCTGGGAATCTATCCTCAGGCAGACTAGGAAAAGTTGGCTATATGCCGCAAAAAGATTTAATGCTGCCTTGGCGGACGGTAATGGAAAACGTGCTGTTGCCCTCAGAAATCGCGAAAGAGGACAAGCGGGAAAAGGCACACGAAATCCGTGCTTGGTTATCCCGTTTTGGCCTTAAGGAATATGAGAATGCTTATCCAGATGAATTATCAGGGGGAATGAAACAGCGTGTCGCCTTTTTACGGACCATTATGACAGGCAGGGAACTTTTATTGTTGGATGAACCGTTTGGGGCGCTGGATTCGTTAACGAAACGAACCATGCATAGCTGGTTATTGGGGCTATGGGGTGAGCTTAAAAAGACCGTCCTGTTCATCACACATGATCTCGAGGAGGCAATTTTATTAAGCGATAGAATTCTTCTCCTTCAAAATAGAGGAGTCTTGGAATACAAGGTCAACCTGCCAAGACCACGAAATTCAGAATCTATTTATCAACCAGAGTTTATTTCGATGCGTAAAGAATTGGAGCGGCTGATACAACATGAGGAGTAAATGGAAAAGATGGGCCGGAGAATACGGTTTGTTTTTGCTGACGGCCATTTGTTTAATCAATATTTGGCAGTGGGTAGTTGAAGCTGGAATGGTGCCGTCATTTATATTGCCTGCACCTACGGCAATCGGCGAGTCACTTGTGAATAATCGTGAGATTCTTTTGGGCGAGCATTTACCAGCGACATTCTTAGAGGTTTTGATTGGCTTTGGAATTTCGCTTATAGGAGGGCTGCTATTAGGCGTTAGTATGCATTTTTCTAAGATATTAGAAAAAGTGCTTTATCCTTTTCTAATCATCTCGCAAACGATCCCGATGATTGCCATTTCGCCGATTTTTATCATGTGGTTCGGCTACACGATATGGAGCAAGGTTGCTGTGACAATATTGGTATCCTTTTTCCCAATCGTTGTGAGTACTTATGACGGGTTGAAGGCGGGCGGAAGCGAATATCGTGAATTACTGTTAACAATGGGGGCCGGACGCTGGACAATTTTTAAAAAGGTGCAGGTTCCGATGGCCTTGCCATCCATCATGTCCGGTTTGAAGATGGCGGTGGTTTATTGTGTCGTCGGCGCCACTATCGGAGAGTGGCTGGGGGCAAGTGAAGGGCTGGGCTATTTTAGCCGGAGGATGTCTTCAAATCTCCAGTCAGATTCGGTCTTTGCAGCTATTTTTCTGCTTTCTTTAATGGGAATTGTATTGTTTTTGTTTATAAGCTTACTAGAAAAAAAGTTAATAAAAAATAAGATTCGTTAATTTGCTGAAAGGAAGTTATTATTGTGAAAAAAAGTTTATTGGTTATGGTGAGTTTGCTGCTTCTGTTGGTTAGCGCATGCGGGAAGGCAGGGGCCGATAAGTCCCCCGCTAAAGAGGAGGGCCTCCAGAAAGTCAGCTTGATGCTTGACTGGTATCCGAATGCCGTTCACTCGTTTCTTTTTGCAGCACAGGAAAAGGGCTATTTCAAAAAACAAGGACTGGATGTCGACATTCAAATGCCTGCAGACACGAACGATCCTTTAAAACTTGTGGCCGCTGGTAAATTTGACATGGCGATCAGTTACCAGCCGCAGGTATTAGTAGCACGTGGAGAGGATATTCCTGTCCGGTCATTCGCTGCTCTCGTTAGACATCCGCTTAACCAATTAATGGTTGCAGCCGATATCCCGATTCAATCACCGAAGGATTTGGCTGGACGGACCATCGGCTATCCATCGATTCCCTTAGATGAGGCGATCATTCAAACGATGGTAAAGGCAGATGGCGGAGATGCTGGAAAGATAAAAATGGTCGATGTCGGCTGGGACTTGATTCCGGCGATGGCTACGAAAAAAACCGATGCCTTGATTGGCGGCTATATCAATCATGAGAAATTATTGCTTGATAAAGAGGGACACCCAATGCGTACGTTAAATCCAGCAGATTATGGTGTACCAGACTATTATGAATTGGTGCTGGTAGGAAGTGAAAAAGGGTTAAAGGAAAAACCTGAAGTATTTAAGAAGTTTATGGCTGCCATAAGAGATGGACAAAAATATGTTGCGGACCATCCGGAAGAGGGGCTGTCCATTCTATTAAAGCATGAAGACAAATCATCGCCACTGGAAAAGGACATCGAGACGAAGAGCCTCGAAATTCTGCTGCCGTTGATGGATGCAGGAGATAAGCCGTTCGGCTACCAGGATTCTGTAGTCTGGGAACATGCTGCTAAATGGCTAAAGGATACCAAAATCATCAATAAAGATATCAAACCAGAAGATGCCTATATTAACTTTTAATAAATAATAATCTTGATGTCATGGTCAGGCACCGTAAGTGGACAAATGTCCACGCGCGGTGCCTGAAACCATTACTGATATGTTAGAAAATATGAATAATTTGGGCGAGAGATCATGTTCATCAGGTAGGCTGAGTGGTTGGGGCTGGGTTTTCGTTTTTTGTTTAGGAAGTCTATAATGACTTTGGCGTTTCGGATACCGATTCCGTGGCCATAGTATTGATCGCCGCCAAAATAGATGACATTTTCCGCTCTCCAATGAGGTTCCTTTGGACTGAAATCTGGATTGTTGAAATGAAGAGCATCTCCTGGTAAATAATCATCACCGAATTTTTGGTAGATTGGCAAATCCTCATCAAATTGCCAGTCCATTAAATATAGGCGTTCAAACAGCAAATCAAACCGCGTTCTGCCAATTGAATAAAGGGTAGCAATATATAAAACAATGGCTATAGCAGTGGAACACTCAAAAGCATACAGCTTTCCGTTTTTTAAGATGTCTAGAATAGCAGTCGAAGGACTTGCTCCTGGCTTCAGTAGGAACCCTCCGTTGCCGAGCCGGTCCCAATATTTTTTATTGCAGATTGCATAGGTAAAGGTTGTAAATATTGCGCCGCTCTTGTTCAGTTCACGGGCAGCTCTCATCGTATTGGACCGAAAAGTCAGTTCGAATTTAAGCTGCTCCACGGTTTGATACGAATAAACCTCTTCATAAGCAGTCATTTGTTTTATTATTTTACGCTGCTCTTGGTTGGTGATTTGTTTATAAAGCTCCTCTGCCTTAACAACCTGATTATTGATACGAATCATATTTTCCCCCCCGAAATCAGATATCAGCCTACCTTTACATTATGAATAATCCTTAGTTGTGACACTTAAAATAAATTCTTCACTGCCTAGTTTGAAAAACAAAAAGTTGGGATAAAAACCCCAACTTTTTAAGAGCAATTTCCATATTATGCGTCCGTCTCAGGGGGACATTGTCATCAAGAGGTGCCTGACACCTTCGTACGGATTAAAACCTTCATTGAGATACCTTCATTGACACTTTCAAGGATTTCATGTACATGAGCAGAAAGACGAGGGCGCTCATGAATCTAAATACGGTGCTGATGTTGAGGGCGGTGATGATTCCGCCGATTTCGAGCAGCCAGATGCCGATTTGCGGTGCGATGAAGGCGACGAAGGAGAGGAGAACGTTGTAGGTTGTAATGCAATAGGTTCTCTTTTCCTTCGGTGATTGCTCAAGCAATAGGTTAAACAACAGCAGCACGGTCCCTGATACAAAGAATCCCGAAGTCATGCTGACAAACGTTAAATAATAAAGGTTCGTAGATAGAGCATTTAAGAAAGGCGCAGTAGCCATTCCAGCTGCCACCCACACGAGCATTAATGTATTGGATTTTTGATCCGCCCATTTTTTCCAGAGCGGATAGGAAAATATTTGTACTAGCTGATTCGCAACAGAGAAAATACTAATCCACAGAATCGTGGCATGAGCATATTTTACGTTATAAATATTGAATAGACCCCAAGCCATTTGCCAAGTGAAATTAAAACAAAGGGCAGCGATCAGAAACCATTTATAGCCCCGGTCCTTAAAAATTGACCAATCCATCGAAGAATTCTTCGGTTCCTTCACCTGTTTTGACTTTATCGTTTCCTTATGCTTCATTAAGAAAACAACTTCCAGTACACCAAAGGTAACGGCCATAAAAAATAAGGTCTGGTATGCAGCCGCGTTATCTGTTTCTTTCTTCATGACAATCCCGATAATCAGTGTTGTTACCATTCCTACCAACGTTAAAAGCCGGTTACGGTCGCTGAAAAATGTACCTCTTCGTTCTTCGGAAATCATCCCGCTGATTAATGTCTGCCAGCCTACGTTTGAAATGGTACCGGGAACATTCATTAAGGCAATAATCAATAAAAATGTCCATGCCTGCATGGATGACTGCAAATAAACCACACCAATGAGCAATAAAAACAATACCCTTGCCCAGAGAACGGACAAGGCAACGGTTTTCTTTTGCTCTTCCAACCGATTTAAGATAACAGCAGCAGGAATGGTCATAATGAGGGCGACAAGCGGCGGCAGAGAACTGATTAATCCGACCTGATAATTGCTCGCCCCAAGGATGGAAATAGCAAAGATAGGAAAATAATTGCTTGCCAAGTTTGTTGCAACTGTCGACACCATTCCATGATATATGCTGATTTTTTCATTATAAGTACGCATCTGTCTCCACCGTTCATCTTTAAATATACAAAGCTATTATACATCCAAAAATCTTCGTTGCACTAAGTATTTTTCAAAAAATAAACCCATCATCACTGTAGCTGTTTTTAGGCCAGTCAAGAAGAACATGCTATAATAAAATACAAATTAATAATGGAAGGATGTGCAATATTTGGCAGCACAGCAGTCTCAATTGACGAAAAAGAAGTTAACCCAATACATACCGCCAATGGGAGAATATGAGAGCTTTCAAAGCGAAGAGGATTTTAAAGGGAAGTTGAAGGAATGGGGGTTGTCAGCAGCAAAAAAAGAATTTTGGTATAAGGACAGAGGATTTCAATGCCTGGTAAGCATAAAAGGCTATGAAATGTACGGAAATCAAAACTACACCCTTGTAATAGAATTTTCAGATGGAAACCTTAGCTGTATTCACCCGGCTTATTTAAAGGAAATGCAGCAGGCAAGTTTCGGGAAGGAAAGTATGCTTACGCTGGAGGATCGGGATGTGAAGGTAGAGGAAGTAGATACCGCAGTTAGTCAGGAGGAATCTGCAAAAATCGACCTGGAAAGTAAAGCAGAAAGAAAGGGAATCAACTCCCAAGCCGAGCCGGCCAAACCGGCAAAAGTGAAGGAGGCTAAACCTAAAAAGGAAAAGGCGCTTAAAATAGAGCTGCCTGCAGATAAAGTGCATTTTACAGCCACTGTGAAGCAATTCGCCCTGACCTACAACGCGTTTAACGAGGAAAACGATGAAGTCGTTGTCCTTGAAAATGTCCGAATCGTCCAGGAAAATCCTCTCGATCTAGGGCTTGCCTGGTGCAGCCACAGCAAAACATTGAAAAAGTTTGAGCTTGCCCCTGGAGATATGCTCGAATTCGATGGGAAGGTGGCCGCAAAAAAACTTGCAAAAGGGAAGGACGCGGCGGAGGAGTTCACTGTCGAAGTGCCCGTGTTATATAAAATTAATAATCCTTCAAAAATAACGAAACAATAAAAACAGGGACCTTTCTTGGTCCCCCAGGCTGTCAAGAAACTATCGACAGCCTTTTATTTTACTCATATTCTTTAATGATTAACCGCGTTAATTTGATATTATATTATTAATATCAGTCTTTTCAACAAGTCTGTTGATTGGCGCTCCCGGCACTTCGCTTTCCGCGGGCGTGCCGGGGAGCCTCCTCGTCGCTAAAGCTCCTGCGGGGTCTCCCCTGCCCCGTACTCCCGCAGGAGTCTTCGTGCCTTCCGCGCCAATCAACAGGTGTATTCAATAAAGTTCTACAACTCAATTAAAATAAGTGGTGAATTCAATGTTCAAGCCAAAAGAGTATTGCCATAGTGAACATGAATTTGTTTCTATCGATGGATTAGTCCAGACGACAACCTTTTTCGCTTGATTTACATATAGATTGGTTTCAATTTTCTTCTTAGTTACGGGCATTGAATAATGTAAGAGAACAGACTCACCTTATTACAGTCTGTCAAGATATGAAAAAGATTGCAACACACTTTGCAAGGACGGAAAAGGTGTGTTGCAAAACTTAGGTTGATTTGCCTCCCTGTTGATTGGAGCGGAGGGCACTCGACTCCTGCGGGATATAGAGGTCACTGGAGACCCCGCAGGCGCCAAAGCGCCGAGGAGGCTCCAGGAGCTCCCCGCGGAAAGCGAGTGCCCGGAGCGGAAATCAACAGGCCAGTTAGCAGGGATAAACAACTAAAGGTTGGTAATTTAGGTTTTTACAAAATAAAAAATTGCCGAAAAAAATACCCTTTCTCGACGGTTCAATTTGGAAAATACATTTCCATACGGTCACAGCCCTTGCGTAACATGAAGTAGTTTTGAAAATCAGTATTTAGTGATACGGTTTCATAATCCTTAATGGAAATGGAAAAGGTTTTTCCATCTTTTTTTGTAAATAAAAGCACTCCATTTAAAAATTGTATTTTATCAAAATGAAACCCATCTCTTTTCCATAAAAAATCTTCGTCCTCATAGTAGTTTAAAACGACCTGCCTATCATGGTAATTCTCAAAAATAGAAAAATTAGATATTCTTTTTTCCAATTTTATCACCTTCCCCTGTAGCTTTATTTTAGTAAAAATGGATGAGGGAACGGGGTGACGGGAATCACAAATAGCAATTATTTCGAGAACTGAAATTTTTTTATATGTAACCGCCTCCATCGGAAATTAGGGAATTCATCTAGGGAAATATGGAGTATAATAAGGGAAATAATCAATACAACAGGGGTATGAAACATTGGAAAAACGAAATAGCAAGTATAGATGGGTAGTTTTTACGGCAGTGTTGTTTACGTATTTTATCATTGTAAGTCAAAGAACAGCACCTGGATTAATTTCGGATCAATTAATGAAGGATTTCCATTTACCAGCAGCCACGATTGGTTTGTTGGCAAGTATACAGTTTTTGGCGTATGCCGGACTGCAAATTCCGATTGGGATTTTATCTGACCGTTTGGGTCCAAATTATTTTCTTATTGGCGGTACCCTCCTAACGGGGCTTGGGACAATTATTTATAGTACTGCCTCGAATGAAGCCATCCTTTTTGCGGCAAGATTGCTGGTAGGAATAGGGGATGCCGCCATTTGGGTCAATTTGGTGTTGATTTTAAGCAGGTGGTTTAGAGCCAATGAATTTGTAAAATTGCTTGGCTTAGCAGGAATGGCCGGAAGCTTAGGGTTTTTATTGGCGACAGTTCCCTTCTCTGCATTCATTGCCTCCTTTGGCTGGAGATCGCCTTTTTTGACAACGGGTATTATTCTCTGCCTTACTGGAATTCTTTTATATTACGTTTTGGTCATGAAGCCAAATCAAATGGGCCTGAACCAAACCAAGCCGCAAAAGTCTTATCTTAAAAAACAGCCGAGGCAGGAAAAAACCTTGGTGATGCTGCGCCGTATTTTTTCAAATCGTCAGGCATGGGCAGCTTTTTTCTGTCATTTTGGAGCGGTAGGGACGTATGTTGGATTTATTGGTTCATGGGCTGTACCATACGGAATGCACGTATATGACATGACAAGATCCGCTGCCAGCCAGCTGGTTATGATAGGCTTGATTGGCGCCATCATCGGTGCGCCTGTAACAAGCTGGTTTTCAGCACGGATTGATTCACTCAAAAGACCATATGTCCTGGTTCATGTTGTTATTTTTCTAAGCTGGACTATCATTCTGCTTTTCGGTGGAAATCCGCCTGTTTTCCTTCTATATATGCTTTTCTTTTTAATAGGTTACGGAAATGGCGGCAGTACATTAACCTTTGCGGTCGTCCGTCAGTCTTTCCCTATTAAGGAGGTTGGCGTAGTCACAGGATTTGCGAACACTGGGGGTTTTATCAGCGCGGTCCTTTTACCAAGCATTTTTGGTAAGGTATTAGACCATTTTCATTCATTCGGTGCAAGTGTGGGGTACCACTATGGGTTTATTATTCCTGCCGCATTCGCGCTGATTGGCTTACTCGGCGGAATGATGATCAAGGAAAATCAGCGCGAAGTGAACAGGCCAAGTGAAGAAGCAATTGTATAAGCTTGGAGTAATTGGGCAATAAGCCTATCCCTCATTCAATTTGGACACATATACTAATTTTGTAACCATTTTGAGGAGGAGATAAAGAATGGATAGACAAATAACAATTGGTTTACCAGGCGGAGGTTATGCACCACCTGGTCATCCGGGAATGGGATATCCGGGTGCGCACCCAGGCATGGGTTATCCTGGTTATCCGGGAATGGGCTATCATCACGGCCATGGCGGTTTTTATCCGGGACATGGGTATCATCACGGCCACGGTGGGTATTATCCAGGCCATGGGTATCACCACGGCCACGGCGGGTATTATCCAGGCCACGGGTATCACCACGGCCACGGCGGCTATTATCCAGGCCACGGATATCATCACGGCCACGGTACCTACCAGCCAGGCCAAGGCTGAAAAGGTTAATTAACAGAACAGGTTGTTCGTGAATTAAGCAGGGGCTATGGCTCCTGCTTTTAATTTTTGCGGGCTTATTGTTTAATTCCCAGCGGATATTGTGAACCACAGAAACGAAAATAATAGAGGAAATTGGAACAAATATTTAGTATAATTATTTTTTGAATGTATTTTTAAGGAGTTTACTACCATGAATCAGGCTATCACCTTGAAGGATAAAATAAAACAAATCTTCGTTCTGTTAGTTCCAATTTTAATCACCCAGCTTGGGATGTTTTCCATGGTGTTTTTCAATACGATCATGTCGGGAAAATATCATTCAACCGACCTGGCTGGTGTCGCGATTGGTTCTTCAGTTTGGAATCCGATTTTTACAGGCTTGAGCGGCATTCTCCTGGCAGTATCGCCAATTGCTGCACAATATTTGGGCGAAAAAAAGAGCCATGAAATTGCAGCCGTGGTTAAGCATGGTGTGTATCTTTCTATCATTTTAACATTGGTTATCATTGTTTTTGGTTTCTTTATATTGGCACCGCTTTTAGTAACGATGAATCTTCCAAGAGGTGTGCAGGATACAGCTTTTAACTATCTTGTCGGGCTTAGTTATGGGATTTTGCCGCTTTTCATTTTTAATGTATTGCGCTCGTTTATTTATGCTTTGGGAAAAACCCGTGTTGTTATGGTGATCATGATTTCGTCCCTGCCTGTAAATTTTCTGTTAAACTATGTGTTTATTTTTGGAAAATGGGGTTTTCCTGAGTTAGGTGGTGCAGGTGCCGGCTATGCTACATCGATTACCTATTGGGTGATTTTAGCTTTTACGGTTTTAATTGTGTTAAAACAAGAACCATTCTCTGCGTACCCCGTATTTGGTAATATGAAGCAATTTTCGTGGACGAAGTGCAGAGAGATTTTACAAATTGGAGTGCCGATGGGGTTGTCGACGTTTTTTGAAACAAGCATGTTTGCAGTCGTTACCATTTTAATCAGTAAGTTTAATGTAACAACTGTTGCTGCCTATCAATCGGCTTTGAACATCGTGTCGTTCCTGTACATGATACCTATCAGCATTTCAATGGCACAGACGGTCCTAGTCGGATATGAAGTGGGTGCCCGCCGCTATAAGGATGCCAAGGTCTATAGCTGGCTAGGAATTGTTTTGGCGGTGGTGACTGCGCTTGTGACAGGATTATTTGTGGTGGCTTTTCGCTACAAGGTCGCAGGGTTTTACTCGAATGAGGCGGCCGTTATTAGTTTGACGGCAAACTTCTTAATTTTCGCCTTGTTTTTTCAAATTTCCGATGCCATCCAGGCAACAGCCCAGGCAGCGTTAAGAGGATATAAAGATGTGAATTTGGCCTTTATTATGACATTAGTTGCCTACTGGCTCATCTGTTTGCCTGCTGGATACCTATTGGCACACTATACCGGATTAGGGGCAAGGGGCTACTGGATCGGCCTCACCATCGGTCTCCTTGCCGCAGGAATCGCTTTAGCCATCAGGCTCATCTACATCCAAAAACACAAATTTACTAACGTTGAAATGTTGGAAGTGGGGTAAATCTGCCTGAAACGCTATTTCACTAAATCAATCACTCTGAAATTCTGTTAATAAAATGAAAAGACGCCATTGCATCAGAATGGCGTCTTTTAGTTAAAAAAACTTTTTTATTCCAAATAATTTTAGTAATGGATTTTGGTTTTTATCTGTGATTTGCAGTTCATTCATAACTAATTTTTCTTGATTATCAGTAATCCACTTTTTCAATTCTTGCTTATCTCTGCATTGTGTATAATATGTTTCCCCACCCTTACCAAGAGCATTGACAACATATCTACAAGTGTTCCCCATAATGCCCACCTTTACGTGTGTAATATATTTATATATTGCATTATAGCAGGCTTTTAAAAATAGTCCATCGTTATTTTGTATCAAATTTATACAAATTTTTCATATTCTCCTAGAAGCATATTCATAGATTTGACTTTTCTCAATAGACAAATTAACATTTAAAAAAATACTTTCGGAGGAAAATTTATCTTACTATTTTATTTATGTGGAATATTTAGACAATCAGGACCTCAAACAAAAATTAAAAATTATTTTTAAATAGTTCTCTATGAAGGAGAGAGTAAATATATGGATATTCGAATGCTGGATTCTTTGGTGAAAAATTTGGGGCTGGAGCCTCATCCGGAAGGCGGTTATTATAAACGAACTTTTGAATCTTCCGAGCAAATATCTGACCAAGAGTTAACTGTGAATTATAATGGAAAACGAAAGCTGTATACAAGTATTTATTTTGTATTGACGTCTGATGACGTTTCCCATTTTCATCGGTTGAAGTCAGACGAATTATGGTATTTTCATGGTGGAAGCTCTTTGACTATTCATATCATTCATGAAAATGGAGAATATGAGGAAATTAGGCTTGGATTGAATTTTAACAATGGCGAAGTTCCGCAAGCGCTTGTCCCCAAAAACGCTATTTTCGGTTCATCAGTCATGGAGAAAGAAACATGCTCGCTAGTAGGCTGCATGGTTTCACCTGGCTTTGATTTTCAGGATTTTGAATTGTTTACACAGGACGAGCTATTGCAAAAATATCCACAGCATAGAGAAATCATTTTGAAACTGGCGTATAAAGAATTGCCAGAATAAATTATATGTAGAAAAATGATGAATTCATTGATAAGTTATGGTGATTAATACTATAATTAAAATAAACCGACTGGTCATAATATTTTTTCGTTCAGCAAAAGGGGGAACAGCCATGGCGCCAATTGTATCCGACTCCTATAAAGAAAAAAAGCGTAAAGAGATATTGGATAGCGCTTTTGTCTGCTTTGCTCAGAAAGGATTCCTGATTGCTACCGTTGACGACATTGTGCAGCATTCCGGAATTAGCAAAGGGGCTATCTATAATTATTTCAAAAGCAAAGATGAAATTTTTCTGGAATTGATGAAGGCGAGTACAGAGGCTACGTATGAAAAACTAACTGGCGAATTGGGGACATGCACCAATTCCATAGATAAAATAATACATCTATTTGATATGTATTTATCACCAAAGGATCGAGAAGATATCGGCAATATTGTTGTCCACGATGAATTTAAACTTCATGCATCTCGTCACCCAGAATTATTGGAAAAATTAAACCAGCGAAGACACGAATATTTTATCCAGCTTTTTTCACAGATCATTAAAGAGGGTCAGCATTCAGGAGAGATAAAGAAGGACCTGAAGCCAGAAATTTATGCCAATGTATTTTGGTCGATGATTGATGGGGCAATGATTCAAACGATCTATCCCGACTTTCCATGTAATGATGTGATTAACAAGATGAGGGAAATGTTTTTAAGAAAAATTAAGGCTTAGCCTGACTAGAACTGTATATGGAAAAAATTTGTTCTTCATGCGGTTTTTCAGAAATTTCAGCGCAAAATCATTGAATTCAGCATAAATATATAATAAAATCAAAATAGACTCAACAGTCTATTTGGAAGAGAATTTTTTTAGAGATTAAATAAACCGACTGGTCATTTTAAAAAGTGAAAGAAAGGTGGGCTAATTATGACTCTAAATATTTTGTTTTTAACCATCACCATCACAAAACGAACAAAAAGTTTAAAAGAGGCAGTACAGGATGATTATATAGAAAAACTACATGATGAGAATAAAAATCAACGTATTTCGATGAGGAATTTTAAATAATCATAGAGGTTAGGGCAGAGGCCCTAGCTTTTTTTTACTTAGTTGGACCGGATGAACGGAACCAAGAGGTTCGCTTAACGAAATTTTTGAGGCACGAGAACCGTCCCCACGCCTCATTTGTGAACAAAATGAACAAAATGATTAATAAGGTTTTAATGCTGTTTAAGTATATAAACTTTCAATATTCTAAATTTTTTGTAGAATTAGGTAAACGTTTACAAGGGGGAATTAAAAAGATGTTTAGTTTCAAAAAATTTTCAACAGTGGTGACTGCGGGAGCATTGGCGTTAAGCCTTGCTGCATGTAGCAGCGGTGCCAGCAAAGAAACTTCAAGTCCAGCAGCCAAAAAAGAAGAAGGGACAGGCTACCCAACTAAGGCCATTACCGTTGTGGCACCATCCGGGGCAGGCGGCGGCTGGGATTTAACAGCACGCTCCTTCACAAAAATCTTAAGCGAAACCAAAATGGTGGAGCAGCCGTTAACGGTTGAAAACAAACCGGGTGGTGGCGGTGCCGTGTTTATGGCGGAATACGCCACACAGCAAGCGGCAAACAATGACATGCTGTTTGTCAACTCACCGCCAATCATTATTAACAACCTGAAAAAAGAAGGTAACAGCCCATATGGTTATAAAAACACAACACCATTGGCACAGCTGACAAAGGATTATGGAGCAATCGTTGTAAAGGCCGATTCAAAATTCAAAGATTTAAAGTCTGTATTAGATGAAGTGAAGAAAGATCCTACTAAACTAACATTTGCCGGCGGTTCCGCACCTGGCTCAATGGACCACTTAATTTCTATCCTGCCAGCATTTAAATACGGCGTGGACCCAACTAAGATCAAGTACGTTTCCTATGATGGCGGCGGTGAGGCAATTACGGCATTGCTTGGCGGTAATGCAGACGTGATCGGCACAGATGCTTCAAGCGTAAAAGAATTCTTAAAAGCAGGCAAGGTTCGTGTGTTGGCAATTACTTCAACTGAACGTTTAGGCGGCGATTTCAAAGACGTTCCAACAGCTAAAGAACAAGGTGTAGATGCAGAGTTCACGATTTGGCGTGGTGTGTTTGGACCGGAAAAAATGTCTAAAGAAGCTAAAACTTATTGGGAAAAGACTATCGACAAGCTTGTCCAGTCACCTGAATGGAAAAAAGAAGTTGAAACACAAGGCTGGGAATTGGAATACAAAAACAGCGCTGACTTCCAAAAATTCTTAGGAGATCAGGATAAGCAAGTCAAAGAATTATTAACAGCATTAGGCATGCAGAAGTAATAAAGGCGGGAAGGAGTTGCTTTTCTCCTTCCCTTATTTTTTCAAAAAGGAGGACTTCGAATGGAAATGAAATTCGACCGTATTGCGTCAGTCCTGTTTCTTGCAGTAGGCGTATTGTTTATCATAGGCAGCCGGCATCTTGCCAGTTCATCTTACGGAAGTGTGGTCGGGCCGGATATTTTCCCGCTCGTCCTTGGAAACGCGCTAGTGTTGTTAAGTATTCGCTTGTTTTTTGAGACGTTTCAAAACAAAAACAAGCAGGAAAATAAAGAAAAATTAGAATACAAACCATTCATCATTATTTTTATTGCGACTTTGCTTTATATTTTAACGTTGGAATCCATTGGTTATGTAATCACCACATTCTTATTTTTATTTGTCTGCTTTCAAACGATGGAACGTTCAAAATGGATCAATTCACTTATTATTTCAGCAGCATTTTCAGGAATTGTTTACTTTTTATTCGTGGAGGTTTTAAAAGGGACCCTGCCAGGCTGGCCAGTTTGGTTCTCGTAGGTTTGAGGCAAAATACCTTCCGCATTTAAGGAAATCTCAGCTTTTTAGAAAGGAGTACGGACATGGGTATACTTGATTATTTATTACAAGGTTTTGGAACAGCACTTATCTGGTATAATATCATCTTTGCTTTTGTCGGGGTTTTAATCGGTACCGCGGTTGGGGTGCTTCCGGGAATTGGACCTATGAGCGGTGTCGCGCTCTTGATTCCGGTAACAGCATCGATAACCGGCGGACTTCCGCCGGAGCAGGCAGCGACCAGCGCCATCATTCTTCTTGCTGGTGTCTACTATGGGGCGATGTATGGGGGGTCGACAACTTCAATCCTATTAAATACACCGGGAGAATCGTCCTCCGTTGTGACGACCCTGGACGGTTATCAAATGGCGAAAAAAGGGAGAGCGGGGAGCGCCCTTTCGATTGCGGCAATCGGCTCGTTCTTTGCTGGGATCGTTACGATTATCGCACTTATTTTATTAGCAAAGCCATTATCAAACGTCGCTCTTAAATTTGGTCCAGCAGAATATTTTTCACTTATGCTTCTTGGGCTCGGGGCGGTCAGCGGATTGGCCGGAAAATCGGTAACGAAAGCGTTGATTATGACGGTTTGCGGCCTTTTGCTAGGAACGATTGGAATTGACAATGTTTCGGGGATTGCCCGGTTTACCTTCGAGATCCCATGGTTATACCAGGGAATTGAGTTTTTGACACTCGCGGTTGGTTTATTTGCCCTTGGTGAGGTGTTCAAAACCATCCTTGAAAAAGAAGAGGAAGAAGGAGAAATTGCCAAAATCAACAATATGCTGCCGTCCAAGGAAGAATTCAAGGAGTCTGCAGCTCCAATTGTCCGCGGATCATTACTCGGCTTTTTCGTTGGTATTCTACCGGGGGCAGGAGCAACACTCGCATCATTCTTCTCTTATCTGCTAGAAAAAAAGATTTCAAAGAAACCTGAAAAATTTGGAACAGGTACGATTGCTGGAGTTGCTGCTCCTGAATCCGCTAATAACGCTGCATCAGGCGGAGCGATGATCCCATTATTAACACTAGGTATTCCGGGTTCTGGGACTACTGCTATCTTGATGGGGGCCCTGATGATGTACAATGTCCAGCCGGGTCCGTTATTATTTGAAGACCATCCACAAGTGGCGTGGGGCTTGATTGCCAGTATGTTTATCGGAAATTTTATGCTATTAATCTTAAATCTGCCTCTAGTAAAAGTTTTTGCAAAAATTATCGAGACACCAAAGAAGTACTTGATTCCAATGATTATTGCCATTTCGATTTTCGGTGTTTATGCGGTCCAAGTATCGACTTACGATTTACTTTTATTATTAGCCTGCGGTGTTCTTGGTTACTTTTTAAGCAAAAATGATTATCCGATTGCTCCACTTGTTCTTGGACTTGTTTTAGGCCCAATGCTTGAGAATAACCTTAGAAGAGCATTGACCATTTCGAACGGTGATTATACGGTATTTCTTTCCCGCCCAATTTCATTAATTTTTCTATTAATCACCCTATTATGGCTCGTCGTGCCATTCATGATGAAGCGCAGGGGCAAAGAGGTTATCATTAATGTTGAGGGATAAATCTGAAGATTACAAAAAACTCCTTTTTAAAGGAGTTTTTTTAATATATTATTAAGATAGAGGTGTTTGCATGCGTTTACATACAAAACTGATGCTGGGAATCTCTATAGTTATTATTATAATGGGGACCATCATAGAATTTACGTTTAAAAATATCATGGAAACGAATTTGAAGCATGAGATTGGAACGAAGGCGTTATCCGTTGCTCAATCGATTGCAAACATGCCGGAAATACAAAAGGCGTTTAGTGCGGAGGACCCCGCTTTAATTATTCAGCCTATTGCGGAAAAAATACGCAAACAGGTGGGTGCGGAATTTATTGTTATCGGAAATCGAGACGAGGTCCGTTATTCACACCCTAACTCTAATCGTTTAGGCAAAAAAATGGTCGGTGGAGATAATGACCGTGTTTTTAAAGGAGAATCAATTATATCGGAATCAGTTGGGACACTTGGACCTTCTTTACGAGGAAAAGCTCCAATTTTTATTGGTGGACAGGTTGCCGGCGTCGTTTCAGTAGGGTACCTGCAGACAGATATTAAAAAAGAAGTGGCGCGAATTCAGAAGAAGGTCTTTTGGGCCATCATGATTATTTTATTAGGCGGTCTTCTGGCTGCTATATTAATCTCGTTTAATATTAAAAAGGCACTTTTGGGGCTTGAGCCAGAGGAGATTGCCTGGATGTATCAGGAAAAGCATGCGATCCTTGAATCCATTCATGAAGGAATAATTGCCATTGATACGAATGGAAGAATCACGGTTGTCAACGAAACAGCCCATAAAATTTTACAAGTCCCTTGCGATACCGTTCTTCGTGGGACAAGGATTGAAGAAGTGCTGGAAAATACGCATTTGCTCGATGTAGTCAGGACCGGTCAGGCCGAATATGACAGGGAATTCATGATTTTTGGGGAAATCTTTTTAGCAAACCGAGTGCCAATTTTTAACAACAAAGGTGCCGTTATCGGGGCTGTAGCGAGCTTGCGGAATAAATCTGAATTGGCGCACCTGCTTCAGGAATTATCTCATGTCAAGGCTTATGCAGAAGGGCTGCGAGCTCAGACACATGAGTATTCCAATCGTCTCTATACATTGCTGGGGTTGATTCAGTTAGGTTCCTATAAAGAGGCAATCGATTTCATATCGAGAGAAGTGGATGTTACCCAAGCGTTCATTCGATTTTTAATGAAGGAAATACCTGATCCGATTATTGCTGGGTTTATTCTAGGGAAAGTCAGCCTGGCTAGCGAGCTGAAAATTCAGTTTACGATTGATAGTGAAAGCAGTTTTAGGGATCTTCCTGGTGACATCAGCCGGGATTCACTAGTCACGATTATTGGCAATCTCGTCAACAATGCTTTTGAAGCTGTGAGGGCAAATGACAAGGTGGAAAAAATCGTTTCCTTGTTTTTAACCGACCTTGGCAGGGAATTGATTATCGAAGTAGAAGATAACGGCGCAGGGATTGACGCCGAGTTGACTGATCAGATTTTTAAAGAAGGCTTTTCAACAAAGAATTCAGGAACCAATTCCGGAATCGGTCTTAGTCTCGTTCAAAAGGAAATTCACGAATTAGGGGGATACGTGACGTTTTCATCGGCCAAGGGAGAAGGAACGATTTTTACAGTGGCGATTCCAAAACGCAGGGGGAGTTTGCATGAAGGTGAACCGAGATATTGAAGTGTTAATTGTTGAGGATGATTTACGTGTGGCGGAAATCCAAAAGAGGTTTTTGGAACAACTCGAAGGCTTTCAAACGGTGGGAATTGCGGCTAGTTATCTGGAAGCAAAAACGTTAATCGAGATTTTGCAGCCGGATCTGCTTCTGTTGGATGTTTATTTTCCGGATATGAACGGACTAGATTTGCTGAAGGAAACAAAACAGCAGGCAAAGCAAATGGACGTCATTATGATTACGGCCACGAAAGAGATTGATAAAGTTCAAGAGGCAATTAGTATAGGTGTCTTTGATTACATCATTAAACCAGTTGTCTTTGAGCGTTTCAAGCAATCATTGCTGCGGTATCAAGAGTTTCATAGAAAGCTTGTTCAATTGGGACAAGATAATCCGCACGTCACCCAGCAACAGGTCGACCAGCTGTTGCGCAAGGATGTTGAGGGGGCCGCAGGAGCGGGGGACAAGCCTTACCTTCCAAAGGGCATCGACCCGCTTACCTTAGATAAGGTAATGGAAGTACTCGGACGAGCAGAGGGCGGTCTCACCGCTGAACGCGTTGCCAAAGAAATCGGCGTCAGCCGCACCACCGCCCGCCGCTACCTCGAACACCTTGTCGCGGAGGACAAAATCGAAGCCGATTTAGCCTACGGCACAGTTGGCCGCCCTGAACGCGTCTATTTGGTATCAGACGCCACCAAAAGACAAATGTCCACCTGAGGCGGACACTTATAAAAATAAAAAAGTGTAAGACCTCTTCAGGTTTTACACTTTTTGTTATGTTGGTAAGTCTAAGTGGATTTTGCGGTTTTTCTGATTTTGAATATCCATCTTAGGATTGGCGGGACGGCAAAGTATATGAAAAACAGCCGGAATAGCTGAAAGCCACTCACCATTGATAAGTCCGCTCCTATTGCATGAGCGAGGATGCCCATTTGATCCATTCCTCCTGGGGCGACACTCAAGAAGCTGGTGGATGGAGTGAAATACCGAAAGTATACCAAAAGCAAACTTAAACCTAATGAGCAGAGAATCATCAGTCCCCCGCTGATAATGGAAAGGGTAATAACTTTTGCTTTATTTGTCAGTTTTTCAGGTTTCAACAACAGTCCTATATAGCCGCCAATCATAAATTGTGAGAGGTCCAAAATAGAAGGGATGAGTGCAGGACCTTGCAGCCCGCCAATAGTAAAAATAGCGGTTCCCAAAATCGGCCCCAGCAGAAATGGAGTAGGTGCCTTTATTTTTTTCGCTAGTATGGCACTTAAAACGCAAATAACCGCGAATAAAATCAGCATCGGAGAAAGGATTCCTCCAGAAGTTTGATCTGCGTTTTGCAAAAACGAGGAACCTGAATCTACTTTCCCTGAATTATGAAAAAGCGGTCCGAACACTAGAAACGGAACAAAAAAGATAATCATCATTAATCTGGCAACCTGAAGAAACGTCACCGTTGTAATATCAATTCCCTTCATCTCTTCGGCAAAGGTAATCATTTGCGAAAGACCCCCGGGGATACTTCCGGTTAGAACAGTGGGATAATCAACGTCAGTCAGCTTTGCTACAACAAAGGCAATGCCGGCACAAAAACAAATTAGTAAAGTGGTCATTAACAACATGGAAGGCAAATTCGCCATGATTTGATAAAGAGCCGTTTTGGTAAACGACAGCCCAATCGAATAGCCCACAATGATTAATCCAATTTCTCGAATCGATCTCGGCCAGTACAGTTCAAATCGATTAAACCTAGAGCCAATGAATACGGCAGTCATTGGTCCTAAAAGCCAAGGAATGGGGGTATGAAGGAATTGGAATATCAGCGCGCCGATAAGAGCAATGAAGAGTGTTATAAAAAAGCGATTTGATTTATTGGTATTAATATTCGAAAACTTTGTCAACGACAACCCTTCATTCTGTAAAAATAATATTACGTTATGTTTGAATACTCCATATTATCATCATTTTACCATGATTTATTGATCCTTAATATTTTGAAGCATTCTTTTTAGAATAAGGGCTTTATGTAGGAGTAAACCTAAATAATGAATTTGAATATTAAAGCCAGTTGAAATATGAAATAAAGGAGGGGTTAACGATGCCTGTTATGAAAAAGGAAAGAATCAGCCTGTATTACACCGTGAAAGGGGAAGGAGTTCCCATCGTTTTTATCCATCCTCCCTTGCTCACAAGCGCTAATTTCAAATACCAGATGGATGATTTATCGAAAAATTACAAAGTCATTTGTTTTGATATTCGCGGCCATGGCCAGAGCTCTTATTCGGAACAACCTCTTACCTATCGGTTAATTGCGGATGACATACGGTATCTCTTGGACTATCTAAGAATCTCAAAAGCATATCTTTGCGGATATTCCACCGGAGGTTCCATTGCCTTGGAATTTTTATTGACAAACCCGGACAGGGCATTGGGAGCCATTATTATCAGCGGAATGTCTGAGGTTTATGATTGGTATAATGAAAAAAGAATTATTCTGGCACGGCTGCTTGCCAAAGCAGGAGCCAAACGTTTGTTGGCTTTAGGGATTTCCTGGGGCAATTCCGATGATAAAAAAATATTCAAAGCTATGTATCAAGAAGCCCTGAATGGTGATACAAGAAACATCGCACAATATTACAATTATAGCTTGCAATACAATTGTACCAATCAATTACATACCATTAATCATCCGGTTTTATTGATTTATGGAAAAAAAGATAAATCGTTTCATAAATATGCCAAAATTTTAAATGAAAAGCTTCCTAATAATGAATTAAAATTTATATATGAAAAGCACCAGATACCAACGAAGTCAGCTCCTAACTTAAACCAACTAATCAGCAGGTTTATTCAAAAACATAATTAAACAAATATGAAAAAGAGGGAGGAATCCTAAAGGCTGCTCCCGCTAACATTATTTTAATTGGAATTTTAAAAAGGAGCAAAAACGATTATATGAATAAATAAATCGGGATAAGATTGGATCCCACAGCTTTTTCGTAAGGTGAACCATGAAACTAGCTATACTTCCGAGTGCAGCACTTCTAACAATTTCATAAGGGTAATGGTGCCCCATCCAAATCCGTGAGATTCCGATAAATATACCCAAATACCACATTATTTTTCCAAATATTCGTTGATATAAAAGCACTGAAACAGCTGCCGCAAAAGCCAATGCTGTATGTTTACTTAGAAAGGAAGAATCCTTTTTTGCTGGCACAGGAGGTAATAAATGCACCTCATGGTTCACAAATGGCCTTGGTTGATAATTGAAAAATTTTATTATGAAAGTAATAATATAGGTTACTCCAACCGATACCCCCGTTAATAGCGAGTGTTTTTTATAGTTCTTATTGCGAAACCACAAGATAATTAATAATAATACATATACATAACGAGCTTTTTTCGAAATGGTTATCATGATCATATCCAATAAACGAGAACGGCCGGCCATTTTATTTATTATTCTAAAAATATTAAGATCCATTAAGATGCCCCCTTAACTTTAACTAAATGCTATTATTTCCAGCAAACCAGCAGTCCATGTATAGAAAGGAATCCAAAAAAATTACTCTAACTGTAAAAGGAATCTAGGATTTTTATGCCGAAGTAAAGATAAGTTTAGAATGGATGAATTTATTTCAACGAAAGGGATTGCTGAAAAAAATGAACAAACATTATGTCTTCGTTTATGGAACATTGAGAAAGAATGAAAAATATCATCATTTGCTGCAGGGGGCAGAGCTTGTAGCTGAGCAGGCTTGGGCAAACGGAAGCCTTTTCGACACTGGACTAGGTTATCCGGCGGTGAAAGAATCAGAATCGGATCCGGTATATGGGGAATTATACCTGGTTTCAGATAAACATCTATGCAGCCTGGACGAATTGGAAGAATATGAGGAACATAGTCACGACAATTTATACGACCGTAAAAAACAAATCATTTTTCATGACAATGGGAAGACGGAAGCCTATATCTACACGGTTGCCAAACACAACGAAAGCATGTTAATTACGCCAATCCTACTAGGTGACTGGAAGGTGTATCAGTTTGAAAAACAAAGCAGGAACGTACTGTATTTTGCATATGGCAGCTGTTTGGACCATGCCAGGTTTAAGCTCGGTGGTGTTGACCATTTTTTTCAAAAATTTGCCGGGGTTGCAGAGCTTAAGGGTTACACCCTTCGGTTTACAAAAAAGCTGCCTGACGGCGGACGGGCAGACATTGTGGAAGAGGGAGGTGTTGTGGAAGGGAAGGTTTACGAGATTCCATATGAATGTCTCGAATATTTATACCGGCGAGAAGGCGTTCATACTCGCCTCTACCGGCCTGCATTAATTGATGTCAAGATGCATGGCCAGACAATCCAAGATGTACTAACATTCATAGTCGTTTCGAAAGACCCTGAAACAGCACCGCCTGACCATTATCTCGAGGAAATTATCCGTGGCGGGAGCGGTTTTTTAAGTGAAACTTATCTTTCGAGGTTGCAGGAACACGTTAAGATGCTTTACTCGCGAATCTGAAATTGGTTTTTGATTAAAAATAGCGCCATTCTTGCATATCATCATTTATATCCGCGAATTTTCTAAGGATATCTGCGAATTTTTAATTATATCTACGAATTTCCAAATATATCTGCGAACTTCCAAATATATCTGCGATTTTCTAAATATATCTGGAGAATCATAATTTTTACTTCTAAACTCCAAAAATTGCCAGGCGCTCGGTAGAAGGTGCCTGGCAATTTTTTACACATTCATATCTCAATAATAATCGGCAATATCATCGGTTTTCTTTTCGTTTCTTTAAAGAGATACTGTCCTACAGCCTTCTTGATATTTTGTTTGATGACGTTCCATTGCCGAATGTTTTCTTCTTGTAAGTCATTGACCGTCTTTTTGACAAGGCTGTTAATTTCCCTCATCAAATTCTCAGATTCCTTCACATACACAAATCCGCGCGTAATCGTGTCGGGTCCTTGGATAATCCTTTGGTCCCGTTTGCTTAACGTTAAAACGATTACTAGCATGCCATCTTCTGACAGTTGCCTCCGATCACGAAGCACAATTTCTCCCACATCACCTACACTCACGCCGTCGACATATGTATCACCAGCAGGGACAGATCTTGTCTGCCTCGCAACCCTGTCTTGAATATCCACAACATCCCCATTCCGGATAATAAAGGTATTTCCTTTTTCCACTCCAACCGATTCCGCAAGCATCCGGTGATGGTGAAGCATCCGGTATTCGCCGTGAATCGGAATAAAGTAAGTGGGCTTCATCAACGTAAGCATCAGTTTTAGATCTTCCTGGTAACCGTGGCCCGATACATGCATACCGGTTGAGCTTCCGGAACCGTAAATAACATGCGCTCCCCGCTGGAACAAGTTATCGATAATCCGGGAAACATCCTTTTCGTTCCCAGGAATAGGGGATGCCGCTAGAATAACAGTATCATCGGGATAAATCGAAGCATCCCGATAGCTTCCGCTTGCGAGCCGCCCGAGAGCGGCATTTGGCTCGCCCTGACTTCCAGTACATAGGATGGCGACTCGTTCGGGGGCAAATTTTTCGATTTCGCCTGCTGCTATCAGCATTCCTTCCGGTACATGCAAATAGCCACGTTCAATGGCAACATCAACGACATTCACCATACTTCGGCCCAGCAAGGCCAGCTTTCGATTTGTCTCAAGACAGGCTTCCACGACTTGCTGCACACGATTAACATTGGAAGCAAAAGTCGAAACGAAAATTTTCCCCGTAGCCCGAAGAAAAGCTTCCAACATATGACTGCCCACCATTTGCTCAGAAGGAGTGATCCCTTTTCTTTCTGCGTTCGTACTTTCCGAAATTAACGCCAAAACGCCTTTCTGGCCAATCTCTGCCATTTTATGTATATCGGAATATTGGTTATTGGCCGGAGTTAGATCAAATTTAAAGTCCCCCGTATGAACGACATTTCCTTCTGGTGTATGGAAAACAATCCCAAGACAATCCGGAATGCTATGGCTGACTTTGAAAAAGGAAACTTTAATCTCGCCAAATTCTAACTCTGAATCAGCATCAATCGGTATAAGCTTAGTATCCCGTTTTAGTCTGTGCTCTTCCAATTTTAATTCAATCAAACCGAGCGTAAAACGTGTTGCATAAATAGGTACATTTAATTTTTTTAAAAAATAAGGGACACCTCCAATATGGTCTTCATGCCCATGAGTCACAACCAAAGCACGGATTTTCTCACGGTTTTCTTCCAAATAGGTCACATCTGGGATGATCAAATCAATTCCAAGCAAGCTTTCATCAGGAAACATTCCGCCGGCATCAATCACCACGATATCGTCATTATATTGAATCACATACATGTTTTTGCCAATTTCATTAATGCCGCCTAAAGCAAAAAAGGATAGGGTATTGTTACTCACTTTTTCTACCTCCCGAATACATTCTGATATTTATAATATACCCGGAGAATCCTTCATTAATTTAACTGTGAACACCATTTTTCCGTAAGATTCACCGCCCCAAAATCATGAGGTAACGTGTAAATATAATATAGGGGCCCGTATAAACAACGGCCTTTTTTATTAAGAAAAAAGTGGATGGTCTAATTTTAGATGAATTGGATGGTCAATAATCAATATGTTTTCGATATTATATAGGTAGCAAAAGCTTTTTAATTAGAGGTGCAGTATGAATATAATGATCGGTTTAGTAATTTTAATCCTTATTTTTTCTGTAGTTTCAACGCTATTAATTACCAGGAAACCTGATGAAAACTACAGTGGATCAACAAAAAGAAACACCACCAACTTAACTTTAATATATGTTGTTATTATCGGCATCGCTTTAATTTCACTTGGAATCTATATTGGGGTTGATTAGACCATCTTGAAGGATGGTCTTATTATTTGCCCTATTTACTTTGAAACACTCTCAAGTGCATTAGCAAACCTTCGAATTCCTTCATTAATCATTTCCTCATTTTCCCTTGCAAAGGTAAAACGGACGAATCCCTTTTCAGTCCCCATCGTTGAACCAGGGACAAATATTACACCTCTTTTTATCGATTCCTCCAACAAATTGATTTCATCACATTCATTTTTAATTCGGCACCACAAGTGAATGCCGCCTTGAGGGATTTTAAATTCGACTTGATCTTTTAAAAACGTATCCAGGCTGTCAACAATTTGATCTCTGCGGCTTTCCAACCTCTTTACTAAGCTTTTCATATGCGATTTAAAATCATGTGATTCTAAAAAATCATTCGCAATCCATTGCGAGTAACTGGCATGTCCAAAATCGACTTGCTGTTTGGCATCTGATAACCTTTCAATGACCTGTTTCGGTCCAATAATCCATCCTATCCGCAGCCCGGAGGCAACAATTTTTGTCAAAGAACTAATATATAAAACATTTCCATGATGGTCTAATGATTTAAGAGTTGGGATTTTTTTCATTGAAAAAGGCGTCAAACTATAGGGGTCATCCTCCACCACTGGAATTCCAAATTCAGATGATATTTCAAGAATCTTTTTCCTCCGTTCTAGGGATAAAAGCGTTCCCGTAGGATTTTGAAAAATTGGATTCAAGAAAATCATCCTAATTCGATGTTTTTTATATAAATCGGTTATATTGTCTGGGTTTATCCCATCATTGCCAACCTTTAAATAATAGGTTTTGATACCTGCAGATTTAAATACAGGCAGATTGTAATGATAGGAAGGATTCTCAAGGGCAACTGAGTCTCCTGGTTTTAACAGGCATTGCACCACAAGATGCAAAGCTTGCTGTGCTCCCGAAGTAACCAATATAGATGAAGGATTCGTTTCGATCCCTCGGAACTGTTTAACATGCTTAGCAAGTGTTTCTCTGAGTATCAAATTTCCCTGTGGATGGTCATATCCCAAAGTACCGATAAAGGATCTGTGCATAGTAATTTCCCTAAGAGACGTTAAAGGAAATAAATCCTGAGATAACTCGCCGCTGGCTAAATTAATTAACTTTTGCTCAGCCATCTCTTTGTGAATTCTTTGCGTTACAGGTAAATTGGGAAGAAATGAGCCTGCCTCAATATACCTGTTCCAGCTTGGAACACGGTTCTTAGCCATTCCCCAAATATCTTTGCTTACGGTTGTTCCACTGCCTTTTTTTCGCTCAATCAGTCCATTTGATTCCAACTCGTCATAAGCCGCAATGATGGTGCTTCTGTTTACTCCGAGCTCTTTCGCCAAGCCTCTTTCAGAAGGCAATGGTTTATCTTGGGGAAAAGTTCCATCCGCAATCCCGTTCTCGATATATAAAGCAAGTTGTTTATAAATGGGTATTTTAGATTCTCTGTTAGGTTTCCAATCCATTAGCTACATCCTTCAACTTAATCTAGGTTTTATTTATAATTGTATACTTTTTCAATGCATTTTTCATTTTGGACACGATAGTCGGTGCCTCGTATTTTAGCTGCCTGCAACATGGCAGCTTTTCTTTTAAGAGTTTTTTCATTTTTTGAAAAATTAAGAAGGAAATTACTATCCTAAACTCGTATATGGTAAGTGTAGCTAAAACAATTCGAACACGACATTTGGGGGAATGGCAATGACGATTGAAAAAATGGAAGGAAAGTTGTTGTGGGAGCCTTCACAACAATTCCAGGATGAATCCAATTTGAAAAAATTCATGATATGGCTGGAAGAAACACGGGGATTGCACTTTGATACATATGAACAGTTATGGAAGTGGTCAGTTACCTCGATTGAAGGCTTTTGGTCTGCCGTCTGGCACTATTTTGACATTCAGGCGAAAACGCCATATGAAGAGGTTTTAAAGGTAAGAAAAATGCCAGGGGCTCAGTGGTTTCCTGGAGCTACTTTAAACTATGCAGAGCATGTATTTCGGAATGAAATCCCTGAAAAAGAAGCAATTATATACGAAAGTGAAAACCGGACGCAGGGGAAAATAACCTGGGCTGAATTGAAAAAGAACACCGCGGCCATTGCCGAATATCTTAAATCACTTGGAGTTCAGCCGGGAGACCGTGTAGTAGCGTATGCGTCCAATATTCATGAAACGATTACAGCCTTTCTTGCATGTGCCAGCATCGGGGCCGTCTGGTCAAGCTGTGCACCTGAATTTGGGATCATGAGCGTAATTGACCGCTTTAAGCAAATTGAACCGAAGGTATTGTTTGCCGTTGATGGCTACCGGTATGGAGGAAAAGACTTTGATCGCCTTGAACTGGTGAAAAAAATCCAAGCGGAACTGCCAACTCTACAGCAAACGATCATTATCCGAAACATAAATGAAGAGCCAAATATCGGACAGTTAACGAACGCTGTCTTGTGGAATCATCCGCTGGAAATTTACACCGGGGAAGAATTAGCATTTGAACAGGTTCCATTCAACCATCCACTGTGGATTTTATATTCCTCCGGTACTACTGGCAAACCAAAAGCGATTGTCCAAAGCCAGGGCGGAATTTTATTAGAGCATTTTAAAATGATGGCGCTGCAAAGCAATATCTCTAAAGATGATCGTTTCTTCTGGTATACCACCACTGGCTGGATGATGTGGAATGTAGTTGTAAGCGGTTTACTGGTTGGTTCAACGATTCTATTATATGATGGTAATCCAGCATATCCAAATTATGATACATTGTGGAAATTTGCCGAATCTTCGAAAATGACCATGTTCGGAACAAGTGCGGGCTTCATTACGGCTTGCATGAAGGCAGGCCTGAAGCCGAAGGAACAGTTTGACCTTTCCCATTTAAAAAGTATCGGGTCAACGGGGTCACCTCTTCCTGTCAGCGGATTTGAATGGGTGTATGAACATGTGAAAGAAGACCTTTGGCTCGTTTCGACAAGTGGAGGAACGGACATTTGTACCTCAATCGTTAGCGGTGCTCCAACCCTGCCAGTTCATGCTGGGGAATTGCAGTGCCGGGCGCTGGGTACTGCTGTAAAGGCATTTAACGAACAGGGCGAAGAGCTGACCGATGAGATAGGAGAACTCGTCATTACCGAGCCGACGCCATCGATGCCAATTTATTTTTGGAATGATGAAAGCGGCGAGCGTTACCGCGACAGCTATTTTGACATGTACCCAGGCATTTGGCGCCATGGTGATTTTATTAAAATCACTTCAAGGGGCAGCGCCATCATATACGGGCGTTCGGATGCAACGATTAATCGCGGCGGGGTCCGGATGGGGACAAGTGAAATATATAGTGCACTAGAAAAGGTGCCTGAAGTCCTTGATAGCTTAGTTGTCGATCTGCCGCTAAGTGCCGAGCAATCCTATATGCCTTTATTCGTAGTTTTAAAACAAGGAACTGAGCTGTCTGACGATGTGAGGTCCCGAGTTAATCAGGCTATTCGTAAAGATTGTTCCCCAAGGCATGTTCCAAATGAAATTTTTGTAGTTGAGGAACTGCCGAAAACGTTGAACGGAAAGAAGCTGGAGGTACCGATCAAGAAAATTTTGATGGGAACGCCTGTTGAAAAGGCAGTGAATACAGGCTCATTAGCGAATCCTGATACTTTACAATATTTCATAGAATTTCAGAAAAGTCTAAACGGCTTACAAAAATAAACTTTTAGGCCGCTCACAAGGTGGGCGGCTTTATTATTGTTTTCAGGATTAATCTAAATTGGCTGTAATCTTCTTGATCATATCTGAATATTCTTTGTCAGTCAGATAAACTTTGCCGGGATTCATTACAAAGGTTGATCCCCAATTATCTTCTCCTTCATATTTTGGAACCACATGTAAATGTAAATGATGTAATGTATCACCGTATGCACCATAATTTATTTTATTAGGTTGGAAAGCCCTGTCAACAGCAGCTGCTACCTTTTTTACATCGTTCATAAATAAAGATAATTCCTGATCACTAAGTTCAAAAAGTTCCTTTACGTGATCCTTATATACTACATTACATCTACCTTTATAGGTTTGCTCTTTAAAGAGAAAAACTGTGGAAACACCAAGTTTGGCTATTTCAATCATAAGATTGTCTCGTCTTTCATCCTCCATGCAATACATGCAATCTTTATTTAATTCCATCCATTTTCATCCTCTTCTCTAGTTTAAAATAGTAAATATAAATTTTTCTCGTTTATTGTGCTCATATCTTGTCTAATTTTAAACTATTTTGTTTATAATAAAGTTTTTCACTATTCTCACCAGCTAATTCTACACGAATATTATGTAGGAAAGGAGGTGATGAATAATGTCTTTTGCACTTGCAGATTGGATGCTCTATACGTTGTGGGCTGCTTTCGGACTTATGCTTATTGATTTTCTGATAGCTTTTGTAAAATCATTTTGGAAAGGCTCATTCAGCCCAACATTAGTTTTAGACTATCTTAAGGATGTCCTCTACTTCATCTTCCCATTAAATATCCTCATTTCAATGCTCTCAATAGACCCGTCAGGATGGATACTGGTAACCTTCTATTTTATTGGCGGTATCGCCATTTCTCTCAAGTATTTATTTGATATTTATAAGAAATTTAAATAATCTGGTTTATAGAAACCCTCCTTTGCGGAGGGTTTTTTTGATGAAAATATTTCTTCATGCCTGACACCTTTCCTGTCAACATGGAAGCCTATTTTTCATAGAATATTCCACAAATTTAAGAAGGGATGTGAGACCTTGAGGAACTATCAGTGGGTCAAATGGCGGAAAATTATCCTCTGGGTTGCGGTTTTCGTGTTTTTAGTCATGCTGTTGGTAAAAGGAGGACCTGCAGCATGGAATATCGCGATAACTATTTTAGGTTTTGTCTTCCAACTGTTTTTTGCCATGATGTTTATGATTATTCAGTTTGTTGCTCTATTTTGGTTTCTGGCCAGGGGGCGAACCTATTGGATCTTGCCAGGTGAAACAGGTTCCTCTTGGGATGATTATCGAGGAAACCCTGAAATTGTAGAAAATGCCAAGCGTATTGTCACCCTCCTTAAAGGTGTGAAGGAATTTAAGGAAATGGGGGGCGAAGCTATAAGGGGATTATTGCTTTGCGGACCCCCTGGGACAGGAAAATCTTACTTGGCCCAAGTTATAGCGAATGAAGCACAAGTACCATTCGCCTATGCATCTGCCCCTAGCTTTCAAAATATGTTCTTCGGTGTAGGAAACCTTAAAGTCATGGGTTTATATAAAAAAGCTAGAAAACTTGCAAAATTATATGGCGCCTGTATTATCTTCATCGACGAAATCGATGCCATCGGAATGAGCCGTCAATCAGGCGGCGGAGGCGGCGGAATGATGGGAGGGATGATGGGAATGGGCGGCGCCGGCCTTTTAAATGAGCTCCTCCTGCAAATGGATCCCCCGAATATTGACAGCTCCTGGTTTGCCAAGCTTCTGCGCACGCTAGGCTTAAGGCGTAAAAAGGCTGAACGGCCTCCGGTTTTGACGATTGGAGCGACAAACCTACCGGATGTTCTTGACCAAGCGCTGCTCAGACCCGGCCGTTTCGACCGAAAGCTTTGGGTCGATTCACCTGACTATGATGGTCGGGTCGACGTCTTCTTCTATTATCTTCAAAAAATCAAGCGTGATAAGTCGCTGACTCCAGAACGTGCTGCATTAGACACCATCGGCTATAGTCCAGCCCAAATAAAGCATATTGTCAACGAATCAATTGTCATCGCTCACCAGCGCGGGGCACAGGTTTCGAGCTATGAGGATTTCCGAAACGCAATGGAAACATATGAATGGGGGCTCAAACAGCCGCTTCGTTCAATGAGCGAAGATGAAAAACGCAATGTTGCTTATCACGAGGCTGGTCATGCGGTGGCACAGTACCTGTTGAAACCGCATGAACGAGTTTGGAAGGTTACTATCATTCGCCGTGGCGGAGCCCTCGGTCTTGCGGCAACGAAACCAACCCATGAAAGATATAACCGCAGTGACAGTGAAATTCTTGCAGAAATACAAGTTTGTCTTGCCGCCAGGGCGGTGGAGGAAGAATTCCTCGGGAAAAAATTAAATGGTGTCACATCTGACCTGCGGCAGGCAACAGAGCTTGCCGGTGCATATCTCGGTATTGTTGGGATGGGAGATGAATTGTTCAGTTGGCTTGCCTTAGGGTCGCGAGCCGATGGCCTAAGGGCTCTTCGTACAAAAATAAACCAGCTGTTAAAGGATGAAATGAACAATGTGAAAAAGCTGGTTCTTGAGAATGCTGCCTTCGTCCACTCGATTGCAGAAGAACTGCTTAAGCGGGGCGATTTAACCGGAGATGAAATTGAACAAATATATAAAGGACTAAATGGCCAACAGAGCCTGGAAATGCCAGAGGTCGGGGCATAATTAAAAAAAAGAAAGAAACCAGTTAATCCTTTGATTGACTGGTTATTTTATAGAATTTATCCTTTACACATTTTGTATATTGGTAATGTGCTTGAAAGAGGTAAACCAATAAGCTGTGAAATATTGAGGAGCATTTTCTTTTTAGGAAAAAAGGGATGCTCCTTTTTTATTAAATTGGGTTAAAGACTGTAATATTTATATTTTAATTGACAGTAATTTTGCGAATGTTATATTATTTATCATTATATGTTATAAAAGCTAACATAGAGAAAGGCGGTCCACCTTAATGAAAAAAATTGAAGCCATTATCAGGCCTGAAAGACTTACTGAGACCATAAAAGGGTTAAAGAGTATAGGTATTACTGGGTTTACCGTTTCGCAGGTGGTTGGCAGAGGAAAGCAGAAAGATACTCAAGGTGTATACCGCGGGAAAAATTACAAAGTGACCCTCCATCCAAAAGTAAAATTGGAGATCATCCTTTCCGATTACATGGTGGAACGGACCATTCGGACAATTGTGGGCGCTGCGCAAACTGGAGAAGATGGGGACGGAAAAATTTATGTTTATCCGATTTTAGAGGCGTATAACATCCGGACAGGTGAAACGGATGATGATATTGATGATTTGCAGAAAAAGGAGGGATGAGTATCATGGAACTGATCTACTTAAATTCGGTTTGGGTCGTCCTTGCAGCGGCAATGGTGCTGTTTATGGAAGGCGGATTTAGTCTACTCGAAGCTGGCCTGGTTCGAACAAAAAATGCCGTAAACGTGACCATGAAAATTTTTGTGGATTTAACGGTTGGTGCTTTAGCTTTCTGGCTGATTGGATTTGGTGTGATGTTTGGGAAGGATGTTAATGGATTTTTTGGAACCACACTTTTTGGACATCCGCAAAATATTACCCTTTCCATTGACCTGCCGAGCACGGCCTTCGTGTTGTTTCAAATGGGCTTTGCGGTTGCCTGTATTTCGATTGTCTCTGGTGCTGTTGCCGAACGAATGAACTTTAAAGCCTATATTTTAACAGCTGCCTTAATCTGTATCATTGTATATCCACTTTCCGGACATTGGATTTGGAGCGCAAACGGCTGGCTTGCGAAACTGGGGATGAAGGATTTTGCCGGATCGGCCGCTATTCATGCGGTAGGTGGCTTTGCAGCTTTTGCTATGGCGAAATGGCTGGGGCCGAGGAAAGGAAGATTCAATTCCGATGGAAGCACGAATGTATTTGCTCCAAGTAACATACCTTTAGCTTCAGCCGGAACGTTCATTTTGTGGTTTGGCTGGTTTGCCTTTAATACTGGCAGCACCTTGGATGCTTCTAATAAAGCCTTTGCTTCTATAGCCATTAATACGATGCTTGCAGGAGCGAGCGGCGGAACAGCGGCTCTTTTTATGACGATGAAGAAGTTTGGTAAAGCGGATCCGAGTATGATGATCAATGGGGTATTATCTGGGTTAGTGGCTATAACAGCAGGATGTGCCTTTGTTTCGCAATGGAGTGCAATCATCATTGGTATTATCAGCGGTATCATTGTCATATACGCAACGTTATTAGTGGACTATTTAAAAGTCGATGACCCTGTAGGTGCAGTGGCGGTTCATGGGTTTAATGGTGTATTCGGCACCATCGCGGTTGGATTGTTTGATCAGTCTCATGGGTTATTCACTTCAGGGGATTTTTCTCTTATTAAAATTCAACTCTTGGGTGCTGCAGCTGTAGTTATTTGGGGACTTATCTGCGGATCGTTTATGGCTTTTGTATGCGAGAAAACGGTTGGACTCCGGGCGACGGAACGAGAGGAAGAAGAAGGATTGGATATGTCCTTTCACGGTATTCCAGCCTATAACGAATTAGAGCGATTCGCGGATTTGCCTGCCAGCTTGTACAATTTTGAAGAGTCAACAGGTATCACCGTAGCTCCAAGCGGAGGGAAAAAAGTTTCCAGGGATGCGGTATAATTTAAAAGCCAGTATATCGAAATCCGATATTACTGGCTTATTTCTTTTATCAAAGGTTACCAACCTTAACGAAAAGATTAAATTTTTATCGAAGCTTCATTTGAAATCCATTTTTTTCGCCATGATTGCTGAGCATTGGCAAGGACAATCAGTACAGCCACACCCAAGACTGCATAAACGATAAAACCAATTTGGTATGTTCCGGTTACTTGTTTGAGTGTACCAAGAATATTCGGGACAAAAAATCCGCCAACCCCTCCAGCTGCCCCGACAATGCCGGTTATCATACCAATTTCCTTTGAGAACCGTTGAGGAACTAATTGGAATACCGCGCCATTGCCCATTCCGAGGCAAAGCATGCCGATAATTAAAAAAGTTATCGCCAAATAAAGGGCAGGAAGCTGGCTTACACCGAACATATTGAGTGCTGCTGCAATCAATAAAAAGGTAAGCAGCCGAACCCCGCCTATTTTATCCGCAATAAAACCCCCGATTGGGCGAAAAAAACTACCGGCAGCTACACAAAGGGTTACAAAATCGCCCGCCTGAACTTTTGATAAGTGGTATTGATCTACGAAAAAGATGCCCAGAAAGCTGGATAGTCCCACGAATCCGCCGAAAGTAAAGCTGTAAAACAAGGAAAAATACAAAGTGTCTTTTTGTTTGAAAATTCGCAAATATTCCGTTATTAGTTTAGATTCTGGTTGGGAAGGAGGATCTTTCGCCAAAATGATATAAACGATGAAAACAATTAAAAGCGGAACAGGCCAGTCCCATTACATTATGCCAGCCATAAGCTTCAGCCAAACGAGGGCTGAACAATGTAGCAAAGAGTGTACCGCTGTTTCCGGCACCTGCAATCCCCATTGCCAGCCCCTGCAAATGCGGTGGATACCAGCGGCTCGCCATCGGAATGGCTGCAGCAAAGCTTGCCCCAGCTACACCAAGTAAGATGCCTATCAAATAAAGTTCAGCTATAGTATCTCCGAATTGCCAGCCCCACACGAGGGGAATCAATGAGAAGCACATTCCGAAAATGGCTGTTTTTCGGGGACCAATCCGGTCTGTTAAAACCCCGAAAATAAGGCGGAAAAATGAGCCGCTAAGAATCGGGATGGCAACGATGAATCCCTTCTCAGAAGGTGATAGATTAAAGTCATTTGCAATATGGACTCCTAAAGCACCTAATATTACCCAAACCATGAAACTGACATCAAAGTATAGAAACGATGATAGCAGCGAGGGGGCATGCCCGCTTTTCCTTAACTCTATTAATCTCATTTTATTACACTCCTTCCTTGTGTCTTCTGCGTCTTAAGGAATCTACCATCCGATATTTTGTTTTTTTGAGAAAATCACTTTAGCTACCAATTCAGTAAACGTAAAAAAACCAATTACTTTTTTCATCTCCATGCCTCCATTCCTTATTAAGTGCTTTTCGTAATCCCCTTGCTGTTTTCAAGAATAATAGGTCAATTTTGTTTTGTCTCAAAATCTGTAAGGTCATCTAACATGGAATTTTTTATGTTAGAAAATATAACGCATTTAATTTCTTTATCCGATTTTTATGAAATAATGTGGGATATTCGATTATTTCATCACTAGTGGACATTGTTGTCAATGACTATATGGAAACGAATATCCCTCATATTTATGCGATTGGTGAGTGTGCAGAGCACAACGGAATTGCTTATGGTTTAGTGGCACCTTTGTACGAACAAGGAAAAATTTCAGCCAAACAAATCTCCAAGGTAAGAACGGAACCTTATAAAGGCTCTATTTTATTTACCCAGTTGAAGGTTTCGGGTGCTGAAGTTTTTTCAGCCGGTGACTTTTATGAGGATAAAGAAAAAAAAGCCATCAAAGTCTTTGATGAACAAAATAACATTTACAAGAAAATCGTCTTATCCGGCGATCAAATTGTCGGTGCTGTTCTATTTGGTAACAGCAGCGAAGGAAACCGTTTAGTTTCCATAATTCAAAAGAAAACAGACATTTCCGATTTAACAAAAGTGGCCATTTTAAACCAAAATGGTGAGGATTCCGGAGACAGTCTGACTGCTGCCATGAGCAATGAAGAAATTATATGCGGCTGTAATGGCGTGTCAAAAGGTACTATCATCGAAGCAATCCAGGAAAAAGGCTGTTCGACCGTCAATGATATTAAGGAATGTACGAGTGCATGCCGTTCCTGCGGAGGCTGCAAACCACTTGTAGCAGAGATTTTACAGATTACCTTAGGATCCGAGGCTGATGTCTCTTTACAAAAAGAACCGATTTGCAGCTGTACATCACTATCAAGAGATGAAGTGATTGAAGAAATTAAAACAAAAGGGTTGACCCACATAAAAGAAGTTATGTTTGTCCTGGGTTGGATCACGGAAGAAGGCTGCTCGAAATGCTGCCCTGCTCTAAATTACTATTTGGGAATGGTTAATCCAACCGGTTATGAAGATGAAAAACAATCGCGTTTTGTGAATGAGCGTATGCATGCGAATATTCAAAAAGATGGAACATATTCAGTCGTTACACGGATGTATGGAGGTGTGACAAATTCACATGACCTAAGGAGGATTGCAGACGTAGTTGATAAATATGATATTCCATTAGTCAAATTAACAGTGGGACAGAGAATTGACTTGCTTGGGGTCAAAAAAGAAGACCTGCCAAAAGTATGGAAGGATTTGGACATGCCGTCAGGGTTTGCTTACGGAAAATCGCTTCGGACGGTAAAAACCTGTGTCGGAGATCAGTTTTGCCGTTTCGGCACCCAGGATTCAATCAGTCTGGGAATCATGCTGGAAAAGAGATTTGAAGGGCTGCAAACTCCTCATAAAGTAAAAATGGCCGTATCTGCCTGTCCTAGAAGCTGCGCTGAGTCGGGATTCAAAGATATTGGTTTTATCGGAATAGATGGCGGCTGGGAAATTTATGTCGGCGGAAATGGGGGAACCCACATTCGCGGGGGAGACATATTGTACAAAGTAAAAACGGAAGAAGAAGTTATGGGGATTACGGGCGCCTACCTGCAATATTATCGGGAAACAGCCAACTATTTAGAACGAACATTGGCCTGGATTGAGCATGTTGGTTTGGACCATGTCCGGGCTGTGTTAGATGATCAGGAAAAACGTGCAGCATTAAACGCCAGAATGGAAGAGGCTCTATCAGTCATTAGGGACCCTTGGAAAGAAATTACTGAGGATCAAAAAGTGCGAAAAGAGCTGTTTGAAAGCATGGTCATGTCGTAAGGATGATAAATAGGTGGAGGGGGGAATAATTCCTGTGAATAAAAGCATATCAAAAATTCCACTTGGCTATGTTCATGAATTCCCGGAGCGCTTAGGTAAAACGGTTCAAATAGGGGATAAAGAAGTGGCGGTTTTCAAATTATCAAATGGGATTTTTCGGGCAGTTGAAAATCGTTGTCCACACCGTGGGGGAGTATTAAGTCAAGGAATCGTAAGCGGTGAGTTTGTCTTTTGTCCGATGCATGATTGGAAAATTTGTTTGCATGATGGAAAAGTTCAAAAGCCCGATATTGGATGTGTGAAAAGCTATTAAACAATTATAGGAGGGGAAGATGTATTTCTTCTTTTAGATGAAGAATAATTGGGAGCAAGAGAGCCCCGCCAAAATATGGTGGAGCTCTCTTTAAATAGTATTAACAAAACAAATTAAAATGGCATAGCGGATGAGCATTTGACCGATCATGGAATCCCCTAGTCCCTTTCTTCCTTTCAGTTAACATAATATTATTATCGATATATAACTAAGGGGGATTTTCCAGTTCATCCTCGTTCCCCCTTAAAAATGAAATCTCTTGTTTGAGTTCTTCCAAGACTAAATGTTTTTAATTAACTGAAAACAAAATTTATTGCAAGGTAAGATAAAAACCTCTTGATAAAACTAATTCAATTAGTTAAAATGTTATTATTAATAGTTTAGGTAATCTGAATAAGTTAATAATCCAAATGAACGGGGGATTTTGTAAATGAGCTTGCTTGTTGGTCTCAAGTCATTTAATCTGGTGTTGCGATTTTTATTAGAACTTTGTTCACTTTATGCAGTGGGTTATTGGGGGTATAAAACAGGAAACAATTTTGTTGTTCGATGGATTCTCGCGGTTGTTGGCCCTTTAGTTTTGGCTGTAATATGGGGATTGCTGGGGTCCCCAAAAGCACCGATTAAATTAGCTGAACCTTTTCATTTATTCTTGGAAATAATCGTGTTTGGCCTGCCGGTCTTATTGCTTGCTCTGCTTGGAAAAAATGAGATTGCTTGGTTACTAGGGATTATTGTGATTATAAATAAAATTTTATTGATTGTATGGAAACAATAATGGAGGAGAGTTATAGCTCCTCTTTTTTTAATGAATAGTTACTTTACACATTCTGTATTTTGAATTAGTATATCTTCAAATCGAGATAATAATTTTTGAGAAAAAAACCTAAAATAAGTAAAAAAGGATTGAGGAAAATGGAAAAATTCCATCAGAAACCTAATGTTTATGTAGGAGAAATTAGCATAAACGTAAAAAATCTGGATTACTCGCTTACTTTTTATCTGAATATTATTGGTTTGCGGATATTGAAAAGATCAGACCGCAGTGCGGTTTTAACAACAGATGGAAAAACACCGTTATTAACACTGGAGCAGCCTGAAGATGTGATCCCGAAGGCGGAACGTACTTCCGGTCTTTATCATTTTGCAATTCTTTTGCCAACGCGTGCAGATTTATCAGTGTTTTTACGCCATTTGCTTGAGACTGGTTACCCGTTAGGAGCTGCTGATCATTATGTAAGTGAGGCATTGTATTTAAACGATCCTGACGGAAATGGGATAGAAGTTTATCGGGACCGTCCTTCGAGTGAATGGACCTGGAACAACGGACTTGTTTCCATGGCCACAGAACAACTGGATGGGAATGGTATTCTTGCTGAAAGTAATGCGGAATGGACTGGTCTGCCTGCGGAAACGATCATGGGGCATATTCATCTTCATGTTGGGGATTTGAAAAAAGCGGAGGAATTTTATACTAAAGGTTTAGGTTTTGAAATTGTAAGTTATTATCCGCAAGCAGTATTCCTGTCGACAGGAGGGTACCACCACCATATTGCGATCAACACTTGGCAGGGGGATGGCGCACCGACACCACCAAGTAATAGTGTGGGACTTAATTGGTATACTCTTGTTTTTCCGGATGAAGCTGCGAGGGAAGAGGTTGTAATGCGGGTTCGAGAGTTGGGCGCATCTGTAAGAGAAGAAGATGGATTTGTAGAGACCAGTGACCCGTCTGGAAATCGGATTCGAATGGTTTTAATATAGATAAAGGATCCGTTACCTTGAATTTCCGTAAACCCCAAAAAACATAAAACGAATACCGTTCTAAAGCGTAATAAATAACCTTCCAATCATGTAGATTTGGAAGGTTTATTTGAGGTATTTAACTATTTCTGTTCTGCTCCAAGAAAAATTCAGTCATCTCTTTTCGTATCTGAGAAATATGTTTTTCCATCAGCTGTTTGGCTAGAAGGGAGTCTCCTGTGGCGATGGCTAAATAAATTTGTTTATGTTCATCAAACGTATCTTCTACACTTTCGGAATCAGTCAAACGTAGTTTTCGGGTAGCCCGAATGGTATCTTCCATACGTTCGCTAAGCGACTGAATCAACTGTAAAAAGATAGAATTATGGGAAGCGCGGACAATATTCTTATGGAAATTAACATCTGCTTGAAGCCCAAGTTCCACATCATCATTGGAATTTCTCATTAATTCCAGTGAATCAAGGATTTGCTCCAGGTCATCGGTTGTGGCTCTTTGTGATGCCAAAAAGGCACATTCTACCTCCAAAACGCGGCGTAGCTCAAGCATTTCAAATATTAATTTTTTTTTATTATTTACGATAGAGAAGGAAAAATCACTCTTCGTATCTTGTATAGGGTTTGCTTTTAAGAAGGTCCCGCTGCCTTGTCTAATTTCAATTAATCCCTCAATCTCCAGCTTCCGCAATGCCTCTCTTACCGATGTCCGGCTGATATTAAAAAGACTCGCAAGTTCTCTCTCCGTTGGCAGCTTGTCTCCAGGAGGAAGTTTTCCATTTAAAAAAGATTCTTTTATTTGATCAATGACCACTTCATATGCTTTTTTCCTTGGCAGCTGCATGTCTTTTTTCATTCCTCTCAATTTCACCAACCATCATAATATTATCATACAAAAATTTTTTCAACAGTTACAATTTTATAATTCAAAATGGTTGATTTTTTCAGACTATTCACTATAATAAATTAAAGGTTGAACCAATTCCAAGTGATTAAAAATTGGTATGACCTATTGTTTGGAAATTAAGAGGAATCAGGTGAAAGTAATGTTAACAACCGAAGAATTGGTAGCTTCGCTGAAAAGTGTGTTACCAGCTGAACAAGTATCCATCAATGAAACGATTAGAGAGCAGCATGGCAAGGATGAATCGTATCATACCCCAAGTATGCCGGATGTAGTTGTTTTTCCTGCTTCGACAGAAGAAGTAATCAAGATAATGAAACTGGCTAGTCAATACAAAGTACCGGTCGTGCCATTTGGAAGAGGAACCAGCTTAGAAGGTCACGTCATTCCATATGATCACGGAATTACGATAGATTTTTCTCTTATGAATAAGGTTTTAGAAGTAAGGGAAAATGATTTCCTCGTGAGAGTACAGCCGGGAGTTACACGTACCCAATTAAATAAAGAACTCAAAAAATATGGGCTGTTTTTCTCCGTTGACCCTGGAGCGGATGCAACTTTAGGGGGTATGGCAGCAACGAATGCCAGTGGTACGACAGCAGTCAGATATGGAGTAATGCGCGACCAAGTCCGTGATTTAGAGGTTGTTCTTGCAGACGGTACGGTTATACATACGGGTAACTTAGCGGAAAAATCTTCATCCGGCTTGCATTTAAACGGATTGTTTGTCGGGTCTGAAGGAACGCTCGGCTGCTTCACTGAGTTAACGTTGCGTGTCTACGGTATTCCGGAATATGTGATGGCAGCGCGAGCATCATTTCCGTCCGTCCAAGATGCCGTCTCGGCGGTAGTTGGCATTTTACAGGCAGGAATTCCTGTTGCTCGTGTGGAGCTTGTCGACGAACCCTCTATGAAACAAGTAAACTTGTTTAACGACACGAATTATAAGGAACAGCCAACATTGTTTATGGAATTTCACGGAAATGAGGCAGGCTTAAAACAGGACGTGGAATTTATGAAGGAAATCGTCTCCGACTATCATTGCGAAGGCATTGAATACGAAACCGATCAGGCTGCGTTAAATCAGCTATGGGAAGCCCGTCATAATTTGGCCTATGCCTTTATTCACGGTTATCCTGGTAAAAAAATGATGACAACAGATGTTTGTGTACCAATTTCAGATTTGGGAGCAGCCATTGATAATGCAAGAGCAGCTTTAAATAAATTAGATTTGCCAGGAGGCATCGTGGGGCATGTCGGCGATGGAAATTTTCATGCTCTCATCATGATTGATATGAATAACCCTGAAGAAATTAGAAAATCAGAAGAATTCAATGAAGTCATCGTGATTGATGCTCTTGAACGAGGCGGTACTTGTACTGGTGAGCATGGAGTCGGAGTAGGGAAACAGAAATATCAGGAGCGGGAGCACGGACAAGCGCTGCAGGTGATGGAAAGAATCAAACTAGCATTGGACCCAGAAAACCTCTTGAATCCAAATAAACTAATCAAAGTGAAGAGGGAGTTATTCTGATGAAAATATTGGAATCTATTAGTTCGATTGCCGGAAAATATTTTGCTGTGTGGGTAATTTTAATTGCTACTATTGCATTTATTGCACCTGCTCCATTTTTAGTGTTCAAAGGTTATATTACGATTTTGTTGGGCGTAGTCATGTTCGGTATGGGTCTAACCTTAAAAGCAGTGGATTTTAAGCTTGTTATCACCAAACCAATCCCTGTTATTATCGGGGTATGTGCCCAATTTATTATCATGCCGGTTACCGCGTTTTTGATTGCCTATTTTATGAATTTACCTGCTGAATTGGCTGCTGGGCTTGTTCTTTTAGGATCCGTCCCAGGCGGAACGGCATCAAACGTCATGGTTTACCTAGCAAAAGGGAATGTTCCACTATCGATTACGATGACATCCATTTCCACACTTTTGGCACCAATCGCAACGCCAGCAATTTTCTTGTTGCTAGGCGGGAAATGGATGCCTGTTGATCCAATGGCGATGTTTATGTCAATCGTTCAAGTCATTATTTTTCCAATTATTTTAGGAATTGTGATTCGGAAATTCCTACCTGGAGTGGTAGAGAAATGTAACTCTGTGTTACCGTTGATTTCAGTTGTTGCAATTATCTTGATTGTATCTGCGGTTGTTTCGGGAAGTGCCGATAGTATCGCATCCGCTGGATTTTTAACCTTTGCTGCAGTCATGCTACACAACGCATTTGGTTTGCTTCTTGGTTATTTAACTGCTCTTGTCTTGAAGCTTGATGAGGGGACCCGCAGGGCAATTTCAATCGAAGTCGGTATGCAAAACTCTGGATTGGGTGTGGCACTGGCAACTGCCCATTTTGGACCCTTAGCCGCTATCCCAAGTGTTTGTGGCGCGGTTTGGCACAATATTACAGGTCCAATTCTAGCTACGTATTGGTCAAAGAGACCAGCAAATCAGGGGCAAATTAGCAGCGGTCAGGAACAGGAAAAGAAGGCTATTTAATGTAGGGAGGCACCTTTTGGTTTAGGTGCCTTTTCTTTGTTTATTTTGCGGTTGGAAAGTATTTTGTTAAAAGTGGAAAGTATAGTGGTTAGTTTGGAAAGTAATTGTTTCATTTTGGAAAGTAAAAGCTTTAATTGGGAAAATATTTCATCCTATTCGGAAAGCATTTGTAAAAAATGGTAAAATTAAAATCTGTCAGTCCTTTTGATACAATTAGTAATAGTAATAAACTCAAGGAGGGAGATCCAAATATCTCAACAACTCGAAAAGGCAACCTTCGCGGGCGGCTGCTTTTGGTGCATGGTATCGCCGTTTGATGAACAGCCTGGGATTAAAGAGGTCATATCTGGCTACACGGGCGGGCATAAGGAAAATCCCACTTATGATGATGTACGCTCAAATTCAACCGGACACTATGAAGCAGTTCAGATTACGTTTGACCCGACCATTTTCCCTTATGAAAAATTGCTCCAGATTTTTTGGCAGCAAATCGACCCCACTGATGCCGGAGGACAATTCAGTGACAGGGGAGAGGCATATAAAACAGCAATATTTTATTTTAACGAAAAACAAAAGGAATTGGCGGAAGCATCGAAGGCTGAATTGGAAGTGAGCGGGCGTTTTCAGATGCCAATTGTAACCGAGATTCTGCCGGCAGGTCCGTTTTATCCGGCTGAGGATAAACACCAGAATTATTATAAGAAAATACCTTTTCACTATAATCATTATTTCGAAGCTTCAGGACGGGCTAAATTCATTCGTGAAAATTGGAAAAAGCGGAAAAGAGACGATGAGCTTAGGTTGGTATTAACGCCGCTTCAATACGAAGTAACAAAGAATAACGCAACCGAACCGCCATTTAAAAATGAGTATTGGGATTATATAGAGGATGGAATCTATGTTGATATCATTTCGGGAGAACCACTGTTTAGCTCGACAGATAAATATGATGCAGGCTGCGGCTGGCCTAGCTTTACAAGGCCATTACGGCGCATCGAGCTTGAAGAGAGGTTTGACACGTCCCACGGGTTAAGGCGAATTGAGGTTCGCGCGAAAACCTCGGATTCCCACTTAGGACACGTATTCGATGATGGGCCCGGCCCTGACCGAGCAAGGTATTGCATAAATTCCGCAGCTCTTCGGTTTGTTCCAAAGGAAAAGCTAGTAGAGGAAGGATACGGCGAGTTTAGGAAATTGTTTGATTAGGTATAATTTCAATTTTAATGCCACAGTACAAGCTGACTGTGGTATTTTTATATTAATAATAGGAAATTATTGGAGGAATAAGCTCTGAAATATTGGCTGATTATTTTGGCGGACATTATGGTGAAGTATTTGGTCTGGCTTGTCCTTGCAGGAACAGTCTTTATCCCGAAACATAGCGGGGATAGGGAACTCATGGTAGTTATCTATTTTGTTGTTATCTTTTCCTTAATTGTCTCTTTTAAGCTGCTAAAGAAAAGCTCTAATAGATTTCTATTTTGGATATGGTTTTCGCTAATGGCTGCACAAAATGTCCTTTACCATATTTATTCAATAATTAGTTATAAAAACGACCTCACAGGATTTACAATTTTCAGATGGGATTATCTTCTATGGGAACTCGTGGTTCCTTCATTGGTATTTATTGTACAGCTCATTTTTTATGTAGTTTATGGAGTGCTGAAGAAATTTGATAGATTATGATATTTTATAAAAAGAGCGACGCATGAACCAGTAGATGAATTGCCATTCTGGTCTTTAAAAAAGCGCATAACACCCGAAGCAGTAAATGGATTGCCGTTCCGGTCGTTATGAAGTGTTAATAACGACTGAGGAGTTCAATTCTTCATCCTAGTCATTACGAAAATCTCTACAAATGCATATTAATTATTAGCTGTCATGGAGGCAGCTTTTTTTATTGGGTGATTGAATCAAAGTCTGCAACAAAGAACAGGTTTATTCTTTGAACGAACACTGCTATTCTAAGAATGATAGATTTTGCAGTTTTTCCCTAAAAAGGAATAATCATAAAACCTTAAGAAATTCTTAAGATTTATCCTGACTTGAATTTAAGATTTGCTGTTTACGATATAGATATGTTGAAGCAAGAAAGAAGGCGAGAGATATGAACAATTATTTTGTGCTGGTAGTGGATGATGAAAAGGAAATTCGCGATGCCATCGAAATTTACCTCAAAAATGAAGGGATCATCGTCCTCAAGGCAAAGGATGGGATTGAGGCGCTCGAAATATTAAATGAACACACCGTTCACCTGATTATCCTTGATGTTATGATGCCTCGGCTTGATGGGATTTCCGCAACCTTTAAAATCCGCGAAAAACAAAATATCCCAATCATTATTTTAAGCGCGAAAAGTGAGGACACAGATAAGATTCTGGGGCTCCAGGTAGGGGCTGACGATTACGTCACAAAACCGTTCAACCCGATGGAGCTTGTCGCCCGCGTGAAATCCCAGCTGCGCAGGTATGTCACATTAGGTACATATGGCGGAATTAAAAAAGTAATCGATTTAAACGGTCTTACCCTAGACCAAGAAGCAAAAGAAGTGACGGTACATGGGGAGCCGGTCAAGCTGACGCCGATAGAGTATAAGATTGTCGAATTGTTAATGACCAATGCCGGCCGGGTCTTTTCCATTGATGAAATTTACGAGCGGGTGTGGAAGGAACCAGGCTACAATGCAGAAAATACAGTGGCTGTTCACATCCGGAAAATCCGTGAAAAAATTGAAATTGATCCGAAGAATCCAAGATTTTTAAAGGTGGTGTGGGGCATTGGCTACAAAATGGAAAAGTAGTATTTTGATTTATCTTTGGGCATTTCTGTTAACTTTCTCGTTAAGCGGCATTCTGGCCCTATTTTCCACGGGTACCAAATATATGAATCGCGATTTTTTCCATACGCCGGAATTTCACAGTGAGCTTGATCAATTCGCGGGATATTTAAGCATGTTTGAGTTAAACGAAACTACGCCTGAAGAGGCAAAAGCCGCGATTACCGTTACGAAAGACGATATAGATGAGCATCGGTTCCGCTATGGTGGTTTAGATCAGCAAATTTCCAACATCCGGGCTCAATATGAATCTCGCATTCAAGATGCTCAAGCAGCGAAAAATGAAGAGATAGCCAATGCCTTGATAAAGGAAAGAGATGCAAAAATAGAGGACATCAGCAACAATTTTGCCAGCGATGACTGGGTCAGGCCAAAGGTGGTCAAAGAAAAAGAAACGAAAATTGATGAGTATTTTAAGAAAAGAGACCAATTCAAGTATGATTTTTTAAGATACCAAAAAGAATTAACCTACTATTTTAAAGACCCAGAAACCGGAAAAGTTTATAGCAATCAAAATAATGAAAATCCGCTTAAACAAAAAGATATGCTTTATTTAACCAACTTTAGCATTTCAAGTGATTCTTATCTTCATTATGGTCCCGGAGGATACGAGGACTTGGCGGACGTGTTGAGCATCAACTCACAAAAAACGATTGAAGGCCAAATCGGAATTGCCAAAACGCTTTCTGCATCGTCCCCTCTGATGGAGCAGTACAAGGATTTTAAACGCAATCAGCTCATTATCCTGAGTTACTGCTTGGCAGGCATTATTGGCTTGCTGTTAAGCCTTTATTTTTCAAAAAAAGTGACGGCTGTAAATGCGCAAGTGGAAAGCTGGCGGCCTATCTATAACAAGCTTCCGATTGATATTAGAGTGGGCCTATTTCTGATCACCGCCCTATTGTCCATAATATTTATCTTTCTAGTCAATGAAAATTTTTATAATATCTATAACAATCTTTATATATTAGCAAGCGAAATCGTATTCGCCTTGCTTGGGACCGCCATTTTTGTGGCTATCACCCATGTGCAGCGTAAATTTTTACAGGTGGATCTGAAAAGTTGGACCAATGTGAAAGAAGAATGGAAGAAGAGTTTATCGGTAAAAACATGGCAGGGCGGCAAAAAGGTTTTCAAAAGCGTCCGTGCGGCCTTAGTCGAAGCGTTTCTTGATCAAAGCACAGGAATGCAGATGTTCATTCTGCTTACTGGGGTGTTTTTCATTGGTGCGGCGGCGTTGATGGTGGCGATGAATCCTATATTTGTTATCTTGTATATTTTTCTGTTAGCAGGCGCAGGGTTTCCACTTGGAATGTTTTTGGTCAAAAAAGTGGGTTATTTTAATCGGATTGTCCAAAAAACAAATGAGCTGGCGGCTGGAAAACTTGGGGAGGACCTTGATGTAACCGGGAAATCCGTTTTGGCTACATTGGCAGGCAATATTAATGTCCTGAAGCAGGGTGTGAAGCACTCTCAGTCCGAGCAGGCCAAGAGTGAACGATTAAAAACGGAACTTATTACCAACGTCAGCCATGATCTTAGGACGCCTCTGACCTCCATCATTACCTATACGGAATTATTAAAGGGAAATGATGTGTCGGAGGAGGAAAAAACAGCATACCTCGAAATAATTGACCGAAAATCAAAGCGATTAAAGGTGTTGATCGATGACCTGTTTGAGGTATCAAAAATGGCAAGTGGCAGTGTTGAGTTGGTAAAGGCAAAAGTGGACCTCAACCAGCTATTGCAGCAGGCCCTCGCAGAATATGATGAAACGATTCGTGCATCCAGCCTGCAATTCCGGGTTAACCAAGCAGGGCAGCCGATTTATGCCCTTGTCGACGGCCAAAAGCTGTGGAGAGTTTTTGATAACTTAATTGGCAATATCCTGAAATATTCGCTTGAAAATACACGTGTCTATATTTCCATTAAAACTGTGGAACACCAAGCCCTCATCACGTTTAAAAATGTCTCCAAATATGAACTGAGCGATAATGTCGATGAGTTGTTTGAACGCTTCAAGCGCGGCGATACTTCCCGCCATACCGACGGGTCAGGTCTCGGTCTTGCCATTGTCAAATCAATTATCGACCTGCATGATGGGAAATTGGATATTGAAGCGGACGGCGATTTATTTAAGGTCATCATTACTTTGCTGCTTGCGGATTAAACGCAGGAAAAAAATAGCGTTAGAAAGGGAAAGGGAGATGGAACTGGATTTCACAGAGCTTTATTCGCTCTATTATAAACGGTTGTTTGTGATTAGCTATTCCATTACGAGGGACCGGTTTCACGCTGAAGATGTCGTTCAAGAAACGTTCATTAAAGCGTTGAATAAGGCGGGAACGATTGAAGAGCAAGGAAAAATGGGAGCTTGGCTATCTGTGATTGCAGCCAGAACTGCCATTGATTTTATCAGACGTGAGAAAAGAAAAAAAGCTGTCCCTTTTGAACACGATTTGCTTGAACTTATGGGCAAAGAAACAAAACAGAATGTGGAGCAGGAAGTAGAGACAGGTTTGCTTTTTGAAGAGATCAATGAGGCAATCGGGACGCTGCAATATGAGCAGCAGGAGTTACTGATGCTTAAGTTCACAAAAGGTTTAAAAGAAGAGGAAATCGCAAATGTACTCCAATTGAACCCTAATACGGTAAAAACAAAGATCTACCGGGCCAGAAAAAAACTTAAGTTATTGGTTTTTGAAACGAAAATTGCATAAATTAAATGCTGCTGTCGATGACGGCGGTGTTTTTTTTGCCAAAAAGTTTGATAGTTCTCACAAAAAAAAACAACCGCATTTATCTGTAGCAAAAAGGAAATTATGGAATCAAATAGAATAATAATATTAACATTTAAAGCACAATTATTATATAAAATTAGTTATCTGAAAAATCTTGCTATTTTAATTTTGTGATGATAAAATAAAATCACGAACAATATGAAACGAGGTTTTGTAATAAGCAACAAAAATTAACCAGACAAGGGGTGATTTGTTTGGAGATAAAAAAAGGACAGATTTGTGGCCAAAGAATATCGCAAAGGCTGGAGGAATTAGCTGAAATCTCTGAAACAAAAAATGGGGTAACGAGACTATCATTTACAAAAGAGTTTCAAAGAGGCCAAGATTTGGTGAAAAAATGGATGAGTGATGCCGGCATGAAGGTTCGTGTCGACAATCTCAATAATATAATTGGCCGCTACGAAGGTGCAAAACCAAACGCACCAGCGTTAATGATTGGCTCCCATCTTGATACCGTTATTAACGGTGGAAAATATGACGGGATGTTAGGTGTTATTGCCGGAATCGAAATTGTTCAGGTACTTTATGAAAATGACACACGGCTGGACCACCCAATCGAGGTCATCGGCTTTAGCGATGAAGAGGGGGTCAGATTTCACTCCACCTTCCTTGGAAGCAAAGCCATCGCCGGAACCTTTTCTCCACAAACATTAGAGCTTACAGATGAAACAGGTATCACCCTGGCAAGTTCTCTTGAGGAATTGGGCTTAGAACCGTATCAATACAAATCAGCCGCAAGACATGCAAATGATGTTCTTGGTTACATAGAACTTCATATTGAACAAGGTCCCGTACTAGAAAAAGAAGGCCTTCCATGTGGAGTGGTAACCGGAATAGCCGGTGCCTCCAGGTTTTCTTTTAAAGTTACCGGTTTTGCTGGTCATGCGGGAACCGTGCCCCTCGACCTTCGCAGGGATGCTCTTTCTGGAGCGGCAGAAATCATTTTAGCAATAGAAAAATTAGCTAAAGAAAACGCGCCGATTGTCGCAACTGTCGGAAAGCTTCAGGTAAATCCGGGGGCAAGCAATGTCATCCCAGGGGAAGTGACAGGAACACTTGATATTCGTGATACCGATGCAGTCCGAAAATCAAGGGTGATTGACGAAATTCTTCATGTCGCGAACACCATCTGCCAGAAACGCAATCTCTCTTTCCAGGTTGAAAAAATAATGGAAACCGACCCTACACTATGTGACGCAAACATTATCGCTGCCATTGAATCGTCTATTCTCTCAAATGGGATGAGGACCATTTCTTTAATAAGCGGAGCAGGTCATGACGCCATGGCGATGGCAGAACTTACAAAGGTAGGTATGATATTCGTCCGCTGCAAAGAAGGAATCAGCCATAACCCTGCTGAATTCGCAGCCGTAAAAGACATTGAAATGGGTGCCAAAGTCTTGCTGGATACTGTGATCCAATTAACAGTTAAAAATTCAAATATGGAAAAGGAGAAAGTAAATTGAAAACAAACACATTAAGCGCAGAGAAGCAGCAATTAATCAATTATATTGAGGAAAACCAGGCTGAACTAATTAAGTTTTTGCAAGAGCTTGTTTCAATCCCTTCCGATAATCCCCCAGGAGATTGCCAAGCAATTGCTGAACATATCTATAAGCGCCTCGATGGCTTTGGATTGGAAAACGTATCACTTAATGAAGTAGAAGAAGAAAAAGTGAAGGCAGTTGGAATGATTAGAGCATCCAATGTGGTCGCATACTCCACGTTCGGAAGCGGTGAAGGTCCTGAAATTACCCTAAATTCTCATGGCGACGTAGTGCCACCGGGACTTGGCTGGACCCAAGATCCGTATGGCGGTAACGTGGTCGATGGAAAAATGTATGGCCGCGGCGTTGCTGTGTCAAAATCGGACATTGCTTCCTATACATTTGCTGTTCTAGCTTTAAGAAAGCTGCAGGCTGACCTAAAGGGAAAAATTTCTCTTGCGTTCACTTTTGATGAAGAAACTGGCGGTGACATTGGGCCAAAATGGCTGCTTGATAAAGGACTAATTAACCCGGATATGGTAATTTGCCCAGGATTCACTTATTCGTTGGTGAATGCCCATAACGGCTGTCTTCATTTGGAAGTGAAATTGAAGGGGAAATCTGCCCATGCTGCTGAACCGCAATATGGCCACGACGCCCTTGAAGCCATGACCGGCGTATTAAGTGCATTATACGAATACAGAAAAGGTTTTTCAAAAATTAAATCAAATGTACCTGGAATCGATTCTCCTAATCTCGTAGTAGGGTTAATTTCTGGCGGCATTAATACAAACGTGGTACCAGATGAGGCGACCATCCGCATTGACAGACGGCTTATTCCAGAGGAAAATCCTCAGGTTGCTGAGCTTGAAATTCGTAACGTCATCGCTGAAGCACTGGAAAACTATGCAGGGGTGGAGGCATACATCAATCAAATTCTGCTGGCGCGCGCTTTCGGGCCGGTCCCAGTTGATTCTCCTTTAGTACAATCAATTTCTACTAACTGGACAACAATTATGGGTGGAGAACTGCCGGTGAACGGAGTGCCATTATATACGGATGCCCGTCATTTTTATGAAGCAGGCATTCCTGTCGTCCTCTTTGGAGCCGGTCCGCGTACACTCCTTGAGGCTAATGGACATCGTGCTGACGAGCATATTAAAGTGGATGATCTGTTAAAATCGACCAAAATTGTCACATTAGCTTTATATGATTTATTAACTCAACAATAATAGGGATATTGAAAGGGTATTCTTCATTTGAGAATATCCTTTCTTCGTTTAAAAATATAGTGATATAATGAGAACAGAATAGATTCTATGAAAAGTACAGCATTTGATTCTCCTTATAAATATTAATAGCAAAGATAGAGGGGTCGGAACATGGTACAATCAATTGATAGAGCCTTAACCATTGTTAACTATGTCAGTTCACAGAAGGGCGGTTTAGGTGTAACGGAGCTGGCCGAAAAATTAGGATTAAATAAAAGTTCTATATTTCGGATTTTAGCCACCCTTGCCTCCCACGGCTACATTGAACAGGACCCAGATACGAAGAAGTATAAATTAGGTTATAAATATTTGGAATTGAGCGCCAAGCTGTTAGATTCCATTGATATCCGAAAAGAAGCAAAGCCATTTTTGCAAGAATTGGTAGATCTATCAAATGAAGTGATTCATTTAATCATTTATTCACAAAAAGAAGCGGTCTATATTGAAAAATTAGAGGGCAGTGAAACATTGCGAATGCACTCGCAGGTTGGCAGACGTGTTCCTATGCATTGCACCAGTGCTGGGAAAGTTTTATTGGCATATTTGCCGACTGAAGAGGTCATGGATATGATCGAGGAAAAAGGGCTGCCAAAACACACAGACAACACGATAACGGACCAAGACGAATTATTGGATATTCTGGAAAAAATCCGTAAAAAGGGCTATGGAGTAGAGCGGGAAGAAAATGAACCCGGTGTTACTTGTATGGCTGCGCCCATCTTTAATCATCTTGGAAATGTGATTGGTGCCGTAAGTATTTCCGGTCCTTCCATGAGAATGACGGAAGCTAGGCTGGATGAACTAAAGTACAAGTTAATTGAAGTCGGTTCATCGATTTCAAGACGACTCGGGTATAAAGGAGAATAAGTGAAATAAAGACATGACTCCAGGCGAGCATGTCTTTTTACATAAACGTGAGAAGACATGGTTTTGCGAGAAACATGTCTTTTTTTGTCGAAAGAATAATTAGAAAATTCATAAAAAGGTTATTGAAAACATTTGAAAGCGATGTTATGATTTCTTTAAATAAAACATATCGGAAACGCAGTTTCATAATAAGCAACATTAAGTTGAGATGTGTTAAAATAATTAATTGCTCTTTTTTTAAGTATTAATAGAAACGTTGTTTCTCAATAAGCAACGAATGGGAAGAGTGGTCCAAAAAAGATGGCATAATTATTTTTTTGCACATTAAAAGAAACTGAGTTTCATAATAAGCAACAAAGGAGGAAGGAATAATGCAGCTTGAATCTAACCGTAAAGAATATTTACAGGAATTAACGAAAACAATCCGCCGTCATATTGTCAAAATGACCCATCATGCGGGTAGTGGGCATCCAGGTGGATCTTTATCAGCAACCGAATTATTAACAGATTTATTTTTTGAACATATGAATGTCGACCCAAATGAGCCTAATTGGGAGGAAAGGGATGTATTCTTCTTATCCAAAGGGCACTGTACACCAGTTTATTATTCGGTTTTGGCCGAAAAAGGGTTCTTCCCAGTTGAAGAACTGATGACCTTCCGAGATGTGGACGGCCGCCTTCATGGCCACCCATGCGGTGAGCATATCCCAGGGGTCGATGCATCATCTGGTTCACTAGGGCAGGGGCTGTCATTAGCGAACGGAGTAGCAATGGCTGCCAAACTTGATGGCAAGCCAAGAAGAGCCTACGTGATGATTGGTGATGGCGAGTCACAGGAAGGGCAAGTTTGGGAAGCAGCAATGACAACAGCCCACTTTAATTTGGATAATGTTTGCGCGATTATCGACTGGAACAAAATCCAGCTGGATGATTACGTAGAAAACATAAAAGGCATGAAGGATTTCAAAGCCAAGTGGGAAGCATTCGGCTGGCATGTGATCGAAATTGACGGTCATAACCTTGATGACGTCCATTCAGCGTTCGAACAGGCGAAGACGGTGAAAGGAAAGCCGACGGCCATTCTGGCGCACACGGTGAAGGGAAAAGGAATCTCATTTATGGAGAATACCCACAAGTGGCACGGGTTAGCTCCAAATGATGAGGAACTAGAATTGGCACTAAAGGAGTTGGTTTAAATGGCAGCACAAAAAGCACCACGCGAAGGCTTTAGCGAAGCATTAATAAGACTTGGACATCAACATGAAGATTTGGTTGTACTTGATGCAGACTGTGCTAAATCCAATATGACAAATTTTTTCAAGGATCAATTTCCAAACCGATTCTTTAATGTCGGGATATCTGAATGCGACTTAGTCGGTACGGCAGCTGGATTGGCCATTGGTGGGAAAATCCCCTTTGCCAATGCTTACGCCAACTTTTTAACAGGCCGTGCCTATGACCAAATGCGGATTTCAGTATGCTACTCGAACAATAATGTGAAAATTGTCGGCCATAATGCCGGAACATCGGCTGCACAGGAAGGAGCGACACACCTGCCGCTTGAAGATATTTCGCTTATGCGGTCCTTACCAAGAATGACGGTGATTGTTCCAGCTGATTCCCTGGAAATGGAAAAGGCGGTAGAAGCAGCATATTACCATGAAGGTCCGGTTTACTTACGGGTTGGGAAGCTGCCTGTTCCAATTGTCACGAAAAAAGAAGACCGTTTCCAAATCGGAAAAGCAATAAAATACCGTGACGGGAACGATGTTACTTTAATCAGTACAGGAATCATGCTTGATGAAACTTTTAAGGCAGCCGAAGCGCTTGGCAAAAAAGGGATTCAAGCAGATGTCCTGCACATCCACACCATTAAACCAATAGATGTTGAAGCGATTGCGACCTCTGCTGCTAAGACAAAGAGGGTCGTAACAATAGAAGAGCATTCCATAATCGGCGGATTAGGAAGTGCTGTGGCGGAGGTCCTTTCCGAACATTGCCCAGTGCCATTAAAACGGATTGGCACACAGGACCGCTTCGGAGTATCCGGTAAAATGCATGAGCTTTTGGATTTCTTCGAACTAAGAGCAGCACGCATTACTGCAACTGCGGAAAAACTGGTCGATTCAGCATTAATCAAATAGACCTAGGAGGTGGCGTCGGCCTTGACAACCAAAACCGATATGATTTTTCAAGAAATAATCAGCAATTCTTCCACCTTACAGGGGGACACCCCGTTAAGGAAGACAATCTTTTCCAAGCTGAAAGAATTAAATCATAAGCTAATTGTTCTAGATGATGACCCAACTGGAGTCCAGACAGTCCATGATGTTTCCGTTATCACAGATTGGGATAAACGCTGGATTCGTAAAGGCCTCGAAGAGGATACACAAGTTCTCTATATTTTAACGAATACAAGAAGCTATGAGCCGGAAAAAGCCGCCAGAATCAATACAGAAATTATTGAAAACTTAGCGGTGGTGTCTAAGGAATTGAATGTATCCTTCACGATCATCAGCCGGAGCGACTCAACTTTACGCGGCCATTATCCATTAGAAATTTCCGTTTTGGAAAAAGCACTGACCGAAAAGCTGGACTGGAACATTGATGGGCACCTTATCATACCAGCCTTTTTCGAAGGGAATCGATATACAGTCGATAATACTCATTATCTTTTGGTCAATCAAAATCTGGTTCCAGTGAACAATACAGAATTCGCAAAAGATGCAGTATTTGGCTACTCAACCGCTTATCTGCCGGATTATGTGCAGGAGAAATCGGAAGGAAAGTTCACTTCGGAACAGGTATTATCCATTTCCATTGAAGATATTCGCAGCGGCGGTGTCGATCAAGTTTTTTCAATTTTAGATAAAGCTTCCGGTAATGTGCCAATTGTTGTGAACGCCATCAATTATCAGGATTTGGATGTCGTTTCCCTGGCGCTGTTAAAGGCTATTGAAAGAGGGAAACACTTCCTGTTTAGGACCGCAGCCTCCTTAGTAAAGTCATTAGGTGGGTTTTCCCATAAACCATTTCTTGAAGCAAAGGAAATGGCTCAAGGATCTGACGGTAAGAATTTTGGCGGATTACTGGTAGTCGGCTCCCATACTAAATTGACCACAGAGCAGCTTTCCGACTTAGTTTCGGAGGTTCATATAAGACCAATTGAATTGAATGTGGAAATGATTTTAGAAAAGAACCAAAGAAAAGACGAAATCCAAAGGGCCGCCCAATTACTAGAAGCCTCCATTAAAAATGGTGACAATACAGTCCTTTATACAAGCAGAACTGTCATCAAAGCGGTAAGCAAGGAGGAGAATTTACAGTATAGTCAAATCATCTCCCAAGCTCTAGTAGAATTAGTCCACTCCTTAACGGTAAAACCAAAATTTATTATGGCAAAAGGGGGGATCACCTCCAGTGATATTGCTACAAGCGGTTTAGGAATCAAGAAGGCTAAAATACTCGGCCAGGCGGCTGCAGGGGTTCCTGTTTTACTCACAGGAGAAGAAGCGAGAATTAAAAATACAACTTATATTGTGTTTCCAGGGAATGTAGGTCAGAAAAACACGATTACGGAAATATTTAAAAAAATAGATAGTGAACTGGGGGATTAACATGGCAAAACAAAAAATGACCGCTGCTGAAGCAATTGCAGCTTATCTAGTTCGAAAAGGCGTTGATCAAATTTATGGTGTTCCGGGGGCTGCAATTCTTCCATTGTATGATGCGATTCGCGAGAAAACCAATATAAAATCTTATGTTGTCCGTCACGAGCAAACTGCAGCGTTTATGGCAGACGGATATTCCCGGGCAACTGGAAGGGTTGGCGTTTGTGCAGCTACTTCCGGACCAGGAGGAACAAACTTCCTAACAGGCTTATATGGCGCATGGATGGATTCGATTCCAATGATTGCTTTCACAGGCCAGCAGAAATCAACTTTAATCGGAACAATGCAATTCCAAGAAGCACCGATTTGCGAAATGGCTAAGCCGGTTTGTAAAGCTGTTTACCAATTAACAGACGGAAAAGACGCAGCTAAAATGATTCACGAGGCATGGACGACGGCAACAACAGGACGAAAAGGCCCTGTATTAATTGACTTGCCGATCAATACGCAAAAGGTTGAACTTGAAGTTGATTGGGATGAGTTTGTGGATGAACCAGAGGTACTGCCTTCTGCATCAAAGGAGGAACTCTATGAAGTTCTAAACCTATTAAAGGATGCCAAAAAACCTGTTCTTATTTCCGGAGGCGGAGTAAACCTTGCAAATGCCACGGAAGAGCTAAAGGAACTGGCAGAAACATTGCAAATCCCTGTGGTTACAACTGGTATGGGGATGGATACTTTCCCGAACGATCATCCGCTGTTTGCCGGAAGAATGGGAACAATGCTAGATACACCATACGGAAATATGACCATCTTAAATTCGGATCTGATCATTAATCTAGGCGGCCGTTTTGCAGACCGCAGCACCGGCACAGTGGATATTTTTAAGCGCGATGCAAAAATTATCCACATTAACCTGGATCCAAAAGAACTTGGCAAAACCGTACAGACGGAGCTTGGAATCGTTTCCGATGTGAAATCCTTCATGGCAGGCTTAACTGAGGTTTATAAATCCTTGGATGTGGGCATTGCGGCAGCTGTTGAACCAGGCATTAAGAAGCTTGATTTAACCGAGGAAAGAAAGAAGTATGCCCGTAAACAAGATTATGATACCCTTCCGATTCGTCCGGAACGCGCTCTGAAAGAGCTTCGCGAATTCTTAGACCGTGATGCTTTTGCATCACATGACTGCGGAATCAGCCAAATTTGGTCTTGTCAATTGTTTGAAACTTATGTTCCACGCAGCTATTTATTAACAGGCGGTGCAGGTACGATGGGCTGGGGATTAGGAGCTGCTATGGCAGCGAAGCTTGCCTTCCCAGAGCGTCAAAGCGTCAATATTCTTGGCGACGGAAGTCTAGGAATGTCCCTGCAGGATCTTGCCACTGCCGCTAAGCATAATATTCCGGTAATCGTATTCGTTATGAATAATTCATTACTTGGATTGATTCGCCAGCAACAAAATTGGTTTTATGATGAGCGCGATATCTCTACAGACCTGATTTACAAAAATGAACTCTGCGACAATGAAGAGCGCGGTATTGATTTTGTGAAAACCGCTGCCGGAATGGGCGTCCGCGGGGAACTTGTTACCCACTATGATGACATTAAACCAGCATTGCAGCGAGCGGTGGACAGTGGCAAACCATACTTGATTGAAGTGGTTGTCGACCCAACGGCAGTTTGCGGGTTCTCTAATAACGGTAGTTTAACTGGCTTTGAATATTCTAACAAATAATCAATCTATTAAAAAAGGAAAAAAGAGCAGCGGACTCTTTTTTCCTTTGGGGAAGGGGGAAGTTCCGGATTTATTCCGGTATTGCATATGAAAATAGATCTTCAACATTTTATGCAGGTTGGTATTGTTCATTTTATGGCCTATCCGGAAGCCATGAAGGGTGAGGGGAAAATTTCAGACACAGTTCGGAAAATCGTCACGGATGACTTTTTTTCAGGGATTGAAGTAACAAGGGTCAATGATCCTGCAGAAAGACAAAAGGTTGCTTCCCTATTGAAATCCGGGCGGATGGCCGTTGGTTTTGGTGCCCAGCCGATCCTGCTTAGCAATAAAGGCGATTTGAACTCGTTTGACCCGGAAAAACGGAAGGCGGCAATTGATCTTGTAAAGGCCGGGATCGATCAAGCCTATGAGTTGAATGCTTCGAAATTAGGATTCTTAAGCGGTCCTAAACCGGATCAGAATGTGGATAGAGCCCTCCAATTGCTTACTGATTCGATAATTGAATTATCCCAGTATGCTAGACAGAAGGGTAATCTAGTACTCTCATTAGAAACCTTTGATGATGAAACCGATAAAAAATGCCTAATTGGACCAAATCATTTGGCGGTTGAAATTGCGAAGGAAGTAAGAAAAGTAGACCCAAGCTTTGGCTTAATGCTGGATTTGAGCCATCTTCCGATGCAGCGGGAAACCTCAAAGGATGCCTTAACCATTGCCCGTGATTATATTAATCACGCTCATATCGGAAATTGCTATATTAAGGATAAAAATGATCCTGCCTATGGTGACCAGCATCCGCGATTCGGCTACCCGGGAAGTGAGAATGACGTCGAGGAATTAACGGAATATTTAAGAATGCTATTAGAAATAGGTTACATCGGGGAAGGGTCTAGAAATGTGGTCGCATTTGAGGTAAAACCGGTTGGAAATGAGGATTCCGATGCGATTATTGCGCAGTCGAAACGAACCTTAATCCAAGCATGGGCACGGCTCTAAATCTATCTATTTTATTAGGAATGATTCCTCTCCCGTATTCATACATTTTCGGGAGAGGATGAAATAGAAAAGTTCTTTAATAAGAACTTTTCTAAATTTATATTAAAAGACGGGAGGAATTAATGGGTTAACAAAGAATTAATATTAATGGCAGCGTTTTCACTATGCGGACCTTGGTTTAGAGAGGAAGGGTATTAGTCTATTATGCTATTATATGATCTAATTATCCGTAATGGAATGGTTGTTGGTCCTGAGGCAAGTTTTACAGGTGAAATTGGGATCAAGAATGGAAAAATAATTAAAATAACAAGAGATATTCCGATAGAAGGAAAAGCTAAAGAGGAAATAGATGCGATCGGCCTTCACATTTTTCCTGGATTAATCGACACGCATGTCCATTTTAATGAACCTGGAAGAACGGACTGGGAGGGCATCTTGACCGGAAGTAAAAGTCTTGCGGCGGGAGGAGTGACAACATATTTTGATATGCCATTGAACAGCAACCCTCCAACGATTGATGCTTACGGTTTCCGATTAAAGCAGGAGCAAGCGATTAAGAAATCTGTCACAGATTTCCGGCTCTGGGGAGGCCTCGTTCCGGAAAATATAAAATTGCTCGAGGAAATGATTCAATCCGGTGTAATTGGATTTAAAGCCTTTATGTCACCAAGCGGAATTGACGAATTTCATCATTCGGATGATGCCACGCTAATGGCAGGAATGGGTGAAATCGCAAGACTTGGATCGATCTTGGCTGTCCATGCAGAAAGCACTGTTATGACGGAGTTACTAGCTGCAGGTAAGATTAAAGAAGGAAAGCTTTCGGCCCTGGATTACTGCGAATCCCGTCCGATTATATCGGAAATGGAGGCTGTCAGAAGGCTGTTATCCTATGCTGAATTGACCGGATGCAAGGTCCACATTGTTCACGCAAGCAGCAGTAAAGTCGTTGAATTAATAACAGAAGCGAAGAAAAAGGGAATTGATGTAACCGTTGAAACATGCCCACATTATTTATCACTTACTAGTGATGATTTCGCGAGGCTGGGACCAATCGCAAAATGCGCACCGCCATTAAGGAGCTCGGAAGAAGTAGAGGCATTATGGAAAGCGCTTGCGAACGGTGAGATTGACGTAATTGGCTCTGACCATTCTCCTGCCCCGCCGGAAATGAAGAGTTCGAAAGACGGCAATATGTTTGCAGCATGGGGGGGAATAAGCGGTGCGCAGACTAGTTTATCTGTTCTATTGGAAGAAGGATATTGGAAAAGAAACATATCCTTGCAAAAGATTGCAGCCGCCATGTCCACCAACCCTGCGAAACGATTTGGCCTCTACCCGCAAAAAGGGGCAGTAGCCGAGGGAAGCGATGCCGATTTGGCATTGATTAGTTTAAATGAATCTTTTACGTTGAAAGCAGATGACCTTTTTTACCGCCATGCCCATTCTCCCTATATTGGAAAAATGTTTAGGGGGAAAAATAGAATCACCATCGTAAAAGGATCCATTGTTTATCGAAATGGAGAAATATTGCCACAAGAAAACACTGAAACCATCCCACAATAGAACTAGCTTCTATATAGACACATTCATCCCTGTATGGAGAAAATTATCTGAATTTTAACCATATTCAGAATAGGTGTTACTTTGCCGAAACCACTTAAACTCTTCATGAATGAACAGAAGCGGCTCCACAACCAATAAACTTTTTGGAATTTGGGAGGAATATAGATGGAAAGATTAGGAACAGGGAAAACGCTGGCATTAGGATTCCAGCATATTGCCGTTATGTATGGCGGCGCAGTGGCAGTACCAATTATTGTGGCTGGTGCATTAGGTCTGACGCAGGCACAACTTGTATATCTAATTTCATTTGACTTATTGGCATGTGGTATTGCAACATTGCTCCAGGTTATGGGCGGAAAGCATATCGGAATCAAATTGCCGGCTCTTATGGCAGTTTCCTTCATTAATGTTGAACCGGCCATTGCGATAGGGAAAATTCATGGGATAACGGGAGTTTTTGGGGCTGTTATTGTAGCAGGACTGCTCGTGGCCTTGTGCGCCCCGTTCATAGGGAGACTGGTAAGGTTTTTCCCTCCAATCGTATCTGGTTCGGTTATTCTAATCATCGGTATTTCGTTGATGCCAGTAGCGATGAACAATGCTGCCGGCGGGGCAGGCTCTAAAACGTTTGGTGATCCGAAGCACTTGCTGATAGCACTTTTTACGTTATTATGCTTTTTATTATTCAACACCATGTTTAAAGGATTTATTAAAGTTATCTCCATTCTTTTAGCGATGGTAATCGGTACGATTGTAGCAAGCTTTTTCGGAATGGTTAATTTTAACGTCTTTTTAGAAGCAAAATGGTTTAATGTGCCTCAGCCATTTTATTTCGGTGTACCAACATTCGATATTTCTTCCATCATTACGATGACTATTATCACCTTTATTATTGCAATTGAAAGTATTGGTGTATTTTTCGCCCTTGGTGATATCACAGGAAGAGACATTAAATCAGATGATATTAAACGGGGATTGCGTGCTGAAGGTCTTGGAGGATTTATCAGCGGATTCCTCAATTCCTTTAACCATTCGACCTTCTCGCAAAACGTCGGTCTTGTTCTTTTGACAAAGGTAACCAATTTAAGGGTATTGACTGCCGCTGGCGGTATCCTGATTGTGCTGGGGCTTGTGCCAAAGGTTGGTGCTTTAACAACGATGATTCCTCCAGCTGTGCTTGGAGGGGCCATGGTTCCAATGTTTGGGATGTTGATTTCCGCGGCCCTGAAAATTATTGCGAAGGAAGATTTGGCTTCTCCAGCTAATCAACTCATTGTTGCTGTAGGCGTGGGAATTGGCTTAGCGATTAAAGGGGTCCCTGGTGCTTTCGTGGATTTACCGAGTACTGCCCGCTTACTGTTAGGAAACGGGGTTGTAATGGGTTCACTTGTTCTGGTTGTCTTGAACATGATTTTAAATGGTACATCATCGAAGGCAAGTCATGCCGGTCATGGGATTGAAAATGCAGAAATGGCTGCTGCGAAGGAGTCCCATTAAAACTATTCTTTGAATGGAGGCGTTGAGCAATGGCGTTTACGGTATCTGATATTTTAAAGACAAGGCTGATTCCCGGCTGTCGTATAGTGGCAGGGATCCGTGGGTTAAACCGCAACATTCGTTCTGTCAGTATCATGGATGAGCCAGATACCTCTTGGTTAAAACAGGGTGATTTGCTCCTGACAACCGGTTATGTCTTTAAAGATCATCAAGCGACTCAAATAAAATTGCTCAATGACCTGGCCAAACGTAACTGCGCGGGCTTGGCCATTAAAGTAAAACGTTATTTGACGGAAATTCCTGCTTGTATGCTTGAGGAGGCAGATCGCTTAGGTCTGCCTTTGATCGAGCTCCCCTATGAAAATGTCTTGTCTGATTCTCTTTTATCCATTACAAGAGAGATTCTTCAAGATGAACAACGGCAATCATGTGATAAGGATGAAGCTTTTAAAATATTGCTGACGGGAGAAAAAACGGAAGAAGAGAAGGTCCGTTCGATTGCTGATGAGCTTAAGATAAGGCATGATAACCACTTTGTCCTTTTATATTTAAGTGGTGAGGAACAGAAGATGATTCACTCTGTTTTTCCCCAACTAGTCAGTGCGGCGGAGAAGAAGGCAAATGCTAGATTAATCAGTATTCCTCTTCCACAGGGATTTGCGGTGCTGGTATCGGTAACGGAGAATAAGTCACATGAGTTAGCGAATCTTGCGAGAAAAACAGCCAGTTTCTTGGCAAATCAAATACATATAAAATTTCCTAAACACCAGGTCCAGATAGGGGTTGGTTTACCTTGTGCCGGGCTGGGGACGGTTGGACGAAGCTATAAGGAGGCAGTGGAGGCCATTTCGTTAGGGAAAAAACTTTCAAAGGAAGTAAAGGATACCGTTTTTGAATATAGGAACTATGCACCAGAGGGATTACTGCAGCAATTACCGGAACATGCCTTGAAAAATTATTTTCATAGTATGCTGGAATCTCTTTTAGAGTATGATCAGGAAAACGGATCCAATATGCTGTTTACTTTAGAAGCCTATTTGGAATGCGGCGGGAAACTGTTAGACACGGCCAATCGCCTTTTTGTCCACAGAAACACCGTAAAATTTAGGATTGTGCGGATTGAGGAATTGCTGGGATTGGATTTAACAGATAGTCAGGTTCAATTCCGCCTATTGCTGGCGATTCGAATAGCCAGAATGCTAGGAATGCTGCTCGGTTATTCAGAGTCGCAGTTGAGGTCAACTCAATATTAATTTTAAAGTAAAGGGCCCTGATTGATCGGGCCCTTTTTAATATTTATTTAGATGAAACATTTTTATAGCTAATTGTAATTTGAAATTTGTTTTACCGTTGTTCAGGTCCGTACCGAGGAGTTCTTTTATTTTGCTGATTCGCTGGTGGATGGTGTTTCGATGAACGCCGATTGTTTGTGCGGCCTCGGTTGTCTTTGCACCGCAATTAAGATAGACTTCTAAGGTATTTAATAATTCCGTATGGTTTTCTTGATCGTGAGAAATTAATGGTGATAAAAAGGCAGAATAGTAGTCTTTTAGAATCTCTTTAGGAATATGCTTCAGAACGGAATAGATTGAAAAATCAGGACTTTCATTAACAGCTATGTTTTGAAGGTTGGTTTCCGTCTTCGTTTGTGGTGTTAGTAATTCACGCAGTACGGTTTGGATTAGGTCGGCAATCGATAATTCGTTAGGGATTAGGAAAATGGGAAATGCAAGCCTGTTTGCTGCCAGGATCATATCTTGAGGCAGGGAGTTTGGAAAGTGAGCTGTTTTTATCCCTAATCCGGCACAATTTCTTTCAGCCAAATCATACACTAAACTAGTTAATGCTTGTTCATTATTAAAAAAAATATAACCAGTCGTTAAAACTAAGTCCCCAGTCTTTAACCATCTCATCACATCAGGTGCATCAAAACTATTTACTGATATAATGGTCCGGCTTAGACCTTGTGTACCAGCTATCATTTTACATTGGTGAAGTGGTGGAAGTGTTAATGCTTCTTCTAAAGACAGCTTCAATGGTGTCGTTCCCTCCTTTTTTGGTTGTTTAATAGTAGTTTACCTTATGATGTGCTTAGTGCACAATTCGTTTATTTTACTTGTTTTTGGGGATGGTTTTTAACCCAGTGTGCACAGAGCACACTTTATTGGTGTGATATTTGTCACTTATGGCTAATGACCTTCCCCCATTAATGAAGGTAAAATAAAGTTAATCCAAGAGGTGAGAGAGTAATTTGCACCGGCCATTTTGGAAGGCGTTATAGAAAAGAAAGGAAGGAATCAAAATGACTATGAAGCTCGAAACGCTTAATAGTTTAGATCAGCCAGCGTTCACAGAAGTTCTTGGCTGGGTATTTGAACATTCACCATGGGTGGCAGAACGGACCTGGGTGAACCGTCCATTCCAGTCTGTCGCTGATCTTCACCAAGCGTTGGTGGACACGGTGAAGGAATCAACAATGGAAGAAAAGCTCGCTTTGTTAAGGGCGCATCCAGATCTGGCGGCACGGGTACAAATGGCCGATGCCTCTGTCAAGGAACAGGCAAGTGCCGGCCTAAATCAGCTTACCAAAGAAGAACACGAAGAATTTTTATCCCTCAACAACGCATACACATCAAAATTTCAATTCCCCTTCATCATGGCAGTAAAAGGACAAACGAAAGAAACGATTCGAGGCAATATGAAGGAACGGGTGAATAACGATCCGCCAGAGGAACTGCAGGAAGCACTTACCCAGATTTTTAAAATCGCCTTCTTCCGCCTAGAGGATTTTATCATCAAGTAAAAGACCTGGCGACTTAAAGTTTGTATCATTTTTGGTTCCTATATCTTGAAACGCAGGAGCAGCACTTCGGCGATTCAGGGTTAAAATAATAAAATTTTAGGGAGGAATTTAAATGAGTTCACAAGAGAGAGTTTGCTATTATGGTAAAGGTGATGTTTTTGTTTTCCGGACGTACCAAACCCCGCTAGAAGGAATCAAGACTATTCCGGAGTCGAATTTTACCGGCCGCAACAATGTTATTTTTGGAATGAATGCCAAAATTGCCCTTGAGGGAGACTTCCTTCACTCTTTCACAAAAGCTGATAACAGCTGTGTCGTCGCTACGGATTCAATGAAAAATTTCATTCTTCGTCAAGCAGCGCAGTATCACGGACCAACCTTTGAAGGATTTTTAAAATTCGTTTGTAATCGCTTCCTTAATACCTATCCACACATAACATCCGTAGAAATCACCGCAGATGAAGTTCCTTTTGAAACAGTCCAAGTGGCAGGACAAAATGGACTGGAGGCCAGCCCGTTAGTTTATCGTCACTCCAGAAATGAATTAATTACAACAACTGTCAAAGTTGCACGGACTGAACAAGGTAATCAGCTTGTGAAGCAAGAGAGCGGCATTAAAAATCTTCACCTAATTAAGGTAACCGGCAGCTCCTTCTATGGCTTCATCCAAGATGAATACACAACTCTTCCAGAAGCTAAGGACCGTCCGCTTTATATCTATCTTGATATTTTCTACCGCTATAATGATAAAGAGGATGCTGTTTCTGATAATCCTGCTGTTTATGTTCCTGCTGAACAAGTCCGTGATATTGCAGCATCTGTCTTCCATGAAGCTGAAACATTATCAATCCAAGATTTAATTTATCGAGTCGGCTGCCGTGTATTACAGCGTTTCCCACAGATTGCTGAAGTTCAATTTTTATCAAATAACCGTACGTGGGAAACAATTGTGGAGATTCCGGATTCAGAGGGTGCGGTGTTCACAGAACCACGACCTCCATACGGCTTCCAGGGATTTGTCGTTAACCGCCAAGATCTTGTAAATGAAGGCTTAGAATCTCCGACAGAAAGTGTAGAAGCATGAGTGGAAAATTAACCACACATGTCCTTGATATATCCAAGGGCCTTCCAGCAAAAAATTTAAAAATAGAACTTTGGCGGTTAGGACCTGAGCGGTCACTTATAAAGATAGTTTCTACAAACAGCGATGGCAGGGTGGATGCCCCGTTGCTTGCTGAAGGACAGGTAGAATCAGGGGAATATGAATTAGTCTTTTATGTAGCGGATTACTTTCGGGAACAAAGTGTGGGAGTTGGTGAAACGCCTTTTTTAGATAAAGTTCCGATTAGGTTTGGAATTGCTGACACGAATTCCCATTATCATGTTCCACTGTTAGTGGCACCGGGCGGCTATAGCACTTATCGTGGCAGCTGATTTATAGACAGATGTGTAGTGTGTTAAAGGGGGAGAACAAGATATGATTCAAGAACAGACTCGAACGGCAACATTAGCGGGTAATCCTGTAACCTTGCTTGGCCCAGAAATTAAAGTAGGTGATCAAGCACCTGACTTTACGGTTTTGGCAAATGACCGCTCGCCGGTTACTCTTGCTGATTCAAATGGAAAGATCCGGCTGATCAGTGTGGTACCTTCACTTGATACGGGAGTTTGCGACCAGCAGACGAGGCGCTTTAATGAAGCAGCGTCTGAATTGGGTGACAATGTTGTGGTACTGACCATCAGCGCTGATCTTCCGTTTGCCCAAAGCAGATGGTGCGGGGCTGCCGGTATCAGCGGCGTCCAGACTTTGTCTGACCATTTTGAAATGTCATTCAGTACAGCTTATGGAACGTATATAAAGGAACTTCGTTTAAACAGCCGCGCTGTTTTTGTGGTAAATGCTGAAAACATTGTTACGTATGTCGAGTATCTTTCCGAAGTGACCAACCATCCGAATTATGAAGCTGCTTTGGAAGCGGCAAAGGCAGCGGCGAAATAATAATATGGGACCAAAAAAAGCAATGGATTAGTCCGTTGCTTTTTTTTGGGGTCTCCATTTAAAAAGTTTTTACTATGAGCATAGTCTAATCCCCTGGTTTGTCTCATATCATGGAAGCGCATACATTCGATAACTTATTTCATTAAACAATTCCAATTTGAAGTGAGGGATTTTGTTGAGGCAAACAATTATTGAGGGGCCATGGATTGAACAAAAGCACGATTTAGAGAAACCAAGAAAAAAAGAAATGTGGGCATATGGAGTCGGAAGTTTTGGGATTTTCTCTGTCAATACACTGATTAGTTCATTTTTAACCTTTTATTACACGGATGTAGTCGGTATTGCTGGTGCGATTGTCGGAACCTTGATGCTGATTGCAAGATTGTTTGATGGAATTACCGATATCGGAATGGGTTCCATAGTTGATATGACGAGATCTAAACATGGAAAAGCCAGGCCATGGTTGCTTTGGATGTCAGTTCCACTCGGTGTCTCAATTGTATTGTTATTTTCAGTCCCTGATCTCGATCATACAGGCAAAATCATTTATGCCTACATCACATACATTTTGTTCATCCTACTATACACCGCTGCTTCCATCCCGTACAAAACATTGCTCGGCGTCATGACACAGCATCAGCATAGCCGTTCCTTATCAAACATTTACTCTACGATTTTCACCATGATTGGAACCTTAATTGTCATGACCTTTACCCAACCGTTGACGGCTTCCATCGGATGGACAGGACTTGCTGGTTTCTATGGATTGTTATCAATTATTGCCCTTTACATTACCTTCCGATTTGTCAAAGAAAGAGTTGAATCTTCAACATCACAACAAGACAAAATTCCCTTTTCAGCTAGCTTTAAGGCCATCTTACGAAATAAATACTGGATTATCATTACGCTTTTTTGCATCACCTTTTACACTACCATCTGTCTGGTACAAGGCGCAGGGCTATACTACGCGCAGTGGGTTATAGGTGATATCAATAAATTTCCTATCATTGGCCTTACGTTAACGGCACCAATGATTTTGGGGTTATTTTTCATCGGCCCTTTAGTGGCCAGGTTCGGGAAAAGGAACGTGGCCATAATTGGTTCACTGGTAGCGATTGTGGGACAAATAATAAAATGGGCGGACCCTAGTAATTTACCTGTTTTTTTAGTTGGGACAGCGTTAGCGGGCTTGGGAGTCATGCCAACGCTTGGGTTGCTGTTGGCGATGGTCAACGACACCGTTGAATACGGCGAGTACAAAACCGGTTTACGGACAGAAGGACTGGTCAATAGTGCTGCTAGCTTTGGAATGAAGTTTGGTACAGGGCTTGGTCTTGCAGTAGTCGGATGGCTGCTTGGGATTGGCGGATATGTAGGCGGGGCTGTCGAGCAGCCAGCTTTGGCTATTGAAATGATCAAAGCAGTTAATATTCAAATACCGCTCGCATTAGCAGTTATCCAGATTATCCTTATGCTGTTTTTTAGAATTGACAAAGAATACCCGGCCATATTGGCTGAACTGCAAAGGCGGAAAAATGAATAATTCTAAAGAGTCGGACTAAATTTATTTAATCCGGCTTTATTGTATTCATATACATGGTAAAAACCCATTTTTTAAAATCACCTAATTTTTTACAATTTCATTAAAAATATTCGTGACTATCACACTAGTTTATTAAAAAATGATAACAATTCGGTAAAAAACTGTCTTTTCGACAAATTCCATGAATTGGACATTTTATAATGGCAGTGGAAGGTGACAAATTTGTTATTAGCTTAGAGATTGGGGGAGCTTTTAATGGAACATCTTCTTAACGAAACTGTTCAGGAAAAAAGACAATTTCTCATTGAAGAGCTAATTAACTTGGGTATCTTTAAAATCAATGATAAACATCTATATGAATGGACATTAAGTGAATTAGAAAAGGAATTCGAGGAAATTGAAAAAGAATACATGGGAAAAACCGGTACATAGTATGCCGGTTAGAAAAATATAAAAAACAAAGGGGCCCACAAGGCTCCTTCGTTTTATACAGAATCGATTCGATATTGATGCTTAAATTGATAAATCATTAGCTCTGATATAGCAGAATAACCGTTCGAATTAGGATGCACACCATCAGGTGATAAATTTTCCGGTCTTTCCCCGTTTATTACCTTAGTGGTTTCGATAACTAGGGATGGTGAATACTGATTGGCAGTCTCATATAACTTAAGATTCCATTTCGGAAGCAATTGATCAGCAAGAGGATACAGTTTGTCGGACGGTGATAAGGGATTATATAATTCCAAAAATACAATGGTGGCACCGGGATTCACCGATTTTATCCTTGATGCAATGTCAGTTAAGTTTTTTGTAAAAGAGGTTTGTAGCTCACCAAACGACTGAAATACATTTTGCAGGTTCTGTACTAATTTCCAGTTCAATATTGTTATTACCCCCGATTTTGACTTACTTTGGATAAATAAAGGTACATCACTTCGGATGAGTGAGATACCTTTATTTAGTGTTATTTTTTTTCCTCTATCATCGTCTCACCAATTGTCAAAACCTTTAACAGTTCATTAGGAAGTTGTTGTTTTTCCCATTCACGATATAGCCGTTCAAGGGCTTCGGGCCCGGTGTCGTCGGCGAGGCGATAGGCTCCATAATGCATCGGGACAAATTTTTTCGCGTTTAATTCTAAGAAGGCTTTAACACTATCCTCCGGCGAAATATGCGAATCCTTCATGAACCATTCCGGCTCGTAAGCACCAATTGGCATAAACACAGTATCAATGTTGTCAAAACGCTCGGCGATTTGCTTAAATCCCGCAAAATATCCTGTATCCCCGACAAAATACAGCGTTTCTTCTTGAGATTGAAAAATAAACCCTCCCCAATGAGACGTATTCATATCTGTCAGGGTTCTTCTTGTCCAGTGCTGGGCGGGGACAAAATGAATCTGGATGCCTCTGATTTCAGCACTTTCCCACCAGCCCATTTCGCTGACCTTTTGATACCCTTTCCGGTTAAAAAGCGGCTTTAAACCAATTGGAACAAAAAATTGAGGGTTTCCCTTTAATTTTTTGATGGTTGGGAAATCCAAATGATCGTAATGGCCATGAGAAATAACGATTACATCAATCTCAGGAAGATCCTCGAGTGGAATCCCGGGCTCCGTTAATCTTTTTTGAAAGCCCATCCGCTTTGCCCAAACTGGATCGGTTAATATATTAATCCCATTCATTTGAATCAAAAAGGTGGAGTGGCCAATCCAGGTATAAGAAGTTCGGCTCCGGTTTTCTTTAATTTTTTCAATCTGTTTATCCTGGCATTGTGGAATATTAATCGTTAAATCCTTTACCTTGCTTCGTCTTTCTTTGTTCCACTTCATCATATCTTTAAATGACTTGTTGTTTTTTACATCATCGAGATTCGAGTATCTTTTTCTCATAGGCTCACCCGTGGAAATTTTTTTGTTTTGATTATAACAGCATTCAATTAAATGGTAAAATTAAGTAACTTACAATTGCGAGGGGGATTCACATGACCATTACCTATATGTCAAGGGTTGAGGTGCCGGAAAAAGAAAAATGGAATTTCGAGGACCTTTATAAAAATCTTGAGGACTGGGAAAATGATTATCTCTGGATTGAAAAAAAGACTGTCGAATTGAAAAAATTTGATGGTGCGATTCACAATGGAAAGTCACTTTATGATTATCTATCGGAAAAAGAGGAAGTTTCCAGTAAATTAAATCTTGTCTATGTGTATGGCATGCTCAAGGCCGATGTAGACACCCGCGATGCCTTGGCGCAATCGCTCGTTGACCGTGCCAAGCAGCTTTCCGTAAAAATAAGCGCAGCTTCATCATTTTTCATGCCATTTTTATTGAGTCTAGAGGAAAGCACATTAAGAGAATATATCGAGCAAGAACCCCGGTTAAAATACTTTGAACAAGACCTTTTTGAAGCTTTCCGATATAAAGCACATGTTCTGACCAAGGAAAAAGAAGAGATCTTATCCAACTTAGGTGAGGCCCTTTCTACGCCAAGCCACACCTACAGTATGCTTAACAACGCCGATATCAAATTCGGCGAGGTGACGAGTGATGAAGGAATGAAAGTCATACTGACGCGCGGCATGTACTCAAAGTTAATTGAAGATGAGGATCGAGACAAGCGGAGGGAAGCGTACAAGGCTTATTATCAGCCATATTTGCAATTGAAAAATTCGATTGCCTCGACTTTGTCTGCGAACGTTAAAACTAATGCGACGTTGGCCCGCTTGCGGAACTACCCATCCGCTTTGGAAAAAGGTTTGTTTGGGGATATGGTTTCAAAAGAGGTCTATGAAAATCTGATTATGGCGACAAAAGCCAATATTGGACCGTTGCATCAATATGGGTCTATTCGAAAAAAACTGCTTGGCTTAGAGGCGTTGCGCCAGTACGATCTGAACGTTCCTCTGGTTCCTGGTGTGAAATTAGAAATTTCCTATGAGGAAGCGTATGAAACGATTTTAAAAGCTTTGCTACCCCTGGGCGAGGATTACGTTAATACTCTGAAAACCTTTAAAGATGCCCGCTACATAGACGTCCGGGAAACGCCAGGCAAGCGTTCGGGCGCTTACAACCTGGGTGTCTACGGGGTTCATCCATTTGTGCTGTTAAACCAACATGATGATTTGGATAGTATGTTCACCATGATTCACGAATTCGGTCACGCCATGCATTCCTATTATTCCAGCAAGCATCAGCCTAGAATCTCCGCAGGCTACAGCATTTTTGTAGCCGAAGTAGCTTCGACGGTGAACGAAGTACTATTGATTCATTATTTGTTAGAAAAAGAAACAAATAAAGAGGTACGGAAGTACTTACTCAATCACTTTATTGATCAATTTAGAGGAACTTTCTTTACACAGGTCATGTTCGCCGAATTTGAAAAAATCACCCATGAATATGCGGAAAGCGGAAAACCTTTAAACGCAAATGTATTTAGTGAAATCTACGAATCTTTATTTAGGCAATATAACGGGGACGAAGTGGTGTTTGATGAGGAAGTGAAATACGGCTGGTCACGGATCCCGCATTTTTACCGACCTTTCTATGTGTACAAATACGCTACCGGATTTGCTTCGGCGATTCATATTGCTGAACAGCTATTAAACGGGGACGAATCGGCCGTCAATGCTTACCTTGAATTTTTGAAGAGCGGCAGCTCCGATTATCCGCTCGAGTTGTTAAAGAAAACTGGTGTAGATTTATCTAAACCGGAACCGATTGACAATGCTTTAAAACGGTTTGAGCAGTTGATTCGTGAATTTGCAGCTTTATAGGTTAATGAAAAAAGCTCCATGCCCGAGATTGGCATTGGAGCTTTTATCTTTTTAATCATAATAATTTGCTATTCGCTGATATATTTCGAAAATTCGCCGATATAATAAAAAATTCGCTGATATGTGCCAATAATTCGCTGATATCTTTAAAAAATCCGCTGATATATTACTTTAAAGAAAACATCATAATTTTATGAGGCAATTTCCTCTTTTTTAACAGTAACAACGTTGATTCCTTTTCCAGTGAAGATGGAGTAACCCATCAGTACATATGTCAATCCCCAGAAGAAGGCGAAGAAATCACCGAGGAACGGAAGGCCAAGACAGACAAGCATGAGCAAGAACACAATTGCGTACCAGCGAGGGAACACTTTTGCGCGAAAGGTAACAATCATCAGGATGACCGTGGCAAGCAACAGCCCTCCGTAGGAGAGACTATTCGCAAGATTAACGAACAAGCCGTCTTTCGGATAATCGCCGTAAGCGAACAAACCATAGAATGTCGCCGACAGCATTAAGTTTCCTGTAGAAAGAATGAGACCAGAGATGAAACCGAAAACCCCTGTCTGCCGTGACTGGGACATAAACAAAGCCATAGACGAGATTGCCATTAATATACTTGCGGCAAAAGCGAAGATTAGTTCAAGTGTGCTGTCTGACTCCCAAATCAAACCTGACGGCGTCATCCCCATTCTAGCGATTCCCCCTAAGAAAGCAATAAACCCAAGAACCTTAACAATTTTTTCTAACATCATGTTTTCCAACTCCCTTTGTATTGTTGTTTACGAATTAATCGTATCAAAGGGAAATTCCTGTTTTGAAGGGAGGGGGATTCCCATTTCAATCGGGAAGTTTTTATGGGTATAAATAGGAAAAACCAAATCTATACAGAAGTTGGTCACCTTGTTATAATTTTCCTATATCTTAGGTGCAAAAGGTGGGGATCGTTCCTGGATGAATGAAGTAAATAAGAAACTTTTCCTGTTTCAAGTCTTTGTGATTATTTTTTCTATATTGACCTTAGTATTTTTCATTCAATCCATTGCGGGATATTATGACACCCTACGAAACGAATGTATCCTCAAGTCCTGCAGTTCCTTGGCACCTGCGCCCCCAACAACGATTGAAGCGTTAAGCAAATACCATTTAACCTCTAACACGTATGCGGCGCTATTTGTCATTATCGAATCCGCGTTTGCCTTCCTATTTTTCACAGCAGCTATTATCATTTTTATTAAAAGCACGCGGGATATCATGGGGCTTCTGGCAGTATTGGCATTGGTCACATATGGGGCAACCTACACATCATTGGTATACCTTGCATCAGATGGCCGCGAAGTGGTAGGCCAGTTTCCGGAAATCATCGGGGCTGTAGGTAGAATGGCTCTATTCTTATTCTTCTTAATATTTCCAAACGGACGTTTTATTCACCGCTGGCAGCTTGTCCTGTTTACTCCTTTTTGTATCATCCAGTTCATTAGTTTGATTTTTCCGGACACGGTTGTTGATTTATTAAATTGGTCGAGCACGGCGAGACTGGTTTATTATGGAATCATGATTATTGTGACGATTTATTCACAAATCTATCAATATAAAAAAATATCCACCCAGGTCGAACGGCAGCAAACCAAATGGGTGGTCTTTGGATTATCGCTTTCATTTCTGGGGTCAATCATCGTAAGCGGTTTTTTTGTCTATCCGATTTTTGGCGAAAACCCTGTATTCTATCTTTATTTAAGTGCATTACTGTATGGCGTTGTGGCCATCATACCATTAACATTGGCATTTGCGATTCTTCGTCATCGCCTGTGGGACATTGACCCTCTTGTGAACCGGACGGTTGTTTATGGCACCTTATCGCTGGCTATTATTCTTCTATACTCATTTTTAGTTCTCTATTTTAGCAGCTTGTTTAAGACAGATAACAACTTCATCATTTCCTTAGTGGCAACCGCCATTGTTGCAATTCTTTTTGCGCCAATAAAAGAAAGATTGCAGCGCCTTGTGAACAGACTGATGAAGGGAAGACATGATGAACCGTATACCATACTGAAGGAGCTTGGGGATCATTTGATCAGACCCATTGCTCCTGAAGAGATGCTAAACGTTGTGACGGGAACAATACGGGATGCTCTTCGCCTGCCATACGCCGGGATATTCATTAATATAAACGGAAAAGAGACACTTGCTGCAGCATCGGGAAAAGTAAAGTTTGATATCCACACATTACCGATTATTCATGGAGGGGAAGAACTAGGGACACTTCATTTATCAAACAGGTCTTTAAATGAGGTATTTACTGGTGAGGACAATAAACTTATTGAGGTTCTTCTCCGCCAAGCTGGTCCTGTTCTTCAAAATGTGAAAATGACTTTGGGTATGAAATTACTGGCAAATGACCTGCAGCAGTCACGGGAAAGATTGGTGCTGGCCCGTGAAGAGGAACGGCTCCATATTCGCCGCAACCTTCATGATGACCTTGCCCCCCGGCTCATGTCATTAGCTTTTAACGTCGCGGCAGCCGAGCAATATATTGAAAGAAATCCAGCGAAAGCTTTGGAGTTAATGGAGGGGCTGCGTCAAGTAATTCGTTCAACTGTGGATGAAATTCGTACGATGGTCCATGGATTACGCCCACCGACTCTTGATGAATTTGGACTGCTGGGTTCAATCCAGGCGAGGGTGGACGAAATCAGGAAAACCTCGGAAGAAGTGTCTGTCACATCGGAAGTTAGTTCTATTGAAATTTACTTGGAAGCCCCGGAAAGTTTGCCTGTATTGCCCGCAGCAGTTGAGGTTGCAGCGTACCGGATTATAACGGAAGCACTAGTCAATGTAATCCGCCACTCGAATGCGACCAAATGCACAGTTCGTTTAACAATTGTCGAAAATACACTAGAACTTGAGGTTACGGATAATGGCGTTGGGTTTCCTGATAAGCTGAGGCCGTCCCAAAACGGAGGAATTGGTTTAACATCGATAAGAGAGCGAGCATTGGAGCTTGGCGGGAAATGTGAAATGGAATCTTTGGAAACGGGTGGAGCACGAGTAAGGGCAGTTCTGCCTTTTTCGACAGGAGTGAAGAGGGATGAGAATAGTTTTAGCTGATGACCATCCGTTGTTTCGCGGAGGAGTTCGAAATTTGATTCAAACAACGGATGACTTAGAAGTGATTGGCGAAGCTGCCACAGGAGAGGAAGCTGTAGAAATGGCGTCCTCACTCCAACCGGATGTCATTGTCATGGATATACGCATGCCAGGACTAAATGGAATTGAAGCCACTCAAATCATAAAGGAAAAATTTCCGAAAATAAAAATTCTAATTGTTACGATGCTAAAAAATGATAAATCTGTTTTTACGGCAATGAAAATGGGTGCAAGCGGGTATGTGTTAAAGGATGCCGGAGAAATGGAACTTCTTCATTCTATTCGCATGGTCGGCAATGGCGGCGCCGTTTTCAGCGCTGACATTGCCGCACGGATGATACATTATTTTTCAAAAACAGAAGAGATAGAATCGGTAAATCCTATATTGTCCGACCTAACTGCCCGTGAAAAGGAAATATTGGAGTTGATTGTCGGGGAAAAAACAAATGCACAAATTGCTGCAAAGCTCCATTTAAGTGTGAAAACTGTAGCAAATCATGTTACGAATATCCTTAATAAATTGCAGGCCTCCGACCGGCATGAGGCTAAGAAAATATTTAAAACCGCGCAAAGCTGGGAAGAATCTGAAATGGAATCATGACAGGAAACAACACGCGGCAAATGAAATTTTTTGTTTACAAATCCTACTCCCGAGAGTAAGATATGATTCATAAATTTATCCAAAATTTACACATTTGATATCTTACCAAACAAAGGGGAGTATTTGTGGAGTTAATCAAGAAAAAAGGGAAGTTTATCCAGCTGCATCCTGCGCAAATTTTGGTTATCGGATTTGCGGTACTTATTTTATTAGGTACACTTTTATTAATGCTGCCCATTTCGACTTATGAGGAGGGAAGGGGCCTCCGTTTTGTCGATGCCTTATTCGAGGCAACGTCTGCCGTCTGCGTAACAGGTCTCGCAGTTGTGGATACAGGAACAACCTTTACCATTTTCGGCCAGCTGGTAATGCTTTTCTTAGTTCAGATTGGCGGTTGGGGATTTATGACGATCGGCATATTCATGTTCATCATCCTCGGAAAGAAAATTGGCTTGAAAGAAAGATTGCTACTTCAAGATTCGCTAAACCTATTTACACTTTCAGGTGTGGTAAAACTTGTCTCCAAAATCATCATGATAACTTTAATTGTAGAGATAACAGGGGCGCTTATTTTAGCGATCCGCTGGTCATTTGAGATGCCGTGGATCAAAGCCTTGTATTACGGATTTTTTCATTCGATATCCGCTTTTAACAATGCCGGTTTTGGCCTCGAACCAGACAATCTAAGTAAATGGGTCGGGGATCCGACCGTCAATTTAGCCATCACTTCATTATTTATCATCGGCGGAATTGGTTTCACCGTCATTTTGGATGTCTGGCAGAAAAAATCTTTACGTAAGCTGTCCCTTCATTCCAAAGTGGTGCTGCTCGTGACATTAATCCTTAATGTTGTGGGAACAGTAATTATATTAATCTCTGAATTTCATAACCCCGCAACGATTGGAAACCTAAGCTGGAACGATAAATTCTGGGCCTCCTATTTTCAAGGCGTCGTACCAAGAACAGCCGGCTTTAATACCATTGATATTGGACATATGACGCTGTCCTCACAAGTTTTTACGATGGCATTGATGTTTATTGGCGCTTCTTCTGGCTCTACCGGTGGGGGAATTAAGGTTACGACCTTTGCCATTATCATATTTGCCTTTTGGACAGTGTTGACGAATCGAAGCGATGTTAATATTTTTAAAAGAAGAATTTCCTGGAGCTTGGTTAATAAATCCTTATCCATTGGGGTGTCAGCCATCATTTTTATCTTCACGATTTTCTTTTTGCTGACCTACACAGAGGATATGCCGATGAATAAGCTGCTTTTTGAAACCATTTCGGCATTCGGAACAGTCGGATTGTCAACGGGTATCACAGGGGATTTATCGCCTTATGGAAAACTTTTAATCACCTTAATGATGTTCATCGGTCGCCTTGGGCCATTAACCATGGCATTCGCGCTCATGTCGAAGCGCCAAGAAGCAAGACTTAGATATGCTGAAGAAAAGATATTAATAGGATAATTGAAAGATAGTCCCGTGTATAGGTAAACGGTGCGGTTTATAATTATTCATCGTAAAAAGTATTTTTACAAAAGTGTAAGCGATTGCCAAGCGGATTGATAAAAATAGGGCATTGTGGTTGGACTTCTCACTTTTACCAGCTTTTAAATAGCTTACTAACTATTATTATAGTAATAAATATTTAAATCTATCGATATTAGTGATAAACTATATTAAGGAATTAATTGATCCAGAAAAGGTGTGTAACTAGTCGCGCCTTAGCTTGCTGTTTGCTTTAAGCATGGGCGCCAGCATCCTTTCTGCAAATCATAGCATATAAGGGATGGGAAAAATGAGTAGCAGACAAACTGAAACAGACGTTATCTTAATTGGTGCAGGAATCATGAGTGCCACTTTAGGGACACTCTTGAAGGAATTAGTGCCGGACTGGAAAATTACAGTTTTTGAAAAGCTTGAAAAAGCAGGCGAGGAAAGCTCGAACGAATGGAATAATGCAGGAACTGGACATTCGGCATTGTGCGAGTTGAACTACACCGTAGAAAAACCAGACGGATCAATCGATATTAACAAAGCTATCAAAATTAATGAACAGTTTCAGGTTTCACGACAGTTTTGGTCTTATCTTGTTAACAGTGATCTGATCCGTAATCCGCATGATTTTATTATGCCTTTGCCACATATGAGTATGGTACAAGGGAAAAATAATGTAGAGTTCTTGAAAAAACGTTTTGAAGCACTCTCAAACAATCCATTATTCCAAGGGATGGAATATTCCGATGAGCCGAAAAAATTGCAAGAATGGATTCCGCTTATTATGGATGGCCGGACTTCAAAGGAACCAATAGCGGCTACGAAAATTGACTCGGGTACGGATGTTAACTTTGGTGCTTTAACACGCATGTTGACTGACCACTTAAAAAATCAAAACGTTGAAATCAAATACAAACATCAAGTTGAGGATATTAAACGTACTGAGGATGGCCTATGGGAATTAAAAGTGTGGAATATGGAAACCGGTGAAATAGAACGCCATACTGCAAAATTTATCTTTATTGGCGGCGGCGGCGGCTCCTTGCCTTTACTTCAAAAAACCGGTATTCCTGAAAGTAAACATGTTGGAGGATTCCCTGTAAGTGGACTATTCTTAGTATGTAACAATCCTGAGGTTGTAAACAAGCATCATGCAAAAGTTTATGGCAAGGCTGCGGTGGGTGCACCTCCTATGTCAGTGCCGCATCTTGACACACGATTTATTGATAACAAAAAATCACTATTGTTTGGACCTTTTGCTGGTTTTTCACCCAAATTTTTGAAAACTGGTTCAAATATGGACTTATTAGGTTCTGTCAAACCAAATAATGTCATCACGATGTTGGCGGCAGGTGCCAAAAACATTCCATTAACAAAATACTTGATCCAACAACTAATGTTATCGAAGGAACAGCGTATCGAAGAGCTGCGCGAATTTATTCCAAATGCAAAAAGCGAAGATTGGGATATCGTGGTAGCCGGACAACGTGTACAAGTTATTAAAGATACAGAAGCGGGCGGTAAAGGAACGCTTCAATTTGGTACTGAAGTGGTTACTGCAGCAGATGGCTCAGTCGCAGCATTGCTCGGTGCTTCACCAGGTGCATCAACAGCTGTTTCCGTCATGCTCGAGATCATAAAAAAATGTTTCCCTCAGCACCGCGAAGCGTGGGAACCAAAAATAAAAGAAATGATACCATCTTATGGCATTTCACTAGTGGACAACCCAGAGCTTTTCGACGAAATTCATGCTTCAACAGCGTTTGCACTTGGCTTAAGTAAAGGACGCGTACCTGTAAACAATAAAAAGGATTTATCGAAAGAAAAACGTAGTGTAGAAAAGGAACCTGTATCAGTTTAAGTTTATGGGAAGTTTCATGGGGACGGTTCTTCTGCATCAGATGCAGAAGAACCGTCCCCATTTTTCATTTTTGTATGACTTTTGATAGCTATTCAGTTTTTTAGCAGAATAGTATAATGCAATTAAAATAGAAACTAATTGATGGATGTGATGTTATGTCATGGAAAAACATAAAACCCCCTCGGTCATGATGATTTTTCGAATCATCCTGATCATTTTGGCTTCGATTGATATTATGGGGCAGTCTCCTTCTTCGATACCTATAAAGGCGGCTTTCATTATAGGATTGGTTATTTTGCATTTAAATGATATTTACAGAAATTATTACCAACTATATGAAAAAAATCGTATAATCTACTATATATCGATGTCGGTAAGTATTATAGCAATTGGTTTATATGTGATTCAATTTGATAATATACCGCTAAATATTTATTTTATTTTTCCAATCGTTGAAATTTTTATTTATCGCCCGACTATACAAATTGGTCTGGTCATTCTTCATATTTTCATGTTTGTAATCGGTATGTTTGCTCTTAAGGCAGGAATCCAACAAGCATTAATTCCTTACTTTGCTTTGATGGCCCTAATCTACCTTGTTCGGAGCAACAGCAGGGAAAGGGAGAAGGGAAATCTACTCAATGTTGAATTAATGGAGGCAAATGCCAAACTGAAGGAAATCACGATAATAAAAGAGCGGACTAGAATTGCACAGGAGCTCCACGATTCCATTGGCCATGCTCTAATCGCCTTAAAAATGCACCTGGAATTTGCCGATAATATGATGGATTCAAATCCAGAAAAATCAAAGGATGTCATGAAGAAAGCCTTAGTCATTTCGCAAACATCGATAACGAACCTTCGTAAAGCAGTTGACGTATTAAAGGATAATCAGGCATGGAAAGATAAGGTTAAACTGCGCGACTCTATTGAGGATTTAATAGATAGCTTGCAAACCGCCGGCAGATTGCAATTTGAATTATTTTTCGATGACACCGTTGAGTTCGCAAGCCGCGATATTCAAAATGGAATTTTTGAAACAGTGAGGGAAGCCATTACGAACGGGATTAAGCATGGGAATGCCCATACGTTTCATATTGATATTTTTGTAAATGAAAAAAAGGCGCTGGTGAAAGTAGAGGACGACGGGGAAGGGTGTACCGATATTAAAAAATCCCACGGCCTGCGGGGAATGGAGGAACGAATCCATTTATTGAGAGGGAGTATTCAGTTTGTGTCGGCCAAGGGACACGGTTTTGCGGTGGAAGCAGAAATTCCATTTGTGACAAATGTGGAGTGATGAAAAGTGATTGACGTGATAATTGTAGATGACCAAGGAATTGTCCGGGATGGTTTAAAAATGTTGCTTAGCTTAAATGAAGAGATTCGGATCATCGGGGAAGCAACGAATGGGGAAGAACTTATTGCTTTATTGGAAAGAATGACGCCTAATGTGATACTAATGGACATTAGAATGCCTGTCATGAATGGCATCGAGGCTACAAAAGCAGTTAAGGAAAGATATCCAAATGTGAAAGTACTCATCTTAACTACCTTTAATGAAGATGAGTATATTTTTAACGGACTGAAGAATGGGGCAGACGGTTTTATTCTAAAGGACTCTGACCTAAAAGAGATTATTAAGGCAATAAAGGCAGCACACGAAGGAACGCTGCTACTTCATTCAGATGTAACAAGTAAACTAATCAGGGCCCTCCGGAATGTTCCCGAATCTCTGCAGGCACCTAACACGGAAAAGAAAGACTTGTCCAAGATACTTACACCAAGAGAAATAGAAGTCGTTGAACAAATTATGCAAGGAAAAAGCAATAAGACCATCAGTGCGACATTATTTTTAACAGAAGGAACAGTTAAAAACTATGTTTCCCGCATTCTAGATAAACTAGAACTCAAAAGCCGTTCCGAGCTGATTATTTATTTAAAGGAAAAGTGATGCATGGGGACGGTTCTTATGTTTCTTCGTCCTTTACCAGTAATACCGAGGGAGTATTCTACATGGACAAGGATTGATAGAAACAACAATTTATTTTGATAATGATGATGATTCCATTAATCTAAGTAAAATGCAATTATATAAAGACTAATTGAGGGGAGTTTAGAAGTGAAGAAAATAACAGTTGAAAACTTGGTAGAGAAGTTTTCATTGAAGGTGCTTGCTGGTGAAAGTAAGCTTCAGAATGTGATAACGCAATCACGGGTGCATCGTCCGGGCTTGGAATTTGTTGGCCATTTTGACTTTTTTCCAACAGAACGAGTTCAAATTTTAGGAAAAAAGGAAGTTACTTATTTACATAGGTTAAGTAAAGAGGAACGGAAAATCCGAATCGGAAATATTGTCCATTATCATCCGCCGTGCTTTATCGTAACTTGTGGTGAAGAAGGACTTACCTATTTGAATCAACATTGTGTTGAACAGGGCATCCCCTTGTTGTTGACAAATAAGCCTGAGATTACATCAGAGTTTATTCCCAAATTGGATGCGTATTTGGTGAAAGAATTAGCACCGGAAATTGCTGTGCATGGAGTTTGTATGAATGTATCCGGTATTGGGGTCTTAATTCGCGGAAATTCGGGGGTCGGAAAAAGCGAGACAGCACACACCTTAATCCGCCGGGGACATCGGCTGGTAGCGGATGATATTGTTGTTCTAAAAAAACTTAGTCATCAAACGATTCTGGGTACTCATGATGAGAAAACCAAAGAGTTTTTGGCTCTTCGCAGTATTGGGCTGCTGAATGTGGTTCGGTTATATGGACGCAAGGCTTTTCAGGACGAAACACGAATCGCGCTGGATATTAATTTGACCAGATGGGAAAAAGATGCCTTGTATAATGATTTGGATCAAGAAGTTCACTCTACAGACTATATGGGTGTTAAGATACCTTCCATTGAAATCCAACTTCAGCCAGGACGTGATGTAGCTGGGTTAATCGAGGCAGCTGCAAATAACTGGTATTTGAAGCAGCAAGGTTACAGCGCCGCAGAAGAGTTCCTGAGCAGGATAGAGGCTGATATTACGAATTCTAGTATTGAGTAAATGCAAAGGAAATACCAAGGGACGGTTTTTGTGCATCATAGGATGCACAAGAACCGTCCCTATTTTTCAAGTTTCCGATATACAAGAGCAAGCACCATCGATGGGATGGAACAAACAATCATGCCGATAAAGGCGAATCGCGGCTCGATTTCATATAGATAGCCGCCGAATATAGTGAATACCGCTGTGCTCCAACTTAATGCAAGTGCTGAATACATGCCTTGTGCATTCGGTATCTGCTGGTGCGGTATATTTTTGATCAAGTATTTCATAAAGGCGTAATGACCCATGGCGAACGAAAGTGAATGCAAAACCTGCGAAATAGAGAAGACCAGCACATTTGGAAAAATAAACACTAATATCCAACGTACAGTTGAACCTAGAGCTGAAAGTGCTAGTAAAGACCCTGCTGAAAATCGCTGAAAATACCGATCGGCAATTAAGAAGAAAATGATTTCTGCAATCACGGCAATGTTCAGGATTACGCCGATTAAATATTTAGGTGAATGTATTTCTTGTAAAAAAATATATCCATAGGTGTAATAAGTTGCATGGGCAGCCTGCAGTAAGATCACAATCACGAGCACCAAACCAAAGTGTTTGATACGAAATAAGTTCAGCATTCTTGCTTTTTTTGTTGGGTTCGGTTGTGGTTTTTCAGATAAAACTAATGGTGCTGGCATAAGGCCTAGCCCAACGAAAACCATAGTACCGATTAAGAGCGCCCATAAAATGACTACATCTCCAAGTGCTCCTGTAAAGACTGTTAAGACCATGCCAGCAACGACAAACCCTATAGACCCCCATGAACGGCTCTTTCCATAATGTTTTAATTGCTTACTCTGTACTAGGATGCCAGCCGCGGTATCCAGAGCAGGCATCAATGTAGGGTAAAAAAAGTTTATTAGCAGCGTTACAAGTAGTATGCTGGCAAAGGAATTCGAAGGAATATAACACAGAATGGAAACCAATGTCCCAATTGCCATCCCATTTAATAAAGTTTTACTGCTGAACTTCCTCGAAAAATATGGATACGCCATTAATGTGGAAATGCCCCGAACAACCAAACCTAAACTCATAATTAAACTGGCTTGTGAAATCGAAATTCCTTTTGTATGAATCATCCAACCCGTCCAATAGGGAAGGAAGACGCCCCAAGTTAAATAAAAAGTAAAAAACTGGCTGCTCATCCAGCGTTGTGTGTTCATAATGTTTCACCTCATGATTTGCATGATATCATGTGGAATCGTACAATAATATGAGATATCTCATATTCTGAGGTGGATTATGGAAATTTATAAAAATGAAAAAAGGAAACGATATTTGGAAGAACACTCCATTGCCCATTTATTTTCTTTTCCAATTGACGAGTTTGTAGAGGTGCGTGAATATAAACGAGATGAATGGATTATTCAAGAGGGAATGCGACCGGATTTTTTATATTATGTCATTGAAGGCAAAGCGAAGATTTATTTAACGCATCTGAATGGGAAAGTTTCGTTAATTAACTTTATCAATGAGAACGAATATGTAGGAGAAATGGAATTATTAAACGATGTGTACTATACAAAAGGGATTCAAGCCACTACAAAGACGGTTTGCTTTGCCCTTCCTTTTCATCGCTTCCGCACACAGCTGCTAGAAGATGTAGTATTCTTGCGTGAATTGACAAAGTTATTAAGCGCCAAAGCAACAAAAATGGCCGCAAAATATTCGCAAAGCCTCGCGTTCCCGCTTGAAAACCGGCTTGCCGAATTTATTTTGCAAACGGCTGATGAAAGAATATATAAGGAAAAACATGTTTCGGTATGTGACTTTTTAGGAGTTTCATACCGCCATCTGCTGCACGTGCTCGGGCAATTTTGCGAAAAAGGCTATTTAAAAAAAGAGGGGCGCCACTACCGCATTCAACAGCTGAGCGCCTTGGAAGAATTGGCAGGAATGTTGAGAGCAGAATGAAGCATGGGGACGGTTCTTGTGCATCAAATGAAGAACCGTCCCCCACAAACCATTAATGTGCTACCTCTTTGGTAGGATTATTTTTTTGCTGGTCTAATTGTCTTACCGACTCTTTGCTTGTATCGACTCGTTTAACGAATAAGGCTAGGATTAGGGCGACAATATTTATGCCAAGTGCTACATAGAATGAATATTGAATGCCTGCTAATAGAGCTTTCTGTGTTAATAGCGCTTTTGAAGCAGCGGTAAAGGTTGTTGGATCTACGCCAGCCACTAGGCTTTGAGCTTCTGTTTTTGTAACGGAATTCATAATGGTAACAAGAACCGCTGTACCAATTGAACCTGACACTTGCTGTGCGGTGTTATTTACAGCTGTACCGTGCGGATTCAAGCGCGTTGGCAATTGGTTAAGTCCGTTTGTCATAATTGGCATCATTACCATTGACATCCCAAACATACGGAGAGTGTAAACAAGTATTATATAGGCGTGGCTTGAGTCGATTTGCAGGTTTGCCAGCATATAAGTTGAAATAGCTGTAACGACAAGTCCTGTTACACCAAGAATGCGAGGACCAAATTTATCGAATAATTTCCCTGTTATCGGCGACATAATCCCCATCACAATCGCACCAGGCAGCATCATTAATCCTGAATCAAGCGGGGAAATGCCACGGACATTTTGTACATATGCCGGTGTTAAAATCATACCGGAGAACATCGCTACTGCATTGACAATCGCGATAACTGAGCCAAGTGCAAACATTGGATATTTGTAGACACGTAAATCCAGTAATGGTTCAGCCATTTTTAATTGACGGACGATAAAGGCAATTAAGGCAATAGCGCCAACGATTAAAGTGGTTAAGACGATTGTATCTGTCCAGCCGTCTGAGCTTGCAGAACTGAAACCATATAACAAACCGCCAAAGCCGATAGAAGATAATACAACTGAGAAATAATCCAGTTTGGCATTTTTATTTTGTTCCATTACATTCTCAAGCTTCCAAATAGCTAATACTAAACTAATGACAGCTAACGGCAAAATCATTTCGAACAGTAAACGCCAATCATAATTTTCTACAATATAACCAGATAAAGTCGGCCCGATTGCAGGAGCTGTAATCATAACTAATCCGAAAACTCCCATTGCAGTTCCGCGTTTTTCCCGTGGGAAGCTGATTAGCATCACATTCATTAATAATGGCCCCATTACGGAAGAACCTGCTGCTTGAACCAATCGCCCGGTAAGTAATACACTAAAGTTTGGAGCATAGGCTGCTAATGCAGTACCTAGAGTGAAAATGGCGAGAGATGTTATAAATAAACGACGATTCGAAAAGCGTGTTAACAAAAATGCTGAGGCAGGAATTAAAACGCCGCTGACTAGCATATATCCTGTTGCAAGCCACTGGATAGTGGAATAATCTTTAATATTTAAATCTGTCATCATTGATGGGAGCGCTACATTTAAAAGTGAATTATTTAAAAAAGAAACAAATGCTCCGACAAATAAAATCGCAAGCATTAAATAGGGTGTTTTCTTTTGTTGTAATGTTGAATCCATATATGTTTTCTCCTTTTTATCCCTTTAAGGGAGTTCATTGGTGTTCTACTTTATATAACCCGCGTTTTAGCAAGTCAAGCTGGCTAATATAATTTTGAAGAGTTTCTTCATCCGATAAATCCTTTACAAACATTTGCACGAGGTTATGGAATGTGACTGCGTTTATAATTTTTATAACGTGATGTAGCTCTTGTTCATCCTTAATGCTTAAATTACTTACGTTAATTAAGTTAACCATATCTAAATATCGTCTTTTCTGATCCTCTTCATAAATGTTATTGGCCAAAGTATTTTGCATTTTATAGTTCATATTTAAAAAAGCATTTTTAAAAAGATTTTGGTGCTCCGGATTTCTAAGGTATTTGATCATTAATTGAAATGAATCAATAAACGTATTAAATAAATCACCGTCATGAGTCTTTAGGGTTGAAACAAATTTCTCATAATTGATTTGTGAGAGCCGGCTTAACAAGTAATAAAACAGATCCTCTTTGTCCTCAAAATATTGGTAAAAGCTTCCCCTAGGTATACCAGCATCTTTGATAATGTTGGCAATGGATGCTTCGTGTAATGGGACCCTAGAGAATTCTTTCCTGGCAGATTGAATTAAAGTGTCTTGTTTATCTTTAGGTAAATGAAAAAACGTTTGTTTAGGCATCAATATTCTCCTATCTGAGGTGTGACAATGTGTCACAATTCTTGATAAGAAGTATTATATGTGACACATTGTCATAAGTCAACACTAAAATGACACTGTGTCATATTTATTTAGTAAATCGAAAAGCACAATTAAAACAATATTCTGAAAAAGGTGATAGAATGGAAATTGCGAAATAATTTACATCATTAATAAATTGTTTAGGGGAGGTACCTAAAAAAATGGAGCAATTGTCCAGAACAAAGACGGCCCTTGGCATTGCTTTTGTTGTTCTGATTTGGGGAACAATGTGGCCGGTCTACAAAGTGTCTCTCAATTATTCGCCGCCGATGCTTTTTGCCGGACTACGTGGAGTGATTGGCGGGGTTTTTTTGGCGTTAATTTTAATCCCGCAATGGCGAAAAATCCAATGGAAAAAAACGTGGTCTATTTATCTTATTTCAACATTTTTTAATATCCTTATGTTCAACGGCATCCAGATGATTGGCTTGCAGTATCTTCCTTCCGGCTTATTTAGCGTTATTGTGTATCTGCAGCCCGTGCTTGTGGTTTTGCTAGCTTGGATGTGGCTGAAGGAATCCTTATCAGCAAAGAAAATTCTAGGCATGGTCATTGGATTTCTTGGCGTGGTCGTGGTAAGTCTTGAAGGGATGTCGGGAAAAATTTCTGCAATTGGAATTATTCTTGCACTCATTACCGGAATGGGCTGGGCCATCGGCACTGTCTATGTCAAAAAAACTAGTGCACTTGTGCATAACCTATGGCTTGTAGCCATCCAAAATATCATCGGTGGTTTGCTAATGTTTGGTTATGGAGCATACACCGAAAACCTGCACGCCATTCACTGGAACGCTTCATTTGTTTGGAGCCTGCTATATGCGGGTATCTTCGGTGTAACCTTAGCAACGGCTGCCTACCTGAAATTAATGAGTGCAGGTGAAGCCAGCAAGGTTGGTTCCTTCACGTTCCTTGTACCAATGATCAGCGTAGTCATCGGAACATTTATGTTAAACGAGCCGTTTACAGCTAGCCTATTTGGCGGCATAGTATTAATTCTGTTAAGCATTTACCTAATTAACCACAAAGTCTCACGTAAAACGGCTGCAGATATGGGAATGCGGCATGCAAACTAATGAAGGGAAGCGGTTCTGTAAAACCAAAGATCCTCTTTTTTATTTGAAATATCGAAGGAGTTTTTCCAATTCAAAAGCCGCCATTTATGGCGGCTTTTGACGTCAACTTGTCAAGCTATGAGGCTTTTAAAGGGTTTCCAGAATATAAATTTACCTATACTCCGTTTAATTTGCATCAGGTGATGCAGCAGAACCGTCCCCGTATTTCATTCGGTAGCCCGCCAAGTATTGGAAAAATTCACTTAGGCAGCGGGTGGAATGCTGATACTCATTCATAAGTCTTTCGCTAATAGTTATCATGTGGCTAGGCTTCGAATTAATTTCAAAGATCCAAATATGACCATTCTTATCAATACCGATATCAATTCCAACCTCTCCAATAAGTTGATTTAGGGAAGATTCCATTGCTGTGACCGCATAGATTGCTGCATCTTTCACTTGATTCGTTAATTCGATACTCCGCTCGCAAAATACTTCTTTGAGAACGTCTCTTGAGGTATACTTTCCGGAATGAGTAGTTAATTCATTTTTATTCTTCAAGAAGGGAACCATTGCGGTTGGCTGCCATTTGTTATAACCGTCTTTATTAAGATGGATTCTAAAGTCAAAGGTTTGTTCGTCAACGCACGCTAGATCGATGGCTTGCTGCAAAAGATAGGTGGATAGTAATCCATCCTTAAAGTGATGATCAGCGAGGTCATCTAAACTTATATAAATCCGAAACACTTCTTGTGAATCTTCACGGTATTGGCATAGAAAGCCTGTCCCATTTTGAGAACTTACCTTGAAAATACCATATCCAAAACTTCCTGTTACTGGTTTAAGAAAAATTTCTTGGTACCTGTTTAAAAAGTCCTGTATGTCTGAAACGGACGGGGCTAAACATGTATCAGGGATATGTTTCATAATCTCAGGATCGGAATTGAGTTGTTGGTAGACCATGTCTTTATTAAAAAAAGAAGAATTAAACATTTTAGCGCTAGTATAAAGATTGATATTCTTCTTGAAGACGCTAAAAATCTCTTTTTGTTCATTTTCCCTCCCATAGATTCGGTTGTAGACCACGTTAGGGAAAGGAACTTGGCATTCCAGCCATTTTTTTGAACCATCTGTTGTCGTCTCGAGAAATGTACCTGTGACGTTTTTTTTCGACCAATTGATTACCTGAGGAGTAAAAAGAAAAATGGATATTGGTTCATTCTTCAGCGTCGACAGTAGATATTCAAATAATTGAATGTGAGAGCTATCTGCCATTAATATTCCTACTAATGGGCCTATCCGCAGTGTGCCATTATCAAAATGAGCCCTTAACTGGCAGGGGAAAGGAATCATTAACTCTTTTATTAATATTGAGGACAAATAAATTTCTGATTCGTTGCCGTCAATAGGGATAACTTTTGATACGATAATCCGATGACCAAACTGAATATAATAATTACGCCTGTTTAAACCAAATTCCTTCCACAACTTCCGAGAGATTAATAGTTCCCTGTTTGGGTTCTCCTCAAGAAAATGAATATGAACAATATTATTCTGTGACACTTCATCACCTTTTCAAATAGTTTTATAGTAGTATATTATGTTTGGAATATTTCGCATGGGGTTGTACCAAAAATAGGTGTGGTTTTTGGGGTGATTTCTATTTTCGTATAACAATTTTATTTCTTTTTTCATAACCTGTTAATTGAAAGCTCCATTTTTGTAAAGGAGTTTTATACATTAATCCTCATGTGAAAAGCGGGTGATTGAAGATGGATAATATTGGTATAGGAAAACCAATTATAGCCATTACAGGAAGTTCAGGGAAAACAACTACTAAAGAAATGGTGTCATCAATTATACAGAGGCGCTGGAAGGTTTTTAAGTCATATGAAAATGGCAATGACGTTTGGTTTACATCTCAGTATGTGAAGCAAATTGATCCTACTTATGAGGCGCTGGTTTTAGAATACGGGATGACACATGCTGGGAATATTACGGAGCATTGCAAACTTATTCAACCAAATATTGGGATCATCACCAATGTCGGAATAGCCCATATTGGAAATTTTGAGGACCAGGAATTTGGTGTAATAGCCGCGAAGTCAGAATTGATTAAAGGAATGAAATCAGATGGGATTTTATTTTTAAACGAGGACGATCTGAATTCAAAATTGTTGGATAAAGGGGATTTTCGGGGCGAAATTCTTTCTATAGGCATTCAAAACAAAGCCAACTATCAGGCGAGGGAAATTTATTACACTGAGAATGGAATGAATTTTCGGGTTGAAATGGAGGGTATGGACTGCCCATTTTATATTCCGATTTTCGGTAAACATAATGTGTATAATGCTTTATTTGCTATAGCAGTTTCCCATCGATTAGGATTGTCCATAAATGATATACGCCTTGGATTAGAAAACTTTTATCAAACGTTTGGCCGCTTAACAATCTATCATTTAAAAAATGAAATAACCATTATTAATGATACTTTTAATGCAAAACCTGATGCTATGAAAGAAGCCATTAATGTCTTATCCAATATTGGTAAGGATACAAAAATTGCTATTTTGGGCTGCATGTTTGACTTAGGCATTCATGAGGAACAAGCCTATAGAGATATAGGAAGTTATGCAGCTAGCTGTAAAATTGATTACCTTTATACAGTAGGGGAAGGAACAAAAATAATAGGAGAGGCTGCAAATCAATCCGGTATAGCCGATGAAAATGTGAAACATTTTCATTCTATCGATGAATTGCATCAAACGCTTGTTGGCCAAATAAAAGAAAAAACAACTGTTCTGATTAAAGGGTATTTTGGAATGGAGAATGCCATGAGAGTAAAAATGATTGATACAGCTATGTTTTTAAGAGACTATTTTAAATAATTCAAAGGAAAAAGCATGGAATCAGATCCATGCTTTTTCCTTTTTCCAGGAGAATATCCCTCAATTCTTACTTGTTTCTTTCCATCACGGCAAAGTAGTTATTTTCACTGTCTGCAAAATTAAACACCTTACCATTAGGCATATTAACAATTTCTCCAACTGTAACGTTTTTGTTTGATAAGTCGCTATGTAATTGTTCAAGATTTTTTGTGAAAAACATTAAAGAGGGAGTGCCAAGATTTAACTCAGGTGCCATTTTAGATACGAATTCTTTATTGTGCAGAATGATGCTTGTCTCAGTCTGATTGGTCGGGGCGACTTCAATCCAACGCATGCCTTGACCGTTATCTTCCTCTGAAATAACCGTAAATCCAACCTTTTCTGTCCAAAATTTTACCGCTTCATCCTGATTGTTAACATAAACCATAACTTGACCTAAAATATTAATCATAAATTCACTCCTATCCATTTGATTTTATTATACCAAATTTTGACACAAAGGAGAGGGGAAACTTCTATAAATTCTTAATGAGCTCGTTCCAACTGATGCATTCTGTCCAATATTCTCCGTTTTCGATAAAGCATAATCCCAGTTTCCGCAACATCCCCAATAAGTGATTTATTAACAAATGCCCCAAAAATAATCCCGGCAATCGGAATCATTTGAAACAGCTTTTTCCAGCCAAAGTTGTCCCGATAGGTCATGACAACCTCACGCCAGCCCTGCAATTGCGAAAAAATTTGGGCGTTCTGCTTCTTCTCCTCAAATGCCGCGAGATCATCTAGAATGGCTTTTTTCCCAACAATATCAGAGGAAGCAAACTGCAAGCATTTCACAATGAAGATTCGCTCCGATTTCTCCCTCGGGTCATATCCATAGCACAAAGCGACTTCCTGTAGTACCTTTAGGGACATACCAATTAGTAAGGGAATATCGATAGCAAGTGTAAATATTCCGCCAATCCCGGTTGTGGCACCTTGAACAGTAGCCATATTGGTTCGCGAATTTCGAATTTGCTCGGCTACTGCATCCATTTTGCTGATTGGCACCGCTTGTACTTGATTAAAACTTACCACTTCATCGTCAAACTTTTTTAAAATACCATCCTCATTAATCAAGTATTGTCCGCCCGTTTGTATGTATCCTCCCAATTCATCAATGGCTGTGCCAAGCTTTTCCTGAATTGATTTAGGGGTAAGTTTATCAAGCAAAACAAACGGCAGGCGGCCGATTTTCTCCCAGAACCATAGGCCCTTTTGATCCTTTTCCCATTTTTCAATCTTCCGTAATTCACTTTTTAAAAAATCAGCTGAGTCCATTGCTGTCAAAATAAATCAACTCCAAATCGATTAATTTCTTAAATGTTTTACGTTTCAACTATAAGAGTAGTTTCAACCAATTTGTCCAAAAACATTTGTTTAAAAACCATCACGTTGACTGTATAGTTCAAAATGTGGTATAGTAAACATAAAATTGGAAGGGGTGAGTAAGTTGGGAAGTTGTATCGAATTGGAGAACTAGCAGCAGTTATGAACCTCTCCAAACGAACAATCGATTACTATACCCAAATAGGCTTACTGAACCCTGTGCGGGCAAATTCAAATTATCGATTGTACGGAGAAGAGAGCGTTCAAGTCTTAAAATTAGTAGAGCATTACAAGAATTTGAATATGCCGCTTGAAGAAATCAAGTCATTCATTGAACTGATGAAAGCGGACTGCGGCATTGACAAGGAAAAAGTAGAAAAACACGTTGAACAGATTGCCAACATTATGCAGCATCTGAAAGAGGAAATAAAAATCATCGAACCGTTTCTGCAAAAATTAAACGAACATGAAAAAGAAATGGTTGTCAATAAGCTGTCACCCCAGGGTGTCACGTTGGCACAAACCTTGTTATTACTATTAAACTAATTTTTTCAAAAAACAGGAGGTGTATTCCTTGCTTACATTTCGTAAGTAAGGATTCTATTGACCATTATTAATTTATTTGTAATTGCTATTTTAATAGCTTTTACTGCATTTTTCGTAGCTTACGAATTTGCTATTGTTAAAGTCCGCAGCACGCGGATTGATCAGCTTGTGGCCGAGGGAAATAAAAGTGCCATTGCCGCAAGAAAAATTATTTCAAATCTTGATGAATATTTATCAGCCTGTCAATTGGGTATTACCGTAACAGCTTTAGGGTTAGGTTGGTTGGGAGAACCGACAGTGGAACATATATTACATCCGCTGTTCATTAGCTTGAGCCTGCCGGAATCAGTGACGACAATTGCTGCGTTTGTGATTGCCTTTACATTGGTCACGTTTATTCATGTGGTTGTCGGGGAGCTTGCACCGAAAACATTGGCCATTCAAAAAGCTGAGAAAGTTACATTAATATTGGCAAGGCCGATGATTCTTTTTTATAAAATTGCATACCCGTTTGTAAAAGCGTTAAATGGATCGGCTCGTTTTATTACAGGACTCTTTGGATTGAAGCTTGCATCAGAACACGAGCAGGCACACTCCGAAGAAGAACTGCAAATCATCATTTCCGAAAGCTTCAGAAGCGGAGAAATTAATCAATCAGAATATCATTATGTAAACAATATTTTTGAATTCAATAATCGAATTGCCAAAGAAATCATGGTACCAAGAACCGAAATTGCAGCATTTGACAAATCGCAAACTGTAGCCGAATGTCTCGAAATTATGAAGAATGAGAATTATACGAGATACCCGGTGATCGATGGGGAGAAAGACAACATCGTCGGTATGGTGAATATGAAGGAAGTCTTAACGGACTTTATTTCTGGTAATCAGTTGGACGCAACGATTGACCAATATGTTCGTCCTGCCATTCAGGTGTTTGAATCGATTGATATTGACAAGCTTTTGGTGAAAATGCAAAAAGAACGGATTCATATGGCGATATTAATGGACGAATATGGCGGTACAGCAGGATTGGTGACTGTTGAGGACATTTTGGAAGAAATCGTCGGTGAAATCCGCGACGAATTTGACGCTGACGAAATGCCTGAAATCAATCACATCAACGAAACCAAAACCATCGTGGATGGTAAAGTGTTGATTGAAGAAGTTAACGATTTATTCGGACTCGACCTCGATGATTCAGAAATGGATACCATCGGAGGCTGGATTCTATCCGAAAAAATTGACGTTAGCGAAGGGGACAAAATACAATACGGAGACTTTGCATTTAAAGTCCTCGAAGTCGACGGCTACCATATTAAAACGTTGGAAATTGAAAAATTAGAACCGCAGGCTACGCCTGCATAATATATAGGGATTCCCATCGGTGTCTGAAAGGCACAAGGGAATCCTTTTTTTGGTTTAATTGGCGGTTTTTTATTGTATTGAGTACAGTATTTAATTGAGAAAATAAAAAGATATCCCAAACCCGAATACTGAGCTTTTTGAGTATTTAAATCGTAAACGCTTGAGGAAAACCTCAAGCGTTATTAGATGCCCGTTACAGGCTAGCGAGCTACCCCTGTATAAACGGCCGGTTCTTCAAATGCCCCGAGTGCTCCTTCATGTACATATAGAACAATTCATAGTGGACCCATCTAATCGGGAATTTGAAGGCAAGCTCATTTTTCTTATTGTAGACGAGCACACTTTTCTTGTCGTACTCCACCTTTTTGATTTCATGAATGCCAATGCTTTGTTGGTTGGCACCATCCTGCTTTACGAGCTGTTGGCCGATAATCAATACTTTTCTCTTTTTATTTTTATAGAATTCAAAATAACACAGTGCGCCGCCAACCACGGTGAAGAGAATCGAAATAAAAAGGGAGTTTTCCGCAAATCCGGATAATATTTCGCGTATCCAATGCACAATTGCCAGGGCGATAAAGAACCATGCACCTCTGCTAAGCTTAGGAGAGCTCTGGAAGTATACACTATTATCATAATTCTGCTTTTCTTCGGCCCGTTCCTTGAAAAAGTCTTGTTTGTGCTTTTCGATCGGGGCTGAATTAAATTCCACATAATCCGTATAGGAATCGTTCCAAAGGACGGCAGTATCTTCTCCATCTTCAAGGGCATACGCACCTACCCAACCCACATACTCACGGTCATGCTCCTTAAAGCTCATTAAATAGTACCGCACAGGTTGCCCATAGTAATTTTCCATCTCCAATTTATCTTGAACCTGGATGTCGTCCGGATAATGGACAATCCCATCGTCTCCCTCCGGTAATTGGATAATGGTGGTGAAAAGCCGGGTCTTGGCCAAATGAGGCTGCTTGCCCTCATGAATAGGGTAGAGGTGCTCCATATTCCGATCCTTCAATTCCCAGTAGATCATTTCTGCCGTCTCGATATACGTGGAGCACTCCTTTAAGATACTGTCATCGTAAGGAAGGTTTTTAACAATGCACAAAAGGAGAGCTTCTGTTTTCAAAAATGGGTCACGGAAATTTAAAGCCTGCTGAAGTTCTATTTCTACCTCAGGAGTAAAATAATATTCCATCAAATTTAAGAACAGCCTCATACGATTCCGAACAATGAAATAACTGTCCTTCCAGGCGGTATACACATATTTCGTGGTATAATCCGGATCAAATTTCAAATATTCCTGTTTTTCCGTCACGTAGTCTTCTAACAAAATGGGCAGAACTACGTCTTTTTGATATCCCTTTTCATAACCAGAGGCATTCAACGACAGCAGCATGTCATAGGTTGAAAATTTAAAACGCTTGGATTCAAGTATGTCCAGTGAGGCATCAAGAATCCCTTTTAGCAATGTGGGATAGGGCGCCAATTGCCGGTAAGGGATAATAAAATCATTTGTCTTGATTAATTGGACAATTTTCTCTTCCAAAAAAGAAAAGATCTCTTCGTCTTCCGTTAAAATTAAGAAGTCAATTGCCCGTTCTTTCGCCTGAATGTCAAAACTATCAAAATGCCTGATAAGTCCCTCGGCAACTTCCGGTCTGGAAAAATCACAAACGAAATCGATGAGGAAATAGGAAGGGTTATCCCAATGGTCGACGCGCTCGGGAAATTTGGATGCCGCCGTTTTGATCATATTTTTCAAAAGATCAATCTGTACCTCTAGCCCTTCCTGCTGTTTATATTCAAATAGCTGCCCAAGGGCTTCATACCGTTTCTGCGGATTTTGGCTTTTCACTTGTCTCAGAATATTGCGCAGCTTGAATTCGTACAAATTCCTCACCAGCCCTATAATCTAGTAAAATTTTACTCTTTCATTCATTTTATTCCATTTCTATACATACGGCAATTGTAAAAATGATGGATAAATGGCAGGTGTTATTTTCTATAAGAAACTATTGACAGTTTTTTGATTTTTGGGATTATAGTATTAGAATTATATAGAAATTTTTCAGGGGGAGTCTATGTCTAAACCGAATTATGACCTTTTTCAGCCTTCGCTTCAGGATGGCTGGAACCAAACTAAATCGTATGATATTAACCGCTTTTTTCTCGTTGCCTTTTTCGGCGGCCCAATTCCCATGATGGTGCTTGGCATTAGGAACGCCAAGTGGCTGAATATACCCAAGGCAAAAACTAATATGCTGCTGGCCGCTAGTATTCTTGTTCTGCTGGCACAAGGTGTTATTTTTTACATGTATGCTGATGGAGCTTTTGCTGAAGGAAACAGATTGCCTCGTTATTCTATGCAAATTCTTTCTATTCTTTTGTTTCTACTATACAAATATATGTTGAACAAGCCATTTCAGCAGCATTTAGTTACAAATGGTGAAATTAAGCCTTTATTTAAGCAGGCGCTTCTCTGGATTATTCTTGGCGCCATCATTCAGTTGGCTATCATGGTTACGGCCTTTATCCTGACTGGTAGGGTGGAGTGATGATCTATGACAATTCAGATAAAAGAAAATGATGCTGCAGTCATCGAGCATTATTTTCATTTAGGAAGGTATGAAGCGGCGGCTCCAATCATAGAAAACCAGCTAAGACAAGACCCTAAAAACGCCACTGCTCTGTTTCAAATGGCAGTGGTAGAGATGTCTCGTGAAGACTTTGAAGAAGCTAGGAAACTCTGTTGTGAAGCAATGCAATTTGGATATAGCGAAATAATCGGATACCACTTCATCGGATCGACCTATCAGCATGTAGGGATGTATAAAGATGCAGAAGAAGCCCTTTTGGCTGCGCTTAAAATTGACCCGCTTAATGGTGAGGTGATTGCTTCCTACGGTTATTTGATGCTTCAAGCAGGCCATGATAAAAAAGCACTTGCTCTCCTGGAACAAGCTAGGGAATTGGAACCTTTCAGCGATAGAGTGAATCAGCTTATCTTACATTTTTATTTCGCAAAAGCTGACTCGAAAAAGCAGCAAGAATACATCCGGAATGTACTGGAGACTTCAACAGATGAGGTTCAAAACCTGACCAACATTGCCATGTACCATGCTTTAAAAGGAGAAGTCAAGGAGGCGAGAGAATGTTACCGGCAAGCATTTCTGCTGAATCCTGCTGACCAAAATATTCTAGCTTTGCTTGGGGAATACGACTCATTAACCCACCCTTTATTTGCTCCCCAGCGTTTTGTTGATAAAATTGGCGGGCCGGCTGTGGTCTGGATTACCTTTATGGTGATGGCGTTATTGTTAAATTGGATGGAGCTTTACATCCCGCTAATCATCATTGCTATAATCTATGTTCTGTATGCCATTTATTCGTGGACTGCACTTTTACTATATAAATGGTTTGTGAAAGGTAGGCTTTAGATGAATAAAATAGAGATTTACCAGTCGATATTAGAACGGGACGCGGAGAACTACCAAGTCCGGTATTTGCTAGGGGAGGAATATCTAAAAAACGAGCAGCTTCCGGAAGCGCTCCATGCATTTTCATTTGCGGTAAAAAGTGGCGATCCGACTATTACTGCGATGGTTCTATCTGCTATCAAGGGTATTGATAACCCTAGAATGAACACACTTGAACCTGTTAAACCAAGCGTTACGCCTACAGATACAGAAGTGTTCACTCCATCTTCTTCACAAGAAAATACGAAAGGCTTTAAAGTCATTCAGGGGAAAAAACAGAGTAATGTCGTTTCCCTTTCGGATCGAATTCCGAAAAGGGTTACCTTTGAAGAAGTTGGCGGTCTTGATGAATTAAAGAAAGCCATCGAGATGAAAATTATCAAACCGTTTATGAATCCTGGGCTTTTTGCGAAATTTCGTAAGAAGGCAGGCGGAGGTATTTTGTTGTATGGACCGCCGGGATGCGGAAAGACGTTTATTGCCAAAGCAACAGCTGGGGAATGTCGGGCAAATTTTTATCCGATCCACATCTCAGAAATTCTCGATCCATTTGTTGGTGTAAGTGAGCAGAATTTGCATAATGCCTTCGAAACGGCACGAGGGAATGCTCCTGCTGTGTTGTTCTTCGATGAATTGGATGCGCTTGGCTTCAGCCGTTCAAAATCCCGTTCCGATGTGATGCGTCCACTAGTGGATACGATGCTGAATGAGCTCCAGAGTGTTGAATCGACGAATGATAAATTACTCATTATCGGGGCTACCAATATGCCGTGGGACGTGGATGATGCGTTTAAGCGCCCAGGCAGATTTGACAAGCTCGTCTTTGTTCCTCCACCGGACAAGGAAGCCAGAAAGATCATTTTTGAATTAAAACTTCGCGGCAGGCCGATTGAAAATGGGATGGTTTATGACGTCCTTGCAGATCAAACCCCGCTCTATTCAGGTGCGGATATTGAGAATGTTGTCGAGATGGCGGCAGAAAAGGTGTTATCGGAGATTATGGATGGCGGCAGCGAACGTCTAATTACAATGGAAGATTTACTCGATGTCATCAAGGTTACGAAGCCGACAACGATTGAGTGGTTAACAACAATTAAAAATTACATCAAGTACGCAAACCAAGGCGGCATTTACAGTGATGCTGCAGCTTTTATTAAGGAGAATTTATAGATTTCGTGCATTGATATACACAATAAAGCTTTGGAATAGCCCAAGCTTTATTGTGTTTTTAAATGAATTTGAATTGGTATAAAATGGATATTGAATAATGAATTTTAAAGGAGCTATGATATGAGCATCCTCACATCCTTTTTCAATATTTTGCTGATAAGTTTGCTTGAAATAGCGTATCTTTTCGGTGTCATCATCCTGGTAGGCTTGATTTTAGGCGTGCTTGAACGTTATTCTAATTCATTTTTATATCGGGCATTTGGAGCAAAAGGGGTGCTTGCTACGGCGTGGATTGGTGTTCCTATTCATGAAATTGGGCATCTGCTGCAGTGCTTTTTATGGGGGCATAAGGTGACACAGGTGAAGCTGCTTCAGCTTAATAGCCCTGATGGCACGCTTGGTTTCGTGCGCCACCAATATAACCCGAACAGTATGTATCAGCAGGCGGGGAATTTTTTTATAGGGTTGGGGCCAATTTTTAGCGGCATTGGGTCGTTGCTATTAGGAATGTATTTGCTAGTTCCACAATCTTTTGCAACACTTGATTCTTTTATTGCACAGCATATAACCTTTGAAAAAGTTGATTTGCCATTACTATTGACCGTATGGGAAGTCGTGGTCGTTTTTAGTAAGAATTTATTTACCTTAGAAAATTTGCTGAACCCGTTATTTTGGGTTTATTTTGTGCTGGCCATTTGTATTTCTTCGCATATAGCTTTAAGCTGGGCAGACATTAAAGGCTCCGCCAGAGGACTTGGGATGATATTTTTCCTTCTTGTCCTATGGAATCTGACGGCCGGAATCTTTGGTTTTGATACGTACCGGGCCGTTACTAAGCTGGCGGAGTATAATGCCTATGTGCTTGCTTTTTCCAGCATTGCCTTAACTTTTTCTCTTTTAACATGGGTAATTAGCTATCTGCTTTACCAGGTGAAAATACGGTTGGCCAATCGATGAAAATAGCTGTGACGTTGTTGTTTTTTAACTGCTATGCTTTAATCCTTTAATGGAAGATAATTTTAATTTTCTGTTGGCCATCATCCCTAAACGAATCGATATTCCAATTGAAACAATGGCAAGAATCGCAATCATGTAGACAACCCCGTGCCATCCGAATTGGCTGTACATTGTTCCACTTGCTGTTCCTCCAATGCTCGAACCAGCATAATAGAAAAATAAGTATAATGATGCGGCTTGTGCCTTATCGTGAGTGGCGGCCTTGCCGACCCAGCCGCTGGCAATCGAATGGCCGGCGAAAAATCCGTAGGTAAAGATGGCGATTCCCAAGATTTTGATCCATAAATGGGTGTTTAGCGTGATGCAGGCACCAACCAATAAGATGACCAAAGACAGCTGTAAAATTTTCTTTTTCCCATGCTGGTCGGCTAGCATACCCATCCAAGTGGAGCTAAAGGTTCCTACTAAATACACGATGAAAATAAATCCAACCAGTGTTTGGCTTAATGAATAAGGCGGCTTAATGAGCTCAAAGCCAATATAGTTGTATAAAGAGACAAAGCTGCCCATTAATAAAAATCCAATAATAAATAGATAAATAAGACCCGGTTCTTTAAATTGGCTGAACAATGAAGTAGCCAGTTTTTTAATGGCTAATTTTTGCGGTGTGAAATGTGTAGATTTAGGCAAAATCAGCCAGAAAACAAAGCTTGCCAGTAAACTAATAATGCCAACGCCAATTAAGGCCACATGCCAGCTGAAATAATCGGTTAAAACGCCGCTGATAATCCTTCCTGCCATTCCGCCAATGGAATTCCCGCTGATATATAACCCCATTGCCATTCCTAAGCTTTTGCTTTCGATTTCCTCGCCTAAGTAGGCCATCGCTACAGCCGGCAGGCCAGCAAGCGCAATGCCTTGCAAGATCCGACTTATAATCAGTAAATGAAAATTGGGTGTAAAAGCCGTTAAAATGGATAGGATGGACGAGGTAAATAATGCGATCGTCATGATGGATTTACGTCCAAATACCTCCGATAAAGAACCGGCTATTAAAAGACTGATAGATAAGGCAATCGTTGTGGAAGACAAGCTTAAACTGGAAACCGCCGGAGAAATATGAAATTCCTGAGCAAAATCTGGCAGGAGGGGCTGTGTTCCCCAAAGAATGGCAAAGGTACTAAAACCGCCTGCAAATAATGCTAGGTTTACCATTTTAAATGTGCGTGTCCCACGTTGAATGTAACTCATTTTTTGAAGACTCCTTTATTTTGTTTTAACTAGATGCTAGCATTACATCTGAGTCCCTCTTATAGTTAGATATTATTATCATACTCTTCTTTTTACATAAATTCTAATTGTTGATATGCATGAAATTGGTGAACGGGAGGTATGATGGAATTATCATCTAAAGGTCAAAATAAGAGGGCGTGGCCAATCACGGACCATGCCTTTTTATTTTAGTCTCAAATTCCAAATTGTTCTTTGGCAATCAATTTGAACTGCTCTGGGGCAATATCCTTTTTGACCATTTTTCCATCCGTCCACTCGGTTAACGAAGTGTCAGTAAGGATTAAGTTACCCCTGTCGGTGAACCTGGTGATCAATGGCTTTTTATTAAAAGAGGATTCGGGGTGCTCGATGATGATTTTCTGCACCTCATTTAAATCAGATTCATCTACGGATTTCCTGGTGTCAAAAGCATAGCCCATCTTCCAATCTTGGTCTTTATAATTTAGTTTCATATGCAAAATGTAATTTCCTTGCTCTGTGTTGGTTTGCTCGATGCGGAATTCTCCATTTTGGGATGTTACGATTTCCCCGCTTAATGGGACGGGCTTCAATGGCAGGTTCCCCCCGAAACCTGTGTCGATGAGGTATCGGTACTCGTTGTGGGTGATGACAATCGCCACATGAGTTCTTCCGGTAGAACTCCATTGATTGGCAATATGATTGTATACTACACCCTGAACTAAGGAGACATTAAAACCATTTTCAATTAAAAAATAAAAGAGAATGGTGTTAAGGTCATAACAAAGTCCGCCTTCATATTTTAATAGGATTTTGTTTTTTAGATTTTCTTTTGAAATTTCGGCAGTTTTATTAGCGATGATGCACAAATTTTCAAAGGGAATGGATTTTGCTGTTTTATCAAGAATGGTGTCTACTTTTTCAAAGGTAACAGTTTCGTCTTGCGGGTACCCAATTCTTTTGCGGAATAATAGATTTAATTCACCCATTCGTAAATCCTCCTAAAATTTATAATCAATTAAAAATACGAAAATTGCATTATGTAAAAATTACCCAAAATATATTATAGTTAAGTTGAAACCAAATTGAAAGAAGGTACATACAAGATGGATTACGTTAAGCTTGGTAATACAGGGTTAGATGTTTCCCGGTTATGTCTTGGCTGCATGAGTTTCGGTGTTCCTGAGCGAGGAACTCACCAGTGGGTGCTTAACGAAGAACTAAGCCGCCCGATTATTAAAAAGGCACTTGATGATGGCATCAACTTTTTTGACACGGCAAACGCCTATTCAGACGGAACTAGTGAGGAAATTGTCGGCCGCGCCCTGAAGGAGTTTGCAAACCGGGATGAGATTGTCATTGCAACCAAAGTGTACATGCGCATGCATAAAGGTCCGAATGGTGGAGGGCTCTCCAGAAAAGCAATTATGGCTGAAATTGATAACAGCCTAAAGCGCCTAGGGACTGATTATGTCGACCTGTATCAGATACACCGCTGGGACTACAAGACGCCTATTGAAGAGACAATGGAAGCACTGCATGATGTGGTGAAGGCCGGTAAAGCCAGATATATAGGCGCTTCATCCATGTATGCGTGGCAATTTATGAAAGCACAAAATATTGCTGAGCGGAACGGATGGACGAAGTTCGTTTCCATGCAGAACCACTTAAACCTTCTTTATCGTGAAGAGGAACGCGAAATGCTGCCGCTCTGCCGGGAAGAGAAAATCGGTGTAATTCCTTGGAGTCCGCTGGCAAGAGGGAAGCTGACCCGCGACTGGGTAGAAACGACTTCCCGATCCCAGACAGATGAATTTGGAAAAACACTTTACACATCTGCAATTGAGGCGGACCGTAAAATCGTCGAACGTGTAGCGGAATTAGCCGCAAAACGGGAGGTTCCCCGTGCACAAATTGCACTTGCGTGGGTGCTGCAAAAAGCGCCTGTTACAGCACCTATCATTGGGGTCACGAAAATGCCTCATCTTGAAGATGCAGTGGCAGCAATCTCGATTAAACTCACCCCAGAAGAAGTGGCATATTTGGAAGAACCTTATGTTCCTCATCCGGTTCGCGGCTTCTAATAGTAACTCATAATATTATAACTACCTTCTGTTAAATAAACAGACTACGATTTTTTACTTCGTAGTCTGTTTTCACTCTTATAAGACATCTCAATTTTTATGTGTTTCATGGTCATAACGCTCGACATTTTGTTCAACCGTGTCCCACCCAAATTCCTCGTTAATGTCTTTTACTAGCTCGTTTAAAAATTCTTCAGATATAATAGGATTTTTTTCGTTACGCATGAAAATCCTCCTTTTGTCTATTTTATGGAATAATCGCTTGTCCCGTTACTTAACATAACCGTTTATCTATAAAAAAAATCATTTACAACAGGAGAACAGGGGAGTATGATATTCACAGTTTCAAATTTCTAAATCGCTGAAACCGATAGGTGCGGGGGAACCATTGTTCTGGATTAGTAAATAATCCTAGGGGTGAATCCTTTCAGGCAGGGCTACTCAAAGGCCCGAACCCGACAGCTAACCTCGCAAGCGTTATATTGAGAAGGAAGGCGGAGCTTGTGATGCAAAAGAAATGATGTGTCTACAGGTCTATTCGTAATGACTTGGAGGCACTTTTTATTTTGCGAAAAATAGGGAAACTTACTTACAACTTATGAAATTTGGCGGTGACATGAATGTTTTCTTCCGTAAAAAGGTTCTTGATAGGGAGGCCTTTGAAATCACATGAACTAGGAGAACAAAAAATTAATAAAACAAAAGCTTTGGCGATTCTTTCTTCGGATGCGTTGTCGTCAGTGGCTTATGGTCCTGAGCAGATTTTGATTGTCCTCGTGACAGTTGGAGCGACCGCATTCTGGTATTCCATTCCGATCGCCGTCGGCGTATTGATCCTGTTAACTGCACTTATCTTGTCTTATCGGCAAATCATCTTTGCTTATCCGCACGGCGGCGGAGCCTATGTGGTGTCGAAGAGTAATTTGGGAGTGAATTCCGGGCTGGTGGCCGGAGGCTCTCTGTTAGTGGATTATATTTTAACTGTTGCAGTCAGTGTATCCGCCGGAACTGATGCCATCACTTCAGCGTTTCCTAATTTGCATGGCGATAATGTGGGGATTGCGATTCTATTTGTTTTATTCATTACCCTTTTAAATTTAAGGGGAGTAACAGAGTCTGCGTCCATTTTAGCCTATCCTGTATACCTTTTTGTCCTAGCTTTGTTTATTTTAGTAGGTGTAGGTTTATATAAAATTATAACTGGCCAAATTTCGCCTGCCTTACATACTCCGATAGGGACGCCAGTGGCTGGGATCAGTTTGTTTATTTTATTAAGGGCATTTGCTTCCGGAAGCTCTGCCTTAACAGGTGTTGAAGCGATTTCGAATGCCATTCCAAACTTTAAAGATCCGGCACCCAAAAACGCCGCCAAAACTTTAATGGCAATGGGACTTCTGCTTGCGGCTCTATTTTCAGGAATTGTCTTTTTGGCTTATTATTACGGCATCACTCCTAGAGCAGAGGTAACAGTTGTTTCACAAATAGCTGAGCACACCTTTGGGCGGAATTTCATGTACTACTTTATACAGGGAACTACAGCCTTGATCTTGATTTTGGCCGCAAACACAGGGTATTCTGCGTTTCCACTCTTGTCGGTCAATTTGGCAAAAGATAAATTCATCCCGAGAATGTTCCTGGTTAGAGGAGACCGCTTAGGGTATTCGAATGGAATCATTATTCTTGGTGCGGCGTCTATGATCTTAATCCTTGCTTTTCATGCGGAGACAGAGCATCTCATTCCGCTTTACGCCGTCGGGGTGTTTATACCGTTTACCTTGTCACAAACAGGTATGATGGTCAAATGGCTTCGTGAAAAACCAAATGGCTGGGGATTAAAGTTTGTTATTAATACCACTGGGGCCCTAATCAGTTTTACAGTAACACTCATCTTTTTCGTTACAAAATTTTCACGGGTTTGGCCGATATTAATCTTTTTGCCATTGATTATCCTTCTGTTCCACAGGATTAAAAAACATTATGAAGCAGTCGGGGACCAGCTTAGAATTTCCGATTGCGAGCCCGCTGTTCCGATTGAAGGGAATGTCATTGTCGTGCCTGTGGCGGGTATTACCCATGTGGTCGAAAATTCGATCAATTATGCAAAATCGCTGAAGCCTGATCAAATTATTGCTGTTTATGTCGCGTTTGAAAGAGAGGACGAGCATAAATTCGAAGAGAAATGGAAGAAATGGCACCCGGATATCCGCCTTGTGACGCTGCATTCTCATTACAGGAGTATCATTAATCCATTAACGAAGTTCGTTGATACTGTTGAACATAAAGCAAGCGAGGCCAATTTCCGTGTTACTGTCGTCATTCCGCAATTTATGCCAAAGCACAGTTGGGAAAACATTCTGCATAATCAATCCAGCTTGCTGATTCGATCCTTTTTACTGTATCGCAGAAACGTGATTGTCACGACGGTCCCATATCATTTGAAAAAGTAAATAAGACAAAAGGAAGGTGTAAACTGGCACCTTCCTATTTTTCGTGCATTCAAATGTTTTAGGTGCGAATGGTAGAGGTAGAGAAGTTCTTTATCATTTTTTGCAGATTTCTGTGGCCTTCTCTTAACTTAATTGCTTCTTCTATAATCTTTTGGAAACCTTCCAAATCTCTGTCAGTAGCGTTTAAAAGGGACTTCGGCAAGCCTTCGACGATTTGTTGTAGGGTTAAATCCAAGTATATAACCACCTTTCAACTAATTTCGTTAGACAATGATTTTCGTCTTTTTAATTAAATTTTAGAAAAGACTGTTTTTTTCCTGCAGGCAACGTAAAAAACTTATCACCAAATATCGGCAGAATCATTCAAGATTGGCAGGTATTATTGAACATCTTTCAAATAACGACAACAGATGAGCTTGTTGGCAGCGGATGACCAATGCAAACGGATTGCCGTTCAGTAAAAAAATGAATAATTATTTTTTTATAAAAAATAATATTTATATGTGCTTTTAAATGCTTTTACTATTTGTCAATGGCAAATAGTAGAAAATCATTGAAAATTTTAGCAAAAAAATATACAATAAATTTGGGATAAAAGAAAAAATGCTTTTATCTCAATTAAGAGGATGGTTTTATTGCAAAGCAAACAGCTTCAAATGGAACTTTCAAGCTATATTGGCAGAGCACTGCGTGAAGCCTTTGGAAAGGGACCCGAATCCGTTTATGTTTCGGTCAATCAGGCTTTTGTAACGGTTTATTTGCGAAACTTCATCTCACCGACTGAGAACGTTTTATTGGAACAAAAACAAAAACAGTTGTTCCAAAGTACAAGGGATATCTTAATGGAAACACTTATTTCGGAATTTAAGGCATATATGAAAATCTTAACCGGATTGGATATTAAAGAGTTTTATTATGACTGGGGTTTGCATAATAAAAGCGGGATGTTTGTTTGTATAGATTCTGATCCAACTAAAGATGAAAATAATATGGAGTACAATGGTAAAAACTCCATTCATGAAGAAGTTAGGGTCTTGAGCATTCAGGCTGAAAAAGAACCAGAGGAGATTGATTCCTACCTCTTAAACAATAGAACATTGGTAGTGATTCGGAAGGGAATACTTGTTCCGATTGAGAAGGAGTTAATCCGGACAGGCCATTCAGAAATATTAAAGCATGCAAAACGAAATCTTGAAAAAAGATTATTACATAATAAAGGTAATTTCGAAGGCATTCTTCAAACGAAAGTAACTGACATTTTTGTGGATTGGGATTTTCAGTTAGATAAAAGTGCCATCGTATTGATTTTATCTCCAACAACATAGGGCGGAAGTGAGTTAGACAATTTTGATTGAGCTAGACACAAGCCAAGATGGGACATTAACCTATCTTGGCTTTTTTGTATAGGTAAAAAGTAGGAAAGGAACTGATAGAGAAAGATGAACAGTCCTGTTGAAAATATTAAGAATCAAAAGAACCAGCTTTTAAAAAAATATATGAAGGAACGGTTTCCAGACTATGAAACGCTCTTTGACCGGAGCCAAGACGCCATTATATTAATGGATTCGGCCGGGAATTTGATTAGAGTGAACTCAGCATTTGAGAAAATGGCGGGATATTCAACTGATGAAGTGTTAACAATGAAACTTCAGACCTTTTTCACGCTCGATAGTTTAGACAACGTTTTTCATTATTTTCATAAAGCATCTTTAGGTCAACTGGAAAACTTCGATTGTCAAATGAAAAACAAAAGAGGCGCAATCCTCGAAGTCAATATTACTAATGTTCCTATCGGTGTAGAAAACCAATTTACCGGAGTAATTACTATCTTAAAAGATATTACTCTATTAAAACAAAAAAAGACGGAAGTTCGGAAAATTGAAGAGTTTCACCGCTTATTGACGGAAAATGTTCTTGATACAATCGTCTGTACAAATTTATTAGGGAAAATCATTTATATCTCTCCATCCTGCGAAACGATATCCGGTTATAAGGCCGAGGAATTGATTGGAACCACTCTTTCATTCATTGTTCACGAGGAAGATTGGGAAAAGGCTAATGCCGATCGAAAATTATCCTATTTAGGTGCAGAAAGCATTCGTGGGAAATACCGGATTCGTAGAAAAGATGGAACGTTGGTATGGGTGGAAGCACTCAGTAAACCGATTATTGATCCGGACACACAAACGATAGTAGAGGTTGTCTCAGTTATCAGGGACATTACTGAACGAATTAAAGCGGAAGAAGAGTTGTGGAGTCGTAAGAAGGCTTTCCGCGAATTAGTGGAACATTCTCCGGATGCTGTTCTCATTGTCCTGGATAAGGAGATCATTTTTGTAAATGAGACAGGTATTGATTTACTTGGTGTTAACAATGCAGAAGAGGTTCTTTCGAAAAACCTTCTCTATTTTATTCACCCTGATTACCATCAAGAGATGAAGGAGCGGATTCAAACCGTTTCTAATGGTGAAACGGTCGATTTTCGGGATTACAAAGTAATCCGCGGGGATGGGTCAGTATTTGATGCTGAAATAAAAGGAATTCCTACATTTTTCAATAATCATTATGCCCAACATGTGATTATTCGGGATATTACTGAACGTAAAAAGACGCAGGAGCTTTTGCTAAACTCTGAAAAGTTAACCATTGCCGGGCAATTGGCTGCAGGCATTGCCCACGAGGTCCGAAATCCACTGACAGCCATTAAAGGGTTTTTGCAGTTAATGGAAAGGAAAATGGAAGATCAAACCTATTTTGGAATAATTGAATCGGAAATAGATCGCATTGAACTAATCCTCAGTGAATTGCTAGTTCTAGCCAAACCGCAGGATGTTAAGTTCGAATCCGTCTATTTGCCAGCCTTGATTGAAGATATTAAAACATTGATCGATACCCAAGCAATTATGAATAATGTGGAAATTGAAGTGGGTAATACTGTTGGACCAATCACAATCAATGGCGATATAAATCAGTTAAAGCAGGTCTTTATCAACTTTTTAAAAAATGCTATTGAAGCAATGCCAAATGGTGGCAGCTGCATTATTGAAATGAAAGCAATCGGTGAGAACAAGGTGAAGATTTTCTTTAAGGATACGGGTGACGGCATTCCGCCGCACATTTTGAAGCGAATTGGCGAACCATTCTTTACGACCAAAGAAAATGGCACAGGGCTCGGAATTATGATTTCAAAACAAATCATTGAAAACCATCACGGCACCGTCCATTTTTGGAGTGACAAGAAGGGCACCATTATTGAGGTCATTCTTCCGTTACAATAGCGATAAAAGTATCCCAAGTAAAAATACTTGGGATATTTATATTTCAAAAACCGGATATTTCGGGAGTGAAAATAATTTTAGTTTATGATATTATGACAGTATTAAATTTAAATTTTTGGAAAAAAGTACAATTTAGGAGATGGAAAACGTGCTAATGTGGAAACGAAATTTATGGGTGCTTTGGGTTGGCGTGTTCTTTACATCAGCCAGTTTTTCCATGGTAATTCCTTTTTTACCGATATTTCTGTTGCAATTAGGGGTGCATGATCACGCTGAAATGTGGTCAGGTGTGCTCTTTAGTGCTGCTTTCTTTGCTGGTGCTTTCGCTTCACCGTTTTGGGGGCGTGTGGCCGATAAATATGGAAGAAAACCAATGATTATAAGGGCTGGAATTGCCCTTTTTGTTATTTATACGTTAATGGCATTTGTCACCAATCCATACCAAATCTTAGCATTAAGGATTTTACAGGGGTTACTCAGTGGGTTTATACCAGGTGCAATTGCTTTGATTGGAACCAATACTCCGAATGAAAAAGTTGGGTATGCCTTGTCCATGATCTCCTCAGCATCGGCATCAGGGGGCATCCTTGGTCCACTATTAGGCGGGGGGATTGCACATCTTGTCGGTAACCGGCTTGCCTTTGCCAGTGGTGGAGTATTTGTATTCCTCGCCACGCTGCTGATCATTTTTTGGGTAAAAGAAGAAAATTTCAAGCCTAACAAAGAGCGCGGGGGCTCTGTTAGAAATGATTTTAAGACAGCGATGACCAACCGGCCGTTATTTCTTGTGCTCATTTTAACAGTTGTAACAAGTTGTTCCATCATGACGATCGAACCAGTGCTTCCTTTATATGTTGTAAAGTTGGGTGGGTCATCCGATAACGCTTCATTAATTGCCGGTATCGTGTTTTCACTGCCAGGCATCGCTAGTGCTTTATTTGCCCCGTATTGGGGAAAATGGGCCGATAAAGTAGGTTTTCAGCGGGTGTTATTCATAGGCTTGATGGGCGGCGGCATCGGCATGTTAGCCCAGATACTGGTCTCGCAAATATGGGGATTTTCTATCATCCGCTTCATGTTTGGCGTCTTCTTCTGCGCGGTTTATCCAGCGTTAAACGGTTTGGTCGTAAAATCCACGCCAGATGAATTCCGAGGCCGCGCCTTTGGATTAAACCAAACCGCCAATCAGATTGGCGGCATGACAGGCCCGATGATTGGCGGCTTCTTAGGCGGAATATTACCGGTTCAAAGTGTGTTCCTGGTAACCGGTGTCCTTCTTTTAACTGCCATGGGGATGGTGTATTGGAATGCAGGTGTGTTAAGTGGTTCATTGAAGGGGAAGGTTATTGCCAGAAAATCAGGTTAAAACTTACCTCCAGATTTTAATAGCAAAACTAGAAAGAGGTTGGAGTAAAGCCCAATCTCTTTTTGTATTATCAGGTTATTTTTGCGAATCAGTCAATTATAGTGTGAGGTTTGCGAAAAGGGATTATAATCCGATTGCGGGAAATTCCTCCCTCAATTTTAATCTTATTGGTAATTTCAGAACAACTATGGTATCCATGAGGCCTTCCATATAAAATAGTCTCACATAACTCAAACAGAAACGAGGGTTTGACTTCGGATTTGACTATTTCACTTAGAGAATCATCAAGAGATATACCGTTACGTATTCAAAGGAGATTATATCTTTCTGTATTGTGGAAGTTTTGGATCAGCCATGGATTTGCTTTTGTTTGGATGATTATGTCTATTATTATTTCGATCCCTTGGGTGAAGGAACTGGGGGATTATGTGACTATCCCGGTAGCGCTTCTTTTGATTACTGGAATTGCCTATATACCAGGATACCTAAATGCCTTTATGGTCGTAAGTCTTTTGTTTGACAAGCAGCCGGGATTTAATACGTTGCATCCGGCCGAACCAGTGAGTATTTTAATTGCGTGTTGGAATGAGGAAAAAGGGATAGTTAGTACCTTACAGCAAATAGCAAAACAGGACTATGCAGGAGAAATCCGGATTATCGTCATTGATAACAATTCGACAGACCGTACAGCACTGGTGGCAAATCAATTAGGTGATGAGCTGGGTCTTAATATAAAAGTTCTTTTTGAAAAAAAACCTGGGAAGAATTTTGCGTTAAACCAAGCGCTCCGAAATGTCGAGACCAAATATTTGATTACATTGGACGCTGATACCTTACTTCATACCCAAGCAGTAAGGCGCCTGGTAGCCCGGATGGAATCCGCACCACAGGAGGTTTGTGCGGTGGCAGGAGCCGTTCTTGTCCGCAACAGCCGTGAAAACTGGCTGGCCCGGATTCAGGAATGGGATTACTTTTTAGGAATTGCTTCTATTAAAAGGCTGCAGGGCTTATATCAGGGAACGCTCGTTGCTCAAGGGGCCTACAGCCTTTACCAAACAGAAGTTGTCAAGGAAGCGGGGGGCTGGCCTGATGCCATTGGAGAAGATATAGTTCTTACATGGTCATTTTTAGAGAAAAATTATAAGGTATATTTTGAACCGACGGCCATTGCTTTTACGGATGTACCTACGAACTTTCGCCATTTCGTTCGGCAGCGGAGCCGCTGGGCACGAGGGATGATTGAGGCGCTCAAACGGGTCAAGCCATGGCAGCAGCCGAGGATATTTACAAGGTATTTAACCGGTTCGAACCTTGTGATGCCATATTTGGATTTTGTTTATACGTTCGTTTGGATCCCCGGGTTATTCTTGAGTTTCTTTGGATTCTACTGGATTGCCGGCCCGCAGACACTTTTCGTCCTACCTTTAGCTTTACTGACAAATTACGTCCTTTATCGATACCAAAAGGGTGTTTTTCAGGAACTTAACCTTGGCATTAGAAAAAATCGTAAGGGATTCTTCTTGTACGTATTGTGCTATCAGATGATTATGTCCCCGGTATCTGTGTGGGGCTATTTGCAAGAGGGCATGCGTCTTCGAAGAGTTTGGAAATAATTCAGCTATCCTCCTATAGTAATGTCTTAAAAAAAGAGTGAACGAAAAATTCACTCTTGGCCAGCTCTTATGCTTTTGTGTTATTCGTTTTAGTATCGATGCTATTAGTAATGGGGTGAGGCTGGCCGTACCCTTCTATATTTCCGGCATGTTCCTCATGGTATTGGGTTCCGGAATTCTGTCCGTTCGTCAGTGATTTTCCTTTTTGCTGTTTGTTACTAGGCGATTGTCCCATTATGTTTTTCACCTCCCTGACATCATATAGAGTGGGAAGTAAAATTAAAATTATTCATAAGTCCCTAATATTCTGTTGTAGATTAATGATGTAAAATAGTCTTAAATAGAATTAAGATAAATATTAAAGGAGAAATTCTAATGCGGACAGAAGGATACATAGACGTAACCGGTGGGAAAGTTTGGTATGAGAAATATGATCATGGAACGGGGAACACACCGGTAATTATTTTGCACGGCGGGCCAGGTTCATCGTGCTTTTCCTTACAGGGGTTGAAGCAGTTGGCGGCAGACCGCCCGGTCATTCTATACGATCAATTAGGTTGCGGCAGGTCAGAAAGGCCACAAGATGATTCACTTTGGCAGTTGGATCGATTCGTGGAGGAGTTGGGACAAATTCGCGCCGCTTTGAACCTTGATGAAGTACATATTCTTGGGCATTCCTGGGGAACCACACTAGCGGCAGCCTATTGTTTAACGAAGCCGAGCGGGGTAAAAAGTGTCATTTTTTCAAGCCCATGCCTGAGTGCGCCATTATGGGAACAGGATCAAAAGCGGAATTTGAAAAAGCTGCCGGTTGAAGTCCAAGATACCATAAAACGCTGTGAAGAAGACGGAGCCACGGATTCGGAAGAGTTTCAGGCAGCCATCGAGGTGTTCAGCAAAGAATTTGTCTGCCGGATTCCAAAGCCTGAGCATCTAAAAGCGCACCCTGAATACCGAAACTCCGAAATTTACAATATTATGTGGGGCCCATCCGAATTTACGGTACTGGGGAATTTAAAAGAATTTGACTGCACCTCACAATTGAAGGAAATCATTTGCCCCGCACTATATACGTGTGGCCGGTACGATGAGGCTACGCCGGAAACAACAGAGCAATACAGCCGTTCAACACCTGGCTCGAAATTTCATGTATTTGAAAACAGTGCCCATATGCCATATATTGAGGAACCGGAAGAATTTTTACGGGTTGTTGGGGAATTTATGCACTGGGTGGATAGTAATTAAGAAGAACCGCCTGATTTTTTTCAGGTGGTTTTTTCTTCTTAATGACCTAGTTGGAAAACGAATAATTAATTTATACCCGGGCATAAAATAGATGCCTTTTATATTGGACCTTTTTTCCATGAGATGAAAAAGTTGGAGAATGATAAAGGATTATTTGTGATTTCGTCGAATTAAATCAGGTAACCTACATACACAAAGAGGAATGGACATGAATAAATCTGGACAAATCATTTTGCTGCTACTATCACTCATTTTTACTACCTACCAAAGGATTATGTATCATGAACCCTTCTTTACATTTGACTTTTTCCTTTTTACCCTGATCGCTTGGTTTGTTGGCTGGCAATACGATAAGGCCAGATTTTTTGAAAAAAAAGCACGTGAAAGTGAAGAAAGCTATAAGAGATTACTTGATTCACTCCCTGAATCTATCTTTATTTATCAGGATACGAAAATTGTTTATGGAAATCGGGCAGCTCTCAGTATGGTTGGCGCCAAAAGTTTGGCAGAAGTTCTGGGGAAGTCTATTTTTGAATTTATCACGCCTGAGTATAAAGAACGGCTCGAAGAACGAATCAAGCTAATTAAGAAAGAAAAATGCCCCCTTGCTACTATTGAATATAAAATTAAACGGACCGACGGAACAGAATTTTTTCTTGAAGTTACTCCCTTATCGATTGTTTTTGGAAAAAAAGAAGCGATCCTCGTGGTTGGAAAGGATGTCACAGCCCGAAGAGAGGAAACAGAAAGACTTCTGCAAAAATCCGAAAAATTGGCTTTGCTCGGCCAAATGGCGGCGGGAATTGCTCATGAAATCCGCAACCCGCTTACGTCCATTAAGGGATTTATCCAATTATTCAAAGCAAACAGTGAACAGGGTGAATATTATGATATCGTATTAGCAGAGCTGGAGCGTATTAATGCCATTGTGGGCGAATTCCTGGTTCTGGCCAAACCATCCGCGGCTGTTTTCAAGGAACAGAATATTGAACTATTGTTACATGATGTTATTACCTTAATAAATACTCAGTCTATCATTAATAATGTGCAGATTTATACTGAAATTGCTGAAGAGCTGCCGATGATATCTGGTGAAGAAAATCAGTTAAAGCAAGTTTTTTTAAATCTCTTGAAGAATTCAATTGAATCCATGCATCTAGGCGGCGATATCTTTGTAACGGTAGGGGTAAAGGAAGAAGGCAAAATATCCATCCGGATTACCGACGAAGGGGTCGGCATACCAGAAGAACGGATTCGAACACTAGGGGAGCCATTCTATACAACAAAAGAAAAAGGAACCGGACTCGGACTAATGACCTGTTTCAAAATAGTCGAAGGCCACCGCGGCCAAATCAAATTTACAAGCGCAGTACACCAAGGAACAACCGTAGAAGTCACCCTGCCAACAATTACGCAGCCATTATTAAAAAAATGAAACATGGGGACGGTTCTTGTGCATCATTTGCATGAGAACTGATTTTTTTTTGAGAGGTATGGGGCGGTTCTAATGCAACATATTCAGGCGCCGATTATTCTTATTTTTTAAAAAATAAAAAATTAGTAAACCTTTTGCTATAATAGTTTAGTCTGAAATCATATATATGTAAAAAATTAGGAAGAGTTATATTTGGCTTTTTCACGGAGGTTTATATGGGGAAAAATAAATATGTATTTTGGGGGCTGGTCATCACGACCCTCATTTCGGCGCTTGACGCCAATATTATGCAGACAGCTAGTCCTACTATTGTCAAACAGCTTGGCGGAATGGAGTTGTTTGCGTGGATATTTGTTGTCTATATGCTGGCAAGTACAGTAACCGTACCTTTGTACGGAAAATTATCGGATATGTATGGACGAAAAAATCTGTTGATGATTGCGGTTGGAATTTTTACATTAGGTTCCATTTTATGCGGCATGGCGAACTCAATGGTTTCCTTAGTTATATATAGAGGTATTCAAGGCCTGGGAGCAGGCGGCATGATTCCACTCTCGATGATTATTGTCGGAGATTTGTTCACGATTGAAAAGCGCGGCAAGATCCAAGCGGTTTTCAGCAGTATTTGGGCCATTTCTTCAATTGTCGGGCCAGTGATGGGCTCCTTTTTCGTCGAGACTCTGACTTGGAGATGGATTTTCTTTATTAATATTCCGATTGGTATAGCAACTGTATTATGTTTGCTTCCTTATAAAGAGCAAACAGAATTTAAGAAAACTCATATTGACTATAAAGGTTTCTTTTTATTTGGGGCTTCGGTCAGCCTTCTATTATTATCTACCAATGTAGGCAACGCCATCTGGTATGTGATAGCGGGCATAATTGGCATGATTATTTTTATTTTGGTAGAAAGAAAGGAAGCGCATCCTTTTTTACCTGTTTCCCTTTTTAAAAATAAAGGCATCCTGATGACGAATCTATTTATGCTAGTGTACTGTTTATCGTTTTTTGGCACCTCTAATTATATACCGCTGTTTCTTCAAGAGGGCTCGCATATGAGTATTTATAAGAGCGGCTTGATTTTATTAAGCATTGCGGTCGGCTGGATGTTTGGCAGTACACCTGCTGGAAAATGGATTATCCGATTCGGTTATAAACGGTTATTTATTATCGGCAGTTTTATTACTGCGTTATCAGGACTTGCACTGTTTATGTTTATTAAAGATTTGTCGTATACGAATTTGTTTTTAATTTTGACAGTACAGGGCTTTTCATTTGGTTTATTGTTTGCAGTCGGCACGATTGCTTCGCAGGAGTTCGCCGAAGCCAATATTAAAGGAGTATCCACCTCGTTGCAGATGTTTTTGCGGAACATCGGTACATCGATTGGCGTTACCGTGATGGGGTTGATTATTAACCATACTGCAAATATTGTAAATGGCATGCAGAATGTCTTTCTCTATGCCTTAATTTTAAGTTTGGTCACGGTTGTGCTAAGCTTCCTCATTCCTGCGAAGACTGCAGAATTGAGTGAGGGATAACAACATATGACTAGATAAGAAGGTTACACATAAAAATATTATGTAAATCTAATGGTAAAAGTCCTCATGAATTGTTCCATGAGGACTTTTTTTTATAAGAGTTTACCATGCTCTGAATTAGGTTATTTCTACTTATTCTCGTCCGAACTCCTGACGTCCGGCTTTACCGGAGTAAACTCCTCGGCAGCTTCTGTTTGGAAATGTGGTTGTTGTTGGATAGGCCTCGAGGTATTTGTAAATTGTTTGTTTTTCTCATTCGTAAGAAAACCATGGTAAAAGTATTCAAATAAGGCCACGGCAGCAGCTGAAATAAACGAGGCCCAAATTAGATTATTTTCGTTTGTCAGCATTCGCCCCATTAACCACACCACCAAAAAGGTAACTAGAAAATCCGCCACGGTTGCCAAGAGGTTGGTGGTTTTACGAAGAATCAGTAAATCTCCTACTACATAACTGACAATCCCCAGTACAGCCGTTATCAAAAGGACATCTCCAAAACTAAAATCAAAAAACAAACCGAGAATGATCCCAAGTATAATCAAGCAGGGTATAAACTTGGCTGCCAAACGATATACATTTTGCATCAACGAATCCTCCTTTTTCCTGTAGATTTCCCCTTGAATTTTCCAAATATACAAATACAGAGGAGCCTGCACCTTTTTTACCCAACCCACAATCATTAATTTGCAAAATTTGCAGAAAAATAATTGACTTTACCCACAGAACCTTTATAATAAATTTTAATCAATATAAATCCGATAAAATTAATGCGAATTATAGGGAAAGTGGGGATGCGAAGTGTTTCTTCACATTAATGAGGTAAATAAGCAGTTTCTTAATCAAAATGAGGTAAGTACTGTTCTTTCAGATATAAATCTGGAAATAAAAGAGGGCGAATTTGTTTCGATTCTTGGGCCGTCCGGTTGTGGGAAATCGACCTTATTATCTATTGTGGCCGGGTTGACTAAGCCCTCCAGCGGCGAGGTCCTCTTGAATGGCCAGCCTATTACCAAACCGGGCCGAGACCGCGGCATGGTGTTCCAGCAGCCTGCTCTATTCCCGTGGATGACCGTGGAAGAGAATGTTATGTTCCCGCTCCGCAAAGAGATGAAAAAGAAGGAAGCAAGGGAAACAGCCCACCAATTTTTAAAAATGGTGCAGCTCAGCAACTATACAAAGCATTCACCGCATGAACTATCGGGCGGAATGCAGCAGCGCGTGGCAATCGCCCGTGCGCTTTCAATGAATCCAAAGGTCCTTTTAATGGATGAACCGTTTGGTGCGCTTGATGAGCAGACACGTTCGCGACTGCATACCGAGCTAGAAAAAATTTGGCTTGAAACACGGAAAACGATCCTATTTGTCACCCATAGCATCAGCGAATCTATTAAGCTATCAGACCGGATTGTTGTGATGGGAACGCGTCCAGGAGTGGTTCTCGAGGATATTCACGTAAAAATCCCAAGGCCGCGCGCAAACCATCCGCAAATGGTGGGCAAATTGGAAGAAAAGATTATGGGATTACTACAATCCGAGATTGATAAAGTTGTGAAAGAGGAACTCGCATATGCAGCAAACAATTAAACGCACCATATTCTTTGCACTGCTTTTAATCATCTGGCAGGGGGCAGTAAGAATTTTTGACATTTCACCAGCGCTAATGCCGGCACCAACGGATGTTTACGAAGCACTTGCCAAAGGTTTTTCTGATAAAACACTAATCTACGATATACTTGCCAGCCTGCGGCGCTTAGCTATTGGATTGTCACTTGCCATCGTAATTGGTGTCGGTCTTGGCATTCTTTTAGCAAAAAATAAAACCGCTGATGAGACTCTTGGAACTTTGATTTTGGCCCTGCAAAGTGTACCGAGCATCGTCTGGCTGCCGATTGCAATCATGTGGTTCGGCTTAAACGAACAAGCCGTTACGTTTATCGTCATTCTTGGCGCAACCTTGGTAATGACCATCAATATGCGGATGGGGATTAAAAACGTTTCGCCTCTATATATTAAAGCCGCACAAACGATGGGTTCAGGGGGATTAGACTTATTCCTTAAGGTTATTTTTCCGGCATCCATCCCATACGCCGTGACGGGTGCCAGACTTGGCTGGGCATTTGCCTGGCGAGCGCTCATGGCGGGGGAACTTTTAAGCAGCGGTCCGGGGCTTGGTTATACACTTAAATTTGCCTCCGATTTTGGCAATATGAGCCTTGTTATCGCGATTATGATCATCATCGGCGTCATTGGAACGATTGTTGATATTACCTTCTTCCAGCGCGTTGAAAAAAATGTCATGCGCCGCTGGGGTTTAGAAACTAGCAATTAGAGATTAAAAGGGGAGAAAAAGATGAAAAAGCAGGTATCTATCATCAGCATTATTCTATTATTGGTATTCGGAGCGCTAGCGGGCTGTGGCTCAAAAGAAGCTAGTTCTGGCAGTTCAGAAAAGGCTGCTAAAAAAGTAGTCATCGGTTATTTTCCAAACATTGATCATGCTCCGGCTATGGTTGCAAAGGCGAAAGGCTATTATGAAAAAGAATTGGGTAAAGATGTAACAGTGGAATACAAAACATTCCCGGACGGCGGAGCATTTATGACCGCTCTTAAAACTGGCGATATTGATGCTGGTTTAGTTGGACCTGGCCCAGTTATGAATAACTTTACAAACGGCGCAGATGTTAAAATCCTTGCAGGTGCCTCTTCAGGAGGTACAGCCATTGTAGCAAGCAAGAAGAGCGGCATTAATTCTGTTGAAGACTTCAACGGAAAGACGTTTATTACTCCAGGCGTTGGCTGTACACATGATGTTCAGATGGAAACATTTTTACAGGATTTTGGAATCTCTTCGGCTCGGATTGGCGGTACATTGAAGCATGTAACCGGTAACCCTGCCCAGTATGCAAGCATGTTTGAGTCCGGAAAAGTGGATATCGCGGCTGTTCCAGAGCCATGGGCATCACAGTTAGTGAAAGACGGCGGCGCGAAAATTATCGTCGACAGCTCTAAAATTTCTTTTGGTAAAACTCTGCCAAACACAATCTTAGTTTCAAGCGGCAAGAAAATTAAAGATGATAAAGATGTTATTGCTAAAATTGTGAAAGCACAAGATGAAGCTATTGCGTTTATTGAAAAAAACCCGGAAGAAGCAAAAGATATCACAATTAAGAGCATTAAAGAGATTACAAAGCAAGACCTTGCTAAGGATGTCGTCGATGCTGCTTGGGAAAATATTCATTTCACGACTGATGTCAATAAAGATGTGATTCAAGAGTTTGCTAACTCTTCCGTAGAGCTTAAATTCTTGAAGGAAAAGCCTGATTTTGCATCATTAATTGATACAGAATTTATTAACTAAAAATGAAAGAAGGTGCTGAGTGGATGCTCGGCACTTTTTTTAAGCAAAAGGGGATTGTGAGAATGAAACGTTTTTTAATTGTATTATTTTCCGTCCTGCTTCTTACTTCTTGTTCGGCGGATAAAGAAAAGAAGGAGAAGGTAGAGTTTCCGCTTAGCATGAAGGTGGAGAGATTTGAAGGAATCAATCAAGACGGGAAACAAGTTGGCCTATCAAAATTAAAGGGTAAGGTCTGGGTGGCTGATTTTGTGTTTACGAACTGTGACACGGTTTGTTCGCCAATGACTGCCAATATGGCCGAGCTGCAGCGAAAATTGGCGGATGAAGGTGTGGACACCCGGCTCGTCTCCTTTAGCATTGATCCAGAGCAGGATCAGCCTGCAGTCCTAAAGCAATATGCGAGTGGAGTGCAGGCTGATTTCGCAAACTGGGATTTAATCACGGGCTATAAGCAGGAGTTTATTGAAAGCTTTGCTAATAAGTCGTTTATGGCCCCGGCAGCGAAGCTGGAAGGGTCAAATCAATATGTGCACAGCACTTCGTTTTATTTAGTAAACAAAAAGGGGTTTGTTGTTCAGAAGTACGAAGGTGCAACGGATGTACCTTATGAGCAGATCATTAAGGATATTAAATCATTACAATAATATTTAGTATAATAATGTTATGTAAACTTATATTTTTATCTGAAGGGCACTGCTTAAGCAAGTGCCCTTATTAATGTTATTTTAATATATCCTTAAATTCTTTCCCTTTCTGGACATAGTGGGCACTGGACATTTGCAGCATTTGCAAGTCCTTCTCGGTCAGCTCGCGGACCACTTTTCCCGGTGAACCTAACACAAGGGAGCGGGGCGGAATCTTTATTCCGCCTGCCAGCAGGGTATTGGCTCCAATAATACATTCCTCGCCAACCTCGACATTGTCCAATATGGTAGAGCCCATACCGACGATTGTCTTCCTGCCAATTTTACAGCCGTGGAGGATGGCATTATGGCCAATCGTGCAATCGTCCTCGATGATACAGGATTCAAACATATGTATGGTGGAATTATCCTGGATACTGCAGCGTTCTCCGATAATGATCGGACCGTCATCTGCCCGTAGAACAGCGTTAAACCAAACGGTGGAGTCTTTGCCGATGGTAACATCGCCAACGATATAAGCGCCAGGAGCGACGAATACAGATTCATGAACAGCAGGGGTTTTGCCATTGTAGGGAATAATCATTTTTACCTCTCCTCTAAATATCAGAATATTTTTATATTTCATTATAACATAATTAGTGGAAATATAGGGTAATTGTCCTTTTTAATGAAGCTGTCTTTTAAAAAATGACATCTGTGTCCTGAAATGGAAATGAAAGCGCTTTAATAATTGTCTAAATAATATAAATAGTCTAAAAATATTGACAGACCCTTTTTTCGGTGTTAACCTTATTAAAAATTGATTTATAAAATTGATGACGAGAAGAGTAGGATTTGCTGTTTGTCTAAAGAGAGTCGGCGGTTGGTGGAAGCCGATGACAGGCCTTATCTGAAAATCATCTCTGAGATGTGCTGCTGAAATATTTCCAGTAAGCCGCACCGGGAAGTCCGCCGTTACAATGGAACACGTATATTACAATGTACGGATGATCGAGAGCCGCAGCAAGTTGTTTATTGGATGCTGCGGAAGTAGGGTGGTAACGCGAGCTAACTCGTCCCTATACCAATGGGGACGGGTTTTTTATTGTTTATAAAAGCTGAGATTTTTTCAAACTTGAGGAGGGAAATTGACCATGAGTCAACAGGTCGAAACATTTAATGTGGAGGATATCATCATTGCTAGTCACACCATCAAGGATGTGATTTCGCCGACTCCGCTACAATACAATCATTTATTGTCTGAGCGTTATGGCTGCCATGTCTACTTAAAACGTGAAGATATGCAGAGTGTCCGTTCTTTTAAAATCCGTGGAGCTTACAATCGTATTAAGAGGTTGAGCCCCGAGGATATAGAGAATGGCATTATCTGTGCAAGCGCTGGAAACCACGCACAGGGGGTTGCCTATTCCTGCCACCTATTAAACATTAGCGGGAAAATCTTTATGCCGAATACGACACCAAAACAAAAGGTAAACCAAGTGAAGTTTTGGGGTAAGGACAGCGTCGAAATCGTTTTGGTAGGCGATACCTTTGATGATGCTTACGAAAAAGCAATAGAATGCAGCCGCGAAGAAAACCGAACGTTTATCCATCCGTTTGATGATTATGACGTCATTGCCGGGCAAGGTACAGTAGGTGTCGAGCTTCTAAATGACTGTCATGAAAATATCGACTATTTATTCGGAGCAATTGGCGGCGGCGGTCTAATGGCTGGTGTGGGTACCTACCTGAAGCATTTTTCTCCAGAAACTAAATTAATCGGTGTTGAACCTGAAGGTGCCCCTGGGATGAAGGAATCGGTTTTAAAAGGGGAAGTCACCTCGCTTGATAAAATTGACCCATTCGTTGATGGTGCGGCGGTTAAAACAGTCGGTACGAAGACTTTTAATATCTGTAAAGAGCTTATCGATGATATCGTAGTTGTACCTGAAGGAAAGGTTTGTACGACGCTTTTATCTTTATACAATGAAAATGCGATCGTTGTTGAGCCTACAGGTGCTTTATCTATTGCTGCATTGGATACATATGCTGAACAGATTAAAGGTAAAACTGTTGTATGTATCGTCAGCGGCGGGAACAATGATATCGGCCGGATGCAGGAAATCAAGGAGCGCTCAAAGCTTTATGAAGGACTGCAGCATTATTTTATCGTTAATTTTCCACAGCGCCCAGGTGCACTGCGGGAGTTCTTATTAGAGGTCCTTGGACCAAACGATGATATCAGCCATTTTGAATATACGAAAAAGAACAACCGTGAAACCGGACCGGCATTAGTTGGAATCGAGCTGAAGGATAGAGAAGACTATTTCCCTTTAATAGAACGAATCAAGACGAAAGGTTTTAACTGCAGGGAAGTAAATAAGGATAGTACGCTATTTCAAATGTTGGTGTAAAATTCCGAAAAAAATGTTGAAGGACACCAATATTAATATAAGCAATGTTGTAAGTGGTTCACTTAAAAAGTGGACCGCTTTTTTTATATGTAAAAATATTTATTATTGCAGAGCAAGACAGAAAGGAATATTTACCGAAAAATGACAAAAATTATCGGTAAGGCGGTGGTGAAGTGACCTTATTTAAAAATCGAAAGAGTAAAAATAAAAATAGAAAAAATACATATATGAAGTTTCATAGCGAAATGGAGGAGGAACAAGGTGACAGACCCATCAGCAGTACACTTAGAGAAAATGAGGAATATATTAAGGGAATTTTAGGAGATAATGACGATTTCACCATAAAGCCATTCAAAATTTTTGGGCAATTTCAAGCGGTGCTATTTTATTTTTCCAATATCGTTAATCAAGAGGCCATTAATAAGGATATTTTAAAGCCACTTATGTATTTACCTGATCATTTATTAGGGCGAAAAATACAGCCTGATAATTTGATTGACATCATTATGAATGAAACTCTATATCATAGCCTTGCAGATACTGGGAGGAATACTGAACAATTAATTGAAGCTCTTTTACGCGGAGAAACCGTTGTTTTAATTGACGGTATACCTATAGCAATTCATATAGGAACGAAGAGGATTGAAAAACGCTCCATTGACCAGCCGGAGACGGAGCAGGTTATTTTGGGACCACGGGAAGGGTATATAGAAAATATCTCAACTAATATTATGCTGCTTCGATATCGTCTTCCGACCCCTGATTTCCAAGTTAAATCGATGAAAATTGGCCGTTTGACAAAATCAACTGTAGCCATTTGCTATATTAAAGGAATTGCAAATGAGAAGGTCGTCAAGGAAGTGGAAAAAAGACTGTCTGAAATTGATATAGATGCCATTTTGGATGTGGGTTATTTGGAACAATTTATTGAAGATAACCCCTTCTCACCATTTCCACAAACGCAGTCTACGGAAAGGCCTGACCGGACAGTAGCCAATTTGATTGAAGGGAGAGTCGCCATTCTTGTCGATGGCTCCCCTTTTGCTTTGTTAGTTCCAGTTGTTTTTAATCAATTCTACCAAACAACTGAGGACTATTCGTCAAGATTCTTAATGGGCAGCTTTGTCAGGCTCGCCCGGATATTAGCTCTGGTATTTTCACTTGTTTTTCCGTCCTTATATGTGTCACTAATTTCATTTAACCCCGAACTTCTGCCGACTGAGTTTGCTGTAGCGGTAGCGGGTGGACGTGCGGGTGTCCCTTATCCTGCTGTAATTGAAGTATTAACCATTGAAATTTCGATGGAAATTTTACGAGAAGCAACAGTTCGTCTTCCCAAACAAGTAGGCGGAGCCTTATCAATTGTGGGTGTTTTGGTCATTGGTCAGGCTGCAGTTGAGGCGGGGCTATCAAGTCCTATTACAGTAGTCGTGATTGCATTAACTACGATTGGCTCATTTGCGACACCTGCCTATTCGGCTGCTTTTGCCCTACGAATGCTTAGATTTCCGATTATGATCATGGCATCAATTTTGGGATTATATGGCGTCGTTATTGGGATCATCTTTATTTTTAATCATATGTTGTCCTTAAAATCTTTTGGCGTCCCGTACATGTCACCTGTCTCACCAGAAAATTATCAAGGCATGAAGGATGTTGTAATCCGCAGCCCATTGTGGTGGATGCCAAAAAGGCCGGAGTTTCTGCATTCGGCAAATCGAACCAGACTTGGTAAAAATGAAAATACTGTATTAAAACATAACAAGGTTGGTAACGATCAACGGGAGGCTTCGAATAATGGGGGATCCAAAGGAGATTACAACACTTCAGGCAACAACGATCTTAATTAGTACCATTATCGGGGTAGGAGTTCTTCCATTGCCTTTGTTTGCCGTTCGGGCAGGGGATTCAGGTGCACCATTGGTCACATTATTAGGAATTGGTTTTGCGGCCATCGGCTTATTTATCCTCGCGTATCTTGGAATCCGTCATCCGGATAAAACGATCATTATGTACAGTGAGGATATAGTAGGTAAGTGGCTTGGGAGATTTTGCAGCCTATTCGTTATTTCCTTTTTTTTAGTATTAACTGGCCTAGCAGCACGCGAATTTGGGGCTGTTGTTGTAACGGCAGTATTGAGAGAAACGCCGTTGGAAGTGACCGTAATCGTGATGCTATCTCTTGCATGTATAAGCTGCCGGAACAATATCAATGTGTTTGCATACATTCATAATTTTTATTTTCCAATGATTTTGGCTCCGGCTTTAATTGTCGTGGCCTTATCGCTAAAAAATGCCAACATCCTATATTTACGGCCGATGGTTGGAAACAACTTTAAGGAAATGATGGCTGGAATGTTGACCATTTCTGCCTTGTTACAAGGTTCTTTTATCATAACAATGATAATTCCAGCAATGAAAAAACCTCAAAAAGCCATTAAGGCGAGCTTTTGGGGGATATTCGTTTCAGGAGGGTTATACCTATTAATTGTCATTGCAACTGTCTCTGTGTTCGGACCTGAAGAAATCAAACATCTGTTCTGGCCGACTCTGGAATTGGCAAGAACAACGAGCGTGCCAGGTAATATTTTACAGCGACTGGATGTCATTTTTTTAGCTGTTTGGGTAACAGCTGTTTTTACCACCCTTTTCTCAAGCTATTTTTTTACTATTCATTCTATAAAAGAACTTTTTAGGTTAAAGGACCATAAAGCTCTTTCCTATTTCATCATGCCTATTGTGTTTGTTCTAGCCATGCTTCCTCAAAACATCTTACATATGTATGAGGTAATCCAAATGATTGGCAGAGCGGGTCTAGTGATAACCATCATGTACCCGCTATTGTTATTAACAATTGACCTTTTAAAGGGATGGAGGCAGAAAAAACGTGAGGAATGATTATATAAAAATACTGATCGCAACCATATTAGTCATTCCTTTGCTCAGCGGCTGTTGGGATAGCCAGGAAATTGAAAAACGCGCAAATGTTTTGGCAATTGGAATCGATGAAGCAGATGAAAATGAAAAGAATAAAGAAGAAGCGATTGCTCATTTAGGAAGTAAATTTCCCAATCCAAAGGAAGATATTATTAAATTAACGGCTCAAGTTGCTGTTCCCGGTCGAATTCCATTAGGTCCTGAACAAACAAAAGGTTCAGGAAGTTCTGTTCTGGTTGTTAATGTGATAGGACATACTTTTGAAGATGCAATGCTCAATCTTCAGCAGGAGATTGCTGATGAATTGTTTTTAGGTCACTTACGAATTATCGTATTAAATGAAAAAGTGGCAAAAAGAGGAACACTAAGATTTAACGATTTTCTTAGGCGCAATCCGGAAATTCGAAGAACGGCTTCCCTTGTTGTTTCTAAAGAGCCTGCGGCCACCTATATGAAGCTGTCTCCGGAACTTGAGCGGGTCCCATCCCTTTATTTAGCAGATATGGTTGATAATTTATCAGCTTTGGGAAGATTCCCCTCCAGCTTTATTGGTTTGTTTTGGACGATTCAATCAAGCAAAGGACAGGATCCATACTTGCCCTATTTAGCTATTAAAAGTAAAGAAAATATTCAACTGAATGGTCTTGCTTACTTCAAGGGGGACAAGATGGCAGGAAAGACCACACCTTTAGAAATTGGCATCTACATGGCAATCCTTGGTATAGGGAAAGGAGGGTATGGTGCCTTCGTAAATGTACCGGACACTGATGAAATGGTAATCGTTAGGGCCATAAACCGCAAAACGAAAATAAATGTTAGTCTTAAGGACGGAAAACCACATGTCGTTATCAAAATTCGTTATGAAAGTGAAATTGATGAAAAACAAGGTCCGAAGATTATGCTAACAAACTCGCGCATAATTAAGAAAATAGAAAATGAAACTTCTAAGGGAGTCGCTCAAGCTATTCGAAAATTGATCGCAAAGACACAAAAAGCTGAATCTGACGTGTTTGGATTTGGAGAACATTTTCGAGCGAAACTTCCAAATTATTGGAATGACAAGGTGAAAACCAAAGATAAATGGGAAAAGGAATATAAATATCTTACCTATGATGTTCAGGTAAGTACCCATATACATCGTGTCGGTATGAAAGCAAAATAACTTTGGAAGGGTGTAATGCATGTATATTGGGTTTTTAGGCTATGTCATCGTCATCTTATTTTTAACAGGCTCTTTAATTCTCCTTACCGACAGTAAAGCATATAAAAATGCAAATATGAAAAAGGAAAAAATAGCATCACTCTTTTTGGGCTGGATAAACATCAGTACGGGCATTGCGTTATTGGCAGTACAGTGGATTTCTCGTTATTATTTTTGGTAATGAATGGCGTTAACACCTGCAGAGGTGTAGGTAATGATCATGTTCTAATGAACTTTCTTTCTTTTTGATAATCAAACTCTTAACAAATGAGCTAAATTAGGTATAATATTATCTGTGTATATTTAGAAAATAGACTCCCAAAAGCTATTTTTGAAAAGGTTGAATTGTAACAGCTTTTTCATAAATAATTTTGGATAGATTCAAACCAGAAAGAGAGTGTTCATATGGGTCGTAAATGGAACAATATCAAGGATAAAAAAGCAGCAAAGGATGCAAATACAAGTCGTATTTATGCTAAATTCGGCCGTGAAATCTATGTGGCAGCACGCCGCGGCGAACCCGATCCGGAGGCTAATCAGGGTCTAAAATTTGTCCTGGAGCGTGCCAAGACTTACAGCGTGCCAAGACATATTATTGATAAGGCGATTGATAAAGCAAAAGGCGGTTCTGATGAGAGCTTTGATGAACTTCGTTATGAAGGCTTTGGTCCGAATGGCTCGATGATTATTGTTGATGCCTTAACTAATAATGTTAACCGCACCGCTTCAGAGGTCCGTGCTGCATTTGGTAAAAATGGCGGAAATATGGGTGTCAGCGGTTCTGTTGCATATATGTTCGATGCCACTGCTGTAATTGGCTTAGAAGGAAAATCTGAAGAGGACGTCCTTGAAATCCTTATGGAAGCAGACGTGAACGTTCGTGACGTGGTTGAGGAAGAGGACCAGGTCATCGTTTATGCTGAGCCAGACCAGTTCCACGCTATGCAGGAAGCTTTCAAAAATGCTGGTATAACAGAATTTACTACAGCCGAACTTACCATGCTTGCGCAAAACGAGGTTGAGCTTCCGGAAGATGCTGTTGCTAAGTTCGAGAAATTAATCGATACGCTTGAAGATCTTGATGATGTTCAACAGGTTTATCATAACGTTGATTTAGGGGAATAATAAATGAAAACTCGCCGATTGGCGAGTCCGATAGGACGGTTCATGAGGCGTAGTTGAATTTATACTTTCTTATTAGCCAAAACAGAGGATAACCCAAAGGAGTCGTTATTCAACGACCCTTTGGGTTATCCTTATTGTTTTACAGCCGATAAAATAAATATTGTTGCAATGATGGCGAAGGAGCCAAGCCATTCAGCGGGTCCAAACGAAACCTGCAGCCAAGCAACAGATAAAAAAGCTGCCGATAACGGTTCTGCGGAAGCAAGAAGACTCGCTTCTGATGCATTAATATACTTCATACTTTCCATGTAACAGAAAAAAGCGATGATTGTTCCGAAAATGATGACAAACACCATCGCCAAAAATGACGTCCCGGACCAATCACCATGAAACTGCCATGGTCGATAGACAAAGCTGAAGACGATACCGCCGATCATCATTCCCCATCCAACCGTAATGAGCGACCCCCACTTTGCAAGCAGGCGGCCCGGGTATAGTGTGTAAAAAGCAAGCGCAAATGCTGAAAGAATTCCCCAAGTAAAACCAGGTACAGAGATTGCTAACGCATGAATATTCCCTTTTGTAACTAGCAAAAATGTTCCGCCCAATGCGAACAAGATGGCCATCAATTCAAGCTTTGACGGTAATCTTTTTTTCCTCAGACAAAGGTAAGAAGCTATCATAACAGGTGCCAAGTATTGAAGGACCGTTGCGGCAGCTGCATTACTATACTCAATCGCTGCAAAATAGGTATACTGAGCGGCAAGCATGCCGAAGATTCCAAACAAGACAAGCTGGACCACATCCTGTTTGTTTTTCCAGACATTCCATATATTTTGTTTCGCAACAGTTTGTGCAAAAAATAATAATCCTGTCCCGGAGAGAAGGAGTCGAATGACAACCGTCCAGCCTGAGTTAAAGCCTTTATTGTGAAATAAATATTGGGCAACTGTACCGGAAGCGCCCCAGCAGACAGCTGCGATAATCACCAATATAATGCCCTTTGCCCGTGGATATGGCAAAACTGCACCATGTGAATTCATTTGTATCCCCCCAAAGGTGTTTCTAAGCTCTCAATCTCTTAATATTACAAAAGTTTCAAACGTTTTAAAAGGGGAATTTGTTCTACCTAACTTCGAATAAACTAATTATTTGATTAGGGACACCATTAGCTGCCCCTGATTTCCATCACACTTTTTCCAGACAAAAAAGCATGCCCTGTAATAAATTTTCCTAACGATTGAAATCCGTATTTGGCATATACATTCTCAACCCGCTCATCGATAGGGAAAACCCACAAGTTCTCCAAGCCTTTTTTCTTTACTTCTTCTTGAAGAAAATAAATGAGGTCGCCGATTAAGCCTTTGCCGCGATATTCTTCAAGTGTGGCAACGTGTTCCAAACGGACTTGATTCCTATGCTCGAATAAACAGGCAGTGGAGCAGGCAGTGCCATCCATCTTAAGCAGATAGCGGCTGAATGATGGATGTTTAAACTCTACGGCAAAGGCTTTTTCCCGCACCCCCCGGCCGCCAAACTCTTTAATTTGGCATTCGATTTCTAATGCATCTGTATAATTGGCCTCTGTAACTCTCTCTATTTGTATTCTGTTTTTTTGCTGTCGTGATGTTAATTCTTTATTCCAGATTTGGACAGGGGAGACGAGCTCTTCATATCGAAAGCCGCTGGCATACAATTCTTTGATTAAAGGTCCTTGATTTTCAATATTGAAGATATAGAATCTTGGGGTCAAGTTTCTTTTTTGATAAAAATCCAGTACCTCTTCGATGACAGACTTTGGATTAGAAGGAGCTTCATGGATATGTGCATGATTGGCGTCATAATAGGCTGGCTGATTTTCATTATAAAACAAGTACCCCCAGGATGTTTCGATTCTATTCGAAAAGGTATCCAGATAAGCAAGGTCTAATTCTAAAACTTTACTAAATAATGAATTCACTTAATTACCTCCCATTTTGTGTATTTATTTCCATTAAATCATAATCAGCGATGGAGAGACTACAAAAATAGGTAAATGTCCATACTCCCATTGTGATTGCAAATATATATCAATTTTATATTGTTAAAGTAGATAAATGATAGCAGTATCTAACAATATGGTTGCAGGTGTCCCTAAGTGCCGAAAAGCTTCAAAGATAAGCATTTGATTTGTTTTGCGCCACGAAAATTGTTATTATACTTCATAAAATTGATGGGAAAGGATGGAATAGGATGTCTTTAGAAAGTGTGAAAGCCCATTTCAAGCAATGGGGACGGGAACAGGATGTGATGGAGTTTGATTCGTCGAGTGCAACAGTGGATCTTGCTGCTGAAACCATCGGCGTTATTCCGGCGCGTATTGCTAAAACTTTGTCCTTCAGAGGGGAAGAAGAAAAAGCCATTCTGATTGTGGCGGCCGGAGATACAAAAATTGATAATAAAAAATTTAGGCAAACCTTTGGCTTTAAAGCCCGCATGTTATCTGCCGAAGAAGTGTTGGAACAAACGGGACATGCTGTAGGCGGTGTATGTCCATTTGGTTTAAAAAATGATTTAGATGTATATTTAGATGTTTCCATGAAACGTTTTGAAACTCTCTTTCCAGCTTGCGGAAGCGCAAAATCTGCAATCGAGTTGACAGGTGATGAAATTTTTGAATATTCCTTCGCCAAGGATTGGGTCGATGTTTGCAAAGATTGGGAAGGGGTAGAGCTTCCGGAAAAGGTAGCAGTACGCAGCTAAAAAGATTTATTCTGTACATAAAATGTTCAAACGAGATAAACTATTTTCTCAGACTAAAGGAGTAGAAAAATCTCCATCATAGTCACGATTTTAGATATGGGAAATCCTTCTATACTAGAGATAAATAAAGAAAACATTAGAAGGAGGAACTTAAAATGAACTTGAATATGTTGTTTTTTACCATAACAATAAAAAAACGTAATGTGACCATGGAAGAGGCCGTACACCAAGAGTTGGTCGATCAGCTATATGAGGAACATAAGGACCGGCAAATTTCCTCGCATTTATTTTTCTAAAATAAGGGAATCTTTCTTTTTCAAAAATCAGGGTTTATAATAAATTTGTTGTTATCTCCTGCGGGGTGTTTCCTTGCAGGAGTTTTTTATATCGAAGCCAAGGGGGCATTTCATTTGGTTTATTTTTTAGTGGGCATTGCCGGGGCGCTAGGTGCAATCTTAAGGTATTGGATAGGGATCTCGCTGTTTAAAGGCGCTTCTTTTCCTTTTTCCACTCTAACAATTAACTTAATCGGGAGTTTTCTGCTGGCGTGGTTCACGACTAATTTGTTTAAACGGGTTTCGTTGCCACCTATGATTACAACTGCGATTGGGACAGGGTTCGTCGGCTCATTTACCACATTTTCCACGCTTAGTGTTGAAACCGTCCAATTGTTTCATGATGAAAAAATTGTTTTAGCCGTATTATACGTTGCTATTAGTGTTATCGGTGGCCTTATAATGAGCCGATTAGGATTTAAATGCAGTGAGGCGGTGCAAAAATCATGACAATTGTCCATTTAATAATGGTCGGATTAGGGGGATTTTTTGGCGCAATTGCCCGTTTTTTGATAAGCAAGCAGTTAAATGCAAAGGCAGCAATTCCGCTAGGAACTTTAACTGTTAATTTAGCCGGTGCATTTCTTCTAGGAATGATTAGCGGGGCAAAGGCCGACCCAACGCTCGCTCTATTATTTGGAACCGGGTTCATGGGAGCCTTTACCACATTTTCTACGTTAAAATTGGAAATGCTAGAATTCCTTTTGAAAAAACAAAAATGGCAATTTTATCTTTATACATTCTTAACCTACATAATCGGAATTTTTCTTGCTTACTTGGGATATTTATTGGGCAGCCAATTTCAATAAAGAAAAAAATAGTTCGGATTAAGTTTACCCTTCCTTCTTTTTAGACAGCATCTCTTTGTCTTTCGTCCCGGGCGGTTGTTCTAGCCAGCTGTTTTTGATCATAATATCGGCACCACTCTTAGCGAATTTGGCAATTTCCAGTGACAGTCGGTCATACGTCTGGAATAAATCTGTTCGCTGGCTGGCTGCTGCTGCAGTTGCATAATTCCCCGATCCGGCGGCACTTAACAGTGCCATATGGTACATCATAAGTTTTTCTGAGAACACTTGTATAGTGGAATCTGTGATTCCAATATCTGAAGATTCAGGTGTTTGTAAATTATTTTCTAGTAAAGTTTGCGCAAAAATCGTGACATGTTTTTGTGAAATTTCTTTGCCTCGTAACATGAACTCCTGAACTTCCTTAGATGGTGAGGTTTGTGCGAAACTAAGAGAGATTTTTGCACCAATTGAATTAGTATGCACATTTAAAAATAAATGAGAAATCTCAATAGCATTTAACGGTCTTTTGTCACCGAATAGATTTAGCCCACTCAAATATTTTTTGCTGTCGATGTAGTCGGTTTCTCCAGGGACCTCAATATATGGAGACCGGACGAACAAACCTTTGCTTAACAAAACCTCCGAACTATTGTTATAAAGAGATGCTGTTTCGGTTAAGGCTGTTGTGAAAAAGGAACGAATGTCTTCCCTGGCGCTCATGGCGACCATACCGCTAAAAGCTAGCATGCCAGCTTTTGCCATGTGATTGACATAGCTTATACAATAAGAGTCAGTATATAGCCTTGGGGCGTTCAAGTTTACATCATTTTCGTTAAAGGCATTAGGTGCGGCAAAATTTTCTTTTTTAAATAGGGTAGTTAAAAAATCAAGGTGGGTCTCGGAAATGCCCAGGGCCATCTGAATAATCTGTTTGATATCCTCATCTTCAAGATGCTTCAGCATATAGGTTAAAACACACTTTGACATGCAATCGTTTATATAGGTGGTCCAAACACAGGCAATTTCAGATGCTGTAAGCTTAATATTGGCATGATTCATTTACATGACCCCATTTCACAATATGTCATAGTTATATTATTTACAAAATTTCCTTTTTCATGAAAAAAGCAGGAACAATCCTTCTTTGTTGGAAAAATTTTAGAGATTAAGTTACGGATTCACATATAAAAAATCTTAGATGTGAACTCAAGTTTAATTGGTAAACTGGTATAATCAAAGATATCAGATTAAATGATTTTAGTAGGGTCAGCTTTTGGAGGGGATTGGCAATGCTTGAGATAATGCCTGTATTGGATCATAAAAGCCCAACGCCTTTATATATGCAGCTTGCGAACTTTATCAAAGATGAAATTTTTAAAGGTAATATTAAACCTCTGGAAAAATTGCCATCCAAACGAAATTTGGCTAATTATTTGGGACTAAGTCTGAATACGGTTCAGTCTGCCTATGACCAGCTTTGTGCGGAAGGGTTTCTGGAAAGCCGTCCGCGTTCAGGTTTGTTTGTTGTTGAGCTGCTGGAGGATTTAATGGTCAGACATGATAAGGTGGAGCCTGTAAGGATGGTTGAGGAGCTGACGGATCCTGCTGTAAAAATAGATTTTAATTCGGGAAAGGTCGACCTTGAACATTTTCCATTCAGTTTATGGAGAAGGCTGTCGGTTCAAGCCTTATATGAGGATCAGGGGGATTTGTTTTATACCGGCAATCCGCAAGGGGAAAGGCTGCTTCGCGGGGAAATTGCCAAGTATTTATTTCAGTCTAGAGGTGTTCGTTGCAAAGCTGAGCAAATTGTTGTTGGTGCGGGAACACAGGTATTGATGGGACTCCTTTGTTTAGTAATCGGCAGGGATGAAATTTATGCTTTGGAGAACCCTGGATTTCACCGGACAAGGGCAGTTTTGCAAGATTTAGGTGCCAGAACTGTTCCGGTTCCTTTGGATGAAGAAGGGATTGCTGTAGAATGTTTGCACGGGAGCGGCGCCCGTGTCGTGTATGTCACTCCATCCCATCAGTTCCCGCTGGGAATGGTTATGCCAATTGCTCGACGAATGGAATTGTTGAAATGGGCAGAAGAAAGGGGCGGATACATTATTGAGGATGATTACGACGGGGAATACCGATATAAAGGAAAACCGATTCCAGCTTTGCAAGGGCTGGATTCATCCGGTAGAGTTGTTTATTTAGGCACTTTTTCAAAGTCGTTGATACCATCCTTGCGAATCAGTTATATGGTCCTGCCTGAAGAACTGTTGGCCAGGTACAGGGAGCAATTCACCATTTATAAACAAGCAGTCTCCCGGCTCCATCAGGATACGCTTTATCGTTTTATGCACGACGGCCATTGGCAAACCCATTTAAATAAAATGAGGACACTTTACCGGAGAAAGCAAGCCTTCCTGATTTCAGCGATTCATGATTTTATGGGTGAATGGGTGAAGGTAATCGGTGAAAAGTCGGGTTTGCATATTGTTTTGAACGTTAGGAATGGCATGAGGGAGGAGGAGTTGGTACGGAGGGCGCTGGCTGCTGGAGTAAAGGTGTATCCGTTGTCTGTCTATGATGTGGAGTTGGCTGGCGGGATGGATTCCAAGGTTTTACTTGGGTACGGCGGGCTGTCAGAGAATCAAATTAAAGAGGGGATACGGGTTCTGGCTGATGCATGGGGGATAACAAAAAAGTAGAAAGGGGAAAGGTTAACAGAAATTGGGTATAGGACAAAAATGGGTTGGCAAAGAGGAAAGATTTCAAAAGGGCAATGTCCTTCATGAAGCTGATGAAGACCAAAACGGAGGGAATCCAAGAGGGAAATGTCCTTCATAAAGCTGATGAAGACCAAAACGAAGGGACTCCAAGAGGGAAATGTCCTTCATAAAGCTGATGAAGACCAAAACGAAGGGACTCCAAGAGGGAAATGTCCATCATGAAGCCGATGAAGACCAAAACGAAGGGACTCCAAGTGGGAAGTGTCCTTCATAAAGCCGATGAAGACCAAAACGAAGGGACTCCAAGAGGGAAGTGTCCTTCATAAAGCCGATGAAGACCAAAACTAAGGGAATCTAAGAGGGAAATGTCCTTCATAAAGCCGATGAAGACCAAAACGAAGGGACTCCAAGAGGGAAGTGTCCTTCATGAAGTAATGAAGATCAAAACGAAAAAACTCCTGGAAGTCCCAAGCGATTACAAAAAAATGAAATTTACCCATAAAAATCTTCTGTATGAATTTATCGCGGCGTCACTGGTTTTACCGAGATAGCAGGGGAAAGAGAAGTAACAATACAGCCCTCTAGTTGATTTGGCTTTATTAATCCCAGTTCGAGCGCCGCTTTTATTTTTGAATCATCGGGCTTCTTCACCAATTGGATGAGGTCGTTCAATTGCATTTCCTCCAACCTTTTCACCGTTTCCGCCTCATGGAATTTTTCCATTTTGCGAATTTGCCTTTGCAATTTAAAACCACTCAACGTAATTTCGCCTTTCATGTCCTTTCCTACTAAATTATTAAAATAGCTTTGAAACACTTCCTTTAATTCATCCATTTCCAGTTCGATTTCTTTTTTCTTCTTGTTTAGTTCGTAATATTTGACTAACATTTCACCTGTAATCAAGGAATCATTGCTCTTAAGCATTTCCTCGCCCTCCTCTACGAACGTACATTCTATTTTATGGGATTTTCCAACAGATTAGTACTTAGGTGCAATTATTTATTTTTAGACAAATTTTTGTATTTTTATTTAAAAATTATATGATAGAATAATATTATATTGGAATATTCTAAATTTTAAAAAGAGGTGAAAAAAATGAATGTACCTTTAATACTTCCGGAATTTTTAGATCGTGCCGTTTCACTTTATGGAGACAAGCAGGCTGTTTTTTGCGATGAACGCCAATTTACATATGCCGAGCTGAATGGCAGAGTGAACCAGCTTTCTCATGGGTTAAAGGAATTAGGTGTAGAAAAAGGGGACAGGGTTGCATATCTTGCGCCAAACACAGTCGAAATGCTAGAAGGATTTTATGGCATTTTCCAGCTTGCCGCCATCATGGTGCCGCTCAATATCCGCTTGAAGCCTGAAGATTACTTGTTTATTTTAAACCATAGTGAATCCAAAGTACTGTTGGTTGACCAGGACTTGTACCATTTAATCACTCCGATTAAAGAGCAGCTCGAAACAGTCAAACATATCATTGTTCAATATAAAGATGATCAAACCGATGAGGTGGATTATGAGAAATGGCTGGCAGGCCACCCATCAGGCAATTTCAATCGTGCAGAACTTGATGAAAATGACGTCTGCAGCCTTCTTTATACAAGCGGTACAACAGGAAACCCTAAAGGAGTTATGCTGACACACCGCAATAATTATCTTCATGCATTAAGCACGATGCACCACTTGCGCGTGAGCGACCGAGATGTCTATCTTCATGTTCTTCCGATGTTCCATGTGAACGGCTGGGGCTCGCCATTTTATTATACGGCAAATGGTGCGACACATGTTTGCTTGAAAAAGGCTACTCCTGAATCAATTTTTCAGGCCATCCAGGAACATAAGGTGACAGTGCTGCACATGGCACCAACAGTGCTGAATTCTTTGCTGCAATACTATGAAAAAAATAAACCGGCAATAGAGCATGACGTTCGCGTGGTTATAGCGGGTTCTGCACCGCCGCCAGCGTTCGTGACCCGCGTTGAACAAGAGCTTGGCTGGGAGTTTATTCAGGTGTACGGAATGACAGAATCTACGCCTCTTAGCTTGGTTTCAACAATCCGATCGGAGCTTACACACTTGTCACCCGAAACGAAAGCACGCATCAAAGCAAAAGCGGGTTATCCAATGATTGGTTCTGATGTTAGAGTAGTCAACGAGCATGGAGAAGAGGTAGCCCATAACGGTCAGGAGATTGGTGAAGTCGTCACAAGAAGCCACGGTGTTATGCTTGGCTATTGGAAAAACCCGGAGGCGACCATGGAAACAATCCGAAACGGCTGGCTCCACACGGGTGACATGGGAACGGTCGATGAATACGGTAATATCGAGATCGTTGACCGGAAAAAGGATATTATTATCAGCGGCGGAGAAAACATTTCTTCCATTGAAGTGGAAGGGGCGCTGTACGAGCATCCTGCGGTATTAGAGGCTGCCGTCATTGCAGTTCCACATGAAAAATGGGGCGAAACTCCCCATGCATATGTAGTATTGCGCGAAGGTGCTGAAGTCAGCGAAGCGGACATCATTTCGTTTTCCCGTGAAAAATTGGCTCATTTTAAAGCGGTTACAGGCGTCACCTTTGTAAAGGAACTGCCAAAGACTGCCTCTGGAAAAATCCAAAAGGTCCACCTTCGTAATGAATACTGGAGCTCAAAAGGTAAAACAGGACGGTTCGTTAACTAAAAAAAGGTTCATAGAATTAATAAGCGGGTTGGATCTTTGTTTCCAGTCCGCTATTTTATATTTTCTACAAGAATGTCATGCTACTACTTTTTCATAAAACCCTAATATGAAACTCCCATTGTCGGGAGTTTTTTGCTTTTTTAGGTAAATTTTCCTTGTAAGAAGCAGTTGGAATCACTACAATATATCTAGGAAAAAATTGGTTTTAGACTGGGGGAGTCTGAGTGAGTGAGAATCGAAGATATGATATTGATTGGCTGAGAAATCTGGGAATCCTGCTGTTATTTCCGTTTCATTCAGCGAGAGTATTTGATTATTGGGATCCGTTTTATGTGAAAAGTGGGGAATTAAGCTGGGGGCTTAGTTGGTTCATTGCCGTAACTAGTTATTGGTTTATGCCGCTGCTCTTTTGGCTGGCAGGGTCAGCGAGCTGGTACGCCCTAAAGAGGAGGTCGAACCAGGAATACATAAAAGATCGCGTGAATCGATTGTTGATTCCCTTGATTTTTGGCGTTTTGTTTATCATTCCGCCACAGGGGTATTTTGCGAAATTAAATCACACAGGAACAGCAGGGAACTATTTCACTTTTTTAAGAACATTTTTTACTGATTTCACTGATCTATCCGGCTATTTTGGCACCTTCACACCGGCGCACCTTTGGTTCATACTTTATTTGTTTGTCCTTTCGCTTGTGGCGCTGCCGGTTTTCAACTTTTTTAAAAACCCCATGAGAAAAAGCAAACATGAAAAATTTAATCAAGTATGTAGCAGGCCACCTGTATTTTTCCTACTATTCATTGGTTTGTTTGTGACACAGGCACTCCCGGCACCAGGCGGTCAAAATCCATTCTTTTTCTTGTTCATTTTTATAATGGGCTTTATTACTTGTTCCCATCAAAGCTATCAAAATATGTTCAATCGAATTCGCGTGAAGGGATTGGCAGCACTGGTTGTTTTGGTTCCGGCATGGGTTATCTTGCTGCAAATGAATCAGGACAGGAAGATTTTTCCAGGTGTGGATATACTTATATCTATTTTAAGAACTTTCAATGTTTGGCTGACGCTTGCGGTGATTTTGGGTTTCGGTCACAAATTTTTGAATTTTTCTCACAAGGCTATCCCGTACATGAATGAAGCAGCATTCCCTATCTATATTATTCACCAGAGTGTGTTAGTTGTCATAGGTTACTATGTTTTAAAAATCAATCTTGGTATGATTCTGTCGTTTTTCCTCATTATGGTCCTGACTGTGCTTATTTCTTGGCTAATATATGAGTTTATCATCAAGCGGACAGCCATAACGAGATGGATATTTGGTGTAAAGGTGAAACCGAAACAAGATAAACAAATTTATTCGGATAGTGGATTAAGAAAAAGTTAAAATGGTATAAAATAAACCGTATGAGACAACCCTGATTATGTTAATAGGTGAAAGAGAGTGGATTATAATGAATAATTTAACAAAGTTTCAAATTAAAAAGCCTGCCAAAGATGTATTTGAGGCCTTTGTCGATCCTTCGAAAATCGGGAATTTTTGGTTCTCATCGAGTTCAGAAAGATGGGCAGCGGGAAAGACCATCAAATTGGAATATGATTTGTACAATGCGCAATTGGAAATTAAAGTTGTTGAAGTAGAGGAGAATAAAAAAATTGTCTTCCTTTGGGGCCCGCCGGAGGACGAACATACCGTAACCATCAGCTTAAAAGAAATGAATTCTTCCAGCACGATTATTGAAATAATGGAAGACGGCTTTCAAGAGAATGACACTGCCTTAATACATAATATACTGGACAATAAAGAAGGTTGGGTATTTATGCTGACCTGTTTAAAAGCTTACCTGGAATTTGGCGTGAATCAATTACGGGGCGGATTACAGAAATAATCATAATTCCTAGGGATTTTCAAGGAGAAATTTCATTGACTAAACAAGAGGCGTTTAATCTGATTGTCTTGATTGAAAGGGTATATCCTCTTTTTGTGGCAAAAAATGAAACGGTCCAGCAATGGTTTAGCGTTTGTGCCGAATTAGATTACAAGTCCGTACTTGGAAGTATTTATGAACATATTAGAATAAGTCCATATCCCCCTGCAATTAATGATATTATTTCTGAAAAATGGAAAAGTAACAATTGGATGAATGAATATCATCTCAAATTATCATAAGAAGTAAAAAAGTCCGGAACAATAAACCGGACTTTTTTTAATCACATATACATTTTTATGTCATTTGAGGATGGGCTAATTTAGATTTCCGTTTTTTCCTTAAAATTCGCTTTTCAATATAATAAGTAGGAATGATGATTACTGCCCAAATCGCAAAATAGTTAAGAACTACGAGAAATGGGTTGCTTGATCCTCCATGTCCTTCTTTAGCATGGAATTTTTCATTTCGAAAATCTCCATTAGGAGGTCCTTGCTTTGTCAGCGCAGTTGAGTTCTCTGTATTTATCGTATTTCCATTATTAGATGTTTGAGTGCTTTGCTGCATTTGCATCGGTTTGAACTCACCCATGCTTGATGTAGCTGTTGAAGCGAACCATTGAATTCCCCCTGCTAAAATAGCGAGTGACAGGACAACGGATGCAATAACACCTTTCCTAAGTATCCCTTCCTTTGTTTTAAATGCCTTTTTACAGATACTCATTACCCACTGCCAATGTACACCAACATGAAGTCCAACAAATGCAAGTGTGGCATCAGCAGATAATCCATGTAATTCACGAATAGTGTGATTTCCCTGAATGGCGAGACTTGGTAATACAACCCTAGAAATTAATATGCCAGTGATAATAACACCTGCCATCGAAATTAACAACAGTACGTTTAAAAGATAACTAAATCGTGTTTTATTAGGAAGCTTCGGGTCAAAGATCTTTTTCGTTGTATTAACCACCCAGCGATAGTTCAAGCCGATGTGTACTAGAATAGCGCCCCCAATTACCAGGCCGGCAATTTCATGAAACGGCAGTCCATCTAATACTCTTGGATTCATTAGCAGCACAAACGTGATGGCCATCAACAAATCGAGAACAATTTTTGTATAATTCTTTTTCATCTTAATTCCTCCAAATTCATTCACCTTAACTTTTTCCCATTATGGTGCGTGAACCTTAAGAAATCCTTAAGCCAAAAAATAAATCCTTATTTTTGAAAAAAGAACTTTTCATTTTGGGGGAATAAAAATGACTATCAAAAATGAATCCAATTGAAGTACAATAAAGTGTACCATAAATAGGAAAAAGGGAAAATAAAAGGGGGAGAGGTGCATCAATGAACCTTATCAAAGCCACAATCAAAGAACTAGATGCTGTAACGGAGCTTTTTGATTTATACAGACAATTTTACGAGCAATCGCCTGATACCTTAGGAGCACGGGAGTTTATAAAGTCGAGAATATTAAATGGGGAATCGGTAATTTTCATCGCTTATGATGGTGGGGAGGCGGTTGGCTTTACGCAGCTGTATCCAACCTTTTCATCAGTTAGCATGAAACGGTCTTGGATTTTGAATGATTTGTATGTGAAAAAAGAATACCGTGGCAAGGGTGTAGGTGAAAAATTAATTAATAAGGCTATTGAAATGGCACAGGATACTGGAGCAAAAGGTGTACTGCTTGAGACAGCCTCTGACAATATTCCGGCGCAAGGTCTTTATGAAAAAATTGGCTTCAAAAGAGAAAGCCATTACTTTTATTATTTTTCTATTTAGGGGTGTATGATTTATCCACCCCTTTTTTAAATTATTTTTCAACACTTTTAGTCAATTGTTTGATGGTCTCCTTATCACAAATGACAAACAGCTGGGCATCATCGGGAATCATTTGGTCCAGCTTTTGATTAATGTGCATGTCGCCACGGTCGGCTACTAACGTTGCCCCTTTATTAAGCAGTTCAAAAAAAGCATCACGGTACGTTTTCCATTCCTTCTTTTTTGGAATTTCATACATGGAATCTCCATACTGTGTACTCATTAATTCTGAATACATATGGGTAACGCCATGTGAGAATAAGGAGCGGACGGCAGCGTGCGAAATCATTTCCTGGGTTGGAATAAACTCATCGACCTGAACATGTTTGAACAATTGGATATGGTTTTCATTGATAACTTCTGCCGTGACATGAATATCTTTTTTTAATTTTTCCTCAAGCGTTGTGATCGCGGTCGCCACTAATAAGGTTTTGCCATCCACAAGAAGAGGGTCTTTTGTTAAAAAGTTATCCTGTGCAATCTGGTCAGCAAAAATAATTACACCCTTAGCTTTTGGAAGGTTGGCGTTTAGGAGCGTTTCCTCGTCGGTCGCATCACCGCGGACATAAAACAGGTGTTCCTCGGTAATTGGAGCTTTTTCTAAATTATCAATAATGACTATATCCGTCTTTTTGTCTGTCTTAAGAATTTCCTTTACGGCTAATTTTGTTTTCGGGCTCCAGCCAATCAGAATAATATGATGTTTCCCTGTATATTTCATTTTTCCTCCAACCTTAAGCTTATCAATTACGTATACGGTATTAATGACTTTACCAACAAATACACTTATTAACCCAATGCCGGTGATATAAAGGAAGATGGTATAAATTTTTCCTGCATCTGTTACTGGCGCATAGTCACCGAAACCTACAGTTGCCAGCGTGGTTAATACCCAATATATTGAGGTAATGTACGATTCAAAGGTTTTTGGTTCTATCCAGAAAATCCCAAGCGCCGCCAATAATATGTATAAAAGCACAAAAGGGACTAATATTTTATCCCTGAGCATAATTAAATGATAAAGAATCTTTTTAATCTTCATCCCCACAAGCAACCATCCCAGCCAAAAATCTACATTTATAAACTTTATATTTCCCAAACTTCGCCAAATAAGTATACGAATTGAAAACGGTCAGGCACAATTTTAAAGTAGGATCAAAAAATATAAAACCCCCATTCCTAAATAGGAAAAAGGGGGCATTTTTATTTGGAAAGCATTTCATCCAAATGTTTAATAATCGCTTCACGATTGCCGGAAATCTTTTCTTCTCTTAGCTGGTCTTTTTTCAATTTGTTTTGAGATTTAGTTAAAATCTCTTGTTCAATTGATTGAGGGACGACAACTACTCCATCGGCATCTCCAACAACGATGTCACCAGGGTTTATCGTGACTCCGCCGCAGGAAATCGGCACATTGATTTCACCGACACCTGCTTTGCCGCTTGCAGCGACCGCCGTTCCTCGGGAGAAAACAGGGAAGTTTAATTCTTTAATACCCACAATATCACGGATGACACCATCAACCACTAAGCCGCCGATTCCGAGGGTCTGCATCATGCCGACAACAAAATCGCCGGCAATGGCACGGTATTGGTCTCCTTTGGCATCGACAACCAAGATATCACCCGGCTGAGCGTTACGAATCGCTTTTAAAACGGCCAAATTATCACCGACTGGGATTTTGACAGTAAAGGCCCGCCCTGCAAGCTTGTACTCTTCTTTAAGAGGTTTAATGGATGGGTGGAGGTTATTTAGGCCATCCATTCCATCGGAAATGCAGGTTGTCGGCAGATTCTTAAATTCGATTAATAGGTTATCCATACTAGCGATTCTCCTTTATGTAAATTTTCCTCTATTATACTACTATTCTAACAAATTGGAATATTAGCAAAGTATTAGTTTGAGAAGGACATAAAAATGGCCGTCGGCAGAAAAGCCAGACGGCCATATCGATATACTAAATAAAACTGCTTTTTCCTGACCAACTGTCACTGATATCTTGGTCATATACCGTGCAAATTGGAATATAAAGCGGTACAAAGTCGCCGTTTTGCTCTCCATAGCCTTGATTCCGTTTATAGGAAACAAATTGGTCGATAAATAGATTGGGGCCCATGTTCATGACGGAGGCGTGGTCGAAAACATTAATTTTTATATCACCAAGATTGATGTTCATTGGTGCAAAGATCAAAAGGTTCACCTCGTTGTCGATTAAGTTTTTCGTTCATAAATTTATACAACACTGTTTTTGACTGTTCCACTATCATTAATGTCTGGATCAATTACATAGTTAATCGGAATGTTGACAGGGGAGATATCACCGTTTTGTTCGCCGACTCCTTGGTTTCTTTTATAAGATAGAAACTGATCGATAAATTGGTTCGGCCCAAAGTTGATGACAGAGGTATTATCCACTGCGTTAATCTTAAAACCAATGAAATTAATGGCCATAGGTGCAATATTCAAACCAATCACTCCTGTTCAATTTTTAGGCGTGCGGCCCCGGCTTGGGTTCGCTTTTAATCGAAGGCATATCAATCATTTCATCATCAAATATGATTCCGATAGGAAAAACGGTTGTAGAATCATCGGCCATCTGCTGGCCGAATCCCTGATTTTTCTTCCCAACTGTATTGATTCCCAAATAAATATTTTGACCAAAGGAAACAGCGCTCTTATGGTCAGGTGTGCCAACTTTTAAATAACAAATATTCAAATTTGTTGGAATGAAAACCAATCATCTCACCTCTAAAAACAAAAGGTATCAACAAGTCATTGCAATTTAGTGGGGGGCCCCTGGTTATTTGTTGATGGTATTTTACATTGTATTCACTTTATATGTGATACAGACCATTTATACGGATGGGTTTTCGGACAAAAAAAGAAAGTGGCTTCCGGCCACTTAAAAGAAGGAAAAACTTAATGGGTTAGTACATCATATGACAGAATGTGGACGTGCATATAGGCAACTTGTCCATAGTCGGAAAAAATGTGCGTTAGCATATTTTTTGAATGAGATCAATCGAGTTGTTTTTTGGCGAGTTTACAAGCGAAGAGACCTCGTATGCTTCCATCTGATCTTTATTAAATGACACCAGGAATTGATTAAGGAAATTCGTATCCGTAATCGAGGGGTCAAGCCATTTATGTTCGTCCTCCGGTTTTAAAATGACCGGCATTCGGTCATGAATATCCTTCATCAATTCGTTCGGGGCAGTTGTTATGACAGAGCAGGAAAAGACAGATTGCCCTTCGGGGGATTTCCATTTATCCCAAAGTCCGGCCATCGCAAAAAGGTTATCATCCTTCAGTTTAATCCGCATTGGTGTTTTCGTTTTATCATCATTTCGTTTCCACTCGTAAAAGCTATCCGCAATAATAAGGCAGCGCTTTTTCTGGAACGGCTTTTGGAAGCTTGGTTTTTCTGTTAAAGTTTCTGCCCGAGCATTGATCATTTTATGACCAATCGACATGTCCTTGGCCCAGGGAGGAATCAACCCCCATTTTAAAAAGCCCATCCTATTGGACGTGCCATCATTGATGATTGCCAATACCAGTTGAGAGGGGGCAATGTTAAAGCTTGGCAAATAATTTTCCTCGTCAAGGAAAGCTTGTATATCGAACCGGTCAAGAATCTGATCAATTGTTGCTGTTAAGGTAAATCGCCCGCACATACTTTTCACCTCAGGTTCTTAAGTTAGGTTTATTGTAGCAAAAAATCAAAAAGGAAACCTCTTTTACAAGAGATTTCCATTCATAATCAATTTGTCCTTCGGGCAAAGTCGACGAACCGAAACTTATCGGGGCGGTGCCGGGATTCCGTGTATTGAAATAGACTGGCATCATCCAGGTATACAAGGTTTTTAATAACAACGATGTTATGAAAACCATCAAGATCCAGAAGGGCACGGTCCTCATCCGTCGGTTCTTCGACCACTATTTCTTTTTTCGCAAAACTGATGGTAAGATTCAAGTCTTCTTCCAAATACTCATAAATAGAATCTGCGCAAATTTCTTCTGTTAATTCTGGAACAAACTTTTTATTTAGGAAGTCCTTATCTAAAATGATCTTTTCTCCGCCGATTTCTCGTGTCCGCACGACCTTCCAGACCTGATCTTTCCCGGACAGCTGGAGTTGCTGGCGAATATAGCCGTCCGGTTTCATTAATTCCAACTCATTCACGATGGTTCTCGGTTTCCGGCCCATTTTTTGGCCAAGCTCTTTAAAGCTGACTAGTCCGGAAACAGGGAAGTCGAACTTGGAGACATCGATGACGATGGAACCTTTGCCGCGGACTTTTTGAATATATCCATTTTGCGATAGCAAATTTAACGCTTTTCTGATAGTTTCCCTTGATGTCTGGAAGTGTTCTGTTAATTCATTCTCAGAAGGCAGGAGCGTCTGAGGTAGGATTTCTCCGCTTTTAATTTGTTCGACAATCGTATTGTAGATGGTTAAATATTTGTTTGTCATAAAGACATCACCAATCACTTCTTCATAAGGTAAACGATGGACTCATATGGCCGCAAATGAATTTGGCTCCCAAGTGCAGCTGAATCCTCATAATTAGAGATTAACATTTCACAATGTTCACCATCAAGATGTAAGTGAGATGGGAGAGTGACCGCTTTTTCTTTCCCGTAAAAATTAACTAGAACAAGCATTTTTTCAACGCCATTGGAACGAACATACGCAAAAACCTCTTTGTCATCTTCTAAAATTAATTCAAAGTCTCCGTCTGTTATGATATCGTGATTTTTTCTAAGCTGAATAAGTTTTTGATAATAATAGAAAATAGAATCGTGATCTTGCATGGCGTTTTCGGCATTGATATCAAAGAAATTTTCCGCTGTATTAATCCATGGAGTACCTGCCGTAAACCCAGCATTGCGGCTGGAATCCCATTGTACCGGTGTTCTTGAGTTATCCCGTGACTTTTGCTTCAAGATAGTAAGGATTTCTTGTTCACTCATTCCCTCGTTTTTCTTGATTTTAAAAATATTCAAGGATTCTACATCACGGTAGTCCTCAATGGAATTAAAGTTCGGATTGGCCATTCCGAATTCTTCCCCCTGGTAAATATAAGGGGTGCCCTGCATCATGTGGATCGCAGTGGCTAGCATTTTCGCTGATTCTTTATGGTATTTCACATCATCCCCAAATCGCGATACCACGCGTGGTTGGTCGTGATTGCACCAGAAAAGGGCATTCCAGCCGCCTCCCTTAATCATTTCTATTTGCCAGTTAGACAGAATCTTTTTAAGGGCATCGAAATCGAAATCCGCATTCGTCCACTTATCGCCATTCAGGTAATCAACCTTCAGGTGATGGAAGCTAAACACCATATTTAATTCTTCCCGTTCGGGTTTTGTGTAATCGATGCAATGATCAATAGAGGTAGACGACATTTCACCGACCGTTATTAAATCATAATTTGAAAAAACCCTTTCGTTCATCTCGTGCAGAAACTCATGGATTCTTGGACCATCAGTGTAAAATTTGCGTCCGTCCGTTTCATCCTGCGGGAACTGCTGGTTTTTTGAGATGAGATTGATAACGTCAAGACGGAAGCCATCGACTCCTTTTTTAAGCCAAAAATGCATCATTTCATATAAGGCTTGGCGGACCTTTTCGTTTTCCCAATTGAGGTCCGCTTGGGTCACATCGAAAAGATGAAGGTAATATTGGCCAGTCGTTTCGTCATACTCCCAAGCAGAACCGCCAAATTTAGACTGCCAGTTGTTTGGCGGTGCTCCGTTTACACCATCCTTCCAAATGTAGAAGTCACGGTACGGGTTATCTTTTGAGGATTTTGACTGCTTAAACCATTCATGTTCTGTTGAGGTATGATTGATGACAATATCCATCATGATCTTTAAACAGCGCTTATGGGCTTCATTCAGCAACCGTTCAAAATCTTCCATTGTGCCATATTCGGGATATATGCTGTAATAATCGCTAATGTCATACCCATTATCTCGCTGTGGCGATTGATATATAGGGGTGAGCCATAGAACATCGACACCTAATTTTTTCAGATAGTCGAGTTTTTCAATGATGCCTTGAAGATCTCCGGTACCATTACCGGTTGTATCCTTAAAGCTTTTTGGATAAATTTGATAAACGACTGCATTTTTCCACCAAGCTGTTGACATTTTTTGCACCTGCCTAATGTATTTAATGTGAAAAGGAGGGAGCTGTTCTCCCTCCTTGATTGGAGTTATTTTTTCAAAGAAAATTTGTTCATTCCCGTTTTTGCAAAGATGGTTGTTAACAGGAATGGAACAACAACGGCAATGACCATGCAGACAGCAAACATCGCCATATGTTTTGCTTGTATCGATAAGATGCCAGGAAGACCACCGACACCAATTGAGTTAGCCATAACACCGCTTGCTACAGATACAACGCCTGCAACCATGGAACCAATCATGGCTGCTAAGAATGGGAAACCATATTTCAGGTTAATACCAAACATTGCCGGCTCCGTCACCCCAAGGTAACATGAAATGGTCGCCGGGATTGAAACTTGCTTTTCCTCTTCGTTTTTACGGTTGATGAAAATCATCGCAAGAACGGCTGAACCTTGAGCGATATTGGATAAAGCAATCATTGGCCATAGGTTTGTACCGCCAAGCTCACTCATCAATTGAAGGTCAATTGCGTTTGTCATATGGTGTAAGCCTGTTATGACTAGTGGAGCATAAGCAAATCCAAAGATTGCTGCAAACAACCAGCCGAAGGAAGAGGTTAAGCTTGAATAAACCACATGAGAAATGCCTGAACCAATTTGCCAGCCGATCGGCCCTAAAATTGTGTGAGCAATTAATACAGTCGGAACCAGTGCAAAAAATGGCACAACAATCATCGAAATTGAATTTGGCACTACTTTACGCAGTCTCGTTTCAAGGAAGCCTAAAGTTAAGCCAGCTAGAATCGCAGGGATTACTTGAGCTTGATAACCAATCATCTTAATGTGTGCAAAACCAAAATCCCATGTAGGAATTTCTTTCGCTCCCGCAACGGCATAAGCATTTAGCAATTGCGGTGATACTAAGGTAATTCCGAGAACGATACCAAGAATTTGCGATGCGCCCATTTTCTTGGCTACAGACCAGGTGATGCCGACAGGGAGGAAGTGGAAAATCGCCTCACCAATCAGCCAAAGGAATGAGTGGACTCCGGCCCAAAATTGAGAAACTTCTACAATTGTTTTTGTTCCATCATCTAATAGTTTAATGTCGCCAATAATATTTCGGAATCCAAGGATTAAACCGCCGACAACAAGGGCTGGAATTAATGGTGTGAAGATTTCGGCTAAATGCCCCATCATCCGCTGCAGCCAGTTTTGATTTTTCTTCGCTGCAATTTTTGCTTCTTCTTTTGAAGCGCCTTCAACACCTGCAATTTTTTCGAATTCATTATAAAAGCTAGAAACTTCATTTCCAATAATGACTTGAAATTGGCCAGCTTGGGTAAATGTACCTTTAACAAGTCCGATTGATTCAATACTTTTTACATCGGCTTTCGATGGATCCTTTAAAACAAACCGCATTCTAGTTACACAGTGAGTAACGGCAGCAATGTTTTCTTTACCGCCAATATGTTTGAGTAATTCCTTTGAAGGATCTGTGTATTTACTCATCTGATTTCCCCCTAACGAATGGGTAATACCCATTTGTTTCCTATATTTTTATCAAACCCTTAATTTTATACAGGTTTTGTATGAGTTTACCTGTTGGTTTCTACCTGTATATACAAGTTTTGATTACGTTTTCATTATGACTTGTATATACATGTTTGTCAATAATGAAATTTTATTGGAAAAGTTAAGTAAATGATGGGGAGGGTTGGTAAAAAAGTATAGTGTTTTCCTGAATTTTTAAAATACTTTTAGTCTTTAACACTTTAAACTATTGAATGAATTTTTAGAAAATGTTACACTATAGTTGTTTAAATTCTTCTGAGTTTAGACCTCCTAATTTGAGACTTAGTTGTGACCGCTAGGTTCTCGCTTTGGCCCTTGACTTTGTTCAAGGGTCTTTTTTTAAATGGAATTTTATGTGTATGATGATAGAAAGTACTTTATGGAGGTTGTCCATTATTGGAATTTAAAACAATTGACTACTTTGATGAGGCTATATGGGGTAAGGTTTTTCCTATTTATGAAGAGGCTTTTCTTGGTAAGGGAGCAAAGCCGGAGAAGATTATCCGAAACATGTTCAGGAAGAAGCTTTGTTGTTTGCACGTGGGATTTTTGGATAATCAGGCAACGGCAATGGCAATCAGCGGAAAACTTGCTGGAATATCTGCGTTATTAATTGATTACCTCGCTGTCCCAGAGGAGTATCAAAACCAGGGAATTGGTAAAAACATGGTTACTTATATTAAAGAATGGGCGGCACAGGAAGGCCAATGTGAGAATCTTGTTATAGAGGTTGAATCTGACCAGACCGACGAAAACCTCGCAAGAATTCGCTTTTGGGAAAAATGCGGCTTTATCATAACTGATTACATTCATCATTATATATGGGTACCTGAACCTTATCGGGCCATGTTTATTAAATTAGGGCCTGACACTGCGCTGCCTGATAGCGGTGAGGAAATTTTTAAGTATATTGGTGCTTTTCATAAAAGGTCGTTTACCGGTTCTTGAAATCTTTAAAAAGGAAAAAACAGCACCTAGAGGGGCTGTTTTGTTTTAGTTTAGCAGCATTAATCTAAAAATCTATTTTTCCATTCCGGTTTTGGAAGCATGCAGCTTTCTGTTTTTCCGAACCACTTATATCGGTTGCTGGCAATTGTTTTATAAAGCCGGTCACGAATGGGGAGGGGGATGACGAACAGAACAGCGAGGAGTCTCCATGCCCCTGAAAGATCCTTACAAACTTTAAGTACTGCCGTTGATTCAAGGTAGATTTTTTCATTTTCTATTAGCACAAAACTGTTCATCTTAGGGGGTAAGGTGAATTTCTTGAGCAGGTTTTGTCCGGCGACACCTTGCTGGGATGCAAATTTGAATTGGCCTGAGGAATCCCTTTTTATAATAAATTGGACGCTCTTATTGCAAAGATTACAGACCCCATCATACAAAATAATTCGTTCCATTTAGACCCCCACTTATCCATTCACACTTTGTTTATATCGATAGCTTACCATAATATTGGAGCGGTTTCTCATTGTTGCTTACCAGAAATATCATTATTTTCCGAATTTATCTTGCAGGATAACGAATTTAATCGTTATAGTTAAGTTTGTATAGAGGAGGTAGAATATGTGGGAAAATTCTTTAACGAAGTTGCTGGAAGTTAAGTATCCAATTATTCAGGCGCCAATGGCTGGAGGGGTGACAACTTCGGAATTAGTTGCCGCTGTTTCCAATAGCGGTGGGCTCGGAATGATTGGCGCGGGTTATTTAAGTCCAAGTCAATTGAGGCAGCAAATTCATGAAATTCGTGAGTTAACTTCAAGTAATTTCGGTGTGAATTTATTTGTTCCAAGTACTTATCATGTCGATGAGGATAAGATTAACAATGCCAAATCCGTTTTAATACCTCTGCAGGAGGAATTGGGAATAGAGGGTAATCCAAGTCTCCCTAGTTTCGAAGAAGACCTAAAGAAGTTTCATGAACAGGTGGATATCATTATCGAAGAAAAAATCCCAGTGTGTTCCTTTACCTTTGGGCTGCCGTCAGCAGAAATCACAGCCAAACTTAAACAGAATACCATTATCCTGATTGGAACGGCCACTACAGTACAGGAAACAAAATTGAATGAAGAAGCAGGGATGGATGCGGTTGTGGTCCAAGGGATGGAAGCGGGCGGACACCGCGGAACGTTTTTAGGCGGGGACCAACAAAGTTTAATCGGTTTGATGTCCCTCCTTCCACAAGCAACTGACAGTGTACGTATTCCGATTATCGCGGCAGGCGGGATCATGGACGGGCGTGGAGTTATGGCGGCCAAATGTTTGGGCGCCTTAGCAGTGCAAATGGGGACAGCCTTCTTGGTATGTGAAGAAAGCGGAGCCAATAAACTGCATAAGCAGGCAATTTTAGAAGCGGAGGAGGACCAAACTGTTTTGACCAAAGCCTTTTCCGGTAAAATGGCTAGGGGGATTAACAATCGGTTTATCGAAAAACATGAACAAATGGAGGATCATCTACCAGACTATCCAGTGCAGAACGAACTGACAAAGGCAATTAGAAAAGCCTCGGCCGCCAAAGGAAACCACGAATATATGTCACTCTGGTCCGGACAAAGTCCAAGGCTGGCTAGAAACATAACCGTGAGCAAATTAATCGGCAGGATAATATCAGAGGCTGAAAAACTTCAAACAAAGTTATAACTTTGAAAAAAGGCCTACCAAAAAAACAACAAGGCTGAATCAGAAACAATAAGAATATGATTCAGCCTTTCTTAATTTTCCACGGGCGGTGCCTGACACCACTTTATTTTGTGCCTAGAGCTTGTTTACTTTGCGGGCAGATGGGCACAGATAGTTGCTACGTCATGTGGAGGGTTTTGATGTGATGGAGGTTGAGGTAGACTGGGTCTTCTTTGGCTGAGATTAATTCGACGAAGTTGTTTTTTATGTTTTGGATTTTGCCAATGACATTTTCGTTTTCTCCAATGTTGAAGACAACCAGTTCTCCTTTTAGTTTTTCTATTTGGATTTCGAATGATCGAGCAAAGGTGATACTGCTTGGATTAACAGGTAAATTGGAGTTGCTTAGGCCATAAGGTCTTTTATTATTTGTGTAAGGTATAAGCCATTTTAAATGATTTAATGAGATAAACATGGTTTTATAAATAGGTGAGTAAAACACAAAATAATTGTTCATGATGCTGATAATGTAACCATGCAGTGCTTGTTTACTTGTAACGTAGATTTCTGTAAAAATACCCTTCGCAGATGTAAGGATTTTTCTTAAAGAGATATCTTCATTATGATTATAGATAGGGGTAGGTTCATTACTGATTGTGATTTCCTCAATTTCATCCTGTTTGAGATACTGCCAGTTTTGTATATGAATGGTAGGGATATAAAGATAATCAGTCCCGTTAAACAATACACACAAATCACCGCCAACATCAATCAGCATGCCGCTTAAAAGTTTCTTGCCGGCAATTTCAATTTTGATATATTTTCCAATTGCTTCTTTAAAATTCATTTCACACACTCCTTTCCAAAGAAGTGACGTTTACAAAAAGAGAGGGGCTTCAACATTCCCTTTCAATAAAAAAGTGGATGAACATAATGGACCCCAGCTCACTTTTGTAAAAGGGGATTAGTGTGGACAATTAAAATGGTTGAATGATTACTTGATATTGTCATAAATAATAAACAGCTTTTTTTATTAATAAACTCTGAATCTCTTTATTTTTGCAGGTTCAGCAAACGAGTATGAGTTCTTGCTGGAGCCAGATGCGATTTCGGCAAATGGTAAAGATTTCACCATCGATCCTGACACGATTTCACCCTCGAATGGGGAAGGATTTACATTTGAACCGACTGCTCCTTCACCGGCAAAACGGGAGGATTTCTTTTCCTGCTCGAAGGCATTCCATATAAATCTCTTTTCTTTTTGGCCCTTTTCAAATTTTGTGGTAGCAGATGGGGATTGCGCGGTTTCTGCTGTTATTTTATCTTTTAATTTGGCTGGAGCGGTTTCCGTTGTTTTCATTTCTTTCTTATTTCGTGATACAGCTTCCGATTTTGTTTTTTCCTTTGTTTTAGCAGCAGTAGTATCAGACTTTGCCACTTGTTTTGCCTTTTGCTCATTTTTTTCTTTCGCTGTTTCTTTTTGTGAAACAACCTGTTTTGTTTTCTCTTGATTTTTAGATTTATTATCATTTTGATTATCGCTGTTCTTTTTTACTACAGTCTTAAGCAATACTGGAGCTGGTTTTTCCTCCGGTTTTGATTCCTCATTTCCGGAACTTGAATGACTTTCATCCTCTTCAATATTTGCGACCGGGCTTTCCAATTTAAATGGCTTTGACCAGCCTGCAAGCTCTTGGTCCGCCGCCTGATGCTTATCATCATTTTCCTTGATTTCATCTTTTTCCTTGATTTCCACTTTTTCATTTTTTTCAGAGTGTGTATCGGCTTTTGCTTCAGCATCCTTTTTATCCGATTTTTGGTTACTATTATCCTTTTTAGCAGCTGCTTTTTCCTTCGATTGTTCTTGTTTGTTTTCTGTCTTGTTTTGTCCTTCTGCTGCTTCCTTATTTTCCGTGGCTTTTTTTTCTTCTTTTATAAATCCTTTGAGAATATTGGACACATAGTCTAATTTTAATAAAATTCGTTCTTCACCATTAATCAAAGTAACAAAATCTGAATCTACTTCACTAAGCACGCCGCTAAATCTTTGCTTATGGATACTTAGAATCGTGACCCAGGTGTGTTGAAATGAATTTAATAAAGCGATCAAGCTTTGTGTTTTTTGAAATGGTGTCTTAGAATTTAGAACTTTAAAGTCTCTTGTATTCTTCGTAATGGCCTGAATTTTATCAATTCGGTAGTAAAAGATAAATTTCTGGTCGGTTTCTAAGACAACATGGTCTTCTTCAACGCCAAGCAATTTACCTTTATAAACTTCCTCACCTACATATAGATTCACATAGAAGCCTTTTAGCAAATCTAAAGCAGCAGTAAATTTCTCTAATCCCATTATTCAGCCTCCTAAAGAGATTATGGGTCGCTCCTCATAGGAGAAGCGACTCATTTTTAATCGTTACTTTCCTCTCTCGAACCTTCATCTTCCTCATTCTCATCTTCATCATTGCTCTCGTCGTTCTTACTGCCGCCGGATTTGCCCTCAAGCAATAAACCATAACTAATGTTTCGGATATGCTTCATAGAAAAACGAACGACCTCTTCTTTCACAATTAAAGAAGCAATATCTTTACTTACATCATTTAGTACTCCTTCTAAGGCTTCAGTTCCTCCGCGGTTAATTCGTATCCATTGATAACGAATACTTTCTAATAGTTTGACAAAGTTTTCGCCAGTTTTGTATTCGAAGTTCTTTGGAATATTCACACCGAGTTTCAAAAGATCCCTTGAACTCTCAGTCACACTTCTAATATGATTGGTTTTGTAATAAACCACGCCATCACTTTCAGTTAAAAGAACAAAATAATCTTCAAAAACGGCCAATACTTTTCCCATCCTGGATTCAGGGCCACCCCGATCGACACGAATCGTTTTGCCCACATATTGCATCATCGACTCTTTATTCATAACCCATAGTTTCCTCCTTATATTTAGATAAACATTTACACTGCATCTATATGTATCATGGGATGATGTTGTACTAATAAAGTAGCCTTTTTTTAACAAGTACCTGAAAAATAGGCAAAAAAAATATGGTCAAAAACCATATACTTAAGGCCTAAATTAAAATAGAAAGTTCGCTGCTAAGATAGGCATTTCTATTTCGAATAAACTCAAAAAAGACATTTTTTTCCTCGTCCAGTGTTTCCTCATCCAATTCAATATAAGGATCTAGGCTGATGTAGGGTTTTATTTTTTCCAATAGCTCATTGATAATCGGTGCTTGAACCTCTACGGTAAAATCATTATCTAAAATAGAGAATAGAATTTCTTTATATCTCGATTTAAATTCCGGGAAGTGTAGAATTCGCCCAGTTAAAGTGTTATATCCTGTAACGGGGACGTAATCATAATCAAGGAGCCGGCCATGGAGGTTTCTTCCCCAGGTACCGTCATAGTCCCAAGGGCTGATTTCGTATAAATTTGTTTCTCCATTTTTGTAGAGTGCATAATTATGGATAAATCCATCGTAGTTTTGTGTACAAACCACGCCACAAAGCCATCTTAAATATTTGTCTACATCCAATATATTGACGATTTCTCTTTTAAAATCCTTATTTTTTAGCACATTTATCATCGCAATGAAACTCCGTAAATGTTCCATATCTTCTTTATTGCCATATTTTAGCGTATACCCCTGGTCGAGCCTCTTTTTTGGTTCATTTTTTTTCGTTATTAAGGAGAAGTTCGCTCGATTATTGGTTGCGTAAATAATGGCACCATCCGGTAAATTTCTTTTTTCCAGGAGGTATTGGTCTAATGATTCTATTTCTAAGTAAATACCTTTACAATATCCGTTAACGTATAAAAGTATATGGCGTGAGTGAGGAGATATAACGCCGATCCGATCAAAAAAATCTAGTGATAGTTTGTTCCTGCACAAGGATATATCTGAGAACTCGGCATTAAGATGAAGTTCATGGGCGCCATTCTTTGTAAATGGCTTTTCAAATACAATCCGGTAGGATCTCTTTTTCTTATCTCTAATTACATTGCCGCGGTACGAAAGGCTTATTTTATAGCGATTGTTTCCAATCTTTAACACAGCTGGGACTAAATCGTCATTCCAAATATCATATTCCAATTTTCTTAACCATTTAGGATTTATTAAAATTTCGTATTTTAACACTTTAATACCCCTATACCATATTTTATCTAGATATATGCAATATATATTGGAGGTGTGTATTTGTTTCCTAAATGACTTTTAGTTTTGAAAAATATATATCTGTCTATATCAAAACATACGCCAATTTCATAAATTGAAAGAGAAAATAAATTGTATTGGAAAGTGGTGTATAAATGGTGTTAAATCTTGGCGTTGAAGAATTATTACAACAAGCAGAAGCAAATGGTGTACTTGCATTTATGCATAATAATCCTGCTGGTAAACATAAGAAAGGCAAAGGCGGAAAGAGTCATGGAAGTACCGGCAGTCATGGAAGTACCGGCAGTCATGGAAGTACCGGCAGTCATGGAAGTACCGGCAGTCATGGAAGCACCGGCAGTCACGGAAGCACCGGCAGTCACGGAAGCACTGGCAGTCACGGAAGTACTGGCAGCACAGGCTCAAAGGGCAGCGGTAGTTCTGGCAAGTCTGGCAGCAGTGGAAAAGGCCCGTTGAAAAAACATAAGAAGCATGGTCCTGGTCCAAAGAAACATCACAGCAGCGGAAGCACTGGAAGCGGCGGCAGTAAGGGCAGCAGTGGAAGCACTGGATCACATGGCAGTACCGGCAGCAGCGGTAGCACTGGATCACATGGCAGTACCGGCAGCAGCGGTAGCACTGGATCACATGGCAGTAAGGGCAGCAGTGGTAGCACCGGATCACATGGCAGCAGTGGAAGCAAGGGCGGCAGCACCGGCAGTCACGGAAGCAGCGGAGGATCAAGTGGGGGTCGAGGCCCTGGTCATCATAAAAAGCATAAAAAACATAAAAAACCTGGCCCTGGTCCGAAAAAGCATGGCAGCCACGGAAGTTCAGGAAGTGGTGGAAGCCATGGCAGTTCGGGAAGCCACGGCAGCAGTGGAAGCCATGGCAGTTCAGGAAGCCACGGCAGCAGTGGAAGCCATGGCAGTTCAGGAAGCCACGGCAGCAGCGGAAGCCATGGCAGTTCGGGAAGCCACGGCAGCAGCGGAAGTCATGGCAGCAAAGGAAAAAAGGGCGGAAAGGGTAAAAAGAAATAATAACTCTGTAAAAAATGTATTTTATGAAAATATGAAATAAAATCCGGTACTTTTATCCATAGTACCGGATTTTTGTTTTTCTTCTTCTGTATCCAAAGTCGGCAGCTGCCTACATAATAAAAGGAAAAATTATTTAGTCTTTTGCTGATTTATGTGAGACCGAGATACTCGTTTAGGTCAACCAGTCAAGGACAGGCGTAAAATAAACCATAGGACGAGGGGTGGGATAAACAATTTCAAATCAATAAAACAATTTGCAAGGATGTGAAATTATTACGATATATGACCAATCGACGGTTATCATTACCATACTAGCTTTTTTATTTACTATGATAATGATATTTATCCGTCCAAAAAATATGAATGAAGCCATTCCTGCTTCCATTGGAGCGGTGATCGTTTTTTTAAGCGGAAGTGTTTCTACGGCGGACCTAGTAGATATTAGTTCAAAAGTAACGGGGGCAGCCATCACCATCATAGCCACAATCGTTATGGCGATTGTATTGGAAAGCATCGGATTTTTTAGCTGGACAGCAGCTTTAATGTTAAAAGTTTCAAAGGGTTCTGGTGTCCGTCTATACTGGTATACTTTACTGCTTTGCTTTTTAATGACACTCTTTTTCAATAATGACGGCAGCATTTTGATTACCACACCCATTTTAATCTTAACGCTTAAGAATTTAGGCTTAAAAGTACGGCAAATGATTCCTTACCTTTTGAGTGGTGCCCTCATTGCGACGGCCTCAAGTGCGCCAATCGGGGTCAGCAATATCGTCAATTTAATTGCCTTAAAGATTATCGGGATGGACCTTTATATGCAGACGGAAATGATGTTTGTGCCAGGTGTTCTTGGATTAGTGTTTCTATCCTTACTGCTCTATATGATTTTCAAGAAGGAAATTCCTCAACAAATTTCCCCACATTCTTACTGCATTCCACTGCAAAAAAATCGACTCTATCACCCGTTGCAAAAAAATAGCGATGTTTTGTTTAATGAAAAAAAGAAATTGATGATCAATATGCTCATCTTCGTATTCATAGTACGAATCAGTTTATTTGTTGCTTCATATCTTGGCATTTCTGTATCATTAGTGGCTGTCTTAGGCTCCATTATCCTGCTAATCTGGAGATGGGTATATTTAAAAATCAACCCAAAAGATGTTATTGGTAAAATTCCATGGCATATCTTAATTTTTGCATTCGGCATGTATGTTATCATTTACGGATTACACAATATTGGACTGACCAATTTGTTGCTGGTGCATCTAAAATCGATCGTAAATGACAGCCTGTTCCATGCCAGCTTGACGATGGGTGTGATTACATCAGTGCTCTCGAATATTTTTAACAATCACCCGGCTTTGATGATTTCTACATTGGCATTAACAGAAATGGGCTTGGACCCATTAATCATGAAAACTGTTTATCTTGCCAATATCATTGGCAGTGATATCGGGTCGCTCATTCTGCCGATTGGAACGCTGGCAACCCTTATTTGGATGCACATTCTTAAAAACAATAAAATTCAAATTCCTTGGATGGAGTATATAAAGGTAACAATTCTCGTTATTCCGCCGACATTAATTTTTACCTTAATCAGCTTATACCTATGGCTGTTGCTAGTTTTTGTATAAATCCATAAGCTTTAAAGGTACATGCCTAGTGCATGTACTCAGGTTGTCGAGAAAGGTTATTTTTCTCGGCAATTTTTTTGTCTAAATCTATATTGATTGTCTCTGCAACTAGGCGGGAATGGGAATTCTTTGTTTCGGCTGCACCCCGGACCGCCTGCCGGAACTGCTAGAGGACGCGTTGCTGGGGATGGTTTGAACGGGTGGACAGGTAAGAATAAGCAGGTTTAAGTTTGGAGGCAGTACTGGCTGTTTTTTTCAGGCTGGTGCATCTTTTTGACAATTTTGTAGGATTTATAACGCCCTTGGTGTGGGGGTTTTTGGTAGTTCGGTTGTTATGGGGTGTTCATAACGCCCGAAGCATGGAATTTTTCGATGGTTCGGTTGTTATGAGGCGTTTATAACGCCTGAAGCATGGGAGTTTTGGTAGTTCAGTCGATATGAAGCGTTCATAATGCCCGAGGCGTGGGGGTTTTTGGTAGTTCGGTCGTTATGGGGGCGTTCATAACGACCGAGGCGTGGAACTTTTCGATGTTTCAGTCGTTATGAGGCGTTTATAACGCCTGAATCGTGGGAGTTTTTGGTAGTTCAGTCGTTATGAGGCGATCATAACGACCGAAGCGAGGGATAATTTAAGGTTCGGTCGTTATAAAGAGTGTTTAGGCTCCCAACCCGGTACCGATTTCCCGAATTCGGTCGCATAGTTCCCCGCAATACACAATCCCAGTTCCGATTTTCCGCATCCAGTATCCAAACAGTCCAAATCATTTTTATATGCAAGTTACCACAAGTAAAAAGCTGTACATACATCGCTCCACTCGTCGTTGCATACAATTTTATGATAATGAATTTAGTTGCCATAAATACAACGAATACGAGGGTAACCAATATAGCATCCGATTACTCCTTAATTAAATTTATCAATAAGGAGAGAAAAAGAGTGGTTTTCAATAATTCTCCAGATTTCATCCAACAAATGTTGAGTATAGATTATCAGGTCAAACAGGAAAGTGAAAATGCCAGTAAAAATTTCCTAGTAACGGACTCCTTGGCAAGTCGGGATAACCTAATTGCCTATTTGTCTTTACGGAAAAAATTAACGTCAGAAATCAGCGAACAATTAACAAACAGAGGATTGGCAGCACTTGACCACTCGGAGCCCCATGTATTATATACATTAGAAAAAATATTAAAAAACTTGGATGCTCAGGTAATTCCATCGACAAGCCTCCACGCTCCGACACCGGAAGCCGCAAGGCAAAACGTGCGACACCGCACCTACGGACTCTTTGGAAACACCAATCCTGGCCTGCAATCCTCCATCATGGTCACCTTGGATGTAAAAAGTATCCATGAGCCCGTCTTAATGGAGAGTTTACTATTAAATGGGATGAATGTTGCCAGAATCAATTGTGCCCACCATCATCCGGAGGTTTGGTTGCAAATTATCGGAGCATTGCGGAATGCAGAAAATAAACTGAGGGACGAAGGTAACTATCAAGGCCGGACATGCAAAATTTTCATGGATTTGGCTGGCCCAAAGGTGCGGATTGGTGACTTGCAATCCGCTAATATTTTTGTCAAAAAAGGCGATACATTAAGATTATATCTGGATCCTCAGCAAATAGGACATCCGCAAACAACAGATCAACCTGCTGGAGTTCCGGTGACGCTGGTGAAAGCATTTCGAAATGTCCGTGCCAAAGACCGAATTTTCATCGATGACGGAAAAATTATGGGAATTGTTCACCACGTAACAAAAGAGTACGTGGAAGTTGAAATCCTGTCACCAGCAATCGCTCCATACCAGGTCAAACAAGGGAAAGGGATAAATTTACCTGATTCACTACTTAGCTTAAATGTTCCTGCCCTAACTGAAAAAGATATTCAGGATTTAAGGTTTGTCACCAAACATGCCGACATCGCAGGTATTTCCTTCGTACATTCACCGCAGGATTTAAGAAAATTAAGGGTGGAATTGAATCGAAAAGCAGCAGGGGATTTGGCTGTTGTAGCAAAAATTGAAACCAAGGATGCCATTCATCAACTATCTAGAATCATCATCGAAGGGTTAAACTTTAATAAATTTGGGATTATGATTGCCCGAGGTGACCTGGCCGTAGAGGTTGGCCCCGAAAACCTGTCATTTGTTCAGGAAGAAATCCTCACGATCTGTTCTGCTGCTCATGTCCCTGTTATTTGGGCAACGGGTGTTTTAGAGAAACTGACGAAAAAGGGAATAGCGGCACGGTCGGAAATTACCGATGTGTCTCAGGCAAAGAGGTCAGATTGCGTCATGTTGAATAAAGGTCTTTTTATTAATGAAGCTTTAATTATGCTGGCAAAACTGTTAACAGAAGAGTCGAATTTTCCAAGGAAAGATATAGCTTTTGGAAGTCATATTACCCAATTTGGGGTACTTTAAAAAGGGCCGCAACCATATTCAGCGGCCCTGAACTTATGAATTAACACCTTTTTGATAATACTTCTCCATCATTTCCTTTGGTACCATGCTTCCACCAGTCGCCCAAACAATGTGCGTACCTTGGCTGACCTTTTCAGATAACCCATGCCTGCTCAGATAATCTGAAGCCTCACCAGCCAGCCACACAGGACCATTCATCCCGGCTAATGCAGAGGGTTCTAGATAAATATTTTCTGAGTCTGCCAAATCCTTCAGCAGTTTATACAGCCTCTCATCACTAACCGTATAAATTCCACTTAAAAATGGCTCGATGATTTTCCCGACAAAGCCGGAAGGTCTGCCGACAGCAAGTCCATCTGCGTCGGTGAGATTATCTAGTCCAATATCCTGCACGGAAATTTGGTCATGAAGGCCTGTCATCATTCCCAGCAGCATACATGGGGAATGAGTGGGTTCGGCAAAGAAACAGTGAACATTATCTTTAAACAGTAGCTTTAGACCGTAAGCCACACCGCCTGGCCCACCACCAACACCGCATGGCAGGTATACAAATAATGGATGATTTTCATCTACAGTTATCTTTAATTCTTGTAATTGATTTTTTAACCGCAAGGCAGCAGTCGCATAACCTAGAAATAAATCTTGGGAATTTTCATCATCAATAAAATGACAGGACGGGTCAGCCTCGGCCTGTCGTCGGCCCTCCTCGACCGCTTTGCTGTAGTCCGATTCGTATTCAACCACTGTTACCCCTTTTAAACGCAGCAAATCTTTTTTCCACTGTTTGGCGTCCGCAGACATATGTACAGTAACGTTAAAACCTATCTTTGCGCTCATAATACCAATGCTCAAACCGAGATTACCGGTGGAACCGACTGCAATCGAATATTGCGAGAAGAAATTACGAAATTGGTCACTGTCCAAAACCGAGTAATCGTCATCCATTGTTAAAAGCCTTTGACTCAAAGCTAATTTTTCCGCATGTTTTAAAACCTCGTAAATACCGCCTCTAGCCTTAATGGACCCTGAAATAGGAAGATGACTGTCACATTTTAACCAAAGATCACCCGAAATTCGCTGCCCTAAATCTTGTTCCATTTTTTGTTGCATGCTTGGAATTTTTACTAACGGAGATTCGATTATGCCGCCTGTATTCTGAGTTTCCGGAAACACTTTTGCAATATAGGGAGCAAAGCGCTCCAAACGCTTTTCCGCATCGTCAATATCAATCCATGTTAACGTACATTTTTCGATTCCCGTCTGATATTTCTCAAGCTTGCCATTCGACCAGTATACTTCCTGATAGTTTGAAAGACGATTAAGCAGCACCTGTTCTTGACTACCCATCCGATTATAAAACTCTTTCTCCATGTATATCACCCTGCCATCTATAACTTATCTTAATTATCTTTTATATTAACAAAAAAGATATTAAAATATCAGCTTGAAAGAATGAAAAAGACGATCTATTTTTGCAAATAGATCGTCTTTTATGGTGGATTACCATATTAACGGTATTTATTAATAAAAGTAACCGCCCATAAAGCTTGCACCAACAATAATCAACAAAATAAACAGAACTACGATTAAAGCAAATCCTGCTCCGCCGCCGCCGCTCATACATATCACCTCCAACATCCTTTACTACAGGGTATGTCTGAAGGTTTTGCGGCGTATAGACAAACATGTATTTTTAATGCGGATTTTTACATGATTAGTTGTGCTCGTGATCACGGCTTTCACGGGATTCCTCAAACTCAGGAGCGGCGCCCATAAAGCCAAATGGGCCTGTTGGCCGGATTTCTGCTCGGAACAGTGCTACGATTTCGAGAATCCTAATGATAATTCTGCGCCGTGCAGCCATTCTATTTTGCAGGACAATAATATCTGAACCGACTAAAAGCAGCCTTCCTTCAAAATTTCCTTGAGTTGTAACAACATTTACTTCTTCATTTACTAATTCATGGGCAAATTGATGAAATGTATTATCGCTCATTCGTCTATTCATCTCCTCTCAGGTATAGTAAATGCAAAACATAGGAAAATGGGATTGTCTTTTGAAAAATTTTTAAGGGGGGTGTTTATAAATGGAAGTGGACCAAGAAAGCGTTTTGTAAGAATGGGAGTTTGTCCAACCAAATAGTTCACATCTGAATATGAATAACTATAAGGCAGGTGAGAAAAATGTATTTGGTCGGTTTTTATTCCCCGAAAGCAAAATCAGGTGTAACTGAACTGTCATTATCGATCTATAATTGGCTTAAGACAAACACAAATTTATCCGTCGCTTTTATATCATATGGGAGTCTAGAAAAGGAAGATTGTTCAAACGAATTGATCCATGAGTTCGCCAAACTGACATTAACGGAACAAAAGCGAAAAGTCAAAGCGATGAAGAAAAAACATGATATTATCATTTATGATGCTTCCAGCAAGCTATCTGAAGGAGTTTTAAAGCTGTTGCCGATTGTAGACCGGTTATTCGTCGTGGGGGAGGAACATAAGGATTTTGCAGTAAAACTACATCAAATCATCCAGTTTGATAAAATTTTTGATAAAAGTGTGAAGAATTTCATCACCCATTTAAGCGGTAATAAAACATTTATCCTTCAGGAAAAAAAGGAAGACCGTGTCATCGGCTTTAATCATTCCAAAAAAGAAACAAATGAAATCGGGCAAATGATTTATACAGACTATGTAACCCACTATCTCCATGAAAAATTTATCGAAAAAAATGAAAAGATTCTGAGGAAAATAAGAAAATTACCAAAAGAAGACTTGTTTAATGGTTTATATGACATGGGCATTGACTTTGAAATAGCCCTGCTGTTTCAGAGGTATGTGATTTTGCGCGAGTTGTTAGGACAGGACTATTATGAAGCCCTCGAAGATCTGTTTCCTCTTTTAATTCATTCCCCCTTTGAAGAGATATTAGAAAAATTCCAAAAAGAACTGTACATTATCTCTAAATAAACGAAAAATTCATATGTAATAAAAAATATAATGAGCGGAGCTGTGGAACTCCGCCTATTAGGAGACAGTATCGCTTTCAATATATGTTTCAAAAGCTGGATGATATTCTTTCTGATAATGCTGCTCTGGACAGGATTTTACGACAACTGAGCTTAATAAATTGGATTTATGTGTTTCCAACTCTTTATTGCATTTCGGACAATGTTCAACGAAAAGGTTTTTAAAAAAACGCATCACGCTTTAGTCCTCCTATCCATTAATTCCTATAGTTATACTATGAATTATACATTATCTCCCTTAAATATCAATAGTTAACGTTTATTTTTATCATATGAGGTCATAAAAATTAGGTGAATATGGAAGAGTTAAATCATGGAGAAATGCAACTAATTTTAAGTAGGTTGACAATATACCTTTGCGGGTATAATATAAATCATGTCAATGCTTGTTTTTATTAGGAGGTAAGCGATTTGGACTATAATGATCAAATTAAAAATAGAGTCAAACGTATTGAAGGCCAGTTGCGCGGAATATTAAAAATGATGGAAGAAAACAAGGACTGCAAAGACGTTATTACCCAACTATCTGCTTCTAGAACTGCCATTGATCGTACAATTGGTGTTATTGTAAGCTCCAATTTGGTGGAGTGTGTAAAAAAGGCAGAAGAGCAAGGGGATAAAAACATGGAAGAACTAGTAAAAGAGGCCGTAAATCTACTCGTGAAAAGCCGGTAAAAAGAGTGGAGGTGCCCTCTTTTATTTTTTTTTGAAAAATACCCATATAGGTATTGATGTTTGGTAAGACAAACATTTCTTGTGCAACTGGGCATCAACCTGTAATATTTATTATGGGAAGGGACTAAATTGTTCCTTACTTTTAGGGGGCAGTCATGGAAATTAGTTTTATCATTACAGTTTTTATTATCGGATTTGTAGGTGCATTTCTATCGGGTATGTTGGGAATAGGCGGGGCCATCATAAATTTTCCGATGCTTTTGTATATTCCTCCGGCGCTTGGTATCGGCCATTTTACAGCACACGAGGTTTCAGGAATAACGGCCATCCAGGTATTTTTTGCCACAATCGGGGGTGTTTTAGCCTACCGGAAGGGCGATTATTTAAATAAAATTCTTATTGCCTATATGGGGATCAGTATTTTGCTTGGTAGTTTTATTGGGGGATTCGTATCTTCGCAATTGCCCGAAAGCGGCATAAATATTGTATACGGTATTCTTGCTTTAATTGCTGTCATTATGATTTTTATCCCGAAAAAAGGGATTGATAATATCCCGCTCGATCAAGTGCAATTTAATAAATGGCTGGGGGCAATATTGGCATTTATCGTCGGGATTGGAGCCGGCATTGTGGGGGCAGGAGGTGCTTTCCTCTTGGTGCCAATCATGCTTGTTGTTTTAAAGATACCGACCCGGATGACCATCGCCTCATCATTGGCGATTACCCTTATTTCATCTATTGGTTCGATTACCGGTAAAATCACTACCGGTCACGTCGACATTTTACCTGCGCTGATACTGGTTGTGGCCAGTTTACTGGCGGCTCCACTTGGTGCTAATGCAGGGAAGAGAATGAATACAAAAATTCTGCAAATGATAATGGGGATATTGATTTTGGCAGTGGCCATAAAGGTATGGATGGATATTTTATTAAAATAAGGACCGCTATTTTAGCGGTCCTTATTTCTATAATCATAATATTTTAATATCTCTGTCTTGGAGGTGGGCACTTCTTCGCTTATATTTCCATCCTCGTCTTTATAAACCTCATACTCCTGATAAGTTTCAAGAATATAACCATCCTTTTTTTCACGTTTCACCAGTTTCTCTACCATCTCCGGCATGTCCTCCGGCGGCTCTACGCTGGCTTGAACCGCATGGACCGGCTGATCAGCTGTATAGGACAATTTTTTGTTTATAAAAGAATATGGTGAATCCAGATAGGCACCTAAACCAATGGTAATTAGCAAACCGCAGGCAGTTAAGTAGGTTTTTATTTTCATGAGTTCCGAGCTCCTTTAATAAATGAATTCTCGTAACCCATTTTATGCTCGTCCGATGAACATATGCCTTTAGCTTTTAAATGTTTGCAGGTTTCACACGTGGCCTGAAAAATAAAAACATGAAAAATGCCAGGATGGTGATTATAGCACCTGAAATATAAGGTAGACCAATCGCCAGCGAAAACAGCCAGCCTCCAAGCGGCGGTCCAATAATACGGCCCAACGAGTCAAAGGATGACAAAAGCCCAGTTGAACTTCCATGTCCTGCGGATGATGTCTTCGTCAGCAGTGAAGAAACACTTGGCCGGATTACGCCATTTCCTAATCCAAAAATGGTTAAATAGATTGCCGCTGTCGTAAAGTTATCTACAAGTAGTATAAGCCCAAATCCAATGGCAGAAACAATCATTCCACCTTGAATAACGGCACTTTCTCCATATTTCTTTGTTAACCTGCCTACAAGTCCTCCTTGTACCAGCGCGCCGCCAAACCCCATAATCATGAAGATATAGCCCAGTTGTGTTGAATCAAGACCCGCTTTTTCAGCAGCAAAATAGGCAAAAGTGGCTTCCAAACCTGAAAGGGATAAAGAAATGAATAATTGTACGAAAAATAAGACGGAAACTTCACGGGTAAAGGCTTTCCAGATCGATCTTTTTTCTTCAGAAGTCTGTCCTGTTTCGTGTTTTGACTCCTTTAACAAAAGAAATACAAGCACTAGGGTGATGGCTGCGGATCCGCTAGCAAGGAAAAAAGGCATACTCAAGCTGAATTTAGAAAAAATACCGCCGACAGCCGGTCCAAAAACAAAGCCAAGGCCAACCGCAGCACCGATAATGCCCATTCCTCTTCCGCGGTTTTCTTCTGTTGTAATGTCGGCAACGTATGCCATTGCCGTTGGCATATTAGCAGATGAAAGCATTCCTCCTAATATTCTGGCGACAAACAGCATCCAAAGCTCGGTTGAAATCGCTTGAATAAAGAATGAAAGGGCAAGACCGGTAATCCCTATCATCATGACCGGTTTTCGGCCAATGCGGTCAGATAGGCGCCCCCACATTGGTGCAAAGATCAGTTGCATCAAGGAATAGACCGCCATTAACAGCCCAAGTTCTGTCGGATTCGCCCCCATTTCCTCCGCATAAAACGGCAGGACCGGGATGATGATGCCAAACCCGACCATTACTAAAAACATGACAACAAATAGAATCGGTAAAGCAGTCTTTTTCTGCAAAGGATGTCAACTCCTTCAATTAAATCCAAATTCCACTAAATGAAACTCAATACCCATTATCACTCAGCATGCTAATATAATGCAACCATCATTTCTTGCTCTTCCTCATCCTTACAAAAATGTAAGGTTCACTTCCATTTTCGTAAGGATTGATTATGGAAAAAAAGCCATTAATTTCCTATGATAAAACTAAGGATTTTAGAAATGGGTGATATATATGGAATTAATATTAGAAGCTAAAGGGATAAATAAGGTGTTTGGCACAAAAAGGAACTCTTACACCGCTTTGCACGATATTGATTTGAACATTACTAAGGGAGAATTCGTCGGAGTCATGGGACCATCAGGTGCAGGGAAATCCACATTACTAAATGTTCTTTCAACCATCGAGAAGCCATCCTCCGGCCTCCTTCAATTTAATGGTAAAAGCCTGACAAACATGAAGGAAACAGAGCTTACTGATTTCAGAAGAGATCAAATGGGGTTTATTTTTCAGGATTATAACCTCCTAGATACTTTAACAGTGGAAGAGAATATTCTCCTGCCGCTTACCTTTAGTAAAACTCCGCAAAAGGAAATGAAAAGAAAGGTTAACGATTTGGCACGAAAGTTCGGGATTGAAGAAATTTTGGAAAAGTTCCCGTATGAAATATCAGGGGGACAGCAGCAGAGGACCGCTGTATGTCGAGCAATCATCGGCCAGCCAAAGATCCTATTTGCTGATGAGCCTACCGGCGCACTGGATTCAAAGTCAGCCTATTATTTGCTGGAAACTTTATCGGAACTACATAGGGAGCAGGCGGCAACCATCCTTATGGTTACCCACGACCCTTATGCCGCAAGCTTTTGTTCTCGTGTTGTGTTTATCAAAGATGGAACTCTTTTCACCGAAATTCGAAAAGGTGAGCACTCGCGAAAGCATCTTTTCGGGCAAATTCTAGATATTCTCTCAAGTATAGGAGGCGGGCAATATGACGCTCTCTAAACTTGCCAGAAAGAATATCATCCGAAACATACGCCAATATTTGCTCTATCTTTATTCGCTGGTCTTTAGTACGGCTATTTATTTTACCTTTGTTTCATTCCAAGACAATCAGCAGCTGTTAAGCAGTACTGTAACAATTGGAAAACTGGAGTCTGCTTTTTTTGCGGCATCGATGATTCTCATGATTTTCTCAGGTTCTTTCATTTGGTATTCCAATTCGTTTTTTACCAGGATGCGGAAAAAGGAAGTCGGATTATACGCCTTATTTGGTATGAGTAAGAAAAAAATCGCCTTGCTGCTTTTTTATGAAAATATGATCATTGGGGCACTGGCTTTAGTGATAGGTATTGGCGCCGGAATATTGTTCTCCAAATTGTTCATGATGATAATTTTCAAGTTAATGGGCTTTTCGCTGCAAGCGTCTTTTTCGGTATCAAGCAGGGCGATGCTGCAGACGATCGTGGTGTTTCTTATCATATTATTAGTGACCTCCATCCATAGCTATCGATTAATCTATCGATTTTCGCTTACCGAGTTATTTAAAGCTGACCGTAAAGGAGAGAGGCTTGCGAAAGGCTCTATCATAACGAGTATTTTAGCAGTTGTCCTGATTGGTGTTTCCTATCTATTATTTTGGAATCCGGAGAAGTTCACGATAATTCACAATACCGGAATTAGATTTGGCACCGCGGTATTTTTCCTTGTGGCAGGTTCTTACTTTTTTATGAATTCCCTAGCAGCCTATTTGTTAAAATTGATGAAGAGGCTGGAGAGGGTTTATTTGAAAGGAAAAAACCTGCTTGGCATCACCAATTTATTATACCGGTTTAAAGGAAATGTCCTTATCTTGACCGTAATCTCTCTATTAAGTAGTGTGACACTATTAGCATGCGGAACCATTCTTGGTTTTTATTATCATATTGATAGAGTGACAAATGAGCACTTTCCCTACAGCTATATGTTCAATATGAAGGATGATGAAGTAAACAAAGAAATTGCAGCTTTGATTGTAAGGGCCAGTGAGGATAACCCCCGATACCAACTCAACCTGGAGTATCTTCCTGTGGAGGCTGATTTGAACGGCATGGAAAGGGTGCCAGATTTTTTTCAAACCATGCTGATCTCCGAAAATACATTTCAGAAACTAATGGAGAAAAGGGGGAGACCGGAATCCCTTCACTTAAAAAGAAATGAAGCAGCGGCCTTTTATGATGGAAATCTGGATGTAAAATCCGATCCTTATTCTGGAAAACAACTTGTTCTTAAGGCCGGACAAGAGTTAACTATTACTACCTATAAGCTATTTTCCCTGCTTAATCAAGGGGAGATGTTGTTCCCGTTGGTTATAAGTAATGCTCAATATGAGGAGCTAAAAGAGGGGATTTCACCACAGTATTTGCACATCTATAAATTGAAGAATGAGAAATCGCTTGAAAAATTAGATTCCAAGTTAGAAAAGATTGTAAGGCCGCTTCAGTTTAATGACAATCTCCCTATCTATTCGAGTTTTTATGATAAATATCATAACGGACTTGAAACCTATGGACTATTAATCTACATCTGTGGTTTTCTTGGACTTGTGTTCATGGCCGCAACGGGAAGCATTATTTATTTCAAACAGTTGATGGAAGCAGCATCCGATAAGGCCAGATATCAAACCCTCAGAAAAATCGGCATTCCGGAACAGGAGATTAAAAAGACGGTGGCAAGACAAGTAGGATTTGTTTTTGTGCTGCCATTGCTGCTTGCTGTCAGTCATAGTGCAATGATTACTTATTTGCTATCCGAATTTTTACAGATTCCACTGCAGGTTCCATTTATGATTTTTCTTGGTGCATATCTTGTTATTTATCTGATTTACTATTTGATGACTACTGCTGGTTATGTGCGGTTAATAAAAACAAGCTCATGATAGTTGAGCTTGTTTTTTCACATTTGATGGATATTATTCACCGTTTCTGGAAAGTGAAGGATAGCTTTTGTTCCGTTATCCGTGGCAGATTCCAATATTAATGTATGTCCTAACTTCTCTGCTGTCTTCTTTGCTAGATACAGTCCCATTCCTGTTGATTTTTGAGGGCCTCTGCCGTTTTTTCCGGTAAATCCTTTTTCAAAAACACGGGGAAGATCTTCAGCGGGAATCCCGATACCAGAATCACGGATGATAAGATTCCTTGACTTTGGGTCTGCGATGATAGTAATCTTGCCGTTTTCTTTCGTATATTTTAAAGCGTTCGATAGAACCTGGCGAACTATGTAGGTCAGTCCTTTTTTATCGCTCAATACAGTCAGTGAGGAAACCTGTAAATCTAGTTTTATCTTTCTGCCGATGAAAGACTTGGATTCTCCAATGATTATTTCCTTCATCAACTTTTCCAAATCAATCTCCTGGATTAGATAGTCCTTATTAAAATCGTTAAGGCGGGAAAAGTGGAGGGCCTGTTCCACATAGCCTTCGATTTTATCTATTTCTTCCTGCATGCTTGGTGAATCGATTTCCGTCTCAAGCAGCAGGCGGCTGACGGCAATTGGGGTTTTTATTTCATGAAACCATTGCGTCATAAATTCGAGCTGTTCCTTGGCCGCATCGTTTCGTTCATGTATTTGTCTTAAATATTGTTCCTCTAACTGTCTTAACACCTGGCTATAAATTTGCTGTTCGAAAGAGGCGGAGGCAGGAATGCTTTCAAAATCCTGAGACTGCCATTTGCGAAGTTGTCCCTTTTTCCGATAAAAACTACCGATAAAATATAAATTATACAAAAAGGTCGCCAGCAAGATGAAGTAGAGCAGGCTACTATATGAAACCCTCAATTGTGGTTCAACACTGATTATGATAGAAATAACGCCAAGAATTGAATAAAAGGTAATAAGCTGCCATTTTTGATCTATAAGGTAATATCTGAATTTCATGGAATCATATATCCTTGCCGTTTTTTCGTTTCGATAAAATCGATGAGACCCAAATCTTCCAATTTTCTGCGCAGACGTGCGATATTAACGGTTAGCGTGTTATCATCTATAAAATTTTCACTTTCCCATAGGGCTTGCATGATTTCATCGCGAGTTACAATGGTTTCCTTCTTTTTCAATAATAAATAAAGAATCTGAAACTCATTTTTGGTTAGGTCTATTTCGCTGTTATGGTAAGAAATATTCCCCTTATTTAGATTAAGAATTAAGCCCCTATGCTCGATAACTTCTTTTTCCTCTTGCTGATAGGTGTAAGTCCTTCGCAAAATAGCATTCATCTTGGCAGTCAGTACCTCTAATGAGAAGGGCTTCTGGATAAAATCATCGCCCCCCATATTCATGGCCATGACGATATCCATATTTTGATTTCGAGAGGAGATGAAGATGATGGGCACATTGGACAGTTGTCTGATTTTGCTACACCAATAAAAGCCATCATAGATTGGTAAATTAATATCCAGCAGAACAAGGTGGGGTTTAACTTCGATAAACTGTTCATCCAGGTTCTCAAAATTTGTTATCTTACTAGGTTCAATCCTCCATTTCAATAGGTGTTCAGAAATAATATCGCGTATTTTTGGATCATCCTCTACAATCATAACCTTAAACAAGATATCCCGCCCCTTCCATATGATTCTATTATACAAGGGTGAGGATGGATTTGGAAAAATTACCTTATTGAACAAGGGGAGAACATTTCAACATACCGCGCCTAATAATCAATGGCTTTTTAAACCAGAGAATCATGAAGGCGATGAGCAAGAACGACAATTTGCTGTATACGGAATTGAGAGGGCAATTAGAAGGCGGAATCGGCCAGACATTGACTGTCTGGAAAGCAGGCAAAGAAATGAATTCCTTCCGAACTGGAGGTATGCATAACTTTGCAAGGAAGTTTTTTAGCTGGGTGTTTTACAGTGGAAAGGTTCAATCCTACTTTTTAACAAGGAAAGCAAACGGACAAATCCCGACTTATGAAGAAGCGGCAGAAATCGTAACCACCTATGGCCGACATTTTGATGCCGGTAAGCTAGTGAGAAAGGCCCAACAGCCGAAGGATTTAGACCATAAAAAACCAAGCTGAGTTATGCTAGCTGTTTATTAGCTGAATGATAGATTATTTTTAGCAGATGTTTAGCCCAGTGTATAAATGATAGAATGTGATTGTTTTTAACCAAAAAAGCCGCTGATCCGATGATCGAGCGGCCGTAATTTCGCTATTTCACTGTTTTCCGCGTACTTTCCGATGCAAAGTCCGCGATGACAACAAGAATCATATAGCAAAGCAGCAGCAGGGTAATCTGCGTGTATTGGAAATAGCTCATGGCTAGTTTAAAATCCATGCCTAGACCGCCTGCACCAACGAATCCAACGACAATCGTAGTCCTCATAATTACTTCCCATCGATATAATACATAGGTCAGAAACCTTGGCAAAACAATGGGAAGAATCCCGTAAAACATTGTCTCAATCTTAGAGGCACCGGATGCAGCCAAGTTGCGAATCGGCCGTGGATCCATATCCTCAATTACCTCTGCCCATAGCTTTCCTAGAATTCCGAAATTGTGCAAAGCAAGGGCAAGTGCGCCCGGCAAAATACCCGGTTTTAAAATGAAAATAATCATCATCGCCCAGACCAATTCCGGAACGGAACGGGAAAAAATATAAACGAGACGGACCAGACCGTATAGCGGCCAATTGTACCATTTTTTCGAAATGGTCAGGTTACCGCTCGCAATATTACGCGCCGCTGGAATCACTGTTAAACAGGCTGCAATGGTCGAAAACCCAATCGCCATTACGCTCATTTCAAGCGTCTCATAGGTCAGTTTTAACGCAGAAGCCCAGCTTTCGGCATTGAAAAAGGCAGGATTGTTTTCATTTAAACCAATTAATCCTCCAAAAAACTTTCCCGCGTATTCCGCATTTTGATCAGAGAAAAGGTCAAATATATCGGCATGGTCGATAATATAAATATATATCCACGAACCTGCAATCAACAATGACGCCAAAAGAGCGGCACGCCAGCCTGAACTGAAACCACGCTGGCGCTTTCGATCTGTTAAGCTTTTGCGGACAAAATTACTCCAAATATCCACAAGTACAACCAAGGCAATTAAATAAAATACATAGGTCCAAACTTGGTCGTATTTCAAATCAGCAAGCGAAAGTTGAATTTGATAGCCAAGACCGCCGAGACCGACAAAGCTCATAATTGCCGAAGAACGAATCGAGCATTCAAAACGGTACATCGTATAACTAATCATATCAGCCCAAACTAACGGCAAATACCCGTAAAAGAGGACCTCAAGTTTGGAGGCCCCGGCTGCCAATAAAGCTTTTATTGGCTCTTTGGGTACATCATTTAGCATATCGGCGAAAATTCGGCCAAGAATCCCGCCGTATGGAATTGCTAAGGCAAAAATGGCAGCAAACGGTGAGAAACCGATGGCAGACACGAACAGCCACGCCCAAACCAGTTCGTGAATCGAACGGGTAAATCCTAATATTCCTCTGAAAAATACCTTATTGGCAAGTCTAGATGCCCGTGAAGATGTTAACGTCCCCGATGCGAGGACGCCGACAATAAAAGCATAAATAATGGCTAGAGACATTCCTGCTACGGCATATGCCAAAGTAATCCAGGCGGCTTCAAGACCTTTCGATAAAACCTCACGGCTCAAATCCGGTTGAAAGAGACCTTTAAAAATTTGCCCCAATGTTGGAATTCCGCCAGCATGGTACACCTCATCTGCATCCCATTTGACCGAAAACAAACTCCATCCGAAAACTGCCAACAAAATCAATGAAAGAATAAATCGTTTATGGAGCCGAAAGGGGGAGTTCCATTTATGCATGGCTCGAATGCTCCTTTAGACTGTACAGTTCGGTTAACATTTCATCGGTTACCTTTTCTGTCGGCAAATCAAAAAATATCGCACCGTTTTTTAAGGAAATGATTCTGTCAAAATATTTTCGTGCATATTCAACTGAATGTAGGCTGGCAATTAGCGTTTGGTTATCCTCTGAAACAATTTTAGTGAGCATCGACAGAACGTCATCAGCCCGTGCAGGGTCAAGGGAGGCAACTGGTTCATCTGCCAAAATAATCTCCGGTTTTTGAACCATTAGTCTGGCCAATGCAACACGCTGCTGCTCACCGCCGGAAAGGGTAGAGGTGATTTCATAAGCTTTATCCGCGAGACCGACACGTTCAAGCGCGCTAAGTGCCGCATCTTTTTCCTGTGGGACGAGCAGAGATATCAATGATTTCACGGTTCCCCATTCCGCTAATTTTCCCGCCAAGACGTTTTGGATCACTGCTAGCGGACCGATTAGATCAAATTGCTGACGGATAACCCCAACCTTTTTCGCGAAGGCTTTTCCTTTTTTATAAGAAGAAATGTTCTGGCCGTCAATGACCATTTCACCACTTTCCAAAGGTACGAGGCGGGCAATTGAATTTAACAGCGTCGATTTTCCGGCGCCGCTTGGGCCAACCAATGCCACCAGTTCCCCTTGTTTAATGGTAAAAGAAAGGGAAGATAAGGCTATCTTCCGCTCAAAATGTTTTGTTAAATTTTTTATATCAATCATGATTTTTGTAGTCATAGATGACAAACACCTACTATTTAATAATCTCTAGTTCTTTGGCTACTTTTTCAATTTTGCCATAGTTTCCGTTATTTGTTTCGATAAACTTGTCGGTTTGGAACAAATCAGCCATTTCTTTTGGCTCTCCATTGAAAGAAAGGAGGGCATCCTTAATTTTTTGCTCTGCGCCTTTGCCAAATTTCTTGTCGATCTCTTTATTAATGGTCCAGTTATAGTCATAGTAAGGAGGTGTTGTATAGAATACCTTTACCTTGTTTGTATCCACTTTACCTTCTTTAACGGCTGCTTCCCAAACGGAAATATTTAATGCACCCGCCTGGAAGGAACCGGATTCGATTAACTTATAGGTTGTGTCATGTGAGCCGGAAAAATTAGGCTTACCATTAAAGTCTTTGTTCGGGTCAATGCCCGTTTCTGAAAGGAAATAACGTGGCATTAAATGGCCGGATGTTGAACTTTCACTGCCAAACGTAAATGATTTCCCTTTTAAATCCTTCAAGGAATTAATGCCGGAATTAGGCTGGGTGATAAACACTGATTGGAATTCAGCATCCCGCGGCCGTTGAACGATGGATTTAGCCTCAGGGACAAGGTTTCTAGCCTGAACACTTGTTAATCCGCCAAACCAAGCCATGCTGATTTCACCGCGCTGGAATCCTGTTACTAAAGCGGCATAATCGACAGAAGGAACGAACTCTACCTTTAGGCCAGTTTTCTCGTTTAAGTATTTAGCGACTGCATCCATGCCTTTTTGCAAGTCGGCGGCATTTTGGTCCGGAATGGCTCCGATTTTAAACACTTGATCTGTTTTTTGTTCTTTCTTGCCTTCACTAGATTTTTCATTATTGTTTTGACCACAGGCGGCTAATGAAAATACCATCATCACCAGGATCATTACAGAAAACCACTTTTTCATAAAAGATACCCACCTCAATTGTCAATTACTAAAAAATGAATAGAAATAAATATTAACCTTCCTAATTATAAGGAAATGTTAGTACGTAATAAATTCAATTTATCGATTTATTCTATGGATTAGTATCGATTATTCAAATAGATAAAAACCCTGTCGGTCTGACAGGGGCACAAAATTTCAATTTATACAGTTTGCTGTGACGAAAAAATAGTGTCAGAAGAAATGAATAGGTTTTGATTTTGGAGGCAATTTAAGGAAAAAAGGATAAATGTATGATTGGATTAATTATCGCCATCCTCATTTTTAATTTTATCGCTTTTAAGGAAAATAGGGTTTTAACTGCCAATCAAATTGTTCACATTTGGTGCTTTACAATTGCCTTTCAAAGCACCTTCGATGTTTTGGTAGAAATTAAATACCACGCCTACTGGTATTTTGGTAAAGATGTGGAATGGGCTGGCATAATTCCGCATTTATTTGTGGTACCACCCGTTAATATGATTTTTTTAAATTGGTTTCCTTTTAAAGGACCTTTTGTTAAAAAAGTATCCTTTATCATTTTATTTGTGATTGCGATCTTAGTTTACGAGATGATTACTCTATTTCCGGAACCTTGGGGCTACTTCCATTACGGCTGGTGGAAGCTTTGGCATGCTGCCATTTTAGACCCCATTTTGCTTTTAATATTATTGGGGTATTATAAATGGATATGCCGGTTGGAGAAAAGGTCGATTTGCTAACAATAGGATTGCATAGAGAGGCAGAGAAACGCTCTCTCTTTTTTTATTTTATTGATGAATTTGTATAAACAGGCTTGGCTGCTTGTACATACTCTAATAAAAATGACAGTCGTACAAGGAGGGAAGGCGATGGGCATAGTGAAGGATGGTATCAGCATCGGAACCGTATCAGGAGGAATCGTAAACTTTGGCGGGGCAGTGATTATTTCACCCATTTCGATTACCAATACTGTTTCAGGTTCAGGCTCCGGAAATACGGATCCCGGTGGTTCAGGAAATACGGCACTTACTGCCGCAAGCAATCTGCTTCAATCAATTGCGGATAATCAGGGATTATTGGGTTCGGGAAATACGAGACAATCTAGAGCAGGAAGTGCAGGAAATAGAGGTAAAAATATGGCGGCAAATAGAAGACGGGGCCGATAGCAGCCCCGTCTGATTATTTTTATGATACTTTTAAGCCTTTTGCTGTTTGTGCTTGAGTCCGCTTAGCGGGTTTGACGACATTGAAGACAATATTTAGGAAGATGGCTGTTAAGCTGCCAGCGACAATCCCGCTATTCGTAAGAATCTTAACACTCTCAGGAAGATGTGCAAATAAATCAGGAACGGTAGTTACACCTAAGCCCACTCCAACAGAACAAGCAATGATCAATAGGTTCTCCTGTGAAGAAAAGTCTACCTTACTAAGCATCTTGATTCCAGAAGCAATGACCATCCCAAACATAGCAACCATTGCTCCGCCAAGTACAGCAGTCGGGATAACTGTTGTTAACGCCGCAATTTTCGGTACAAACCCTAGAAAAATTAAAATTCCGCCCATTGTATAAATAACGCTCTTATCCTTAACACCAGAAAACTGGACAAGCCCGACATTTTGCGAGTAAGTGGTGTACGGGAATGAATTAAAGAATGCCCCAATCACACTTGCCAATCCTTCTGCACGATACCCTTTCACTAAATCCTGTTCCGTCAACTTTCGTCCCGTGATATCACTTAAGGCAAAATAAACACCAGTTGATTCCACAAGACTTACTATTGCTACAATAGTCATCGTAATGATCGGTGCCAGTTCAAAAGAAGGAGTTGCAAAATGTAAAGGTGTTACCATATGAAACCAGGATGCATCACCAACTGCAGAAAAATTAACTTTTCCCATGAACGATGCAGCAATCGTACCTGCTATCAAGCCTAATAATATAGAAATAGCGCGTATGAAACCTTTAAAGAAACGATAAAGAATAATGATAAATAATAACGTACCAAATGCCAGCGCAATGTTTGAAATCGAACCAAAATCAGGGCTGCCTTGACCGCCGGCAACATTATTCATTGCGACAGGAATTAGTGTCGTTCCAATAATCGTCACAACTGAACCCGTTACGACTGGAGGGAAGAAGTGAATCAGTTTACCAAAGTATTTCGCAATCAACATGACAATTAATCCGGAAACTAGGATTGAACCATAAATAGAGGACATGCCATACTGATTTCCAATGGCAATAATCGGGCCTACTGCCGTAAATGTACAGCCAAGGACAATCGGAAGACCGATCCCAAAATAACGATTCTGCCATACCTGTAATAATGTAGCGATACCGCTTGTTAATATATCAAGAGAAACTAGATAGGCAAGCTGTTCGTTCGAAAGATTGAGGGCACCGCCAATAATCAGCGGAACAATAACTGCTCCTGCATACATAGCGAGAACATGCTGAATTCCAAGGGATGCTGTTTTAAGTGTTGAATTTTTCATTATACTAGCTCCTCTACTTTTTCAGATTTAAAAGTGACTTCACCGTTAGCGAGGGAAGCAACACGGGCTAAAGATTCAACTCTTATTCCTTGGTCGCTAAGCATTTTTGCACCGTCTTGGAAGGACTTTTCGATGACTATTCCTACTCCGGCCACTTCGGCGCCACTTTGGTTGACAATATCAATTAACCCTAAGGCTGCCTGACCATTGGCAAGAAAGTCATCAATAATAAGAACTTTGTCCTCAGCATTTAAAAACTTTTGTGCAATCGAAATCTCGTTAGTTTCCTGCTTTGTAAAGGAATGAACAGAAGCAGTGATCAATCCTTCGGTTAATGTGAGTGATTTTCTTTTTCTGGCGAAAATAACTGGAATATTGAACTGTAGGCCCGTCATGACTGCAGGGGCAATGCCCGAAGATTCAATGGTGACAATTTTGGTGATTCCCTCGTCCTCGAAGCGCTTCGCAAACTCTTTGCCAATTTCAAGCATTAATTCTGGAACAATTTGATGGTTTAAAAAAGAATCAACTTTTAGGATTTGATCTGATAAAACTTGCCCGTCATTTTTGATTTTTTCCTGTAATAGTCTCATGTTGTACCCCCATTTTTAAAAATAAAAAACCCAAAGGCCGTCCCCACATCAAATTGAGTGAGGTAATGGCCTTTGGGCTTAGTGTCCGAAAGGAATAGAATGGAAGTACGCTTAAAAAGAAAAGCATCCGTTCTCATTACCCACTCATAGTCGAATCGTTTACGGCAATTCGGTAGAGACTTGCGGGCCATATTCCCGCGATTATATGAGTGAAGCCTTATTGAATTCATTTCAAATTATATCACGGTAAATCGAGAAATCAATCACTTTTTTCGCAAAAAGCGAATAATGTGCTAATTATTTTTTTGCTTTGTTCGTCTTTTAGAAACCCTTCACGTAAGTATCATAGAAGGATTGAACAATTAACCTATTTCAGTTACTATTAAAATGTACGTATATATCAGAAAATTGTGAAAAGGTAAATAAATATCACTAGGGGATACTAACCGGTTAGGATGTTTGGCCCCAATCATAATTTTCATATAAAGAATAATTGGAGGAATGAAAGATGGTTGAAAAAATCCGCCCATATTGGCCAGCTGATGTACCTGCCAACTTTACCTATTTACAAGGTGAAAAACCACTTTTTGCTTATTTAGAGCAGCATGGGAACGAGCGCCCAAATGACACTGCCTATATTTTTTATGGACAAGAGGTCACTTGGGGACAACTCTTGGAGTACGTGAATCGCTTTGCTGGCTATTTACATAAAAAAGGGGTTAAGAAAGGCAGCTGCATCGCCCTTTATTTGCAAAACTGTCCGCAATATATTATTGCTCATTTCGCCATACAAAAACTAGGTGGAACGGTTGTGCCGCTGAACCCAATGTTTAAAGAAAATGAATTGGCCTATTATTTCGAAGAAGCACCAATTGAAGGGATTGTAGCTGGTGCAGAAATTTACCCTCTTGTCAAAAAAGCGATGGAAAAGTCCCGCAGCCTTAGCTTTATCGTGACTGCTAACTATCAAGATTTTCTCCCAGACCAGCCTGAATGGAAGTTTCCAGAAGAATTGCTTGTACCAAAACACCACCTCACAGAAGCAGATGATTTCACCACGATCCTTCAAACTGAAAATCCTGACGAACATACTGAGCAAGTTGATTTGTGGAATGATATTGGGTTAATGGTCTTTACCTCCGGAACCACCGGACGCCCAAAAGGAGCTATGCTCTCATTTGGTAATGCCCTTTTTAAATCAGCAGCCGCTACCCATTCAAACGTTATGAAGGACGATGAAATTTTATTGGCAAGTGCTCCATTATGCCATATTGCTGGTATGTTGATGGGGTTAAATTCAACCATTTATTCGGGCAGGCCATGTGTGTTATTTACTCGTTTTGATCCGCTTGCAACGGTTGACGCCATAGAAAAGTACCGTGTTTCCTATTGGTATAGCATCGCGCCGATGAATTGGGCCATTTTACAAATTCCAGGCATTGCCGAAAGAGACTTGTCCAGTTTAACAACCAATCTGGCCACCAGCTTTGGAGTTCAGGTCACACAAGAGCTTTCAGACAAATGGAAAGCGGTTACGAAGGGCTGCCCGTTATACGAGGCTTCCTATGGTTTAAGTGAAACTCATACATGTGACACGTTTATGCCAAAGGATAAAGTGAAGTTTGGTTCCTGTGGAATCCCTACTTTTGATACAGAAATTCGCATCCTTCATATCGAAACAGGTGAGGAAGTGCCTGCAGGTGAGCAGGGTGAAATTGTCGTGAAAAATCCGGGTGTGTTTAAGGGGTATTTAAACCGGCCGGAAGCAACAGCCGAAACGCTAAGGGACGGTTGGGTTCATACTGGTGATATCGGACGCCTTGACGAGGATGGATATTTGTATTTCATGGGACGAGTAAAAGAAATGATAAAAAGCTCAGGCTACAGTATTTTTCCAGAAGACGTCGAAGCACTTCTCAATTTACATCCGGCTATTCGCCAATCAGCCGTTATCGGCGTGCCTGATCCTGTAAAAGGAGAAGTTGTCAAAGCATTTGTCGTACTGCAGGATTCGAATAAGGAAGGCTTGACTCCTGACGCGATCATCTCATGGGCAAAAGAAAACATGGCTGCGTATAAATATCCACGTTATATAGAATTCATTGATCAGCTGCCGGCAACATCATCCGGAAAGGTATTGCGAAAATTATTAAAAGAAGAGTAGGAGATTATACAATGGAGTTATTACAAAAATTATCAAAGGATTTACAGGAAAGAAAAGAAGCGGCACTTTTAGGTGGTGGTTGTGATAAAATCGCTGCCCAGCACGAACGCGGACTATTAACTGCACGCGAAAGAATTGAAAAATTTGCTGATGCAGGGAGCTTTATGGAGCTTGGCATGTTAAATACATCTGATGTAAAGGGAGCCGAGCATAAAAGCTATGGGGATGGACTTATCATTGGTGTCGGTAAAGTGAATGGCCGGTCAGCCGTCATTCAGGCCGGGGACAAGACTGTTTTTGCCGGGACGGAAGGTGCCGTTCACATGCGAAAATCCAAAAGTATCCATGAGTTTGCGGTTAAAAACGGCCTCCCAATGTTTGCACTGCATGAAGGCGGCGGATTGCGGATGCCGGATGGAATGGGTTCAGACGGTTTCAGCGATAAGCTTTTCCCGCGTGAGATGCTGACAGTTCACCGCCAAGTACCGACGATGACGGCCATCTTGGGAGATAGCTTTGGAGGTCCTACATGGACTGCTGTTTCTTCCGATTTCGTCACCCAGCTGCAAGGAACCTGTATGGCGATTGCCGGACCACGGATGCTTGAGCTCGCGAACGGGCAGAGGATGATACCGGAAGAATTAGGCGGGGTCGATATTCATAACCGCTTTACCGGGCAAATTGATGATGATGGGGCAACGGAAGAAGACTGCTTTGACCAGTTGAAAACCTTTTTTTCATATATGCCGCAAAACAGTGATGAACGCCCGCAAATGAGACAGACGAATGATGATCCATACCGCTTGGTAGATGAGGTTTTCAATATACTGCCGCAGCAAAACAACCGCGTCTATGATATGAAAAAAATTATTGAAACGATTGTTGACGATAGCATCTTTTACGAATATCAACGGAAATTCGGCAAAGGCTTAATTACATCGTTTGCCCATTTGAGCGGGCATGTGGTCGGAATTATCGCCAACCAGCCAAACCAATTTGCGGGGGCACCTGGACCGCATGAGTGTCAAAAGGCGACTGAGTTTATTTGCCTTTGTGATTCCTATCATATCCCGCTGATCTTTCTGCACGATACCCCAGGTTTCCGCATCAGCAGCGAGGCGGAGAAGGCAAAAATGCCAACAAAAATTATGGTCTGGAATCAGGCGTTGGCATTATCGACTGTACCGAAAATCTCCGTTGTCATCCGTAAAAGTATCGGTGCTGCATACGGGAATATGTGCGGTCCGGGCATGGGCGGTGATTTAGTGGTCGCGTGGCCTAGCGCGGAAATTAATTTTACTGGACCAGAAGTGGGGGTGAATGTCGTGTTTGGCCGCGAATTGGCCCGCGCTGAAAATCCAAGCGAGGAACGAAAAAAACTTTTGGAACTTTGGTCATTTGATAGTTCACCATATAAAGCAGCAGCGAAGCATTTGATTGACGATGTCATCCAGCCCAATGAAACACGAAAATTCCTGTGCCAGTCACTTGAATACTTATTAACCTCAAAGCGTGAAAAAAGTGAGAGGCTGCTAGCGACTTGGCCGACAGGTATATAAACTTTTGGAACCTTTCCATTTTGGAAGGGTTCTTTTTTTTGCGACTCAAATGGGCAATCTAATAAAAAATATTTTAAAAAAATGTCCACCTGGGGTGAACATTCTTGTGGAAATGTGATAAAGTATAGTAAATGAATCCTTTTATAACAGGGTTTATAAGGAAAATAAATGTCCGCCTCAGGAGGACAATTGTATTTTTAAAAAATACATAAACATCGTTTTTCATGATAAAGGAGGATTTTATATGTCCAGTAAAAAGTTAGAGCATTTTTTAAATGAAAATCTTGAGGATTTAAAGGGAAAAGGCCTATATAACGTCATCGATCCGCTTGAAAGTCCAAATGGACCGGTGATTACGATTAACGGCAAGGAACTTGTCAATCTTTCTTCCAATAATTATTTAGGATTAGCAACCGATGAACGGTTGAAAAAAGCTGCTGCTGAAGCGCTTGAAAAATACGGAGTGGGAGCAGGAGCTGTTCGGACTATTAATGGAACTCTCAAGCTTCATCTGGAACTGGAGGAAAAATTAGCTGAGTTTAAACATACAGAAGCAGCCATAGCTTATCAATCAGGTTTTAATTGTAACATGGCGGCTATTTCCGCTGTCATGGATCAAAACGATGCGATATTATCAGATGAACTTAACCACGCCTCTATTATTGACGGATGCAGATTGTCAAGAGCTAAGATAATTCGATTCAACCATTCTGATATGGAAGATTTGCGCGCCAAAGCCAAAGAAGCAGTCGAGTCTGGTCAGTATAACAAAGTGATGGTCATTACCGATGGCGTTTTTTCGATGGACGGGGATATCGCACTGCTGCCAGAAATCGTGAAAATTGCTGAGGAATTTGACTTGATTACCTATGTAGACGATGCACATGGTTCAGGTGTACTCGGTGATGGTGCAGGGACGGTCAAACATTTTGGACTTTCCGATAAGATCGATTTTCAAATTGGTACTCTATCAAAAGCAATCGGAGTTGTCGGCGGTTATGTTGCTGGAAAGCAAAACTTAATTGATTGGCTGAAGGTTCGCAGCCGTCCGTTCTTATTTTCCACTTCCCTAACACCTGCTGATGTGGCTGCAAGCAAACGTGCAATCGAGATTTTAATGGAAAGTACTGAGCTTAATAAAAAGCTTTGGGAAAACGGAAACTATTTGAAAAAAGGATTAAAGGACTTGGGCTTTAATATTGGAAACAGTGAAACGCCGATTACTCCATGTATCATTGGCGATGAAAAATTAACTCAGGATTTTAGCAGACGGTTAAATGAAGAAGGGGTTTATGCGAAGGCGATCGTATTCCCGACCGTTCCTCGCGGGACAGGACGGGTCCGCAATATGCCGACAGCTGCCCATACGAAAGAAATGCTTGATAAGGCCATCGCCATTTACGAAAAAGTCGGCAAGGAATTAGGAATTATTTAAAGATTTTACTGACAGAGGATGATATAGATGAAACGTATATTAATAACGGGTGCTTTAGGGCAAATTGGTTCAGAGCTAACCTTAAAGCTGAGAGATATTTACGGGGCTGACAATGTCATCGCCACCGATATTAAGAAAAACAACAGCGAAGCGGCATTAAGCGGTCCATTTGAGGTTGTTGATGTGACCGATGGGAAAACAATGGTGGAGACTGCGCGAAAATATAAGGTGGATACGGTCATGCATTTAGCGGCCCTATTGTCGGCCACTGCCGAAGCAAAACCAGTTTTCGCTTGGAACTTGAATATGGGCGGACTGTTAAATGCGCTAGAGACAGCTCGCGAAATGAATGCACAATTTTTCACCCCAAGCTCAATTGGTGCTTTTGGTCCATCAACACCGAAAGACAATACACCACAGGATACGATTATGCGCCCTACCACCATGTATGGTGTCAATAAAGTAGCCGGTGAACTTTTGGCGGATTATTACTTTGAAAAATTCGGTGTTGACACACGCGGTTTGCGTTTCCCTGGATTGATTTCCTATGTGGCACTCCCTGGAGGCGGTACTACCGACTACGCTGTGGAAATTTATTATGAAGCAGTAAAAAATGGGCGCTATACATCGTATATCGATAAAGGCACCTATATGGACATGATGTATATGCCGGATGCATTGAATGCCATTGTGGATTTAATGGAAGCGGATGGTTCTAAGTTGAAACACCGCAATTCCTTTAACGTGTCTGCGATGAGTTTCGACCCAGAAGAAATCGCGGCAAGCATCAGAAAATATATACCTGGATTCAAAATGAATTACAATGTCGACCCAACTCGCCAGAAAATTGCGGAAAGCTGGCCAAACTCTATCGATTCCAGTGCGGCTAAGGAAGAGTGGGGCTTCAAATTCGACTATGACTTAGATAAAATGACGAAAGATATGCTTGATAAATTAAGCCAAAAATTTCAATTGAAAATCCCAAGTTAAAGAAAAACAGCGAAGCTCTCAAAGCTTCGCTGTTATCTTTTCACATAGATTAATTTGTCATTTTTCTTGGTTACTCGACCAATGATGGAGGCTTTCGCTAATCCACGCGAATGCAAGTTATCCATATACCGCTTTGCATCATCTTCGGCAATCGATACAAGTAATCCCCCTGAAGTAATCGCATCACATAAAACAAGCTGTTCTTCAGGAAGAATGTCCTCGTACACAACGTCATTAGATAACCATTTATGATTAGACTTAGAGCCGCCAGGGACTACGCCATTTTTCGCTAATTCGATGGCCCCTTCAAGAATTGGCACCTGGTTAAATGAAATTTCAAAGCTCACATCACTCCCTCGTGCCATTTCACTTCCGTGTCCTAACAGGCCAAAGCCGGTTACATCAGTCACAGCACTAGGAGTAAATGGGAAGAGCTCTTCAGCAGCGGTTTTATTCAGCATTGCCATTGTTTCTGTCACGGCTTGTTCTTGCTCCGGAGTTACGGCATTTCTTTTAATCCCGGTTGTCAAGATTCCAACGCCAATTGGTTTTGTCAATATAAGGATATCTCCTGGCTTTGCACCGACATTTTTCCAAACTTTTTCCGGATGGACAATTCCTGTCACGGATAACCCAAATTTCGGTTCCTGATCATCGATGGAATGGCCGCCAACCGTGAGGGCCCCAGCTTCTTTAACTTTATCTGCAGCACCGCGTAAAATATCTGCAAGCATATCCGCTCCGAGTTTTTTTATAGGGTAGCCGACAATATTCAATACAGTCTTCGGTTCTCCACCCATCGCGTACACATCGCTTAATGAATTTGCGGCTGCAATCTGGCCGAACATATACGGGTCGTCCACAATTGGAGTAAAGTAGTCTACTGTTTGAATCAGCGCAATCGTATCCGTTAATTGATACACACCCGCATCATCGCTAGTTTCATTCCCGACAAGTAATTCGGGAACAGGGTCTTGTTTTGGTAAAAGACGCAAAACTTGCGTCAGGTCCTCTGGACCAATTTTACAGCCTCAACCAGCCTTAGTTGATAAAGAGGTTAGGCGAATCTTTTCCTGCTCACTCATTATGTACACCTCCCATTAAATAGTATACCTATTATACTAATTGGTGCAAAACATTTGCGGAATAATAGTTGAAAAGATAAAATGTTTCTACCATATACATAATGAAAAGCAGGAGGTCATCAATGAAAAACTTTCATGTAATTGTTGAATTTTGCATGCAGTGAAACTACGCACCAAAAGCCGCGAGTTTCGCGGAGGAACTAATCACGCATTTCCGGCGTGATATTTCAAAATTGGAATTGATTCCGGCCTCGGGAGGAATCTTCGAGGTTACCGTGAATGGGGAAAAAATCTACTCTAAAGATGAAATAGGGTTATTCCCAGATACAGAAGACATTATTAAAATCATGGAGTCAAAATAACAAAAACCCTCACATTCAACTGTGAGGGTTTTAAATTGCCGGTAATTTTATTATGTAAACTGTGTAATAAAAAAGTAAATCAAGGCAGCGTAATATACCGATTTTTTCCTGAACCATTATTTATTTTTGATATAAAGATCTCTAAAACATTATTTTGAAAGGAAGCGTTTATACAATGATTAATTATAGAGAAAGGAAAGTCAATTGTGCGGGTCTTTTTTGGATGTCGTGATGAGAATGTGTAAGAATGTTTTTGCGCTGTAATGATAAGCTGTGTATTATCAGTTTTTACTTTAATCTCCGAACTGACATATTCATCTAATGATGCCTCAACAATCCAATCTGTTTCGGTTTCGTATATATCAATTCTGAATTGATATAAATCGCAATGGGTTGTAGATGGATCCAAAAAATAATTTGTTAACCATTTTTCCATTTTTTCAAAATCTACTACAGAATTTCGAGGCAGGTTTTTCTTTTTCAAAATATTATTCCTCCTTACACGTTTCATTTTATTCAAGGAGCCGAAAAATGTTAAAAATGCTATAATAGGACAAAAGAAGGATTTTAAGGAGATATTTATTGCATGAAAGAAACCTTGCGGAGCATTCCACCTGTACATGAGCTTCAACATCACCCACAGTTTAAAGTGTTGATTGAACAAAATCAGCTTGATGCAGCAGCCCTGACTAGTCTTCTAAAAGACATTCTGGATGAGACTAGACAAGCAATCATCCACCAACAGTGGCTAGGGCCATTGCCTGGAACGGAATCGTTTATTGATGAAATTTTTCAACAGCTGCAATATAAAATTAAAAAACAGCTTTCCTATACATTAGAAAAAGTTATTAATGCAACAGGCACGATTTTACATACCAACCTTGGCAGGGCTAGGTTAAGCAATGCCGCTATTCAACATGTAGTGGAAGTAGCTCAAAACTATTCCAATCTTGAATATAAGTTAAATGAAGGGGAACGTGGTTCTCGCCATAGTCATGTTGAAGCCTTGATTAAAGAGATTACTGGGGCCGAAGCGGCGATGGTCGTGAATAATAATGCTGCTGCTGTTTACCTCGTCTTAAGAGCCTTGGCCAAAAATAAAGAGGTCATTGTTTCAAGAGGACAGCTTGTTGAAATCGGCGGATCGTTTCGAATTTCTTCGATCATGGAGGAGAGCGGTGCGACATTAATCGAAGTTGGGACAACCAATAAAACTCATCTTTATGATTATGAAAATGCGGTGACGCCCGACACGGCTATCATCATGAAAGTTCACACCAGCAATTTTAAGGTAATTGGTTTTACAAAATCGGTTGAGTCAGAGGAATTAATTCAGCTTACAAAAACCCGTGAAGATGTCCTTTTCTATGAGGATTTAGGGAGCGGTGCGTTATTTGACCTAAGAAACCATGGAATTGGGGACGAGCCGGTAGTCAAAGAAGTAATCGGATTGGGTGCGGATGTTGTCACATTTAGCGGGGACAAGCTGTTAGGAGGCCCGCAGGCAGGAATTATTGCTGGGAAAAAGGCAATTATTGACCGATTGAAAAAACACCAGCTTGCGCGAGTGGTGCGGGTGGATAAAATGACACTTGCGGCGCTTGAGGGTACATTACTAGATTATGCCCGTGGTGAAAAGACAATGAAAAATATTCCGGTCATCCGTGATTTATTAATTTCTGTCAATGAATTAGACGAAAGGGCAGCAAACTTTGTTACAAATTTGTTACAAAGGACAACTGCTTTTCAGGCAAATATTTTTCAAGCTACAAGTCAGGTCGGAGGAGGCACTATGCCGGATGTGGAATTGCCTGCAAGGGTTATAGCCTTAAGGCATGAATCCTTAACGGCCGAGCAGCTTGGCAGGAAGTTAAGAACGGAGTCTAAGCCTGCTATCATTGGCAGAATTCAAAAGGATGAATTTTTAATTGATCTGAGGACTGTTACTAAGGAGGAAGAGGAGCAGCTCCTAGATACATTGTTACATATTTAAGAAAAACGAAAGCATCGTTTCAGTGAATTCTGAATCGATGCTTTTTTCGATTTAGCTAATCGTTAAATTACATATCATGGCTTGAATTATGTTTTTGACGCGTATGGTTGCGATTTTTCACTTTTTTTGACCCGCTTAAAGGCTCCGGCTGGCCGGATTGTTTTGGGGCATTTCTGCGCATATCTGTCCCGTCATTTTTGTTGGTCATCATTATCCCTCCTCATCAGTTAGGATGCGGTCAATCATTCTTTTTATGTGCTGAATATTTTTTTTCGTTCTGTACAATTTAATGGGTAAACAATTTAAGGGGGAATCCTAAAGATGCAAAGAAATCCTTATAACAAGAATAAACAGGAAGCTTTTCAAGCTGCTCAGCAGGGGTTTGAGAATGCACAGGGACTTTTCGAAACGATTGTCAGCGACAGTGCTAGCTATGGACATCAATTAAAGCATTTAAAAAACGAAGTGAATGAGGCTTACCAGCAAATTGAGAATGCACTCGAAGTGGCTTCTGAAACACAAAGGGCACAGCTTGAGAGATTTCAGCAGGATTTAAAACAAATTGTAACTGAGGTAAATGATTTTCAATAATAAGAAAAAGCGGGAATCCCGTCCCGCTTTTTCAATCCATTTCAAGCAATGGAAGCATCTTTATTGATTCTTTTTACGTTTTTTATTGTTTCGTCTTTCCATTTCTGTAAGGGGTTCATTGGCCATCTCTTCATTATAGCCTGCACCCATACCTTGCGCGCCAGCTGCATTCATTCCTGGTATGACATGCTTCGCCTTTCTTTTTGCCATTAACCTTCACCTCCTGTTAAAATTACTATCTCCATTCGGACGAAATTAATGACAAATAAAAGTTTTTTTGCCATAATGTAAGAGGGAATCCTTCGGATGGCAAAAGAAAATTTTACATAGGTAATGATAGTTTTTTCAAAATATTCCGAACAAATTACATAAAAAACCATAAGAAAAACTTATCAATCACAATAACTTTCTTGTTATTTACTTATGTAATCGGTTGTATTAAGATTATTTTTGTGAGAAAAGTAAAAGCCGGATGGGGATTTTTCAACTTTTCGATTTTTGTATTTTTATGACGTATAAGGGGGTTACTACCATGGCGAAAAATGATGTGTTTAACGCACGATCTTCCTTTGACGTAAACGGCAAAACTTATCATTATTACCGTCTAAACGCTTTGGAAGAAGCAGGCATTGGCAACGTGTCCAAATTGCCTTATTCCGTAAAAGTATTACTTGAATCCGTGCTCCGCCAATATGATGGCCGTGTTATTACAAAAGAGCATGTTGAAAATCTTGCAAAATGGGGAACAGATGAACTTAAAGAGGTAGATGTACCTTTCAAGCCTTCCCGTGTAATCCTTCAGGACTTCACTGGTGTTCCTGCAGTCGTTGACCTTGCTTCCTTAAGAAAAGCAATGGCAGACCTTGGCGGCGACCCAGACAAAATCAATCCTGAAAAAACTGTTGACCTTGTTATCGACCACTCTGTACAGGTTGATGCATATGGTAACGAAAATGCATTAAAAGTTAACATGGATTTAGAATTCGAACGTAATGCTGAGCGTTACCAGTTCTTAAGCTGGGCACAAAAAGCATTCAATAACTACCGCGCAGTTCCTCCTGCAACTGGTATCGTTCACCAAGTTAACCTTGAGTACTTGGCTGATGTTGTTCATGTTGCTGAAGTTGACGGCGAGCTCGAAGCTTATCCAGATACACTTGTAGGTACTGACTCACATACAACTATGATCAATGGTCTTGGCGTTCTTGGCTGGGGCGTTGGCGGTATCGAAGCAGAAGCAGGCATGCTTGGACAGCCTTCTTACTTCCCAGTACCAGAGGTTGTAGGGGTTAAATTAACTGGTGAACTTCCAAACGGTGCTACTGCTACTGACCTTGCATTAAAAGTAACACAAGTTCTTCGTAAGCATGGCGTAGTTGGCAAATTTGTTGAATTCTACGGACCAGGCGTTCCTTCATTACCGCTTGCTGACCGTGCAACAGTTGCGAACATGGCTCCTGAATACGGTGCAACTTGCGGATTCTTCGCAATCGATGAAGAATCACTTGGATATATGCGCTTAACAGGCCGCGATGAAGAAGCAATCAAAGTTGTTGAGGCATATTGCAAAGCTAACGGCTTATTCTTCTCACCAGCTGATGAGCCAGTTTATACTGACGTAGTCGAAATCAACCTTGCTGAAATCGAAGCAAATCTTTCTGGTCCTAAGCGTCCACAGGATTTGATTCCACTTTCACAAATGAAGGAAGAATTCGTGAAAGCTGTTTCTGCTCCTCAAGGCAATCAAGGCTTCGGCTTAGGTTCTGATGAGCTTGAAAAGTCGGCAACCGTTAAATTTAACAACGGTGACGAAGCAGAAATCAAAACAGGTGCTGTTGCGATTGCTTCTATCACAAGCTGTACAAACACCTCTAACCCATATGTTCTAGTGGGTGCAGGTCTTGTTGCGAAGAAAGCTGTAGAACTTGGAATGGAAGTTCCTAAGTTTGTAAAAACTTCTTTGGCACCAGGATCTAAGGTTGTAACTGGTTACCTTCGTGATTCCGGCTTACTTCCATACCTAGAGCAAATCGGCTTCAACCTTGTTGGTTACGGCTGTACAACATGTATCGGTAACTCCGGTCCATTAAAAGATGAAATCGAAAAAACAATCGCGGAGAACGACCTATTAGTTACATCTGTTCTTTCCGGTAACCGTAACTTCGAAGGACGTATCCATCCGCTTGTAAAAGCTAACTACCTAGCATCACCACCGCTAGTTGTTACTTATGCATTAGCTGGAACAGTTAACGTTGACTTTGAAAAAGACCCTATCGGAAAAGACAAAAATGGCAACGACGTCTTCTTCAAGGATATCTGGCCAACTACTGCTGAAGTAAATGAAGTAGTAAAACAAACTGTTACACCTGAGCTGTTCCGTAGAGAATACGAGAATGTGTTTGGCGACAACGAGCGCTGGAATGAAATCAAGACAAGCAACGAGCCATTATATACTTGGGATGAGGATTCTACTTACATTGCAAATCCTCCATTCTTTGAAGGTCTATCTAAAGATCCTGGTGAAGTTGAGCCATTAACTGGACTTCGTATTGTTGGTAAGTTCGGTGACTCTGTAACAACTGACCATATTTCACCTGCAGGAGCGATCGGCAAAAATACTCCAGCTGGTAAATATTTATTGGAAAAAGGCGTTCAGCCACGTGACTTCAACTCTTACGGCTCCCGCCGTGGAAACCACGAAGTTATGATGCGCGGTACGTTCGCAAACATCCGTATCCGTAACCAAATCGCACCTGGCACAGAAGGCGGCTTTACAACTTACTGGCCAACAGGCGAAGTTATGTCCATTTACGATGCTTGCATGAAGTACAAAGAAGAAGGCACTGGCTTAATGGTTCTTGCTGGAAAAGACTACGGAATGGGATCTTCCCGTGACTGGGCTGCAAAAGGTACAAACCTACTAGGCATCAAAACTGTTCTTGCTGAAAGCTTCGAACGTATCCACCGTTCAAACCTTGTATTAATGGGCGTTCTTCCACTTCAATTCAAAGAAGGCGACAACGCAGAATCACTTGGTTTAACTGGCAAGGAAACATTTGAAGTTCAAGTTGATGAGAACGTAAAACCTCGTGACCTTGTAAAAGTTACTGCTACTGCTGAAGATGGCAGCAAGAAGGAATTTGAAGTAGTTGTACGTTTTGACTCTGAAGTTGAAATCGACTACTACCGTCACGGTGGAATCCTGCAAATGGTTCTTCGTGAAAGATTACAAGGCTAATCCTAGAATAGAAAAACACCATGCGTGAATGCGCATGGTGTTTTTTGCGTTTTCTTATATTTGTCCAAGCACCTCACTTATTAGCACCATATAATATCACATAATACCTATCGTGTTTTTACGAAAATCAGAAAGAGGAGTGAGTAATATGGCATGTGGTTGTGGCAAGTCATCTAAACAAGTAAGACCCAATAATGTAAATTATTATTCGCCGAATCGAAGAAATGTTTATAGAAGGCAACCAGATAATTTGAATAAACAAGAAGGTCAAAATCAAGACAACAAGATAATAACAAAAACCAGAAGTAATCCATAAATCCTCATTTAGAATTTTGTTGACAATTCTGCTTATACTTGCTTAAAATTGGATTAATCAATCGTAAAGGAATGAACAAAGGACCGATGAAGTTTTAATCTTATTTTTCAGAACATGATTCGAATAAACGAAAAATGTTGAACCTGAAGAATGGGATAAGTCTGTCCTTTTTTATGTCCTGATTATAAGCTGCTAATAACCTTCACATAGGTTTATTTTGCGTTGCTTTAATAAGACATTTCACTCTCTTCAGGTTCATGGAGGGAGTTTTTTTATGAACAAAGATTATGTTATTTTAAGTGGAAAAGGATTAGAAAAGAGTTTTCACTTACGAAGAATTTTAGATAATATCCAGTTTGAAATAAAATTTGGCGATAGAATAGGTCTTGTTGGATATAACGGCAGCGGCAAAACGACATTGGCCAATCTCATCTTGGGGAAGGAAGAGCCGGAACGGGGCCACATAGAAAAATCACCTGATTTGAAAATCGGCTACCTATCTCAATCAATTGATTATGAAGTAAATGATTTTCAGGAATCCTTAAAAATACGTGAGGTTTTTCAGCTCGCCAGCGAGCTAGGATTGAAAAAGGTTCAAAATTGGCAGGATGAAAGGCTGGAGCATTTAAGCGGCGGCGAAAGGTTAAAACTTGTTCTTTCAAGTATATGGGCTTCAAAACCGAACCTGTTAATTTTGGATGAACCGACAAACCACCTAGACTTTAAAGGTGTTAATTGGTTAATTTCTGAAATAGAAAAATTCCCGGGTTCTGTTTTGATAATCTCACATGACCGGCACTTTCTTGACCAAACTGTTAACCGTGTTTTTGAGTTGGAGGCTGGAAAGCTTCAGTTTTACCAAGGTAATTATAGTGAATACCGTAAGGAGAAGGAGCGTAAAAGAGCGAACCAACAGCATCAGTACGAAGTGCAGCAGCGCCAGATTGAGCGGGTAGAAGAGCAAATGGACCAATTAAAATCCTGGTCGGATAAAGCGCATAGAACCTCCACAAAAGAGGAAGGTTTTAAGGAATATCACCGGGTCAAAGCAAAGAAGCGTGACGCACAAATAAAGTCAAAAATGAAACGACTGCAGAGTGAACTGGGCAAAAACAGGGTAGATAAACCTCTGGAAGAAACAAAGGTTCAATTTGAGTTTGACAGCAACGGAAAAAGAGGGAAGCGTATCATTGAGGCAAAAAAACTGTCTATGGCTTTTGATGGCAGATACCTTTTCCGAAGTTCCCAATTTTACATTAATTATGGAGAGCGGATTGGACTCCTTGGCGAAAATGGCTGCGGGAAAACAACGTTAATAAAAATTTTTATGGGATTGGTTTCACGGACCGACGGAGAATTGTGGAAGAGCGATTCGTTAAGAATTACTTACTTAAGCCAGGATGTTGCTGATTTACCTGTTGAAAAAACAGCAATCGAAGCATTGGGATTAACAGACCGGGATCACATTTTTAAAGCAAGAACTATGCTTGCCAACCTGGGGCTTAAGGAACAATTCATTACAAAACCTATTGGCACGTTAAGTCTTGGTGAACGGATCAGGGTTAAGCTTGTTGACATGCTATTGAAAGACTACGATGTCTTAATTCTGGATGAGCCGACTAATCATTTGGATTTGCCCAGTAGAGAACAGCTTGAAAAAACATTGTCTGAGTTTACTGGGACAATCATCACAGTTTCTCATGATTATTATTTTTTAAATAAACTTTGTAATCGGCTTTTGGTGTTTGAAAATCAGCAAATAAAGCGATTTGAAATGGGCCCGGAGGAGTTTTTTAATAAAGAGAATAAAAAAGATGAAGGGGACCAAAAAGAAATCCTAATGGTGATTGAAAACAAAATTGCCGCAGTACTAGGGGAGTTGGCGCTTATTAACCGCCAAGATCCAAAGTACCCTCTATTAGATAAAGAATTTAATGAATTGTTAAAACTGAAAAGGAATCTGATTGGGTAACGGCCTCAGGGCTCTTCCCTTAACTGTCACAAAATCGCAATATGTATGCTTTGTTTCAACTGAGTTTATAGTGTAAAATCAGGGTAATTGGATTATGAATAAAGGAGAGATTCGGGATGATGAAGAAAGTCATTGCTGCCGTGTTATTGATTTCGTTATTAACGGTAGCAATCGTCCAAGCAGTAAATAAAAAGGCAGATAAACCCGAAACCGCAAGCCCAACTGCAGCTGCTCAAAGCGGCCCGTCAATCGGCGCCAAAGCACCTGATTTTGAACTAAAAACATTGACTGGAGAAACCGTCAAGCTATCTGATTTAAAAGGTAAAAAAGTTATGCTGAACTTTTGGGCGACTTGGTGTCCGCCATGTAAAGCTGAGATGCCTGATATGGAACAGCTTCATAAAGAAGCAGGTGACGATATAACCATCCTAGCAGTAAATATCGACCCGCAATTGGATGTTCAAGGATTTGTGAATGAATATAAAATAACGTTCCCAATCCTGCTTGACGCTGAGGATGCGGTAAATGAAAAGTATCAAGTCCTATCAATTCCATCAACATATTTTATTGATAGCAAAGGAGTCATTCAAAATAAATTCGTTGGTTCCATGAAGCTTGAGGAAATGAAGGAATTTACAAGCAAGTTGAAATAAACGTTGGATTAACTATCCAGCGTTTTTTTTTCTAAAAAAAATAAAGAATTAAATTTTCAAAAAGTTGTAATAATTTAAACCGTTATTGGTGATAATAACTGTTAGAATAGGACATAAGGAAGGTGATACAAATGAGAAAGCCAAGAAAACGTTCTTTTGCAGAACTAGTATCTGAAAATAAATCACAACTTTTAAAAGACCGTGCTGCAATGGAAAAAATTGAACAGCGCATTGAAGCAAAGCGCCTCGGTAAAGCTGAGTAATTAAAAAAGTTTACCATTCATTCATCTGCCCCCTTTGGACAAAATGTTAGTAAGGGGGGATTAAAAATGGGTAAAGGTTATCAAACAAAACGTTTTAGGCCGGACCATATCGGTACACAACCGCAAAGTGCCGGTGGAAATAAGGGTAAAAAAATGCAGGATACTTCCGGCCAACACGCCCAGGTTATGCAAACAAAAGGCGAATAAATATGGAAATCCAAGACCCGTGTGCATACTTGCGCAGGGTCTTTTTATTTTGATAATGCAATTTTTTCTGTGATATTTTTTAGTCTTCGATACAAACTATATCTGTAACAAGAACAATTATTTAGGAGGAGTTTACATGCCTTATAACAACAAACCAAATCCAGATGATCGCAGCGATAATGTTGAGAAACTGCAAAACATGATTGAAAATACGATTCAAAATATGGAAGCGGCTGAAGAGTCCATGTCTTTTACTGACAGCGAAACACAGCGCCAGCAAATTCAAGAAAAAAATCAGCGCAGACAGGAAAGCATCGAATCTTTCCGTTCAGAAATTAAGGATGAAGCAAATAACACCCAAGGATAAAAAAGAGAAGGACCAGTTCAATCAAGGACGGTCCTTTTTTGATTCGCAAATTTTATGTTATCAAGCCCGATATGTTAAGATAGAAGGGAATTTCTTATGAAGAGTTGATCCTATTGAAACATGAAATGAACCAAATAAAGAATTGGAAAATGGAACTTCAGCAAAACGGAACTATCAAGGATGAAGGGCCAATTATTGCTGCTTTGGAAAAAGAAAGAAATCCTTTAATCTTATCGGACCTATTGACCACAGCGTCATTATCAAGACTTGGACGTAATAACCAGGACAGCATAGCCGTCCCAATGCTAAAAAAAGCTCTGCAGTTGGACCCTGCTAATAAAAAGGCAAAGGAATATCTTTTTCAAGCTGACTGGAAAAAAATGAAGGATATTCTCGCTCCACTCATCTTTCCACCAATAAGGGAAACCGATAACCGAACGGCAAAAAAGAAAATTGCTGAGGAATACATAGAAATATGTAAAAGCTTTTTAACCAAGGCAGAGGACGCACTGCATGATCTTGAATCGAAGTCTGGAACCCCTTCACGGATGGATCAGACTGAACCCTATCATCAGCTATATGTATTATTATCCTTGGCAATTGAAGAAACCGCCTCATTATTAAAGGCTGCCGAGGAATATGATCAATCGATTACTGGTGTTTTCCATACCTCCGTCTACTATGAGGATTTAAAAAATCATTTAGCCAACCTCGAAAAAATTAAAGGAAAATGGCAGGAGTTATTTGTTGAAAATAACCCTGAAAGCCAGTCTGAAAAAAAGGCGTTGGAACAGCTGAATGATATGGTTGGTATGGCCACGGTTAAAAAAAGAGTAAATGATTTCTATCAAGTGTTAAAATACCAAAAACAGCGCAAAGAGCTTGGCTTTAAAATAAAGGATGAATTCAGCCTAAATATGATTTTAACCGGGAATCCGGGTACTGGAAAAACAACGGTCGCTCGGCTGCTTGCCAAAATCTATCATGAACTCGGCGTCCTCCCACAGGAAAAAGTGGTTGAGACCAACCGCTCGCAGCTTGTCGGATCCTTTGTCGGTCAAACTGAAGAAAACGTCCGAGCCGCAGTGGAAAGGGCAAAAGACGGCGTGTTATTTATTGACGAAGCCTATAGTCTGAAGCGGGAAGGCCAGAATGGAAATGATTACGGACAAGCAGCCATCGACACTTTGGTTGCCTTGATGACAAGTGAGGAGTACGGCGGGAAATTTGCGGTAATATTAGCAGGATATACCGAAGAAATGCGTAGCTTTTTAGAGGCTAATATGGGACTTCGCAGCCGTTTCCAGCAATCTAATATGGTTCATTTACCAAATTATTCAAATGAAGAGTTGATCCAAATCGCCGAAATGGCGGCTGCTGATAATGACTATTTGCTAACAGAGGAAGCAAAGGTGGAAATCAAACATCGTCTTGATCTCGAGCGGGTGGACGAATCATTCGGAAATGCTAGAGCAGCTCGTAATATCGTGTTGGATGCCATTTTTAAAAAAGGATCAGAAAACAAGAGCGAAGATGAAATTTTGAAATTTATCCTTTTAACAAAGGAAGATTTTCTTTTAGATCAGCCCGAAGGTAAAGAGTCCCCGCAGGATCAGCTTGATGCCTTGATAGGTCTTGGGCCATTAAAAGAAGAAATTCGTTCATTAGTTTCATTTGTAAAAATGCAGCAATACCGTCGCAACAATGGTCTCCCGACCGTACCCATTCAACTGCATTCCGTTTTTACCGGCAATCCAGGAACAGGAAAAACTACTGTAGCTAAAATCTATGCCGAGTTGCTAAAGGAATGCGGTTTTTTAAAAAGAGGTCACTTAATTGTCACGAGCAGAGCGGATTTTGTGGCAGGATATGTAGGCCAGACGGCCGGTAAGACAAAAAAGAAAATTAGGGAGGCGCTTGGCGGGGTCCTGTTCATTGATGAAGCCTATGCCCTCCTTGGGTCTACAGCAGGAGACTTTGGAAAAGAAGTAATTGATACGCTTGTTGATGAAATGACCAAGCATAATGATAATCTGGTTGTCATTTTAGCGGGTTATCCTGTTGAAATGAATGAATTATTGGAAAGCAACCCGGGGCTCCGTTCAAGGTTTAAAAAGTTTTTCTTTTTCCCTAATTATTCACCTGAGGAACTGCTGAAGATTATCGTTTCCTATGCTGGAAGTTATCAATATAAACTTACAGAAAAAGCTAAAGGTATGCTTATACAGTCTATTGCGAAGGAAGCTTTCAAAGGAAACGGACGGATGGCAGCAAACCTGGTTGATGAAATGATTCAGGCCCAGGCCAAAAGATTAATCAATATAGAACACAGCGAAAATCTATTGGAAAAAGCACAGCTACTTGAAGCGGAGGATGCAGAGGCGGCGCTTAAAAAGATAATGTAAAAGATACGATGAAGGGGATGAGAAAGAAATGGAGAACTATTTTATTTCTAAAAGGGAAATACATCTGTACTATGCGGACACAGATATGATGGGCGTAATTTATCACGCCAATTATCTGAAGTTCTTTGAATTGGGACGGACAGCGTTAATTGAAGACCTTGGCTATAACTATTTATCGATGGAGGAAGCCGGTTACTATGCGCCGGTTTATGATATTCAAATCACCTACAAAAAACCATTACGGTACGGCGATCAAGCATTCGTAAAAACCTGGGTCGCCCATAACGATGGAATTAAGACGATTTACGGCTATACAATCATAAATGAAAATGAGGAAGTATGCGCTGAAGGTACTTCGACCCACATTATTGTGAAAAAAGAAAATTTCCGGCCGACATCATTTAAAAAAGCATTTCCGGAATGGCATATGAAATACGAGAAAATAAAGAAACGGGACTAATCACAGACCCAGGAGGTAATGAGGTTGGCGTTTGGCATTAAAAAACGGGACATTGATGAATGGAAAAGAAAAATTGATTCTGGAGAAATCGCCTTTCTTACTCATTATTGGCTTGATGACCGCTTCCCCGGCTATAAAACTGTCACAAAGGTCGGCAGCGAGGATTTGGATAAGCTGGCTGCCTGGGGCCAAAGATATGAGTTAAAGAAGGAATGGATCCATCACCGCAAGGATGGCTATTCTCATTTTGATTTAATCGGCCCTAGGCAAAAGGGAATTTTAATTCAAGAGGGACAGTTAGAACATATTTGGGAACATAAAGAAAAAGGCTTACTTGAATAATAAGTGAGCCTTTTTTTTCGCTAATAAGTATAAATTCAACTACGCCTCTGTCTTCGTCCTAAAGGACTCGCCTATCAGCGAGTTTTCATTTATATAGGAAGCACCATCAACCCGCTGATCAGCAGGAGAGCGATTATCGATGCATGAATGAAGATGGAAGGATAGATACTTTTTGTTTTTACCGTAATAATAGCAAAAAGGAATCCGATTAAAATAAACAGGATGGTTAATGTGAAGGTTTGGCTAAATAATGAAGTGTTGAAGCCAAAGGCCATGCTTGTCATGATGACCCCTATTTTATTGCCTGCAGTGAGTCTAAAATGGGGAAGGAGAAGCCCTCTCCACAACACTTCCTGCAATACAGCATAGGTAATCGAGAACAATAGAATATATAAAAAGGACTGCCCATTGACGGGCATTTTGTTCATATATAAAAGGGTGGGAAAGCTTAATAAAATAATGATAGAAAGTATTATATAAAAAACTTGGGCGGATGAGGAAATAGATGGCCTCCCAAAGTAGATGGACATTTTTCGCTTAAATTTAATTAAAACATAGTGAATCATGAAGATTGGGATTAGCAATAAAAGTTGATTAAACATCACAAAAGAAAAGGCAGACAATCGAAAACGTTCAAGGAATTGACTGGCGTAACCGACCATCAGATTTCCAAGAAAAAACGTTATCAGGACCCATGTGAAAACTCTGCTTTCTTCCTTCAAAAAGGCAATGAACAGCAGCAATACAATCATACAAGCAAAAAATGGAGTAAATATGCCTCTTGTATAAAGAAAAGTCATGATCATAAATATAAAGCCTAAAATGATGCCAATGACATTTTTTTGCAGCACCATAAATCCCCCCATACGCCTTTTACTCAAACAAAAAGGCCCCGACCTATCGGAGCCATTGTACCATATGCTGCTGGATTTCTTGATATTTTTGCTCAGCTTTCGAAAGACCAAACGTCCCGGCTGTCTCAAGCGGCACCACACGATAATCTCGATTTGGATTCCTCGTTACAAATGTAGGATAAAATTTAGGATTTGAAAGTACAAGTGTACTTCCTTGTTCCGTCGTCTGCTTGGTAACCTCAACTTCGGCCATTCCGCCAATATCTTTATAATCACCGTATTGGGCGGAAATGAAATTGCCTAAAGAATAAACTACAAAGGTTTTTCTACCGTCTGGATTATTAATCCATTCCATCGGCTGAAGAACATGCGGGTGGGAGCCGAAGATGATATCGGCCCCTTCTCCTGCCAAAAATCGGGCCAGATCTTTTTGGTCGGTGGTCGGGATTCGCTGGTATTCATTACCCCAATGAATACTTACAACTACCACATCTGCATTATCTTTGGCACGATGAATTTCTTCTTGCATTTGATCACGGTTAATCAGGTTGACTAGATAGTCTTTTCCTCTTGGTACAGGTATTCCGTTGGTTCCGTATGTATAGGAGAGAAATGCGAGCTTAATCCCGTTTTTCTCAATAATTCTTAATGTTTCCCTATCCTTTTCATCGACAAAGCTGCCGACATAGGGGAGACCAATCGCATTTAGATAAGCCGCTTCCGACTGAATCCCTCGTTCACCCTTGTCCAATGAATGATTGTTTGCATTGGAGACGATATCAACACCGTTCATAGCTAATGCATCGGCAACCGAGTGTGGACTATTAAAGGTCGGATAACTGGAAAGTCCAAGTTCTGTGCCGCCAAGAACGCTTTCTTGATTGGCAGTAAGCACTTCAGGTTTTTCTAAAAGCGCTTTCACATTTTCGAACATTGGGTCGAAATTATAGCTCGCCCCGTTAAAGGCATCCTGATATACAGGGCTGTGGATTAGAATATCCCCGATGGCACCAACCGTTATTTTTTGTGTCAACGAATGCTGGAGGTTTTCCATGGGCCGGGACTTGTGAATTGTTGTTGCGTAAACTTTTGCGGTATGATTAGATTGGCTTTGTTGTTTAATCATGAGGACAGTGGCAAGGAGAGAACAGCCAATAATAATCAACAAGGACGGAATAATGGATTTTTTCATCATATTCTTCTCCTATTATTATTTTGGTTTAATTGTTCTGTGTATCTTTTTATTCTTTGATAATACTATAAATTATTATCTGGCAAATTAAAACATATTTTGACAACATTTTTTTTAACGAGGATGTGATTAAATTGTTTAAAGTAACGGAAGCGGCGTACCGAGTATTAATTAAAACCGTTAATAACGAGAAGAAAACGGTGGATGAGGAACTTTATCTGCGTTTAAGTATGGGAATTGGCTGAGGGGGGCCAAAGTTAAATCTGTCTCTGGAGGAGCGGAAAATTAAAGGAGACCTCACCTTTGAGTTTGAGGATCTGATTATAATCATTCATGAAAAGGATTTTGTGTATTTTGACCATACAAAGCTAGATTATGTTGAAGATGTAATGGGCAATAAAAAATTTCAATTGTTAAAGGTATAAATGAAAACTCGCCGATAGGACGAAGACAGAGGCGTAGTTGAATTTATGCGTTAGGAAAAAAAGGCGGGACCCTAAACGGGCTCCGCCTTCTTATTTAATCTTCTATTTCCTCAAAAAACTGGATTAATTCTTCAAAATTTCTTGTGACCTTGACGGGAGAACCTTCACTCGTTTCCCCGGATAAAAATTCAATTATAAACTCGTTTACGTCATTGCTATCGGAAACAACACTATTGTAAATATAGTCCTGGGCAGTTTTTTTCATCTTGTTTCCCTCCAGTCAGTAAGCTATCTTCCTATTTTTATTTTACTTTATAAAATTACTTACTGAATGGAAGGAATATGAAATTTATATGAAAATTTAAAAGGAACCAATGAGGTTCCTTTACAGCCATTTTATTTTCGGTTCTGTCTTATTCACGATTCTACGAATATTAGCACGGTGCCGGTAAATGACGAACGATGCCAACAGGGTGATTACGATAAGTAAAGGAATGTCCCATTTTTGTACGAACCCCATGGTAATGACATATATAATACCGATAATTCCAGCGATCATTGATGATAAAGAAACATATTTGCTAATGTAAAGACTTATAAAGAAAGCTGCTACCAGAGTCACGAACAAGATTGGGGCACTGAACAAAATGACGCCGCCAGATGTAGCAACCGCTTTACCACCCCGGAACCCCGCAAAGATGGGATATGTATGTCCAATAACAGCCAGTACTCCTGGAATCAGTGGGTTCATATCAACATGAATCAGATAGGGCAGTGCTGCTGCTAGGGTCCCTTTTAAAATGTCAGCAATGGTAACGGCTAATCCCGCTTTCACTCCAAGTGTTCGAAATGTATTGGTTCCCCCTAAATTGCCACTGCCATGCTGGCGAATATCGGTTTTATAAAAAACTTTCCCGACAATTAAGCCAGAGGGGATGGAGCCGAGCAGGTAAGCAAGGATTAGAACAACGATAATTTGAATCATTAACTATTTCTCCTCCAAAAAAAGAATCCAGTTCTTCTATTTTACCATGTTATTTTGAAAAAACACTATCTCTTAAATAGTTTATGAGTCAAAACTCCTATAAAAATGTCTTTCCATTTCATATGTCATACCGTACGATAGTATCTGGGGAGGAACAATATTTATGGCTCGAATAGAATATCAAAAAAGTAAGCCAATTTCACCAAAATGGCTGCTGGGAGGATTGGCAGGAAGCATTTTCCTGATTATTTCTTCGATTTTTTTATTTTTCTATCCTTTTGCATCAGAAGAGAAAAAGGTCTATTTTAACGGAAGCAGCCCTATTTTATTTAAAGGGGCACAGCAAGGCAATGCTTTAATTGAAGGGAACAATATATATGTTCCATTCCATTTTTTAAAAGAAAGTATGGACCACTCCATTACCTACGATGAAAAATCGAAATCCGTCATTATTACTACTAAAGATAAAGTCGTGCAAATGCCGACCGATTCGTTAACGTATTTTGTCAACGAAAAGCCTGTTTCTTTACAGCTTTCGCCTATCAAATCGATGGAAGGCGATATCTATCTGGCTCTTGACTCCATTCTTGCTTTTTACCCGATTCAGTATCATAGGCTTCCACAAACCGGTGCCATTTGGATTCAGCAAGACGGGGAAACATATCAAACTGGAAGAATTATAGATAAAGATATCAACGGGGAAAAGCTCAGGCTTCGGACAAAAGCTTCGTGGCAATCCCCTTATACTGCAGAAGTGAACCAAAAGGAAGCTGTTTCAATCGAGGGAGAAAAGGAAGATTTTTACCTTGTCAGGAAGGCTAACGGTATCGGCGGCTATATCAAAAAAGAGTATGTGAAAAAAGAGGAATCCGTGAAAATTTCGATTGTCCGTGAAAGTAAATCATTTCAACTGCCGAAAATAACCGGGCCAATCCATTTGACATGGGAAGCTGTTTATACAAAGAATCCAAATGCCGCTGCGATTCCTGAAATGGCTGGAATCAATGTGGTTTCTCCAACTTGGTTCTCATTGGCGGGAGAAGATGGTTCCATCAAAAACCTAGCATCATTGGAATATAGCAAGTGGGCCCAGGCAAAGGGATTCCATGTGTGGGGAGTGTTTTCTAATTCCTTTGACCCGGTATTAACAAACAAAGCTTTTAAGGATTTTGAAACCCGACAGAAGATCATTCGGCAATTGCTTTATTTCAGCCAAATGTATCAGCTGCAGGGAATCAATTTTGATATCGAAAATGTGAATCCTGAGGACGGACCAATGGTTACACAATTAATAAGGGAGGCAGCCCCATATTTGCATGAAGCGGGTTTAACTGTATCGATGGATATTACATTTTCCGCCGGTGAGAATAACAATTGGTCCTCTTTCTATGAAAGGTCAAAGCTTGCCGACATTGCGGATTATTTAATAATCATGGCCTATGATGAACATACCGCAGCTACCGGCCCTGGCAGTGTGGCGAGTCTTCCTTGGGTTGAGCGCAATTTGCAAAACCTGCTGACGGAGGTGCCGAAGGAGAAACTTATATTAGGAGTTCCACTGTACGCCCGGCTATGGAAAGAACAAATGAAAGCTGATGGTACGAAAGAGGTCATTGCTCAGGCGCTTTCTATGGAGAAGGTGAAGGCATGGCTGACCGAACGAGGATTGCAGCCTGCCTATGATGAGGAAAGCGGGCAAAATTATGCGGAATATTATGATGAAACAGAGAAGGCTAATTATAAAATTTGGATTGAAGATGAAATGTCCTTAAAGAAGCGGGCTGAGATGGCAGTGAAATATCAATTAGCCGGAGTCGGAAGCTGGTCAAGACTTTTCGCTGACCAAACGGCATGGACTGCTCTTAACACCCTTTCAGAAAAAAATATCACCAAAAACGAATAACCGGCATGTGCCGGTTTTTTGTTTTTTTATCCAATAAATTAGGGAGATTTAAAGGCAAATTCTTTACAGAAATATGGAGAATTTTCAAACCATTTGTTAATTCGTTGGAAGGTATGTATCTGTTTTTCTATAATTTAGCTAAAATAAATATAGAAACATAAAGAATAACCGGCCAATATTAATCCACTTGGTCGGTTTTATATATCTACCATGTTCACTAAGGGGTGAAAAAACATGAGGAATGAAAAGGAAAATACAAAATATCAAGAGCTGGCGGAAAAATATGAAGCAATCAACAAAATGTTAGAAAACCGGTTACAAGAGGAAATCGCCAAGAATAAGGAAAAAGATCTTATTTTAATCCAGCAAGCAAAAATGGCAGCGATGGGCGAAATGATTGCTGGCATCGGCGGCCAATGGCGCCAGCCTGTAAACAGTTTATTAATGTTAATCCAAGATATCAGAGCTGCCTTGGAATATGGTGAAATAAACGGTCAATACGTCGATCGATTTACGAGAGAAAGCATGATTCAGCTTGAAAATATGTCGAGGACATTTAATGATTTTCGGAAATTCTATAAGCCTAATCTTGAGAAAAATCTGTTCTCTGTCAGTGAAGCCATTGAGGATGCGTTGTCAATCTTTTCAATTTGTCTCAAAAACCACGGGATTCAAGTGGAATTTATGTACAGGGGACAGCAAATAGCTTACGGGTACCCAAATGATTTTAGTCAAATTGTCCTAAGTCTTTTAATGAATGCCAGGGACTCTTTCGTGGAGAAAGACATAAAGAACCGAAAAATTATCATAAAAATTTGCGAATCAGATAAGTGTATTACGGCAGAATTTAAAGATAACGCAGGGGGAATTGAACCTTTCTTGCTCGCTAAGGTATTTGACCCTTATTTCACATCGAGAAGACATGGAACTGGACTTGGGCTTTATATGTCTAAAACCATGCTGGAAAATATGAGCGGCAATATTTCTATTGAAAATAATGGTGAGGGGGTCAGTGTTTCCATTTCGGTCCCTAAGGTTACTTCCGCTGTCAGACCCGAACTGAACCCGATTTAAGTTGGCTTCCGATTCGTTGGAAGCTTTTTCATTTTATCTAATAAAAAAGTATAAGTGCAACTACGCCTCTGTCTTTGCTCTTAGGGGCTCGCCAATCGGCGAGTTTTCTTTATAATTATAGTAAATTAAGATACAATAAGAAAAACAAAGTTTGTAGGAGTGAAGGTAATGGCAGTAGAATATCCAAGCCTTGAAGAAATGGGTGCTATATTAAAAAAAGCGAAAAGGATTGCTGTGGTAGGTTTAAGCGATAAACCTGACAGGACTTCTTATCAAGTGTCCGAGGTCATGCAAAAGGCGGGATACGAGATCATCCCCGTAAACCCGACAATCGATGAGGTGCTCGGTGTAAAGGCTGTAAAATCATTAAAGGATATTGAGGGCCATGTAGATATTGTCAATGTTTTCCGCCGCTCCGAACAATTATTCGATGTGGCAAAGGAATTTGTTGAAATCGATGCCGACGTATTTTGGGCCCAGCAAGGACTCGAGAATGAAGAAGCCTATCAATTTTTAAAGGAAAAGGGCTACACCGTCATTATGGACCGCTGCATTAAGGTTATCCATGCTTTAACAAGATCAAGATAACATGAAAAAAAGCTGCTAACGATACTGGCAGCTTTTTATTTTTTCTGTCCAAAATATAGGGGAATTAACCGTTCGAAAGACGATTGTTTAAAATTACTTATTTGCTAAATCGAAATAAATCGCTAAAATAAAGCATAGACGCCAAATGAACTTATGGTAAAATTAAGTAATGAAACGTTTGTTCTATTATTGTTTACGGAAAGAAAAATACATTTTTTATAGATAGCAGGAATGTGTTTTTAGAATTGTTTTCTTTTTGTAGGGATGAAAGGGGTATTTTTAGTGGCAAGAAATCAACAAGCTTTTGAATACAATGATGATGCCATACAGGTACTAGAGGGACTAGAAGCAGTCAGAAAGCGTCCTGGAATGTACATTGGCAGCACCGATTCACGAGGACTGCATCATCTCGTCTATGAGATTGTCGATAACGCTGTCGATGAAGCGCTTGCAGGCTTCGGTGAACACATCATTGTCAAAATACACAAAGATAATTCGATCAGTGTCGTCGATAAAGGCCGCGGGATGCCGACGGGTATGCATAAAATGGGGAAACCGACACCGGAGGTAATCTTAACAGTACTGCATGCCGGGGGAAAATTCGGCCAAGGCGGATATAAAACAAGCGGCGGTTTGCACGGTGTTGGTGCTTCTGTCGTTAATGCATTGTCAGAATGGTTAATCGTAACCATTAAGAGAGACGGCTTTGTTTATGAACAGCGTTTTGAGAATGGCGGTAAGCCTGTTACAACACTCGAAAAGATCGGCAAAACCAACCAAAGCGGAACAACGATCCATTTTAAGCCTGACACCACAATCTTTTCGACTACCACTTATAATTTTGAAACATTGGGTGAACGATTACGAGAATCTGCCTTTTTATTAAAAGGCTTAAAAATAGAAATCATCGATGATCGAAACAATCTTCATGAGGTTTTCCATTACGAAAATGGAATAGAGGCTTTTGTTGCCTATTTAAACGAGGAGAAGGATTCTCTTCATCCTGTATTCAGCTTTGAAGGCACGCATAATGGCATTGAAGTCGATTTCGCCTTCCAATTTAATGATGGCTATTCTGAAAATGTTCTGTCATTCGTCAACAATGTCCGCACAAAGGATGGCGGTACCCACGAGGTTGGTGCTAAAACAGCGATGACGAGGGTATTCAACGATTATGCGCGCAAGGTTGGTTTGCTGAAGGAAAAGGATAAAAATCTTGATGGTGCCGATATTCGTGAAGGATTATCCGCGATTGTTTCCGTTCGTATCCCTGAAGAGCTATTGCAATTTGAGGGTCAGACAAAAGGGAAATTAGGGACAAGCGAAGCACGGTCGGCTGTTGATTCTGTTGTTTCCGAGCATCTTTCTTACTTTTTGGAAGAAAATCCGGACATCAGTTCCCTGCTTGTTAAAAAGTCGATTAAAGCCTATCAGGCACGGGAAGCGGCCAGAAAAGCGCGTGAAGATGCCCGAAGCGGGAAAAAGCGCAAGCGCACTGAAACAGTATTGTCAGGGAAATTGACACCTGCCCAATCACGCAACCCGCAAAAAAATGAACTCTACTTGGTGGAGGGTGATTCCGCCGGGGGATCAGCAAAGCAAGGCCGCGACCGCCGTTTCCAGGCTGTATTGCCGTTAAGAGGTAAGGTTATTAACACAGAAAAGGCCAAGCTTTCCGACATTTTTAAGAATGAAGAGATTAACACGATTATTTATGCTATTGGCGGCGGAGTCGGTTCTGATTTCAATATTGAAGATATCAACTACGACAAAATCATTATTATGACAGACGCTGATACGGACGGAGCGCATATCCAGGTTCTTTTGCTGACGTTCTTTTACCGCTATATGAAGCCGCTTGTAGAAGCGGGCCGAGTGTTCATCGCCCTTCCGCCGCTCTTTAAAGTCAGCCGCGGCACAGGCAAGAAAGAAATCATCGAGTATGCCTGGAATGAAGATGAACTGCAGACAGCCATCAAAAAGGTTGGCAGAGGTTATATTATTCAGCGTTATAAAGGTCTTGGCGAAATGAATGCCGACCAGCTTTGGGAAACAACGATGGACCCAGAAACTAGGACCCTGATTCGTGTGAAAATTGACGATGCTGCTCGTGCAGAACGCCGGATCACCACGCTAATGGGCGATAAAGTTGAACCGCGCCGCAAATGGATTGAAAGTAACGTCGCGTTCGGATTGGAAGAAGACGATACGATTTTAGAAAATGAAAATATCTCTGTTGCAGATGAGGGGGTTGAAGGATGAGTGCAAGTGAAAAATTCCGCGACTTACCTCTAGAGGACGTCCTTGGCGACCGTTTTGGCCGCTATAGTAAATACATTATTCAGGACCGCGCTTTGCCAGATGCTAGAGACGGTTTAAAGCCGGTTCAGAGAAGAATTTTATATGCCATGCATGTCGAGGGCAATACCCATGACAAAGGCTTCCGGAAAGCCGCCAAAACCGTTGGTAATGTTATTGGTAACTACCACCCTCATGGCGATTCGTCTGTTTATGAAGCGATGGTGCGGATGAGCCAGGACTGGAAGGTTCGAAATGTCCTGGTAGAAATGCATGGAAATAACGGTAGTGTTGACGGGGATCCACCGGCAGCGATGCGTTATACTGAGGCGCGGCTTTCGGCAATTGCTGCTGAACTATTGCGTGATATCGAAAAAGATACTGTTGATTTGATTCCTAACTTTGATGATACATCTAAGGAACCAACCGTTTTGCCGGCAGCGTTCCCGAACCTGCTCGTAAACGGATCAACAGGGATTTCAGCCGGTTATGCGACTGATATTCCGCCGCACCACCTGGGTGAGGTCATTGACGGTGTCATCATGCAAATGGATAACCCAGCCATCACGGTCGATGAATTAATGACAGTAATAAAAGGACCGGATTTTCCAACCGGCGGAATTATCCAAGGGATCGACGGGATTAAAAAAGCTTATGAAACTGGTAAAGGAAAAACCATCGTTCGCGGGAAAGCGGAAATTGAAGATGTCCGCGGCGGCCGACAGCAAATCGTAGTCACGGAAATTCCATACGAGATCAATAAAGCCAATCTCGTGAAAAAAATCGATGAATTCCGCCTCGACCGGAAAGTCGAAGGAATCTCAGAAGTTCGTGATGAAACAGACCGAACCGGCCTTAGAATCGTCATAGAACTTAAAAAAGATGCCGATGCAGCAGGAGTTTTGAACTATTTATATAAAAACAGCGACCTGCAAATTTCCTACAGCTTTAACATGGTCGCCATCCATAATAGACGGCCAAAACAAATGGGGCTTCGCGAACTGCTGGACGCCTATATTCAACATCAAAAAGAAGTCGTGACAAGAAGAACAACATTTGATTTAAACAAAGCAAGAGACCGTCAGCATATTGTTGAAGGCTTAATGAAGGCCTTATCCATACTTGATGAAGTGATCGCTACGATTCGGGCATCAAAAGATAAGCGTGATGCAAAAGATAACTTAATTGCGAAATACGCGTTCACAGAGCTTCAGTCAGAAGCAATTGTCTCTTTACAGCTTTATCGCTTAACAAATACCGACATTACGGCTTTAAGAAATGAAGCAGAAGAATTGGCCAAAAAAATCGAAGAACTGACTAGCATATTAGAAAGCGAGAAAAAGCTTCTTTCCGTTATTAAAAAAGAGTTAAAAGAAGTGAAAAAACGCTTTGCTGATGAACGCCGTTCGAAAATTGAAGCAGAAATTCAAGAGCTGAAAATCAACCTAGAAGTTATGGTGCCGAGTGAAGATGTCATTGTGACGGTTACTGAACATGGCTATGTCAAACGGACAAGCCAGCGTTCTTATGCCGCTTCCAACGGTCAGGATTTTGCCATGAAGGAATCAGACCGAATCTTAGCGCAGCTTGATATGAATACCCAGGATGTTCTGCTCCTATTCACGAATAAAGGGAATTACTTATATTGCCCAGTTCATGAACTTCCTGATATCCGCTGGAAGGACATGGGTCAGCACATCGCGAACATTATTCCAATTGACCGCGATGAAGATATTGTCCAAGCCATACCAGTAAAGGATTTTGAGACAAACGCGTTCCTTGTCTTTATCACCAGAAACGGTATGGTTAAGAAAACCGAACTAAAGCAATATCATGCCCAGCGCTATTCCAAACCGCTGGTGGGCGTGAATCTGAAAGATAATGATCAGGTAATTGATGTCCATTTAACAGATGGTACAAAGGAAATATTCCTGGTATCACATTTAGGTTATGCCTTATGGTTTGACGAGGAAGAAGTAAGCATTGTTGGACAGCGGGCCGCCGGGGTGAAAGGAATAAATCTGAAAGATGGCGATTACGTGGTTGGCGGTCAGGTGCTTGATCCAAACAGTACCGAATCCATTGTCGTGGCCACCCAGCGCGGTGCATTGAAACGAATGAAACTACGTGAATTTGATAAAGCATCCCGAGCAAAAAGGGGCGTTGTGATTCTTCGTGAACTAAAAGCCAATCCTCACCGAATAATGGGCTATGTTGCTGCTAAGGATCAGGATGAAATATTTATACTGACAGATAAAGGCTATATTGAGACAATAAAAACTTCAGACATAAAATTTAGTGACCGCTACTCCAATGGCTCTTTCATTCTAGATGAAGGAGTAAATGGAAAGGTGACAAGAGTTTGGAAGGTCGAAGGTAAAGAAATCCCAGCTGAATAAGATTTTCATAAGGACCCTCTTAAAAAAGAGGGTTCCTTTTTTCATCTTTTTTCCATTCTTGGGCATACTAACTAATAATCAGTATGGGGAGGGATTAAAATGAAAAAAGAAACGCTTTTAGCTGTTTTTGCTTTTTTTATGGTTTCGCTTTCTGCCATTACAGTTGTTTATGCCATTGAAGAAAAAGCAAAAGTGATTACGATATCGAAAGAGGAAGAAGATATCACAGGTGATGGAAAAAACGAGGTTATCCAATTAAAGGGGGAACCCTACCAGGATGATGAAAATAGTTACCTAAAAGAAATTTTCATCGAAATAAATACTTCAAATGGGAAAAATACGACAATTCCATTGGAAAGTGGAGCAAAAGCAGCCTTGCAGCTGGCGGATATTAATCATGATGGTGTTAAGGATGTATTTGCCACTGTATATACTGGCGGCAGCGGCGGTATCGTCGATACATTTTTATTTACGCTTAAAGATTTTCAAAAAAAAGATCTAACAGCCTCTGAGCCTCTTGATATGGAAACTCATTTTTTAGATGGCTATAAAGCAGAAATCAAAATTATCGCTACAGGTAAATCCTATCTTTTCGACCTAAGAGATCGAAAGGATTATTATAAAAAAATGGGGCTTTATCGAAAAGGAAAACTGAATGAACCAACCGAATTAATGGTGAATCCTTTTAACAGTCTTGAACCTATCCAATTAGATGGGGGAAAATTGGGGTTAAAAGGTATTCAAAGAGTTACCGGAATTGCGAATGCAGATACCATTGCATTTGTGGAGTCTATCTGGTCCTACTCAGATGGAAAATGGAAATTAGTTAAGGTAGAAGTAAAAAAAGAAGAGGTTTAGGATAAAAACACAGGAAACCCCTGTGTTTTTTGATTGACCGAAAAATTGTATACGAATTATACTTAGGTTGGTAAATAAATTAGTAACCTATCTATTTTGCAGGAGGTGGAAAAAATGACAGATTATAATGCAAATACCACGCAAAAACTTCTGAGGGCATTTTCACAGTTTCGAAAGTCCGGATGGCATGATCGGCAAATAGCCGGTTATAATCCCAGTGAAATCAAGGTTCTTATGGCAATAAGGCATGAAACAAACGAGGAGAAACCGGATATGAAGGTTTCTGAGATTAGCAGTATTCTTAGGGTTACATCGCCAACTGTCACACAGATTATTAACAAGCTAGAAAAGGACAGTCTTGTTGAACGGAACATTGATCCGACTGATAGGCGCGCTGTCAATATTCACCTTACAGATAGAGGCATCGAAGTAACTAACGAGGCTAAAAAAGCTTTTACCGAAACCTTTGCAGGTTTAATTGATTATTTAGGGGAGGACGACAGTGAGAAGCTTGCTGAGCTTCTCAATAAAGTTTTTAACTATTTCGAGCATACCTATCGCCAATAAGGAATGGAGATGACCAAAATGCTTAAATTAGCAAAATTTCTAAAACCATTTCAGTTCCCTGTTATGTTTGTTTTGGTATTAGTGCTTCTGCAATCCTTGTCTGAATTGTATCTGCCAACATTAATGGCCGATATCGTTGATAAGGGAGTAGTAACCGGCGATACACATTATATTTGGAAAATTGGCGGGTTCATGCTCCTCGTCGCGGCAGGCGGCATGATTTGCTCTGTCAGTGCCAGCTTTTTTTCCGCCAAAGCCGCTTCAGGTTTCGGAAAATTATTGCGAAGTAAAATCTTTTCCCATGTCGGCGATTTTTCCTTACAGGAATTTGATCAATTTGGAACAGCATCACTCATCACGAGAACAACAAACGATATTACGCAAATACAGCAGGTGTTAATCATGATGCTCCGAATGATGGTCATGGCTCCAATGATGTGCATCGGCGGAATCATCATGGCTTTATCCAAAGACACCAAACTTTCTTTAGTTCTCGCTGTGGCGATTCCCATATTAATTATCATTATCTTAATTGTACAAAGAAATGCCATTCCATTATTTAAAGCGATGCAGGTAAAACTAGATAACCTAAACCGCGTTTTACGGGAAAATTTAACTGGAATTCGTGTGATTCGTTCCTTTAACCGAATCGAGCATGAGAAGAAGCGATTTGACGAAGCCAGCTGGGATCTTACCCAAACCGCGATAAAGGTCAATAAACTGATGGCCGTCATGATGCCGACGATGATGATTATCCTAAACCTGACTACAGTAGCGATTATCTGGTTTGGCGGCATCCGCATCAGTAATGGGCACATGGAAGTGGGAGACATGATGGCCTTTATCCAATACGCGATGCAAATCATGTTCTCCTTCCTGATGTTATCGATGATGTTTGTGATGATTCCAAGAGCTTCTGTATCAGCAGTAAGAATTATTGAGGTGCTAGATACAACGGCTGATATTAAAAATCCATCAACTCCCCTTCCCCCAGTAAGCAACAATGGGGAGGTTGAATTTCAGAATGTCAGCTTTTCCTATCCAGGAGCTGAAATGCCTGCTATTTCGAATATTTCTTTTAAAATGAGGCCAGGTGAAATCACCGCGATTATCGGCGGAACCGGCTCAGGTAAATCAACGCTTATTAATTTGATTCCTCGTTTTTATGACGCTGGCAGCGGCAAAGTGTTGGTTGGTGGAATCGATGTACGAAAAATGACTCAGGAATTACTTCGCAAAAAAATTGGCTTTGTCCCGCAGCAAGCCGTTCTTTTTACAGGGACTATTTCGGAAAATATTCGATACGGCAAAGAAGATGCATCGGATGAAGAAGTGCGGCATGCCGCTGAAATTGCCCAAGCGGCAGAGTTTATTAACGAAATGCCTGAAGGCTACAACACGCTGATTGCCCAAGGAGGAACAAATGTATCGGGCGGGCAGAAACAACGTTTATCCATTGCACGTGCGCTTGTCCGAAGACCGGAAATCTTTATTTTTGATGACAGCTTTTCCGCTTTAGATTTTAAAACAGATGCCATGCTTCGGGCGGCATTAAAAGAACAAACCCAGCAATCTACAGTATTAATTGTTGCCCAGCGCGTCAGCACCATCATCGATGCGGACCAGATTATCGTCCTTGATAATGGCGAGATTGCTGGAATTGGTAAACATAAAGAGTTGATGGAAACCAGCAAAGTTTATCGTGAAATTGTCATGTCTCAGCTTTCTGAGGAGGAAATTGCATGAGTAAAGATTCACAGAATCATAGACCTCAACAAGGACCGGGTCCTCGGGGACCAGGCGGCGGATTTGGTCCTATGGGAATGGGTGCCCCAGTTCAAAAAGCAAAGGATTTTAAAGGAACACTGAAGCGGTTAATTACCTATTTAATGCCATATAAAATGCAGCTTATAGCGGTTCTCATCACGGCCATCATCAGTACTATTTTTGCCATAGTCAGTCCAAAAATCATGGGGAAAGCGACAACCAAGTTGTTTGAAGGCTTAATGATGAAGTTTAGAGGTGTACCTGGTGCAAAAATTGATTTTGAATACATCGGGCATATCATTTTATTATTAATTGGGCTCTATATTTTAAGTGCTGTTTTTGCATACATTCAGCAATATATTATGGCGGGAGTGGCACAAAAAACAGTTTACCAGCTTCGTAAAGAAGTAGAAGAAAAGCTAAACCGACTGCCATTAAAATATTTTGATGCACGCACCCATGGTGAAATCCTTAGCCGGGCAGTAAATGATGTCGATAACATCAGCACCACCTTGCAGCAAAGCTTAACCCAGCTGATTACCTCAGTGGTTACCTTAATTGGTGTAATTGTGATGATGCTTTCGATTAGTCCGCTAATGACATTGATCGTGGTGGTGACACTGCCGCTTAGTTTTATTGCGACAGCAAATATTGCCAAACGTTCACAAGCCTATTTCAAGGGACAGCAAAAGGCGCTTGGCCAGCTAAACGGACATGTTGAAGAAATGTATACCGGCCATAAGATTATTAAAGTATTTGGACGCGAGCAAAAGTCTATGGATCAATTTGAAGAAATCAATGAAAGACTTTATCAAGCTGGCTGGAGGGCGCAATTTATGTCTGGGTTGATTATGCCATTCATGTCGTTTATCAATAACATCGGTTATGTACTTGTATCTGTGGCAGGCGGAATATTGGTCACAAAAAAAGCGATTGAGATTGGCGATATTCAGGCATTTATCCAATATGCCAGACAATTTTCCCAACCGATTACCCAGACCGCGATGATTGCCAACGTGATTCAGTCAACGGCGGCCAGTGCAGAGCGGGTGTTTGAAATCCTTGATGAAACAGAGGAGATTCCGGAAACTGCCACAGCAAAAAAGCTAGCTGATCCAAAAGGCGAGGTGAAATTCGAGGATGTTTCTTTCGGATATAAAGAAAATGAATTATTAATCGAGGATATGAACATTAAAGTAAGACCTGGGCAAAAGGTTGCCATCGTTGGTCCGACCGGAGCGGGTAAAACAACACTAATTAATCTATTAATGCGTTTTTACGAAATCAATTCCGGTAAAATTTTGATTGATGGAATCGATACACGGGATATGAAGAGAGAGCACCTGCGCGGCTTATTTGGAATGGTGCTGCAGGATACATGGCTCTTTAACAGCACAATTCGTGACAACATCGCATATGGAAGGGATGGAGCAACAGAAGAGGAAATTGTTGCTGCTGCACAAGCTGCTAATGCAGACCACTTTATCCGCACATTGCCTGACGGCTATGATACCATCTTAAATGAGGAAGCTTCGAATATTTCTCAGGGGCAAAAGCAGCTATTAACGATTGCTAGGGCGATTCTTGCAGATCCGGCGATGTTAATCCTTGACGAGGCTACAAGCAGCGTTGATACACGGACCGAAGTCCAGATTCAAAAGGCGATGGATCATCTGATGAAGGGACGCACAAGCTTTATCATAGCCCACCGACTATCAACGATCCGAGACGCAGATATTATTCTAGTCATGAACAATGGCCGAGTCATTGAAAAGGGAAATCATCAGGAATTGTTGGAGAAAGACGGGTTCTATGCTGATTTATATAATAGTCAGTTTTCTGGTGGACGTATGAAAAATGCAGGATAAATTTACAAAAAAGCGCTAAGAACTGCTTTCCTAGTGAAGCAGCCCTTAGCGCTTTTTTTGTGCAATTAGATTGAAATAGCCGGCAATCTATTTATTGTCGGCAAATGGATTGAAACTTTTGTAGCTTATTTCAATGGGAGGTAAACGCGGAAAAGATAAATATTCATAAATGGTTTATGGCGTAATTGACATATACTATTAACACTAAGGAGATGAAAAAATGGAAGAAGATTTTTATTTCTCAAAAAAACAATTTATTAAAGGTTTAAAGATGCCGAAAAGTATAGATGGCTTGATGATGAAAAGAGGCGATGTATCACTCGCTAAGATTAATGGTGAATGGAAAAAATACACAGAATCTGTTCCAAGAGGAAGAAAACCATTATCAAATCATGATGATCTAGTTTTGATTGGCTACGGTAACGATGTTGAAATTGAACGTGAAAAGCTTTCACAAGAACAAATTGAAAATTTGATTATAGAAATGGAAAATAATCATTAATTCAAAATACTAAACAACGAACAATGGGCATCAAGTCCATTGTTTTTTTTACTAACAGATCAGGGGAAAAGTGTTGACAGTGACTAAAAATAGATGATATAATTAAAAATTTTGTTATTTTGAATTCGTATGGTATACTTAAGATGTACTTAATTTGGAGGTGGTTAGTTGTTTCAAGTTGGTGATTGCATCGTTTATCCAATGCAGGGAGCAGGAGTTATTGAAGCAATAGAAGTAAAGGAAATTCAAGGTGAAAAACAGCAGTATTATATAATAAATATGCGAATCAATAAAATGCAAGTTATGATCCCTATCGCAAAAGTAGAAAAATCAAGAATTCGTTTAGCTACCGATTTGATTACACTTGAAAACGTATTGGACATTTTTTATCATGGTGTAACCGATACAACCCTTTCGATGAAAGAAAGATACAAAATTAATTTGGAAAAACTTAAATCAGGTAATATCCAAGAAGGCGCAGAAGTTGTACGGGACTTAATGAGAATAAACAAAAATAAATCGCTTAATTCAAGCGAAAAGCAGATGCTGGAGAGTGCACGAAGGATTTTTATCAGTGAACTTGGTTTAATTAGAGGTATAACTGAAAATCAAGCAATAGATTTAATAAATAACAAGGTAGGATAAATGCTTTATTTCAAAGTTTAACTTTTACGCCTAATCTATAAGAAACCCCTTTTGTTTAAAAGGGATTTTTTCTTATGCTGATTAAAGTATATTGTAGAAATTTCTTTAAAGGGAGGTAGAACGAATGTACGAGGCAAAAGGTTTTCAAAGTACTGACTTTGCAGAACTTATACGGGTTGTTAATGATTTTCTTGGTACATTAGAGGAAGGTAAGCTGATAGATGTTAAATACAATTCTGTTCCTCTTGCTGTAAGCACACATACAGAATATGGGGTTTATCCAGATACAAAATACACCGCAATGATTATATTAAAGAAATAGTCAGTTCAAACAGTCTAACAATATGATAAATTTTTCGCCTTCTTGCAATTTTTTACAAAGAATGCGATAATTAAAAAGAATTATTTTTGTTCGGTGTAAAGGATTGGTATAAGTTTGAACTTTTCGTCTTGATCATCACTGAGAGCAAGGATAGTATTACATTGTGTGTATTTACACACTAGGAGGCAACACAATGGAAAAAGGTAAAGTAAAATGGTTTAATGGCGAAAAAGGCTTCGGATTCATCGAACGTGAAGGTGGAGAAGACGTATTCGTACATTTCTCAGCGATTCAAGGCGAAGGCTTCAAAACATTAGATGAAGGTCAATCAGTTACTTTTGACGTTGAGCAAGGTAACCGCGGACCACAAGCATCAAACGTTCGTAAAGCTTAATAAAACCAAAAGAGGCTGTCCCAAAAGTGAACTTTTAGGGGCAGCTCTTTTTTATTTAATTGCTCTATTAAATTTCCACATAACTTGATAGCTGACTCCCGTTATTATCCCTTATTAAAAGGGGGGTAGGCAGAGGGGAAGCAGGAATAGACCAGAGGGAATCATCAAGAACTGTTGGCACAAGACGGTTTTTGTGCAGCATTTTTTATACTATTTAATAATTAAAACAGGGCAATGCGCTAGCTGGGAAACTTTCTGGCTGACGCTTCCCAGCATTAACCCTTTAATATTTCCCAACCCTCTGCTTCCTATGACAATCAGCTGATAGTTAAATTCATCAGCCTTTTTGACAATTTGAATAGCTGGTTCCCCCATTACAAAATGGACTTCGATTTCAATACCTTCTTCTTCTGCAAGAGTAACCGCTTGTTTTAATAGAACATGACCCTTGGTCTCTTGGTCAGCATAAATATTATCAATTGTTTTTATTGGCATCCCATCGACAATTTGCACATTTTTCTCCACGTGGATAACACCAATTTTAGAATATCTTTCCTTAGCAAATTTTAAAGCAGTTTGTAATGCTTTTTCACTCATTTTAGAACCGTCTATTGCTACAAGAATGCGATTAAACACAGGATCATCCCCAATAAATATATTTTTTTTGAATGTTTTAAGTATACATTATTTTATTGAAGAATTTGCTTTTACCGAAGAATAGCAGCTTTCTGTAATAATTGAGGATTTCTACCTATTTATAGAACCTGCAATTGTTTATCACAAAGAGGGAGGAGGGGGGCATTTTTCAAATCGCTGATGGGTAAGCAAGATCTCAACAATTATACAATTGTTGGTTTTTTAGATGAAACTAGCTAGATATTTTTAGGGAAGAGGCAAACCAGTAAGCAAAAATATAAGTTCAAACATAAAGTTAATTTTATCGCAAATTTATTATTTATTAGGGGGCTAAAGTGATTTAGCTGCAAATTATTAACTTCTGCTGCGAATCAGTAGAGAAATATGAGTAAATGTACGTATTCAGAGAATCTTTTATCAATAAATTAATTACTGAAAAAATAATAACTAAAAATTTTGTTTCGTCTCACTATCTTAAGTATACTCTGGAATTGAGATATCATAAAAATAATTTACTATAAATGTATTATGTAAACTGGTAAATTAAAATAAAACAAGGGGGAGGCTGCTATTTAATACAGCCTTCTTATCATTTTAATCTATTTGTTCCTTCGGCATATCCATCTTATCAACAGCAATCTTTAAGTCATCATTCTTAATATGCGTATAAATCATCGTAGTTTGAATCGATGAATGACCTAATTGCCGGCGTAATTTTGGCACATCATTGATTTCCGCATGATATCTGGTTGCAAATGAATGCCGTAATTTATGAACTGATAATGATGGTTTACCGAACGCAGTTGCATATTTTTCAATTAATTTTTCTACTGAACGTGCTGTTAGCCTTCTTGTTTTGCCTTTTGGACCTATCGGAGCAGCCACAAATAATGCTTTCATATTTTTATCAACATGGTATTTAGGAATCCTGATTGCCAGGTATTCCTGTAAATCATCCATGGCCGTTTGGCTAAAATATACAAATTGTTCTTTATTTCCTTTGCGAATTACTCGTGCACTATACTTACTGAAATCAATATCTTCAAGATCTAAACCAATTAGCTCAGAAAGACGTAATCCAGAACCTAAAATCAACGATACAATCGCGGTATCACGTTCTTTATTTAATTGATGAAAATTGAAGATTTTTTTGTTTTCTTTATTGATTTCTCCGTATTCATGAGCGACAAAGAGACGAAATCGCTCATATTCATCCCCAAGCAGAATTTTACCTTCCATTTTATTTGCCTTTGTTTCCAAACTTTCCTTAACTTCGTTAAACTCTATTTTTGCCATGACATTACGATTAATATAGGGTTCCAAATCCGGTGTTTCCGCGATGTTTTGCAGGTAATTAAAAAGTGATTTCAACGCAGATAATTTACGGTTAACGGTTAATTCTTTGTTATTTAATTCGTAATGAAGAAAATTTAAAAATCCTTCGACTTCAATGACTGTCATTTTCTCAAGACGTTCCAATGGAATTTCTTTTATGCTGCCGGACCATAATTGCTCAGTAATCATCCAGTTAAAGAAGATTTTATAGTCGTGACAATAGTTGAACAACGATGCAGTAGAAAGTTTTCGTAATTTATGATTTATGTATTCTTCAACATACCAAGGGAGTTCATTAAGCATTGCCTGAAGCTTTTTGAAATTTTGCTGTTTTGCTGGATTTACCATAATAACACCTCTACTATATTTTACCTTCCTAGGATAATTTCGTCAAATTTATATTTTACGTAATTATGTAGAGGTCGACTTCGAATGGTTTCCTTGGTGCCCCACTGGTTGTGTTCAAGGACATAAAACTCTAATGCAGTTCCTTACAAATCCACCTTCAATATCATTTTAATAGGTGCTCTTTCTGAATCATAGGCAATCTATGCAGTTTTCCTCTTTCATGCGTAGTTTCCAATTATCTGCTCATACTTATATCAAAGGGTATTTTGGTAAGTGGTTGCACCAAAAATCCTTTCGTTTGTCAGGTTAGATTGAGTTTGCACATCATTTTTATTTCTTGTACCGAAAAAGGATAATTTGGAGGCGATTTTATGAAAAACACTGTTTTGATTGCCCTAGCCATCCTAGTGATAGGAATTGGTGGATTTTTTGTACTCAGCAATGTGCAAGACCAGAAAGAAGAGGCACAAGAGACGCCTGCAAAGAATGAAGGCCAAGAAGGAAAAGGAACGATATCCAAAGTGGACGGTGAATCCATCTATAAGAACACCTGTGCAGGCTGTCACGGGGATCAATACCAAGGCGGAGTTGGGCCTTCTTTAAAAGGAGTGGGTTCCCGTTTATCGGATAAGGAAATCGAGGACATCATCCAACATGGCCGAGGAGGTATGCCATCTGGCTTGGTGTCCAAAGAGGATGCGCCAGCAATGGCTGCATGGCTGAAAACATTAAAATAAGTCCGATGAAAAAAATTAAAAAGGGAACTTAAATGAAATCAAGTTCCCTCTCTCCTGTTTTTGCCTATATTTACTTAATTTCAAGCGCATTGTTTCCATAAGCCAATTCCTCCTTCCCTTCTTCTTCAACCTCCTCTGATTGTCTGAATTTCAGTAATATTATTAAACTTGGCTCGATCTCCATGTCCTCCTCCCAATTTCAGATATGTTTGCCATTTAGATGTCCAAAACGTTTTAATGCCAACTTGCTCCAGCAATCAATCCATGATAGCCAATTATTCTAAACGATGTTAAAATAAATGAAATTCATCTAGAAGGAGCAACATGCATGCATCAAAAAATATCATTTTCAACATACGCAGTCATTGGTACAATGCTGTTTGGTATGTTCTTTGGGGCAGGAAACCTGATCTTCCCTATTCAGATGGGACAGGTTGCCGGTACTAACTTTTGGCCAGCTTTAATTGGTTTTCTTGTAACAGCAATTGGTTTGCCATTTATGGGGATCTTGGCATTCGGGCTATCCGGAAGTAATGGACTTCGTGAATTAGCAGGTCGGGTCCACCCGAAATTTGGAGTCGTCTTCGCCATGGCTCTATACTTAACCATTGGACCTTTTTTTGCGATTCCACGTACAGCAACAGTACCTTTCGTAGTCGGTTTCGAACCATTTATTAATCCAGAGCACGCCAGCTTATATCTTGGGCTTTTTAGTTTCGTATTTTTTGCCATTGTCTATTATTTCTCATTAAATCCTGCGAAAATTATTGACTATATTGGAAAATATCTAACACCTGCATTTTTAGTATTTTTATTTTTATTAATTATTATCGCAATCGTCAAACCTATGGGACGATTTGGAGCACCAACGGGTGATTACAGCCAATTGGCCTTTATTACTGGTTTTAAAGAGGGTTATAACACGATGGATGCCCTTGCTTCATTAGCATTTGGTATTGTTGTCATCAATGCTATTAAAGGACAAGGAATCACCGACACGAAGACAATTGCAAAAGCAACTTGGAAATCAGGCATTTTCGCTATGGCACTAATGATGCTGATTTATGGCCTCATTACGTATATGGGGGCATCAAGCATATCTGCCATCGGTACATTCGATAATGGTGGATTAATCTTTGCTAAGGTAGCCAATCATTACTTTGGCGAATTCGGTGCGATTCTCCTTGCTATTATTATTGTTCTAGCATGTTTAAAAACAAGCATTGGGCTCATTACCTCATGTAGCGAATTTTTCAATAGTGTTTTTCCAAAAGTAAGCTATAAAATGTTCGTACTTATCCTAAGTCTTGTGTCATTTATAATCGCCAATTTTGGCTTAAATAATATTATTCAATACGCTGTTCCAGTATTAATGCTATTATATCCTTTGGCGATTGTTCTGATTTTGTTGACGCTTAGCTCATCATTATTTAAACATAAGCAAAGTGTATATGCAGCGTCTATGTTTCTTACTTTTTGTGTGAGTTTCTTCGATGGATACAGCACGTTAGTTGGAAGCTTACCCGGAGCGACCATTTCTTTATTCGAAGCTATTAAAGCTTCGTACATTGAATATTTACCGCTTTATAGTATTGGTCTAGGATGGATATTACCAGCAGTGGTTGGTGCGATTATCGGCTATTTCTGGCCAATGGGTTCCAAAAAAGCTGTAGTTCAATAATACAATAAGACCACCCAGTAAAATGGGTGGTCTTATTTATTTTAGGAAAGCTTCACTTTTAGAAACTCTTATCATTTCACTAGGAAAATATTTTTTAAAAAAGTTTTCGACCCTTACATGTAAATTTTTTTGATACCAATCTGATAATCCGTGCTCTTCAAATACAGCCGGCATTCCTAACCTCGCCGAGCGCTTTCCCATCAAACCATCACCAATACTAAGCGTATCAATCCAAATATGATCCACCCTGCTATCCAAAACTTTTGGGAAATCCGGGGTAAATGGCAAAACGGGAGAAATCGAGGCTTGGGTGGATATTCCGGCATCGTGAACTTCTTTTAACGCTTTTAACCGCAATTTAATTCCAGGTGCATATGGTGCAAAGATTTGCTTTACATCTTCCCTATCTGTTTCAATCGTCATGGAAACAAGGGTATTACATTTGTCCTTTAATTTTAACAATAAATCGATATCTCTTGTGATGAGTGGGCTCCGTGTTTGGATTTGAAGAAAATCAGGCGGGTTTTCCAGCATTTCTTCCAGTATGGCCCGTGTAATACCTGCTTTTCGTTCCATTGGCTGGTACGGATCTGTTGCAGAAGACATAAAAATATTCACCGGTTTGTTATTCTTGCGAATTTTTATCATTTCATTCCGGTAATTCTCCGCTGCATTTGTTTTAATGTCTAACCATTCTCCCCATGGAATTCCTTTAAATCGTTGCATAGGCATTTCCCTTACATAACAGTACCTGCACGAAAAGGCGCAGCCACTATATGGATTCAATGAATGTGTAAACCCAACATCCAAATACCCATTTGCCGCTGTAAGGATTTTCTTAGCAAATGTTTCTTTCGTATTGATCTCCATACGCGTTTATTTCTCCTCCCTTCACTCCAGTGTATCAACTTATCTCCAGCTCCTAAACATTCTGTTCCATTAAGTTGATAAGTTCATGTCGATAAAAACAAAAAAGACCTAGATAGGTCTTTTCTACTAACAGCATGCACCCGTATTGCCAATCAAAGAAATGCCTTTTCCATCTCCGCTTCGGTCTATGGTTAAGCCGTCTGTATTAGGTTCAATGATTGGGTCGATTGCGACTGTGATTTCGTTTATTGTGACGATTATATCGTCTGCATCCGGCTCATCCAGAGCCAGTCCAATTCTTGGCTCACCTCAGCCATAGCCTTCAAAAAAGATACGAATGTTGTTGGCATTCTCTTCCTTGAACACTTGTTTTAACAGATCACGAGCTTGGTCTGTGATGTTCATGTTCATTTCCTCCTGTTTCATAATCACCTTTTTATTTTAACCTATCGCGGTGTTAGAAAGTAATAAAATGCTTAAAAATTTGACGATAATGTGTTTACTTTTCTAAAGTTTACTAACTTGTCAAAATTACCCCGCTCCGTATAATAAAAACCGTTATAAAATAGAATTGTAGAAATTAATATACTGCTAAGGAGGAAAATGAAATGAAAAAAATAGCCACAAGTGCTCTTACCATCATTTTGTTACTGGGATTAGGAACTGGCGTTTTAGCGGCCAGTGACCAGATTGCATGCAAGGTGGGAGATTTCAAAGAAATGCTCCCGATGATGCAGGAAAAACACCCGCAGCTAAGTGAAAAACAATTAAAAGAAATGCATAAAGATTGCGTAACTCAAATGAAAAAAGAATCAAGTACTAATTGTATGATTAACAATTAATTTAAAAAAGCACGTTCTAAGAAGAAGGCTCCCGCTTAGAATGTGCTTTTATTTTCAATAGCCTAGTATTTATTTCATGCCATTAATCAAATCTGTCATCATCTCTTTATCCATTGGACCAACTATTCTTTTATGAATGATCCCATTTGTATCGATGAAATAACTTGTTGGAATCGTAATGGCATGATATACGTCAGCTATTTCTCCGCTTTCATCAAGTAAGACAGGAAAGGTTAAACCGTAATCCTTCACGAACTGTTCTACCCTATCTGGATTCTTCTCTGATGTGGTTAGATTTACAGCAACAATTTCAACATCTTTCCCTTTTTGTTCCTGATAGAAATCTTTCATATGAGGCATTTCCGCTTTACATGGCGGACACCAGGTTGCCCATAGATTTAAGATTACCTTTTTCCCTTTAAAGTCAGACAGTTGAACTTGTTGCCCCTCTATATTCTCCAATTGGAAATTGGGAGCTTTATTTCCTTCTTTTATTCCAATTTCATCAGAATTTTGGTGCACTGTCTGCCCTTCTTGTACAGTTTTATCAAGCTTGGTTCGTGAGAAAGCAAAATCATACATTGTCCATCCAATCAGCCCTGATAAAGCAGTTACTGCTAGGATTTTTTTGATAAGCGGATTGGGAATATTTATTTTTCGTCCTTTGAAAACGAAATAGATAAGGGACCCAATCATGGCAAGAATCAGACCCTTGCTTCCTCCAGTAAAATATAACAAGGATAATGGACTTTTCATCACAATGGATGGTTCGAGAATGATTAGACTTCCCTTCCAAATAAAAAATCCTAAAATAAGTGTATTTACCAACAAATCAAATACCCTCTTATGTAACTCCGCTTCATGTGTTTTGCTTACCCAAAATTTGATGACGAAGAGGCCAATCAGTAAACCAACCCCGAGAAGCAGCCATTTTACCGAAATAGCTAGTGTACCAATTTGTATTACTTGCATAGCGCCCTCCTTTTTATAGCTTTTACTTATTATACTATAAGGGGTATATAAAAAGGGCTTAATAAGCCCTTTTTATCATAAAATTTCCATCCACGTCTTCACTGCAGTGGCCAGGATTAAAACCCCCATGATTACCTGCAAAACCTTAGTATTCACTCTTTTTCCGGCATTTGCCCCTATTGGAGAGGCAAGGAGACTGGCTACTACCATGATGATTGAAGGTATAATTGGCACTTGTCCCGTAGATATTTTTCCGGTGACTGCACCGATTGATGAAATAAGTGTAATGGCCAAAGATGAGGCGATCGTCATTCTCGTTGGTATTTTTAGCACGGTAAGCATAATCGGCACCAATAAAAATGCCCCTCCTGCACCGACAATGCCAGCGCCAATTCCTACAATGAAAGCAAACAAAGCAGCAAGCCATTTGTTTAAATTCACTTGATCGAGCGGAATATCCTCTACGCCCTTCTTAGGTACAAACATCATAATCACAGCGATTAACGCTAAAATACCATATACGACGTTGATTCCGCTTTCCGGCATGTGAGTGGAGCTGAATCCCCCAATAAAACTTCCTAGTAAAATACTAATGCCCATATAAGCTATCAGAGTTTTATTCAAAAATCCACCCTTGCGGTAAACCATTACACCGCCTATTGTGGCGAAGAAGACTTGGATGGCTGTAATTCCGGAAACCTCATGTGCTGAAAAATGACCAACACCCAATAGAGCAGGAATATACAACAACATCGGGAAATTGATAATGGCACCGCCTATTCCCAACATCCCTGATATAAAAGACCCGACGAAGCCAATTAGGAAAAGCGTAATGAGTAAACTGATATCCATGATGTCCTCCTTTTTAGGAAAGTGACCTCTAATCGGAAGCCTTTATTGTTAATGCCAAGCACTCATACCGCCTCTAACATTAGTTACTTTATAACCCAAATTTTTTAATTGTTTACTTGCTTTTTGGCTTCTCATGCCACTTTGACAGATCACAACCACTTCTTTTTCTTTCGACAGTTCTTTCTCAGCTTTCTGTGCTAGTTGGTGGAGGGGAATATTTTTGAAGCCTTTGATATGGTTTCCTTTAAACTCTCCTGGTGTTCGGACATCAACAAACTGTTTGTTTTTATCATTTAAGATTGAATTTAACTCCGCAGTTGTAATATGCGTAACACCTTTTATTGGCAGGAACTGTTTAATGATAAAGAGTATAAATAAAGCAATGATGATGTAATTTAAATATTGCATGGAAACCTCCTAATGTTTTATACCTATATGGGTATTCGGATTTATAAAAAAAATATGAAGATGTACTCTTTCTTATTAAAATTAATTTAACAGCATTTTTCTATTGTGTTTTTCTTTAAAATAAATTTGTTTGGTGTAACAATGGTATAGTTTACAACCTTAAAACCCTTTTTCTTTAAAAAACGTATCCCCATATTTTTTTCAAGAAAATTGGAAGCTACTAAGTGAATCTGCCTTTTGGGAATTTCATTAAAATGTCGTTCAAGGTAAGCTATGGGGATATTTGTTGCTCCTTTGATTTGATTTTTATCAGATTCATTATAGTCTCTGACATCTAGTAAAGAAACTTCATCTAACTGAAGATCCTTTAAATGACCCGATGGAACACCAAATACCTGGAAATATCTTTTATACACAATATAGATAAATACTAGTATAGGTAAAATCAAAAATTTCATTTAGACCCTCCAATTCAAGAACAGCACTGACATCCTTTTATGTTATACCCACAAGGGTATTGTGTCAATGATTTTATTTGTATTGGAAATAGGAAGCCTCGTTGATCGAGGCTCTTTTTGTCATCCAATTTAAATACTGTTCTTTATGCAATTTATTAAGCGATCTTCTATGTCACCTGCAAATTGTTTCATCTTATCATCTTGTAAAAGACTAATAAGTGCTGTTGGTTTAGGCATGCCAATTTTTGTTTTTCCTTGGCTTTCATAAACAACAATTTTACACGGCAAAAAATATCCAGCCATTTCATTATCAGTTAACACTCTTTGCGCCTCGTGTGGGTTGCACACCTCCAGCACCTTAAATTCTTTATCGAACTCCAGCCCTTTTTCCTGAAGCTTTTCCTTGATATCAAACTTCCACAAAACACCAAACTTTTCTGTCTTTAGGTTTTCCTCCAAAGCTTGAATGGCCTCATCCATATTTTTATCTGTAACTACCGTATAATCAAACATTCGTTTCTGCCTCCTTCTGTTTTTCTATTTCCGTTTTTAACCCACCACGTACAGTATTCCATATTTTACATTTAACAATTACCAAGAATCAAAAGAAAGAGCATGACCTTAAAATGTCACACTCTTTAGAAAAAGAATCACATAAACGCTTTATATATTAGGTAAATGGCTCCTGCCAGGAGCCAAACTAACGTGCCTGGTCATAAAGGTATCGGTTGTTTAACCTGTTTACCATTTCCGGAAACATTAGTCCTGCTAATTCCTCAAGATCCAGTTGTGTTGCAATCGTTTATTTGCTTTTTGTCCTCATTCAAAGTTAAAACACCTCTTTTTATCGAACCGCACAACGGTTAGGACCGATTTCCATTTCCCTCTGCTGGTCAATATCCGGATTGATTTTTCCCATATTGGTTTCACGGATTTCCTGATACGCGTTTGGCTGCGGCGGCAGGTTTTCCGTTACCATCTTTCTGAATTCATTTTCATCCTCTATATTAAGGCCATGGTTTTTGGCAAACAGTACTCCTAATTTTTCTGATACACTGCCATCTTCGTTTAATTCGTCAATAATCATAAAATGGGCCGGAAGAACAACCAGTTCTTCTGATAATTCTTTATATCGATTATATAGAGTTTCTCTTAAATCGCCAACCCAATCTTCTGCCTTTCCAGCAAGGTCAGGACGTCCGATTGAATCGATGAATAAAATGTCACCTGAAAGCAGGTATTTGCCATCCACAACAAAGGAAGTGGAACCGATGGTATGACCAGGAGAATATAGGGCGTTGATATCAATTGTTGTACTTCCGATTGTCACATGATTACCATCTTCTAACGGTTGATATTCGAACGTAACTTCCGTTGCATCCTTTGGAGGCAGCCAGTACGTGGCGCCTGTTGTCTCGGCAATTTTGCGGCCGCCAGAAATATGGTCAGCATGAAGGTGTGTATCAAACACATGAGTAATGTTTGCTCCGATTTCTTTGGCGAAATCAAGATAAATATCGGTCATCCTAGTTGCATCAATCAGCGCTGCTTCGCCGCCCGAAACTACCATGTAAGACAAACAGCCTTTACCAATTCGAACAAATTGATATAGATCCCCTCCATCAGTTAAGTCTCCAACTTTAACAGGCTCTAGATGCTCACTCCAAGTTTTCATGCCACCTTGTAGGTAAGAAACATCGAGGCCAGCATCAGATAGCATTTCCGCGACCATAACGGAAGACCCTTCTTTCGCACAAACGACTAATACTTCTTGATCAGTCGGGATACTGTCTAGAATTTCTTCTACACCATCAAGTAATTCGAAATATGGAATATTTAAGTACTGGAAGTTGTCACCCTCAATTTTCCAATCTTGAAAGTCAGACTCATTACGGACATCGAAAATAAACAGTTTTTCTTTGTTAAAAACTTTTTTCGTTACTTCCTTTGCTGTCATCACAGTTACTGTCATCCTCTATTACCCCCTAAGGTATATTTTTCCCTAAAAAAATTAATTATTTAATCCGGTTGTATTTCCTGTCCATTTACTCATACCGGGTATGACGTTCATTACCTTTTTAAACCCTTGTTCCGCTAATTTTTGAGCAGCAAAATCACTGCGGCTTCCAGTCCGGCAAATTACGTAAATTTCATTTTCTCTATTTAACTCAGATAAACGCTCATCTAATTCATCTAAAGGAATTGATAAAGCCTGTGGAATATGGTTAAACACGTATTCTGCCGATTCTCTTACATCAACTAAAATAATATTGTCATTGGCAGAAGCAAGTTTCTTTTCAAGATCTTCGTTATTTATGACATTTGGATGTTTTTTCTCAATTGTTTCATCATTTGAAGATTTTCTCAGGTAGTGCTTTAACACGCCACCTTCTTCAATAGTCCCCAAATATTGGTGGCCAGTGCTTTCAGCCCAAGCTTTCATATCTGCTTTTGAGCCTTTATCGGTTGCTAACACTTCGATAACTTGCCCTGCTTCAAGGTTATTCATTGCTTTTTTCGTTTTCACGATGGGCATTGGACATGCCAAGCCCTTAGCATCTAATACGACATTTGCCTTCATGTTTGTCATGATTGTCCTCCCGTTTTACCTGCAAGGGTATTTATTGAAAAAATTATTCCACTTTACCTTCCCAAGCCAGCATTCCGCCGGCCATGTTAATAACGTTAAAACCGTAGCTTTCGAGAAATTGACTGGCACGGCCGCTTCTTCCACCGGAACGGCAAACCATGATATACTCTTTTGATTTGTCTAACTCATGCATCCGAAACTCAACCAGACCTAATGGCATATTGATGGCACCAGGAATTTTGCCGGCCTTCACTTCATCTACTTCGCGAACATCAATAATGTTTAATTTTTTTCCTTGGTTTAGTAAGTTTTCTACTTCTTTTGCAGTAATTTCTCTCATTGCGCATCCCCCTATATAAACAGATTTACATTACCATCTTCGGCATCTGCCAAATACGCAGCCACTCCTGCATATTCGATGTGATCCATTAGCTCCTCTTCCTTTAGCCCCAATAAATCCATTGTCATTGTACAGGCAACAAGTTTTACATCCTGTTCTTGGGCCATTTCAATTAATTGCGGCAGTTCCAGGGCATTATGTTTCTTTATTACATCCTTGATCATTTTCTGACCGAATCCAGCGAAGTTCATTTTAGAAAGACCCATTTTATCAGCGCCTCTTGGCATCATCTTTCCAAACATTTTCTCCATAAAGCCTTTTTTCACAGAAATAGTTTCATCCTTGCGGAGAGCGTTCAGCCCCCAAAATGTGTGGAAAATGGTGACTTCATGATCATATGCCGCAGCCCCATTTGCAATAATATAAGCTGCCATTGCTTTATCGTAATCGCCGCTGAACAAGACAATCGTTGTTTTTTTCTTTTCTGTCATTGTAAACCTCCTGTTATTTATACCTGCAAGGGTATCTTAATGGATAAAAAAATTTATCCTTTTTTAATCCAAAACTTTAATACGCCATTTTCTTCTTCAAAATTTAATACTTCGTGTCCACCAGACTTGGCCCATGCTGTTAGGTCATTTTTTGCACCTTTATCTGTTGTATGGATTTCCAACACTTGACCTGATTCCAACTCATTCATTGCCTTTTTTGTTTTTACGATTGGCATTGGACATGCAAGTCCTTTTGCGTCTAAAACCTTTGTAATATTCATTAAAGAATGCCTCCCTGTTGTCTATTTAATTACCTATATGGGTATTATTATTTTGAAAAATAAAAGAGGGCATTAACCCTTTTCAAATCAATATTTGCTTTCGAACAATATTGATTCTATACCCTAATAGGTATATTGTCAACATATTAATTATAAAAAAACTCACTTTCAATTACAGGAAAAGAAAGTGCGTTTTCTTTTTAACGTTTTAATTTTTTTGAACCCAAAATTTAATGACTTTATCAGCTTGTTCTGTTTTTAAAATGGTATGTCCGATACATTTACTATACATCTTTTAGAATTTTTTGTATAATATGAATATTATCGTTTTAAACAAACGTTCAAAAAATATATATTATTTAAAATTTGATTGAGATTAGTGAGGTGTACATTTTGTTAGATATAAAAAAGGACTGCAGCTTGGTCATACCGATTTCGATTCCGGAGAAGCTTGGAGGGTTAAAAACGGTCAATTTTTTTCTTGTTAAACAAGAAAAGTCGTTATCATTAATCGATGCTGGGTATAATACCGACTCGCATTGGGAGGCACTAAACCTGGCATTGAATCAAAATGGCTTGGTTTTACAGGATTTAACCGAAATAATTTTAACACACCATCATATTGATCATGTTGGTTTGGTAGACAGAATTGTCGATGCCCATCCCATTCCCGTATATGCTTCTCCCCTTTCCATTCCCCGCTTAAAAAGAGACAAAGATTTTATGGAGCTGCGGGTTGAATTTTTCGAAAAGCTTTATTATGAAATGGGATGCGGGGAAACCGGTGAGAAACAAATTGCTTATTTAAAGAAAGCCTTACTGCGTAATAAGGGTAAAGCAATGCGTGCAGAAATTACAGCAATAACAGACAATGAATTCCTTGGTTTTACTATTTTGGAGGTCCCTGGACATTCCCCTGATCAGTTGGCATTTTTGGATCAACAAAGAAAGCAGTTATTTGCCGGCGATTTATTAATTGAACACATTTCAAGTAATGCCATTGTTGAGCCTGATGAAAACGGAAGTAGATTGCCGACCATTAGTCAGCAGATTGATTCCTTAAATAAATGTGCAGCTTTCCATATTGATTCTGTTTTCCCTGGGCATGGAGCGGTCATTCAAGATCCGAAAGCACTTATTCATAAGCGATTAGAGCGGATTGAAGAAAAATCTGAGCTCATCTTGAGATATATCCAATCCGGTCATTCTACAGCCAATGAAATTGCGCAGGTATTATATAAAAATACCTATAATGAACAATTTTCTTTAGTTATGTCGGAAATTATCGGCCATCTGGATTATTTGGAAGCGAAGAAGAAAGTAACAATGAAGAAACTGCAGAGTATTTGTCACTACCACGTTACAGTATAGCCTTACCTTAGGTAAAAAGTACACTCAGTTAAAATACTAGTTTAGCATCTAAAAGGATGATATTATTGATATATCGTCTTTTTTAGGAGTGAAAACATGAGTGTACATAAGGATTTAATCAAGCATGCAGAAAATCAGAATAAATCGTATCAGGAGTTTTTGGCTCTAGATCAGCAGCGGGAAATGTATATTGAAGAAGCAGTTGAATTATGCAAACATGGTAAACCCTTTTCTACTTATAAAATTAATGAAGTAACAAATAGAATGAATAAGATAAATTTACGGATTATATCAATCAGAAAAAATGTTACACCTGAAATGGTACAGGAGTATGTGAATAAATTACGTTAGCCACAAAAAGACACTTTCCCAACAAGTGAAAAGTGTCTTTTTGTATCTTAATCCTCGTCCTCTCTCCCTAGCCGTGATTCCTTTACCAATTCGATTGCTTCCTCTCGGTCAGCCACTTGAAGTTTATTTAAGATGTTTGTGACATAATTAGATACTGTTTTTCCGCTTATATTTAACTTCGCGGCTATCCCAGAATTGTTCAAGCCATCAGCCATTAGGTAAAGCACCTCCCTTTCTCGTTCCGTCAGATCAGGAAAAGCCTCCTTCGGTGCTGCGGGGCGTGCCATCGAAAAATAGTCAATCATTCTCGAAGCGATTCCCGGGCTAAAAATAGCCCCTCCATTCCCCACTGTTTTAATCGCATTTAATAAATCGTCTTTCTCCGCATCTTTTAGGACATAACCTTTTGCCCCAGCCTTCATGGCTGCAAAAACAGAATGATCGTCCTGAAACATTGTTAATATTAAGATTTGAGTATTTGGATTATCTTTCATGATCTCTCTGGTTGCTTCGATTCCATTGCAGCCTGGCATTCTTAGGTCCATTAGGATAACATCTGGCTCCAATTTTTGAGCAAGCTGGATTACTTCTTCTCCAGATGTCGCTTCACCCACAACCTCTATTTCTGGTGTTGTCATAAAGAGTGTTTTCACACCATGCCGAAATAATGGATGATCATCAGCAATTAGGATTTTAAGCTTTTTCATCTCTCTCCCCCATATTATCGGAATTTACCGGTAAAGATACAGCTATCGTTGTTCCGCCGTATTTATTTGTCTCAAGCAGGAAACTACCGCCCAGTTCATTTACTCTTTCTTTCATTGACCCGATTCCAATGCCTCCATTAATGGAATCTCTTTTTCGTGATGTAAGGAGTCCAATCCCGTCATCTTCCACATTTATCTGCAATCCTTTTCCATTTGCAGAAATACTAATAATGCAGTTTTTTGCTTTAGAATGCCTTACTACATTAACAATCGCTTCTGTCGTGACACGAAAGGCAGCAACCTCTACTGCAGCGGGTAAAACAGTCATAGTTTCGGGTACGTTCAATGTAAAGCTGATTTTTTCCGAATTGCTAAAGGACAACGCCTTTATTTGCTCATGAATGGCCCCAATCAAGCCCATCTCATCCAATGTTGGCGGACGTAAGTCATAGACCAGGCTGCGAATTTCTGAAACAGTCTGGCGTATAGTGCTACGCAATTCCCCTAGTATTTCTCGAGTGGCATTCGGATTACTTTCGACCAGGTCTTCAGCTGCTGCGGCAGTTAAGGCAAGTGCAGCGAGCCGTGGTGCCAGCCCATCATGAAGATTGCTTCTAAGCTTCCTTCTTTCTTCCTCTCTAGCCAAAACAAGATTTTCCCTAGATTCCTGTAAATCAGCAGCCAGAAGCTTTAAACTAATGGAAGCCTTTGCGCTATGAACAACGACGCTTGCTTGGCGGACAAGCATATCCAAAAATTTTCGGTCGGAAACAGTGAGCGCTTCACTAGGTGAACGTGGTGATAGTTTCAAATCGCCCATTTCTTCTCCTCGATATAGTAATTTGTACGTTAGTGGAATCCCTTTATCATTGCCTTCCTCTGCCGTCATAATCACCTTTCCATCTTGATACACGGAAAGTGAGGCATATGGAAGCTTAAGCGAATCTCTGATTGTCTTCACTACCAAAGATAATACGGAATCAGGCTCCATAGGGTTTTCCAGTTCCTGTGCCAACCTAAGCAGGACAGAGTATGGGTCGTCATTTTCCCCATACATCCTTCTGTTAATAAATCGTTGGACCCTTTGCTTTATCGGAGAAAATAAAACCGCCACGATCCCTGTCGCAATTAGGGAACTGATTAAATGGCTATTCGTTTGCAGCAGTAACCCGGAATACCAAACAGCCAGGACATAAAATATAACCGTACTCGCTGTCATGATCCCATATACTAGTGTACGATTGACGATGATATCAATGTCCCAGAGACGATGCTTCATCATCGCTATCAAAATAGCAGCTGGAATCAGAATCATGAAGGTGTGAACGGCAATTTCTATATAATACAATTGATATGGGTCTGAAGATATTGATTTTTCCGTACTTACAAAAATGGCGGTCACGCTAACTAAGCCGGCAAGTGCCATGACCACACCGTAAACTACCCATTTAGCTTGCTGTTTTTCCAACGGCGCCATTACATATCTGTAGCGGTATATCTGTACAAAAAGAAGACTGCCAATCCACAGAATAAACCAAGAACCAAATCCCCATAGCTTTGATACATACTCTAAATCAACATATGTATCTGGAAAAATCATTCCTGGAACACGCAAGATGATGAGCAGAAAACAAAGGTATTTGGACCATTTCGGAGCAAATCTTCCATTTGGAAACAGAAAAAAGAAAAGGATAAAAGCTGCCATGCCGCCTGCTCCAATTATATTAACCACATAAACCAATAACGGTGAACTGAGTTTTATCCCCTCCATTATTGGTGTAAAGGTTCCTCCCAATGAAACAAGCATAAAACTCCCAAGCATCCCCATAAGCTCAGTTGATTTTTTCCAAAATAGAATCAATCCCGCCGTAATAAATACGATACCAAACAACACATAAATGCTAACATATGCAAATGAGTATTCGGATGGACTTATTCCTTGAACCGCAAGCCACTTGGTCCCAGGGGGAGGATTATAAAAAGCTTCACAGGATTTGCTAATACATTGGTCTTTTATATAGTGATAATAGACTGGGATACTTATTGTAAAGAGGATTATAGTAAGCAAAATAAATGTTAACAATCCCCACTTTGTATAGACATTCCATTTTGCGTTGGATTGATTTTGAGAAGCTTTCATGATTATAACGCTCCTGTTCATCTATGATAGGAAAATTGTAGCAAAAATCTGATTTTTCTGTAAATAATTATTTTTATTCCCTTCCGATTTCCTTGTTTTCGGGAAAAAAACCCTCTATCGGCCGGGAATTAGTGGGATGGTATGATTCATGTGAAGATAATTAAATCAAACAGGAGGAATGAAAAATGAGTATTCCAAAGGGATATCTTAAGTTTAGCGGGATCATGTTATTGTTAGGGGGAATTATGGGATTTACGGGACAATTAATTCATTTGGGTGATGTTCCTGAATCGGTAAAAGATATTCCCGATTTCCTAAAAAGTGCTGTCAATATTCACGTTCTTTTAGCCTATGCATCTACGTTTATTTTAATGGGGCTGCCTGCATTATTTTTAAAACAGTCTTCTGGATTGAAATGGTGGGGCTGGCTTGCCTTTCCTCTTCTCTTCACCGGTTTGATGCTTGAAATTTTTCATGGTCCAGTTCAAATTATTGCCTATCCGATTATCTTTGATTTCGTTCATACTTCAGCAGACCTTCAGCATGTCAGCGATCTTCTTAACAATATGGCTGTTGATAAATATCCGCTTCAGCTGGCTATTTTCATCCCACTCGTTCCAGGAATTCTTTTAGGTCTATTATTGTTGGGTATATCTTCATTAAAAGCAAAAGTTTTACCGAAAGCGCCAGCTATCTTTCTCTTAGTTGTATTGGCCATTCAAATTGTCAGCTTTATCGTTCCAGTTCATATTCACTTGCTTGAGATTTCTTTCGCCTATATTCATCTAGTCTTTGTATGGTTTGGCGGTGTCTTGGCATTTAATAAATCAAAATCTCTTGCTAGCCATAATAATGAGATGATTCAAATCGAAAAATAGTGTTAAAAAAAGACACCTTCCGATTGGAAAGTGTCTTTTTTCTTCTAGTGAAAAATAGCCGCTATGATTTGGTCATATGACATCCCGCTATCAACAGTATATGTACCTGGTCGTAATTTGTTTTGCAGTCCTCTCGCCTCGATATCTTTTGAGAATTGGAAAGCATCAGGAACAAGATTAGCTGATACTAGCATTCTCCCGACATCAATGCTTGTCATGCCGTCTGCAACATTAATGACTGCTTGTGATACATTTTGCTGCTGTGCATCCGCTGGAGGGGCAGCCTCTTGTTGAGCCGTACCGTTTTTCGCGGCATCTAGATTTTTGTTATACTCATCTTTTGTTTGCACAATATATCCTGCGTCGGTAAGCTGCTTTTTCATTTCATCCTTTGATACAGAAGCCTGATTTGATGCTGGCTGTCCTGCCGCCTTTGAAACATGGCTGTCACTTGAAAAATAAGCAATGGTGCAGATACCTGTCGCCAATAGAAGACCCGCTGAAAAACTGCTGATTAGGTTAACCTTCATTGGCAACCAGTCTCCCTTCAGCTTGTGATGATTGGTAAACAGCGATAATCTGCTTGACTTCATTTTCGGAAACCTGTTTTTGTTGAGCAATGCTATCAATGGAGTATTGGCGTCTGTATAAGTCTAGTACTTCACGCTTTAATACCTTTTCCTCCGTGGATAGCTGAACTCCCGTCTCTTTTGTGACAATTTCCAAATCAATTTCCATGTTGCGAAGCGATTCTTGCATCCCATTTATTTCTTTCATCACAGATATATGAACAAGGTCAATTTCTTTATGGTTTTTCTTAGCAGTTTGCCGTTCTTTCAGGATTGAGAATATCAGCAGCAAAATGGATACAACAAACAAAATGGTTAATGTCCATTCCATTAAGACAGTCTCCTTTCACATTCTATTAGTATCACAAGTTCTTATTATACATCCCAAACCTATATTTTTCGACTCCTATTTTTCAAACACAACAAAAGTCGCATGGATTTGACAAAAAGCGCCATGCAAAGAGATATTTACATAAAAAAAAGGAAAATAGTTCATTATAAATATGAATTGATATGAATTTTGAAAGGAGATTTTATGGTGCAAACCAATCAAGTACCGATTCCCGAACCGCCTCAGGCGATCACAACCAAAGATCTTATGTATTTAAAAGATGCCATGTCTTGGGAGCTTCTCGCATTTAAAAAGCTACATTTTTTAGCTGAGCACGCAACTAATCAGGATGTTAAGCAAGCTCTCGACCAAGCAGGGCAAATGCATCAAAAGCACTATCAAAAATTGCTGTCTCATCTACAAGTTAATAATAATGCTGTATTATCCAGCATGCAAAATGCGCAGCAGCAACAACAGCAAATGCATTAGAATGGAGGTATTTAAAAGTGCAAAACCAGCAAATGCCACAGACTCAACAAATGCAGCAAGGTCAACAAATGCAGCAGTCTCAGAATCCTAACCAGATTGCCAATCCACAAACAGGACAATTGCCAAAAGTTAAAGGTCCGGAAATGAACGATCGTGATTTTTTAAATGATGCACTAAGCACCTGCAAATATATCACAGACAGTTTAAACATTGCCGTACGTGAAGCAAGCCATCAGCAGCTGCACACTGACCTGTTGCAGATGTTAAATGAAACTCACCAGAGCAGCCGGGAGTTTTTCCAACTAATGTTCCAAAATGGATGGTATAAACTTGAGGCTGAGGAACAGCAGAAGGTCAATCAAGCCCATCAGCAATTTAGCAATTACTCAAGCCAGTTTCCGTACCCGCTTCAATAGAATAGTCATCGGCATAAATAAACGGGCAGCGCAATCACTGATCACTGCCCGTTTCATGTTACTTATTTAAAGTTCAAACTCCCATTCCTCACGTAAATGTAAGTAAAGTAACAGGAGCAAGTTTTCAAGCTCTATATCACTGTGACCAGTTGCTTCCACACCGATTTTTGGAAGCATAATCTCAGCAATTTGCCCGGTTAATTGTTTCCGCTCTTCAATGGGAAGCTGAACAAAGCGATGCGCATATGTACGAATCAACTTCCACTCCTTCATTCCTAACGATCTTAGCGCCCATTCATCTATGATTAAATCCTCCTTGGAAAGATCCCTATTTAGGATTTCTTTCACAATTCCAGATGGCTTTTTCTTAGCTTTAGTACCCCGTTCATGAACCACAACCGTCCCAGCAACTAGGTCACCTAGTCGCTTATGCTTGGAATGAAAAAACACCATCAGCATTCCAAGAAAATACCCTGCTGGCAGAGAATCAACAATTCGCATCAGATTGCGGATAAAGCTTGAAAGCAAGGTAATGCTGTGTCCATTTTCTTGAATAACCCTGATGCCCATCCATTTCTTGCCCAGTGTTCTGCCGCCATAGAAAAATTCAAAGGCAAAAAAGTAGCCCCAATTAATCACGAATATCACAATAATAGCAATGGCAAAAGGGACAGTATTCTCTTCTAAAAAAAATGGAAAAGACGACATACCCTTCATGATGAAGATAACCAAAATAATGCACAAAATATTAAACACCATTAAGATTAATTGATCTATAATAAATGCCGCAGCCCTGCTGCCTAATCCGGCCAGGCTAAACTGAAGTGAGACGTATTCCGGTGTTTTAATATCCATTTGTTCATGATTCAACAGGGTTCTCCCCTTTCTAGATGATAAGGTTTCCTATTTTTCTACAAAATTACTATAATAAGGAATAGAAGCAAGCATTAACGGCAAAAGATGGTGAAAAAATGAATGTTAAACAATTTATCAAGCAGCATCGCGAAGAATGGAAACAGCTTGAACAGTTAATCGCAACACTAAGCAAGGGCAGGAAGACGATAACTGGAGACAACATTATACTCTTCTCACGCCTATATCAGAAAGCGGCGCAGAATCTTTCTTATAGCCAAACGTATTTTCCTAATGACGAAGTAACGCAATATTTGAATGGACTTGTTTCAAAATCGCATAATCTTTTATATAAAGACCAGGTATCAAGCGTTAAACAAATTCGTCATTTTTTCGCCGCCAAGTTTATCGGCTTATTATTAGAACAATGGAAATTCGTTGTGACCGCGATGATCTTGTTTGCAATCGGCGCGATTGGCAGCTTTCTTTCCGTCTTGAATGACCCACTCCATATTTATTCCATTCTTCCTCCAGAAATTGCCCGAGGGGTTGACCCGGAACAACTCGGAAGTAGGGATGGTACGGTCGATTCCTCACTCATGTCGGCTAGTATCATGACGAATAATATAAAAGTGGCCATACTAGCCTTCGCTGGTGGTATAACCTTTGGAATATTAACTGTTTATTTGCTTATCTACAACGGCATTATCATTGGAGCTCTTGCAGCGCTTTTCTGGCATCACGGCAAAGCCTATGATTTTTGGGCCTATATTGTTCCCCATGGAATGATTGAGCTTACAGCCATTTTTATTGCCGGCGGGGCTGGGCTGTTAATGGGCTATAAGCTCTTTGTACCTGGCCCGTACTCAAGAGGGTACCAATTGAAGGAACACGGAAAACGCTCTGTTCAGCTGCTCCTTGGAACTATACCATTATTCATCATCGCCGGAATCATTGAAGGTTTTATCACACCGGCAGCCATCTCGCTTGAAGCTAAATATATGGTAGCTATCTTGACTGTTTTGGGTTTAGTTCTTTATATTGTGTTTGGAAAACTGAAACACAGTCATGCTATAAAAGATTCTGATTCATTATCTCCATATAATGGGACACAGCGGTAACCGCTAATTTTTCCTCACGGGCCTCTATCATTGGCAGGCCCTGCTTTTCCCATTTGTTTTTCTCCCGTTTCTTGAAAAGCATTTGCTGCTGGGCAATACTTTTTAACATAGCCGCTTGAACATCAATCGGCTCCGCTTTTGTTCTGTTCATCAGAGTACGGTCTTCAACCCCGATCATGAAAAATAAATGCCGCTTTCGAAGCCGTTTAAGGTAGGCAAGGGCATTTTCTTCATGTAGAAAGGTCTGTATATCACTAAATAATAAAAGCAGGCTTCGTTTCTTTTGTACCATTTCCAAATATTGAAGAACCGCTGCATAGTTGGATTCTACTGCATCTACTTTTAAATGGTAAATGGAGTGGAGAATGGTTTGCAGATGAGCCATTCCCTTGGCAGGTGGAACAAAAGCCTTAATTTCATTTGAAAAAGCTAGAACGGACACATAATCCCCTTTTTGAAGAGCAGCAGCGGCTACGGTTACGGCAGCTTCCAAGGCTTTTTCTAATCGGTTGCCTTTTTTCAGTTCTGCCCCCATCATACGGCCGCAATCAAGCAAAATCGTAATATACTTACCATGCTCTGGTTCATATTCGTTTGTCATTACTTCCTGAAGCTTAGCCGTTTGCCGCCAGTTAATTTTCCGCGGATCATCACCAACTACAAAGCTCCGGATTTTCGAAAATTCCCCAACCCCGCTTTGCTGTTTGCGAATTTGCATGCCTTCATACAATAAATAATGCTGGGCATTTTCTAGATACTGCTTTGTTTCCGTTAGATCGGGAATCACTTTCACTGAACCAGTTAAATCTACTGTTACTTGCTTTTCCCACAGGCCGATTACACTTCGATAACGGAAGTACAGCTTATTGATTTCGTATTTTCCCCTCTCAGCAGGTACCGTTTCATAGTTAATGACGTTGGCTGAATCCGCCTGACCCCTTCCGGATATCGGAAACGGCTTTGTAAAGGTTTGCGGCAGACCATCAATGAATCGGTAGTTTAGTGAATATGGAGAATGATTGCGAACCTCAATCGTAATCGGATAGGTAAGTCCCCGTTCCATTTCCTCCGTTATGGTCCGCTTGAAGGAAAGCTGTGTTTTTTTCGCTGAGAACAATAAATCAACCAGACTGATGAAAAAAACAACAATGTTAATCATAAAGACGTACCACCATGATAAATCCCTTAATATCCCCAGTGTTAAAAGAATAGTTAGCACAAGGTAAATCAACATCAGCCGCTTCGTCGGCAGTATACCTCTATCTTGGAACAGGAACCGAGCCCACAAGCTCTTCGATGATTTGGTCAACGGTTGCTCCCTCCAATTCTACATGAGGAGATAACTGAATCCGATGACGTAAAGCAGGCTTTGCAACCATTTTGATATCATCTGGAGTCACATAATTTCGGTCTGACAAATAGGCCCAAGACTGTGCTGCTTTACCAATCGAAATCCCCGCCCTGGTACTAGCACCAAAGTGAATCATGTCCGTATCCCTTGTTTTCCTGACGATTTTCATAATGTAATCAAGTACATTATCACTAATTGTAATATCTTCAATTTCTTTTCTGATTGCCACGAACGTGTCTAAATCCATTATTTGAGAAACTTTAGTCCTGTTAAAGTTGTTCTCAATCACTTGTTTTAATACATTTTTCTCTTCTTCGAAGGATGGAAAATCAACCTGAAGTTTAAATAAATATCGGTCCTGCTGGGCTTCGGGCAGTGGATAGGTCCCCTCAAATTCAATCGGGTTTTGTGTCGCCACCACAAAAAATACTTCCGGCAGCATATAGGTTTCTCCTTGGATGGTCACCTGTTTTTCCTCCATCGCCTCAAGCAGGGCAGCTTGTGTTTTGGCTGGTGTCCGGTTAATTTCATCGGCCAATAAAATATTGGTGAAAATAGGGCCTTTCAACGTTTGAAAGGAGCCTTCCTTCATATTGTAAATCATGCTGCCGGTGATATCACTTGGGAGCAGATCCGGTGTAAACTGTATGCGGGTAAAATCGCCGCCAAGCAGTCCTGCAAGCGTACGGACCATTTGAGTCTTCCCGGTGCCTGGCACCCCTTCGAGCAGGACATGGCCGCCTGTTAAAATCGCGGATAATAACAATCGTAAATTGAGATTTTGTCCTAAAATTCGCCTTTCATACTGTTCCAATAGGGATGTTAGTTCTGTCCTCACCCTTGTTCCACCTCTTTCTGTAACTGGTCTAACTTTTTAGACCAAAGCAAATATTCCTGTTTAGTGATTTGGTTTTTATCGAGAATTATTGCCAATTCCTGAAGAAATAAGCGAATCTCATTAGTTTTTTTTCCCGTCCATTTGCGTTCTAAATATCCCCAAATATCCTGCCATTCTTTGTGATAAGGAACCTGCCATCGTTCTTGAAGGAGCTGCTTCAGATAATCGGCTTGAATTAACAATGAATCCTGATATCGTCTTCCCCGAAGATACCAGGCTGCTATCGCGCGAATACCTTCATCACTAAAACGGACCATCTCTTCCCGTGGAACCATAATTGGGCCAAACCGTTTGCCCTTATTCCAAAGCCAAATGAAAGCTATCAATATTCCCTGAAACATCAACAGTAAAAACCACTTTGGAAAAGCAGATAAAAATGTTGAAGTTGTTTGCTCGCCATGAACATACTCATCAAACAGAATTGTCTTGGAGTTGGTTTCATTAACCAGCGAAATCAACAGTGGTAAATGGTCGTTTTTTAAAATCTTGCCATTCGTTATCCATTCTGGTGTAATCGCGACAATTAATTGGCCTTTACCAACAGTACGTTTCAATGCAACAGGTCCGTATTTATCGTGCAATAAAGTATCTTCTCCGTTACGAGGCTGTAGCCGAACGTATGATTGGACTTCCGCCTTTTGTGCTGCCTTTCCGCCCTTTCCATAGATTTTTAAGGCTTCTGGAGATGGTATATCTTTCTCCAATTCTTTTGTCCTTAAATCAAACAGACCATCTGGATTTTGAGTAAGCAATAGAAGCGAATTTCCTTCCTTGATAAAATCGATGTATGAGCTGATTTCCTCTTTTTCAGTAAAATCTCCCGGCTCCACCATAATTAATAGCTGCTGTTCTTTATTCTTTGGCAATAAAGAAGGCGAATGGTTCCAGCTTTTTGCACTCATTTCCTGTTTTAAATATGTATAAAAGCCCTTTGTCCCAGTTGGGGAAGGAGATTCAGTTACGTAATTCGGATATACTTTCGGCTTGGGAGTAAAGGTGAAATAGCTTAAAAGCAAAAAAACAACTATTACTATAACGAACCAAAGCCAATCCTTTCTAGCCTTGTGCAACGGTTCCCCCTCCCTCCTTGTTCATTTCCGACAACAGACTCAAAACAACAGATTGAAACTGCCGGTATTCCTCTTGAAATGCCTCCCTTTCGCCATAAGTCACTTCGTCAAAAAAATGCGCGAGATGGTAAAATTGGCCGGCCAGCTGTTTATTCTCTTTTCTAAGCTCCTCATAATACTCCCAATTGGTCTTCCATTTTCTTGCCTCAAGCCATCCTTTATCGTGAAAGAAAAGAAGCAGGGCCAAAAACAGGTGTCGTGTTGCAGCTGAATAATCGGCTGCAGTTTCTAGCTTTTCTGCCTCTTTTAAATGCTCATGATAAGTCCAATTTATATCCTTTAAAGATTGAAGCGGTTTTTTGCTTCGGAGAACCCGTTCTCTTTTATAATGACGAATCAGAAAAAATACAGCTAAAGCCAATAGAACGATGACCACAATAATGACAGCGATTAAAATAGAGCTTGCGGCGTTATCGGAAGATTCAATTGATGGAAACAAACCGGCTAACTTGTCCGCAATCCACTGCTTAGCCTTTTCCCACCATTCAGCCAAAAGGCCTTTAGAAGCTTTGTCATAAACCCGATATTCCTTTTCGTTCAAAATTTTCTCTAGGTTTTCCCGTGCTTTTTCAGTAGTAAGCATCTCAATCACCTAATTTAAAAAAGAGGTACGATCATAGTCTTCAATCATTTCCTTTAAATCATCGGCATCGTGGCGCACTTTTAAATCTAGGTACATCACGGCATATCCAACTGAGAAAATCATTGTTGTCACTAAGGTCACAAGATTTGAAATAATCGTAAACAATACGCTATTTCCTAAAGCTAACCCAATTGTCCCTTCCACTGAGAAGCTGATAATAGTAATAATTAAATAAAAAATAATATAAAGTCCCATAAGCGGCCATGTACGTTTCTTGGTCAATCTCCAGCTTCTGCCGAATCCTGGTGACTGTCTGTCAAGAACTACCGACCCGAAATAAAAACTCCAGCGCGTTAAAAAGTAGGCTATTATTGGTGCAAAGATTAGAAATAACCCGATAGCTAATAATATGCCTAAAACGGGATTGGCCATGGAGCCAATTACTCCTGAAAAGGCGATGATTAAAATAGGAACCAGCATGATGCCAAAGGCTAGCAATCCAAATAAAATACTGCTGCCCAGCATTGGCCAGAACCGTGATAGGGCTTGCTTGATAACCGACCCGACAGTAAACTCCTCATTTTTGCGAATATGATTGACGGCAAAAAGAATAGCTGCCTCTGTGATCGGACCAAGAATCACTGTGATTAGCCCAATCACCGCCATTCCAATGTCAGCCCCAATGCTTCCGGCGTCAAAGGTTCCTTGATTTTCAAAGCTGGTCATGAATTGCTCAAACCAATCACCACCGCCTTTCACTTCCCTAAAGAAGCTTGTTCCTGATATTAATAATATGATGGCTTGTAATAAGTAAACAGGACCTAAAAGCAAGAGGAAAATCATAAAGAAATCCTTAAATCTGTTTTTACTTAAACTGAATGTATGATCGAGTATTTCTCCGAATCCTTTCGGCTTTGAAAACTTAGAATCCAATCTAAATCCCCCTTAATCTGTTTGTCACAAGAATTATTTTAACATTACTTTTGTCTAATAAGTGTAAAAAGTTGCAAATATTTACAAGTAACGAGTACAAAAAAGCTCTCCGGGCCGAAACCCGGAGAGCGTCTTTTATTTAGAAGAATCTTCTTGACCCTTGTTATAGTTATATTTTGATCTGTCGATTGGTTTAAAGCCATCAGGTGTATAGAAACGCAATAAGTCGCCATTTACAACTTTATCGGATTCTGCCAGCTTTTGGTCCACGATCTCGTGGTACTTCTTAGCCTCATCCAATTTATCCTGTGAAAGCTCCAAGCCAGTCGTAGAATCGTAATATTTATCTCTAACAGCTGTAATGGTTGGACTTACAAAGTCGCCATTTCGGAATGGCACAAGTTGGTCGTGCTGTTCTGACAATAAATCAGTACCAAACTGGACAAACTGTTTTGAATCAATTCCTAACAAATGAAGCAGTGTTGGTAGGACATCGATTTGGCCGCCGTATTCATGATGAGTTCCCCCTTGGATACCAGGGACACGAATAAATAATGGAACACGCTGCAAGCCGGCACTTTCAAACGGAGTAATTTCCTTCCCCAATACCTGAGCCATTGCTTTATTATGGTTTTCGGATATTCCATAATGGTCACCGTACATAATAATAATGGAACGATCAAGTAATCCTGTCTGCTTTAAATAATCAAAGAACTCTTTTAAAGCTTCGTCCTCATATCTAGCTGTTTGGAAATAATCATCAACCGATGCATCACCCGTTTCTGCAGGGGCAATCGTTGCCAAGCTTTGGTCCATTTTATATGGATAATGGTTGGCTACCGGAATAAATTTCGTATAAAACGGCTCTGGTAAAGTTTCTAACATTGGTTTAGATTGTTGATAAAATGGTTTATCCATCATTCCATATTCCGCTTGATCTTCTGGGTTTACATGATAATATTTTCCGTCAAAAAAGTTATTATAACCAAAAGATTTATAAATTTCATTGCGGTTCCAAAAGCTTCCTGAGTTTGCATGGAATACTGCAGATGTATAACCCTGCTGACCTAAAATCCCCGGTGCTGATTGGAATGTGTTCATGCCTTTGGTCGTAAAGGCAGCACCCTGCGGCAGTCCGTATAATGAATTCTCAAGCATAAATTCAGCATCTGCTGTTTTCCCTTGTCCGGTTTGGTGGAAGAAGTTATCAAAATATAAGGTATTCTGGTCACGTGTTAACGAGTTTAGAAATGGTGTAACCTCTTGCCCATGAAGCTTATAATTAATCAAAAAGTTTTGTGTTGATTCAAGATGCAAATAAATAACGTTCATGCCTTTAGCGGCACCAAAATATGCCGGGTTGGGTGCAGCATAATTGGAGTTAGTGTAGTTTTTCACCTCAGTAACATCGTCGCTGCTCGCCATTACCCGTTGAGCAGAGGCTGTCGTACTTTTCACCGTATCATAAATCGTATAATTGTACATGCCTAAATATTTTACAATGTAATTTCGGTCAAAACCTCTTGTTAATAATTGCGGTCTGTCCGCTTCTGCTAATGAAAGATTGGCACAAGAAATGGCTAGTGCCATGGAGAATAAAGCAGCCACCTTTTGACGGCTCATATCTTTTTTCTCGATTTTTACAATCCTAAATACAAGTAATGCAATTAATAGAATTGTATCTATAAAGAATAAGAAATCATATGGCTTCAATAAAGAAGACACACTGCTGCTGACATCACCAAAGTTCTGAGTTTGGGTCAATGTAGGCAACGTGATGAAATCATTAAAGAAACGATAGTACACTACATTGGCAAACAATAAGAACGATAATAGAAAATCAATCACAATCAATGAAATATACTTTTTTCTGCCTTTAAATAATGCTGAAATCCCTAAAAATATTAACGCCGATCCTAATGGATTTAAAAATAATAAAAACTTCTGGATTGAGTTCTGGATCCCTAAATCAAATTGTGTTAATTGCGTAACATATGTTTTTATCCAAAGAAGAATGACGGCCAAAAAGAAAAAGCCAATATATTTATGGGAAATACCTTGACCTTTTAGTTTCATTATTAAGCACCTTCCTTCTAGCAAATCATTATTGCATTTTTTAATTTACTTTCCTATATGTGATTAGTACTATTTAGTCTAGTCTATATCTTAAATGGTAAATATGAACAAACTATGAATAAAACAAGAAAAAACGTAAATGACCTGCTCACAAGATAGTAACTATACTACTTTTTTTGAAAAAGTCAACCCATATATGAATGCAATCTTGTCCATTATATTTAGTCGGGAATGGTATAATACATGTAATCATGATATTTAATTACATAAGTTTCCATCAATAGATCTGAGGTGAAAAAAAGTTTGTCTCTAACAAAAAGACGTCAGGAATTCCTTGATCATATCTACCGTCAATTTAAGAAAACAAACAACCCTGTCCATTATTCGAAGGTGGCGGAAGCCATTGGCGTAAGCAAATGGACAGCCTATGATGTATTAAAGGAATTGGAAAACCAGGGGCTTGTAAAAAGAACGTATTCCACGAATGAGAATGAAGCAGGTCGTTCAATCGTTGTCTTCTCCCCTACTGAAATTGCAGAAAGCTTTTTCCAAAAAGAACGGAGAGAGCTAACAAACACAGAAGAGTGGGAAGCAATCCTGCCTGAAGTCATTAAATTAGTGGAAAATCCACAAAATCTGCCGTTACGAGAAGCAATTCATCATATCATTTCGCTCATGAAAAATGTAGAAGTTAAGCTGGAGTTTTGCGCTTACTTTCTTAGTATTTTGCTATTATTCTTGAATACACTAGGAAAAAACGTGAAGGAATTAACGGTGAACTTAATCAATGCCTCCAAGGAAGCAAAGGTGCAATTAACAGTATTTACAGGGGCAGTTGTTGGAATGATTATTCAATCGGTTGGTGAGGAATTAAGTCCGGATATGGTGAAACTAGTTCAGCAATTCATTGACAATGTCAACGAGCTTAATGCTGGCGAATTAAGTTTATTAATTAATTTCATTGGACAAAGTTAAAATCAGCCGATTTCGGCTGATTTTTCGTTTCATAGATAGTTTTTTGGTTTGATATCAATTTTAGTTTATATACTACAAAGGGAGTATATTTCAGAATTTTTTAAATATTCTCTTGACGTTCCCTCCGTTTTTACGATATATAGTTTGTATACATTTTTTGGTTTTTTGGGTATTTTGTGTGTTTTTATTTTTTATTGAAAGCGGGGGATTATTGATGTACGAATTATATTGCAGAACGTATCAAGGTGGGATGAAGGTAGCCTCCTTTATACTTCCTTGGCGAAAACCGGAATTATTAGAAGGAGAAAACAGCCTAAGTAAACTTCCAACCCTTATTAAAAGTATGCGAGTTGAAAGCGTTTTAATCGTGACGGATCAAGGGATTGTTTCCATTGGCCTGATGGACACTTTCTTAGATGGCTTGAAAAATGAGGGCGTCCAATTTTTCATTTATGATAAAACTGTTCCAAACCCAACAATAGAAAATATTGAAGAAGCCTTTCAAATGTACAAGGAGAATAAATGCCAGGGAATTGTTGCATTTGGCGGCGGCTCGCCAATGGATTGCGCAAAAGGTGTAGGCGCCCGCGCGGCAAGGCCGAAAAAAAGTATTCCACAGATGAAAGGTGTTTTAAAGGTATTAAAAAGAATACCGCCTCTGTTTGCCATTCCAACGACAGCAGGAACAGGCAGTGAAGCAACGCTTGCCGCTGTTGTCTCAAACAGCGAGACACATGAAAAGTACGCGATAATGGACACGGCCCTTATCCCCCATTATGCTGTATTAGACCCGCTTCTTACTGTAAAGCTTCCTCCCCATATCACGGCTGCTACCGGTATTGATGCACTGACACATGCAGTCGAGGCGTATATAGGGAAAAGCAATACGAAAGAAACAACACAGTGCAGTATTGAGGCAGTACAGTTAATTTTTCAAAATCTTTATGAATGCTATTCAAATGGTACCAACATTCAGGCTAGAACAAACATGCAAAAGGCTGCTTATTTGGCCGGAATCGCTTTTACCCGGGCATATGTCGGCTACGTGCATGCGATCGCCCATACCTTAGGCGGGTTTTATCAGGTTCCCCATGGTCTGGCAAATGCCATTATTCTTCCATATGTACTCGAGTATTATGGGGAATCCGCCCATAAGCCGTTGTCAGAATTGGCAGATTTGGTTAAAATAACAAAGCCTTCAGATACTATCGAACAAAAAGCACGGAAATTTATTGATGCCATTAAAAAGCTTAATGAAAAAATGGCTATCCCGACCAAGGTGAACGGAATCATGGAAAAGGATATTCCGCTCATGGTGGAACGGTCTTTGAAAGAAGCAAATCCTCTCTATCCTGTTCCAAAGATTCTTTATAAAAATGATATATTAAAGCTTTATCATCTGATAAAGGAGTAGATATGATTATGAGTATTTCCTCTCCCCTATTAAATGAAGGCGGTACTAAAGAAAATTACAGTTTCCTAGTTAATAAACAAAAGGCCTTCTTCCGAAAAGAACAGACAAAGAATGTTTCCTTCCGATTGGCTGCATTGAAAAAATTGAAGGATGCCATAAAGGTAAATGAGCAAGAGATTATGGCAGCGTTAAAAACGGATTTAAATAAATCTGAGCTAGATGCGTATGCGGCAGAAATCGGATTTGTCCTTGCTGAGTTGACTTTTACAATTAAAAACCTGAGTTCTTGGGTAAAAACAAAAAGTGTTAAAACTCCTATGACCCATTTTGGTTCGACGAGTTACATCTATTCAGAACCCTACGGTGTGGCATTAATTATTGCCCCGTGGAACTATCCATTTCAGTTGGCGATTGCCCCGTTAATCGGTGCGATTGCAGCGGGAAATTGTGCCGTTTTGAAACCTTCTGAATTAACACCAAAAACGTCTGAAGTATTGGCGAAGCTGATCAATGGTCTATATCCTGAAGAGTTTGTTTCAGTTGTAGAAGGCGGTGTGGAAACAAGCACAGCACTCCTTGAGGAAAAATTCGATTATATCTTTTTTACTGGAAGTGTACCTGTTGGGAAAATCATTATGGAGGCTGCGGCAAAAAATCTAACTCCGGTTACATTAGAGCTTGGCGGCAAAAGTCCCTGCATCGTTCATGATGATGCCAATATTAAGGTAGCGGCTAAACGGGTTGCCTGGGGTAAATTCACGAATGCCGGTCAGACCTGTATTGCCCCCGATTATCTTTATGTTCATAAAAATGTCAAAGACAAATTTCTAAGCGAGTTTAAAAATACGATAAAAGAATTATATGGAGAAAATCCGTTACGTAACCCCGATTACACCCATATTGTTAGTGAGCGGCATTTTAAGCGGCTAGAGGGCTTTTTGGATAATGGTCAAGTATATTCTGGGGGTAAAACAGATTCGGATACCCTAGCGATTGAGCCGACTGTTTTAACGAATATAAGCTGGGATGATCCAATTATGCAGGATGAGATTTTTGGCCCGATTCTTCCTGTTATGGAATACAGCCATTTATCAGAAGTGCTCGATGGCATCCATAATCATCCGAAACCGCTCGCCCTTTATATTTTTACGGAAAATAACCAGGTCCAGCAAACGGTTCTTAACAGTGTTTCGTTTGGCGGCGGCTGTGTGAATGACACTGTCTATCACTTTGTCTCCCCTCACCTCCCCTTCGGAGGTGTCGGACCAAGCGGCATTGGCTCTTATCACGGAAAAGGCAGCTTTGACACCTTCTCCCATAAGAAAAGTGTCTTAAAGCAAACCACCCTTTTTGACATCCCGTTCCGCTATCCGAATTTTAAGAATGGGCTTAAGATGTTGAGGATGTTTTTGAAATAATGGAAAGTCCCTGATTCTCAAGAAGAATTCAGGGACTTTCGTTTTAACCTATTTTAACTTGCTGGTCTTTTATAAGGTGGTCGTCTTGCTCAGAGGACACTATAAACATGATGATTTCATCCCCTGGCTTTAAATCCGCAAAGAATGCACAAGCTAGGGCCCCTTGTTCAACATTAATAGTAATGCTCACTCGATTCGGACTTTCCTTTGGAGAGCTAGTTATTGAAAAATACCTTGGTTTAAGTGAAGGCAATAGCTCTAAGAAACGTTCGAACGGCATTTCACAGGCTTCATATTTTTCAAGCAAGTCAAGCATCGAAACTCTATTTTTCAAAACAAGTTCTTCATATACCCCATCCGCTAATAACGCTTCTAGTTCCCGCTTATGCGGAGGGCAAACCGTATAGGCGGCCAATTCACGAATTTGTACCTGCGTTGCTGTTTCCTGCACTTCTACGCTTTGACTTAGGAGATCAACTAGACTTACCGGGCGGTCTAACGGAAGATGGGAAAAAGTACGGCCGCATGCGGTAATAATCACATGGTCCTTCCCATTTAATCTAAACCGTTTAATAATTCGCTGAACGGTTTCTTTGCTATTCCTTAGAAAGACCCCAAGATGGTTACCTTCTTGATAGGTTAGCCCTTCAGGCAAGGAAAACACAAATTGCCTTGTTTGTTCATTTTCGGCATTAAACACTAATTGATTTTCTACAATCGAACCTTGTACGGAATCGTACTTTTCAGTCAAAGGTGAACCCATTACAGTATTGACAAACTGTATGGAAATTGTATTTGCCCCTTTTTCATCATTTCTATCCAATTGAATTCCGAAGGTTTTGAAGGCATCCTGCCACATCCGGTTTTTCCATTCATTAAATTGCTTCTCAAAATCGCCGCTTGCATCACCTTCCCCCCGCTCTGAAAATCTGACTGCTCCTTTAAGGGCAAGCTGTTCATCAATATAACGAGGCACATCCTGGTAGGTGTTCGCCCAGTTGTGATCGCCACATCCAAATACCGCGTACTGGACACCTTTTAAACTACCTGTTTCCAGATGTTCCAGCCACTGCACAAATTGGCGTGCGTTTCTTGGTGGTTTCCCATTATAGGAGGATGTGACAATGATTACGGCTCCTTCAGTTGGTAACTTACCAATCCTATCGTTTAGGGGAGCGGCCTCACTTCTTACTCCATGCAAACGGGCAATATCGGCAAGCTCATGTGCAACCTGCTCTGCTGTTCCCATATTGGAACCATATAAAACAAGCAGCTTTCTATTATTGACACCAATAAGTGAATACTTCGGAGCTTCTTGGTTATTTTTCGGGGCTGCCGCTTTTTCAGCAGATAAAGCAAATGTATCGATTCTCTTATTCTTCCGCATTTTTAAGCGAATTTTAAAATTATCAGGTTTAAGCGTCAATGTTTGCTTAATTTTTAATTGATAATGCATATGGTCGATTAAGTCAAAATGCTGCAGAATCATTCCTAACACAAGCGTTGCCTCATGGAGGGCGAACTGCATGCCGATACACGCTCGCTGCCCGTTTCCAAAGGGCTTATAGGCATGTGCGGGAATTTTAGTCATATCTGCAAAACGCTCAGGTCGAAATTCTTCGGCATCCTCCCCCCATGCATCCTTATCGCGATGAAGTTTTGGAATAATGACGGACACATTGTCGTATTTTTTTAGCTGGTATTTTCTGCCAATGACCGTATCGTTTTTTGCGTACAAAGTAAATTGGGGCGCAGTAGGATAAAGACGTAAAGCTTCATTTAAAATCATCCGAATGTACTTAAGGTCGAGTACCTGCTGATACGATGGAATAGAATCGCCTAGTACCTGGTCAACTTCCTCATATGCCTTCTTCAGTACTTCAGGATGCTTCAGAAGCAGGTATATGGCAAAAGAAAGCAATCCACTTGTCGTTTCATGACCGGCAATCAAGAAGGTAATGATTTGGAATCGAATATTTTCATCATCAAGCCTCTCTCCTGTTCGCGGGTCATTGACATTCAGCATTCGGGCCAGCAAATCAGTTTCCCCTTGATCGCCGCCTTCTTTGCGTTCAGCGATAATTTTATCTACTAGAGAAAACATTGACTTAATGTCGCGTTCGAACTGCCGCTTGGTTCTTACCATCAGCTGGGTTTGGAATGGCAGCCTTGTGCTTTGGTGCATGGCCTCGTCAAGTGCCCGAATCATACTAATGATAAACGGATTGTGGTTTTCCCGATAGAAACTGTTAAAGCGATAGTTAAATCCGCATAACCCAATCGTATCTAGGGTCAGACGGGTCATATCATCGGGAACATCGATGCTCTCATTTGGATTCAAACGGGCCCACTTTTGTACGAGCTGCTGGGCGATGTCAACCATCATCGTATGATATCCTTTCATTGCTTGCTGGCTGAAGGCTGGCATTAGAATGCTATGGGCTTTCTGCCAATTCGGCTCTTTCGTTTTACTTGTAAATAAGCCGTCTCCCCCTAGTGCACGCAGAAAATACAACCCTCCGGAGAGACTTTTGTCAAACCGGGATTCATTACAGACCTCGGCAACTAATTCATGACCTGAAACAAAATGCATGATAAAACCAAAAGCCTCAAAGCGAAAAATAGGTCCGAATTCATCGGCGATTTTCCAAAATGACAGCGTTGGTGCATCTTCATCGATTAATGGAATATTGCCTAACGGGCCATACGTTTTTGGCTGCGGAATCCGCATATTATTTTCCATAAAAAGCTCCTCTCTGTTAATTACTCACCTTTTACCTAATAAACCGTATAAAACAACATCGGCGATTTCATCCTCCATATGGTCGAGCAGTAATTTTTCTGAGATGATTTCTTCCTGGAGTTTTTCAAAGTTGAGTAGGGACCAAATAGCGCTAGTGATCCCAAGTTCATATAGAAGGGATTGGACTGGGGTGAGATTTCCGTTAGACACCTTTTGCAAAAGCTGTTCCATACTTTTGTCCTGAATATAAATCTGCTCCATAAACATCTTTGCAAGCTCTGGATGGTTGGGCGATTCCCTAAAAAGGATGTTGAAGCTGTCCAGATTGCTGCGGATTACTTCCACTCTTGCTTTGATGACATCCCTGACCAGATCAGGATTATGATTAGAATTCATCTTGGGGGGCTCAAACACAGACGGAGTAATGCAGGCAAGAAAAATATCCTTTTTGCCCTTAAAATGTTTATAAAGAGCAGCTTCTGAAACTTCAACACGCCTGGCAATTTCGGCGGTTGTGGCGCCATTATATCCTCGTTCGGCAAAGAGCTTGCGTGCCTCCCGGATAATTTTCTTTTTAGTATCCGATTGCGATCCCAAATTCTTCACCCTCTCTTTTGGTTAGTGAATACTTACTAACTATTATATATAATATTCTGAAATCTCTGTCATGGTATAAAATACCTGTTTTCCAAATAAATAAAATGACGTTATTTTTCTACTTCTTTCTGCATTTTTAAAACATCTATTATCACAATTTATGTTTTTTTATCATAACCTGTTTCCTGCTGTGTTTTGCTGTTATTTCGTGTAGAAATATTTCAATATACGAAGTATTTGGCTTGTCTTATAATCAAATTGGCTGAATATTAGTACTAATATTCCCAATATTATTTTAACCAGGGGTGGTTCCATGAAAAAAAGGAAAAAAGGATTCGCAGCAGCATTAGCCACAACACTCTCTTTATCTGTACTCAGCTCCGTCGCATTTGCAGACCAACCTTCATCAACTGATTCATCCACTTCACTGAATATTAAACCTCCAGAGTTTTTTGTTCCTAATGGGCAAAATAAGAAAAACTTTTTTGTAGATAAAAAACAATTAGACAAATTAACACATCTAGAAGGATTTGAGAATACCAAACTTTATAAAGGCATACATAATGGTGCCGGTTATTGGATGGAAGTTCCAGAGAACTGGAACGGCAAGCTTGTGTTGTATGCTCATGGTTATCGAGGTACTGGTCAGGCATTGACGGTAAGTGCCCCTTCAGTTCGTCAAGAGTTAATTACAGAAGGGTATGCATGGGCTGCCTCTAGTTATAGCACGAACGGTTATGATGTTGAATCTGGTGTAAAAGATACCCATGCCTTAAACGGGTTGTTTAGACAATTGGTAGGTAACCCGACACACACTTATATTATGGGACACTCAATGGGCGGCCATGTTACAGGTGTTTATGCCGAGCAATATGGTGATGTGGATGGGGCATTACCGATGTGCGGGGTTTTGGGAGATTCGGAGTTGTTCGATTTCTTTACGGATTATGGGCTTGTGGCACAATCGCTTGCAGGAATTCCTAAGGAAGATCAAACCTATATTTTTGATGAAAATTTCATCAAAAATAGGCTTCCGGTATTAAGACAGGTATTAGGAAATGGATTAAAAGCAGACCCTGATACAGGATGGGCCGTATTGAATAAATTAACTGATGAGGGTTCAGTTTTAGAAAAAGTAACAGAGAACCTTTCTGGCGGAGACCGTCCGCTGTTTGAATATGCCTATGAGAAGATGTTTGATGATTTTCTGCTCCAACGTATGCCAACGAACCCCGCATATGGAGAAGCTACGGGTAATGTAATAAATAATACGGATTCTGTATACGAATTTGACTATTTACCTGGTTCATCCAAGGAAGAAAGAGCTTTAAATGATAGTGTTCTTCGCATATCAAATGATCCAAACGGCCGCCATAACAATGGTTTGGCTGCTATTCCAAAAGTTACAGGAGACCTAAAGGTGCCAACTGTTACTTTACACACCTTGGGGGATCTTTATGTACCATTCTCCATGGAGCAAATATACGCAAAAAGAGCGAAGGAAAAAGGCAAAGAAGATTTATTAGTATCCCGCGCCATTCGTGGAATTGGGCACTGCGAATTTACAAATGAGGAACAAATTAACGCATTTGATGATTTAGTTAATTGGTCTGAAAATGGTGTAAAACCAGCAGGAGATGACATCTTAAATCCTGAGGCTGTAGCAGATACTTACTTTGGTACACAATTTACGACAGCTAGACGTCAATATGATTCTACATTATGGACTCCCAAACAATAATGGTTTAAAGCAGAGAGTTCCTTCTCTCTGCTTTTTTATTTTTGCTTATTTTATATTTGTCTTACTCTTCATTAATTACCTGATCATAAACTAACCAATCCGTTCCATTAATTTTATTTGATACATCAATAATTTTCTTTTTCACTCTCTCATACTCCGAACCTTCTAATCTTGTAGGCTGGTAATTATTTTTCGACGAAACAGAAGATATCGAAAATGGGATTACATTGATTTCTTTTTTGTCAGTCAGAACTCCATTTTCCAGATGAAATGTCTGCTGAAAAACATACGTGTCTTTATCAGACGGATTTCGGTTTCCTCCAAACATAAAATTCCCAAGACTGTACACAATAAATTTATCGTTATATTCTTCAATTCCCTGAACGACATGTGGATGGTGTCCAATAATCAAATCCGCACCACTATCGATTGCAAAGCGGGCCAATGATTTTTGCGAGGCAGTTGGAACGTATTGCCGTTCCACTCCCCAGTGAAAATGGACAAGAACAATCTGTGCCCCCTGCTCTCGCAACTGGCTGATACCTTGTGAAACTTTATTCCTTACTTCACGTGTATCCTGCCAGCCTTCAAAGCCTAAAGCCCCTATTTTAACGTCCTTAATAGTTGTTATATATTGATTTTCGTAGCCGAAATAGCCGATTTGTTGGTTCTTCAAAGCTTCAATCGTGTCAGTATATCCTTTCTGAAGGTAATCATGAATGTGATTGTTGGCAAGGTTAACTGCTTCAATACCGCCCAATTTTAATATTTCCGCATAACCGGGGTCTCCTTTAAAGCGAAACGTTTTTTCAGCTTTTTGTGTTGAATTGGTTAACGTTGTTTCCAAATTGACCGTAGTAAGATCATCCTCCTGAAAAATATTATCGAGTTCTTGAACAAAATAAGCCAAACCGTTTGCCGATGCTGTACGAACAAAAGTATCTGGATATGTAAAAGTTTCGTCTGTCCCTAACGTAAAATCACCAGCTGCACTTATTTTAATTGTTGTTTCTGTATTTGGCTGCGTCTGTACTTGAGCCTGAGGTTGTTCAGGTTGTTCCTTCTGAACATCGCTCTCTTCCTCTAGCTTAGAATCTTTAACGTTTACAGGGGTACCCGTAGGAACAGTCTTATCTGTCTTAATATAAATTACAATTGCAAAAGTACAAGCAACTACTACAAGTGCAATAATAATGGTAAAACTAATTTTATTTTTGAACCTCTGCCGTTTTCCTGACTCAGTCCTGCTTAAGTAGTCCTTGCTATCCATTCTCCCATTGGCCCCTTTATATATTTCTTTGGAAATGACTTACATTTACAAATTGTACCATAATTCGAGTTTTGTATAAAGAATTTTCTGAATTTTAAAAACCTACAAGATATTACCATCCACTCCTTCCTCCTTATCTGTTAAACTTTTAATGTCATATTTTTATAGGAGGAGGTCAGCAATGAATAAACGAAAAACCCTCCTTGCACTGGTAATACTACTTACCTTTATTGGAGGAATTGCTGCCGGATTTTTCTTTTCCACAAACCATGAAGATTCAAAAATAGTAAAAATAGATCAAGTTCCCAAATCCGCTACAAAACCACAGGAAAAAGCAGTCCCTGAAGTGGAAAAATCACACTCAAAAGTTCTCATAGGATATGTACAAGATTTTCGTGACCCAAATACGGTGGAATATGACAAGTTATCCCATGTAATTTTCTCTTTTGTGCATCCGACCAAGGATGGCGGGATTTTGCTTAACGGCGATACTGCACTTGGTAACTTGCGGGGAATGGTCACAAATGCGAAAAAACATAATACGAAGGCGATTTTAGCCATTGGTGGATGGTATCATATTAAAGGCGGAGAATCGTATGAATATTTCAAAACGGCCATTTCTAATCCGGAATCGAGGACAAAACTAGTAAATGAGCTTACTGGAATTGCTGATAGAGAAAATTTGGACGGGATCGACATCGATTTTGAACACCCTCGTTCTGCAGAGGATGCTCAAAATCTGTCTGCGTTCGCGAAAGATTTAAGCGAACAGCTTCACCCTAAAAACAAAGAGCTTTCAATTGCAGTATATTCAATGATTCATGCAGTTACGTTAACGGAAATTTCCTTTGTTAAATATGAGCCAGAAATGTTTCGATACGTGGACCATGTAAACATTATGGCCTATGACGGACAATGGGATGACGGCTACCATGCAGCTAACCTATCTCCCTACCCATTCACTGAAAAAATCGTAAGCTATTGGACAGGACTTTTTGATAAATATAATATTTCAAAAGAAAAATTAGTGCTTGGGGTACCGCTGTATGCCCAGCCTGAGGATCCAAAAATAAAGCAGGTTTCATTCGGAGCAATTTTGAATCAGAATCCTGCCAATTCTGGTGCTGATACAGTCCAAATGAACGGAACAACCTACTATTATAATGGTGAAGAGACAATGAAGAAGAAAACGAAATTGGCCCTAGACCATGGGATGGGTGGAATGATGATGTGGGAGACCGGGCTTGATGCCAAAGGACCACAAAGCATAACAAACACAATCTCAGAAGTCCTGAAGGAGTCCGAAAAGGATCCAATAAAATACTACACAGTAAAAGGAAATTAAGTTTAAAAGGGCCTTACTCCCTGCGTTGCTGTTTATAAGCACCGGGGGTAAGGCCTTTTTAGTGTAGAGAATTTATATGACCTCGATTACTAAAAAAATCATCGGTCTGGTAGCATAGAGCCTGTCTATGAGCTCAAACAGTTGAATAAGTCATCGGTTTAGTAGCATAGATCTTTTATATTAGCTCAAACGCTTGAAAAAATCATCGGTTCGGTAGCATAGAGCCTTTATATGCGCCCCAACGCTTGAAAAAATCATGGTTTCGGTAGCATAGCCCCTTTATATGCGCCCCAACGCTTGAAAAAATCGCCGGATCGGTAGCATAGAGCCTTTATATGCGCCCCAACGTTTGAAAAAATCGCCGGATTGGTAGCATAGATCCTTAATACGCAACCCAACACTTGTAAGAAATCATCGGTTCGGTAGCATAGGAGCCCTTATATTCAGCCTTAATCTATGAGCACTCCCGGGTTAAGAATATAACAAGGGTCCAGTGTGCGTTTCACCGATTTTAATGCAGAGGCAAACAGGTCCGGCCGCTGCTTGTCATACCATGGCCGGTGGTCACGGCCGACTGCGTGATGGTGGGTAATCGTGCCGCCGAGGGAAATGATCGCCTCAGATACAGCTGCTTTGATTTCGTCCCACTGCTCCAGTTCACTGCCAGGCTTCCCGAGTGCCTTAACAGTGTAATATGGTGCCGGTCCATCAGGGTAGACATGTGTGATTCGGCATGTCACCCATCCGTTATGGCCGGAAATTTCTCTAACCGCCTTTTGGGCCGCCTCCATTACTCCGGTATGAAATGCTTCAAAACGGTCCCATGTTATCGCTGTTTCGAAGGTTTCCACGATAATCCCTAAGCCGACAAGGACATCCCTTAGATACGGTGCCTGGATAAACGCATTTCGCCACGTACCCACATCACCTTCCCTGCTTGCGGATGAATCCTTTCTAGTTTTTATTACATCCTGCCCATATACTCCGCCAAATTCTTTACAGCATTCCAATGCCCTAATCATCCAAACGTCCAAAAGATGATCATGCGACTCAAAGCCAAGCATAAGTACTGCTGTTTGTCCGTCCCCTGCCCCAGAGTCATGCGCCTCTCCTGCATCAAGCAAACGGCAATTGGAAGGATATAAACCAGATTGGCTTAACACCCGGACGGCTTTCACTCCGGACTGAAAATCTGGGAAACGTACCGATGCTGCAGTCCGATAAACTGGACGATCCTGCAGCCTGACCCAGGCCTCAGTGATTATTCCAAGGGTACCTTCAGAGCCAATAAACATCCTGTCGGGGCTTGGTCCTGCACCAGAACCGGGCAGCCTTCTTGTTTCAACCACGCCTTTTGGAGTAATGACACGTAGAGATTGCACCAAATCATCGATATGTGTGTGCAGGGTGGCAAAATGGCCCCCGGCCCGGGTAGCAATCCATCCTCCTAACGTGGAAAATTCGAAAGACTGTGGGAAGAAACGGAGAGTTAGATCCTGTTCCTTTAATTGCTTTTCAATAGCCGGACCGCGAATCCCCGCCTGAATACGTGCAGCACGAGAAACTTTGTCAATTTCTAGGACTTGATTAAAATTCCTTAAATCAATCGATACTGAACCCGAATATCGGTCATCGATTTCAGGCTCAACACCTCCTACTACACTTGTTCCGCCGCCATAAATAATGGCGGCAGCATGAATATCATTACACCAATCTAGAATATTAATAAGCTCATTTTCCGTACCGGGGAATGCCACTATGTCTGGTGCATTCATAAAATCACGACGAAAAGCCCTCACGACATCCCGGTAGGATTTTCCATATGTGTGCGATAAGCGCTCGTGGGTATCATTAGTACAAAGGTGCTTTAGTGATTGTGGTATGTTTATGCGAGGCTGCTTTAGAGATATTTCATCGATAACTGGCGGCGGCGTCTTCTTCCATTCGCTTACTCCAAACCGCTTTGCCATCGCTGCTTCAACTTGATTCTGAACCTGAGGGGACAGGCCATCTTCATAGCCCCATCCCCAAAATTTCATTTTGCGAGGTGTCACTTAAATTCCCCCTCATTAATTAATACTCTCATATAAATGAAGCTCCAATTCTTGTCTAATATCATTAGGAATTGGTTCGGATTTCTGTGTTTGGAGGTTAAAATTCACATATACTGCAGTACCAATAACGCATAGTCTGCCCTCTTGATGAATTTCCTCGTATAGCTCTAAACTGGAATTGCCGATTTTTTTCACCCACGTTTTTACCTCTACGTCTTTACCAAAATAAATTTGTGCGACGTATTCTACATTTGTTTTTAAAATAATCATCTTCCAGTCATGAAAGGTATCATCCGGGTTGAATAATTTAAAAAGCTTGTTTCGGCCTGCCTCCAGCCAAATTGGGATCGTCGTATTATTGATATGGCCGACACCGTCAGTTTCAGAAACCCTTGGTTCGATTACGGTCAAATACATGAGATAACCACCTTTTAATTTAAGCCGTTAAAAGCCATTTGATAAATTTGATAGATTTCATCTTTGCCAAGAGGTTTTGGGCTTCGGGCCAGCAGTCTTTTTTGTTTGATTGCATCTTCAGTTAAGCTTGTAAGACTGGATTCTGGTATGCCATATTCTTTTAGTGTCGTTGGAAGCCCGACACTTTCGACCAGTTTATAAAATAACGTTAAAATTTTCTCTTCGGACCGATCTTCAACGTGATTGGTTAATATGTTGCATACTCGATTCAGTTTGTTACGGCAGTTTGGAGAAATCGTTTTCATGACGTACGGAAGCAACACAGCGTTGGATTCTCCATGCGGTAATTTGAACTGGCTTCCGAGCGGATAGGCAAGCGCATGAACACCGGCGACACCTGCGTTGAAAAAGGCCAGTCCCGCAAGATAGCTACCATAGCTCATCACAGTTCTTGCTTCTTTGTCTTCCCCATTCTCAACAGCATTCCATAATGAGCCACCGATTAATTCGACTGCTTTAATGGCAAGTGCATCTGTTGCCTCGTTTGCATTAACAGAAAGAAAGGCTTCCACAGCATGTGTTAAGGCATCAATTCCAGTGGCCGCAGTTATTCTTTTAGGAACAGACAGGGTTAATTGTGGATCAACGATTGCAATATCAGCTAGTAAGAAATCGTGAGTTACGACATCCTTGGTCCCTTCAAGGGAAACAACGGCAATATCTGTTACCTCACTGCCAGTTCCAGATGTTGTGGGAATTAATATTTTCGGGATGCCCCTCGTTTTTAGCTTCCATGTACCAGAGAGATTAAGATAATCTGCTGTATCACCCTCATTTTGTGAAATGACGGCAGCGATTTTTGCCAAGTCCAATGCACTACCACCGCCTAAACCGATAACACAATCAAACCCGCCTTCGCGGGCATACGCCGCCAATCTCTCTGCACAAGCGAGCGATGGTTCCGGCTCAACATCAGTATAAAGGCTAACATCATATTGTTCATTTAGAGGAGATAAGTATTGTTGGACCAATCCAATTTTAACAAGGGTTTGGTCGGTAACTACTAGAATACGGCTGGGCTTCATATCCTCCAGTTCTTCAAAAAGCTTCGCTATGGAGCCCCAGCCGGTATATGAACGTTTTGGGAATCTTAAGGTTGAAATCATTTACGTTGACCCTCCTTTAAAAGTTTTCAGTACCTATTAAACTATTTCAACAAGGAGTGCAATATCCCTGCTGATTTTTACATAATAAATAGCCCGGCAGACACCAGGCTATTTATTCGAAATCAATGCTTATTTAAATTTTGTAATGACATTAAAACCATATGTTTTAAAATTAGTCATATCATTGAGGACGTCATTCACTTGGTCTAGCGCAATCTCCCTAGATACCAAGGAACGTGGATTTAATTTGCCTTGGGCAATCATTGACAATAATCCATCGTACTCCGACCGTGGATTCCCAAGGCTTCCGACGATTTCTAATTCCATTGCCGTGATTGCATCAATTGGAAGGCCGGCAATTCCTTGTTCGTTATGGGTTGTTAAGCCAATTTGCACATGGCGGCCGCCCTTTCGTAGGCAAAGGACAGAATTAAGGATCGTTTCCTGAATTCCCAGCGCTTCAATAGATGCATGGGCACCGCCCCTGGTGATTTCCTTTACAGCTGTCACCACATTCTCATTTCGAGCATTCACCGTAGCAACCGCACCTTCTTTTCGGGCCATTTCCAATTTGGCATCATCCACATCTACCGCAATGACTTGGGCTCCAATAGCATTTCCAACCTGAACTGACGACAACCCTACACCGCCTGCCCCGTGGACCACCAGGAAATTTCCTGGCTTCAAGTTGGCACGCACCACACCATGAAAGCCCGTCATGTAGCGGCAGCCAATCGCAGCAGCCGTAACTGTATCGACCTCATCTGGAAGCGGGACCAGATTAAAATCACCATTCGGAACCTTTACATATTCCGCATAGGCACCATCATGGGCGAACCCAAAAATTTGCAGATTGTCACAGCGGTTAGAATGTCCGCTCAAGCAGCTTGAGCAGTGTGAACAGCCTTCATGAAACGGTGCCGTCACCCGGTCGCCTGGCCTGAAGTTTTTTACTTCTTTTCCGACGGCTTCAACAACTCCCCCAAATTCGTGACCTGGTATAATTGGCAGCACTGGACTCAGGCCAAGCCATGCCCAGTCTCCCATCCACGCATGCCAGTCACTCCGGCATACACCGCTTGCCTCTACCTTTACAATCACATCATGTGGACCTGGTGTTGGATCAACTACATTTCCGATTCTTAATGGCTGTCTTTGCTCAATAATTTGTGCAGCTCTCAAATAGATTCCCTCCCAAGCTTTAACCTATCAATTTGTAAGTATTTACCTTAAAAGATATTCTTTGTCCTATCGAAAAAAGAACAAACTGTTGGAGATTTATTTCTTTTTTAATGGTGTTTTAAGAATCTTTCCAGTTGTTGTTTTAGGAAGTTCTTTCATAAAATATATTTTTCTAGGAATCTTGTAATGAGCCAGCTGCTGTTTACAGAAACTAGTGATCTCGTCTGGTGTGATTTCCGATTTCGTCACAACGTAAGCAGCTACTTCTTCTCCAAAAACAGGGTCTGATTCGCCAACTACCGCGCACTCTACAATATTTGGGTGAGTATAAAGAACCTCCTCTATTTCACGTGGATAGACATTGTAGCCGCCGCGGATAATCATGTCCTTTTTGCGGTCAACAATATAAAGGTATCCTCGCTCATCCCTCCTGCCCAGGTCTCCCGTATAAACCCAGCCTTCTTTTATCGTCTCGTTCGTTGCTTCTTCCTTTTTATAATAGCCTTTCATGCCGTTAGGCCCTTTAAAAATAATTTCCCCGACTTCGTTAACAGGGACTTCCCTGCCATTCGGATCGACTATTTGCAGCTCGAGACCAGGAACGGGTACCCCGACTGACCCTGGAACTTTTTCAATATTGCTAGGGAAACAGCTAATCATGACAGTGCTTTCGGTCTGGCCATAGCCTTCGCCGATTTGTACACCCATTTCCTCCTCCACTTTTTCTAGAATTTCAACGGGGAGACTGGCTCCGCCTGAACCCGCAAGTCTGAGGCTGGAAAAATCTAATTCTTTTATTTTTGGAGAATGGATAAACATTGTGTACATGGTAGGAACACCGAGGAAAATGGAAATTTGGTTGTCTGCAAGCTTCTGTAGGATAACATCTGGAATAAAGCGTTCTTCTAAGTAGATCGTAGCCCCTCTTAACACACAGATAAGTAAGCCCTGTAGCTTTGCATACGCATGAAATAATGGGAGAACGACAAGAACCCGGTCTTCCTTTGTTAGCTCCAAAAGGTCAGCACTCGTTTCTGACATCCATCCCAGATTTCCGTGCGTAATCAATGCCCCTTTCGGCTTGCCAGTTGTTCCTGAAGTATAAATTATTTGGGCATTATCATATTGATTTTTTGGTTCAATATAGAAATCTGCTGGTTTACCGGAGACTTCCTCCCACGCGACATAAGCTTCTGTTTCGGTTAAGGTGAAGATAGATTTTACTGACGAGAGAGATTTGTGAGCCTTTTGAACTTCACCAAGGCCAATTTCATCAACAATAAGGGCAACAGCATCGGAATCATTTAGAATATAGGTTATTTCATTTTCTTTGAAGGTAGGATTAAGAGGAATCACAGTGGCACCAATTGCTAGCAAGGAAAAATAGGCAATTACATACTCCGGCTTATTGGCCATCATGAGACCGACATGGGAACCGTTTGTAATTCCATACTTTCGAAGTCCTGCTGCTTTTTCCTTCACCTTATCGGCTAACTCCTGATAGGTAATTTTCTCGTTCCGAAATACAATAGCAGCATGATTGGGCATTTCTTTTGCCGTTTGAAACAAAACTTCACTAATATTCAACAATGTTCCCTCCCTATTCTATTGTTCAGAAAAATAGGCATATAGAAAAAGTGTATGCGCTTACATATTAATCTATGAAAAAGAAAAGTGTCAAGTAATATGGTAATATTTTCATATTGCTTGACATTTAGGTTTAATATATTTTTAATTAAATCCTGCCATCCAATAGACAATAAAAAAAGAACCAACTTGGCCCTCATTTCATTGATTAAACTCTACTTTTAATTGAACAATTTCAGACTGAGTACCGATTCTTAGGGGCGTTCCCCAGAACCCATATCCGGACGTGACAATTGAATGTAGCTGTCCTTTTTTAAGGTAGCCCCAATCATTTTCATAAATCTTATTTGTTATCAAATTAGCTGGAAACAATTGTCCACGGTGAGTATGTCCGGACACCATCAGGTCTACTCCATTATTTTCGGCAACATCCAAATCATACGGCTGGTGGTCAAGGAGAATAACCGGCTTTGATAAATCAACCTGTTTCATTAAATCGGAAAGCTTCATCCTAACCACATCCTGATAACCGCGGTCTTTCCTGCCAACCAAGGTAATCCCATTATCTAAAATAATTACTTCATCTGCCATTAGCCTCATACCACTGTTATTAAAAATTTTAATCAGATCAATCCCAGGGTCCTCCCGGTCATGATTCCCCATAGAGGCATATACCGGTGCCTTTATCTTTTTCAAAATATCCGGAATTCCTTTATCGAGAAAAGGATCCACATCATCATCAATAATATCCCCTGGGAACAGCACAAGGTCAGGTTTCAAGGCATTGATGTGCTTAACGAGGTTTTTAGCATGGTTCGCCCCCGACATTTCACTAAAATGCATGTCGGATGCCATGACAATGTTAAGACTTTTTACCCCCTCCACATGCTTCGGAATGTTGATTTCATAGGTTCTTACGACAGGAGTAAAGGCATTGTATAAGCCTAATGTAAATAATCCTGAAATAATTAATACAGTGGTAAAACCGGACCATTTTACAACCTTTTCTTTTTGAATACGGGTAAACCGTGTTAAAAATACAAAAAGATTCACAAATGGAAGCAGTAGAACCGAATAATAAAAAATCCCTAGCCAAATCCCGCCAAGCCATGTAAAGATGGCACTGTCATCCAAAAACCTGGCGTAGACAAATGTATAGGCAACAAAAACAAGGATCAGCCAGTAGAAAAACCTTGCCCGCTTTTTTTCTATAATAAATGTTTTCATCCATTTCCAGCCATTCCAGCCGATATAGAACAATAGTAAATTATAGATGACTAAAACACCTGCAAAAAACCCCACACATGATTCCCCTTTACGATACAAAAATACTAATTCTATTAGACCTTATTTAGGATAAATTGACAACTTTTAGGGCAACTGACACAATTTCGGCATATATTTGGTGTTTTTCAAAAATATTACCGGGTATTATGGAGGAGATTGTCGAAATAAACAGAATGATAGTACAGAGTTTAATTAAAGGAGGAAAAAAGTATGAAGAAAAAAATGTTAGCCCTTATTTGTGGTGGATTTATTGCTCTTTCACTTTTTGCTGCACCCGGTAATCCTGTAAAAGCAGCGGAAGATGAAGATTGTACTTGTCATGATGTTACTCCTATTTACGGGGCACAAAAAAACAAAATAATTGCTAATTTAATCAGCAGTCAGGAATTTAAAAATGCAAAACTTTCTATTATTAAGGATGGAGATAACTGGAGAGGGATAAATAACACTGAAGTACTCGTACATAATTCTTATGGAATTACAATTGTAGGGGTACCTTTTATAGATCAAGATGGCAAAATTATGATGGCAACTTTCATTGATGGATTCTTTATGGGTTCTGCACCAAAATATGAATAGGGGTTTATAATTCCTTCCCAATTTCATTTATTGGGAAGGAATTAATTTAATTTTATTGTATTTCTCCATCAATAATAGTCATTTCAACCGAAGTTTGCAGCAGTTCATCCGGGTCTTCAAGTTGGAATAGATTTTTCGAGTAAACTGTCATATCCGCCAGCTTTCCTCTAGAAATTGTTCCTTTTAAAGTTTCTTCGTTGGTAGCGTAGGCACCACCAACCGTAAACAATCTCACAGCTTCCTGTATAGATAGCTTTTCTCCCACATTCCAGCCTTCATGGGAATCCCATGGTGCTCTGCGGGTAACGGCAGCGTGAATGCCTAACAGTGGATCCACAGGTTCGACTGGTGCATCAGAACCACCCGCACATATGACACCTGCCGCAAGCAGCGATTTCCAAGCGTACAAATACTGCTCCCGCTTCTCCCCTAATCTTTCCTTAATCCATGGATAATCACCGACCACAAATCTCGGTTGAATGTCGGCAATCCGGCTCGGTACCGCCAGTCTTTTAATCAAATCCGGCCTAACTAAAGAAACATGGATAATCCGGTCACGATACTCGACCGACGGGAATTGCTCAAGCACATCTAGAACATTTTCCAATGCTTGATCACCAATGGTATGTACCGCAATTGGCATGCCATGATCCCTTGCGTTTTTCACGATCTCATATAGTTTTTCTTGGCTAAGCATTGCATCCCCATACGCATCAGGTTTATCATGATATTGCTCGGATAATAGCGCCGTTCTTCTGCCAAAAGCGCCGTCTGCGAATATTTTAATAGAGCCGATTTTCAATTTCTCATTCCCGTAACCGGCATACATTCCCTTCGCTTTCAAAGCCTGAAGGTAAGGATAATCGATCAATAGATTGCAGCGTAAGGCCTTTCCTTCCTGATTAATTAATTCATCATACATTCTATAGGTTTGCTCAAATCCGCCAAAAAAGGCTGGATCATTCGTGTGAACACTTGTTAACCCTTTTTTCACAGCAAAGTTCATTGCCTTCTCTAAACCGCTTTTTAACTCTTCATAGCTTTTATCCGGAATGTGTTTGGTAAATAGTTTAGATGCCGATTCCAAAATCATTCCTGTCGGTTTTTTCGTAATAGGATCTAATACAACCGTTCCCCCGGCGGGAACCTCAATGGTAGGGTCGTAAGCAGACACTTCAAGAGCCTTACTGTTTACTAGAAAGGCGTGGTGGCAAATCCGTTTTAAATAAATTGGACAATGCGGTGCTGCATAATCCAGTTCTTCAAGAGTCGGAATTCCTCCTTCGGTAAACAAATTCTCATCCCAACCCATTCCGACCAGCCATTTTCCAGGTGGAACGCTGTTTGCTTTTGAACGGAGCTTATCAAGCATTTCTTGTTTTGATTTGACCCCCGTTAAATCAAGATCTAAGAAATTAAAGGCCACACCAGAAAGATGCAGATGACTGTCAATCAGTCCGGGAGTCACCGTCCTTCCTTGCAAATCAACAACACGAGACCCATCTCTTCCCCATTGAAGGGTCATTTCAGCATGAGAACCCACATCAACAATTCTTCCATTCTCAACTACAACTGCCTCAACCAAAGGCTCCAGTTCATCCAGTGTATAGATTTTTCCGTTTGTGAAAATTGTCTTCGCCATACAGACATTCCTCCAAAAAACTGATATGTATACCTTTCTATATAATACCAAAGCCGACAGTGCAATGGACTAAATGTATAGTCATTTCGCTGTCGGCTTATAAAATGAATTGGAATCTATAAACAATTATCCAAATTGCCAAACACTATGTGTCAAGTTTCCATATCGGAAGCTGCGGTGCAGTAAGGCTGCTTTTTTCACATTGTCGGCGGCACCCATTGCGTAAAACAGCGGGATAAAGTGTTCTCTTCCATACGGAGGAACGGCATATTCCGCATTTGGAGCTAAGGTATCATAATGGAATAATGAGTCTAGATCCCAATGGTTCAGATGGTAGGCAAGCCAGTCTTCAAATTCAAGAGCCCATTGGTCCACTCCGCTATCTGCCCAATTGACGGCTCTTAAGTTATGCGAAGTTCCCCCGCTGGCGATGATTAAGATATCTTTTTCTCGTAGCCCGGTCAAGGTTTTGCCGATTTTATACTGTTCCTCAGGCGACAGGCGGGAATTGACCGACATCGCAATAACAGGAATATCAGCGTTCGGATACAGCATCCGAAGGACAACCCATGAACCATGATCGAGGCCGCGCTGCATTTCGGTTTCAAACGGTACCTCATTTGCAGCAAACAGATCCATTATTTCTTTCGAAAGTTCATGATTTCCCTGTGCAGGATATTGAATCGTATATAATTCAGGAGGAAATCCTCCAAAATCATAAATGGTACTGTATTGATCAACATCACTTACTTTTTGCAGACGGGATTCCCAATGGGCTGAAAAAATGACAATAGCTTTAGGACGAGGAAGATTTTTTCCTAATTGATTTAAAAACTGTGTGTATTCATTGTTTTCAATCGCCAGTAATGGAGCGCCATGTGCGATAAATAATGATGGAAGCATTATTATTCCTCCTTTAATTAAGCCGCTTTTCTAATATTAGTTTCTTTCTTTTCTTTATTAAATAATAGTTGGTCCAGAGCTAACAACTTGCTGTCATTGATGGCAATTAATAATGACATGGCCAGAAACGCTAGTTCTAATTCATAACCTGCACCTTGCCCATTACCCAAAAAGCCCCCTGCTAATTTTACTTTAAAAATGGCACCAGCCATTAACAATACAAATAAAACGGAAACGATTCTGCTTCCAAATCCGACAATTAAGGCGATCCCCCCGACTACTTCTAATAGCCCTACACCGTATGCCATGAAACCTGGCAGACCAATACTTGCAAACCAACCGGCAATATTTTCGATTCCACCTTGAAATTTTACCAATCCGTGGACAAAGAACGTTGCTCCTAAAACTACACGTAAAATGAATGTACTTACCTCGTATTTTTTTAACATTTTCTCATCTCTCCTATTATGTTTATTTTTCTAGTTTGTTTACTAACCATTTTGTAAAATCTTGTTGATTTTTTAATGTGACAGTATGGCCCGCCGGATACGTGTGGAAATTAACTTTTGCTCCTAAACTTCTAAAGTATTCCTCGTTTTCAAGACCCCATTGGTATGGTAGAATCTGGTCAAATTCACCGTGGGATATAAACAACGATAGTTCATCTAACGGGTTTTTTTCATATTCTTCTTTCACAAATCCAGGAATGTACCCACTTAAAGCGGCAATGCCTTTAATACGGTTACCTAGTTTAATTGCGAGGGACATCGAAAGAATTGCTCCCTGACTAAAACCGGCCAAATACAGTTGATTTGGATCTACCGGATATTCCGCCAAAACATCATCAATAAAATTGGAGATCATCCCTACTGTCTCATCAAAAACATGGCGGTGCGGTTTTCCAAAGCCTTCAATCGTAAAAAACGCGAAGCCAGGTGGCTGCACTAGCGGACCACGGATACTAAAAATGAAAAATTTCTCTTCCAAACCGGCAACCAATGGCAGTAAATCTTGTTCATTACTGCCCATTCCATGCATAAAAAATAAGGCAGGATAGGATTTATCGGGATCAACTTGCTCAGGCTTAAGAAGTGAGTAAGTCAATGATGATTTCAATGCCATCACCCTTTCTATAAAAATAAATTATTGCTATCTATAGGTTATCTATAGACGTAAATACTAATCCCAAAGAATTGAGAGTCGATGTATTTAAATAATAAATAAAGATTCATATAAGAAAACTTTAATACAAAAAAATAAACGTGTTTCTTAATATGAACTTTTGTTATTTATAAGATAACAACAGATTATATGGATTGTCAATTATTTTTTTGCTAATATATAAATAAGTTCTATATAAGAAAACGTTAGAGGTGGAAAACTTGGATATTGGATCGAAAATTCGCGCCATCCGAAACAGGAAAAAAATAACGATTGCCCAAATGTGTGATGGCACTGGTCTTTCAAAAGGATTTATTAGCAATGTTGAAAATAATAACACCTCTCCATCGATAAATACTTTGCAAACGATTGCTAATTATTTAGAAATCCCATTACCTTATTTATTATTAGAGAAAAAACAGCACATGCGAGTTGTCAAAAAAAATGAGCGGACCTACTCCTCTTTTAATGAGTTGAAAATCGAGCATATCGCATCAATTGGCGGATTGAGATTGATGAGTGTGGAATTTCCACCCGGAGCATCAATGGGGGAAGCAAATGCCCATGAGGGTGAAGAATCACATTTAGTCTTGGAAGGCAAGGTCCTTGCTGAGCAAGGCGAAGACTCCTACATGTTAGAGGAAGGCGATTCCTTTAGCTGGAATGCGAGTGTCCCGCATTTTGTTAAAAATATCGGAGATCAAAAAGCAGTCATCCTGATTGCAACTTATACTGATTCTGAACATAATGGCATTTATTAAAAAACAAACCTCAGGATCATAAAATCTTGAGGTTTGCTCTTTCAGTAATATAAATGGATTAAACTAAGACGTTCCTTAATGTCCCAATATTCTCAATCGTGACTTCCATTTCATCACCAGGCTTCAACCATACCTGCTCATTCTCCGGCAATCCCAAAATGACTCCTTCAGGTGTTCCGGTGAAAACTAAATCTCCAGGTCTTAAGGTCATATGCTTGGATATGTAGCTTACGATTTTTGCACAATTAAATATCATATGTTTCGTATTAGATGATTGGCGGACCTCACTGTTTACTTTACATTCAATGTTTAAATTGAATGGATCGACCTCTTCCGCTGGGACAACATACGGTCCTATCGGAGCAAATCCGTCTGGTGATTTCCCAATCAGCCACTGGCCGGTCAAAAATTGGAGGTCGCGGACAGATAAATCATTTCCTGCTGTATAGCCGAAAACATAGGATAGAGCTTCCTCTTCTGATACATCCTTTGCCTCTTTCCCTATCACCATAACAAGCTCTGCTTCGAAATCAAATTTTCCCCCAACTTTAGGCAGTGGGATATTTTCACTGTGTGCTGCTAAAGCATTGTTAAATTTACTAAATAAAACAGGGTTCTCAGGTACATTTACCAGCTTTGCTTCCTCTACGTGGCTTTGATAATTCAGGCCCACACATATAATTTTTTCCGGATTCAGTAATGGCGGTAGAAATTCGATTTCTGCCTCACTTAAGTAGTGTTCTGAGTCCGTGCTATTGATGGTTTCTTTCACAATTGACAGTTCGTTTTCATTTTTTACTAAATCTTCGAGAGTGAAATCAAGCCCAGCTTTATTTAGGTCAAGGATGCCATTGTCTGTCTTCACACCAAGCCTGACTTCATTGTCTTTTTTAAAGGTTAGTAATTTCATACGTAACTCCTCTCTCCTGTAAAAATATATATCTAACTTTAAGTATTACCGAATTGTCGAAATTGTCAAGAAAATGTCGTGATAAGTTTTATAAGCTCATCTGGATTTTCATACATACTCATATGTCCGGCATTTTTTATTATAGCTTGCTTGATGTTTGTTCTTGAAACTGAAAAAGTTTTTTCAACTGGGACAATTTGATCCTGCTCTCCCGCAATTAATATGACGGGTACTTCGGTATTTTGTAATACATGATTGCGGTCAGGGCGATTTTTCATCGCTAAAAGCGTATCCATTGCCCCTTGTGGTGAAGTGGTGCAGCCAATTTGTTTTGCTTTTTCTACATAGCTTTCATTTAGGTGTTCTGGGGAGAAAAGCTTCGGAACCAACCCATCAATAAAAGTATGAATGCCTTCGTCCTTTATTTTTGTAACGCCTGCCTCTCTTCCCTTTTTCGCTTCATCTGAATCCGGGAAGGCAGTAGAGTGTACAAGGGAAAATCCGGTTAAATGTGTGTTGTATTTTTCAGCGAATGCCAGGGTAATGTATCCGCCTAGGGAGTGGCCAAACATCGACACCTTCTCAATGTTTAACGCATCTAATAATTCTTTAATTTTTTGTGCGAGGTCGTCTATTGAAAATCCAGGCTTTAGTGGTGAAGATTGCCCATGCCCTGGCAAATCAGGAGCGATGACACGATAATCTTTGGCCAACTCAGGAATTACTTTTTCCCAATACTGAGAACTTCCACAGAAACCGTGCAGAAGTACAACAGGATTCCCAGCGCCTTCGTCTATGTATGCTAGTGTGGATTCATTTAATTGATGTTTTTTTAAATTCATCAGTTTTCACCTGTCCTTTTTTGTATTTTATCCCATTAAATATTCTGGATTTCCAGCTAAATTCCTACCCATGTAAAATAAAAAAGAGAGAGAATTTATCCCTCTCCTTTCTAGCTAATATGTTCTTCAGTGCCTTCACTTGGACTTAATAAAGCTCTTTTATTTTGAATTTTTGTCAGGTTTGATCTTTTAAGGAGATAGTTCATATGGTCAACGGGCATCGCCCCATAACCCTTTCCTTCCCCCAGTGTAAATTGAACGGTTACTCCATTATTTGAAATGACCGTTAATAAATCTGCGGAGTTAAAGAAACCTTGTGCACCTTGAGAAATTTGAAACTTGGCACCTTCTTCAATAGGCATTTTGTCTCTCCTTTGAATCTTATTATCCCTAACATTATGCCAAGTATTTTTTTATTCATACATATATTTTCCAAAAACAGATACGTCTTTGGTACTGAATTTATAAGGCTGGAATTATTCGTAAAATTCTAGATTGGGGAGTTATAAGCCTTTCATATCGACCGAACAAAATAATAAAACCCTGTTAAGGTCGTTATCAACTACAGATAACTCCCTAACAAGGCTTTAAATCAAAAATTACTCATCTTCCTCTTCCGCTTCCATCATTTCTTCAAAAGCAGCGACAACCTTATCAAATTCCTCGTCACTTTCAATGGCTGAAAAATCGCCATCTCCATCGACCTTTAAGAAAAAGATATCAATATCTTCTTCGCCAGCCTCAAGGATATCCTCTACAAATCCAACAGCCACATAATCGGTTCCCTCAAGGGTCATGACTCCGAGAACTTCGACTTCTTGCCCCTCTTGGTTCTCATCATCACTAATCGTAAAAATTTCGCCTACTTCAACTTTACTCATCGTAAATTCCTCCCAATAGAAAAATCCATCCTTATTCATTATCTCATTAAGGATGGATTTTAAACAGCATTATATTAAGCCAAGCATTCTGACTGTTTGTGTAATAACGAACGGAACGATAATGGCAATCGCTGTCGGAATAAGGAACGATAGGAAAGTCCATTTTTTACTTTTCGTTTCTTTATAGACATTCAGAAGTGTCGTCCCGCAAGGATAATGCAGTAAAGAGAATAACATCATATTTAAAGCCGTCAGCCACGTCCAGCCATGGTCCACTAAAATCTTTTTTAAAGCAACTAGACTATCAACCTCTGTTAACGAACCGGTGGATAAATAACCCATCAGCAAAATCGGAAAAACAATTTCATTGGCCGGCAGCCCAAGAATAAAGGCCATCATGATATAGCCATCTAGCCCAAGCAGCTTTCCGAATGGATCTAAAAACTGAACGGCGTACATTAATATGCTGGTGTCACCTATATAAATATTGGCAAAAACCCAGGTTAGGATTGCTGCTGGAGCGGCAACTTTCACTGCTCTTACCAAAACTGACCAAGATTTAGTCACCGAGGAACGAATAACGGTATCAAAAATTTTCGGCTTGCGGTATGGAGGCAGCTCCAATGTGTAATGTGTTGGAACCCCCTTTAAAGCCGTTTTGGATAATACCCAAGAGACAAAAAAGGTAACAATAACCCCAAACATAACAATTCCTATGAGGACACCAGTTGTTACAAGGGATTTCACTCCTCCTGTATAACTGGCTGCCATAAACAAGGAAGACAGAACAATCAGCGTACCCCAGCGCCCATTACAAGGAACAAAATTGTTAGTTAGGATAGCGAGCATCCGCTCCCGAGGAGATTCTATGATTCTCGTAGAAATAACCGCTGCCGCGTTACAGCCGAATCCCATTGCCATTGTAAGTGACTGTTTTCCATGCGCCCCAACCCTTTTAAATAACCGATCCATATTAAAGGCAACGCGCGGCAGGTAGCCGTAATTCTCCAATAAGGCAAACGTTGGAAAAAAGATGGCCATCGGCGGCAGCATTACGCTGATTACCCAAGTTGTGCCTCGGTATAACCCAAGAACCAGAATCCCATTCACCCACTCAGGAGCATGAATAAATGTAAAAAAGCTAGTTATATATTTTTCAAGCGAGCCAAAGAACTCTGCCAGCATCGCAGAAGGTATGTTGGCCCCTGCTATCGTGATATAAAAAACCAAACCAAGCATGGCAATCATAATCGGAAACCCAAGGATCGGCGAGGTGAAAATGGCATCCAATTTTTCAGTCCTAAGGTCTCGATCGGATTTGGTATAAGAAACACCTTCGCGGCATAATTGATGGCTTCGATCATAAAGCTGCTGAACGATATCGTCCCGCATCTTTGCCGTCGACAGCTGCTGAGCCTCACTATAAAGCTCTTGAATGTCCATTTACCTCACCCCTTCAGGTACGAACCGCTTATTTAATTCATTCAATAGGGCCTCATCCCCATCAAGCAAACGTAATGATACCCAGCGCGACGAAATACGGTCGCCAACCATCTCACGGACTTTTGGTTCAATTTTTCGAATTTGTTCCTCAATTTCATCCGAGTACTTCATCTGTGCAGGATGGCATTCAATTGCACCAGTTATAATGCGGTCAATTGTATCCAAAAGCAGTGGAAAACCTATTTTATTACGGGCAGAAATTTTTATCACTGGTACTCCCAAACGGTTCATCAGCAATTTTTCATTAATCTTGATGCCTTGTTTTTCTGCTTCATCAATCAAATTAATGCAAATAACTACATTCTTGGTCATTTCCAATACCTGTAGGGCGAGATTCAAATTCCTCTCAAGAGAAGTGGCATCTAAGACTACCAGAGTGACATCCGGCTTTTCAAAGACGATGTAATTTCTAGCCACTTCTTCATCCTTGGAATTGGAAAAAAGCGAATACGTTCCCGGTAAGTCAACCAATTGAAACACTTTATCCTTAAACGGGACACTTCCCTGTGCCATTGAGACGGTTTTCCCAGCCCAGTTTCCTGTATGCTGTCTAAGACCAGTCAAGGCATTGAACAATGTGCTTTTACCAGTATTCGGATTACCGGCCAAAGCAATTCGATATTCATTTCCCACTTGAAACCAGCTCCCCTTCAATTTTCGCACTTTCCTCTTTGCGAAGGGCAATGGTCGTTTGACTGACTCGAAAAGCAATCGGGTCGCCTAACGGGCTTTTCCGAACAACCTCAACCAATGCACCCGCAACAAACCCTAAATCTAATAATCTTCTTCGCATGACGCCATCTAGATTTATAGAAGTAATTTTTATAATATTTCCTTTTTCACCATTAACCAACTTAACAAGTTTTGGCTCATCCATCACTCTTGCACCACCTTCAAAGTTTTTACCTCGTGCAACTTTTTGTTAATTATATGATAAAGATTCTAATTTTGTCATCAAATTTGCAAAAATTCCGCAATAAAAAAAGCACTTTTTCCATTACTGGCAAAAAGTGCTTTAAATAATCGTATACGTAAGCCATTCTTCCGGCATGAGCGCTTGATATTTCCGCTGCAGAAACCGGTCATCAACAAGGACGATGGTACCCTGGTCCGTTTCTGAGCGAATCAGCCTGCCGCCTGCCTGCAAAACTTTGTTCATCCCAGGGATAACATAGGCATAATCATAGCCATTTTTATTTTTTTTGAAAAAATGATCCTTGATAAGATTCCGTTCAAAACATAGCTGAGGTAGCCCAACACCTACAACGACCACCCCATTTAACCGGTCTCCTTTTAAATCAATGCCTTCGGAAAAAATGCCGCCAAGAACGGCAAAGCCTACTATTGTTTGCTGTAAATCTGGTTTAAATTCAGCTAAGAACTCTTCTTTTTGTGCTTCCGTCATACCCGTTGACTGCAGAAGTAATTTCGCATTTTCATTGAACTGTTGAAACTGTTCATAAACCGTCATCATGTATTGATAGGAAGGAAAGAAAATTAGATAATTCCCCTGTTGGTTTCGTGTTAAAGAATGTATTAATGAAGCGATTTCACCCGCCGTTTGTTCCCGATCGTTGTACCTTGTCGATAATGGTTTTATGTAAACCTCAGACTGTTCTTTGGAAAATGGGGATTTGACTGACAGCTTATAGTCCTCTACTTCGCCACCAAGAATGTCCTGATAATAGGACATGGGTTCAAGCGTTGCCGAAAAGAATACTTTGGAGCAAAATCCTTTCCCCATTTGCTTAAGCAGGTTTGAAGGGTCAATGCAAAATAACTTGACCATTACGTCGTTTTTATTCCTCTCTCCATAGATGATATAATTCTCATCCAGTAATTGGAGAATTTTCAGGAAGGATTGAACTTGAAAGTATGCATCTAATAACGTTGGGGTGCTTCCTAATGCCAAAACCTTTTCCGCTTCCGTTACGAATACCTCCAATAGTTCTGAAAAAGGTTCTTCCAGCTTTTCCAACACAAATTCACTCTTATTTTCTTTTTTTAAAGCAATAAACCAGGCATTTATTTTATTGGCAATTTCAGAGATAGGTTTATTCAGTTCTTTGAATTCTCGTTTTATTTGCAGAAACATGTCCTTATTAATCGAAGCCGAAAACATTTCCCGGCCGCGGTCAACCAAATTATGGGCCTCATCCACCAATATTGCCGTGGATTTCTTTTGCTCTTCATACAATCTTTTTAAAGACACTTGGGGATCAAAGATATAATTATAGTCGCAAATGATGGCATCTGCTGCATAGGCAAGGTCAATCGAAAACTCAAATGGACAAACCGTATGTTTGCGAGCATATGCTTCAATAACATCGCGGGTCAGTTCGTTTTCATTCATTAAAATATCGAGAATGGCACCATTAATCCGGTCATAATAGCCATTGGCAAACTCGCAATATTCCTTCTGGCAGTTGGTTTCTTCTTTAAAACAAACTTTGTCCTTCGCCGTTATCGTGACGCTTTTCACGCATAGACCGCTTCTGTGCATTTGCGCGAATGCGTCCTCAGCCGTTGTTCGGGTAATTGTTTTAGCTGTTAAATAAAAGATTTTGTCGATGTGTCCCTCTCCGATGGCCTTTACGACTGGAAAAAGTGTTGAAATGGTTTTGCCGATTCCGGTGGGAGCTTTGGCAAACAGATTTTTCCCTTCTGCAATGGTTTTGTAAACAGCACCAGCTAATTTCCGCTGGCCTTCCCGGTAAGATGGGAATGGAAAGCGCAAATCTTTACTGGTTTCATTCCTTTTTGAACGGTGTTTTGCCTGCCAGCTTGCATAGGGTGCATAGCTTTTTATAACGTCGAAGACAAATCTCTCTAGTTCCTCTGCCATGTACTTTCTTTTAATATGTTTCTTTTCTTCGGTATCAACCTGGACATATGTAAGCTGAACATCAATTTCGGTTAGCTGATGATCCATCAAGTACATATAGGCATACATTTTAGCCTGTGCCCAGTGGACCGGATAGCCTTCGCCTTCTAGTTCATCAAAAGGGTGGGAAAATGATTTAATTTCATCGATGGTTACCTCTTCACCATAGAAAAGCAGCCCATCGCAGCGTCCATCAATAACATAATGAAGTCCTTCGAAAGGAATCTCGGTACGAAGGTAGACTTCCTTCTGATCACCTTCCTTATATGTCTTTTGTATTTTTTGATGGGCTCTCGTCCCCTCTATAAGCGTTGATGTCGAGCGAAACCGCGAATCAATGCTGCCGCAGCGAAAGACATATTCAACGAGGGTTCTAACTGATATACGGATTTCTTCCACGGAATCACCGGCCTTTAAACAACAGAATGTATGTTTGCACCTTTATTATAACAAAAAACTCCTCAAGCTGAGGAGTTTTAAGAACGAATCTGTCCAGTTCCGCGTACAATTGCTTTTGATGTTGTGATGACTTTAAGCCCCATCGGTCCGCGTGCATGCAGCTTTTGCGTGCTGATGCCGATTTCAGCTCCATAGCCAAATTGCTCACCATCGGTAAAACGGGTTGAAGCGTTATGATACAGTACAGCGGCATCAACAGCTCGGAAAAATAAACTAACGTTATCATCATTTTCGCTAATGATCGCTTCCGAATGCTTCGTTCCATATCGATCAATATGGTCAATCGCTTCTCGCACATCACCAACCAGCTTTACCGCAGCAATTGGAGCTAAAAATTCAGTATACCAATCGTTTTCCTCAGCAGGCTTCACAAAAGCATTCGCTCCCGCCAATACCTCATCCCCCCGCAGCTCTACTCCTTGGCCATGAAGAGCGTCTAATAATTCAGAAGCATAAGGCCATTTCTCATGAATTAGAATCGTTTCTGCTGCGTTGCAAACGGACGGGCGGTGCAATTTTGCATTGATGGCAATCTGGATGGCCATTTCCCGTTCAGCCGTTTCATCAATAAATACATGGCAGTTGCCGACGCCTGTTTCCAACACGGGTACAGTTGCATTTTGAATGACAGATTGAATAAGGCCGGCCCCGCCGCGCGGGATGAGCACATCCAAGTACTGATTCAGCCTAAACATTTCTGAGGCTGTTTCCCTGCTGGTATCCTCCAATAACTGCACGGCATCCGATGGAATCGCTGTTTCGGCCAAGGCAGCACGCATGGCGTGAACAAGTGCCTTATTTGAATTCAGTGCGGATGAACTTCCTCTCAACAAGACAGCATTCCCTGCCTTCAAGCAAAGACTAGCCGCATCCACCGTTACATTTGGCCGTGCTTCGTAAACCATCCCAATAACGCCAAGTGGAACACGGACTGTTTCAATTTGCAAGCCGTTTGGCCGTTCCCATGATTCGATTACTTCTCCGATAGGGTCCTCGAGACTAATAACCTGCCGGATTCCATCAACGATTTGATCGATTCTCTCAGAAGTTAGGAGCAGGCGGTCTAAAAGGGAATCAGATAGACCATTACCCTTGCCAGCTAAAATATCCTTTTCATTTTCCTGAAGAATCCATTCCTTTTCCTCAGCAATGCGAGCAGCCATTTGACCTAATGCATCATTTTTCTCACTAGTTGAAAGCATCCCTAATCTCTTAGAGGCAGCCTTTAGCAGCTTTGCCTTTTCGATTAATTCACTCATTCCATTCACTCCTCCCGTAAAATAACCCAATTATCACGATGAATCACTTCTGCACGCTTATTAATGGAATAAATCTTCGATTGTTCGCTTGGCAGCCCTTTTACCTTTTGTAAATCCTTTGAGGAAAAATAAATTTGCCCTTTTCCGATGGTTTTCCCCTTTTTGTTCCGGACCTCGACCACATCCATAGCGTTAAAATCACCAATGACGTTTGTAACCCCAACCGGAAGCAGGCTTTTCCCTTTTTGCACGATTGCTTGTTCTGCCCCGTCGTCTACTTCAATGACTCCTCCAACCTGTGAATGATAGGCAATCCATTGTTTTCTCATTTGCATTTGTGTTTGGAATGGTCCGCCGAGATACGTTCCATCCCCTTTGCCAGCTAGAATGTCTAACAATTTTTCCGGCCCCAAACCAGTTCCGACAAACACACTAACACCAAGAGACAATGCTTTTTTTGCAGCCAGAAGCTTGGATTTCATCCCGCCAGTCCCCAAAGAAGAACCGCTCCCGCCTGCCGCTTTCAGCATTTTCTCCGATACCTCAGGGATGAAATGATATTTCTTGGCATCCTTTGAGACTTTTGGATTCCCGTCATATATACCATTTACATCCGTTAAAATAATCAGGGCATTGGCATGAAGAAACCCGCTGACCAGCGCGGAAAGCATATCATTGTCACCGAATGTCAGCTCATCAATAGATACCGAATCATTTTCATTGATGATTGGCAGCATCCCTCGGTGAAGCAGCTCAGTCATTGTGGAATATAAGTTTTGAAACCGGACCTTGCTGTAAAAATCCTCCCTAGTTAATAACATTTGTGCGGGTACAATCTGAAACTGTTGAAACATCTGGTTGTATTGCTGCATTAACAGGCCCTGCCCAACAGCAGCGGCTGCCTGCTTCCCCGCAACTGTTTTCGGACGTGCAGGATAACCCAGAGAACCAAAACCGGCCGCAATTGAACCTGATGAAATAAGGATGACATCATGCCCTTGTTTTTTTAATAGGGCAAGTGCTTCCACATGATCGCGCATTTTTTCTTCTGAAATTGTCCCAGCCGGAGTCGTCAAAGAACTGCTACCAATTTTCACTACCACTAATTGTTTCTTCATTTTTAAACCCTTCTTTTTGAAAAAATAAAAAAACGATTCTTCTGCCCTTATACAAAGGACGGAAAAATCGTTTCCGCGGTACCACCTTATTTGATGCCATGCACCCACTTGAAACCTTAACGCGGACTAGACGGCTTATGTTTGCATAAGCAGCATTCATTAGGGCAGGTTCAACCTCTTCCCGTGAGAAACCTTCCAGCCTTTAGGGTTTCACTCTCTTGCACGTTCCAAAAATTTACTAGTCCCTTGCTTTTAATATAATTTCTTTGATTATCTTAGGAAAAATAGGAAAAGTCAATAGAGTTTTTTGAAAATTTGAAGTAATATTAAAATGAAGCAAAAATTGGGAAAATTTATAATTTTTAATCTATAATAATACTTCTATACTCGAAATAATGGTAAAATAAAAATTACAATACATTGTTAAAAATGTAAAGGAGCGTACTAAATGGAGCAAAAGAACAAAAATAATCTGCTTACATATGCCCTGATTGGAATGTTAACAACCGCCGTCGTACTGGCTTTTGCACGACTTTCATATGGGGTGATATTGCCATTTATGCGGGATGGATTAAACCTGTCATATAAAGAGGCTGGCTTATTAGGAACAACTACCTCGCTTGGGTATTTAAGCACACTGATTTTCGCTGGCATTCTTGCGTCTAAATGGGGCAGTAAAAGGACCGTTTTACTCGGTATTTCATTGGTTACAGCAGGACTCGCTGGGCTTTCTTTAGTCAACTCATATTTGTTAGCCTTTTTGTTTATGCTTTTATTGGGGATTGGTACTTCGTTTACCTTTACGCCCTTGATCACTTTGCTCGTTGCCTGGTTTCCACAGAAAAAAGGAATTGTCATTGGTTTAACAACTAGTGGAGCGGGAATCGGTATCCTTTTTGCCGGTATGATTGTTCCGTATCTAAGCAGTATTAATGGAGAAGCCGGCTGGAGATGGGCATGGGGGATTTATGCGGCAATCGGCCTTATGGTTGTCATATTAACGATGATTTTCATTAAAAACCCTCCTGTAGAGCCTGTATATGAGCATCAGCAGCAAAAGACACCGGCAAAGGAAATCTATAAAAATCCAAAGATCATTAATATTGGCTTGATTTACGGTGTCGTAGGGCTTACCTATATTGTTCAGGTTATTTTTATTATGAGTTATATGATAGATTCGGGACTAAGCGTCAAGTTTGCAGGACAGCTAATGGCTTTAAACGGGGTATTATCAATCTTAGGTGGTCCGTTTTGGGGATTTGTTTCTGACAGGTTCGGCCGGAGAAAATCGTTAATCCTGACAATGGGATTGACCATGCTCTCGATGCTCCTTCCTGTACTCTTTCCTACACAGCTTGGCTTCACACTTCATATCGTTATTATGAGCTGCACCTCCACCGGTCTTTTTACCTTAACCCAGGCAGCGAGTATGGACTATGTTAAGCCTTCTGAGATGCCGATTGCGTTTAGTTATGTCACATTCTATTTCGCTGTCGGTCAATTGGTCGGACCCACCATCGCAGGCTGGTTGATTGAAGATTTGGGCGGCTTTAGAACAGCGTTCATTTTCTCAACCATTTGCCTCGCTTTTGGGATCATATTAACGTTGAAGGTTAGAAATGCTGCTCAGAATGAACAGGTGTTAACAACTTTAAATACGGATTTAAAAGAACATGTCAGCCCATAATAAAAAAGCATCAAAATGATGCTTTTTTATTATGGGTTGTTATACGACTTCTTTTTCTTTCTCCAGTTCCTTCATTAATTCTTGGCGTAATTTATATTTTTCAATTTTGTTGGTCGGTGTCCTTGGAATGTCCAGGGTAAAGCGGATATGCTTCGGCCACATATATTTTGGCATTTTATCCTTCACCCAGATCCTTAATTCCTCTTCATCGATTTCTGCACCATTTTTCTTCACCACATAAATAGCGACGTCATCTTCATCACCGACTTCAGCCGGTACAGGAAAGGCTGCACACAAATCAATATCAGGATGGCTGTTGATAATATCCTCCAATTGATAGGAAGAAATTTTTTCACCGCGGCAGCGAATCACACCACCAAGGCGGTCGACGAAATAGTAAAAGCCGTCTTCACCTAGATATGCGGCATCTCCGCTGTGGAACCAAAGATTTTGAAAAGCATTTTTGGTCGACTCAGGCTTGTTGTAATATTCGGACAAGACAAGATGCGGCAGACGCGGGCGGAAGGCAATTTGTCCTACTTGCCCGACAGGAACCTCCTCATCTTTTTCATTCAAAACAATGACATCAAAATATTGGTTTGGTTTCCCCATGAACCCTTTATTTAATTCTTTTTTGCCGTCAATAATCGGAACTTGCTCCTTTTCGCAATTCGCAATAATCTCCTTTCTTGAAAGCCCTTTATAAAGGTGCATTGGGGTACCTTCACCCTCTTCTGTTTCCAAGATAATGCTCGACATAGGCGCTCCAGCTTCCGTCTGTCCAAACCCGGCTGTGACGATATCAAACCCGAATCGTTTGGCTACCTCATTGTGATATTTTGGCAGCGGCTGCATGTGGACTTTATTGAGGGTATTGAAACTGTCGTTTTCTGATGGTTTTGCATTCATCAGCCAAGGGATCATGACATCAAGTAAAATTGCTACACTTGCCCCTGATTTTTCAATCCTCGTCCAAAATTGATTAGGGCTGAATTTATCCCAGATCGCTACCGTACATCCTCCATAACAGGCTCTGGCAATATTGGCAAATGCACCACCGACGTGATACAACGGAAGATCGTTATAAACAACATCCTCTTGCGTCAAACAAGAGCGTAATCTTAATGTATAGCCATTCACCCATCGATGGGACTGAACGACTCCTTTAGCCGGACCTGTTGTTCCGGACGTATAAATGATATTGGCAATGTCATAATAGTTTAACTCGATATTGAGATTATGTGTTTCAGCCTGCAGCATTCGGTCAAAGGAAATTTCATTAAAAACTAGATTTAACGGGATATCCGCCATTTCCGCTATATAATCATGATCGCCTTCTTGGGGATTGAAGACAACGGTTGACAACTGTTCCACTTCTGAAGCAATTTCGTTTAAAATTGGTACCATTGAACGCTCGGTAAAAAGTATTTTTGGCTGGGTATCGTTTAACTGATAACTGAGCAGCCTTCCGCGGTAATTAAAATTAATCGGACTAAAAACAGCCCCGCATTTCCAAATTCCAAACATCACCATGGTAGTAACAAGAGGGTTTCTTAAAAAGACCGAGATTCGATCCCCCTTTTGGACTCCCCTGGCTTTTAAAGAATGGCCAATGCTATTGGCAATCTGATTGAATTTTTGATACGAAATTTTTTTATCTGATTCCCCGTAATAAATAAAGGTATTCTCCCCGGCTGTTTCCGCCCAATATTCAAGACATTTGGGCACGACTTCCTCACGGGAAGATAATTCATTTAATAATTCTGTCTGATTCATCTCTTCAACCTCCTCCATTATGCCATCTGTCTATTTATAAATTATGGTCTCATTCCGTGACTGGAAGGACCCAATTGCTGCGGGAGCAGCTCGTAGGCATCCCGGACCCATTCACAGAGCAATGGACGGGTGTCTCTAGGATCGATGATTTCCTCCACGCCAAAGGCTTCAGCTGTTCGAAGTGGGGATCGTACGGATTCCATTCGTTCCAATAATTCCTTTAGTAAAGCTTCAGGATTATCGCTTGCTTCAAGCTCGCGGCGATAGGCTACATGGACACCACCCTCAACAGGGAGTGATCCCCAGTCACCGGAAGGCCAGGCATATCTTAAGTTTAATCCGTGACCATTAGACATTCCTGCCCCGCCGACACCAAATACTCTTCTGAGGATAATTTCCATCATCGGTACAGTAGCCTGATAGATGGCTGAAATTGCGCGGACCCCTTTGCGAATCGTTCCTTTCTTCTCAGAAGGAAGTCCGATGATCATGCCTGGCTGGTCAACTAAGTTCACAATTGGTAAATGGAAGGTTTGACAAAGGTCGACGAATCGTTCGATTTTTTCTGAGCTTTCGGCTGTCAATCCGCCTCCATTGACAAACTGATCGTTGGCCATTACCCCAACCGGAAATCCATCAAGACGCGCGAAACAAGTGAGAGTACCACCGCCGTAATACCGTCCCATTTCAAAAATGGAATCCTTATCAAAAATCATTGGCAGGATTTCACGGATTTTATAAGGAACCCTGCGATTTTTCGGGATAACGGAAATCAACCGTTCCTCTCGCCGCTCTGGGTCATCATTTGATGGCAATACGGGCGGAAGCTGCCATACGCTTGATGGCAAATAGGATAGGAAAGTGCGAATCTGCTCAAAGGCATCTTCCTCAGACTTCGCCATATTGTCAACAGCGCCGCTGGTACGATGGATTTGTACACCGCCAAGTTCTTCTTTCGTTAAATCCTGTCCCATCCCAAATTTGACAACTGGCGGGCCGGCAACGAATAACTGGGACGTTTCCTCCACCATCACTGAAAAATGTGAAGCGGCAACCCTCGCTGCTCCGAGTCCGGCAACTGAGCCTAAGCAGGCAGCCACAACTGGCACGCGCTCCATGTTGCCTACCACCAAGTCCCAGGCAGGATTAACAGGAACATAGGTATGCCCCTCCATATCCAAGAACTTCACGCTGCCCCCGCCCCCGGTTCCGTCTACCAGCCGAATAATCGGAAGCTGCAGGTCATGTGCCAGACGTTCCGCATATACCTGTTTGCCGCGGATAGCGCCATCTGCAGCGCCCCCTCTAACGGTGAAGTCATCTGCACCAACAACAACCTTCCGGCCATTGATCCTTCCGGTGCCCAAGATAAAATTCGCTGGTGTAAAATCTATGACATTGCCATTCTCATCATATTTGCTCTTTCCGGCAATTGCCCCAGTTTCATGGAACGAACCGGTATCTAATAAACCATCAATTCTTTCTCTTACTGTTAATTTCCCTTGCGCTTTATGTTTCGCGACACGTTCTTCGCCGCCCATCTGGCGGGCGAGTTCTTCACGGCGCCGCAGTTCTTTAATTTCTGGTTCCCATGACATCTTGTTCTTCTCCTCCTTATGAGTAGAATCGATTAGTTTTTCCACCATTGATAACCTCCTTGGGCCGAAACCATTCTAATTTATGTCAAATTTCTACTATAGAAATTACTCTTTCTTAATTAATCTTTACTTTCGCTTTTTCTTGGTCTGCCAGCACTATTCGCAGCAATTTTCCCGTCCCTGTTTTTGGCAGGGATTCACGGAATTCAATATGACGGGGGTACTTGTAAGCCGCCATTTTTTCTTTGCTCCATAGGATGAGCTCTTCCGGGGTTATGCTGTTTTCATAGTCTGGACGAAGGACAACGAATGCTTTAACGGACTCACCGCGGATTGGGTCCGGTACACCGATTACAGCGGACTCAGAAACAGCCGAATGTTTGTTCAATAAAATTTCGACATCCTCCGGAAACACACTATAACCCGAACATTTAATCATTTCTTTGATACGCCCTAAAAAGTAAAGATAACCATCTTCATCAAACTTGCCGATATCCCCGGTATACACCCAGCCCTCACGCAGTGTTTTGGCGGTTGCTTCGGGTTTATTCAAATAGCCTTTAAATACTCCAGGACTGTTGACCACAATTTCGCCCTGTTCACCGATTGGAAGTTCTCGACGCGGTTCATCTAGGGAAAGAATTTTAATCTTCGTTCCTGGAATTGGTTTTCCAGTCGTCCCGAATTTAACAGCTTCTGGTGACATCAAAGAATCTCCTGTATGCGTTTCGCTTAAGCCATAAGCGGATTCAAATAATCCGATGCCTGTCAGCGCCTTCCACTGATTCGAGATTTCTTCTGTCAATTGAATCCCAAAGCTAGTACAGGAATTGACTCTTAGTGAACTGAAATCAATTTGGGCTGCATGAGGATGATTTATAATGGCCACATTCATTGGTACAACAGTTTGCGCCACTGTTACTCGATGCCGTTCGATGACATCCATCGCGGCTTCAGGTGTAAAGCGATTAAGTAGAACAATCGTTCCACCTGTGTAAAAACTAACATTCATAAACAACATGCCAGCAATATGGCAGATTGGCATTATTGATAAGGCAATATCATCGGCATGAAATCCCCTTGCTTCTGCAACACCTTGAGATTTGTAAAGTGCGTTCTGGTAAGTGAGCATCGCACCTTTTGGCAGACCAGTCGAACCGGATGTGTAGACGATAAGGCATACATCATTATCAATATCTAGGTCAACATCCGGACAATCTGCAATGCCTGTATGAAGGATGCTGACTAAATCAGTTGCTTCTGAATAATATTTCTTTTCCTGCAGTTCCTCAGGGAATTCGGGAATCGGTTTCTCCGGGAGGAAGTCTATGTAGCTTGTTGTGATCACCAATTGGAGGGTGGTATTTGACTTTGCCTTTTCGACGATTGGATACAATTGATCCAAAGTCACAATGGCTTTTGCCCCAAGGTCATTGACTTCATATTCCAGCTCCCATTCCTTGAACATCGGATTGCATGGCCCTACAACCGCACCAATCTTTTGGATTCCAAAATGGCAAATGATATATTGCGGGCAGTTTGGCAAAAACAGAGCTACTTTATCTCCCTTGCGAATCCCTTGTGAATACAGATAATGGGCAAAACGATCCGAGAGCTCATCAAGTTCCTCATATGTCAGCGTTCTTCCATAAAAGATGACGGCTGGTTTATTTGGGTTCACCTTTGCATGGTTTCTTAGGTACTCGTGTAATGGCTTTCCACTATTCAAGGAACACATCCCTTTCGTATACATAATTACTTTCAATCTTTTTATATCTAAAACTATGAATCACCCATGATAAAAACATGCAACCCATCTGCCCTCGGAGACCTGTTCAAGCGGCGGCTCTTCACGCCTGCAGCGCTCATCCGCAAGCGGGCACCGAGTAGAAAATCTGCAGCCTACCGGGGGATTCGCCGGATTCGGAAGATCTCCGCTTAACAAAATGCGTTCACGGTTCCGAACAGTTGGATCAGGCTCTGGAACCGCAGATATCAATGCCTCTGTATAAGGATGGAGCGGCTGCTCAAAGAGCTGATCTGTTTCTGAAATTTCCATGATCTTTCCTAAATACATCACCACAATCCGATTACTGATATGCTTGACTGCCTGCAGTCCGTGGGCAATGAATATATAGGAGAGACCCATATCTTCCTGGATTTCTTTTAATAGATTTAAGATTTGAGCTTGAATCGAAACATCTAATGCTGAAACTGGTTCATCGCAAACGATCAAACTTGGATTAAGGGCCAACGCTCTGGCAATGCCGATTCGTTGACGCTGGCCGCCAGAGAACTCTTCCGGATAGCGGCTTCCATGAGCCGCTGTCAGCCCTACCTTTTCAAGCAGCTCATCCACACGTTTCTTCCTCTCGCTGCTGGTACCAATTTTATGAAGCACTAATGGTTCCGCAATAATGTTGGCCACATTCATTCTCGGGTTGAGCGAAGAATATGGGTCCTGAAAGACCATTTGAATTTTTTGCCCCAAATCACGCTTATTTCGTCCTTTGGATAAAAGCGAATTTCCCTCAAATACGACTTCACCTGAAGTCGGCTCCAAGAGGCCGACAACCATTCTGCCAAGTGTCGATTTTCCGCAGCCTGATTCTCCAACCAGACCAACTGTCTCGCCACGGTGGACATCAAGACTTATACCATCCACGGCCTTTAGCCATTTTCCTTTTTTGCTAAATAAACCGCTTCCAATTGGATAGTGTTTTTTGACGTCTTTAATCGATATCAATGGTTCAGGCATGTACAGTCACCTCTTCCGTTTGCAAATCTACAATATGCCAGCAGGCTGCTCTTCGGTCTTTCCCTGTCTCCACCAGGTTTGGAGCCTCAGTGAGACATTTTTCCGTGGCATAACTGCACCGCCCGGAAAAATTACAGCCCTTCGGTAGCTCAAGCGGATTCGGCACAGCGCCTGGAATCGTGTGAAGAAGCTTTTCCGATGCCCCCCTGAGTTTTGGGACGCTTGCCAGCAATCCCTTTGTATACGGATGCTGGGGATTTTTGAACAGAGAATAGACATCACCCTCTTCGACAATTTCCCCGCAATACATGACAAGAACGCGATCAGCCATTTCAGCCACAACGCCTAAATCATGCGTAATAATCAGGATGGAAATGCCTGTATCCTTTTGCAGATCTCTCATCACATTCAGGATCTGCGCCTGGATCGTTACATCAAGCGCTGTTGTAGGTTCATCGGCAATCAGCAGTGATGGATTACAGGCTAATGCCATCGCAATCATAATACGCTGCCGCATTCCTCCGGACAATTGATGGGGATAATCATTCAGCCGATTTTCCGGATCAGGAATACCGACCTTCGCCAGCAAATTGACGACAATTTCTTTTGCCTTCTGATAGCTGACACCCTGATGAATCTGAATCGGCTCGGCAATTTGTTTTCCAATCGGATGCAATGGATTTAACGAGGACATCGGATCCTGAAAGATCATCGAAATCTCATTTCCTCGAATCTTTTTCATTTGCCTTTTTTTCATCTTCAGCAAATTCTCACCTTTAAAGGAAATCACGCTATCCTTCTCATATTTAATTGACGGTGAATTCAATCCCATTATGGACAATGCCGTTACACTTTTTCCGCTTCCTGATTCCCCAACCAAAGCAACAATTTCACCCGCTCCGATGGAAAATGAGATATTATTTACTGGTTTGATGACTCCCCTAGATGTGGGGATATATGAACATAGATTTTTAACCTCTAAAACAGGTTCATTCGGACCTTTCAATTCAATACCCCCTAAGATCTTTTCATCTTTGGATCAATAGCGACCCGTAATCCGTCTCCAAAAAAGTTACCCGCCAACACAGAAATCAGTATGGCTAGGCCTGGGAAAAGCATCATGTATGGATTCACAAAAATCATGCTGTAGGCCTGATGCAACATTCCGCCCCAGCTGACCTGAGGCGACTGCGCCCCCATGCCGAGGAAGCTTAAGGATGCCTCTACTAAAATGGCAAGACTGAAGCTAAAGGATGCCTGAACAATAATGGGAGACAATATGTTTGGAAGGATATGCTTCATCATAATCCACAAAGGACCTGCACCTGAAATTTTGGCTGCTTCCACATAAGGCTCCCTTCTGATTTGAAGGGTCTGCCCTCTTGCAAGGCGGGCAAATTGCGGCGTAAAGATAATCCCGATCGCAATCATCGCATTCCATAAACTAACCCCTAATGCGCCGGTAATTCCCAGGGCAAGAAGAATAGCGGGAAACGATAAAATGGCATCGACAATTCTCATGAAAATATCATCGACAATTCCGCCTAAATATCCCGAGATAATGCCAAGCGGAACTCCAACAAAAAGTGGAATTAAAATCGCCACAACGCCAGCTTGAATCGCTGCCTGTGCTCCCATCAGTACACGTGAAAACACATCACGGCCCAATTCATCTGTTCCAAACCAATACGTCCCGTCAGGTGGCAGCATGACTTTGGTCAAATCCTGCTTATTCGGATCAAAAGGAACAATCCAAGATGCAAATACTGATAGGAATACTAAAAGCAGCAAAAAAATCATACTTACGAATGCCAGCTTTTCGTGAAATAATCGTTGAAACATCAAACGGAATTGCATCAAGCCGCCTCCTTCTTATTTAAATTCAATCCTCGGATCCAAAACACTATATAATACATCGGTCACGAAATTGATAATCAATACCAAGATAACCATGACTAACACAACGCCCTGCAGCATCGGAAAGTCTCTCTGTAAAATCGAATTAACCGCAAGCTGCCCCATTCCCGGGATGGCAAATACCGTTTCGATGACGACGGTTGCCCCTAACATGTTCCCAAACAGCAGTCCTGTTGTTGTGATAACTGGGAGCAGGGAATTCCGCAGTGCATGCTTCCAAATAACCGGCCAAAGCAATAAGCCCTTGGAATAGGCAGTACGAATATAGTCTGATTCCAACACTTCAAGAAGGGACGATCGTAATTGCCTCGTAATTTGGGCTGCACCAAAAGCGCCTAAACAAATTGCCGGCAGGATGATACTCTGGAAAAAGCCCCCTAGATTATCAGAAATACTTGTAAATCCTGTTGCCGGAAGCCAGCCAAGGTTTACACTAAATACGACGATAAGCAGCATTGCCAGCCAAAAGTTAGGGATTGCTGTGCCAATTGTTCCCATAAATCTTGAAACGTAATCCATCCAGCTATTCGGTTTAATAACCGACCCAATCGCGAAAATCATTCCAAAAATAAATGAAAAGACGATGGACGTGACGACAAGCTGGAAGGTAATACCAAGTCTTGAAAAGACTGCATCACTCACAATCTCCCCAGTAAAGAGAGAACGTCCCAAATCACCTTGAACCGCATTGGTAAGCCAATTCCAATACTGAATCAGTACGGGCTGATCCAGCCCGAGCTGACTTCTTAACAATGCCAATTTCTCTTCAGTGGCATTGTCTCCAAGAAGCGCCAGAGCGGGATCTCCCGGAATGATCAAGATGAGGGAAAAGACGATCAGTGTCGTTACAATTAGCATTGGGATTACATACATCAAACGCCGCAGTAAAAACTTAAAAAACATGGATCTCTTCCCCTCTCTCCAATTCTATTGATCTAACCATAAGGTTGAAAATTTCGGTTTTCCAAGTAATGTTCCTTCAAAGCCTTTCACTTTCGTTGACATAGCAGCTGTTGAAGGCTGGAACAAAATCGGAACTTGCATAGCTTCATCTAAAATAGAAATCTTGTTAATTTCCGCATATAATTTAGCCCGTTCCTTTTGATCATAAGAGGAAGCAGCTTTCAATATTAATTCTTCCTTTTCCGGTGAGGATTCAGCGCCGACATTATAAAAACCTTTTTGGCTTAGGAATAAATTGACGGTTTGCTGCGGGTCGGGTCTTCCGGTCCAGGCAGTTAGATTAGCAGCGATTTGCTTTTCGTTAAAATAAAGCGCTACTCCTTTTGTTAATTCCATAGGCTGGATATTAATGTTAAATCCTGCATCCTTTACCTGACCTTTTATTGCTTCGCCCAACCTTGTATAGAAGGTGTTGGTAGGTACAAACATATCAAAAGTGACGCTATCAAGACCGGCTTGTTTTAATAATTCCTTTGCTTTTTTCGGGTCATATGCAATTTTTGCGTCAGGAGATGCCGCCCAATAATCTTTTGGAAAGGTTTGATAGGCCGCCTCTCCTTCGCCGAATGTTAACGCTTTTACCAATGATTCGCGGTCGATGGCATATTCCAATGCTTGTCTGACTTCCTTCTTGTCAAATGGAGCCATTTTCGTATTGAGGTAAATATTATAGAAAGCCACCTTCATTTTCGTATCTAGGACGATATTCTTGTCATTCTTTAATACCTGGCTGTTATCAGGCGAAACATTCCAATAGAATTGAATCTGGCCTGATTTCAGAGCATTTAAACGCGTATTTTCATCTGGCATGATTTTTGCTGTAATTTTGTCCAAATATGGAAGCCCTTTTTGCCAATAATCTTTATTTGCTTCAAATTGAATTTCCCCATTGCGGACCCATTTGACCATTTTATATGGCCCTGTACCGATCGGGTTTTGGGCATAATCTGCACCAAACTTTTGAACGGCGGCAGGTGAAACCATCATTCCTGAACGATCTGATAAGGCAAGAATGATAGAAGAGTCCGGCTGTTTTAGATGCAATTTAACCGTATATTCGTCAACCACCTCTACAGATTCAACATTGGAAAGGTCGGAAACCTTTGAATCCTTGGAAGTGACACGTTCAATGTTAAATTTCACTGCATCCGCATTAAATTTGGTGCCGTCGTGGAATAAGACATTTTCTTGGAGGTGAAGAACAATCGTTTTATCGTCCGGTGTATCCCAGGATTTTGCAAGTCCTGGCTTCGGCTCTAAATTTGCGTTATAGTTTACCAGTGTGTCATATACAGGATATAGAAGTGCGTGGTCATTACCTGAATTGCCAAGAATCGGGTCATAGTTGCTAATATCGGAGTCATAAGCGACAACAATACTTCCACCCTTTTTTGGTTCGGTTTTCGTTGTCCCCTCCGACGTATTGCCTGAAGTTTTATTAGTCGTTGAATTATTTTTTGAGCAACCAGCAACAAGCAGCAGGATGGCTAAGAATATGGCACCAAATAGTTTACTAGATTTCTTCATATGAAACCTCCTTAATAAGTGGGGTTTGACTGGCAAGTAAGCGCAAATATTCGCGTAAGGTATGAATGGTGCTATTCGAACTTAATTAGGACATCCCCTTCGTTTACAAAATCGCCTTCATTCACCGTAACTTCAATAACTGTCCCCTGCGCTTCAGCTGTAATCGGTATTTCCATTTTCATTGATTCCAATATGACAACATCTTCACCAGGTGAAATCGTATCCCCTTCTTTTACTAGGACTTTAAAAATGTTGCCTGCCATATACGAAGTGATAGAACTCATCTTTTTCGCCACCTCCTTTTAAATAACCGCTTAAAGAAAGCGATTTCAAAAATTGTCGATTTATGTCTGAATATTCAGTATTTACTTAAAGTATATATAATTGGTAGAATTGACACAATGTAGGTCCATTTACATTTTGGGTAATATAAATAGAGTTTTTTACATTGAGGTGTTGTAAAGTGGTTGACCATTCTCTTCTAAGGTCATTTCTTAAAAGAAAATTATCTATATCTTCCTATCAAATTTGGATTTATTCTCCCGTGGAACATAAATGGGCGCTGATCGACAGCTATGATTCTGATATTGAAAACATTGATTTCTCTGTACAGGAATTATCGCCCTTAAAACTGGTTCATCAAACCATCATCACGCTAGATTACCCACAGAGCTACAAGGTGTATCTTTTATCCTCCGACGAAAATATCTCCAAAGAAAAAGAAAATATTGATATTTTTTATCATCTTTTATACCCCATATATACACAGTACGCATTGAAATCGAAAAATATAGAAATGGAAAAATTGATTGAAGGGGTTCAAAACATCACCTCCTCCCTCGACTTAGATGTGCTTCTGACAAAAATCCTTGATAATGTAGCCAGCATCATCCCAGGAGCCGACACAGCGGCCTTTTGGCTTTATAATCCGGTCATTGACCGGCTGGTATGCAGGGCTTATAGAGGCTGGAAAAAGGAAATTGAACAAGTAAAATACAGGGTCGGAGAATCAGTGACAGGGAAAACATTTTTAGATGGCAAACCGCGCATCTATAACTCCTTTCGCGAGGCAAATGAGGCCATGAAAGGGACATCCAATGAAAATGATGAGCTCTTGAAAAAAGCTTTTCATGGTGGGAAAGTTAACGCAACCATAACGGTTCCCGTTAGTTTTCACAATGAAATTATTGGCGTTTTAGGAATACACCGGGTTAACCTTGAACATGAAATTACTGACTGGGATCTTAAACTTTTAAAAGGGCTGACAGCTCAAATTGCCATTGCCATCGAGAATGCCCGCCTATTTACGGAAATAAACAGGAAAAATCAGGTCCTCATTAAACAGAATGAAGTGCATGCCACACTGACACAGTTATCCATCCAAAACAAAGGTATTGATGTGATTGTTAAAGAGTTGACCGGAATGCTGGGAATGTCTTTAATTTTTGTCGATCTATTAAAGAACGAATATTTCCCCGGCAGAGCTATTTTAACCTTCAGTATGGAGGAATTAGCACAGATTATCGGCGCAAAAAACTATCCTATATATGTGGATCTTTATGACCATGATGAGAAATCTTTTTTTATCTATCCAATTTTTACTGACAACACCTGTACCGGCTGCCTAATTGTTTCTCCCCAGCGCTCAATAACTCAACTCGAACACATGATTATAGAACGTGGCGGATCCGTATTGGCACTAGAATTGGCAAAGCGGCAATCCCTTACAGAATTCTACTTTAAAAAAACAAGTGATTTTTATCAAAATCTATTAAGAAAAGAGGCGCCGCGTCTTCTTTATAAACAAGGACTTGATATTGGAATTGATTTAAATAATTACCTTTGCACAACGATCATCGAACTAACCAATTTTATTGACCATCATGTTTTACAAACAAGTATTCACCGATTAGTTTCAAGGATCAAATCCAAGCTCTCCGGGATAGATAAAATCGTTTTCGGAAATAGCAACAAAGTAATGCTTCTATTAACCTTTAAAACTATTGATGCTTTTCCGAGAGTCCTGAATAATATTAAAGAAATATTAAGAGAGTGGGAACAAAATGAAGGTGTGGCACTAAGGGCAGGAGTTGGCGGAGTGTATACGGGTGTAGAATCTGTCTATAAAACCCATAATGAAGCAGCAAGGGCCATTGCCTATTTAAGCTCCAGACACCGTTCCGGATTAATGGAATTTTCGGATATCGGCATTAACCGCCTCTTTTTAAATCAATCCAAAGAGGAAATTGAAAGGTTTTTAGAAGAAATCTTTGGGCCTCTAAATTCCAATAAACTGAGAAATAATGAATTGGAAAAAACATTAATCACTTATGTTCAAACGAATCAATCGGCGGTGAAAACGGCCGAGCTCCTTCATGTTCACATCAATACTTTGTATCAACGGCTGAAAAAAATTGAGGATCTGTTAAATGTTTCTCTTGAGGAACCGGAAAACAGATTGAAAATTCAGCTTGCCTGTCATTTAAAGGAGTCATTTTTTTAAATGTCCGCTAGATTGTTTCCCAATGCTATCATTTTCATTGTGTTATACTGAATGATAGATGATTGGAATGAAGAAAAAGGAAGGCGAAGGGTATGTCCATCAGTAGTCGTTTTTCTGTAGGAATTCATATATTATCCTTGTTGGAAGTTAATAAAAATGAAGTCAATACTTCTGAATTTATTGCTAAAAGCGTTAACACAAATCCTGTTGTGATTAGAAAAATCATGGGGATGCTGAAGAACGCTGGTTTGGTCCATGTTAGGCCCGGTATTGCCGGCGCAGGATTGGCAAAGGGCTTATCGGAAATAACATTATTGGATGTTTATAAGGCAGTTAATGTTGTATCAGATAATGAGTTATTTAGCATCCATGAGGAGCCAAATCCGGCCTGCATGGTCGGGAGAAATATTCAAGATACAATCGGGCCCCTTTTCTCCACAGCGCAATTGGCCATGGAAAAAGTTCTGGCTAATGTGACGATTGAGGATGTTGTAAAAGGAATTTTGGAGAAGGAAAAGCAATCTCAATAAAAAAGAGCACTTTGTGAACATTCACGAGTGCTCTTTTTTCACCTATTTAATCTTATCAAGTGCCTCTCCCAGCGTTTTTACTAAAAAGTTCAAATCCTTTTGTTCAATACTTAATGGCGGGGCAAGGGTAAGAACATTGTTATATCCGGCTACTGTTGCCCCGTTTTTACCAATGATAATGCCTTTTTCCTTGCAGGCGGCGATTACCTGGTTAACAAGGCTGACGTCAAGGGGCTCTTTTGTGCCCTTATCCTTTACTAACTCGATACCAATTAATAGGCCCTTACCACGGACGTTGCCGACGTACGGGTGGTCTTTGAGAAGGTCATTTAAATCATATAACACTTGTTCTCCTAAATCCCTGGACCTGTCAAAAAGCTTTTCTTTTTCCATAATTTCGAGGTTTTTCAAAGCTAACGCGCAGGCTGCTGGATTTCCTCCAAATGTGTTGACATGACGGAAATAGTCGTATTCCTCGGTTCCTTTAAACGCTTCATATATATCCTTGCGTACAGCGGTTGCTGATAGCGGTAGATACGCACTTGTTATCCCTTTTGCCATCGTTATTATGTCAGGTTTGACCCCATAGTTCATAAAACCGAACGGCTTGCCGGTACGTCCAAATCCGCAAATGACCTCATCGACAATGAGAAGCGCCCCGTGTTTTTTGCATACCTCCTGGGCTGCTTTCATGTATCCATCCGGCGGGACAAGAATGCCGCCTCCCGTAATGATTGGCTCCATGATCATCGCAGCAATCGTTTCACTTAACTCCCAGGTCATCGTTTTATCAATCTCTTGAACGGAGGATAATTTCATTGGATCGGACACATTCGTATCATCGCGGTAAGAATCTGGCGGAGATACATGGATAAAGCCTGATGCAAGCGGTTCATACTTATATTTCCTTTGCGCCTGCCCCGTGGCAGCGAGCGCCCCAAAGGAATTTCCATGGTAACCACGGTACCTGGCGACAATCTTATAGCGATTGTGATCGCCCTTTTGCTGGTGGTATTGGCGCACGATTTTAAAAGCAGTTTCATTTGCTTCAGAACCGCTGTTTGAGAAGAATATTACATAATCATCACCAAGCATTTCGTTTAACTTCTCTGCCAGCTTTATGGCCGGAACATGGCTTTGTGTAAGGGGAAAATAGGCCATTTCCTTTAATTGTTCATAAGCGGCATCAGCCAGTTCCGTTCGTCCGTAGCCAATATTTACACACCAGAGGCCGGACATCGCATCCAAATAACGCTTCCCATCTACATCTGTAATCCAAGAACCTTCCGCCTTCTCAACAACAATCGTCGCATCCGGACTGTATGGACGCATCGCATGCCAAACATATTTATCATCATTCTTCACCAACGATTCCTGCGAACGGTCCGTTTGAACCATCACACTTCCCTCCAATTCTAACAGTTATTTATACTTATGCGTCAAATCGTGATGTGATCATTTTCTTCCGGGTGTAGAAATTGAGTCCGTCTTTGCCGTTAACGTGAAGATCGCCATAGAAGGAATCCTTCCAGCCTGAAAACGGGAAAAAGGCCATTGTGGCTGGGACCCCTACATTGATTCCGAGCATTCCCGCCTCTGCCTCTTCGCGGAACTTCCGGATCGCTTTAGCGTTATTTGTATAAATGGTGGCTCCATTTCCATAACGGGACCTGCGAATAAAATCCAAGCCTTCATCCAAATTCTGGGCACGCAGCAAGCTCAATACCGGTGCAAAAATTTCATCCTTCGCAATGGTCATCTCTGGAGTAACATGGTCAAAGATGGTTGGTCCTAGGAAGTTGCCCTTTGGAAGGTCACTCATTTCCTTTCGGCCATCCCTAATTAACTCCGCTCCTTCCTCTAAGCCTTTTTCAATATAGCCAAGGGCCTTATCACGGTGTTCCTTGCGAATGACTGGGGTTAATAACACTTCCTCATCCATGCCGCTTCCGATATTTAACTTGTCAGCTTCCCTCTTTAATGCTGCGACAAACGCTTCGTTATCTCCCACGACAACGACTGCACTGCAGGCCATACAGCGCTGTCCGGCGCTGCCAAAGGTTGCACTCATTACATGTTGAACAGCCTTTTCTATATCCGCATCCGGCATGACAATATGATGGTTTTTCGCACCGGATAAGGCTTGAACCCGTTTGCCTTCCCTAGCAGCCCGCTCATAAACGTACTTTGCCACTGGCTGTGAACCGACAAACGAAATGGCGGCTACGTCCTTATGCTCAATCAAACCGTTTACGACATCATGCGCTCCATGCACGACATTCAAAACACCCTTCGGTGCCCCCGCCTCCGCAAACAACTCTGCTAATCTATTTGCTAGAATTGGCGTCCGTTCAGAAGGCTTTAACACAAAGGTATTACCGCAGGCGATGGCGAGCGGAAACATCCATAACGGCACCATCATTGGAAAGTTAAAAGGCGTGATTCCCCCGACAACACCCAACGGATAGCGGAACATTTCTGAATCAATGTCTTCAGCGATACCAGACAACGTCTCACCCATCATTAATGTCGGTGCTCCGCATGCAAACTCGACACACTCGATTCCGCGCTGCACCTCCCCGTAAGCTTCCTTGTAAGCCTTGCCATTTTCCTGAACAATTAAGCGGGCTAATTCTTCATGGTTTTCTGTTAATAGATGGTGGTACTTATAGAAAACACGGGCTCTTTTCGGGACCGGGACATTCTTCCATGTCCTAAACGATTCCTTTGCGGCAGCCACTGCCAGATTAACATCTTCCTTGGATGAAACAGGCACCTTGATTAAAAGTTCATTTGTGGCAGGATTCGGTACATCCAGCGTCTGTCCGCTTGCCGAAATCACCCATTCCCCATTAATAAAATTCTTTAAAACCGCAGTATCATTTTTTGTCACGCTCATCCTTTATCCTCCTTCTTTAATATATAGCTTATAAACTATTATCTCTTATCCTTAAAAAGCATTCATTAGACAATTCGTAAAACGACAAAGAGCAATTCATCGACAGTGTGACATCTTTAAAGGTCTAAAAAGACGCGGATCATGATATCCCTAGCGTACCTGATTAATTTTATTCGGCTGTGATGCTGCTAGATAATCATGAACGAGCAGCATAAATTCAATTGCCACCCTCTTCTCACGCTCCATAAAATCCTCACCAAGAAGGTTTTCCAACTTTTGCAGACGGTGATAAAGGGTCTGCCTGACAATATAAAGCTTATTGGCAGTTTCCTGTTTCGAACCGTTACATTCTAAATAAGCCTTCAAGGTTTCCAACAGCTTCGCATTATATTTTTGATCGTATTGAATAACTGGCTCAAGATACTCCGAGGCCATTTCCTGTAAATCTGTCTGCTTGCTCAGCTGCGAAATTAGTCTGTATAAATGCAAATCTTCATAAAAATGATAGATTTGCTGCTGTGACATATTTTTTTGAATTCGCAGTGTTTCCTTGGCAGTTTGATAGCTTTTATGTACCTCGCATAATGAATCCGAAAACTTTCCAGCAGCGGCAGTAAACCGCGCTGATGTTTGTTTACGAAAAAATTCGGAATTTCGGATAGAGTCAATCGAATTCTTAACCCGATCCTTCCAATTCTTCTTGGCACGGTTATTGATGAGAATAAAGATAAGCTCATTCCTTTTCTCAACGATAAAAACAGTAAAGCCGTTTTGTTCAAAAACCGAGCGAAATAATAGCTTTAGATAGGTTACGTCATGACTAGATTTTTCTTTTACCGGGAACAGCTTCGAAATGACCACTACTGCTTCATTTGTTTTTACTGTCAACCCATTTTCAACGAGGTATTCCTGAATATCTTCGAGTGAATGCTCACCTTCAAGCCAGCCGTGCAGCCATTCGAATTCTTCTGCCCTCTTCTTTTCCTCCACATATAAATCCCTTAATAAATGCTGGGCTAATGCTGTTGCGGTTCGGTCCAGAATCAATAAATCGTATTCACTGATTGAAATATCTGCAGAATAGATCGCTAATTCCGCATATTCTTGCCCGAATAAGAATACAGGTACAGAAGCGATGCGGTCGCTTCCTTGTTCATTGGTACTTAGCAACTGCTCGAGAATATTGGCTTGTTCTGCAGAGGAGATATTCGGAACAAATTCATATTCTTGATTTTTTAAGCGAAAAATAATTTGAACATCCAATGCTGAAAAAATAAATTGCAAAATGTCCTCATATATTTCGATGGTTAGAAGCCGTTTATTTAGTCTTTGCGAATAATTTTCTAAATCGGAAATTTTTTGGTACTGCTGGCTGATAATCACAGAATGAATGTCCTGGGTGATTTCAACAAACGGGACCTCCTCTTGAAAAATAATTATCGGGAATTGGTGTTGATTGGCAATTGCAATGACTTCTTCGGGAATTTCTGAAATATAAGTTTCCATTTCAATACACAATCCTGCTGCCTGGTTTTGAATAAACTCTTTCACCATGGAAATAAACAGACTGGGCTGATCCTTCCAAGCAACACCCGTTGATAAAATCAGTTCTTGACCTTTTAAGAGATTCCGAATACTTGTTACTTCGACTACATGCACCCATTTGACAAACCGGGATAGCCCCTCCTGTCCGGCAATGACACGTGTATTGTCAAAGTGCTTTCTAGTTAAAATATCTAACACTTTAAGCTGGAATTGTTCTTTCATCCCGCAGTTCTCCCCTAAAAATGTCAGCTGAATTTCGGAAAAGGACTGGCTTGAAGTCAATCCTTTTCCGAAACCATTATTTGCCCATTGAGTTCTGTTTGATTAAAAGGCTGGAAAAATATTTTCGCGCATTTGCATTGCTTATCAACAAAGCTTCTGTAACGTTTCCGTTTGGATGTACAAATTCAACAGTAGCCCCATCCAAATGCTCATTTACAGAATGTATTCGATATCCCTTTTGGATGAAAAAGTCTATTTTGTCCCTTTCCGCAAGAAATTGTTGATGCTCAGACATGTCCCGCCTCCTCTAATATAAATCGAGATTTTCCGGAAGTTCTTCAGCAGCCGGTTCATAGATGCGTTCCTCTTCAATAACCCAGTCCCGCCCTACTGAAATTCCTAAATATTTTTCATCACTCGGCTCTTCAATTTCGGCTTGACGGAATAGTTTAAACCACCAATATTTAGCCAGTACATAATAAACGGCTGCACCTACAAGAAAGCCAACGAGAAAGCCATATTCCGGGACAAAGTAAGAAGCTGCTGCCCCAATAATCCAAGCAATAAATCCGGCAGCGTTTACTCCGCCAAGGTATTTAAATTGCCCATGATCTTCATATAGTTCAGGAACATTGACCCTTCTTTTTCGAATCAGATAGTAATCGGCAAACAAAATACCAACGATGGCCGAAAGGATTCCCCCTACAAATAAAAGAATCGGGATAATAACACCAAACAGCTCCCACGGCTGAACGACCGTTCCGACGATGCCAGCCGTAATGACACCGGCCCAAAATGGAAACTTAGGACCGCCTACGTTTGAAAAAATGGTCGCAGCAGGAACAACATTGGCTGCTGTATTGGTTGACCATTGAGCCAACACAATCATTAATAGTAAAATGGCAAGAATGAAGCCGCCGGCAGCCTTCTGCAGAGCCACCACGGGATCATAATTTAGTACCGCAATATATGAAACTGCACCAATAATAATCATAAAAGTCTGTGTTAATGGCATCGCCACAAGGTTACCAATCAACGAGCCTTTATTCCGCTTAAACCAGTTCTTTTCGTTGGCAGGTGCCTTAATAAACCGAGATATCGTTGGAATATCTGCACTTAATGTCGCCCAAAAGCCCATGTTGGAAAAAATAACGACCAAAAATGCCGTAAAAGCAGCACCGCCAGTAACAGGTGATTCCACCCAGCTCCAAACGTCCCTTCCGGCTGCAGCAGCCTGGTCTGATAACGACACGTACATCCAGAGCGAGATTATAAGAATAATCGGAGCGGCCAAATCCGCAAATCTCTCAATCGATTTAATCCCCAAAGCTGTGTTGACCAACTGAACAACCGCAAAAATCAGGAAGCAAATAAACCAGTTATCAAAGCCAAATAAAATATTTAAAATACCGTTCATTGCCGTTGCCCCAAAATAGGTGTTAATCCCAAACCACATTGACGCCGTTACACCCCGGGTAATCGAAGGAATATGCGTTCCGATCGTTCCGAACGGCGCCCTCATATAGACCGGAAACGATAACCCATGTTCAATCCCAATGTCCGCAATCAAAGATATAAAGAAACCAATGGCAAGGCTTCCGATAATTGTTGCAAGGATAACCCAAGGCAGCGATAGGGTCATGACCCCCGCTCCGCCAATGGCGAAGGTGGCAAGAACGACGACCATCCCCACCCACATAAAGGAGTAGCCTAAATTGGTAATTTTCCGGTCCTTTTGCTGGATGGGCAATAAATCGGGTGATTTTAAATGGCTTTTTTTCATATGAACACTCCAATTCGGTTAAATTTTTATAAAAAATTTAATGAAAACAACCGACATGAATAATTCATTAATGGGGCAATCACTCGAGCACGCCCGAGCAATTGCAGGAGTGGTTCAAGAATAGAATAGATTTGCTAGATTGATAGTGTTTCATTCTGATTTACCGGTGAAGTTGAACTATATTTCTCCCTTTTTAAGTATTGACCAGAGCCTGGCTTGCCGACGAACTGCTTGTCGCGGACCACGTATTCGCCGCGAACTAGAACAGAAACTGGCTCTCCGGTGACTTTCATTCCTTCGAAGGCATTGTAGTCCACGGCCATATGATGGGTTTCCGCCGAAAGTACCCGTTCGATTTTCGGGTCAAAAATGACAAGGTCAGCATCAGCACCAATGGAAATCGTTCCCTTTTTCGGGAAAAGGCCAAAAAGCTTGGCAATCCGTGTCGAGGTAATGTCCACAAACTGATTCAGACTGATTCTTCCCTTTTTCACCCCCTCCGAGAATAAAATGGTAAGACGATCCTCTATCATCGGTCCGCCATTAGGAATCTTCGTAAAATCGTCACGTCCCAGGTCCTTTTGGCCTTTGAAATCAAATGAACATTGGTCGGAGCCCAATGTTTGCAGCTGGCCGCTTTTTAACGCATTCCAAAGGACATCCTGATTCCATTTTTCACGGAGCGGCGGCGACCATACGTATTTCGCACCTTCAAAATTCGGTTTTTCCAAATAGCTTTGATCAAGAACTAGATATTGCGGGCAGGTTTCCCCCCAAACCTCATACCCTTTTGCTCTTGCTTCGGCTATTTTTTCAACTGCATCCGCACAGGAAACATGAACGACATATAATTGCGAATTAGCCAGACCTGTAAAGCGGGCAGCGCGGCCAGTCGCTTCACCCTCTAACTCCGGCGGTCTTGTTAAGGCATGATAAATCGGATCCGTGTTCCCTTCCGCGAGGGCTTTTTTCGTTAAGTAATCAATAACATCCCCGTTCTCGGCATGGACCATGACCAGCGCGCCTAGGTCCTTTGCCGTCACTAGCGTCTTAAATAAGGTCTCATCATCCGCTTGGAAGACGTTTTTATACGCCATAAACACTTTAAAGGAGGTGATTCCTTCCTCATTTATAACTTGAGGCAATTCATTAAGTACTTGATCATTGATTTCGCTAATCATGAGATGGAAGCTATAATCAATGACCGCTTTATCCTTGGATTTGTTATGCCAGGTTTGAATCGCATTTTTTAACGGTTCACCTTTATTGGTCAGACAAAAATCGATGATCGAGGTTGTGCCACCGAAGGCAGCGGCAATCGTGCCCGATTCAAAATCATCCCTCGTTACAGTACCGCCAAATGGCATGTCTAGATGGGTGTGTGGATCAATTCCTCCGGGGAAGACGAGGCAGCCTTTTGCGTCAATCACTTCTGCTCCAACAGCCGAAAGATTGGCGCCAATTTGTGTGATTTTGCCGTCTTCAATTAATATTTCTCCTTTAAACGTATCTGCTGCTGTAACAATCGTTCCGTTTTTAACGATCTTTTTCATAGGTTTAGCCCCTCCTAATCTATCATTTAGTTGTATCCACTTTGCAAGTTATGGCTGTGTTAATAGCAGCCTGACGTTCATTCCAAGACATAGGCGGCATTTCATTGGGGACTTCAATCATATCAATTGCCCCATCTACAGGACAGACAATTGCGCATAAGTTGCAGCCGACACAATCCTCTTCCCGCACCTTCAGATAGCTTTTTCCTGATGCATCAGAAAGCATTTCAATACATTGGTGCGATGTATCCTCACAGGCTATATAACATTTGTTACAATTAATGCAAACATCCGTATTGATTTTCGCCACGATATTGTAGTTCAGATCAAGATTTCCCCAATCCGAGTATTTCGGCACTGATTTGCCGATAATGTCGGAAACAGCAGCGATTCCCTTGCCGTCTAGGTAATGATTCAGCCCCTCAATTATATCCTCGACAATCCGGAAGCCGTGATGCATAGCGGCGGTACAGATTTGGACTCCGGTTGCCCCCATCAGCATAAATTCAACCGCATCCCGCCAGTTGGAGATGCCGCCGATACCGGAAATCGGGACATTGATTTGTGGATGTCTGGCGCACTCTGCCACCATATTTAAGGCAATTGGCTTTACGGCAGGACCGCAATAACCGCCATGGGCACCCTTCCCGGCGACATGCGGGATCGTATTCCAAGTATCAAGGTCCACGCCCATAAGGCTGTTTATCGTGTTAATCATACTAATGGCATCGGCACCGCCGTTACAAGCCGCTTCCGCAGTTGCTGTAATATCGGTAATATTCGGAGTTAGCTTGACGATAACAGGTGTTTTTGCCACTTCTTTTACCCAAAAGGTTTGTTTTTCTACAAGGGCCGGCACCTGACCTGAGGCTGAACCCATGCCCCGCTCTGCCATGCCGTGCGGACATCCGAAGTTTAGCTCAAGTCCATCGACCCCTACAGCCTCCACACGTTTAACAATTTCATGCCATTTTTCCTGCTTCGGCTCGACCATCAGAGAGGCGATGATGGCATGGTTTGGGAACTTCTTTTTCGTTTCATAGATTTCCTTTAAATTTACATCGAGCGGCCGGTCAGTAATCAATTCAATATTGTTAAAGCCTGCGACCCGCTGGCCGTTAAAGCTGATGGCAGCAAAGCGGGAGCTTGTATTCAAAATGGGATCCCCAAGCGTTTTCCAGACGGCTCCTCCCCACCCCGCCTCAAAGGCCCTTTGAACCTGATAGCCTGAATTTGTCGGTGGTGCAGACGCCAGCCAAAATGGATTTGGCGAATTGATCCCTGCGAGGTTAATCCGTAAATCAGCCATCAAATTTCCCCCTTTAAAGTTTTCATGAGATTAATAGACTCGAGTCAAATAGTTCCCACCGTTGTAAATTGTTTGTGAATGGCATATGCAACTTCTTTTCCTTGCTGGGCAGCCGTCACAACCATCGCTTCCCCTTGTCCTTTGCCAAAAATCACATCGCCGCAGGCAAATATGTCTGGATTTGATGTCTGCAATGTAACTGGGTCAACCTTAACCACCCCTCCGTCGTGCTCCAGTCCAAACTGCTCAATTAAGGAGAGATGTCTTGTTTGTCCGATAGCTTTCACCACAGCATCAACCGGAATTACATGTTCTGACCCGACAACCGATACAGGACGGCGCCGTCCATCCGCCTCAGGTTCACCTAGCTTCATCTTTAAACACTCAATTCCTGTCACCTTGCCGTTCTCGTTGCCAATAATCCTTTGCGGTGCAGTCAGCCAGCGGAACTCGACACCATCCTGCTTGGCAAATTCATATTCAAAATCGTAGGCTGTCATTTCATCTACGGTTCTTCGATAGAGGATCTTCACGTTTTCAGCCCCTAGCCGAATGGAACAAGTCGCACCATCTATGGCTGTATTCCCAGCACCAATTACAACCACACGCTTACCCACAAATTCATTTGACAGTTCCCCACCCTTGGTTGCTTTGACAAACTCAATGGCATCATAAACCCCATCCAGCTCCTCGCCTGAAATGCCAAGTCCTGGCACATGTCCCATTCCAGCTGCAAGGATTATCCGGTCAAACCCTTCCATTAATTCTTCAACCGTAATGTCTCTTCCTACCATCGTATTGGTTCGGATCGTAACGTTTAATTTTTCCACCTGCTCGACTTCCCAAAAAGAAATACGCTGCGGCAACCGAAACGAGACAATACCATAGGTATTTAAACCGCCAGCCTTGTTGGCAGCTTCAAAAACAGTCACTTTGTAGCCCAGCCGTGCAAGCTCACGTGCTGCCGATAATCCGGCCGGTCCAGCCCCGATGATCGCTATTTTCTTTCCGTTTGATTCACCTTTTTCAAATAGAGTTTGATTATTGTGGATGGCCCAATCTGTCGCATAACGCTGCAGATTGCCAATCATGATTGGTTTAGTGGAGTGATTCAGTACACAAGCTCCTTCGCAGAGTTCCTCTGTCGGGCATACCCTTGCGCAGCTTGCTCCTACCGGGTTAGCCGACATAATCGTCTTTGCAGATCCCAGTAAGTTTCCAGAGGCAATTTTTTTAATAAAGGCAGGAATATTGATGCCCGTTGGACAGGCTTTGATACATGGGGCATCATAACAGTAGAGGCAGCGATTAGCTTCATCTATCGCTTCTTGATTCGTAAGTCCCGGCTCAACCTCTTGAAAGTTTTTTTCAAGATTCGTTAAGGAAATTCGTTGTGTTTTTTCGATTGCCAAATAAAAGCCCTCCCTTTTTGTTCATTAAACAACATTAATGAAAGCGCTTTAATATATAATTTTTTTAACCCCCTTTTTCAATATATATTTTACAAAAACTCTGCATACTCCATTTATTTTACAGTTTGTAAATCGTCATTACACCTTACATCCTGTTAAACAGTTCTCCCTATTCATTAATCACTATGTAAAAAGAATCCTATCAAATACACAAATATTATTAGCTGTACTCTTTTCTGAATACCTTTTCAATTTAGCACAATTCACTTGAAAAAAATGTAAAAAAATGGCGTATTGGCAATTATCCTTACAAACTTTTTTATCGACAATTTTTTCAAAACGAAAAAAGTGCTCCAAAAGGAACACTTTTATACTGTTAAGCGTTGAAATACTTAGCAAGTTCGATAATCATTGCGCCCATTCTTTCATTTTCGGGAACGACGAAACGGTTTACACCTTCTTCTCTTAAGGCTTCAGCGGTAACTTTTCCCACTGCTGCAGCTACTACGTTTTTATTCAAGGAATATACTATAAGATCAAAAATATTATGCTCCCGTGCATAATTAAAAAGCGAGTGAACCTGTGTTGCCGTAGTAAAACATACAGCATCACATTCAGTAATCATTAATTCTTGAGACAATTTTTCAACCATCTCCTGCTCAGGCGCGATATGCTGATAAGGGAGGATTTTTTGGACCGACCCGCCTCGGTTTTCAAAAAACGACGTTAACGTCGGTGCCAATTCTCCGTGCAGCTGTATCAAAATGTTTTTATTGGTGAACTCGTAGGACTCAAGTGCTAAAGCTAATCCCTTTGTAGTACCATCTTCTGCTGTGGCAACCGGTTGTACTGCTAATTTTTTTAGCGCCGAAATCGTTTTATAGCCTCTTACCGCCACCTTAGCCTCACGCAGTCTTTTTAAGAAAAGCTCCTCCAAACCGAGCTTTGCCGCTAAGCTAACGAGTGTTTCAGTTCCAATTCCGGTCGTAAGGATTACCCAATCAGTCCCGTTTTTTACAAATTTAACTAGGTCAGACTCCACTTCTTTTTCAGCTAAAAAAACTGTCCCTTGGAGGGGCCGGACGATTGGAATTCCGCCTTGTTTCTCAATAATCGTACTAATCTCTTCGATTTTTCTTGATCCGCAAATAATAATCTTCTTCCCTCTCAACCCTTTTTCGTTCATATTTAACACCTTCTTATTTATGTATAAGCTTATATAATTTTTCCAAGCCATCTAATAGTCTTGGTGATGGACGACAGTATAGTTCCTCCTCGAGGATGAGTATCCGATCATCTGTCAAATAGTTTAATCGTTCATAACCGAGCCGCTTCTTGACAACATTTTTTTGAACCTTTTCCCTACGGACTCCTACCCAGGCGAGACATATAAAATCAGGCTTCCGGTTTAACACATCTTCCCAATCTGTCTGGACGCTCGCCAAATCCACATCTGAAAAGACGTTCTGGGCACCTGCTGCTGCCGATATTTCAGTCAGCCAATTGATTTTTCCCGGCGTGAAAATCGGCTTTGGCCACCACTCCCAATATAATGCCGGACGATTCGTTTCCTTGGCGGCTAAGGATTTTATGGCGTCGAGCCTTTCGTGAAATTGCTTCGCGGCCGTCGTCCCCTGTTCCGGCATTCCAAGTATTTCAGCGGTTATAATTAAGTCCCGCTCAATATCGTTTAATGATTGCGGGTTTAAAACAATATGAGGAATCCCCCGCTCCTTTAGGGCCTCTACATTTTTCTCCATTCCGGGTACACTTAGTGAAGCCAGAACCATATCTGGCTGCATCTCTTCAACTAAGTCCATATTTATTGATAAATCTGGCCCCAATTTAGGCAGACCTGAAACAGATGCAGGCCAATCTGAAAAATCGTCAACACCCACTAAAAGGTGTGTCAAGCCCAGGTACTCCATCAGTTCTGTATTACTCGGGCACAATGAAATCACTCTCAAAGCTTCCTTCTCCCCTCCGAAACATCTCTTTTTTTCCATTATATATAAAAACCAGGCATCCGAAAGGAATACCTGGTAAAAAATTTGGTGCGGATTAATTTCCTGCTAATTTAGTTGTTACCTTGGTACCTGCTGGCTTTGTTTCACTAGGATCCTCCGCCTGCTTTGCCCGCTTAATAAAGAAGGCGAGGACTAGTGCAACTGCAGAGATAGCAGTCGCAAAGATGAAGGAGTAATTAATTCCATCTAACATGGCTTTCATCATAATTTCTTGTTTCATTTGCGCGATAACTTCCGGTGTTGGAGACTGGGTAGCGTTTTTCATGGCTGCCTGCGCAGCAGCCCCAAGTTCCTCTGCCTTTGCAGTAGTCCTGTTGGTCATAACCGTTACTAACAAGGCAGTACCAATCGCACCAGCCACCTGGTTTAAGGTATTGTTCATTGCTGTTCCATGTGGATATAAGCGGGCTGGTAATTGATTTAAGCCATTCGTTGATACCGGCATCATGACCATCGACATGCCAAACATCCGGACGGAATATAGAATAATCAAGTGTGTATAGGAAGTATGCAGCTCAAGCTTAGTAAACATAAAAGTTGTTACTGTCAATATAGTTAAACCGGTAAGCGCCAAGATACGGCCGCCAAACTTATCAAACAATTTTCCTGTGATCGGCGACATGACGGACATCAAAATCGCTCCAGGAAGCAGCATCAATCCCGCATCCATTGGCGAAATGCCGCGAATGGTCTGAACGTAAATAGGAAGCAAAATCATCCCAGAAAACAATGCCATATTGACAACCATGGCGATTGCAGAAGATAAAGCAAACATTGGGTATTTATAAACTCGGAAATTCAGTAAAGGATTTTCTTGCTTTAGCTGTCGTAAAATAAACACAATCAAGCAGACGACTCCAATAATAATTGAGCCATAGACAATCGGGTCATCCCAGCCGCCTTGGCCCCATGTACTGCCGCCTGTATCTCCTGAAGTACTTCGCTTTCCAGCGGAACTAAATCCATAAAGGATTCCGCCAAAGCCAAGACTAGATAACGCAAGTGAAATTAAATCAATACGCATATTCACTTTTTCTTTTTTATCTTTCAGTAAGAAAAAGCCGATTAATACTACAACGATGGCTATTGGTGTAATAAAGTGGAAGAGCATTCTCCAATCATAATGTTCAATAATCCAGCCTGAAAGGGTAGGCCCAATGGCTGGTGCAGACATTAAGATGAGGCCGAACACGCCCATTGCCGTTCCCCTTTTTTCAACTGGGAAGCTTACTAACATAACATTCATTAACAGCGGCATTAAAATGGCGGAACCTGAGGCCTGCAGCATCCGTCCGCCTAATAATATAGGAAAAACGTGAGCAGTACCTGCGAGAATTGTCCCAGCTAAAAATAATAGCATTGCCGATAAGAACAATCGTCGAACTGAATATTTTTGAATTAAATAAGCAGTGGATGGAATTAAAATTCCGTTTACGAGCATAAAGCCAGTGGTCAGCCACTGCACAGTTGATGCTTCCACATCCAAGTCCTTCATAATTGAAGGCAAAGCAATATTTAATAATGTATTATTTAAAAACGCTATAAAAGCACCGACCATTAACACCGCTATAATGCCATATGGCGGCTGGCCGGATTTATTTATGGTTTGATCCATTCTATTTCCCCCTATAAACTAGTTGTTCATTTTTTTATACCCCTGTTTCATACTTACATAATAATATACGCGCTGTTCAATTTTTGCAATAAAAAAATCTGCGTGTTTTATTGGTTTGTAAACTAGTGAAAATTCAGGTACTATGAATTTATACACTCGGTACAAAAAAAAATCAAGGTGATAAATGATGAATGAACGAAAAAAGCATGTTGTCAAAATGGCCCATCAGCTATTTATTGATAAAGGGTTTCAGTCAACATCGATTCAGGATATTTTAGATTACAGCGGCATTTCCAAAGGGACCTTTTATAATTACTTTTCCTCAAAAAATGAATTATTAATTGCTATTTTTAAATCAGTTTATTCGGAATTAGCGACATTACGAAATGAGTTATTAATTGGCCAAGATCGTTCAGATATTGAAATCTTTATTAAGCAGATTGAACTTCAATTAAAGACGAATCGAAAAAATAAGTTAATCACCCTTTTTGAAGAGGTGTTGGTTTCTAATGATGCCGACCTAAAGCAATTTATTGAACGGGGAAAAGTAAAAAACATACATTGGGTTTACCTGCGTTTAATTGATCTTTTTGGCGAAAAAAAGAAAGACTATTTATTAGATTGTGCCATTATGTTTATGGGAATGCTTAGAGAGAACTTAAAGTTTTCGCTATTGACCCATGATTCAAATGCCAATCTCAGCCATGTAGTACGTTATACAGTTAACCGGTTAGTAAATATGGTGAATGAAGTGGCGGTACAGGATGAGCAATTAATTAGTCCGCTGACTTTGGAATCCTGGTTCCCTGATTGTAAAAAAAATCAGCATGATTTTCAAAAGAGGATTCATCATGCCATTTTTACCCTCAAAAACAAATTGGGCCAAAATGAGCAATCTGCCTCTATTAGCCTTTTGGATTTTATTGAAGAAGAGCTGCTCGATACAAAAAAGCCTCGTAAATTCCTAATTGAAAGCGCCCTTTTTTCTTTAAATGCACAACTACGGGGCATTCTGAAGGAAGACCTAAAGAAATTGGAAAGTATAGTTGAAGATTTTTTTATCGGTCTTGATAAAACTGATAAGTAAAATAGAAAAAGCAGTCCTTTTACCCGGTTTTGGTAAAGGAACTGCTTTTTTCATTAATCACCCCTTTTGGACAAATGTGCTAGGCATGACAACTGCAACAACTTCACCTTTTGCACAGAGAGTTTCATCTGCATAAACTTCGGTTGTCACCTTAAATTTCTTAGGGTGAATCTCCTCCACTATGCCCACCGCTTTTAATGGTATGCCATGTGGAGTTGGCTTCATAAAATTGACATTTAAGGATGCCGTGACAAAACGAGGCGGTTCAGCCCCTTCCCCCGGTTCATGGCCATTTTTCCGGTGCAGGAAAAGAGCTGCTGAACCCGTACCATGACAATCAATTAAGGAAGCAACAAGCCCTCCATAAACAAAACCCGGCAGCGCTAGATGTTCAGGTTTTGGGGTATAGATGGTAACGGTTTTTTCCCCGTCCCAGCCGGTTCGAAAGTGATGACCTGCTTCATTTAAGCGACCGCAGCCATAACACCAGGCAAAATCATCCGGATATTCGTCCTGAATCGCGTTTAACACCAATTCCCCCATTTTACTTGCCCCCTAAACTCTTTTTAACAAATCTCTATTTAATTCAGTAACAGAGCGTTTACCGGATAAAGCAAGTGTTAAGTCAAAATCGGCGATTAGGTTTCTTAAAACTTGTTTAACCCCGTCTTGACCCGCCAGAGCCAAACCGTACATATATGGACGTCCGACCAAAACTGCCTTCGCCCCTAACGCAAGTGCTTTAATAATATCAGAGCCTCTTCGAATTCCGCTGTCCATTAGTACTGGAATTTCACCGTTTACAGCGTCGACGATATCCGGTAAGGCATCGATTGCAGATATGGCACCGTCGACCTGTCTGCCGCCGTGATTGCTGACGATGATTCCATCTACACCATGTTCTACTGCAAGCCTTGCGTCTTCAGGATGTAATATTCCTTTTAGTAGAATTGGTAAGGAGGTTTGAGCTTTAATGAATTCAAGGTCCTCCCATGTTAAAGTCGGATTGCCGAAAACCCTCGCCCACAGCATGATAGCCGCTTGCAAATCCTCTTGTGGAGATTTGTCTAGTCTTGAACAGAATACAGGGTCTTCCAAATAATTGCCGATTCCCTGAGCATCCAGGAATGGCAGATAGGCATTCTCAATATCCTTTTCGCGCCATGCCATCATCGGTGTGTCCAAGGTGATGACGATTGCATCATAGCCAGCTGCTTCCGCCCTTTTCACCATACTCGCTGCAATTTCCCTATCTTTACTCCAATATAATTGATACCAGTGGGGAGCTTGTCCCATCTCACCAGCTATTTTTTCCAAACTGTATGTAGAGGCTGTACTTGCAATGAACGGAACATCCATGGCTGCTGCTGCCCTGGCTGTTGCGAGTTCACCTTCAGGGTGGACAATAGACTGAACCCCAACTGGTGCCAACAAAACTGGGTAAGCCAATTTTTTGCCGAATAACTCGATGCTTAAATCTCTAGAAGATGTATCGCAAAGCATTCTAGGGACAATTTGCCATTTTTCAAATGCCTTGTTATTTTGCTTCGCCGTGATTTCGGCACCCGCTGAAGCAGCTACATAATAATAGGGCTTATTTTCTAGCTTTTCCTTAGCCTTTGCCTCTAGTTCTTCGTAGGATACCGGAATGATATTTTTCTCGTACTGCTGATAAACCTTGAATTGGACGTGATTACCGAAACTCATTTTTACTTCCTCCCCTATGAATTTTTTTAAATGCTTTTTTAAAATAATGTTTATCGAAAACGTTTACATTGTCATGATATCATTGGAAAAATAGCTTGGTCAACGAGTTGACGAAATATTATAAAAACATTTTTTATTTTTATTGGAAATAGAAAAGAGAAGGAAGTTGAGCATCTTCCTTCTTTTATATTACAAAATGTCAATCTTGTTCAGTAAATATAAAGGATTAAAGGGGCGAATACAGACATAATGATGGCAGCGGTAATCATAGCAATGCTTCCCATAGCACCTTCGAGTTCTCCCCACTCAAATGCCCTCTTGGCCCCGATTGCCTGCGCAGAAGCTCCCAATGCTAAGCCTTTGGCAATTCCACTTTTGATACGCGCGTACTTTAACATAGAAGGCCCAATAGTAAGGGATAAAATACCGGAAAACAGAACGAACATCAAGGTTAGTGAAGAGCTTGCTCCAACCGATTGTGAAATAGAAAGTGCAATGGGTGCAGTAACTGATTTTGGAATGAGGGTAATCATTATTTCCCTATTTACATGGAGCAAGTTGGTCAAAAACACAACCGTCGCCACACCCGTTATTGTACCTGACAGGACTGACCATAGAATGACCAAAAAATATTTTTTTATTAGCTTGATATGTTTGTATAAAGGAATAGCCAATGAAACAGTGGCTGTTCCCAAAAGCAGGGAGAACACCCCAGAACCAGAAGTATAATCCTTCATATTTAAGTGGAACAACGAAATCATCGAAATGATGAAAACTGTAACGGTATATAAAGGGTTTAACCACGGCTTTTGATATCTCTTAAAAACTTTCAATCCGATTAGGTAGCTGATTACCGTGACAGCGGTACATAAAAGGATGCTTTCAATCATTTTTTCCATTTTGCCTCCCCCTCTTTGTTTTTATTTCGAAAAACTCTGCCATTCCCGCCGTAACAAGCAATACTGCGATGCTGCTGGCTGCGAGTATGGCAGTCAGTTTTAATCCTTCAACTCGAAAGATTCCCGTATAATGCCAAACTCCAACGGCAAATGGAATAAATAGGAGTGTAATATGTTTGATATGGAGCTGTGCTATAGCTTCGACCCATTTAAGTTTACAGACCTTTAAGGTCAAACCGAGGAATAAAAGGGCCATTCCGACTATGCTCCCAGGAACAGGAAGATTAAGCCAGTTCACCAATCCATTTCCAATCAGATAAATCAAAAGGATTGTGATGAATTGAACAAAATAATTAACCATCGGTTCCCACCCTCCTGTCAGCTCATTTTTATCGTTTAACGAGCAGGAATCGTTTTAATAATGCAAGTATGGCATATCGTGAAGGAACATTCTGCAAAGTTGTAAGGTTATCTAACACTGAAATTTAAATCAGAGCTGATGTTTGTGAGATATCCTAACTTTTTCTATAAAATAAAGTTGACTAAATTTTTAGGTGAATCATATGATAAAATTTAGGAAAGCTAAATATTTTAGGGGGAATACATGTATGGATAGAACAATCGAAAAACGGCTGAGCAGGTCCGAAGTACCCGAGGATTTCACTTGGAATCTCAGTGATTTATTCCCATCTTTAGAGGCATGGGAAGCAGAGTTAGACATAATAGATAAAGAGATTGCCTTCTTCGATCAGTATAAGGGTACTTTACATACAAGTTCTAAAGCCTTGCTGGATTGCCTGTCGGCACAGGAGCAGCATTCGATGCGGATTATCAAAGCTTGGACATATGTGAACTTAAAGCAATCGGCTGACGGGTCAGATCCGGTAAACCAAGCCAATTCTGCAAAATTTGCTTTATTACGGACAAAGAGTATTGCTGCCCTATCGTTTATCAATTCGGAAATCCTTGATTTTGAAAAAGGAATCCTTGAAAAGTTTTTTCAAGAAGAGGCTGGGTTAGAACCATTCCGAAAAAATTTAAATGAGCTTTTAGTAACGAAAAAACATCGGCTTTCCCCTGAAACAGAAGAAGCTCTTGCCGCACTCGGGGACGTTCATGGTGCCCCCTATCAAATTTATCAAATGACAAAATTGGCAGATATGGACTTTGCGACAATTCAAGATTCAAACGGAAATGAGCTGCCGGTCTCCTTTGCCCTTTTTGAAAGCCGCTATGAGTTTTCGGAAGATACAGATGTTCGTCGTAAAGCCTATAAGTCTTTTGTTTCGACGCTTAAACAGTACACGAATACAATGGCAGCTACTTATTCGACAGAGGTGAAAAAGCAAGTTACACTTGCCCGCTTACGCAATTATGAATCTGTCACTCACATGCTCCTGGAGCCTCAGCAGGTTTCGCTTGAAATGTATAACAATCAGATTGATATCATTTTTAAAGAATTGGCTCCGCACATGCGCAGGTTTGCACTTTTGAAGAAGAAAGTCTTGGGTCTTGATGAAATGCTTTTCTGTGATTTGAAAGCACCGCTCGATCCGGATTTCAATCCAAGTACCACCTTTGAAGAAGCCAGCCAGGTAATCTTGGAATCTTTGAAAGTCCTGGGACCTGAATACTGTGAAGTAATTGAAAGAGGTTTTAATGAAAGATGGGTCGACCGAGCGGACAATATAGGCAAATCAACCGGGGCCTTCTGTTCAAGTCCTTACGGGGCACATCCGTATATCCTGATTACTTGGCAGGATAACATGCGCGGCTGTTTTACCCTTGCACATGAGTTCGGCCATGCTGGACATTTTTATTTAGCAAATAAGAATCAACGAATCATGAATGTCCGCCCTTCGATGTATTTCATCGAGGCTCCTTCAACCATGAATGAAATGCTGCTAGGCCAGCATTTACTTACTAAGTACAAGGATGATAAGCAGATGCGCCGCTGGGTTGTTTTGCAGTTATTAGGAACCTACTATCATAATTTTGTCACTCACCTGCTCGAGGCTGAGTATCAACGTAGAGTGTATGCTTTGGCCGAAGAAGGCAGGGGGTTGACTGCGAAAACATTAACAGAAGTAACTGGCACTGTTCTTTCCGAGTTCTGGGGAGACACGGTGGTGATTGATGAAGGTGCCCGCCTGACCTGGATGCGCCAGCCGCATTATTATATGGGGTTATATCCGTACACTTACTCCGCGGGTTTGGCTGTTTCCACGGCCATGGCGCAGATTATCCAGGAAGAAGGCCAGCCTGCGGTTGACAGATGGCTCGATGTCCTTCGCGCTGGCGGAACCATGAAACCATTAGAATTGATAAAACATGCCGGCATCGACATGTCTAGCCCGGAACCAATCAAGAAAGCGGTCGCTTATGTTGGGTCACTAATCGAGGAACTTGAGCGGTCTTACGAATAATTGAATTGGGTGTCAGGCATTGCAAAAAGACAAAAAGGCAAAATGTCCACCTGAGGCGGACATTTTGCCTTTTTTTGTAAATGATTGAATTTCATAACCACTGGAGCTCCCATTTCTTCAGCCGTTTGGGTGTTATGAACCTTTTATAACGACCGGAGCTCTGATTCCTTCGGGCATTCGGGAGTTATGATCCCTTCAAAACGACCGGAGTTCTAAATTTTTTCGGGCATTCGGGAGTTATGATCCCTTCAAAACGACCGGAGTTCTAATTTTTTCGGGCATTCGGGTGTTATGGAGCCCTTCATAACGACTGAAGTTCTAATTATTACGGTCGATCGGGTGTTATGAGCTCTTCATAACGCCCGGAGCTCTGATTCCTTCGTGCGTTCGGGAGTTATGATCCCTTCATAACGCCCGGAGTTCTGATTCCTTCGTGCGTTCGGGTGTTATAAGGGCCTTCATAACGCCCGGAGCTCTGATTCCTTCGTGCGTTCGGGAGTTATGAGCTCTTCATAACGCCCGGGGCTCTGATTCCTTCGTGCGTTCGGGAGTTATGAGCTCTTCATAACGCCCGGGGCTCTGATTCCTTCGGTCGATCGGGAGTTATAACCACTTCATAACGACCAGAGTTCTGTTTTCTTCGTGCGTTCAGTTGTTATGAGCTCTTCATAACGCCCGGGGCTCTAATTCCTTCGGGCCTTCGGATGTTATGAGTTCAATAGGGTGTTAGGCACCATGCCCAACACCCGTATTGTTATGATTGGTTTTAATGTGGCGATACAAATGATGAATAAGTCCAATAAAAACTGTCACCCATGCCCCCATCGCGATATACACCATAATGTCCGGAATAACGGTTAAAAATGGGACCTTGAGGGCTTTCGAAAGTTGAAATGTGCTAAGCGTGTACATGGCAAGTGGAAAGGCCATTCCCCAGAATTGCGGGTCATAGTTTATTGGCTCACGATGATATAAATGCTTCCATACCATCAAAATGAATAAGAGTGGTATCCACCAAGTACCGGTAATCCAAAAGAATAGGGTAAATCCCTTAATAAATGGCGTTATTTCAACAAGAAATGACCAATTTTGTGAATTGAGAATCAATGTAGCACCCGCTAAGGTCGTTATCGCAACTGCCCCCATATTAATCCAATAAGGCGGTGTCATAGCAGAGAATTTTAACTCTATAAAAGTAAATCGATAAAATATAAGGGTAATAATGTTGATATACAGCATGCACCCTAAAAAGTACATACACAAGGTGAAAAATAAAACCATTTCCTTCCCTGCCACTAAATGCGGGGAAAGCAAGGTGCCGAGAATAGAAATAGACTGTGTCCCGACAACCGCAATTAACCAACCCCCGTTAATCCCATCTGCCAAAGAAGGTTTATCATTTCGTATGGTTACGGCGGCGAAAAATGTATACATAACCAAAATCCATAAAAATATGGCAAGGTACCATAAAAAGACCGCGATTGAATAATTCTTCTCAACGATAATAAGCTGGCTTCCGAGGACGCTGGTCCCTGCGACTAAGGTAAAAAAACCGGGTCCTTTTGTATGACTGGAGATGTCTGCTCTAAGACTAGGAAAATATTTAAATAACCGGATCAACGTTAAGAACCACAGAATAATATACGCCACCACATTAACATATAACAAAGCTATCGAAATTAGTTTCATTCCAAGCAAAAAGGCGGCAATCGATAATGCGCCGGTAGCCATTACCACAGCAAAATACCCGGGAAAAAGCGTTTTCGCTGTTTGCTTGATAAAATTTATCATCTTACCCACTCCTAGGATGCAAAAATATCACTACTATAACAATAACATTTTATTGAACTCTGTGATACAGCTCATAGAACAATGGCACAGCCTTCTTTATAATGTCAATAGATTGAAAATTCAGGATATCGAAAGGGGTTTTAGGGCTATGAATTTATTGCTTTCTGATGAACAAACTCAACTCCAAAAAATGGTGAAGGATTTGGCAGTTGAAAAGATAGCACCTTTATCTAAACAATTTTATCAAAATGGAGCTTTTCCAGCTGAAATTTTCTCTCTTCTTTCAAAACAAGGGTTGATGGGATTAATGCTTCCGTCGGTTTTTGAAGGAGCGGGTGCAGATACATACAGTTTCCTTATTACAATGGAATCCATCGGCCGGGCTTGCCCTTCCACTGCCTTCCTATTCAACACACATCTGGGTGCTTCATTAGCCATTCTTGCGCTTGGATCAGCCGCACAAAAGGAAAAATACTTAAAGCCGCTGGCACGGGGAGAATGGATTTGCGCCCTTGCTGGAACAGAATCAGGCGGGGGTTCGAACCCATTTACAATTCAAACATCTGCTGTCAAAAGCGGGGATTCTTATATTTTAAATGGAACAAAAACCTTTATCAGTGGTGCAGGCTCAGCAGATGTTTATTTGGTGATGGCGAAAACAGTAAACGAATCAGGCCAACCCGGATTAAGTATGTTTTTAGTCGAAAAAGGCACACCTGGATTTACCTTCGGAAAATTGGAGGATAAACTTGGGATGCTCGCTCTCCCAACAGGAGAATTAATTTTTGAAAATTGCCGCCTCTCAGGTGATGCCCTGCTAGGATCAATTGGATCCGGTCTTCAGGTAATGGGTGTGGCAGGCGGATTGGCTGCTTTAGGCGCGGGGGCCATCGCTTTAGGATTAGCCCAGGCTGCCGTTGATGAAACAAAGACTTATCTCAAGGATCGTCAAATCCTCGGGCAAAAACTAGGAGAAATGGGTGCAGTTCAGATGCGCTTTGCTGATATGCTGATTGAGCTTCAAGCAGCCCGAAGCCTTTTATACCAAGCTGCCCGTGACAGGGATACAAGTAAACCAGGACCGATTCCAACCGTCTTTCAGGCTAAAATCAATACCACGGAAAAGGCATTAAAAATCATTGATAGCGCTATTCAATTACACGGGATGTATGGCTATTCCAAAGAATATCCGTTCGAACAATATTACCGGGATGCCCGTGCATTGACGATCCATTTTGGCAATAATGACGTGATGAGATCAAATTTAAGTAAAATGGTTCTTGGAGTTTAGAATGGTTTTTAGAGTCAAAAGAAAAAAGGGCTTTGATTTTCTTAATCAGCGCCCTTTTTTATTGCATAGCTTCGATTATTTAACCTTCTGAATCCTATTTTGGTTGCTGTAGGTGAATGGTTTTGGCTGCGCCTGAATGTAATTCACCAGAACATCTAAATCGACCGGACCAATCTCTTTATTGGTTGCCCTAGTGAATTCTGTGAAACCGTCTCCCCCTCCAGAAAGGAAGACGTTGGCCGCTACCGTATAGGAAGCATTAGGATCTAGTTCCGTTCCATCGGCGAGCTTGATAATTCCTACCCGTTGGCCTACAGGTTTCGTAGAATCCCAAGTATAGGTTAATCCGGAAATCTGCAGCATGGTCATTTTCGAGTCTGTCCACTGCTGGTTAAGCAAATTGCGAATTTGCTGACCTGTCATTACCATTTTCACCATATCATTATTAAATGGCTGAACCGTATACACTTCGCCCCATGTGATATCCCCCGGATCAAAATCTGCGCGAATCCCTCCTGGATTCATAAATGCCATTTGCGTTCCTAGGGCCTGCCTTTGGGCATCAGCAATGAAATCGCCGAGAACCGATTCACCATTTTCGTTTTGCTTGGCTGTTAATGGTTCGGACGTGGAACCAACAACACGGTTTACAATCGGTTCAATTTTTGATTCATATCCTTCAATCATTTGCTTTATTTCAGGATCTGGGTTAATTCCCTCCTGAAATGTAGTCACAATTTCACCTCTTTTTGTGACAATATCCTTTGTCTTAGGATCAATCTCGATATCGACATCAGAAAAAGCCGTTCCATAAGAGTAGGCTTGAACTATTAACTTATTATCAATTGTGGCATTCATATACGCATGGTTATGTCCGCCAAAAATCACATCCACTTCGTCATCAACACGATTGGCGATATCGACCAGCTGGCCCGTTGGGTTTTCCCCATTTGGTCCGGAAGTACCCGGATTATGGGCTAAAACAACGATCGCTTTGACACCTTGCTTTTTCAATTCTGCAACGTTTTTATTAATGGCTTCGACCTCATCCGTAAATTGCAAACCTGCTACACCGCTTGGTACCACAATCGTTGGAGTTTCTGTTGTGACAACGCCGATAAAGCCGATTGGCATTCCGTTTACTTTCATGACTTGGTAAGGCGGCAAGATCGTTTTGCCTGTTTCTTTATTAATGACATTGGCGGCCACCCAAGGGAATTGGGATCCTGTAAAATTGCCTGTTTTCGGATGGGAGCCGCCATGGATAAGCCGAAGCAGTTCATTTACCCCTTCATCAAATTCGTGGTTTCCAACCGTTCCAATATCAAATCCCATACGGTTTAAAAACTCAATTGTCGGTTCATCCTGCAAAAGCGCCGAAACGGGCGGGCTTGCTCCGACCATATCACCTGCCTGGACAAGCAGGGTGTTTTTGTTTTCTGCTGCACGCTGCTTTAAATATGCCGCTAAATAATCAGCCCGTCCGACAGGTTTCCCGTTTACCTTACGGGTTACGTTTAACTGGCCATGCAAATCATTGATTCCCAAAAGCTGAATGGGAATATAGCGCTGACTCGGAGCAGGTGGCTTCGTTTTTTTCTGCTTTGTTTCCGGTCGGTCTGAAATATGTCCATGATACTTTTCAGATAAACCTTGGTCGCCGTTTCCTCCTTGATTCTGTCTCGCTGTTTCAACGCTATGTGTTTCAGAAATTAGTTCATTATGCTGGTGACCCTCCGTCCCTTGAGCGGAGACCTGCAAGTTTCCCGCCCAGCTCATCAAGGAAAGAACAACCACAAAAACGAACATTTTATTTATCCATTTCATCCTTTTCCTCCTATATTTTTCTAACAAACCAAAGCTATTTTTCGCTTTGTATAGAAGGAATATGCATTTAAAAATTAACCAAATAAAAAAGTGGTGTCATACCTCTTTATCCAATATGGATATAGATGTATGACACCACAAACACCTAATGTCCCTGTGCATAAAGGGTTTGATAGGCTGCGGATGTTCTTATTTCAATGGTTAATTTTCCTTTTCCGTAAATGGTTTTGATTAATAACGGCACTCCTGTGGTATTTTGAAATTGAAAGTCCTTGCCGCCGTAGGAGACAGTGGCATCACGGCCAGGAGGGACATAGCCAACCGAAAGTGAATGGTGATTCCATTCAATATATTGCACACCTACTTTGTCAATGGCATTAAACAATGTTGAAGACGTTTGGCAGATACCTCCGCCAATCCCATCGACCAGCTTCTTATTGACGATTTCCTTTGCGGGCTGATATCCATGAGCAGCATCACTTGGGCCGACAGTTGTATTAAAGGAAAAAACATCTCCAGTACCAACAATCACATTATCAATGGCTTCGCCTGATAGCTCGATATTCTTGGAACGCCCCGCCACTCTACTGTCAAAGTATGTCGAGTACGATGCCAATACTACTTCTCCCAAACCAGCAATATCTTCAGGCTTATAGCCGCTTTCTGTTACATAAATTGGCAGATCCACATCCCCGCCTGCAACAGATGCCGCCATTATTTTTTCCACCAATTCCGATTCTTCAAGGATAATCCGCGGTTTTCCTTTAATTAATTGACCATTGGCATCGATTTTATCGAGAACCATCTTCTGATCATATCCCGGTTTCGCTTCAGTTCCTCTTGCCAAATCCTTCGCCCATTTTTCAAGTTCTTTTTGATAGGCTTCTTTATTTGTTTCAAAGCCCATTTCCTTTGGCGAAAACGTTCTAATAGTTTCCTTAGTATTTGGATCAATAACATTGACTATAATTGGTTTTGGTTCTTCCTTCTGAGGTTTTTCTTCTCCTGTTTTAACAGGCAGTTTGGCCGGTTCTGTCACTTTTGGGCCAGTGTTCTCTTTGACCGTTTTTTCAGCACAGCCTGCCAATCCTAGTAAACTAGCAATTAAACAAATTGGCACGACCCACTTCCACTTTCCCATTACGCAACTTCTCCCCTTATCCTTTATCTAGTTGTCTTATCAACGCCATATTTGAGACCCACTGAACTATCCTATTCCGGAATACATGTCAACATGACTAGGTATTTCCCAATCTGCTTCAAATGACCTTATTAACCGACAAAATATGTAATGAGAAAACAGGGATTATTATCCAGTCTTTTATTATTATAAAACAAAGGTAATGTCGAATTTTGTCTGTTTATCTGACTTAAAAACAAAAAAAGCCATCAAAAGATGACTTTTTAGAACTGACCGGGAAAAATAACCGCCCTGCCGCCTTATTGCTCACACGCATAATTATCTTTATCTCGATCCATTTTCGCTTGATAAGCTGGATGGCCGGCAGGAACACCGTTTGGATACACCTTCCTCAATTCAGTGCAATTTTGGAAAACCTCAGATTTAGTCCCAGCTGAGGTGCTTGCATCCGTTCCACTCGAAGAAGAACCTGAAGACGTGCTGCTCCCTGTTGAATAGGAACCGCTGCTTTTTGAAGTGGAACTTCCATCCAGATCACCCTTCGTCGTTCCATCTGCGCCATATGACCAAAGACCTTTATTCGCTTCCCGTGCTTCGCGGGCAAATTTTACAAAAAACTCGCTGTATTTAACATCCGGCGGATATGTGGATGGTTCCGCATAGCCATTTAAGACCAAATCCGCATTGAACATTTTGCTGCGAATTTCCGCTTCATCCATATCATTTGTTGGTACACCCATCCAGATAATCCGTAAATAGCGCCCATAGCGGTCGGTTGAGGAGACGTCCTTTTGCAGCCAAACCTGTTTTCCCTCCAGCTTTGATTTCGTATAATTGCTGGCTTCTTTCCCGTAAACTTCATGTCTAGTCGTCGATTCCGGGGTGTTAACCCCAACAAAGCGGACTTTTCTTCCGTCTGAAGTGACAATTGTATCACCGTCCACAACCCTGCCGACAGTGACTAACTCCAAACCAAGACTTTTGGCAAGCTCTTCTTGACTTTGTTTGGGCTCAGCAACGGGCTCGTTTTTATTCTCCTCGTCTGCAGTTTGCACCGATGATTGTTCTTCAGATTCTGCCTTCTTTTCCGTTTTTTCCTTTGCAACTGTATCTACTTTTGTATTGTTCGTGTCCTTTGATGTAGGTTCGTTAGAACATGCTCCCAACAGCAATGAAGTGATGAGTGAAATGACAATTAACCAACTTGGGTTCCGTGAAAATCTTTTCAAAGCTTCTCTCTCCTTAATAAAATAAGCCGAATTATTCAACTAGATTACTATATCATTTTTCGTGATTAATTTCTTTGATTTTACTTATATTTACCATGTAAATACATGTATTAGCTAAAAAAACTCCCATTCGTGAGAATGGGAGTCTGAAGATCATTATTTACGTTTATTGTTATTGCCTCTTGTTACACGTCCTAAAATAAAGGCTCCAGCCGCAACACCAAGAATCGTGTTTGTTTTCTTATTGAATACTTGCTTCGCCACAAGATTTAAATTCTGTGGTCTTTCTGCAAGCCGACGCATGAAATAGCCGTACCAGTCGTTGCCAAATGGGACATACGTACAGAAATTAAAGCCTTCTTTTGCCAGCTTTAACTGCAGCTCTTTTCTAAAACCATACAGCATTTGGAATTCAAATTTATCGTTAGGAATATTGTTCAGTTTAACAAATTCCTTCACATGATTGATAATTCGATGGTCATGAGTGGCAATTGATGTAAATTTCCCGTTTAATAGGTGCCATTCAATCAACTTGATATAGTTGGCATCAATATCCTTTTTATCCTGATAGGCAATCTCTGCAGGCTCTTTATAGGCTCCTTTTACAAGGCGAATCCGATAGTATTTATATTTTTCAAGATAATCCATTGCCTGATGGAAGTAAGCCTGGATAACAGTACCGACATTATCATACTCTAAAGAAAGATCATCTAATAGATCAAACGTTGGCTGAAGATGCTTGAAATCCTCCATGTCGATATTGACAAACATGTTATATTGATTTGCCTTGTCGACAATCTCTCTGACATTGTTTAAGCAAAGACTATAATCAATATCTAACCCGAGTTGAGTCGGTTTTAAAGAGATATGTGCGTCGGCATTATTACTATGTATTGCTTCGATAACTTTAAGAATCTGTTCCCTAGCAGCTGCTGCCTCTTCTTCTTTGAATACAAACTCTCCCAAATTATCGACAGTACATGAGATTCCGTTGGCGTTGAGGTCCTTAATACTCTTTATTGCTTCCTCAATATTTGTTCCCGCAACAACACTTTGTGCTCCCATCTTCAGGCCGTACTTTTTGGCAGTACTATTAAGGAATTGATTTTGCGATAGACTCATAAATATATCTTTTAACATCATGACTGCTCCCTTTTACTGTTGTATTCAATTTACAAAAATATTATAGCATACGCTTACAATAAAACTTATTTTGAGAAAATTCAAAATGAATCTAGCTTATACCCAATTATCGTCACCGCTGTCATAATCTCCTTGGTCATAATCATCCTGCTGATTATCGTTGTCTGCATTGTCATAATCGTAATCCTGGTTTGGGTCATCACCTAGCTCTTCCCGGAGCTGTTCAATTTCATCCTCTTGGATAATATTTTGCTCCATCAACTGCTGCATGATTTCATGGTCTTGCAGGTGCTGCATTGTTTGAAATTGATCAAAGCCAATTCTGCCTTGTTCAAAAAGATAGGTCAATAAAGCGCCTGCCGCCATGCCCCCTGCGAAGGTTCCAAACCGACCAAAACCTCCGCCCCCAGAAGGGTAATAATCCTGCCGTCCGTAGTAATTTCTGTGCGGAGGTTCCATGATTTGTGGACGGTTACGGCTGGTTAGCGGTCGTACAATTAAAAAGTATACTAATAAGATAATGATTATGATGCTTGTAAAAATCATTTTCATCCCTGCCCTCAAATAGCTTAAGTCTGTCTGCCTATAGTGTTGCACTTATTTTTAAAAAATAAAAGCCCCCATTTTAGGAGGCGATATTCAGGCACCAAATAAACCTTTTTCATTTGTGTTCAAGTAATAATTTAGTGTTTCGGTTAGACCGCTATGAAGATCATAATTTGGCTCCCAGTCCAAAAGTGACTTAGCTTTGGAGTTGTTAAGGCGGCTGTGAAGGATATCTCCACTGCGGGCTCGCATGAAGATTGGTTGGATGTTTTTAGAGGTAAGTTTGGAGATAGATTGATAGAGTTCATTGATGCTAGTTTTTATATTGCAGCCAATATTAAAGGTTTCATTCGTACCACTGTTAAGCGATAGTACATTAGCCTCGGCAACATCTCTCACGAAGACGAAATCTCTTGTCTGCTCCCCGTCGCCATAAATAAAGGGCGGAATTCCGTGAAGAACCTTTTGCGCAAAAATCGAAATGACTCCGCCTTCCCCTTTTGTGCTTTGCCGAGGTCCGTACACATTGGCATATCTCAAAATCGTATAGGGAAGTTGATGCAAACTGTTAAAGGCTTTGATATACATTTCCGAGGAATACTTGGAAATTCCATAATAGGATAAAGGCTGAATAGGAAATGTCTCCTCTATACTTACATCATCCTGTTTTCCATAGACAGCACAGCTAGAGGAAAAGATAAATTTCTTCACATCAAATCGCTGGCTATTGGCCAAAAGCTGAATTGTTCCGAGAATATTTTGTCTGGCGTCACCCGCCGGATCTTGAATTGAATAGGCGACATCCACCTGTGCCGCTAGGTGAATAACCGCATCCGGACGTTCCTTTGCAAAAACAGTCTCGATCTGCGGCGTGGTTATATCTACCTTATAAAAGGGGACATCCTTTTCAACAAACTCAAGACTACCTGTACATAAATTATCGGCCACAACCGGATCATGGCCGGACTTTACTAAATTTTGCACAACATGAGAACCGATAAACCCCGCTCCACCTGTTACCAGCACCTTCATTTATACTCACTGCCATCAAGTTCAGCGAGACTGCCCTGTTTCTTTCTCATCAAAAAATGATCCCCCTAACTTTCAATAAAAAACCTAATATAAATCGAGCTCCTTACCCCAAACCACGATTTTCTCAAGGTATCTTTTTAAAAGGAGGCTCTTTTCTCCGTTTAACACCCTGCGTAAATGATTTAGCAATCTTTTTTCCAAAACCCTTTGCAAATAAGTCATTTTTAAAAGTTTAACAGGATCTTCTTGAAAAACAATTCCGTACTTTGCCATTTCCTTGTTGTAAATCTCTACACAGCGGCTGCGAATGTCCTCCTCCTTCTTATGCCAATCGGCACGGAAATCAATAAGCAGTTCAACAAGTACAACAAGATCATACCAGCAAGGTGCGTATTTGGCTGACTCCCAATCAATCAATTGAACAGGCCAATTGTGTTCATCACTCGTGTCTTGACAGCAAATATTGTGAATATGAAGATCACCGTGGATGAGGCACTGCCCTGCTTTAATGACTTCAGGGAAAAATAATGGCCCCTTTGCCAAAATGACTTTAAGGATATCATAGGCAGGTTCTATCACTTTCCTTAAATCTGGATCTTTCATGGCTAAATCCAGGTATTCCTTTGTTTTTTCAATATGCTCGATTCGTTCTGCAGTCAACTCCCTTGACTCATATCGGGGAAGCCAGGAATCAAATAACGTCGCCTGCTCATCTGAAAGACGGTTTTTAAAGGTAAGGGCATGAAATTTGGCCACCGTTGGAATCATTCGTTCCAGGTGATAAGGTCTCAGCTTAATCTGACCCCGAACAGGCACCAAGTATTCAGTAAACAGCCAGAATTCACCGTCCTTTACATCAGACTCCAGCCAAATCATTTTCGGCATCATTTCCTGAAAAACAGGATAGGCCTTACGATACATATTCATTTCTACCAGGTGGTTTTCTTTTAACGGTTGCTGAAAAATTTTCAGGATGACAGGAACGGTTCCTGATTCCGAATTTAAAGTTAGTTTCCAAACACTTGTTTTATCCCTTGAATTTTTCAAACATTCTATTTCGCTTAAGGTGACGGGTTTTTGAAGAACGCCCGCAAACTTTTCTTCCCAGCCATAATGCTGCCATTGGCTGAGAATTTCTTCCTTACTGGTCAAAGGAAAAATCCCTCCTTTTGTGCAAATTTTTTACCGTCTGCTCCATAAATTGCGAAGATGTGAGACAAAGCTGCGAATAAACGGTAACGGATCGTCCCACCTGAACAGCGCCTCGACTTTTTTCCCGGAAAGACCCTTCAGCCACTCGAAAAATGTCATCTCACCGAGTCTTTTCTTTTGCCGGAAGGACAAGAAATCACGAACAAAGTAGACCCATTTGATACCATCCTTCTGCACTACGACTGGCTCCGGATCTTGATTGGTAAGTGATAAATAATATAAATAGGCTAAATCAACGCCACAAGCAATCGATAAGCCTTGAGTCAAACCGATTCTTGGGTTAATTTCGATGAATTTAAACTTTCCGTCTCTAGGATCCTTTTTAAATTCAGCAATGGCCAATCCTTTCATTTCAATTGACTTTAGAAAGGGTACAGCAAGCTTGATGACTTCCTCCTCCCTTTTGCTGACTACTAGTGCAGAAGAGCCAAAGTGCGGCGGAAATTGATGGAGCTTTTGATTCATCCACAGACCCTTTAAATCCATCTTCTTATCAAAAAAGGTTTTAACGGAGAAAATAGCATTCTCCTCACCCGGTATGGCTTCTTGAATCATTAGCTCTCCATATTGACGATAAAAAAGATATTCCTCTTGTAGTTGTGCGGCATCTTCAATCAAGATGGCTTTTTTATACAGCTTGTGATCAATATTAGAGCGAAAATGAGAGGAATGGACGGGTTTTAAAATACAGGGGAAGATTAGCTGTCCAATAATTTGAACTAGCTGCTGCTCATCGTTTACGATAAAAGTTTTTGGGCAGGGAACGCCGGATTTAACGGCTAATTCATAGGTCAGTCGTTTATCGAGGACTGCTTCGATCAGAGAGTGCTCTGGCAATAAAAAACGATAGTATTGCGATAAAACGTATCTATTTTTTGAAATAAAATGAACATAATCATCTGAGCCTGCTAACATGACCGCTTTCTGAGAAAAGTTAAGTCCAACTTGGCAGAGAAAATAGAGCAGCGCCTCTTCTTCCGTTACCGGATTCGGACAAGCGCCGCAAATGGCATGCCGCGTTTTGCCAATTTTGTATTTACCTAAAGTGTCAAAGGCGTAAACCTTAATTCCTTTTTGTGCCAGGCTTCTGACGATACCGATTCCGGTGGCACTCATATCAAGTACGACGGCAGGGATATCGTGATGCACACGTTTCCCTCCTTTCATAATAAAGATTGATAGATTCCAGCTATTTTTAGAGCCATATAATTCACAGTTAATTGTTTTTTCGCATAGTTCCGTGCCTGTCTCGCCAATTTTTTCCTTAAGGTCTGTTCCTTTACGAGCCTAAGCAGCTTTTTGGCGAGCTGTTTGGAATTGGCGGGTTCTGCTATCAGTCCGGAATATTCATCACGGATGATCTCAGGGATGCCGCCGCAATCAGTTGTTAAAATGGCTTGCTTGGCAAACATCGCTTCAATGACTGAAATTGGCAAAGTATCACTCGTCGTGGGTAGGACAAAGATGTCAGATTCGCTTAAAAGATCCGGAATATCGGTCCTCTTTCCCAAAAATTTAACATTCTTCAGTTGAAGGTCCAGAACCTGCTTCTCGAGTTCCTCCCGCATCTCCCCGTCACCAACAATACGGACTTCTACATTTCCTAGTTTTTTCTTAAGAAGGGCAAGTGCTTCGAATAAATATTTATGGCCCTTGCGCGGGCGAAGACGGGAAACGCAGGTAATCACGATGCTGTCCCTCTGCTTCGCCGCTTTCACTCTTTCAAATTGGATACCGGTATAAACGGTCGTCATCTTTTCATCTTCTGCTCCTAGACTTTGCAAAAGAGGCCTGAATACTTCGCATAAGATGACGATATGACTGGCGTTGATTACGGCTTGTCTATCAATTTCAGAAAAGTAGAATTCCTCTAACGAGCCTTTTTCAATTAGATTGAACTTTAAGCGGCGCTGGGTCATAAAACCATGCGGAGTGAATAATAGTGGTTTGTTATATTTCTGATTTAATTTTGCCATCACCAGTGCAGTAAACCGGTCTTGCGAATGAATAATATCGTATTCTTTTAAATCCACACTTTTTGCCAAAGCTTCAAAAACAGATAAATCACAATAATTTCTTAAAATTTTTTGATTATAACTCCCATAACGGTTAATGAAAAATTGTTTTGCATTCTCGGTAATCTCAGACCGAAGCTTTTTCACTTCATCCCTTGGAAATTGATTCGGGCTCAAAACATCGACCTGGTGCCCCAAATCCTCAAGCCCGCTCTTCAAAGCAGCAATATAATTCTGCAAGCCCCCCACAAACGGATATTCCCAAAAAGTTGTCATTAAAATACGCAATTTATCTTTTTGAGAACTTATAGAAGAAGGTGTCTGACACCTTTTTCCATTATCCTCCAATTGTTCTGTTAATCCATAATATTTGTCCATTTGGGCGATGAGCTGCGGGAATAAGATTTGTGTGGAGGGTGGTTCATTTTTTTGTTCTTCAGTCACTTCCAAACCCTCCTGATGATTTCAAATGCTTCGGCATATTCGACACCGACTGTCATCCCGCGGACTCGAGCCAAATAGGTGACTCCCTCATAAGAACGTGGATGAGGATAAGGGCGCATTTCTACATCATAATGCTTTAGGGCACTGATTTTATCATGAATGGTATCGGATATATCGACAAAATAATTAGGTTTAAACTCCTTGTCATTTGTGTGCTGACTCCATTCGCTTGAGGAAACTGTTTCGAAGCAGAGAATCTCTATCGGTCTCCTGCCGGGCAGCGGCCGGGCTGCCGTAAGGACCGCTTGAAACAGAACCTGATGATCTCGGTTTAGGTCGCCATAATGATGGGTAAAAATCATGCATGGGTCATATTGGGCGATTAGTTTTTCCACTTCCTTATTAAGTTCGTGCAAGGGCATCATTTCTAATAACAGGTTCGGCATTTCTAAAAAAACGGTTTCTTCCACCCCTAGTTGTTCGTTTGCTTTTTGCATAAAGGGCTTGATATGATTCTCCTCTTCCTTCCTCCCTTTTGCAGCAACAACGGTTACAACCTTATAGCCGTGATTAATTAATTTTTTTATCGTTCCGCCGATTCCGAGGATTTCGTCATCGGGGTGTGCTGCAACCACGAGAACTGTCTGATTCACTGTTCCACCTCACCTTATAAAAAATGCTTTCTTGTAATTATATGTAAAAAGCGTATCAGGGACAGGGACACCCGTTCAGGAACAATGAAAACGGGCAGATTTTTTGGACATTATTTGGTAAAAACTAGAGTATGAAAAAATTTTGGGGAGATGAATGATTTGAAAGTAACGGATGTGCTTGTACAATGCCTGGAAAACGAAGGTGTGGAATATATATTTGGAATTGTCGGAAAGGAAACGCTGGATTTTGCCGAATCCATGTCAAAATCGGAGCAGATCCAGTTTGTAAATGTCCGGCACGAACAAGGTGCCGCTTTTATGGCAGATGTTTATGGGAGGCTAGCTAATAAACCTGGTGTTTGTACGTCCACTCTTGGACCCGGTGCCGCCAATCTATTAACTGGCATTGCCAGTGCCCAGCTTGATCATTCACCGGTCGTGGCCATTGTCGGCCAGGCAGGCTTGAATAGGCAGCATCCGGAATCCCATCAATTTGTCGACATTGTCAAGTTGTTTGAACCTGTCACAAAATGGAGCACGCAAATTCTGGAGTCTCAATCCCTTCCAACTACAATCCGAAAAGCTTTCAGAACGGCAAAATTAGAAAAACCCGGCTCTGTAGTGGTCACCCTCCCGGAAAATCTGGCAGCACAGATGATCCCAAACAAACCTTTGCCGGTGCCGCCGATTCCAGACTTGGTTCCTGATATGGAGGCGATAAAATATGCCGTCCGCCTTATTGAAAATCATCTTAAGCCATTTATCATTGTCGGAAACGGGGTCATCCGTCAGGATGCCGGGGACGCACTGCTCTCCTTTATCGAGGCCCTCGATGTCCCTGTCACACATAGTTTTATGGCCAAAGGGGTGTTGCCAAAAGATCACCGTCAGCAATATTTTACCTTTGGCTTTAATGAGCAGGACGAAGTTTTAGTTGGACTAGAAGAGGCAGACCTCCTCATTGTCATAGGGTTTGATGTTGTTGAAAAGTTGCCAAAGGATTGGAATCCAAAAAAACTGCCGGTTTTCCATATTGATACAGTTCCGGCAGAAGTAAATGAGTATTACCCAGTTCAAGCTGAATTGGTCGGAAATATCAAGAAAACACTTGAAATGCTTGTGCAGCAAAAGCTTCCGCACAAAACTTGGGCCCCATCTGGCGGCGGCCTTCAGGAAAAAATAAAAACAGCTTATCAAACAGAGCAAACCGATTCGAATTTAACGATCGAAAACATTCTTCATATAGTTGAAAAATGCACCAACGAAAACGCAATTGTGATTTCCGATGTAGGGGCCCATAAAGTTGCAATTGCCCGAACCTATCAGCCTAAAAAGCCGAATAGAACGATAATCTCAAATGGGCTGGCTTCAATGGGGATTGCCATTCCGGGATCCATTGGTGCGAAGCTTGCCTGCCCTTCCGACCAGGTTATTTGCATTACCGGAGACGGCGGAGCTTTAATGAATATTTCCGAAATCGAAACCGCCAAGCGTTTAGGCCTTTCTTTTATCATCATTGTCTTAAACGACTCAATGCTCAAGCTTGAAGTCCAAACGATGAACAAAATGTTTGGAGAAAACTACGGCCTTACCTTCGGGAATCCTGATTTTGTCCAATTGGCCGATAGCTTCGGCATTAAAGGTTTCCGGATCGAAACGTTGTCATATTTTGAAAAAGTTTTTAAAGAGGCACTTGCCTCAGAGGAAATCGTATTGATTGATGTTTCCATCTGAAGTAACCCATGACGGGATATAAAAAGGCGGCTCCACCTTAGAACTTTATGGTGGAACCGCTTTTTGTTTAGGGACTAGTTTTCGCAGCATTTCCTCGTTTATGCATTACCTGTAGGCCGAATAAAAGCGCGAATACCACCAGCCCGACAATGTCGCTTATTTTTTCCGGATAAATTAAGCATAAACCGGCAATCAAGGCGACAATCCGTTCTAACCAGTGCATTTTTCTCATCCAAAAACCAATTACACCTGCACTGATGGCAATCATCCCGATAAACGCCGTAAAGACCACCCAAATAACATACGTCCAGGTTGTATTAATCATTAGCAATTCCGGTGAAAGCACAAACATATACGGGATGATAAATGCACTGATCGCCAGTTTCGTTGACTCCACCCCTGTCCGGAATGGTTCACCTCCCGATATAGCCGCTGCAGACATCGCAGCTAAGGCCACTGGCGGTGTAATATCGGCGACAATCCCGAAATAAAACACGAATAAATGGGCTGATAAATCTGGAACCCCTAATAAAATGATGGCTGGTGCGGCTATCGTGGAGGTGATGACATAGTTGGCTGTCGTCGGAGAACCCATGCCCAATATCAGAGAAGCGATCATTGTCAAAAATAAAGTCGGCAACAAATATCCACCGGATAAATCGAGCAAGCCATTCGCCATTTTCAGGCCCAGCCCCGTCTTCGTCACCACCCCAACAATGATGCCGGCGGCTGCTGTAGCGGCGGCCACTCCGAGGGCCGACCTCGCACCATCTGCCAATGCGTCGATGATTCCTTTAAAGCCGATTCTGGTTTCTTTTTTTAATGCACTTACCACCACGGTGATGACGATTGACCAAAGAGCCGCGCGTATTACACTCATCCCGGACATCAACAACAGAACGATGGCAACAATCGGAAGCAATAAATAAAGCTTGCTGAATACTTCTTTCCGGTTTGGCATCTCTTCCTTTGTCAACCCGCGAAGGCCGATTTTCTTAGCTTCGAAATGAGTCATAATCCAAATTCCGGTAAAATACAGGACAGCTGGGATCGCCGCAGCTTTAGCGATATCCCAGTAAGAAATCCCGTTTCCGATAAACTCGACCATGAGGAAGGCCGCTGCCCCCATTACAGGAGGCATCAACTGTCCCCCGGTTGATGAGGCTGCCTCAACTGCCCCGGCAAATTCCTTTTTATAACCAAGATTTTTCATCATCGGGATTGTAAAGGCCCCAGACGTTACTACATTGGCGACAGAACTACCGCTGATTGTTCCTTGCAAGGCACTTGAGAAAACCGCCACCTTGGCCGGCCCGCCGACACTTCGGCCCGCAATCGCAATCGACAAATCGTTAAAGTATTCGCCCACTCCTGTTTTAATTAAAAAAGAACCAAATAATAAGAACAAAAAGATGTAGGTAGCAGACACCGCAATCGGTGTTCCCAATATGCCTTCCGTCGTAAAAAACATCGTTTGCACGAGTCGGTCCAGGTCCAAGCCGCGGTGCGCTAAAAAGCTGGGCATATATGGACCGAATAGAGCGTACACCATAAAAACGATGGCAATAATCGTGATGGGCAAACCAACCGCTCTGCGGGTCGCTTCCAACACCAATACAATCGCTGCCAAACCAACATAAAAGTCAAGATCGGTAAGCATGCCAGCCCGTAATACCAAGTCATCGATCATGACCGGCCAATAGGCGCCAACAACCACTGAAATTGCGGCTAAAATATAATCGTACCAAGCAACCTTATGCTCTTTCCCACGTTTTTTCTTGCTGGCCGGAAAAAGTAAAAATATAAGCGCTAATGCAAAACCTAAATGAATGGACCTTTGCAGTTGGGCAGTTAATACTCCGAAAATTCCCGTATAGAGATGAAATAAAGAAAAGGCCAACAGAATGGCAAACACAATCCAGCCAATCCTGCCCTTCAGCCTTCTTGCACCTGCTTCCGGGTCGTATTTTTCTAAAAGCTCCTGCTGTTGTTCTTCAGACAGTGCTTCCTCATAAGTACTCAAGGATGTTCACTCCTTTCCAAATTTGAAATATATTCAGTTTCCGTATTTCTACATTAACGACTGTTCCCGGTTTAATGGTATGCGCTAAAGGATATTCCTTATGATTAAAAATGACGCGGTGATTGGCCCGGACCTGTCCGATTCGCAAATAAAAGGATGGGAAAATTCGTTTCATGTTCTTGATGTAATACTTTCCGTTGAGCTGTTCAAAACGTTCACCCTTATCGGCATTTGCCGGCATTCCAATTGATGTATCCTCATACTCTAATTCATATTGCTGAATTTGCTGATCAGCGGTGATTTTGTAGCTTTCCACTACGTCAGACAGGTGGATTGAATGGGTGTACTTAATTTGAAAGGTGGATTCATTGTTTACTAGAATAAAAGCGGCTTTGGCACTTGAATGAACCGGTGTGAACACAAGCGCCTGCCGGAGTGGAATGAGTGCTATTACAAGCATAGCGATAGATAAGCAAATAGCTAGCACAATGAATATTTGTGCTATTTTTTTAATTTTCATTTTTCCTCCTTAAATAATGAAGAAAACGAGACCGGCTAGCGTATGCCAGAGCCGGTCAATAATTGTGAACAAGATAGTTTTATTGGGCCTTGACGCCTTTCTCATCAAAGTATTTTTTTGCTCCGGGATGGACATCAATCCCTACCCCATTTAGGGCATTCTCCACTTTAATGAGCTTCCCTTTGGCATGGGTCACTTTATCGAGATTTTCAAAAATGGCTTTCGTGATATCGTATACGACTTGCTCTGACAGATCACTTCTTGCTACAAGCATGGCCTGGACAGCTACAGTAGAAACCACAGAACTGAGCCCATAAGTTCCGGATGGGATTTCATCCTTGATATAGTATGGATACTTTTTAATCAGCGCGTCGATTTTATCCTGGGCAATCGGGACAATCACCACGTTTTCTGTCGCGGATAGGCTCTCTACAGCTCCGGTTGGCGTACCTGCCGTTACGAATGCTGCATCAATTGTCCCGTCCTGAATTCCTTGGGTAGATTCATCAAAGGAAAGGTCCTGCTTTTGAATATCATTGAAGCTAAGGCCATGTACTTCGAGAATTTGCTCTGCATTTGCTGCTGTTCCGGAACCTGGTGCTCCCACAGAAACTTTTTTCCCCTTCAAATCTGCTATGGATTTGATACCTGATTTCTTAGTCGTGACAATTTGAATGGTTTCCGGATAGAGGGTGGCAATAGCCTTAATATTTCCGACCTTTTCCTTGAACATCAGCTTACCTTCAACAGCATAAGCCGCAATATCGGTCTGGGTGAAAGCAATTTCTCCGTCACCATTTTTTAAGGTGTTCATATTTTCTGCGGAAGCTCCTGAAGTCTCAGCGTTTGCTTCTATTCCTGTGGCATCCTTAATAATCTTGGCAAAAGAACCGCCCAGTGGATAATAGGTCCCGCCTGTTCCACCGGTCAAAATACTGATGAATTTTGGCTTTTCTTCTGCTTTTTCACCGCCGCTTGTACCGGTTGTGGTCTCTTCCTCCTTCGTGCTAGAACCGCATGCTGCCAGAATCATAGACATGACCACAACAAAAATCATAGAGAGAAGAAACTTTTTCTTTTTCAATTGTAGATCCCCCTTTAAAAATTTTCTGTCTGTCGTAACTATCTTTATTAAGTAGAAGGAGGAAACTTGTCATTTCTGGTTAAATTAGTTCTTTAGTCCTAATTCTTGATTATGGCTATTCTATTTCGGATAAAGTAATAATAGAAAAAAATGGACTGTTATAAATAACAGCCAATTAAACGAGGTTGGTAATATGGCTCGAACGATAAAACAAAAAAATAAGCACGAAGTTTATTCTACTCGAAATGTCTGGTCGGGGTTCCTGTTTGGTATTGGATTGGTGGCATTTATAGATGAGACTTTTTTTCACCAGCTTCTCCACTGGCATCACTTCTATGACAAATCCACTACAGGTATTGGTCTGGTTTCTGATGGACTTTTCCATGCGTTTAGTTGGATTGCGACTGTAGGGGCTTTGTTTATGGTGGCAGATCTGCGCCGCCGGAACGCATGGGAGACAACAAGGTGGTTAGCTGGTATGTGCCTCGGTGCAGGTTTATTTAATCTGTATGATGGCATCATACAGCACAAACTGATGAAGCTTCACCAGATTCGCTATAACGTTGAAATATTGCCCTATGACATCGTATGGAACATTCTGGCAATAATGATTATAATCGCAGGCTTCATTCTTCTGCACCGAGCACGGAGAAAATCTTTGCCTTCAGGAGAAATGACAGAAAATGCACTCCAATAATCATGTTACTCATTTTTTGGACGATACATTTTTACAGGTTGTCCTTTTATTGCCGCTCATGTTGGTATTGTTTTTGTATCTGTTAGCAGTTTCCCTATTAAAATTTCGAAAAAAAACATGGCCGTTGAACCGGACATTTTTCTTTGTTTTAGCTATATTTTGTGCTGTTGCCGCGGTTAGCGGACCCTTAGCTATGCGGGCCCATCAGGATTTTACAGCACATATGCTCAGCCACCTGCTTTTGGGCATGCTGGCTCCCTTATTAATGGTATTAGCGGCTCCGATGACAATAATTTTAAGAACATTAAACGTGAATGCTGCTCGGAGACTTGTTACCTTTTTAAAAAAGAGATATTTTCTTTTTCTTAGTGATCCGGTTGTTGCATCCCTGATAAACGTCGGAGGACTTTGGGTTCTTTATACAAGTGACCTTTATATGGCTATGCATAAACACACCCTTGTTTACGTGGCAGTCCATTTACATGTCTTTCTTGGAGGATATGTATTTACCTCCGCGCTTGTGTATATTGATCCAATATCGCATCGAAGGAGCTTTATATACCGTGGAATTGTGATGGTAGCGGCGTTAGCCGGGCACGGAATCCTTTCCAAGTACATTTATGCCCATCCACCTGCAGGGGTTCCAGCTAGTCAGGCTGAGTCTGGCAGTTTGCTTATGTACTATGGCGGTGACGTTATTGAACTTATCCTTGTTGTTATTTTTTGCTATCAGTGGTATAAAGAAAACTCGCCGATTGGCAAGCCCCTAAGGGCGAAGACAGAGGCGTGGTTGCACTTATGCGTAAAGAAAGTATAAAGCTTTCGACAGAAAGTTTATACTTTCTTATTAGCCAAATAAAGCCGCCCTCACATATCGGCGGCTTCAGCATGCATTAAATAATCTGGTTCTTCAATTTACCGATGCCGGTGATTTCTAGCTCTACGGAATCGCCGGGCTCTAACCATCGGTGAACCTCTTGTCCAAGCTCGAGGAGGCAGCCCGTTCCGACAGTTCCAGATCCAAGGATATCTCCAGGGTAGAGCGTTACTCCAGCCGATGCCCTTTCGATCATTTGCCCAAATGAGTAATAGAGATCTTTAGCATTTCCTTTTGATAGCAGTTCCCCATTTACTTTGGCTGTCATCGTTAAATCAAAGCCGCGGCCGGATCGATATTTTTCAAGCTCATCCTTCGTGACGATGACAGGTCCGATGGTGGTCGCAAAGTCCTTACCCTTCGCCGGCCCTAGCCCGATTTTCATCTCTTTCTGCTGCAGATCACGGGCCGACCAATCGTTAAATATGGTGTAGCCGAAAATATAGTCTTCAGCTTCCTCTGCATTGATGTTCTTCCCTTCCTTGCCAATGATGCAGCCCAGCTCCAATTCATAATCCAACGCGAAACAGCCGGGAGGACGTTCTATTTTTTCATTGTGGCCCGACAAAACTAAATGGTTGGTAAAATAAAAGGCAGGTATTTCATACCATTCTTCGGGTACCTTGCGGCCTGTTAGTTTCCTGGCATTCAACACATGCAATTCAAAAGCCATAAAATCCCTTACACTTGGCGGATTTGGCAGTGGAGCTGTTAGTGTAACTTCGTTTAACTGAGCAGATGGCTCCGCAATGCCCTCCAAACTCTTCAAAACTGGCAAATATCCGGAATAGTTCTTAATTAACTCTAATAGATTATCAGGCAGCTCACCGTTGCTAACAAGATTTATATCATAAACGTTCTCATCCTTAATCCAGCCGGCTTTTTGGCGGCCGTTTGCATCAATAAATGTTATAAATTTCATTCCTATTGTCTCCTTTATTCAAAAATGGCAACTGGTCTCGCCCAGCCTGCGCTGGCACCTGTTATTTTGACTGGAAAAACCGCTACTTTGAAGCCGAATCGTTTTGGCAGTAAATCCAAGTTTGCCAGTTTTTCAATTTGGCAATATTCTGCTTCCTTTCCAACATAATGGGCCGCCCACAGGACGCCATCACGCGGATTTTGCTTATAATCGGCAGCCTGATGATAAAGCGGAATGTCCCAGCCCCAGCCGTCTGTTCCCATGACTTTTATTCCTTTTTGAATGAGCCAGCGTGTTGCATCCGCCGATACGCCAGCGTGGACAGCAGCATAGTTCTCTTCGAAATATTTTTTATCGGCATCAGTTCTTATTAAGACAATGTCATAAGGTTTCAGCTGATAGTTCATTTCTTGCAATTGTTTTTCTAAATCTTCTATTTGGATTTCATAGCCCGGCTGTTTTTCGCTAAAGTCAAAGAGAACACCGTTGCCATAGAACCATTCGAGAGGCAGTTCGTCGATTGTTCTTGATGGTTCTCCTGCTGTTTTGGCCGCATAATGCCACGGCGCGTCAACATGTGTTCCGGTATGTGTTGTCAGCGTGACCGTTTCTACCGCCCAGGCAGCGCTGTCTGGAAAATCACTGCCCTTTAATCCTAGGATTTTGGCGGCCTGCTCGGCCCCCTGTTCGTGCGATTCATAGAGGATTTCAGGTGGGAAAGGCTCCTTCGCTCGAATATCCAATGGAACACTTAAATCAATAATACGCAATTGGCTGCGGTTCATTTATTTACCCCTTTTCCGTAAAGGTATAGGTTGGACATTTTCCGTTTACGACTGAAATCATAACAAATATAGGTTAAAAATGTTGTCGAAATTTACCAATGAGTAAGCATTGACTCATCAAAAAAAGTGTTAAGGAAATTAATCCTTAACACTTTTTTCAATTTAAATTTATTTAGAATGTGCCGGCTTCAGCAGGACACTTACCAACCGATCCATTCCCTCCTGAATCCGTTCAGGTGAAGAATGGCTGAAGTTTAGGCGGAAGGTGTTATACTTTGGCTGACCTACATAGAATGGAGCTCCTGGAACGAAGGCTACACCCTTTTCAACTGCCTGATGCAGCAATGCGGTGGTATTAATCTCTTCATTGGCTTCCACCCACATAAACATGCCGCCTTTCGGTTCAGCACATTTGAACAAGTCAGTGCCGAGCTTTGCAAGGTAATCCCGCATAATCGTCATTCGAAGATAATACTCGCGGCGGATTGTTTGGATATGGGAATCCAAGTCGAAATCGCGCAGCAGATAATATAGTGCCTGCTGGTCTAGGCTGCTCGAATGCAAATCGTTCATTTGCTTGGCTTTCGCCATCATTTGAATGATTTCGATCGGACCGGTTACCCAGCCTGTGCGCAGTGCAGGAACAACAGATTTCGAGAAGGTACTCGTATAAACGACATGGGTACGTTTCTCATCAAGTGATGCCAGCGGCTGGTAATACTCGTCGTCATGGAATTGAATATCCCCATATGGATCGTCTTCTAATATCAGAATATTATATTGATAGCAAAGATCTAGTAAATGCTGGCGTCTTTCCGCGCTCCAAACCTTGCCGTCAGGATTGGAGAAAGTTGGAATGACATAAACAAATTTAGGCTGGTATTGTTCCAGTTTAACCTTTAAATCCTCAGGGTCCATTCCCTCCTGATCACTATGGACAGCAATTACCTCCGCCCCGTATGAGTGGAACACCTGCAAGGCAGATAAATATGTAGGGTCCTCGGTTAGAACGACATCCCCTTCGCTTAGCATGATTCTTGAGAACAAATCAATGACCTGCTGGGATCCTGTTGTAACCAATATATTTTCAGGGGAAGATGTAATTCCCTTTCGCTCCATTTTAGTTTGAATCATTTCACGAAGCGGGATAAAGCCTTCAGTTAAACCGTATTGTAAGGCGTTGTTTCCTGAGGAAAAAACCTTATCATAGGCAGTTCTTACCGCTTCCACTGGGAAAATGTCCTCAGCTGGCAGTCCTCCGGCAAATGAAATGACATGAGCCTGTTGCGTCACTTTTAGGATGTCCCTGACAGCAGATGATTCAAAGCTTTGAGTACGAGATGCAAATGGATAATTCAATGTTAGTCGCTTCCTTTTTTGAAAAATAAATAGTTCAATTTAATGCTATTTTACTAAAGCATATAATTGAAAATTGATATTATTTTAAATAGTATAATATAAAATCCTTATATGCAAGAATTTATTTCTAAATGTTTTGAAAAATTGAAACCATTCGCTTTCCTAAATAATTTTAAAGTAGTATCATAATTTAATAGTATAAACTGAATGTTTCAGACTAACTAGAAAGGGTAATTTACATGAAAAAAGGTGTTGCACTATTAATCTTAGCCACCATTCTTTGGGGCGGTAATTACATATGCGGTCGTTTTCTGGCACCTGCTCTGCCGGCAACGCTGCTAAACACGATTCGGTGGGGCATATCAACGATCCTTCTTTGGGGAATACTTGCCTTTAATAAAAAGGATTTCCCTATCCGAAAAAAATGGAAGGAATTTTTGATTCTTGGGTTTTTTGGGGTGTTTGCTTTTTCAACCTTAAATTACTTAGGATTAAGATCCTTAAGTGCTTCTCAAGCTGGAATGATATCTGCAGGGATTCCGATTGCCATCTTGCTGTTTACACCGTTTGTTTTAAAGGATAAGATTCATGCTAAATCGTGGATTGGTGCTGTCATTTCAGTGATTGGTGTGATGATTTTAATTCAGGGAAAACAAAGCGGGGCATCCCACAGCTCCCTAATCGGAGAAATTGAGATTCTGTTATCCTGCTTGGCATGGGGAATGTATACCGTTCTTTTGAAACGCTACGGGAAAAGTATGGATCCGTTAACCATGACGGCCGGCGCATCCTTTTATGGTACCCTATGGAGCGCGTTAAGCTGCATAGGCACCGTCGATACGGGAATGATCCATATGACAGGTTCTGCCTGGCTTGCAGTCGTCTACGTTAGCACGTTGGCTTCTGTTGTTGCCTTCTTCTCCTGGAGCGCAGGAGTAGAAATGGTTGGACCGGCACTAGCTGCGCCATTTATCAATTTGCTGCCCATTTGGACCGTTGTATTTGGTGTTTTGTTATTAGGAGAGAGCGTGTCGTTGGCAACCCTGCTAGGAGGCATCATAACCATTATAGGTGCTGTTCTAGCAACCTATCAAACTCCAAATAAAAGTAAGAAAAGGGGCATGACCCGCACTGCCTAATGCACAGCGGCTTCATGCCCCTTCTTATTTATTAGTCGTGGAAATTAGTTCCGTCTGTAACAGCTTTAATGATTTCAGCACGGATAACGTAGTCTCCGAAGTGCTCTCCTTCATTTCGTTCCTTCGCATAACGGCCAAGAAGGACGCTCAATTCATTTAGAATTTCTGCTTCACCAATGTTTTCACGGTACATTTTGTTCATACGGCTGCCGTCAAAAGCGCCCCCAAGATACAAATTGTACTTTCCGACCGCTTTCCCGATCAGCGCGATTTCTGATAGCGCCGGGCGGGCACAACCATTCGGACAGCCAGTCATGCGGATTGTAATTTCCTCATCACGCAGTCCGTTCTCATCTACAATCTCTTCAATCTTTTCAATTAGCTGTGGCAGGTAGCGTTCACTTTCAGCAAATGCCAATCCGCATGTTGGGAGCGCAACACACGCCATTGAATTACGGCGTAGAGCCGAATGGTGCTTACCATCAGTTAAGCCATATTGCTCCATTAATTCGGAAATTTTTTTCTTTTTCTGACTTGAAACATTGGCAATCACAAGATTCTGATTAGGTGTTAAACGGAAATCACCAGTATGGATTTTGGCTAGTTCCCTTAAGCCTGTTTTCAGCTTGTAATCTTCAAAATCTTTCACACGTCCATTTTCAACAAAGAAGGTAAAATGCCACTTGCCCCCAACGCCTTTCACCCAGCCGTATCGGTCACCATTATGGTCAAAGTGGTACGGCTTTGCCTCATCCAAGCTCCAGCCAAGGCGGTTTTCTAATTCTGCCTTAACCGTCTCCAATCCAAGGCGGTCAATAGTATATTTGAAACGGGCATTCTTGCGAACAGAGCGGTTTCCGTAATCCCGCTGAATCGAAATGGTCTTTTCAGCCAGTTCGACTATTTTGTCAGGAGTAACGAATCCGATGACTTTCGCAACCTGTGGATAGGTTGCTTTGTCGCCATGTGTGCTACCCATGCCGCCACCAATTGCTACGTTGAAACCAGCAAGCTTACCGTCTTCTACAATTGCAATCAAACCTAGGTCCTGAGAAAACACATCAATATCATTTGATGGCGGAACAGCAATACCAATCTTGAATTTACGTGGTAAATAGGTTGGTCCATATAATGGCTCCACTTCTTCTACTTCTGGTGTGCCAGCAATCTTTTCCTCATCGAGCCAGATTTCATGATAAGCTCTAGAACGAGGTAATAGATATTCACTTAAATAGCTCGCCCATTCATACACTTCCGCATGTATCTCGGATTGATATGGATTTGTGTTACACATCACGTTTCTGTTCACGTCTCCGCAGGCAGCAAGAGTCGTTAACAATGTGTTGTGGATTTCCTGAATTGTATTTTTCATATTCCATTTTAAAATGCCATGAAATTGGAATGATTGACGAGTAGTCAGTTTGATGGTGCCGTTGGCGTTCTTATCGGCAAGCCCATCCAATACCAGCCATTGTTCCGGTGTTACAACACCGCCTGGTGCACGGACACGGAGCATAAATTGATATGCTGGTTCTAATTTCTGTTTTTGTCGTTCATTACGAAGATCGCGGTCATCCTGTAAATAACTGCCATGATGCTTCATCAGACGGTTGTCATCATCAGGAATACCTGCGCTTAACCGGTCCTGCATTACTTCCGTCAGCGTGCCGCGTAAATAGTCGCTTTCTATTTTTATACGCTCGACATCACTTGGCTTACCATCCGGTGCTTTTAAAATTGAGTTCACCATGTTGAAAAGACTCCTTTCAAAACCAAATCAATATACGTCACGCTGATAGCGTTTTTGCTGCTGCATTTCGGCTACATACTCTTCCGCTTTCTCACGGCTCATATTGCCTTCTTTTTCAATAATTTCAATTAAAGTGTTATGGACATCATGTGCCATGTGCTTTTCATCACCGCAAATATAGAAGTAAGCACCTTCCTCAAGCCACTGGAACAATTCCTTGCTTTGCTCTAACATGCGCTGCTGCACATATACCTTTTCAGCCTGGTCGCGAGAAAACGCTACATCCATCTTTGTAAGTACGCCGTCCTTTAGCCATTTTTGCCATTCAAGCTGATAGAGGAAGTCCGTCACAAAATGCTGATCGCCAAAGAACATCCAAGCTTTACCTTCCGCACCGTTTTCTTCACGCTCCTGCATGAATGAACGGAATGGCGCAGCCCCTGTTCCCGGCCCAACCATAATAATCGGCGCATCCTGGTTAACAGGCAGTTTAAAGTTTTCATTATGCTGGATGAATATAGGCAAGGTATCTCCTGCTTCCAGACGCTCCGCTGTTAAAATTGAGCAGACACCCTTCCGTTCGCGGCCATGTGCCTCATAGCGGACGGCGCCAATAGTCAAATGAACTTCATCCGGATTAGCAGACAAACTGCTAGCAATGGAATAAAGTCGTGCTGGAATTTTACGTAATACGGATACAAACTCTTGTGCCGATTCTCCCCAAGCACCAAAATCATGGATCAAATCTAGTAAATCTCTGGACTCAATATAAGCCTTTAATTTATCCTCATTGCCTGCTGCAACAAGTTCCTTAAGCTCAACATTTGTTGACACCTGAGCGATTTTTTCAAGCAGTGGTTTTGTCAATACGGTAATTTCATAATAAGAAGTAAGCACATCTTTAAGTGGACGGGCATCCCCTTGTTTTACGGTAACAACTTCATCCGGACTCCATGTTAATTCCTGAAGTAACAGTTCAACTAGCGTAGGATCGTTCTCTGGATAAATCCCCAGGCTGTCACCCGGCTCAAAACTTAGACCAGATCCTTCAAGCGATAATTCAAGGTGACGAGTTTCTTTATTCGAACCGCGGCCATTTAAATTAATATTTTCAAGGACCTCCGCACGGAATGGATTTGTTCTTGAGTACATAGACTCAGCAGTTTGAGTTGTTCCTACAGGAACAGGGGCTGATGCTTCACTTCCCCCTTGTACTTCATTCAAGCTGCCAAGAACACCTTGCAGCCATTCACCAGCCGGCTCGTCAAAATCTACATCACAGTCAAAGCGTGGATAAAGTCTAGTGCCGCCAAGCTCTTCCAAACGTTTGTCAAAATCTTTTCCGGTTTGACAGAAAAACTCGTATGAGCTGTCTCCAAGTGCCAAAACGGAAAATTGCAGACCGTCAAGCTTTGGCGCCCGTTTTCCAAACAAGAACTCATGGAAGGATTTTGCGTTATCAGGCGGCTCACCCTCACCATGTGTACTAGCAATAATGAGCAGGTTTTGAACCTTTTTTAAATTGTTCAGTTTAAAATCACTCATCGCCGAAACGGTTGCTTTAAATCCAATCCCCTCAAGTGCCTGACTTGCTTTTTTCGCCAGACCCTTGGAATTTCCAGTTTGCGATCCATAAAGAATCGTCACCTCTTTGGATACGCTTTGGGATTGTGCAGGCTGACCTGCCGGTGCTCCCAATGCAATTGAATTCGCAGAGGCAGCAAAGTACCCGCTTAACCAGACCTTTTGCGATTCCGTTAAGCTTGGCAGAAGACGATTTAGGAGCTCTGCCTGCTCCTCAGTAAATGGACTGTTCAATACCTGAAGTTGCAAAAAATATCACTCCCCTAAGGAAAATAAGCCATTTTGAAATTGCTTTAAGACATCATTTTCATTGAAAAATTGATTACTATTATAATAGTTTTACTATTCCTATAAGTCAAGTAGGAATTATAGAAAAAGTATGCTTGCGAATATGTCATTTTCACTTTACCGAATATCTAAACATTAGTAAAATAAATATTAATTATCGAAACTATTAGTTTTTTTAATAATAAGGCGGGATTCCTATGCATTACGAAGAATTAAAAACGTTCGTCACCCTTGCAGAGGTGAAAAATTTCACAAAAACGGCAGAGCTGCTGCTAATGTCACAGCCCAGTGTGAGTTTACATATCAAAAATCTTGAGAAAGAATTTCAAACAAAATTATTTCTGCGCTCTCCAAAATTCCTGCAAATCACTCCGACGGGTGAGATACTTTACGAACGAGCCAAACAAATGATTACCATTTATGAACAAACTCGCCAGGACATTCTTGAACACCAAGATTCAATAAAAGGTGAATTAATCATCGGGGCCAGTTTTACGATTGGGGAATACATCCTCCCGGCTTTACTGATTGATCTGCAGAAAGATTATCCGGAATTGGATCTTCATGTAGTGATCGGCAACACAGAGGAAATTGCACAATCAGTAAAATTGTATAAAGTGGATATTGGATTAATTGAGGGTCACACAAATGAAAAGGAACTATCGGTCCACCCTTTTATGGAAGACGAGTTATTCGTGGTTTCATCGAACAATCATGAACTCGCTCGAAAAAAAGGAGTTACCATGGCTGACCTTCAGAATCAAACATGGGTAACACGGGAAAATGGTTCGGGAACCCGTGAGTATTTAAATCATGTTATTCGTTCCAATGGTTTGAAGGTCAAATCCTTTTTAACCATCAGCAGCAGCCAAGGAATAAAAGAAACGCTCATTAACGGAATGGGGCTGTCACTTCTGTCCGGCAGTATTATTGACAGGGAGGTCAAGCAAGGACTGCTATCTATTATTCATGTAAAAAATCAAACTTTTAATCGAACTCTTTCATATATATATTCGCCTATCATGGAAGAAAAGCGAAATGTGAAGACGTTTATTCATTCCTTAACTCAAAAATGGCCGAAGTAAAATGACTGTGCATCCTTTTCTCTATTTTTCAGCAGGATTTTTTCATTAGCACGATGAATAAATTAGTAAATAAATAGAAATCTGCCGAAAAAGGATGAAAGGATGTATTTTTATGAAAAAAGTAAATGATCTTAAGATAATACGTGTGCCCGTTCCGACCCCTACTTTACTTCCCCATATGACAACCAACTGCTATTTGATTGGGAATGGGGAGGAAAGTATCTTGGTTGACGCCGGATATGACCAGCCGGAAACGCGAAGTGTAATAGAAAATGCCCTTGTTGAAAATGAAATCGCTGTCCCAAAAACGATTATTCTTACACACTCCCATCCTGACCATGCTCCTGGTGTTTGTCAGCTTATCGACTGGAATCCGGTTGTGTACTGTCATCACCTTGAAAAAGAGGAAACTCAATCAGCCATTTCACCTTGGAGCAATATTTCTTTTTTAAATGATTTGGACGTTCTCCGTGTTGCGGGTGAGGAAGTACATATACTTCATGCCCCTGGCCATACGGCTGGCCAGTTGAACCTGTATATTCCTTCTAAGCAAATTCTCCTCGCAGGGGATAATATCGTCGCGGAAGGAACATCCTGGATTGGCCCTCCGGATGGTGACATGGGTGATTATTTTAAAACCCTCCATCGCCTGCAACAGTTAAAGATCAGTAAAATCGGTCCTGGCCATGGGGAATGGGTTACAACGCCGTATGAGCACATTGAGTTTGTGTTGAACCGAAGATTGTATCGTGAAAACCAAATTAAGGACTTGCTGAAAGAACATCAGTGTTTAACTTCTGTCGATTTAACGAATTTGATTTATCAAGATTCCATTCATCCTAGTGTGTTTGAAGTGGCAAAAAGAACAACTGAGGCACATTTAATCAAATTGATAAACGAGGAATCCGTCACACAGCATGAAGAAGCCTATATGTTAAAAAACAATCTTGTAGTCTGATCGATTAAACTCCGGCATCGAAAGTTGACCGCTTTTTACATAATGAACAATCGTTTTCAATGTATGAATCGTTGGCGGTGCTAATGGAATTGTTTCCTCTTCATATCGAGTTAGAGCTTCTTGGGGATGAATCCATAAAGAATCATCAATTTCATTTTCATCTGGTATTGGCGTTTGACCCTCGGGCAGCCTGGCTAGGAAGAATTTTGTATCAAAGCGAATTTTGCTTTGACTAGGTGTGACAATTCGGCCAAAATAAGTTAAGTATTCTAGATTCAGATAAAGCGCTTCCTTTTTTAACATGTGTAAAAAGGAAATTTCTCCTTTAATTAACAGACGGCGGTATTCCAGGGCGGTATCTTCTTCCAAAAGAACTGGGGTACCGTCGACTGTTTGACAAAGAAGAATGCCTGCTTCCTCAAATAATTCACGTGCCGCGGCGATATAGTAAGACTGGCTTATTGATTCATCCCGCTTTTCGTTTTTTATATACTCATCATCATGGATGGCATCGCTATCATCTACCGCTCCCCCGGGGAATACATAAATACCTCCCATAAATTTCATCGTTTTCGGTCTTTGTGTCAAGTAAACTCTATCGAGATGATCCAATAACACGACTGTGGATGCAGGTCTTGGTGTAACCTCCATATTTCTACCACCTTTCTGTTATTTATAGTTTAATTACATCTATATTCAACCAACCGAGCAAATTTCCCTTCCTTTTTCCATAAGAAAGAGCACACTATTTTTTAGTGTGCTCGAAAAGTGATTATATGGCTGGTGCTTCCATTCCCATTTGGCCCCATTCTTCTCTGGCAGGACCATATACACCAGGTACCTGAAGTCCGGCTTGACGCATTAGCACGGTCATCTGGCCGCGGTGATGGATGACGTGCTTGATGAGAAGATTTAGGGTAACTGCCTTTGGCATCGTCATCCCAAAAACATCTTTCATATCTTTTAAAGAGTCATCGGTCCACTGCTGCTGGACTGCTTCCACGGTGTCGGCACTTACCTTGCGAAATGCATCAGCGATAGTTTTGGCTGAAGTTGGGACTGTTCCTTCGTTTTCAACCTGGGCTACATTGATACCGAATTCCTTTAACATTCCCGGTGTACTGGCGACGACATGCCAGGCAATTCTCCCGAGCGAACGATCATCCGCTGACACCATTTGCTGAAGGGAACCGTCGGTCAACGCATCCATGATTTTTTGTGTAGACCCCGCCTCTTGGTTCCATTCCTGCACGAATTCTTGGATTGATGTATACATGATAATTCCTCCGTTTTGTTGGTCATGATTTACTACCTATATCATTATGACCAAAATGTGGAGGTTCATGTATGTATTTCTTTTTCAAAAAAAGATTAACGAAGCTTGTCTATTAGAATATAATTTTAAAAGTGGTTTCATTTTTTACTAAAAGGGGAAATATAAATTGCGGATTCTTGGTGCGATTACGGCATTCTTTGTTACAGATTTTTTCTTTCATTTAATTGATGCCTTAGCGATGGGTTTGAAGGCTGAAACGCAAGCGCAGCGGATTGGCGCCGTCTTTTTAGGGTTGCTTGTACTTTTGATCTTGATGGCTGTCTTTTACCGCTTCTTTTCACGTTCATTCTTTAATGGGTTTACCGTCGCCGCTGGTTTGTTCTTGAGCTTTGATATTGTTGTCTTTCATTGGATTTTCCAGCTTCATCGAATTACCAATGGGCCGGAAGCCAATTGGCTGGAGCCGTTGTTTGTTGTCTTTGGGTCCTTTTTTGTGTGGTTTGGAATCAAAAAAGAACGGTCTGCTGGAGTCAGCAGCCATAATGGTATGCCATTTACATGAAAAACCGCCTGGATTTGTCGTCCAGGCGGTTTTTGTTAACGCTTCGGATATAAAATTTCATCTATTATCCCATATTCTTTGGCTTCTTCGGCGCTCATGAAGAAGTCACGATCAGTGTCTTTTGCCACTTTATCAATCGGCTGCCCAGTACGTTCAGCGATGATTTGATTAATGTGCTCGCGGAGTTTTAAAATACGTCTGGCAGATATTTCGATTTCCGTTGCCTGCCCTCTAGCCCCTCCTAACGGCTGGTGGATCATGATTTCGCTGTTTGGCAGGGCAAACCGTTTTCCTTTTGTTCCAGCCAGGAGCAGCATGGCTCCAAACGATGCCGCCATTCCGGTACAGATGGTGCGGACATCCGCCTGAATATATTGCATTGTATCAAAGATGGCGAATCCAGCTGATGTCGATCCTCCCGGAGAGTTAATATAAAGGGAAATTTCTTTCTCGGGGTTATCCGCCGCTAAAAATAAAAGCTGCGCTACCACGCTGTTGGCCACATGGTCATTGATTTCATCGCCAATAATGATAATTCTATCCTTTAACAAGCGCGAGTATATATCATAGGATCGTTCGCCGCGATTCGTGTTTTCAATCACATATGGAATTGTATTCATCATAACCGTCTCCTTTTAAGCTATTTGGCTAAGCAGCCATACAGAGAGTGCTTGAAGGAGAGAAGGTTTGAATAAACTTTGCTTTTGGAATTTCGCTGATAAATGAAGATAGCCTTTCAATAAGAAGCGTTGGATCTTCGCTCTTTAATGCTTCATAAAAGAGTTCTGCTAATTGCTCGCGTTCATCGATATTCCAATATGTTTCTGCAGTCGGGGTCTGGTCTTCATCCTTTAATTTTCCAAGACGATTTTTCGCTCGGTGCAAATTGGCCTTTACCGCCATTTCTGATGTGTTTAGGATTTCGGCAATTTCCTTTATTTGATATTGAAAGGCCTCTTTTAATAAAAAGATAATCGACTGCTTTGGGGTGAAATGATTGATGAGCATCTCAACCGTATTGAATAGTTGATCCCGAGTAACGTTGAGGCATGCACCGGTAAATTCAGTATCCTCTTGAATGCTTTCCTTTTTTCTTTTTCGAATGACGTCCACCCAGTGGTTATAAGCAATTTTATTTAAAAGGGCGGGTGTTACCCTTTGCGGATGATTTTCATACTTTAATGCTTTTAGATAGGTTTCATGTGCAATATCGTCGCCATCCCAAGTGTTTTGAGTAAGAAAGTGACAATACTGCTTTAGTTTTGGATACTGCTCCTGCCAGTATGAATCCACTTGTTCATCGACTTTCGGGTTAAGCTTGTGTAACATGGTTTTCACTCCTTTTGCACTCTCTACACTCTAAACGTTTATTGGGAGACGAAAAGATACGGGGTCGGAAAATTTATTTATAAATTTAATTTATCATATTCAATAATGAATGGAATAACACGAAGTACACAAAAAAACGCCATTTCTGGCGTTCTTCATGATAACTGGTTACTTTCATTGATCATATCTTTAACATCTTGAGAAATTTTATCGAAGGTTTGATTCACTCTATTCATTATAGCTTCATCAGTTTCTTTTGTTTGATTTTCGGAAATTTGGTTATTTTCTTTTTCCATAAAATTCACCTCCATTTTTAGAGTGCTTCATTATGGGAAATTTATTACACACCAAGCCCAAGATAGGCTAAGGTTAACATAATATTATTATAAATTAAGCAAGCGCTATTAACATAAATAGTGCTTGCAAAATCAGTTGTCTTACTATTTTAAAAATCCCGCTTCCATATTATTTAGCAGTGTAAATAATACAGTCCTAGCGCCATCTATTGATTCCTTCTGCTTGAGCCAAGCTACTGGCTCTTGGATATAGCGGTTGGGTGTAATTTGGTCTCCAAAGGTACCCTGAAGGAATTCAATAATCTCCTCTGAAAATTCAGGATGAAACTGCAGCCCAACTACCCTTTCACCAAAAGCAAAGGCCTGGTTCTTGCACCCTTCACTTTGTGCGAGGTTCTTAACCCCCTTTGGCAGGTCAAAGGTATCCCCGTGGTACTGGAACGCATGAAATGTAGAAGGCACTCCATTAAAATGGGGTATTTCCCCCGCTTCAGGAGTTACCTCAATCAGATGCCAGCCGATTTCCTGATGGGTATGGGGAGATACGTTACCGCCCAAAACATCGGCCAAAAGCTGCGCCCCTAAACAAATCCCCAGCACCCATTTATCCTGATCGATCGCTTCTTTAATATAATTCTTTTCGTCCACAAGCCATGGATAAAGCTCTTCCTCGTATGCTCCCATTCTCCCGCCTAAAATCACCAGCATGTCAAAATCGTTCATCGAGGGAAAAGCTTCATTTTCATAGACAGTCGTGCATGATATAGAATAATTTCTTTCCAAAGCCCAATCTTCAATTAAACCTAATGTGGCTAATGGGTCATTTTGTAGATAATGTATTCTCAATTTTCTTCTCCCTTGCTTTGTTTAAGAGGTTTCTTAAAATCTGGCAGAAAAAAGATTTCGTTCCCAATCGCTTACGTAGCGGGAATATTTGTCCCATTCTGTTCTTTTAATCTTGATAAATTCTTCCCAAATTGATCTGCCGATGGTTTGGGCCAACACGGAATCCTGTGCCAAATAATCAACCGCTTCCTTTAAGCTTCTTGGCACCCAGCTAATATTTCTTTCCTTCAATTGGAACTCGGATGCAGCACTTACATCGAAATCAACTGGTTCGCCTGGTTCAAGCTGGTTTTGAATACCTCTTAAACCTGCCGCTACCAAACAAGCCGCTAAAAGATACGGGTTGCATGTTCCATCCGCACCACGATATTCGAACCGTCTGGCTCTTCTTTTCTCTGGTATACGTACCAATACAGAACGATTTCCTGAGCCGTAACAGATATGAGCAGGTGCCCAGGAACCAGGCTGCATTCTTTTATAGGAATTAACACTTGGTGCCCCAATTGCAATCAGAGAAGAACCATGCTTCAAAAGTCCTCCGATAAACTGATAAGCTTTTTCGGACATATCAAGTCCGCGTTGGTCTGTCGGATCTTCAAAAAGGTTTTCACCAGCCTCATCGTAAAGGCTGATATGGACATGTAGTCCGCTGCCGGCTAAGTGTTGAAAAGGCTTAGGCATTAAGGTCCCGACCATTCCTTTATCGCGGGCAATCTGCTTGAATAGATGCATGAAAGTGACTTGGTCATCTGCCGCTTTTAAAGCGTTGGTGTATTTTAAATTGATTTCAAGCTGGCCCGGGCCATATTCACTTGAGATTTGCTCAGTTGTAACTCCCATGCCTTCAAGGGAATAAACAAAGTCTTGGATGAAATCCTCTTGCAAATCGGCGCCTTCGGACGAGAAACAATGGCTGTTATCGGCAGGAACAAGCTGTCCATCTTGGTCCTTTAAAAGGTAAGCCTCCTGCTCAAAAGCCATGTACATTTTTCCGCCTAGGAGAGTTTCTACCTCATTTAATAACCGTTTCAACGCACCTCTTGGACAACCGTGCCATGGTTCCCCATTAATATCAACCAAGTCACACAGCATGCGGGCAGTATTCTTTCGGTAAGGAAGGATAGCAAAAGTGCTCGGATCCGGTACAGCGAAGAAATCTCCATCATTCGGACCATAGGCAGGATTCGGAATATACTCATCAAATGTATCAAAGCTCATAATGGCTGTACTAAAATTGACTCCCTTTTCCATTGCATCCTCAAGCTGTGCCGGACGGATCGTTCTTCCGCGCGTTACGCCGGCATAATCAAGAAATTCCACACGGATAAATTCAATCTTTTCTTTCGCGACAATATCTAGTACCTGTTCTTTTGTGATCATATTTATTCGACTCCTTTATGCAATCTGCTCATAATGACATGGGTGAATAGCTCGACCCCAACGGGAATGATCGATTCATGAAACTCAAATTGCGGATGGTGTAAATCAAAGGCAGGTTTCCCCTCCTGAGCGACTCCTAGCCTAAAATATGTACTTGGAACCTTTTCCGTAAAAGCCCCAAAATCATCCGCACCCATCGATGGCTCCTTCAATTGGAACACCTTTTCCGGTCCGAGAAGCTCTTTTGCCCCTTCCTCCAATGCTTTCGTCACCCAATCACTATTGATAACCGGAGGATGGCTCTCTTTATAGTTGACGATGACCTTACCGCCAAAGGCTTGGGCAATATTCTGGCACATTTCTGTTACTTGTGCAGCTAGTCTTTTTCGAGTCTCTCTGTTAACTGCCCTTGTTGTCCCTTCCATTACTACCTTGTCTGCGACAACATTGCTGGCAGTTCCTCCACTAATTTTTCCAACATGGACCACAACAGGCTCCACCGGATTGCTTGCCTTTGTGACTAACGTTGGCAATGCTTGAAGAATCTGCGAGCTTATCGTAATCGCATCAATCGCTTGATGCGGCCGTGCACTATGGCCGCCTTTTCCTTCTACGATAATTTCAAAATCGTCGCAGGAAGCGGTAATTGCCCCATACTTTACACCGACCGTCCCATGTGGGAGGTGGGGCCACAAATGAAGAGCCAGCATGGCATCAACAGACGGATTTTCTAAGACTCCTAGATTAATAAGCTGCTCGGCCGCTCCATCTGCTTCCTCTCCTGGCTGAAAAATGCAGCGGACTCTCCCAGACAATTGGCTTTTTAAATGATATAACTGATAAGCCGTTCCAAGGAGAATCGATGTATGGCCGTCATGGCCGCAAGCGTGCATAACCCCTGGGTTCTTCGATGAAAAATCGAGACCGGTTTGTTCGTGGATCGGAAGGGCGTCAATATCAGCCCTAATTCCGATATGTGCCCCATCGCCGTTTTCACCGATAATATCTACGAAAATACCAGTTTCACCAATCGCTTGATAAGCTATTCCCCACTCTTTCAGACAGGAAGCAATAAAGCGAGAGGTCTCATGCTCCTGAAAGGAAAGTTCAGGATGCTGATGAAGATGACGGCGTATTTCATAAAGTTTTGTTTCAAGGTCTTTTTGTACTGCCAATTCCTTTTTGGTAAGCACTGTTGAATGCCCCCTTACATTGTTGTATCTTTACGTGAAGTGTTTGATAGATTTTTAGACTTATTAAATAACTTAAATAGCACATACAGGACTACCATGCCTATTGCGCCGCGAACCAAGGTCATTGGCGAGCCGACAAAGGTTCCGTAGAAGACGATTCCAATTCCCACGAAGCCAAGGATTGGAAATAACGGATAAAGCGGCTGTCTCCATGGAAGTTGCTGGACCTCTTGGAGAGCTTTTTTACGATAAAGAATTCCGGCAATTAGTGCCAATGTCCAAGAAACCAGCCAGGCTAGAACCAATTGAGTAGAAAGTTCAACATATAGGAAATCAGGATTCAACACCCCTAAAATGACTAATCCTACTGACAACGCCCAAACCACAATAATTCCGTAAACAGGAGTACCAGTCTTTGGGTGAACATACGCAAAAAAGGAAGGTAAAAATCCGCTTTTTGCCTGTGCGTAAAAAATCCTTGAGGATGCATAAAGTGTACCCATTAAAATACAAGTAGCTGCCGCAATCCATGCGGTCATATTCATGATGTAGGCACCGGCAACACCAAATACCATTCCTGCAGCTTCAGTAAATGGAGAACTATCCATGGTGATTTGGTCCCAAGGAATTAATCCCTGCAATACAACTTGTGCTGCTGAATACAAAATAAGGAAAGTTAAACTAGACCAAATTAACGCTTTTGGCAGATCCTTGGGATTTTTCACCTCTCCTCCAGCAGTTGCAAGCGTAACTGCTCCTAAATAAGCGTAGGTTCCAAGTGGAATCGCTGACCAGAACCCATCCATTCCGTGTGGTAAAAATGGTGAGAAGTTTTCAAAGTTCATATCTTTGATACCAATGATCGAGAAAAGAGCCATGACGAGCGTCATGATCACGACGAGAATCAACTGTGTTCTGGCAGCGATTTCTGTTCCAAGAATATTCAGTACAGCAAAAAGGGTAATAAAGAAAATGGCAAAAAACATTGGCCATAAGTCACCTTTTAGCTGCGGAAAAAACCACATGGTAATTTTCCCTAATGCGAGCCCAACACTTCCTCCGGCAATAACCCAGCCGAGTGCAAAGGTAAAACCTGACAAAAAGCCCCACCATTTTCCCATAAATCGCTCGACCCATGTAGACATGGCTCCTGCAGTAGGCATTCCGACAGCCAGCTCCCCTAGCGCAATCATCAAGAATAACTGCGACAGTCCTGCTACACCATAGGCTAGAATCGCTCCAGGTCCTGCGGTCGCAATCCCCTGCCCCATCAATAGGAAAATCCCATCGCCGATAACGGCACCTACACCAAGTGCCCAAATTGACCAGTAGCCAAGCTTTTTCTGTGATTCAAGCCCTAATTGATTATTGTTGCTCATCCAATCGCCCCCTTTAAATATTTCTGATAAATATTTTCGAAATTACGGAATAGTACCATTTCTCCAATGACTCTTGCTGTTTCGGCATCCATATAATCAGATTCTACCCAAGAGGTTAATACCTCCTCGAAGCATTCCTTAAATAAATGAACACCAAGCCAGTTCATTTCCGGTACCGTAAAGGCATCTGAACCATACATCACCTTATCAAATGGCGCAAATTCAAATACTTGTGATAGAATTCGCTTGACCCCGTGGCCGCTAAATGGATTCTGCAAGGAAATATCCATATAAACATTAGGTAAAATACTGACAATGAATGCCGCTTCTTCTACCCAAGGGTAGCCCCCGTGAACAAGATGCACTTTTGTATCTTGATATTTCTCATCTCTTAGCATTTCTAATAGAAAACTAGGGCTTGCTTTTGGCAGTACCACTTCACCGTCTCCAACACCTGTGTGAATATGCATAACCTTATCCGATGAAGTGCATTCCTCCATGGCAACATGCAAGCAATAATCGCGGAAGCTTTTCGCCGTTTCCCTTGTGTTAGCTCTAAATTCTGCATATTCTTCGGCGGCAAGCTGTTCATTCATAGGCGCAATTTCAAGACCACTGCGATAAGCAATAATCGACTTTAATCCCACTACTCCAGCTTTTTTCAACTCCTTTGCTAAATCTGAACGATACTGCTCTTGAAATTCTTCAAAAGTTTGACATTCCTCGCTTAAACGGACCATTACTGGTTCAATTCGATAAATTTCCCAGATTCTCGCTCCGCATAAATCTGCATATTCGGGCTTTAACAGCGGCGGCTGCGGATACCCAAAGTCTCCGACGATTCCGGTAATATTGGCATCCTGAAAAAGCTCCCGTGTATACTTTTTGAAATCTAGTGCCCTCGCATTTCGCTGTTCCACAACTGCTTCAAGCGTCGGCTCGCATGAAAAATATTTTGCTAAACGCTGAATCAAAATTTGCACCCACATATTACTTCCCGGATATGGCTGTTTAGCAACCCGCTGATAGTTTTCTGGGATTTGATTCGGAATGACAGCAAGCGACAGCTTTCTTACAAACTCATCCGCTGTAAATGGCTCCGAATAGGCTATGTATGGATGTGCATGTACATCAATCGCTTGACAGTCCTGTAATGATACTCTCATTTGATTCCCTCCTTTGTTGTATGTCAAAAATCTTGCAAATTTCGTGCCAACTATTAAAGTTCAGAAAATTACTCAAAAATCCTTATCATAACAAGGAAAAAATAAAATTCCTCTTTAATAAAGGCTGTAATTTCCGAGAAAAAATTTTTTCTATTGAAAAATATTTTTCGGTCATTCTTTTTCACTTTTACTAAAATTCAAAATATATGTGTTGAACCTGTTGTCATTATGATAATATTTTGAAAATAGGACATTTACCTTTATTAAAGCGACAAAAAATTTTCGCTCATTATTTTTCATGTTAGACAGGTGATGAAATTGAATGTTGATCAGCATCCATTATTAGAAGAAGTATGGAATCATGCCTTTGATTGTATGATGGTTATCAATGTAGATGGAAAAATTATTTCCTTAAACCGCCCAGCGGCAAGGTTATTTCAAGGCAGTCCCTCCAATCTAATCGGATCTTCTGTATTTGAACTTATTCCCTCTGAAGAGTTTGAGAAGAGCTTTCAGAAAAAGGGAAAAACGGGTATCCAGATTTCTTTGGGGACCAAACAGTTTGTCGGAAATATTGGCTGCCATGAAAACATGGATAAAAGTGTTACCTACTATTTATTTTTAAAAGACATCACTCATAGCCAGCAGTTGCAGGAACAAATTAATGAAATGAATAAAGTCAGGCAATTATTTGACGTTATCCTAGACCAGATTGAGGAAGGGATTTGTGTTATTGATGAACACGGTAAGATTCTTTTTTACAATCGCAAATCTGGGGAAGTGGATTCTTTAGAACCGGAAGCAGTTAGAAATAAACGGGTTCATGACATCTGGAATGTGGATGAACACACAAGTACACTATTGACGACCGTTCGTACCGGAAGAACACTGAATCATCGAGAAACACATTTCACAACAAACGGGAAACCGGTTACGACTCTTGTACGTACCGTTCCGCTGCTACTTGGGGAACAAAGGGCCGCTGCAATGGAAATTTCAAAAGATATTACGGAACAAAAACAATTAGCTGATACCATTATGGAGCTTCAAAAACAAACAAAGAGCCCTTCTGCTCTTCCTTCAACCCTAACATTACAAAAGAATCATACCCGTTTTCAATTTGAAAACATTGTTTTCTCAAGCCGTGAAATGGCTCAAACCATCGAACAAGCGAGAAGGTCAGCGAGGTCTAAATCAAACATTCTAATTATTGGTGAAACCGGGACAGGTAAGGAATTGTTTGCTCAAAGCATCCATAATGAAAGCCCGCGGAATAACAATCCTTTCATTGCTCAAAACTGCGCAGCTCTGCCGGAATCCCTACTCGAAGGCCTCCTGTTTGGAACGACTGTAGGAAGTTTCACCGGTGCAGTGGATCGCGCCGGCTTATTTGAACAGGCACAGGGCGGAACCCTTTTACTGGATGAAATTAATTCGATGAGCCCGAACCTCCAAGCTAAGCTTCTTCGAGTCCTGCAGGAACGAAAAGTTCAGCGTTTGGGGTCAGCAAAAGTCATTGATATTGATGTTAGGGTGATTGCAACTATGAATGAAGAGCCTCTTGAGGCGATATCCCAAGGCAGGCTTCGTGAGGATTTATATTATCGTCTTGGGGTGGTCAATCTGGTGATTCCCCCTTTACGTAATCGAAAGGACGATATCCGGACATTGGCCCACCACTTTATTGCAAAACATGCCAAAGCATTGGATGTATCCGTTAACGGATTAGAAGCGGAAGTTTACCATTTCTTTTACCGTTATCACTGGCCTGGAAATGTCCGCCAGCTCGAGCATGTTATCGAAGGCTGCTTAAATCTTGTTTATGACGAAACCACGATCGGTTTTGACCATTTACCGCCGGTTATGAAAAATAAAATTCAGAATTACGAACAACCATTAGCAACTGAATCATCCGTCCAATTATCAGGCTCCATGCCCGAGCAAATTGAAAAACTCGAACGCATCATGATTGAACAGGCGATGAACCATTCTGGAGGAAACATCACAAAAGCAGCAGAACAGCTTGGTATTTCAAGGCAGAATCTAAATTACAAGCTGAAAAAATATCTTATCTATTCATAAAAGGGGGAACAATTTTGAGCCAGACCTTTCTAAAAGCTGAAGAACAAGTGATTGCCAACAGTTTAAAAATCCGCTTTTACCCGATTGCTGTTCAATCAGCAAAAGGAACTCGTATCACCGGTCAAAACGGGACGGAATATCTCGATTTAACAGCGGGCTGGGCGGTTGCCGGAATTGGCTATGGACATCCTAGGGTCAGCAGCAAACTCAAGGAGCAATATGAGAGCTTATCGTTTACCTCCCAGCTCTCTGCACCAGAACCTACAATGGTCTCTCTTGCAGAAAAACTAATCAAAATCACCCCAGGTGATTTTCCTAAAAAAGTTTGGCTAGGTCATTCAGGTTCAGACGCCAATGATTGTATCGCCAAGCTCGTTCCGCTGGCAAAGAACCGTACGCGAATGATTTCTTTTATGGGTTCTTATCATGGACAGACCATGGGCTCCCTTTCCCTCTCAGGACATCCTGCCCAATCGCAATTTATCGGAAGCGGAAATGTGGTCAAAATCCCTTATGCCAATCCATACAGGCCACCCTTTGGGGTTACGGATCGATTAACAGACCAAGTGCTGCAATATTTGGAACAAGAAGTGTTTAAAACGATCTGCCCACCAGAACATACAGCGGGAATCATTATTGAAGGAATTCAAAGTGATGGCGGATTAATTGTACCCCCTGAGGACTTCTTGCCACGGCTTCAAATGTTGTGCAGGCGGTATGAGATTAGTCTAATATTTGATGAAGTGAAGGTTGGCTTAGGAAGAACGGGAAAATGGTTTTCGTTTGATCACTGTGATGTGGTTCCAGATGCCGTAGTACTCGGCAAATCCCTTGGCGGCGGTCTGCCTGTCAGTGCCGTAGTGGCCAGAAAAGAAATTCTTGATGTTGGTACCGGTATTCATATGTTTACAACAAGCGGGAACCCTGTTTGCAGTGCTGCCTCCTTGGAAACACTGCAAATTATCGAAGATGAAAGATTAATAGAAAATGCACGTGATAACGGAGAATACTTCTTAAAGCAGCTAGAGAAGCTTCAAGAAAAGTACGAATGGATTGGCGATGTTCGTGGAAAAGGTCTTGCGATTGGAGTAGAATTAGTGGAAGACAGATTCACAAAAACCCCTGCAGCTGAAAAAACAGCCGCTATTTGCTATCGATGCTTTGAACTGGGTCTGCTTGTCTTTTATGTCGGAATCAACAGCAATGTTATTGAAATCACTCCTCCACTTACCATCTCTAAGGAGGAAATTGACCTGGCAATCTCCATTTTGGATCAATCCTTTTCCGATCTTCAGGAGCAAAAAATCAATATGGATTTGGTCAAACAATACGCTGGCTGGTAGAAAAAAGGTGTCAGGTCCTCGTACCGACACCTTTCATGTATCCATCTCTTTATGCCAACTCCAGCGCAACCTCCATCATGTTTGTAAAGGCGGTTTGTCTTTCTTCTGGGGTTGTTTGTTCACGGCGAAGGATATGGTCGCTTACAGTTAGGATCGTCAGGGCATTTACCCCTGCATAGGCCGCGTTCAGATAAAGTCCGGCCGTCTCCATCTCCACTGATAGAATCCCCATCTTCTGCCACTTTTCCAGTGCGGTAGGGTCAGCATTGTAGAAGATATCACTGGTCAGAATATTTCCAACATGCACTGGGAGCCCTTTTTGATCGGCCGCTTTCTTTGCTTTGTCCAATAATTCAAAAGATGCAATATTGGCAAATTCACCGGGTAAATTGTATTGGTGAACATAACGAGAGTCTGTTGATGCGCCCATCGCCAGTACAAGATCATACAAATTCATATGATCCTGAATCGCTCCGCAGGTTCCAATCCTTATTAAATTTTTTACCCCAAAAATATGTATCAGTTCCCAGGAATAGAGGCTCATGCTTGGCATTCCCATTCCTGTCCCCATGACGGAAATTTTCTTCCCTTTATACGTTCCGGTATATCCGAACATATTCCGAACGGAATTAAATTGCTGTGCATTTTCCAGATACGTCTCCGCAATAAATTTTGCCCGTAAGGGGTCACCAGGTAAAAGGATGGTTTCCGCAATTTCCGCCCCATTCGGTTTGATATGCGGTGTTTCTTTCATCTCGTTCATGATATTTTCTCCTTTTTATTAATGCTAATTTTTATTAAGTTCTCGCTTTTAGCCTTTTTTGATTCAGCATTATTAAAATATACCATTAATAGAAATGATTCTTTATTTTTACATTAGTCAATTAGCACAACGTTAATAACCTTCAATTAAGGATGTGATAATCCCTACAGTTACAATAGCCAAACATGAATAAAGAAAGTGATGAACATCCAGTACCGTGAATCCTGCCAAAACAATCAGTCCATCTATGCAAATAATGGTTAGTGCCAGATTGATCGAAAAGCGTCTCGATATAAGTTTGGCAAGTAAATCCGTACCCCCTGTACTGGTTTTATGACGGAGCATAAGCCCCACGCCGATTCCAATGATGATTCCTCCGACCAGCGCACCGGTCAAACTTGAAACGGAAAATTCGTCTCGAAGCGGTGCAAGCAAATCAATAAATAATGATGAGACAAGCAGCCCTTGAATGCTGCTTAAAAAATATGCCTTTTCTTTTAGCAATGCCAATATACATATTGGGAGACTTAATACAATCATTGATAACCCAGTTTGGAATTTAAAAAAATAATAAATAATGAGAGCGATTCCCAAAATCCCGCCATCGATTAAATGGTTAGGAATAAAGAACCCGTTAACCCCGATACCAAGCAGCAGACTTCCAACCATCGTAGCAAAAAATTTCTCAAAAATAGTAATCACCTTGTCCAACCTTTTTAATTTTATGATATGAAGGCATCAAAAAATTAAGAATAAGCGAATTTGCAACATTTTCTGTTAAAATAGTAACTAAACCCATAGAGACACTTATAGATAACAGTAGGATTGGCGAGAATGAAATTAGTTATGGAGGTGGAAAAATTTGACTCGAATATTAGCTATTATTTCATTATTATTTTTATTTAATTATTCAGCCCCTCTAATTGAACAAAAATTAGACCAGACCGATAAGGTGCAAGCAATTGATAAGATCCAATCAGAGGTAAATATTCCGGAAATCATGTCAGCGATTGGTCAAATATTTGCCCAAGTTGAACAGCTGCTGAAACAGTTAAACGTAAACTTGGAAGAACTTCCAAAGACACCAAAAAAAGAAGAACCGATTGAAAAAATTGAGCTGCAAACACCTGACAAACAACTCTTTTCTATATCAAATATTGAATTAGGCCAGACTAAAGAACAAATTGAAATGAATGTAGGAGCAGCCAAACGATCTTCCCTTAATGAGTATGGGCGCAATTGGTACGCCTACCACACTAATTACCATAATTTTTTAATGGTGATGTACGATGGAAACAATAAAGCTTCAGGAGTATATACGGACCAGGATTTAATCTCTTCTGCAAATGGGATAAAGCGCGGAAGCTCAAAGGACGAGGTTCATACAATCCTGGGTAATCCTCTAAAGCAAATTCAAAAAGGACGGTATGTCTACCAGTTTGAGGAAGACAGGGATTTTGATGTATATTTGCAGGATAATGCGTATGTGACTATTTTTTATGATAAACACGAGGGCAATACGGTTACTGCGATGCAGATAATCAGAAAAGACATTGAGGATGAGAAAAATGATTTCTACACGAAAGCAAGTCCTGAATTAAAAGAGGGCTTTGAGTACCAGATGTTTGATTTAACCAATGCTGCTCGAGTGAATCATCAGCTTCCTGTCCTGACATGGGATGAGCACGTGAGAGAAACAGCGCGAAAGCACAGCTCGGATATGGCTGTTAATAACTATTTTGACCATACCAATCTTAAAGGACAATCCCCGTTTGATCGAATGAAAGAAGACAATATTATTTTTCACTTGGCTGGTGAAAATCTTGCCTATGGACAGTTTAGCAGTATTTTTGCCCATGAAGGACTGATGAACTCGCTCGGCCATCGGGAAAATATTTTGCGTGAAGGATATCGATATCTTGGTGTAGGTGTCGCATTTAATAACGAGTCGCACCCTTACTATACCGAAAACTTTTATGCGAAATAACCGGTTTACCCATCCCAGTCATTACATTCTGGGCAGCGGTAGGCGAAATTAAAAAACGAATACAAAGGGTTCTCAGGCTGTCGAAAAAACTTCGATAGCCTTTTATTTACTTGTTTGGATAAAAGTCCGTATAACCGGGGTTTTCGGACACCTCCCCTTTTTTCAAGCAATTTTGTTGTCTGAAGGTTGTACAGGTTCGGACACTTCCTCCTCTTTTTCAAGTGCCTCTGTCCGAAGATTGTACGGGTTCGGACACTTCCTTCACTTTTTTAAGCGATTTTGTCCGAAGGTAGCACGGGTTCGGACACTTCCTTCACTTTTTCAAGCGATTTTGTCCGAAGATAGCACGGGTTCGGACACTTCCTTCACTTTTTCAAGCGATTTTGTCCGAAAGGAGGAACATATTCGGACACTTCATCCCCTTTTACAACATGTACCTCCTCGAGGAAAAGAAGGTGACTGGAGCGGAAATATCAACAGGCCAGTTAGCAGGGACAATCATTAATGAATTAAACAAAATGTAAAATTGCCGAGAAAAATACCCTTTCTCGGCAATCTGGGGAACCTTTGAGGTTTCCTATTTTATTGATATTGTATCGTTTCAGATACCAAATTCTATTTTAATACAAGTTGCTCTTCTGTTATAGAATCTCTCTTTACCCATTTGAAGTCATCTGCAATTTCGTAAGAAGCAGGTGTCATTTCCTTCAATTGTTCGAAAGTAAGTTCATCCACCATTTCTACCAGATAAAGCTTCCCTTCACGGAATTTAAATACAGCATACTCCGTAACGATAGTGTCGACGCGATTTTTTGCAGTTAAAGGATAGGTACACTCCGGAAGGATTTTCGGTTCTCCTTTAGGTGATAGGTGCGTCATCGCGGCAATGACTCGTTTTGCTCCAACAACGAGGTCCATTGCACCTCCTACACCAAGAACATCTTTTCCTGGTACTGCCCAACTTGCAATATCTCCTGTTTCGGAAACCTGCAGGGCTCCAATAACAGTAGCATCAAGATGGCCGCCGCGCATGATACAAAATGATAATGAACTATCAAAATAGGAAGCATGCGGCAGTGCTGTGATTGGCTGAACACCTGAAGCATTCACCAAATCCATATTTTCCGGATCAACAACAAAGTCAGGTCCGGGTTCTGGTCCGGCACCCAAGATGCCGTTTTCAGAATGCAGGGTAACAACTCCCTTTGGCAAATAATCTGCCACCAGGGTTGGGATTCCAATTCCAAGATTTACACAACCTAAAGATAATTCCTGTGCACAACGCCATGCTATATAATGCTTAACAGAGTAGCTCATCTTACACTTCCTCCCTTTTTACAACAATATCAACAAAGATAAATGGTGTAACAATCTTATCCGGATCCAACTCACCAATTTCCACAATTTCGTCTACTTCCACAATCGTTAATTTGGCTGCAGTTGCCATGGCTGGGTTAAAGTTTTGCGCTGTCTTTTTATAGACAAGATTACCCGCTTTATCAGCCTTATGGGCACGGATAATTGCCACATCAGCAGTCAGTGATTGTTCAAGGACATGCTCGCGTCCGTTATATGTACGTGTTTCTTTCCCACGGGCCAGATCTGTTCCCGCAGCTGTTGGGGTGAAAAATGCTGGAATCCCTGCTCCGCCTAGACGAATCGCTTCTGTAAATGTCCCTTGCGGCAATAACTCGATTTCAACACTTCCCTCACGATTCGCTTTCACAAGTTCCTTATTTGTGGAAAAGAAACTCCCTACTACTTTTTTGATGCGATTTTGCTCAAACAAATCATTCAGAATGGATACACTTCCAAGACTATTTGTGATTAGGGTAAGATCACGGAGCTCTTCCCGTCTAACTAGCGCCCTCGAAAGATGACGCGGCATACCAGGGAAACCGAATCCCCCTACCATAATACTGGAACCTTCGGGAATTTCCCCGATTGCCTCGTCTGCTGTTAAGAATTTCACCTTCGTTTGAATCTGTTCAATCGTATCGTTCATCCTGCATTCTCCTTATGAATTTACTGTTTTCACTTTCATACTAACCGGTTGGTATGTTATCATGTTAAATAATAAGACAAGAGGTAATTTTCTGTCAATTAATATTTGAATAATTTTTTTATCTTTTATAGAATAATAATTTTTCCCAACTTTTCAAACCAATTTAACGTTGAAGAGTGTCAATATTATAATACAACCTTCACAAAACATTGTCATAACAATATTTTCGTGCTTTTTCGACAAAAATCTAAAAATTTTGAGTAATCTGCTTATTTCGTTGACAAAGCTATTATTGCATGTACAATAATAACTGTATTGTTATTCGATTTTAATTTTCAAAAGGGTTTTATTATTTAAATATTTTACATAACTATTAAACTATTGAAAGGATGTTTGAAATGAAGTTAGAAGAAGTTGCAAAACAAATCTCCACACCGCTAGATGCACCAGCTTTTCCACGCGGGCCATATCGATTTAATAATCGCGAATACTTAAACATTGTCTATCGTACTGACATCGAGGCTTTAAGAAAGGTAGTACCAGAACCGCTTGAAATCGATGAGCCGCTTGTGAAGTTTGAGGTCATCCGGATGCCGGATGTGACCGGTCTTGGCTCTTACACTGAGTGTGGTCAAGTCATTCAAGTTAATTACAATGGTGAAAAAGGCGATTATGTACACTGCATGTATGTGGATAATCATCCAGCCATTGCTGCAGGCCGTGAAGTTGGAGCGTATCCAAAGAAACTGGGCAAACCAAGTTTATACATAGATTCCGACACACTTGTAGGTACTTTGGACTACGGTACATTAAGAGTAGCAACCGCGACGATGGGTTATAAGCATCAGCAAATCGATTTAGAAGCGGCTCGTGAAGAAATTTGTAAGCCGTACTATATGCTAAAGCTTATTCGGGGACAGAATGGAAAGCCTCGTATTTGTGAGTTGGTGCGAGGACAGATTAAGGACATTACAATCAAAGGCGCATGGACTTCCCCTGCCCGCCTGCAGCTATTTGCTCATGCTCTTGCACCGTTGGCAGACTTTCCTGTGCTAGAAATCGTCTCAGCTTCCCATATTCTTACTGACCTATCTCTCCCACGCACAGAGGTAGTTCATGATTATTTGGCCGAAGCTAGTGTACCTTCAAATAAGGAATTAGTAAGCCAAAAATAAGTGGGTAAAACGGGTCAGCCCCTCTCGCTTTTTACTAAAGCACCGGGGACTGACCCGTTTAAATAAAAAAGACCAGCTGCTATTTGCAGCTAGCCGGTTTTCTTTTTTTGATTTTTTCTTCGATCCAATAAATATCCTCCCTTAAAAAACCTCGGTTCATAGGATACAATAAAAGCGTTCGGTTCAAATTTTTCAATCATCGAGATTAATTCCTTTTCTCGATTCCGTTTCGTGAAAATTTCCATTTTATAACGGTCCCCATCACGTCCTTCCCCAACAAACAAGGTAACTCCAAACCCATTGTTTCTGAGCGTTTCTATAAGTTCTTTGTTTTTTGTTTGAGTGTTGACTGTAAAAATAATATAACCTACTGCCAATTTCTGTTCTATTTTTGTCCCGTAAATGATCCCTATACCAAACCCAACTGCATAAACAACCATCGCTAATATACTCTGACTTCCATTAAACACTAAAGCTAATCCAAATACATAAACGAGCATTTCCGCCATCCCTAAGATGGCTGCAAGGGCGGTGAGATTTCTAACTAAGAATATGATTCGAAGTGTAAGTAACGGTACATAAATAAGCTGCAATAATAAGATTAAAAAGATTTCTAACACACGGAGCACCTCAGATAAAATGACTAATGTGAAGAAAAATCAGCCTGCGCAGTCAAATGACTGTTATTATATTTATTTTTCTTTCTCAATTACCGGCAGCAACAGATAGGATGCATATTCCTCCTGATGGAAAATGGTTTGCCGAGCACATTTACTTTCAAGACTATCAATCATTGTTTTTCCTGTGTTTAAATTTGCATCATAGCGCGGGAAATTGCTAGAGGACACCTCCAGCCTAATACAATGACCAGGCAGGAACACATTACTGGTAGCCCACATATCAATTTCGATTTCGACGGTATTTCCTGAGTGTTGATTTGACAAACGAACAATTCCATCAGTGAGATTATAGGCTGTACCATCTGGCATGACATCTATCAACTTTGCTGTGAAGTCTGTAGAAACCGCATCTGTTTGGACCCACAGCTTTGCCTTGATTGGACCTGTCACTTCCAATGGCTGTTCTAAAGGCTGTGATGTATAAACAAGGACATCCTCCCGTTCTTCAACTCTGCGTTGGTCCTGAGGGCCGTACGTATGAGCCCCAGCAAATAATGTTCCCCCACCTTTAGTTGGAACTGGATTTTCAGGGTCATAAATGAATTGATCATTCGGTTCGTTCCCAGGCTTTTCCCAAGATAACTCTCCATCACCAAACCTCGTATTGGCCTTCCCTTCGCTATGTAAATAGAAAGGCTTATAATTAGTCCGGGCTAATGGCCATTCATATTCATCACGCCACTCATTAATGCCCATGACAAAGATCTTTATCGGAGCCTCATTCACAATCCCTGTGTCTATTCCTTTTAACCAATAATCAAACCAGCGCAGATGTAATCCCGTCAGATCTTCCTTGTAATCAATCCAGTCACCTGCAGCATGAAGGCCGAAAGACCGTTCACCAAGGGTCGATGTATAAACTCCATGTCCCCAGGCACCAATCATTAATTTCTGATTGTCTCTAGCTTCAGATGTTGCTGCTTTTTCAGACATTCCAAGATAGTTTTGAATCGTCGACGGAAGGAGATTATCATACCAGCCGGCAATATGATACGCAGGTACCGTAAACTGATGATATTTATGAGATATACTCATTCTTTCGCCGAGCTCTTCCCTTACTGTTTCATCGAAGGAATCATAGAAGGCTGAGGCTACTCCAAGCTCTTTTAGTGGCGGCCAGTCCTTTACCGGTTTGAATCGGTACCATTCGTTAATATTGTTATAGAAGTGCGCTAATTGCTTCATCTTTTCCGCAATTAGAGCAGGTTTTTTATATTTTCGTTTGATTTCATCCGGCGCCAGTGACTCAAGCCCCCATGTTTCTGAGGAAGCAAGCAGAAAGGCTCCGCTTTCCGTAAATGTAGTGTCACGACGATTGCTTAAGGTCATTACTGGAGCGATAGCTTGTAAATGCGGCGGCTGTTCAGATGCTGCCAATAATTGTGTGAATCCATAATAGGATAATCCGAACATTCCTACCTTACCATTTGAAAAAGGTAATTTCGCAGCCCATTCAACAGTATCGTAGCCATCTTCCGCTTCATGGATCATCGGGTAGAAGTTTCCTTCAGAATTATACCTTCCCCTTACATCTTGGTTAATGACAACATAACCGTTTTGGACCAAGCGGTTCGTATCCAAATAACGATGGGAGTAAAATGGCAAATCTTTGTTGTATGGGTGCCTTGTTAGTAGTACAGGGAATTTACCTTCTTTATTTGGTCGATAGATATCAGCATATAGAACAGTTCCGTCTCTTAACGTACAAGGAACATTTTTCTCCACCAAAATTTGATTCATTTCCAAATCCCTCTCTCCTTGCCCATATTTATTTATTGTAAATGCTTTAGGCAGTAAAAATAACTCTGTGCTGACCCATAACAAGTCAGCACAGAAAGAATTCATGTCTTATTTTCCGGTCATTTCTTTTACTTTATCTGGATTGTTCTTAATCCACTCTTGGGCAACCTTCTCAGCGTCTTCCTTGTTTTCAATTTTGGCAATCATCTCTTCTACATCATCAATAGGAATACTCCAATTGCTTAAAAATTTATAGGCATCTGGGGCAGTTTCTTTCAGCTTTTTATTGGTAATGACGTGAATGTCAGAAACAGATAAAAAGTTCTTATCGTCCTTTAAGACTTTTAGGTCAAACTTGTTAAACATTGTGTGTGGCCGCCATCCGAAAAAGATAACTGGTTCTTTTTTTGCCATTTTCCGCATGGCCTCAGCGAGCATGGCTGCTTCAGATGAGTTTACCTGCTTAATATCTAACCCATAAGCTTTAATCATTTCATCAATTGTTTTTGAAGCACTAGTCCCTACCTCAATTGAATACATTTCGTTTTTGACTTCGCTTTCTTTCCCCTTCAAATCTGCGATAGAATTAATATCTGTCATATATTTCGGGACAACCCAACCTGTTGCAGCGTCCTTATAACTAATAGCTGTATCTTCGATAGAATCTTTATATTTTTCAAGGTACGGTGTATGTGCCGGAATCCAGGAATCCATAAATACATCAATATCTCCACGTGAAAGACCTGTATAAACACTTCCGGCATCCGCATTCATTTCTTTTATTGTATATCCCATATCTTTTAAAATAAGACTAGCTATTTTGGTTGGCGGTACTGTGCTGCTCCACGGTGTAACTCCAAATGTTATTGTTACTGATTTTTTGCCTTCTTTTGCATCTTGTTTTTTTCCTTCTCCAGATGTACTTGAAGATGAACAGCCAACTACAGAAAGCAGAACCATCGCGATGATTAACCCTAATAATCCTTTTTTCATCATTTCTCCTCCTTAAATTTTGGTTTTTTGACCTAAACTTTGTGTAATACGATCAAGAATAATCGCCAAAACAACAATTGCTAGTCCCGCTGTCAATCCAAGTCCTACGTTCACAGTTGCAATTCCCCGCAATACGGAAGAACCTAGCCCTGGGGCACCAATCATAGAAGAAACGACCGCCATTGATAATGACAACATGATGGTCTGGTTGACACCAGCCATAATCGCTGGCATTGCCAGTGGAAGCTGAACCTTAAACAATAATTGAGTTGTAGTCGACCCAAAAGCTTTCGACGCTTCCACCACTTCAGCTGGTACTTGTTTAATCCCTAAGCTAGTCATTCTTACTGCTGGCGGTGCGGCAAACACGAATGTAGCAATAACTGCCGGTACACCACCAAGTCCGAACAAAAGAATAGATGGAATCAAATAAACGAAAATAGGCAGGGTTTGCATGAAATCTAGTATTGGACGAATAACTTTATCGACAGTCCTGCTGGTTGCACTAAGAATTCCCAGTGGAACTCCGATAAAAACAGAAACAATTGTGGAAACTATCATAATCCCAACTGTTTGCATCGCCGCTTCCCACATTCCGACAGAACCCATATAAAGACAGCCTACCAAGGTGAACAGCGCCAGTCCTTTTCCGGAAATTCTCCACGCCAAAATAATGAGAATAATCGCGATAATTTCGGGTGGAACAGCAATTAAAATCTCCGTAATCATATCAATAAAGGATTGGAATAAATTGCTTATCCCATCAAAAAAACCGCTCATATTTGGAAGAAACCAGTCATTAATAAATGTGTTGGTCCACTCCTCTAAAGGTAATTTGAAATAGTTCATGCTGAGACCACCACCCGTTCGTTGTTTTTCCCAAGCACCAATCCTGAAAGAATAGAAACACGTGAGATAATCCCCAATAACTTCCCATTCTCTACGACGGTAATAGGGTATTTTGCATTAGCGGCAATACCAATTAGGTCATTTAATGGAGTATCAGGATCTGATAGAGCGCTTTCAATTAAAACTCTTTCCAATGGGAGATTTTCATTAAACGCCTTAATGGCATCATCAATTGTTAATAAACCAAGATAATTCTTTTCCCTATCAACAACATAAATAATCGGTGATCCGGCTTCCTCCATTCTTCTAACCGCTTCTTGAGATCCTTCATGATAAAACATGACGGCCTCCGGTATTTTCATCACATGGGAAGCTACTAAAACTTTAGAACGGTCGATGTCTTGGACGAAGTTGGCTACATAGCTGTCAGCAGGATTGGCCAAAATTTCTTCAGGTGTTCCGATTTGAACGATCACTCCATCCTTCATGATGGCGATCCTGTCGCCGAGCTTTAGGGCTTCATCTAAGTCATGAGTGATAAATAAAACGGTTTTTCCAATCTTGCTTTGCAGCCTTAACAGTTCATCCTGCATTTCTTTACGGATAATCGGGTCTAGCGCACTAAAGGCTTCATCCATTAATAAAATGTCAGTATCACTGGTCAAAGCCCGGGCTAAACCGACACGCTGCTGCATGCCGCCACTTAACTGGTTTGGCATGCTTTTTTCATAGCCCTTCAGTCCAACGTCCTCAATAATTTTCATCGCTCTAACTTCTCGTTCCGGCTTTTTTACCCCTTGGATTTCCAACCCATAGGCGACGTTATTCAACACAGAACGGTGTGGAAGCAGACCAAATTTTTGAAAGACCATCCCTAGCTTTTTTCGTCTCATTTCAATCAAAGCTGTCTTATCCATCTTGGTGATATCCTGTCCATCGATAAAAACCTCTCCGGCAGTAGGTTCAATTAACCTATTAATCAATCTTATTAAAGTAGATTTGCCGCTTCCCGAAAGACCCATTATGACGAAAATTTCACCTGGTTTTACCGACAAGGAAACCTGATTTACCCCGACGGTCATTCCTGTTTTATTTAAAATTTCATCCTTTTGTTCCCCGTTTTTAAGCATTTCTATTGCCTTTTGTGGCTTTTCTCCGAACACCTTGGTCAAATTTATTATTTCGATTTTGTTCATAAGCTTTCACCTCTTTTTGTAAATTTAGCTCAGGAAAAATTTTTATGAAGCATTTATATTAGAAAAAAGAAGACAAATCCTTAATGATTTTATTGATTTCATGTGCAAGCTGATCAAAGTTTTCCACTTTTTTAAAATTACTGATAATAAAAACGGTTATTACAAATTCAAGCTCTCCCAGTTTATTTTCGATGGGAAAAGACAGTCCTGTGATGCCTTCAAAATGTTCATTAATACTAACTGCATACCCTTGATTTCGGATGGTGGACAGTTCGCCGATGTATTTTTCCCTTTCGGATGTTGTATTGTCGGTATATTTTTTTAAACCGATTCGGTCGAGAATCTCATTTCTTTCATTTTCAGGCATGTAGGATAGAAATAGCTTTCCGGATGCACCGGCGTTAAGAGGAAAACGCTGCCCTACATTGATAGAGAGGCTAAATGGAGATTTTGGGTTGTTTTTTTCTATGTATACCCATTCATCGCCAATCCTTTGGATCAAACCGCAGGTTGATTCTGTCAGTTCACTAATTTTCTCCATATAATCCTTCGCAATTGCCATGTAATCAATTAACTCAGAGGCACGGTTGCCTAAGACGATTAAATAGGGACCCAAGGAAAATTTTTTCGTTTCTTCATTATAGAGGAGTATTTTCAAGGTGACTAAAGTTTGAAGAATCCTATAGCAAGTAGATCGATTTAGGCCGGTACCATTGCTTATTTCCGTTAACGTAGACTTTTTGTTTTTTGGTTTTCCCAAAAATGTTAAAATATCAAAAGCATAAACAACGGCTGGAGCAGAGTACTTATGCTCAACATCATCTGTTCTCATAAGTTCACCTCACATTCAACTGATAGATTCTTTGATTGCAAAAAGTGTTTACATGTAAAAAAGAAGTTCAAATAAGAAAACCGATTTCATATAAGAACTTTCATTTCATATATAGAATACTTATTTTTCTGAATATTGTCAACAGTCGAAAATTAATTTATTTTGTCGTTTGATTGGAATATTTTACGACGAATTGAATACTTCGACTTAGGTAATATTATTTACGAGCATTCTTTTATTGCTCAAAAACTTCGTCGGGAGTGATGTATCATGGCTAGAAACAAACTATTGGTTCCTGGTGCAGGCAATGTTCTGGATCAAATGAAGGAAGAAATCGCCAACGAGTTTGGAGTGCAGCTTGGTGCTGATACGACCGCACGAGCGAATGGTTCAGTCGGCGGCGAAATGACCAAACGTCTCGTTGCTTACGCTGAACAATCATTGCGAAATCAACAAGGCCAATAACCTGTGATTTCAACGAAAAAAGCTGCCCCGCTGGGCAGCTTTTTTCAAACAGGTAATATCACCCGCTGATTAATTTTTAATGGATAATTTTGCTTTTAATTCCAAGCGGCGGCGGTGAAGGATTGGTTCTGTATAGCCGTTTGGCTGGTCGTATCCTTCGAAAACGAGATCACACGCGGCCTGGAAAGCAACTGAGACCTCATAGTCAGGCGACATCGGACGGTAGTTGGTATCACCAGCGTTTTGGGCATCAACCACTTTTGCCATCCGCTTAAGTGTCTCTAATACTTGCGCTTTATTACAGATTCCATGATGAAGCCAGTTGGCAATATGCTGACTGGAAATCCTTAACGTCGCACGGTCTTCCATTAAACCTATATTGTTAATATCCAGAACCTTGGAGCAGCCAACCCCTTGGTCAATCCAGCGGACAACATATCCGAGGATGCCTTGAGCGTTGTTGTCGAGCTCCTGCTGGATTTCTTCAGCAGTCCAATTACGGCTCGGCGATACAGGAATTTCTAAAATATCGTCTCGTAAATCTTTAATCTCATTTTTTAATTGTTCCTGAACACTTGTAACGTCTACTTGGTGGTAATGCAGCACATGCAGGGTGGCAGCTGTTGGCGACGGAACCCATGCCGTATTGGCTCCTGCTTTCGGATGGCCGATTTTTTGCTTCAGCATTTCTGCCATTAAATCTGGCATTGCCCACATTCCTTTACCGATTTGCGCGCGGCCTTGCAGTCCTGTAGCTAGGCCATTATAGACATTTGACTTTTCATAGCTTTGCAGCCAGAGCGATGACTTCATATCATTTTTGCGAATCATCGGACCGACTTCCATCGATGTATGCATTTCGTCACCTGTTCTGTCAAGGAAGCCCGTATTAATGAAGACAATCCTATCTTTTACTTCATGGATACAATTCTTTAAGTTTAAGGATGTGCGGCGCTCTTCGTCCATTACACCAATTTTTAAGGTATTCTTTTTAAGGCCGAGAATTTCTTCTACACGGTCAAAAAGTTCATTTGCGAATGCTACCTCTGCCGATCCATGCATCTTCGGCTTTACAATATAAATGGAACCTTTGCTGGAATTTTGATAAGTTCCGTTCCCTAGCAATGTATGCTTGGCAAGCAAACTTGTCACTACTGCATCCATGATGCCTTCAGGCACTTCATTGCCGTCCTTATCCAAGATTGCATTGTTGGTCATTAAGTGGCCCACGTTCCTTACAAACATTAGGGAACGACCCTTAAGTGAGATGATTTTTCCATCTGGCGAAGTATATTCTCTGTCAGGGTTTAATTTGCGAGTGAGTGTCTTATCACCCTTTTGGAAACTTGCCGTTAAATCACCTTTCATCAATCCAAGCCAGTTTCGGTAAACGTTAACCTTGTCTTCTGCATCAACCGCTGCTACAGAATCCTCACAATCCATTATGGTGGTTAAAGCGGATTCTAACAGGATATCTTTGAGTCCTGCTTTATCAGTTTTACCGACCGGATGGCTGCGGTCCACTTGAATTTCAAAATAAAGGCCATTATTTTTCAATAGGATTGCGTATGGCGCAACAGAGTTTCCTTGATAGCCCGCAAATTTAGCTTCATCTTGAAGTCCAACAGTAGTTCCATTGCTTAAAGTTACAGCCAATTTCCCTGATTCAACTGCATATAGAACAGCATTTTTGTGGCTTCCTCCATTCAAAGGAACCGCTTGGTCAAGGAATTCTCTTGCGAATGTAATAACCTTTTCACCACGAACAGGATTATAATTTCCTTCACGTGTTGCTCCACCGTCTTCGCTAATTGCATCTGTTCCGTACAGCGCATCATAAAGGCTTCCCCAACGGGCATTTGCCGCATTAAGGGCGTATCTGGCATTATCCACCGGCACTACTAGCTGAGGGCCTGCTTTAAGTGCCACTTCTTCATCAACGTTTTCTGTTGTGACCTGAAAATCTTCCACTTCCGGCTCTATGTAGCCAATTTCATTTAAAAATTGTTTGTAACTTACGGCATCAAAATCTTTGTTTTCCTTGTGCCATTTATTAATTTTGTCTTGGATTACATCCCGCTTGGCAAGTAATTCCCGATTTTTTGGTGCCAGTTCTTCGATAATTTTTTCGAAATTGGACCAAAATGCAGCAGCTTCAAGATTGGTTCCCGGTAATGCTTCGTCATTGATAAAACGGTAAAGGATATCAGCAACCTGGAGATTGCCCGTCTTAATGTAATTGGACATGCAGTAATTCCTCCCTAAAACTAGTAGTTATTTAAAATCCTAAACTATAAATGTTTGGATTAACAACCATAAATTTGAAATTAACTATTTACAGAAGTCTTTATTAATACAGGTTATATATTTTTCACCCTGTTATACTACACGTTTTAAGATTAGCATTTTCAGATAGTATATTCAATATTTTTTTATAAATTTTCCAACAATTCAATTTCATTCATTTTACTATTCTACTATGGATCTGTTATATCCTTCAGATTTAAATTTATTCTTCAAAGTGCCCAATTTGTCTATTTCAATTGAGATTTCGTCGCTATCCTTTAGCCATACCTGCTGTTCTTCTGGTTTACCGAGAATGACTCCCGCTGGTGTACCTGTTAAAATGACGTCCCCCGGATGAAGAGTAAAATGGTCAGAAATATAGCTTATAAGTTCCTCGCATGGAAAAATCATATTGGAAGTGTTGGAATCCTGACAAACCTCTCCATTAAGCTTCGTAACAATCCTTAAATTATTGGGATTTTCTACTTCTTCCTTACTGACAAGATACGGACCAAGCGGGCAAAATCCGTCACAGGATTTGCCTAACAGCCACTGTCCGGTTACCTTTTGAAGGTCGCGGGCCGTTAAATCATTGGTAATACAATAACCATAGATAACGGAAAGGGCTTCTTCCTTCTTCACATTTTTGGCCTTTTTACCAATAATAATCGCTATTTCACCTTCATAATCCACTTGCTTTGTATTTTTTGGCAACAAGATGTCTTGCCCATGGGACCGTATGGCTGTATTAAATTTGCTAAAGATAATTGGGACAGGCGGTAATGGGAGCCCGCACTCTGCTGCATGATCCTTGTAATTAAGACCAACGCCAATGATTTTTTGCGGTTCAGTAACACAAGGGCCAAAGGTCAATGACTCCTCTTCTAAGAATAGCGAATCCTCCATGTTTGACCAATCTAATAACTCTTGAAGCTTTTTTGGCCCAAAAGCAATTAATTCAGCCGTTGTTTTCGGCGCAGATTGAATATGGGGGAGTTTACTAACGGCTGCCTTTACGTCCAAGATTCCTCTTTCTGTTTTAATACCCAGGCACAGCTGTTCTTCTTTATAAAAATTTAACGAGATCATTGCTTTCCCTCCGTTTTTGTAAAAAATAGAATTTATTTTCCAAAAAATTTTCAAGTGTTCCTTATTGTTGTATAATTTATATTGGTTCTGTCATTGAAAATGGTATACATCGGGGTTGGGTCAGCCAATCTTCTGTCCCGTAAAATGTATGGAGTCGTCAGTGAAGACGAAAAAACACCATGCAGCACCCAATTGCTTCTTTAAAAAAAGAGCATTCCAACCCCGCCAGGTTGAAATGCCCATGAAAAAGTATTAGTTGTTTACTGTTACCCTTGAAAACAGTTTCCCCCAACCCTTTACTTTGGCAGGATCGACATTGACCATTTTTAAACACTCCCAGATTAGCACGTTGATCGTGTCATACATTGGGATTTCATACTTTTCCTCATAGTATTCTACTTTTCCAACCGCAGGGAAGTTTGTACACACCACGCTTAGAGCATCTGCAGGCGTCACGCACACTTCCTTAATCTGCTCCTCAATTCTTTCCTGTGAAACTTGACTGAAAGAACGGTTGACAGTTTGGGCAAGTCCAGAAACATTAACCGTCTCTACATTACAATGCTTTTTATATTGTTCAACAATTAATTTATTGATTTCCGGGATATATGGCGTAACCATGTGGATTGATTTAATATTATGTTCTTTAAATGCTCTCACCTGTGACAGCATGGAAGTTGTAGCCGGGATACCCGTTCTTTTTGTAATTTCTTCACAAAGCTTATAATCCATATCAAAGCCTAGCCATCCGCCAGATGTACCGTTCCAGGCAATCACATCCACTTCTGCATGGGCCAACAGTTCAGCTGCTTGCAGCATCGGTTCAAAATTAAATTGGCTGAGAGCATCCTGTTCCAGTGAGATTTTTGTTACCTCAAAACGTCCATAATGGCAGGTAACTTCCGGTACATTGTATAACATTCTTGAGCAGATAGGCTCTAAAACCGTATTGGATGACGGTGTAAGCATTCCGATTTTCTTTGGTTCTGACATAATTACTTTTTCCTCCTTCATTAATTGACTGAGCCAATTTTCTTATTGTAGTTAATTAAGCTAGATACGGTTGCCAAGAGAATTCCGGCAAAGACGAACACCATAAGGGCTAAGAAATAGGAACCTGTTGTTGATACAATAATACCGACATAAATAGGTGTGATGACACCAGCAATATTCCCGGCAAAGTTCATACATCCGCCGACAGTTCCGACATGCTCGCGCTGTGAAATGGCTGCAGGTACACTCCAATATAAACCTCCCCAGCGCAGGAAGAATAGTGCAAAGGAAAGTGTCGTAATGGCCATGGTTACGGAAGTGGACTTAGATAAAAGGAAAATTGAGATCGCAGTCATAATACCGGCGATAGACAGCATGGTTCGCATAACGGTATTGTCATTGCCGCCCTTTTCACGCCATTTATCCGTAATCAATCCGCCGATAATCTCACCAATAAACCCGGCACCAAAAATAATTAAAATCGATCCGCCAATCGCTTTAATGTCTAGGTTTTGTGTTTGTGCCAGATATGATGGCCCCCATGTCATCAGCCCATAGAAAACAGTATTAAACGAAAACCAGCCAAGGCACATGCACCAGAAATTTCTTGCGGTCAAGTAGTCCTTTGGGCCGATTTTTAAACCAGTGGCATTACGCTTATGTTCTTCATATTCTTCTTCAAGTGCTTTTCTGATATATTCGCGCTCTGCTTCATTGACTTTTGGATTGGCATTCGGTCCCCCTTTGATAACCCTCCAGACAAGATAGGCAACCACGATGGTCAAAATACCGGCGCCAATCAATGCGCCGCGCCAGCCGCCAAACCAGGCCATAAAGGCAACAATAATCGGACCGCCTACAGCTGTTCCCAGTGGTGCACCACTATCAATGATGGTAGCGCCGCGGCCCCGTTCGCTTTTGCTCAGCCAAATCGCCTGCAATTTTGATGATCCTGGCATAACAGGTGCTTCCGTTATTCCCAATAACACACGTAATGTCATCAGCATTTTCGGTCCATTGATGAAACCTGTTAATGTTTGGACAATTCCCCAGCTAAGTGCTGCACCATAGACCACCTTATCCGGACGGATTTTATCGGACAACCAGCCAGAGGGAATTTGCATGAGGGCATAGCCCCAGAAGAATGAACTTAAGATGACTCCGACGATCGCAGGGTCTAGCGCTAGGTCCTTTTGAATTGCCGGCATGGCAATCGATAGAACTGCGCGGTCCACATAGTTGATTGTGACAAGGGCTAAAAGCATAATAAATACGCGCCAACGGACATTCGTTGGTTTGGCAGCGAGTGCCGCATTTGGATTTTTTGAGACTTTAAGACCAGTTCCACCTTGCATAAAAATCCCCCTTTAATAGATTTCATTGTTTTTCCAAAAAAACGAAACCAATGTAAGATGTGTTTTGCGAGTATCGAATTACTTGCCAGCCCTCACCTCCTTTCATATTCGATAACACATCTTAGGGGGTTAATTAATAAGTTTTACATCGCTGAAACTGTTGACTGAACTTTTGAAACCTTATTTCTGAACAGAAACTTTCCACGGCCTTGTTCCCCAATGACATATCCGTCGCGGACAATTACCTCGCCACGAGACAGCACCCGAGTAATGGTTCCCTTGACTTCGGTGCCTTCATAAAGGTTGTAATCAACATTTTGATATTGTTTTTTATGGGTAATGACTCTTGAAACATTCGGATTGAACAGAACAAGATCAGCATCGAAATCAATTCCTATACTTCCTTTTTTCGGATAGAGGCCAAATGTTTTGGCAGGCCCAGTGGAGAGGACCTCAACAAATTTTTGGAGAGATATTCTTCCCTCATTAACCCCGAAGTGATAAACGATGGAGAAAATATCCTCGAGGCCAGGTACACCGTTAGGAATCTTTGCAAAATTGTCTCTTCCCAAAGTCTTCTGTCCCTCAAAAAGGAATGGACAATGGTCTGACCCTACCGTTGAAATTAGACCGGCGGCAATACCGTTCCAAAGATGCTCCTGATTCCATTTTTCACGAAGCGGCGGGGAACAGACATATTTTCCACTTTCAAAATCCTGAAGTTCTAAATAGCTTTCATCAAGGACAAGATAATGAGGGCATGTTTCCGCAGTTACTTGCACCCCGCGTTTTTTTGCCTCTGCTACTTTTTGCAGTGCGTCAGCACAGCTAACATGAACGATGTAAATAGGAGCCTTGGCTGCTTCTGCGATGGCAAGCGCTCTTCCGGTTGCCTCTGATTCAGTAATCGGCGGTCTTGTGTAGGCATGATAGATAGGCTCGGTATTTCCTTTTGCGAGAGACTCCGCAATTAATTCATCAATAATATCGCCGTTTTCCGCATGGACATTTGTGATAATCCCTGCTTCCCCCGCTTTTTTCAAAATTTTATACATTTCACGGTCATTTACCATCAGCTCGCCCTTGTAGGCCATAAATAGTTTGATAGAAGTAACACCTTCTTTATCTGCGAGGATTGGGAGTTCCTCGAGAACATGATCGTTGTATTCGCTAATAATGGAATGAAAACCGTAGTCGATTAGCGACGATTCCCCCTTTTTCTTCCATTCTTGTAAATTATCAAGGAGTGTCTGGCCTTTCTTAGGGTTGGTAAAATTAATAATGCTGGTAATCCCGCCTGCCGCTGCCGCTCTGGTTCCGCTTACAAAATCGTCAGCCGTTCCAGTGCTTTGGAATGGCCAAGCAAGATGAGTATGTACATCTATTCCTCCGGGAAAAACATATTGCCCGCTTGCATCAATAACATTGGCATCTGGGGCTGCTGCATAATGGCTGGAAATACCGGAAATCACCCCGTTCTCAATAAGGATATCTGCCTTATAAATGTCGGTCGCGGTAACAATCGTTCCATTTTGAATAATGGTTTTCAACTTGTCTTCAATCCTTTCCTGTGGATTTCTTATAAACAATTATTATATGTCGCCTGTCGACAGTTTAAATCGGCAGGGTTCTGTATAAAATCTTCTGTTGCCAAAAGCAATAAGATCCTAAATCAGCTGTAGTCTGTCGACAGTTTAAAATATGAGGCATTTATCCATTTGATGACCTTCTTATTTTTCTATTCTTTAGTGTATCTAGAGAAAATTTCCTTCAGATGCTCCAAGTCAGTTTCAAGATGTTTGTTCATCATAAAAGCCGCCTTGTCTTCATCTCTTCTTTTCATTTGCACTAAAATATCCTGATGTTCGTTATACACAATCCATTCCCTATTCTCACCTTGGAAGTTTAGGGTCCTGAAGTAATGACTTAATGAATGCAGGTCTCTCAGCTGCTTCTTTAATCTCCTATTTTGGCTGTATTTAATGATTAATTCGTGAAAACGGCCATTTTCGGCAATCAAGGCCTGTCTGTTCCGTTCCCCTTCAGCATCCAAATATTGCTTCGAATCAATGACTGTTTTTTCGATATTCTGCAGTTCCTGCGCTGTAGCAAGCCTAGTTGTCAATCTAGCAGCCAAGGACTCTAAGACCATCCGGCACTCGTAAATATCCACGATATCCTTCAAAGTTGGTTTATAGACAGTGATTCTTGACTTTTCATCAATGGCTAATAACCCTTCTTTTTCTAAGGCGCGGACAGCTTCCCTGACAGGACTTCTGCTGATATTTAAATCTCTGGCGATTCTTGCTTCATATATACTATCACCAGGTTTTAAGTCCCCTTGAACAATCATTTCTCTAAGCGTGTTATAGACTTGATCGTAATATCGGACTGGTTTTTCGATAGAAAAAGAATCCATTTTATTCACCACCTACTGTAGTCTGTCGACACCTTAAAATACGTAAAACTATCAAACTTTACTAAACATCGTTTATTCGTTAATCAAACTGTTATAATCCACAAAAATATAGTATCACTTTTAATTGGAAAATCCAATAACTATTATTAAAATTTTCCCAAAATTCTATTAGTTTTGTAAACAGATTTTTTTCGACAAAAAAATTGAAATAATTGTCGATAAAAAAACATCTTAAATTGCGAAACCAAGACATATCCTCTTCCGACTATTACATTGTAGTTTGATAATAACGTAGAAAAATAAAATACATAGGAGGTCATCATGCTAAGTCAATCATTAATTGAAGACGTACTGACAGCAGCTTTATCCACTGGCGGCGATTTTTCTGAAATTTTCGTAGAGGATCGGTTTACCAATAATATCACCCTAAGAAGCAGTAAAATTGAAACCGCTCTCTCCGGACGTGATTTTGGGGTTGGAATCCGTGTATTTAAGGGATTGCAAAGTGTTTATGCGTATACCACCGATTTCAGTAAGGACGGTCTGGTGAAGGCTGCGAAAAATGCGGCACAAGCCATTAAAGGAAACAGTGTCATCTCCCCTGCCCCATTTGTTCGAGAGTCGTATAGTACACTCCATCCGATCCAATTGCTGCCGCAAGAAGTAGTTAAATCTAGAAAAATTGCCGTCATGAAAAATGCTTCAGATATGGCTAAAAGCTATCACTCTAATATTTCTCAGGTAACCGTGCGTGTAATGGATGAGGAGCAGAATGTGCTTATTGCCAATTCTGAAGGAAAATATATCGAAGACAAACGAGTCCGCTCAAGACTGGCGATACAAGCCGTTGCTGTATGCGGCAATAAAATGGAAACTGGCTTTTACGGACCGGGTGCCCATAGCGGCTTTGAATTTATCGAAAACTTAAATCTTGATCTTTATGCCAATGAAGCAGCCAGGATTGCCGTAACCATGCTCGATGCCACCCCATGTCCGAGCGGCAAATTCCCGGTGATTATTGATAATGAGTTTGGCGGGGTCATTTTTCATGAGGCCTGCGGACATGGCTTAGAGGCCACTGCTGTAGCGAAAAACAATTCTGTATTCGCTAATCGCATCGGGGAAAGAGTTGCTCCGGAAATCGTTACGTACATTGATGATGGCACAATTCCTAATGAATGGGGATCCATTAACATCGACGATGAGGGTGAAAAGTCACGAAAAAATGTTTTAATCGAAAATGGGATTCTAACAGGCTATTTAATTGATAAATTTAATTCACGCCGGATGGGAATGAAATCTACCGGTTCCGGCAGAAGACAGTCCTTTCGCTTTGCCCCTACCTCAAGAATGACCAATACGTATATCGCCCCAGGCAAATCAAGACCGGGAGAAATCATCGCAGCGACTGAGAATGGAATATATGCCAAGTACATGGGCGGCGGCCAGGTCAACCCAGCAACAGGCGATTACAACTTTGCCATCATGGAAGCATACGAGGTAAAAAACGGAAAAATCGGAAAGCCATTAAAGGGGGCAACTTTAATTGGGAACGGCCCGAAAACCTTACAGCTTGTCGATATGGTCGGGAACAATCTCGGGCATGGTGCGGGAATGTGCGGTTCCTTGAGCGGCAGTATCCCGGTAAACGTCGGCCAGCCAATGATTCGGGTAAGTGAAATCACCGTTGGCGGGACAAAGGGGGAATAAAAGATGAATATACAGGATTTTCAGGTGAAACTTTTTAAAGAAGCCGCCTCCACTGGTTTTACAGATGTTGAGGTTTACTATGAAATGAAAGAAGTTTTTGGCTGTCAAATATTTAAAGGCGAAATCGACCAATACGAAATCGCGGAAGACGGCGGTGTTTCTTTCCGTGGTATCATTGACGGGAAAATGGGCTACGCCTATACGGAAAAATTAGATGATGCCTCTATCCCCTTCCTATTAAAAAATGCAAAAGAAAATGCTGAGTTCATGAATGACGAGGATATTGAAGAAATATTTGCGGGCAGCAGCTTTTATGAGAACCGGAATTTTTATTCCGCAGTCTTAAATGATGTAACCATTCTGGAAAAGATTCAATTTATCAAAGATGTGGAACGTGAATTGCTGGCAATGGACCCGAGGATTGTGGCGACAGATTATTGTTTGATACGTACGACATCGGTAACCAAAAGCCTTTCCAATACTAAAGGATTGTCCTTGAGTGATCAGGTGAATTATTTGTATGTCATGGTGGAAGCGATTGTGAAAGATGGAGAGGAAACCAAGACATCTTTTGAATTTAAAGTAACAAAGGACTTTCAAAGCCTGGCTGCCAAAGAGATTGCTACAAGAGCAGCTGAGGAAGCCTTATCACAGTTGGGTTCGCGAAATATTACGAGCAAGGATTACCCTGTCCTGTTACGTAACGATGCGGCCGCCAGCCTGCTAGCTACTTTTTCCGACAATTTTTCAGCGGAAAACACTCAAGCGGGGTTATCTTCGCTTAAAGATAAACTGGGGAAGCAAATAGCGAGTTCGATGGTGACAATCGTCGATGATCCATTCCTTGAAGATGGCCTTGGCAGCAGGAATTTTGACAGTGAAGGAGTAGCAACGGAGAAACTTACCTTGGTGGAATCAGGTGTGTTGCATTCCTTCCTCCATAATCTAAAAACAGCTAAAAAGGACCAAACAGCCACAACCGGTCATGCCCAGAAAGATTCCTATAAAGGTGCCGTCAAGGTTGGGCCATCCAATCTTTATATTGTTCCTTCAGCATCATCTTTGGAAGAGTTGGTCTTTACGATGGGCGAAGGCGTGTTGATTACCGGTCTATCCGGCTTACATTCAGGTGCGAACCAAATATCCGGTGACTTCTCGGTTGCTGCGAATGGGTTTTATGTAAAGGACGGAAAGATCCAATTTCCAGTTAATCTTATGACGATCGCGGGGAATTTCTATCAGCTTTTGACCGATGTGGAAAAAGTAGGATCCGACCTAACCTTCCCACTCTCACCAGTTGGTTCGCCGTCACTACTTATTAAGTCCTTATCCGTTACAGTAGAATAAAGTGGTGTTTTTATAGGGGGCTGTCTCTCACCTTGGGGGTCAGCCCCCCGTTGCTTTTAAGCTATAAAATTTAATTGACAGGAATCGAATTTAATCATAATGTTATCATTGTTGAAAAAATCCTAACCTTTTTGGTGATCATTGTGAAAGAATTGGTTGTTGTTCGAAAACAGAAAAGACTAAGTTTGCCCGTTTCTTTTTTAAAAAAAGACATCGTATTCACGGTTTCACTTATATTAGCATTGGCAAGCTGCTTTCTGCATCCTCCAAAGCTTGAATATATAAACCTCAAGGTTATCATAAGTTTATTTAACCTTATGCTAGTCATTAAGGCCTTCGAGGAATTGAAACTATTAGATAAATTCGCGATTTCAATCTTGAATAAATGCCATACAAGCAAAAAAGTATCCGCGATTCTCGTTTTCTTATGCTTCTTTAGCTCAATGTTCGTCACCAACGACGTTGCCTTAATAACATTTGTACCGTTAACACTGATTATAAGCAAAAAGTTGAAGAACAACATGATGGAAACGATAATCCTGCAAACGATCGCGGCTAATCTAGGCAGCAGTTTGACACCAATGGGAAATCCGCAGAACCTGTTTATCTTTACTTATTACGGAATAAAACCTTTGCAGTTTTTCGGAACGATTTTTCTATTAGCTATTTTGGGAATTGTTATACTTGGAATTCTTTTGATGAGACTAAAAGGGAAAGAATTAAATGTGGTGTTTCCGGCTTCTACTTTTGAGGGAAGAAAAAAAGCGGTTGTTTGGGGAGTAGTCTTCGCCTTCATCATTGCCTCTATCTTTGGTGTGGTTAGTGACAAACTCGCCTTATTCCTGACGTTAGCGGCAGTTTGTTTGCTAGATATTCATTTATTGAGAAAAATAGATTATACCCTGCTGTTTACGTTTATTTGCTTTTTTGTTTTCATCGGAAATATATCGAATACCAGCATCGTAAACACGTTTGCGAATGAAAGTCTCGACAGTTCACATTCTGTTTTCTTTACGTCGATTCTTTTAAGCCAATTGATCAGCAATGTCCCTGCCTCCCTCCTGCTGGCAAAATTTACACCAGATTGGCAGCCGTTATTAATGGGCGTCAACATTGGGGGCCTTGGCACTATTATTGCTTCACTGGCAAGTGTCATTTCCTATAAACTATTCATTTGGGAGTTTCCGGAGGAAAATAAGAAATACTTAATAAAATTCAGCATTTATAATTTTTCATTTTTAGCAGGAATAACCCTTATACAGTATTTAATTGGTGTATGAACCAGCGCCGGGAGACTTGCCCCCGGCGTTTTACAGTTTAAATGAGTTTATTCTTTAACGAAAGCGACGAATCTTTCGACGACATCATCGACGAATTTCAACGTTGCTTCTTCTTTCAAAAGGCCTGTTTCTTCATCAAATTTCGTATGTGCCTGGCTGATCAGGATTTCGTTTCCTGCCGGCGGCAATAGCTTTGCCTGAAGTGATGCTAAGATTTCACGTATATGCAGTTGGGCCCGCAGTGTTCCTGCTATGCCCATAGTTGCACCGCCGGTCATAACCGGTTTTCCAATCAATACTTTATCGACCCGAGACAACCAATCAAGCGCATTTTTTAACACGCCAGGAATCGACCAGTTGAATTCAGGAGTAATAATAATAACACCGTCAGCTTCTTTAACCTTTCTCTTGAATTCCAATACAGGCTCAGAAGGATTAAATTCATCATCTTGGTTATAATGCGGAAGTTGTCCGATTTCAAGAATCTCTAATTCGAATTTTTGAACAAACCTCTCCTTAATCGTTTCTACCAAACCCCTATTATAAGAATCTTTCCGTAAACTTCCCACGATTGCTACTAATTTCATTTTTGTCACACCTCTTTATGTAATAATAAAAAACGTTTACTTAAAAGATTATAGGTATAAAAAATTTAACTTTCAACAAAGGTGCCTAACAGCAAAATCCATTTTTTGAGGGCCAATAGGACCAATTGCTCATTTTAATATTTGAAATACCTTTATTTTAAAAGAAAAACTTTCACTTTTTGGAAAAATATCACTTAAAGTTAAACTGAAAAAACAGGACAAGTTTACTAATTCCTCCATGAGAATGTATACTAATATTTGAATTTTGTTTAAATCTAGGTGGTGAGAGTAAATACCGTGATTTTAATGATCGACAACTATGATTCATTCACGTATAACTTAGTTCAATTCATACGCAAGATCGGTGAGGACGTAGTGGTGATTCGGAATGACCAGTTAACCTTGGAAACAATAGAAATCATGCAGCCTGATTCTATTTTGATTTCTCCCGGACCGGGAAATCCAGATACCGCTGGTCTATGTTTAGAAGTTGTGAAAAGATTTCATCAGGAAATACCTATTTTGGGTGTCTGCCTTGGGCATCAGACCATTGCCCAAGCATTTGGCGGAAACGTTATTAAAGCTGCTAAACCGATGCATGGGAAAATTTCTTTCATCAGGCATGACAAGCGTGGTGTCTTCACAGGACTGCCTTCACCATTTCAAGTCACACGATATCATTCATTAATAGTCGAAAAATCCACCCTTCCCCCCTGCTTAGAGATTAGTGCTAGAAGTGAGGACGGGGAGATTATGGCCCTTCGCCATAAGGAATATAAGGTGGAAGGCGTTCAATTCCATCCCGAATCCATCTTAACGGATAACGGAATGGACATGCTCCGAAATTTTTTTATAAAGGAAAAGACAAATGAAACATAGAGCACCTCTTTTAACCTTCGAATTTGCCGATACATATGGAAAAATTAAGCCGCTTACATTTCAAAATCCTATTGAGGTTATTGTGGCTCAGACAATTGCAGATGTATTACCAAGCTTTCAACACCTGCAAGAATGGGTGGATAAAGGCTATTATGCAGCGGGATTTCTATCATACGAAAGTGCGCCAGCCTTTGATTCGGCTTTTAAAGTCGTGGAAGGCGGTACCTATCCCCTGCTTTGGTTTGGTATTTTTCAAGAACCGATATATCAACAGATTAGCAGTAAAGGAGACTATACACATACGGACTGGGTTCCATCAGTTAATATGGATCAGTATTATCAAGCGATAGATTTCATTAAACAATCCATTGAATGCGGAGATACATACCAGACCAACTATACGATTAGGTTAAACTCACACTTTCAAGGAGACGATCTTGCTTTTTTTGAAAAACTAAAAAAAGCCCAGTCATCGAATTATTGTGCTTACATTAATACTGGTGATCATAGTATTTTATCAGCCTCTCCTGAATTGTTTTTTCACTGGAATGGCAGCGATATCACCACCCGGCCGATGAAAGGTACGATAAAAAGAGGAAAAACATTGGAGGAAGATAAAGCAAATTCGAACTGGCTTTTCGATTCGGAAAAAAACCGGGCCGAGAACCTAATGATTGTTGACCTATTGCGAAATGATTTAGGGATGATCGCTGAGCCTGGGACTGTAGCAGTTCCAAAGCTTTTTGAAATTGAACATTATCCGACCGTACATCAAATGACCTCAACGATAACGGCAGAGGTGGCTGATCATATCAAACTTGTTGATATATTTAAGGCCCTTTTTCCCTGCGGGTCTATAACAGGCGCACCGAAGATTAGCACGATGAAAATCATTTCCGACTTGGAAACGGAACCGCGTGATGTTTATTGCGGTGCGATTGGGTATATCACCCCGAACAAGGAAGCTGTTTTTAATGTACCGATTCGAACTGTTTTGATTGATCATCTTTCAGGGAAGGCCACCTACGGGGTTGGCGGCGGGATCACATGGGATTCTACTTCTGATGGCGAGTATGACGAAATTCTCACTAAAGCAAGTCTGCTTGAAGCGGATAGTCCGGAGTTTCAATTGCTGGAAAGCTTGTTATTGGAGGATGGCACCTTCTTTTTATTGGATGAGCATCTCCATCGCTTGAAAAATTCTGCTGAATACTTCGGTTTTCCGTTTGATTTTGATGGCATCAGAAGGACTTTGAATGATTTTTCAATTAACCATAATACGGGTCAATTGAAAGTTCGTCTTCTCTTGGACCGGCAAGGCCAGTTTACAATCGAAGGTAGTCCGATTAACCAAATGAATTCTGTCGTGAAGGTTACTCTTGCAGACAAACCAGTAACCAAGGAACACTTATTTTTATATCATAAGACAACGTATCGTTACATTTATACGCAATTCCAGAAGAAGAAGCCGGGTGACATTTTCGATGTCCTCCTTTGGAATGAAGATGAAGAATTGACGGAATTTACAAATGGGAACATCGTTTTGCAAATAGGCGGATTATTATGGACCCCCTCCGTAAAAAGCGGACTACTAGCTGGTACTTTTCGTGATGTTCTTATAAAAAATGGTAAGATCCAAGAAAAAACACTCACGCTTGCAGATCTGTATAATAGCGAGAAAATCTGGTTTATTAACAGTGTCCGTAAATGGATGGAAGTACAATTGGTTTAACGCGTTTATGAGGAGGAGTGCAGCGTGCACCTTCCTCCTCTTTTTTAATCTCCCATACAGTCCTCTACTCCATCTTACATTCATTAACAGATTCTACTATTTTCATAATGTCTATATAATATTTTAAAATATCAAATTTCTACAAAAAACTCTTTATTCGTAATAAAACCTAGCAAAATCAGTCGTTTGTTATCGAGAACATTTTATTTTCTACTTTTTATTAATGTTGTATTATTATATTGAAATTCCAAATTTTACTATTGATAAATATAGGGGGTGTATAATTTGTTTGTTCTTTAAAATGAACGCTATTCTTTATATCGGGGGAGGTTTTTGCTTATGCAAAAACGATTAAAAATCTCGTTTACTGTCATTTTGTGTTTATTACTATTGTTTCAGGCGTCTGGTCAGACTACTATCGCCAAAGTAGAAAGCAAAACCAAAAATAGTACAGAGGTTATCAACAAGAAAAAAAGCAAAATTACTGCTGCTGACCGACAAGCTGCTGCTGACCGATTATCAGTTAAAATGGACGCAGTAAATAGCCAAGACACAACACCTACGCTTACGCCGGGTGCAACTCCGGATTATTTTGGTAAAATCCCTAACTACGCGAATAGCCAGCTTCCCACTGATGGACCGCTCGTGAAAATCAACGGCGACGGTACAGGAGCTGCAGCCACCGCAACAGTAGCAAATGGAGTTATTTCTGAAATTACGATCGTTGATGGCGGTTCTGGTTATTCTATCCCTCCTACTGTCGAGATCTCTGGTGGCAACGGAACAGGAGCTGCTGCAGAAGCAATAGTGGAAAACGGAGTAGTGAAAAGCATTACGATCACCAACGGCGGCAGCGGTTATGTTAGAACTGGAGGCATCCGCAAGTTTGTCGATTCACTACCAGGATTAGGAGCAAATAATACCAACAATCTTGGTCAGTATATACCTGTAGCCGTACCAGATACAACAACCTATAATGGCTCAGATTATTATATCATCGAACTCCGTCAGTATACCGAAAAGCTTCACAGTGACCTGCCTCCTACAACCCTTAGAGGCTATCGGCAAATAGACTCTCAAGGTAACCCTATCACCAACTTCAACTACCTTGGACCAATGATTATTGCACAGAAGGACCGTCCTGTTAGGGTGAAATTTGTTAATCATCTTTCAACAGGTGAAGGAGGAAATTTATTCTTACCAGTAGATACAACTGTTATGGGCGCTGGCCTTGGTGACAAGGGGTTGAAAGTAACACCAGGTTACCCGCTAAATTACACACAGAATAGGGCTACCCTGCATTTGCATGGTGGAAATACTCCATGGATTAGCGATGGTACACAACATCAATGGATTACTCCAGCAGGAGAAAAAACCGATTACCCACAAGGAGTTAGCGTTCAAAATGTTCCAGATATGGCCACTCCTGAACCGGGCTCACAAACCTTCTATTACACCAATCAACAAAGTGCTAGATTAATGTTTTACCATGATCACTCATATGGTATCACTAGACTTAATGTATATGCGGGTGAATCTGCTGGCTACATCCTTGAAGACTCTGCAGAAAAATCATTAATCGACGCGGGAGTTATCCCCGCAGAGCAAGTGCCGCTTATTATTCAGGACAAGACCTTTGTCCCAAATGACACTCAACTAGCCGCAACAGACCCGACTTGGGATAAATCCAAATGGGGCGGTGAAGGAAATCTCTGGTTTCCGCATGTTTATATGCCAAACCAAAATCCTTACGATATTGAAGGGGCAAACGCAATGGGTAGATGGGACTATGGACCATGGTTCTGGCCGCCATTTACAGGGATTGTGAACGGTCCAGTTTCAAACCCTTATTATGACCCGGTCAATGCACCGTGGGAACCGCCGGTAATCCCTGGAGTTCCGAATGTATCGGTTGTCCCAGAAAGTTTCATGGATACTCCGCTTGTTAACGGAACCGCCTACCCATTCCTTAAGGTTGGAAAAAAAGCTTATCGTTTCAGGATTTTAAACGCCAGCAACGACCGCTTCTTTAATCTGCAGCTTTATTTTGCTAAGTCGAACGATGCGATGTGGGATGATAACGGCAACTTAAATAATCCAAATGCCGGAGAAGTGAACATGGTGCCGGCCGTTCCAAAGGCGGGGCTTCCTAGCACTTGGCCAACAGATGGCCGTGATGGCGGTGTCCCTGATCCAGCGGCATCAGGTCCAAGCATGATCCAAATCGGTACAGAAAGCGGCTTTTTACCAAAGCCTGTCGTTCTACCGAATACACCAGTTGGCTACGATTATGACCGCCGCAGTATGACCGTCTTAAATGTCACAAATAAAACGCTTTTCCTCGGTCCTGCTGAGCGTGCAGATGTCATTATCGATTTTTCCGGTGTCCCTGATGGTTCTAAGCTCATTCTCTATAACGATGCACCTGCACCGGTTCCGGCATTTGACACCCGCTACGATTATTACACTGGGAACCCGGATCAAACTGACACAGGCGGCGCACCATCTACCCTGCCTGGATATGGGCCGAACACAAGGACAATTATGCAGTTCCAGGTTTCTTCCAATCTTGGAACAGGTAATACCTTTAATTTAGATACATTGGATAAACAATTGCCAGCCGCTTATGCAAATTTTCAAGATAAACCAATAGTTCCTCAGGCAGGTTACAACAATGCTTTCGGTACCACTTATCCTGCTGACGGCTATGCAAGAATCTTTGATACATCCATGACCTTCTTCAACGGGCCGATAACAGGATTTAAATTAACTAATGGCGGATCTGGTTATACATCTGAACCTACAGTATCCATAACAGGTGGTGGCGGTACTGGGGCAGCCGCGACTGCTACATTAGCAGCAAGGCCAATTGAGTCGATAAGTGTCAATAATGGTGGAACCAGTTACACTAGTGTCCCACAGGTGTCTGTTACAGGTGGCGGCGGATCTGGGGCACTAGCGGAGGCAAATCTTACGCCAACTTCAATCGCCACTATCACGGTTACTAATGGCGGGAATAAATACTCTTCTCCGCCAACAGTGTCATTCATTGGCGGCGGCGGGTTAGGAGCTGCGGCTACAGCCATAGTGAGAAACAACAGAGTCACGGCGATAACAGTAACAAATCCCGGCTCCGGCTATACGTCTGCGCCAACCATACAATTTACGGGCGGTGGTGGCAACGGTGCTGCTGCAATAGCTAATCTTACCCCGACCTCTGTTGGCAAAATAACATTATCCAATGGCGGTTCTGGTTATACTTCAACACCTTCTGTAACCATCACAGGTGGAGGTGGATCTGGGGCTCAAGCAACTGCCGTACTCGCGCCAGCAGCTGTAGCCAGCGTTCAATTAGTCAACGGTGGAGATGGTTATGCTTCAGCTCCGACTGTAAGCATCACCGGAGGTGGCGGATCTGGTGCAACCGCTGAGGCGTTAGGACTTACAATGGAAATGCAGCCTAAATCAATTATAGAAGACTTTGATGTGAATTACGGAAGAATGAATTCGATGTTAGGGGTCGAAGTGCCTCACACAAGTGCTAATGTTCAAACCTCCATCCCATATGTTGACATTGATCCGCCAACAGAAATATTTAAAAACTCTGATGCAGCCGTTCCTTTAGGGGCGCTAGCGGATGGTACACAAATATGGAAAATCACCCATAACGGCGTGGACACACATGCAATGCACTGGCATATGTTTGATGTGCAATTAATTAACCGCGTAGGTTGGGATGGCATGATCAAGGCTCCGGATCCAAACGAATTGGGCTGGAAGGATACAATTCGCATGAATCCTTTAGAAGATGTGATTATTGCGATGAGACCGATAATTCCAGATGTCCCGTTCGATCTTCCTAACAGCATACGGCCTCTTGATCCGACGATGCCACTCGGGTCGACGATGGGCTTCATGAACGTAGACCCCACCAATCAACCGGCCGCAGTCACAAATCAATTGGTGAACTTTGGTTGGGAATACCTGTGGCATTGCCATCTGCTTGGACATGAAGAAAATATTATGATGCGTCCGATGGTCGTAACGGTTGCTCCAAAGGCTCCAGTGTCCCTCGCAGCAGTTGCAGGCAAAACGGGTGTGACCCTAACCTGGACAGACCGATCACTGAATGAAACTGACTTTTTAATTCAGCGGTCTACCGTATTTGATGGGCCATGGACCAATGTCGGGACAGTAGCGGGTGTGAAAGGAGTAGGTGGCAACGGTACATTTTTAGATAAGTCCGTAACGAAGAAAAAAACCTATTTTTACAGGATCATAGCCAGTAATACAACGGGCTACACTCAGAAATACTCAGCTCCAACGGTTGGCTATCCGAATATGACGGAAAATTCACAACCGACAACACCGATTTCTGTTATAACACAATAAAAAAAACGAACTCCGGATTTATTAACGTTATCCGGAGTTCTTATTTTGTAACTTTAAAGTAGACATAGTCGCTAGCTCTACATGTGATAATAAGAATTATATTCGATTATACTCTTTCATTATCCGCAATAGATCTTGATGATCAATCGCTTCAACCATATGCCCGTTGGGTTTCACGGTTGTCATTGTTTCTGCTGCAATAAGGGCATTTACCACAGACTCATCAACTGCCTGACAAACCGCTTCATATATCGGGTCAAAAACTTCGTCATTAACAAACTCCATTTTCAGCTTTTCTGGTGCTGATTGCGGAATATCCATTTCGTTCGCAGTAGAAAAAGCAAGAAAAATATCTCCTGAACTGTTTCCGCCAGGACTTCCGCTTCTTCCAATGCCAATCGCCGCACGTTTGGCAACGCGCCGCAGTTGGTGTGGAAGCATCGGGATATCAGTCCCAATAATGACAATGATGGAGCCCTGCTCTTTATCTAAAAGTTTTTCCTTCATCATATGTTTTCCGACCGGTACACCTAAAATGGTAAGCCACTCACGCAATCCAAAATTGGCTTGGACAAGAACTCCTATATGATGCGTCTGGCCATCGATGGTAACAACACGAGATGATGTGCCTGTCCCGCCTTTAAACTCGTAGCAAATCATTCCCGTTCCACCGCCAACATTCCCTTCAGCAACGGGACCCGTTTTTGCATTATAAATCGCCGAAAGCACATGCTCTTCAGAAATATGCTGACCGTTTATGTCATTAAGGACGCCATCATAGGTTTCGGCAATGACAGGCATTGACCATAAATGTTCATTACTGAACTGTTCACCATAATGGTTTATCATCCATTTTGTGGTGGCATGATGAGCCATTCCTACCGAGTGAGTATTGGTGATGCAGATGGGGCTAAGAAAGTAGCCGGCATCGTTCACCCAATGTACCCCAGTCATCTCGCCATTTCCATTTAAACTGTAAAATCCGGCCCAAATTGGCTGCATCATATTCTTTTTTCCTCTTGGCAGGATGGCCGTCACTCCAGTACGGATGGGCCCTTTACCGATTTGAACCGGCCCTTCCCCTTCAATAATGGTCGTAAAACCAATTTCTACCCCCGGTACATCGGTTAAGGCATTATTTTCTCCTGTCACACCAGGGAATGGCAAGCCGAGGTCACGGGCACGCTTTTTACCCAAATTACAACTCCTCCTTACTGCGAACAAAAGAGGGCTCAACCCACTCCATCAAGATTTACAGAGTGAAGCGGCCCTCTCAACTTGTTCTTACTTTATTTTGTATTCGTATTTATCTAGGATCCATTGTGGGAGTTCCATCCGTGCTGTCATGAGCGGATCCACTATCTGGCAGATTCGCAAGTCACCCACAAGGGATAACAGCATTCCTGCTTCATCGGTATCAAATTCAAGCTGCTGGACAAGAAATTGATGCATATTGATTGTGGCTTGTTGGGCCGCCTCATCTAAAGTTTCTGCAGATGCAATTGTGATTAGCTTTTCTTCGCTGACAAGCATCGGCAATGGATACGATTCTCCTTTTAGAACATTGACCTTAACGGTTACTTCTCCAGGTATTTCCAATCCACAAATGACAATTTCTCCATCAGCCATCACGGCATGCAGGTCTCCCATTGAAAGAAGGGCGCCTGGAACATTTACCGGTAAATAAAGAGTAGAGCCCTTTATGATCTGCTTGCAATCCATATTGCCGCCATGTTCGCCTGGTGTACCAGTCGGAATTTCCTCCCCGCTAGGAGCGGTACCGATAACACCAATCATCGGTTTAATAGGAATATGAATTTTATCATTGAAAATAGCTTTCCCTTCCCGAATTGGAATAACTTTTGTCGTTTCGCCCGACACATAATCCCGTAAAACACCAAGCTTTGGTGTCGTCGTCATGACACCTTTTTGGTCTATTTTAATATCCAATATCTCTACTTTTAGAATATCCCCCGGCTCCGCCCCTTCTACATACAAAGGACCTGTGGCAGGATTGATCTGCTCCCAGCCAACCGAGCTGAACAGCTGATCCTCCCGCTGGATTTGATTGCTAAAGCAGTCATATGTTTCGAACACAACCGTGCTGCCAGCCTGAACTTTTTTAACAGGCTTATTGTTCGGTGACATCGTCAGTACGCCTTGTTCCTTGCGAATTATTTCCATGGTTACAACTCCCTCAAAAAAATTACCCCGCTGTCAGTGTATAGGACACCTGTCCATCAGCACCGACATCCACCAACGCCCCCCTTAGCAGACCTTGGTCATAGTCTGTTCCGGCGTTAATGCATATGGTTTTCCCTAATGTCGTCACACCGCGGCTTTCATGAACATTCCCGTGCAAAGATAGGAGCGGCTGATATTTTTCAATCGCCTCGCGCACCGCTTTGCTTCCTGCTGGACCGGTTGCCAGGGAATCCCCATCAAGTACAGGCTTTAACTCATCATCATATAAGGTCCCTTGATCTAAGTCAGTATCATAAGGAGGGATATGAATATTAAAAATGCAGCGATTCATGTCCTTCACCTGCGCGGCCAATTGTTCGATTTTCTCTGCCAGCTCTTCCTCGCTAAATTCACGCGGGTACTTAAACACACTAGGCTTTCCGCCACCCACAGAGAGAATCTCAAACCCATTTACTTCAATAATTTTTCCATCACCGTTTGCGACAAAACTTCCCGCGTTGATCAGTTCATCTAAATAAAAATCATCGACACTTCCAGGAATCAAGATGCAGGGAATTCCTGCCGCCGAAAATCGCTCATCTGCCAACCGAATCCACTCCTGCAGGACTTCAATCTGCTTCTCTTTGATGATCAGCTCGGCGTCATTTTCGTTTAAACGATTTAATTCATCCTCTGAAACTAAGAAGGGATAGAATCCGGCATCCCTAAGATTTCGCTCCAGGTCTGGCAATTCCTTCTCTTTTTTCACTTTAACGGTTGAGCCGTAATACCGGCAAGTATAAACGCCGTTTTTTTCCACAATCGGAACAACCATTTTCCCGGTTAAATCCCCTCCAAAAATAACTAAGTCAGCTTTATAAAACTTCCCGGCATTAGTGAATTTTCGGAAGGCTGTTTCACCGCCATGCAGGTCTGCTGCATAAAAAATTTTCACTTAGCTCACCCCACTACTTTTTTTAAAAATGGTTTACTTAATCCGAAGGTATCTCTTGGAACTGGATATCGATATCGATTCCCTTCTTCGCATGGGACCGCTTCATCACGAAATAGACGATAATTGGGATTAACATTAAGCAGAGCGAAACCACAATCATTGTAAATGGCAAATCGCCTCTCAAAAACGGAATCAGAAGATAGTAACAAATCGAAACACTGATTGCCAGGGTTAACCAGCCAAGAATGGTAATTAAATGTATTCCTAAAAATTTTGTTTTTACAATCGGCGGTGAGGAGTTAAACAAAATCTTCTTGCGGGTGGAGAAAACAATTCCGGAAATCCCCAGGAAAATCCAAGCTAAGAACCAAGTGAATATCGTATATGCGATATTGGCCGTCCAAGAAGGCATGAAAATATCGAGCATTAAGAAAAACCAGGCACCGATTATGACCGTTCTTAACGCGTAGGTTGGTGAATTCGTTTTCTTGTTGAGTTCCATAAATTTGCTAGGAATCAAGCGGTCAAACGACCAAGCGACAATATTACGCGAAGGGCCGAAGCCAAGACCAGCCGCTGAGCCAAAGGTGGCTACCGCGAAACAGATAGCAATCAAAAAGACAAATACAGGGCTCTTCGTCATAATTCCAATCATGATCGTGATAAATGGATCATAGCCCTTGAAAGGATAGGCCTCATGGCCGGCATTGTACAGATAATACAAGCTATTGGACCAGATATCGCCGAAGTTAATATAAGACATCGCATAGAAAATCGCCCAAACAACCATTAAAATGGCCAGTGAACCAAATAAGGCCAGAAGCTGAGATTTTTGTACATTACGGACTTCGCCAGCGAGGTTTGCCCCAAAGGTGGAGCCAAGGGTGTTTAGAATAATGTAAGTGGAACCGGCCATGACTGTTGCTCCAAAAAGGAACTTTGTTGTGTAGCCATCTGCTTCAGCTAATTTAATGACATCGCCATAGGCCAAGCCTGTCAGCTCAGTAAAATTAGCCGCAAACGTTCCCTGCCCGGTAATTAGGTTTGCAATGATAAAGACAACCGCCCCTACCAGCGTTGCACCGAGCGTTAAATAGGCCAGCCTAACCATCCACTTTGTACCTTTATAATAGATAAAGTAGATGAACGCCAACAGGGCGGTACCGATAATCGCATGCATGATATTGCTGTTGAAAAACTCCGCCAGCCCCAGCCATGTTGCGTCATTTCCGTTAATGAGTGCTATCGAATAGAAGAATTCAACGATCGACCATTTGATAATCCAATTTAACAGAATACCAGTCCAAGAAATGGATGTAAACGTTATCATAAAACTTGCCATCAGTCCAAGCGATGGATGCAGAATCCTGCTTATATAAATATATTCTCCGCCGGAGCGCGGCATCGAGACCGATAGCAGCCAATAAAGGCCGGCAATAATAAACATCTGCGCTACCGTCAAAATCGCCCAAACCATATGGGCACCCGGATATAAAAATGGTGCCCACATAATATACACGAGTGCGAACATCAAACCCGGGTTGGCAGCGGAATAAATCATCGTGTCTATTGGACTGATCTGTCTGGCAATTCCACCTGTTGACTTTTGTTCAAATAATGCGAGACCTGCTTTAGACATCTTTTCACCCTTCTTTCTTTAAAAATAAAAGAAAAATCACAGTGACGAGACATTCCACAACAAAGACAATTTGCTTTCTCTAAGAAAAGAGGCTTCTTCTGGCAGTCCCCCCCTCTAGATAATTAACAATATTCTGAAAAGTAAACTCAAAAAATTAATCTAACAAACGCAGCAAGGATTTTACGGCTTGTGCAGAAACATCGAGCCCCTCTTTTTCCTCAGGTGTGAGCGGCAATTCTATAATACTTTCAATGCCATTGCCGCCAAGAACTGCAGGGACACCTAAATATATGTCTTGATACCCATATTCCCCTTCTAAATAGGCAATCGAAGGGAGAATTCTCTTTTTGTCCTTCACGATCGCCTCGGCCATTTCTACGATTGCCGCGGCTGGTGCATAATAGGCACTGCCCTGACCTAAAAGTTGAACAATCTCACCGCCGCCGTTGCGTGTCCGTTCCACAATTTTATCGATTTTCTCCTTAGAAAGGATCCTTTCCAATGGAATCCCCCCAGCATACGAAAACCTGACCAACGGCACCATCGTATCGCCATGCCCGCCCAAGACAAAGCTGGATATATCCTCTATCGACACATTTAATTCTTGAGCAACAAAGGTATTAAACCTAGCCGTATCAAGTACCCCCGACTGCCCAATCACCCTGTTTTTAGGGAATCTAGTCGTTTTGTAGCAAACATAGGTCATCGCATCAACTGGATTGCTAAGGACTAACACATAACTATTGGGTGAATAGTAGGCGATATTTTCAGATACTTCCTTAATAATTTTTGTATTTATTGAGACTAAGTCTTCCCTGCTCATCCCGGGCTTACGGGCGACTCCGGCAGTAATAATGACCAAGTCTGCGTCCTTAATATCTTCATAGTTGGAGCTACCTTTTATGATAGAATTATATTTCTGCACAGGGCCCGCTTGTAGTAAATCTAATGCCTTCCCCTTTGTCGGATTTTCCTGAGAAGGAATATCCAACAGGACAATGTCCCCCAACTCCCTTTGGGCGAGCATCAGAGCGATTGTCGTCCCGGTATGGCCAGCCCCGATGATGGCAAACTTTATTCGTTTGAAGGACATAATCATCCTCCTTTCTTGCATCAAGCACGTTTAAGTTTTTTTCTCTGAATTGTCTTCAATCTTCTCTTGTTTTTTAACGTTAGACTTCTCCATAAATAACTGCGGCAGGCTTTCATCAGGATGTGGAATGACATGAAATGCAATTAAAGAACCTTTTTTTCTGGCCATATCCGCCCCTGCTTCGACCGCTGCCTTTACGGCACTGACATCCCCTTCTACTACGATCGTAACGAGAGCTGGGTCGACCATATTTTGTTTGACAAGCTGGACAAATGAGGTTTTTACCATCACATCTAATGCTTCGATGGAGGTAGCCAGTCCTCTAGTTTCAATCATTCCTAAAGCTTTTGCCAACTCACCTCACCTCTTCCACGTCTCTTTTCACCAGTTTCCCTGTCTGCCCGCTTACAATCAACCCGGCATTCGCTTCATCGGTATCGATATGCATTTCCAAAATATACTTAGGTGAAACTCGAATCTGGACCCTTTCATATCTGATCGGCCGAATTAGATGACCAACTTCCACGGCAACATATTCCCCGTCCTCCACACTAAATTGTAGTGCTTGTTCTGGCGGCATATGGATATGTGCTTGGGCGATGATCAATCCTTTTTCTAAAAATAGACTGCCATTCGGGCCGATAATGGTTACCGGTGAAGATCCCTCTAAGTCTCCTGATTCTCGGATGGGCGGCATCAAACCAAGTTTAATTGCATCGGTTTGACTTACCTCTACTTGTGTTTCCTTCCGTAATGGCCCAAGAACCCGAACTCTTTCAATGCTCCCCTTCGATCCGGCAATGATGACGGTTTCATTTGCAGCGAATTGCCCGGGTTGCGACAAATCAGCCTTTTTCGTTAACTGATAACCCTTGCCAAAAAGGAATTCCAAATCCTTTTCCTTTAAATGACAATGCCGTGCCGATACACCAATAGGAATACAGTCACCATCATGTGGACTCTGCTGTAGCCGCCTTATTACTTCCTCAACAATCCGTTTTGTTAGTTCTTCCTTCATCCTCTTAACCTCATTTTTTCATCTCTGGAATTAAAGGTCTATCCCTCAATCTTCGGTAATACGAGCTGCAATTCAGTATGCGGCCTTGGGATGACATGAACTGAGAGAAGTTCACCCACCCGCTGTGCCGCTTCACTGCCTGCTTCTGTCGCGGCTTTAACCGCGCCGACATCACCCGTTACTAACACAGTCACAATTCCTCCGCCAACATGGACCTTCCCTACAAGATTTACGTTCGCTGCTTTTACCATCGCATCGGCCGCTTCCAATGAAGCTACCAAACCTCTTGTTTCAATCATGCCAAGAGCACCATTTATCGCCATACCATATTCCTCCTAAATGTACTAAGATTTTTGATATTGTTCTATTACACTCTTAACTAACTGGGTAATCATCTCTTTGTCTATCTCCATCCGGTTCTTGCTTGTTTTTTCCAAGACCTGTTCGACGATTTTCTCACTGCTGCCAATTTTTTCAATCGATTGTGCAGGCTTTGGAATTGGTACATCCTTTATTCCATAAGCGATTCGTTTAATATTAATCAAATGCCGTGCCGTGATGTTGTCCCCCGTAATGTTGCCGCCGTATGACCCGCACCCTAGTGTAAGCGAGGCGGTCAATCCTGTCGTTGCACCTGCAGCTCCAATCGATGCCAGTGTGTTTACTAAAATTCTAGAGACGGGCATTTCAAGGCCAAACATTTTGGCGACATTCTCATCATTAGTATGAAGGGCGAGGCTATGGCCCCTGCCGCCAATATTCAACAATCCCTGGCAGATTCTTTTCGCCTCTTCTACATCCGTAGCTGTATATAGGGCAAAAATCGGAGCAAGTTTTTCAATTGAAAAAGGGATTTCCTTCCCAATCGATTTTTCCTCAGCAATTAACAATCGTGTCTCACTTGGTACCGTTAGGCCAGCCATGGCAGCAATTTTTACGGCAGACCTTCCAACAATCGCTGGATTCAATTTTCCACGTGTTGGAGAAATCACGTTTTCGACCAATGACTTTTCTGAGCCAGTTAAAAAGTAGGCACCATTATTTTTTAATTCTCTTATCGTCATTTCTTTCACGTTTTTGTGGACGACAATCGCCTGCTCGGTGGCACAAATCGTGCCATTATCAAACGTTTTGCTGTCAACAATCATCTTGACTGCTTTGTTGATATTAGCGGAACGATCAATATAAACCGGAACATTCCCTGGTCCGACACCGTAGGCAGGTTTTCCAGAACTGTACGCAGCCCGGACCAGCCCGCCGCCGCCTGTTGCCAGGATTAATTGGATATCTTGATGGTGCATCAGTTCCGTTGTTGCCGGCATTGTCGGTCTGCTGATCCAGCCGATTAACCCTTCAGGTGCGCCTGCCTCGGTGGCGGCATCCCGGCATACCCGAAGCGCCTCCACTGTACACTTTACCGCCGAAGGATGCGGGCTGACGACAATCGCATTTTGCGATTTTAATGAAATAAGTGTTTTAAAAAATGCCGTCGAGGTTGGGTTCGTCGTTGGGATGATCCCGGCAATAACACCGAACGGGTAGGCGATTTCCGTGATTTTTTCTTTTTTGTCTGTTCTGATGATACCTACCGTTTTTTCATCCTTGATAGATTCGTAGACTCCCAGTGAGCCTAAGTCGTTTTTAATTTTTTTATGTTCAACCACACCCATTCCTGTTTCCTCAACAGCCATTTGCGCTAGTCTTTCAGAAGCTTGATAGGCTGCTTGTGCGGTTTGCTTGACGATGCGGTCGACCTGTTCCTGGGAAAATTCCTGAAACCTTGCTTGCGCTTCCTTTGCCCTGCTGACAGCTTCCTTCATTTCTTGAATAGAATTCAAATCTGTATCCATTTGCAAAAACATTCTCCCTCCCTTCATCTATCTTGTTAATCATGATGCGGGAAAAATTTCACCTGCCCTTGTCCCTCATCCAAACTTGCAGTCTTAGTCCCTAAACGTTTCCAGCTCGATAATTCCTCTTTTGTTAGTGGAGGATAATCAGACTGCCCGCCTGCATCTGCCTGTGGTCTCCTGTTAAAGCCAATTGACGCGGAAATATTCTTCCAGATGTTGATTTCTTCCTCTAACAGGGGAGCGAGGTGAGTTCTTTCCTTAGAAAAACCTATAACTGAAGAAATTTCTTTCCATTTTTTTAAATCATAATCTGACAACGGCGGATATTCCGTGCTTTTGTTTTCTTCATGAGGACTTGTGTTCCAAGCGTTGGATTGGGACGGACCCACGTATTCTTCCAGCTTCGAAAGTACTAATCTGGTAATCTTTTCGACCAATTCGGCATCCATTGTATCACCACCTAAAACTGCCACAGGTTTCTTATATTTTTCCATCTCGTAAATACTTTTCTGCTAATTCATCGGTATCTTCTGTAAAGCCACTGCCCAATTCTCGTGTTGTCTCATTATCCCGGCTGCCAACCCAGGCAATCAACTGAAGCCGCCGCATTAGTATAAATGTGGGAATTTCTTGTTCTTCCGCCTCTGAAAGTGGACGGACACTTCGGTAGCCTTTTAACCATGATTCAATAAGTCCGGGGACATATGGTTTGTGTTCAATAAAGCTTAAGGAAGTGGCGAGGTCATACAAATACCAACCAAATCCACAATCATCAAAATCAATTACCTTGATTTGATCGCGCTCCACCAAAAGATTGGCAAGCCGTAAATCAGAATGGATGAGTCCGTAACGGGTGGGAGCTTTTCCGAAACGCTCTAATCTCGTTTTTATCTTTTCGGAAACACTAGTGAACAATTTTTCACGCTCTGGCGTTATACCCAGCCCATCCCGCCATCTTCCCCACTTCGGAGTCTGGCCAAGGATGGTTTCATAATCCCAGGTAAGCCTGCGCACTTGGCAGAGTTGTTCCCAATTTGCCATACTGTGTTCATGCAATTGGGCCGTAATCGCCCCAAGCATTTCAAATTGGCTGATTAGCTCCTGCTCATTGTCTTCATTTGGCGCTTCACCTTCTAAAAACGTGAAAAGAGTACAGTGATAATTCATATTTTCATAGTTGACGACTTGAATATATTCACCATTCCCCCCGGACACCGGCAAAGAGACCTGGATGGACGAATGCTGGTCAATCGATCTTAACCACTCCAGTTCACTTTCCACTTCTATTTTTGTGTGATACCCGGGACGTCCCACACGCAGAATATATTTTTCCCTCGTAGTAGTGTCTGTAATTAGGTAAGTAGCATTTTCGGAATAGTTTAATAGCTGAATAGATGATTGCGATAAAAACGGATAAAAAGGAATAGCGGCTTTGGCAATTTGATTAAATTTTTCCATGGATTCCTGTAAAGAATCAATTGAGGAGCTGCCCATATTCATTACTCCTTTCGAATTGTTAACTGTAGCTGAAAACCGATTTAGCTGCCTGTTTGATGCTTGCCTCGCATTTTGACAGTAATTCATCGCAATATTCTTTATCGCAAAGCAAACCAGGTTTAAATTGCAGAACTCTGTTATCGAGCATCGAGTAAATAGCCCACACGCCATTTTTATAAAGTTCCTGCATGACATAAAGGGCGCCTTGAGGATGATTAAACTCAAGCCCCATAACAACCCCAAGTTGACGGATGCCGACAAAAAAGTCCGGATGCTGCTTCTTGATGGTTTCTAATCCTGTCCGCAAGTATCGGGCCACAAAATCAACATTTTGCTGAACCTCTTTACGCTGCGAAATTTCAAGAACCTTCATGGCAACAATACAGCCTAATTCTGATCCCCCGAACGTCGAGATATGCGCAAAGCCATCTTCATTCATCCAATTCCCAGCCTGTTTGCTGACGACGGTTGCGGCAATCGGGTAAATCCCGCCGCTGAAGCCTTTGGAGGTGACAAGAATATCCGGTTCGACTCCGTAATGCTCAATCCCCCAAAGCTTGCCCGTCCGCATTAGGCCAGTCTGCACTTCATCTGCGATATAAAGTGTCCCGAATCTTTCACACAACCTTTTTACTGCTGATAGATAACCTCGTTCCGGGAGTGGGAACCCATAGGTTGCAGGGATGGTTTCGATAATGACACAGGCGACATCTTCATTTCTGAGTGCCCGTTCCATTGCCTCTAAATCATTGAAGGGAACATGAATAAATTCCGATGGGTTACCCTCACTTAAAAACATCCGGGAATACCGTTCATTTCCCAAAGAGACGGCGAGGCCTGTGTGGCCATGATAGCCATTTATAATTGAAACAATTTTCTTGCGTTTCGTTGCATAACGGGCACATTTCAAAGCTACATCAATAGCCTCGCTTCCGCCTGCAGATAAAATGGAATAATGAAGGCTGTCGGGTGTACATTGTGAGAGTTTTTCCGAAAGCCGTGCACGCGTCATGGCCGGAAAGTGGTGATTACCGATATCGAATTCATCCAACGCTTCTTTCAAAGTGGCAATTATTTCTGGATTGCGGTGACCGAGATTATAAGTCCCTCCATTTAAATGGACATCCATTAATTTCTTGCCTTCCATATCATAAAAGTAATATCCTTCTCGTTTCCCCATCACCAAGTCAATGCCGTCTTTTTGCCATTGTCTTGTTTTTCCCGGGTTCCACCATTTAATTGAGCGGTCAAGGATTTCATTTTTACTGCCAAATTCAATCATATTCGTTTCTCCTTATCTCTCATTAAAGCATTTAGTTATGATGGTTATCACATCTTTAATTTTTGAAATTCAGGATTTCTCTATATCTCATCAGCCACAATTAATTCAACGCCACAGGCCGCTACTATTTTCTTCCACTCGTCGGGGCAGCTTTGGTCCGTGATAATCTTGGATGCATCCGTAATGGAGCACATATATGCAAAGGTAGTTTTTCCAAACTTGGAATGATCAGCAAGAACAATGACTTCTTCGGAGCGGTCCATCATTTTCCGAGAGATGCTTGATCCACTGATATCATAATCTGTAATTCCGTTGGCAATGGAAATCCCGCCTGCACAAACAAAGGCTTTATCGGCACGAAGCATTTCGAGCATCCGTTCGGACAGCGGCCCGCTCATATATTTCTGATTTCTTTCAATTTCGCCGCCGATAAAAATGACTCGGCCCTTAAAACTGTCCATAGCCGCAAGCATGACTGGAACAGAATGGGTAATCAGAGTAATATCCTGCTTATCTGCAAGGAACGGAATCATGTCCAGCGGAGTCGTTCCGTTGCCAATCATAATGACGTCGCCGTCTTCCACTAGGTCTGCAGCCGCCTTACAAATATCTTGTTTCTCTTTTTGGTTAATCGTTGTTTTTTCATCGAAAGGCAGTTCCCAGCTATGAATCTTATTTTTGACGGCACCACCATATACTTTTTTCAAATATCCTTCCTTTTCAAGCCGGTCTAGGTCGCGGCGAATTGTTTCATCGGAAACATGGAGAAGGTTGGCCAAGACGCGCACTTGGACCTTTTCTTCCTTTTCTAAAGATTCCATAATGGTTGTTTTTCGTTCTTCATAGGATAAAGACATATCTAGTACCACCTACTAAGCACAGAATTGGAACCTTTATTCTAGTAAAGGTATTAGTTTTTTTTTCAAAAAATAACTCGAACTTAATTTTCCGGTAATATTTGTCCGCCATCGACGATGATCGATTGTCCAGTGATAAAGCCTGCTTCTTTAGTGGCCAAGAACAGGGCTGCATAGCCGATGTCTTCAACGGTGCCAAGCTTTTTCATTGGGATGGCTGAGGCCATTTCTTCTAGGTAGTCATCACCTAGACCTTCGAGTCCTTCTGTTAAGACATTCCCTGGCAGCACCGCATTCACGGTAATTTGTTCGCCAGCCAGCTCTAAGGCGGCTGTTCGCATGAAACCTAATTGCGCCGCTTTACTAGCCGCATAATGAGACCAACCCGGATAACCGGTAACAGGACCAGTAATCGACGAGGTAATGACAATTCGTCCGTATTCAGCTTGCTTGAGATATGGGATGCACGCTTGTACAGCGTGGAATGTGCCCTTCGCATTGGTATTCATGACAGTATCCCAATCTTCATTTGTCATCGTCTCCAGCCAGGCAGATGGAAAAATCCCGGCATTGGCGCACAAAACATCAATACCGCCAAATGTTTCATGGACCTCTTTCACTACAGCCTTCATCGAGTCACGATTTTGGACGTCACCTTGGAATGCCACAACCTTTGCATTTTCACAATTGAGTTCAACTGCACACGCTTGAGCAGCCCCCAAATTTCGGGCCACAACCGCTACATTCGCACCATGCCTTGCAAACACTCGGGCAATCCCTTTCCCAATCCCTTTACTGCCACCCGTAACGATAACCGTCTTACCCTGCAATGAACTATACATTTTAACAGCTCCTCTACCATTTAAATATGAATGGGCTTTTATTAAAACAACAAAATACCAATATCCAAATTGCCTGAAGTTGTGGGATATCATGTGAATTGTTGTGGATTTTGGAAGATAGTAATATGTATGAAAAGTTAGGACGGAATATTCAGTTTATTTAATCTGCTATTTTGCTAAGGGAAGCAGCGGCAAAAAAAACAGCATGCAGCCGAGTACGGCTGATGCTGTAAGAATTCAGTCTATTACTATATTTATTTTTCAATTTGCCATTCATTCACGTTGTAGAACATTCCGAATTGCTTTGGTTGTCCTACTTTTACTTTCTTATTTACGGCTCCCATCAGGAAGTCTGAATAAAGTGAAAGTGTTGGCAGGTCTTCATGCAGGATTTCTTGAACTTTGTCATAAATCACTCTGCGCTTTTCTGGATCTGGTTCTGATTTACCTTGTGTTAACAAATTATCAAGCTCGGGATTGCTATAGTCAGCAAAATTATAGGTTGCACCAGTAGCATAAAATGTACTTACATCCGGATCAATTTGGTACGGAATTCCTAGGAACATAATATCAAAGTCATGCTTAGCACCTTTTTGCATATGAGTTGGGAAATCGAACTTTTGAACCTGAACGTTTAACCCTACTGCTTTTAAGTTTTCTGCAACAATAACAGCGGATTGCTCACGAACTTGGTTCCCGATCGGAACATTGACACGAATTGGCTTGCTCTTATCCCAGCCTGATTCTGCAATAAGTTTCTTTGCCTTTTCTGGATCATACTGGTAATTCTTAATGTCTTTATCAAAATATGGATGGATCTTTGTGTATGGTCCATCAATGATTTCTGCTTTTCCTTTTAAAAGCTTCTCAACAAGTTGCGGACGGTTAATCGCATAAGCGATCGCTTGGCGCATCTTCTGGTCAAAGGTTTTTGTATTCAGGTAGATTTCCTGCCAATCATAGCCCTTTGGATCATTTGTTGTGACATTCGCCATATTTTTCACTTTTTCAATATCTTGAATCGCAATTGCACCGGTGGATGGGTAGTTGATATGAATCTCGCCTGTTTGCAGCTGTGCTGTAATGTTTGCTTGTGGAACTACCTTAAAGAACAGCTTTGCAGTTTTTGGTGCACCTCGATAGTAATTTGGATTTGCCTTAAGTTCTACACTCGATTCCCCGCTGAAGTTAACAAGCGAATAGGCACCATTGGAAACGGTTGGCTTTAACATAAATGGATCTTGATGAAGCGTTGCTGGATCCTTATCCTTTAAGATATGACTTGGAACAGCTCGGAAATTGATTAAGCTCCCTTTAAGATAGTTTGGGTCAGTCGGCTTTTTCGTGTGAATGACAAAGGTTTTGTCATCAACTACTTCAATCCCCTTAACAGATTTTTCTCCTTTTGGCAGCTGGCCATTTTCATCCAGACCATCAATAACGTTAAGAGTTTTCAAGCCGGAACTTTGAACGGCAGGATTGGCCAGCAGATCAAACGTAAATTTAACATCCTCAGACGTAACAGGCTTCCCATCTGTCCAATTTGCCTTTGAATTAATTTTAATCGTAAACGCTTGGTTATCTTTTGTTTCAAAGCTTTCAGCTAACTTATTTTGAAATTTCATGTTTTCATCTGGTTCAAAGAAAGGATCAAATAGAATATTTGCCAATGTAATGGCACCCAAGTCACGGGTATTAATCGGATTGATTGCACCGATAGCGTTTGAAACACCTACGACAATGGTATCACCATATTGTGTGGAGCCGTTGCTCTTCCCATTTTCCTTCGGTGTGCTTGATGCATTGTTAGAACCTGAACATGCGCTTAAAAATAATAGCAAAGCAACCGATAAAACCGTTAAAAACTTTCCTTTTAACTTCTTCATTCCCTTCCCTCATTTCGTTTTATATTAGATTGTTATATATTTGGCGGCTTAGCCCCCAATTGTTTAACGCGTTAATGTGATGGAAGCATAACCCCCACTATGTTAAAGCGCTAGTCCCTATTTTTACTTCAATGTTTTCGGATCCAGAGCGTCCCTTAGGCCATCACCGATAAAATTGATGGCTAATACAACAACGACAATCATGATTCCCGGAGGAACCCATAGCCATGGCTGGTCGGTTAATACCGTTAAGGATTGGGCATCTGTCAGCATGTTCCCCCAGCTTGCTGTCGGCGGTTGTACCCCCATCCCGAGGAAGCTTAGAGATGCTTCTACGATAATGGCTGCTGCTATGCCAAATGTAGCTTGGACAAGAATCGGAGCAATCGCATTCGGTAAAATATGCTGGAATAAAATCCTGGGTGTACTTAATCCGAGCACAATGCCCGATTTGACATAATCAACATGTTTCAGCGAAAGTACCGTTCCGCGAACCAATCTGGCAACGGCCGGCCAGCCAAGGAGTCCCAAAATCCAGATGATATTAAATAGGCTAGGCCCTAAAATACTGACCACTACAAGAATTAACATCAATCCTGGAAATGACATGAAGACGTCTGTCAATCGCATTAACACAATATCGACCCATCCGCCAAAATAGCCGGAAACCGCACCTAGGATTGTTCCAATGACGGTGTAAATAAGAACTGCCCCTAGTCCGACTGCCATCGAAACCCTTGAAGCATAGATAAGGCGTGTAAAAAGATCCCGTCCGACTTGGTCTGTTCCTAACCAGTGCTCAGCAGATGGCGGTGCAGAGAATTCGTCATAAACCTGATACGGGTCCTTTGGTGCAATAGCTGGTGCAAAAATCGCAATCAGGATGATTAACAACATCAAAATACTGCCTGCTACGGCCAAGCGATGCTTCATAAAACGTTTAAGTATTAGTTGTAAAGGTGTTTCCTCTCCGCCAATCTCTGTATGAGGAATGGGAGGTTCTACATCCTTTTTAATATTTGTTTCAAGCATTGGCATACCATGTTCCTCCTTTCCTATTTATACTTAATGCGCGGGTCAACAAACGAATAAACAATATCTGTTAATAGATTGGCAAACAGCACCATAAAAGCTGTTAATAGATTGAGAGCCATTAGTGTTGGATAATCCCTTGACATGATGGACTGAATGGTCAGCTGTCCCATTCCTGGCCATTGAAAAATTTGTTCGGTGATAACCGCTCCGCCAAGCAAGAAAGGAATCTCCATACCAATAATCGTAATAATCGGAATCAAGGCATTTTTTAAAGCATGTTTATTGGTAACAACAAATTCCTTTAACCCCTTTGCTCTCGCCGTCCTTAAATAGTCCTGGCCCAGCACCTCCAAAAGACTTGCCCTGACATAGCGGACATATTGTCCAGAAATTCCGACTGCGAGCACGATCACCGGAAGAATTAAATGCTGCACCTTATCCAAGAAATTGTCCTCACTGCCGAGAGTCGACATGCCCCCAGCCGGCAGAACCTGCAATTGTACAGCAAAGATATAAATAAGGCCCAATCCTAGGAAAAAATGCGGGATGGAAATTCCGAAAAAAGAAGTCCCTGTCGCCAAATAGTCAAGTTTGCTATATTGCTTGACTGCACTTAAAATCCCTATCGGCAGGGCGATGATTAACCCGACTAGAAGGGCAAGTCCCATTAATTCAAACGTTGGGCCAAGCCTTTCGAAAATCATCTTTGATACTGGTTCATAGGTTGAAAAGGAGTAGCCTAAATTGCCTTGTGCAAGATTACCAAGCCAATGGAAGAATTGAATGTAAAGCGGATCATTCAAACCCAGCTGTTCCTTCCGCATCTCCAGCAGTTCAGGTGAAGAATTGGGGTCTACATACATATCAACCGGGTTTCCCGGCGCCATATTAATGATGATAAAATTGACAACCATGACCCCAAATAAAACTGGGATGGCAATTAAAAGTCTGCGGATAATATAGGGAATCAAATTTTCACCCTCTTTCAAAAACTAATTTTTATGCATCGTTTACCGCGAAGCAGGCAACGCTATGTTCCTTACCTTTTAGAACAGGTCTTTGCTCCCGACAAATCGCCGTTGCAATCGGGCAGCGAGTGTGAAAGCTACAGCCGCTTGGAGGATTGGCCGGACTTGGGACATCGCCAGCAATAATGATTCTTTCTTTCGATCTTAATTCAGGGTTTGGTATCGGATAAGAGCTTAACAACGCTTTTGTATAAGGATGCTGCGGATTTTTGAAGATTTCTTCCGTTTTTGCTACCTCCACAATTCTCCCCAAATACATGACGGCAATCCGGTCGCTGATATACTTTACAGCTCCTAACCCATGGGCAATAAATAAATAAGTCAAGTTGAATTCTTTTTGCAAGTCCTTCAACAGGTTTAAGATTTGCGCCTGAATGGATACATCCAAAGCGGAAACCGGCTCATCACAAATGATCAGTTTTGGATTTAGCGACAAGGCCCTGGCAATCCCGATCCGCTGCCGCTGGCCGCCGGAAAATTCGTGAGGGTAGCGATTTTTATAGCTTTTCGGCAGACCAACCAGCTCTAAAAGCTCGTCCACCCGTTTATGGATTTTTTCCTTTTCAATTACTTGATGAATTCTCATCGGTTCTTCGAGGAGGTCTTTGATTCTTTTCCTTGGATTCAGAGATGAATATGGGTCTTGAAAAATAATCTGCAAGTCCCGGCGCAGACCTTTCATCGTATCTCTGTTAGCAGTGGTGATTTCTTTCTCCTGGAAATACACCTTACCCTCCGAAGCATTTTCCAACCTTACTAGCGTTTTCCCAATGGTTGATTTTCCGCAGCCCGACTCTCCTACCAATCCGAGTGTTTCACCTTCGTTAATATAAAAGTCGACCCCATCTACCGCTTTCACGTGACCAACCGTTTTCGAAAAAACACCCTTTTTAATAGGGTAATAGGTTTTTAGTTTTTCTACTTTTAGTAAAGGAGTCGTTTCTTTTTCAATCATGGTGGTCATGTGAATATTTCCTCCTTTGGTTGATCGGTGTTTGTCCTTAAACCGTCTTCCTCGGTTAACCAGCATCTTACTTTATGCCCTGCCTGAACATCTTTAAGACCAGGCTGTTCCTGCTCGCACCGTTCCGTTGCATATGGGCAGCGGGTATGGAACCGACAGCCTGTTGGCATATGCTTGATGCTTGGCACTGAACCAGGAATTGAAGCCAGGCGTTGTTCACTTTCATATTCCAAATGTGGAATGGAGGCCATTAACCCTTGGGTATAAGGATGCTTTGGCTCTTTAAATAGCGTGAATACATCTGCTTCCTCGACAACCTGACCGGCATACATGACAATAACTCGGTCGGCCGTTTCCGCAATCACCCCAAGATCATGAGTAATCAGCATAATGGCTGTATTAGAATCCTTTTGCAAGGTTTTCATCAACTGGAGAATTTGTGCCTGTATCGTTACATCCAGGGCAGTTGTCGGTTCATCCGCAATCAACAGCTTCGGCTTGCACGCAAGCGCCATCGCAATCATCACCCGCTGCCGCATTCCGCCTGACAATGCATGCGGGTATTCCTTCATAATCTCATTCGCCCTCGGAATTCCAACCTTTTTTAACATTTCAATGGCATATTCCTTAGTAGCCTTTGGATTCATCTTTAAGTGAAGTTTGATTCCTTCAATCATTTGGTTTCCAATGGTGAAAACAGGATTTAAAGAGGTCATGGGTTCCTGAAAGATCATCGATATCTCATTTCCCCTGATATCTCTTAAACGCTGATTGGATACTTTTGTCAGGTCTTCTTCTCCGAAAAGAATTTGGCCCTTTTTTACTTTTCCGTTTTTTCCGAGCAAACCCATTATCGATAAGGAGGTGACACTTTTTCCGCAACCGGACTCCCCAACAATGCCGATGGTTTCTCCAGGGTTGACTGAAAAACTCACCTCTTCTACTGAAATCACTTCTTCTTTGTCTGTTTCAAATGCAATTTGGACATGGTCTACTTCCAGTAAAGGTTTCATTCCTTCACCCCTCTTTCTAAAAACTATTAATTTTAAAAATTTTCGGAACATTCCACTCGGTTAACATTATTTTATTAAAAATAGTAGTATGAAAAAAAGGGACCTGAATTGACATTTCGTATCATTACTTGACAAACAGTGATAGGCTTACGCTTGTTGAACGTGTCAAAGTGTAGTATATTTTGAATATTAAAATAATGTTTTAGGGGGTGCCAAATGTACCAATTGGTGATTGCTGATGATGAATATGAAATCCGGCACGGTCTAGTAAACTATTTTCCGTGGAATGAACTTGGGTTCGAAGTAATTGGGGAAGCAGCAAATGGGAAAGAAGCCCTGGACCTAGTATCAGAGGGAAATGCTGACGTTTTGCTTTGCGATATTCAAATGCCCATCATGACTGGCATTGAGGTCATAAAGGAGATGCATGAGCAGAACTCCCCTGTCTTGACTGTTTTTTTAAGCGGTTACCAGGAGTTCCACTATGCCCAGTCTGCCATTAAGTACGGGGTCAAAAATTATATTCTAAAACCCACAAATTTTTCAGAAATAACGGAAGCGTTTTCGCAAATTAAAAAAGAACTAGACCAAAGAACTCCTGCCTCCACCCAAACGGCTTCCGCAAAACTAAAAAACGATGATGATGATCCGATTATTAATAAAATTAAAGATTATGTGAAAATCAATTTTAAAAATGCCACCCTGGATGAGGCTGCCCAAGTCGTTTACATGAACCCCCATTATGTAAGTAAATATTTTAAACAAAAAACAGATGTCAATTTCTCTGATTTTCTTTTTCAAGTAAAAATGGAAGAAGCAGCAAAATTAATTAAAGAAATGAAGTACAAGGCCTATGAGGTAAGTGAAATGGTCGGATATAGCAATGCCAAGAATTTCACACGTGCGTTCCGAAAATATTTTGGGGTCAGCCCAAAGGAATATCGGCTAAATTAAGGGCGCTTCCTAATGGATTCTTTAAAACGTTCCTTTTTTATTAAAAATTTAAGCAAGCTGCTGATTCCAATGCTAATCCCGGTGTTAATTCTAGGAACACTTGCGATTACGTTAATTCATTTATATCTGAAGGAAAAGATAAATCAAGAAAACTTGAATCTATTAAATCAAATCCAAATGAACGTGGAAATGATTTTCGATGAGCTAAATTCTATTAACTTAACCATTGCCGCTAGCGCCAAAGAATTTCTGGACCTGCAAAACATGCTCGAGAAAAAATGGCTGGATCCTGAGGATTTTGTTAAACTGGCGTCGTTAAAAAATACCATCGACTCTCCCGCGATTGCTCATCCGTACATTGATTCGATTTATATTTATATAGAGAATGACAAACAACGTTTTTTAACATCGACAACAGGCGGTGTAGTAGACCTCCGTCATTTCGATGATGTTTCCTGGTACAAGGGGATCGACAAGGTCAAAAGCGCTGATACTGTTTGGACCCAAAAAAGAACAGTCATTCGAAAGCTCGTAGATTTTCCTGACCAGAAGATTGATGTCATTTCTTTGTATCGAAGCTTTACTCTCGCAAACGGTAACATGGGTTATATTATTTTGAATGTAAACACTGATTATGTAAAGGATAATCTAAACAGCTTATATAAAATGAGCGGTCAAAATATTTTGGTCATGGATAAAAGTAACCAAGTTCTGTTTGTAAATCATCCAGTCCATTTAACGTCATTCGAAAAGAAGGAAATGATTTCCTCCTCTAATGAAATTAACACATTGAAAATAGGAAACGACCCTTCTGCTGTATTTAAACTGGACTCAAAAAAATATGGCTGGGTGTTTTTTTCGACTATCCCGAGGAGTTCCCTTTATAAGCTGCCATACCAATTAAGCATGGTTACATTAATTCTTTTACTCTCGTCGGTTATCGTGGGAGGGATTATTGCTTATTTCCTAACAAAAAGGAATTTTGCCGAAATTGATTCGATTGTCAACATCTTAAATAATGCCGAAAAAGGTGAACCTCTCCCCCATTTGCCATCCGTGGTAACGGATGTTCACAGCCTAATCATTCATAAGATTTTGACCAATTTTATGGAGCAATCCTATATGAAGGTGCTCCTGTCGGAGAGAAAATATAAAATGCAGGCACTGGAATTATCCGTGCACCAATCCCAATTAAATCCGCATTTTTTGTACAATACACTAGAAACGATTAATTGGAAGGTTATCAGTCTTACCAAGCGGCCAAACGAGATTAACCAAATGATTGATCATCTCGGGAATATCCTCCGCTATTCTTTAACTGCAAAGGATAGCTTAGTTGTTTTAAAGGATGAAATCAAACATACGAAAAGCTATGTTGAGATTCAGAAAATTAGGCATAAGGATCAATTTGCGTTCTATTGGGAATGTGATGAGGGTGTTGAAAACTATTATGTTGTTAAACTGTTCCTACAGCCTTTGATTGAGAATTCACTCCAGCATGGCCTGCCGGGCTTGGGAAGAACCCTTTCGATTAAAGCGAAAATAAGAGTGTTTCCTTCACACCTTTATGTAGCGGTCATTGATAATGGCAAGGGAATCGGCAAGGCAATGCTAGAGGAAATCCGTTCAAAGCTGAAATCAAATTATACAGCAAACGATCACATCGGCCTTTATAATACCCATAAACGCTTGCAGCTAACCTACGGGGATAACTATGGCCTGGCCATCCGCAGCAAACTCGATTGGGGAACAAGCATTTCAATCCAAATCCCTATCAAATAAATAAGGGGCCTGGCACCGGCGCGTTAACCATTAACGTACCGGGGTTCAGGCCCCTTTTACATCTTAATTTTCATTTAAGTACTGCAATGCGCTTCTGACAAAATATTGAACCCCTAGAATCAATGCTTCTTCTTTTACATCAAATTTTGGATGATGGTGCGGATAATTTTCGGCAGGGTTGTGGCTTCCCGCACCCAAAAATGCGAAGCATCCCGGTGCTGCCTCTGCAAATGCCGAGAAATCTTCACTACCCATCAATGCTGTACCTCTGACAAAATGCTCCTCACCAAAGGTTTCAATAATAACCTTTTCAACCATAGAGGTAATTTGTTCTTCATTGATAGTTGGACTGTAGCCAAAGTCATAGTTTAATTGATAAGTTGCACCATGTGCTTCTGTGAGTCCCTTTGTTAATTTTTCCATCCAAATTGGAATGTCCTTGCGAACTTCCGGGTCAAACGTTCGGACAGTACCGCCTAAGGTCACTTTGTCTGGAATGATATTGTTGGCCGTTCCCCCGTGGAACTGGGCAACCGTAATAACTGCTCTATGGCTGGCATCGACTTTTCTGGAGATAAACTGATTGATTCCATTTACCAACTGAACACCAATGGCAATCGGGTCAACAGTTTCTTCCGGTGCCGAACCATGCCCGCCTTTACCTTGAATGACAATATCAAAATCATCACACGCCGCAGTCACATGTCCGTAACAGAGCGAGAATTTACCCAACGGACCTTGTGAACCAAGGTGAAGTCCAATCACACCGTCAAGGCCATCTGCTGCCCCCGCCTTTACCATTTCCTGGGCGCCGCCAGGATTAAGTTCTTCTGCATGCTGGAAGAAGAAGCGAACTTCCCCTTTGATTTCGACCTGTAATTGCGACAGAACTTTAGCTGCGCCAAGGAGCATCGCCGTATGTCCGTCATGACCGCAGGCATGCATCACGCCTATATTTTTGGAGGAAAATGGCAATCCTGTTTCCTCTTGGATTGGCAGGGCATCCATATCTGCCCGCAGCCCCAAGACTTTGCCAGGCTGGCTGCCGAATAAGCGTCCCATGACACTGGTTGGCGTGACCCTGGAAACTTCAATATTGCCAAACGATTGCAGTTTTTCATAAACGTAATTAGAGGTTTCAAACTCTTGGAAAGAAAGCTCCGGATTTTCGTGAAAATGTCTGCGCCACTCAATTACTTCTTCTTCAACTGCCTCTATTAGTTTCTGGATATCTACTACTCTTTCAATCACAAAATCCCCTCCACATAACGGGTACTTTTATTTTTCACCTAAGAATTTGAAGGCCGAGCGGACGAAATAATTGACACCTTTTATTAAAGACTCTTCCTTCACATCAAATTTTGGATGATGATGCGGATAATTTTCGGCAGGGTTCTCGCTTCCAGCACCTAGGAAAACAAAACATCCCGGTGCTTCCGCTGAAAATGCGGAGAAATCTTCCCCTCCCATGATCCCATTTGCAATGACTCGTTTGCTTTCTCCGAATGTTTCCACAATGGTTTGCTCCACCAATTTGGTGATATTTTCTTCATTTATGACAGGTGCGTATCCCAGCATATAGTTTAGTTCATATGAAGCGTCATGGGCCTCAGTGATCCCTTTTGCAATTTTTTCAATCCAGACAGGAATTTGTTTACGTACTTCCGGATCAAACGTACGGACAGTACCACCAAGGCTTACGCGATCAGGAATAATATTATTGGCTGTTCCGCCATTGAATTTGGTAACAGAAATGACAGCGCGCTGGGCTGCATCCACTTTTCGTGAAATGATTTGGTTGATTCCGTTAATAATTTGAACACCGATAGCTATTGGATCAATCGTAGCATTTGGTGCAGAACCATGTCCGCCCTTGCCTTGAATATCAATATCAAATGCATCAGTCGCTGCAGTGACTGGTCCATAACAAACGGTAAAGATCCCTGAAGGAATTTGCGAACCAAGGTGAACGCCGATGACCCCATCAATTCCTTCTGTAACGCCGGCCTTCACCATTTCCGATGCGCCGCCAGGGAACAATTCCTCCGCATGCTGGAAGAAAAAGCGGATTTCCCCTTCTATTTCATCCTTTAATTGGGACAGAACTTTTGCCGCTCCTAAAAGCATGGCAGTATGTCCATCATGACCGCAGGCATGCATCACACCGCCATTTTTGGAGGCAAATGGCAGCCCGGTTTCTTCTTGAATGGGAAGCGCGTCCATGTCAGCACGTAAAGCAACAACTTTACCAGGCTTTGCGCCGATAATCCTACCTAACACGCTTGTTGGCGTTGGACGGGATAACTCAATATTGCCAAAGGACTCCAGCTTCTCAAATACGTACTTGGATGTTTCTACCTCTTGAAATGAAAGTTCAGGATTTTCATGGAGATGCCTGCGCCACTCCACAACCTCTTTTTCAACAGCTTCAACTAATTTCTGAAGATCCAGCGTTTTCTCGACCATAAATTAAGCCTCCCTAAAATTCTTTTATTCAAGATAATTTTAGAGAAAAAGTACACTGAAATACAACAAAAATATAGAATATTCTAATAACGGTCAATATAAGAGTATTTTCTGAATCTAAGAAACCTTTTTCTTCCACTTTATATTATTTCAATAAGAAAACATCCAGCTTTAGGTCTCAAGTACGAAATTTCTTTCTGGACTGATAGACAGCCTTTTTAATTTCCTTTTCCAGGTTTTGGAATAGGTTTTCGATTACCTTGATTGCTGCTCCATTTAGTAACCGATCAGGAGTCACTTCCATAGTCCCTGTTATCACAACATCAGCTTTAATAGTTAATTTGCAAGCCCCTTGCCAATCTCTTAGAAATAAATCAGACTGCGCCTGAATATTTCCAAGTTTGCTAGTTCCGTTTATTTTCAGGCGATAAAATGATGGGTTTTTCTCTTCTATACGTCTTATGTCGATCGCAAATACATCGTTGATTGGACCAATCCGGATATCAATTTCGCCTCGGTAGACACCACTTGAAGTTTCAACAAACGACTTGCAGTTTGGAATCGAGTTTTTTAGAACCGTTTCATCTTTCATCCACTTCCATACTAAATTTCTTGGCAAACCAAAGGCATGATTGTACTCAATCTTCAACGTTATCCCCCCATTGGGCATCAGTATTAGAACTTTATGTCAATCATTGTATTCATTAGTTACCGGTCATGTTAAAGAAGTATTGTGGTGTCTGGGCTATTCATGAAAATTTTCCATACACGAAAAAATTCCAAGCCAATATTGGCCTGGAACTTTTATGCTATTCATTCGGTTGTTTACTCCTGGACCAAACGACAACAGGGATAAGCAGCAAAGATAGAATCCCCCCTACTAGTGAAAGTATCGTGTAACTTGTCTGCGCAACTACCATCCCAGAAAGAACCCCGCCAGAAGCACCGGCAAGAGCAACCAAAACATCTAAGGTCCCCTGTGTCTTAGCGCGCGTGGACACATCCGTTGCATCGACAATAAGCGCCGTACCGCTAATCAACCCGAAGTTCCAGCCAAGCCCTAGAAGTGCAAGTGCAATCATAAGGACTAGCATTGAATCGGATGGTGCAAAAGCAGCAAGGACACCTGCCGTAAGCAAAGTAGCACCTGCAACAATGGACATTGCCGTGCGGCCAATTTTATCAGCAAGTATCCCAGTCCCCAGAGATGGAAGGTACATGGCGCCAATATGAATACTGATAATTAATCCGATATCACTCAGATCATGTCCATGGTTTCTCATATGGACAGGTGTCATGGTCATGATGGCAACCATCACTAACTGTGTTAGGACCATCAGGGCAGCACCGACTACGAGTTCGCGCTTCTTCTTGAGTGATGCACCGATGGGTAGTTTTGAAGAAGAATCTCCATTGCTGCTATTAACTTCCGACAATAGCTTCGCAATCTTGAGAGGATCTGGGTGCAGGAACAACAACAACACGGAACCGGCCAGAATGAACGCAGCTGCCCCTAAAATAAACGGCCCAGCCAAAGCAGGGACGCCCACTGACAAAGCGAACCTGCCCATTACATCAATAAGGTTCGGCCCGGCAACAGCTCCGAAAGTCGTCGCTAACATGGTGATACTAATCGCGGTTGCCCGCTGTGAAGGACTAGCGAGATCGGTACCTGCATAACGTGTTTGCAGGTTAGCTGCGGTTCCGGCACCATAGATTAATAGTGATGCAAACAGCAGAATAATAGAATTGATGACAGCTGCCGTCACCACTCCAATCGCGCCGATCCCCCCGGCCAAAAAACCCGCTGCCAGTCCAAAACGGCGGCCGTATCGCTGCGACAGTCTTCCTATCAGAAGTGCTGCACCTGCGGAACCAAGAGTCAACAATGCAACTGGCAGTCCGGCAAACCGGTCGGTTCCCAGCATATTTTTGGCTAGCAGTGCCCCAACCGTTACACCAGCAGCAAGTCCTGCCCCACCGAGCATCTGGGAAATGACCGCTACCCCCAAAGTCCGCTTATATAACCTTTTTTGCCTTTCAGGCGAATCGATGTAAAGATGTATTCCACCCACTGGAATTTCTAAAACTTTGGCGTTATCGTCAACTTTTGGGTCAATCACCTTTTCACCTCCCTTATATTTTTTAAATAGCTAAACCTTTTGACAAAATACCGTTTGCCGTCCTTCTTGGTCGTTCTCTTCAAAAAAGTGCACTTTCCATTCACTGAATTCGTTTAAAAGCTCTTTTGGCTTCAATTTATATTGATTGGATATCGTTTGGTATGCTGTCTTGGGTGACTGAAAATAGGTTTCCATAAAGAAAAATCCGTTCCTTTTTACCATGCTTTTGACAAACGGAAAGAGGGATCGGTCTAGGTAGTAGGTAATCACAATAAGGTCTGTTGCACTGAGCGCCATCTTAAGCTGCGTGACATCCGTTAAATCACAGACTCGCGGATTAATATTAAGTTGCTGTTTAACAGCTTGTTCCTGAAGAAAGTTGATGGCAATCTTTGATATATCAAGAGCCTCTACATGATAGTTTAATTGGGCAAGAAAAATACTGTTTCCACCTAGACCGCAGGCAAGGTCAAGGGCATTCCCACCGTGAAGATGTACTGAAAGATCTTTCAATCTGGGATTGGGATCAGGCTCCTTTAACTCATTCAGGCGATCTTTGTATTTGGCGTTCCATTTAGATTTCATATCCATTTTATTACACCACATCCATCTTGTATAAATGCCTAAATTCTACCATACAAAAAGCCCACTAAAAAGGGGGCAAAATGAAAAATGAGGCCTGAATAGCACAAAAAAGAATCAGGCCCCTTTTAATTTGGCGTGGATAATTAGACGGTGAGTTCCTGTGGTGATAGGGTCGCAGGTGATCAATGTCAAGATCCGGTCTTGACCATTGGGATTTAAAACAGATAAATCATCAGGTTCCACAATTAAAACATTGTAAATATCGTAGGTATAGGCTTGTTTTTTGTCCTCCACCACAATTTCATCGCCAGGCTTTAGTTCATTCAAGCGGTTAAACATTCTTCCATACGATCGGCTGCGATGGGCTGCAATGGCGGCGTTACCGATTTCACCGGGAAGGGCCGTACCATCCAAATGGCTAGCACCAATTTTTAAATTGGCTTGACTTGCCCCTTCTAATATGGGCAGAGTTAGGTCTATCTTTGGTATTTTTATAATACCGGTCATGCCGTCCATTTCGAAATTTTTATTTATCAGGGCAGGCTCCTGAATTGTTCCACGCTCAGGAATAGGCTCCTTTTCCAGGCTTTCATCAAATGCCTTATTTAGACGTTGATAATTATTTTCCAGAGAGGTTTTGTTTCCTTGTTTTTTTTCATCCCATTTCTTTAACAGTAAATTTTGTTCATGGTTATGAAAAACCTCTGTAATTTTTGGATAAAACATAATCATAATGCCTAAAAGAATTAAAAGGACAGCAGTTAACTTTTTCATATATACACCTCAATAAAAAAATTGAGAGAGATATTAATCTCCCTCAAAGCTATGATTCTAGTTGTTTAGCTTTTTCCGTCTTAATAAATACACACCGGAAGCGGTAACGAGTAGTCCGAGTAAATAATAGCCAAATGGGCTTGACTCTCCTGTTTTTGGAAGAACCCCAGTTGTTGTGGTTTGTTTTATAGTTTCTTGTGCCGGAGGATTCTGATTTCCTTGATTTTGTGGAGGCGGGGTATTATTATCCGTACCTCCCGGATTTGGCCCTGGTTGATTTGGATTTTCTGAATTTCCTGGTTTATCTCCTGGATTGTCTCCCGGCTTATCTCCCGGATTGTCGCCTGGCTTATCTCCCGGATTATCCCCTGGATTGCCATGATCATCGTCATCGTCACCTGGCGGAGGTGGTGGTGGTGGAGGATAACATTTTTCCTGCCAATAATTGATGGTACCGTTTGCTTCGACACCGACTCTTACGTCGCTTACAGGAATGATAACCGGTTCCCTGTCCTTTATAATCAGCTTGAAGGCAGTGATATCATCCGTTACGTATTCAGCATTATCTTTTAATTTAAAATTCGGGGAATTCCCTGGTGCTTCCATCTTAGTCCAAACGCCTTTCCAAAGGACATAAACCTCTACTACGTTTTCCTTACAGTCATTTTTTAAATGAAAATGAATTTCTGTACTCTTATTACCCTTTTGATCCTGGTCGCCCAAGTTCCCGTTATTAGGATTGCCGTTATTCCCTTCCTGTTGTCCCCCGTTATTGTTCCCGTTTTCATTTCCATTCCCTTGACCGTTTGCGGCAACATAAGAAGCGGGAATGATTAGTAGGAAAATTAGTACATACATGGATGCCATTAACAACATCCTTTTTAGGCTAATCGTCTGCAATGCGCCACCTCTTTCCTAATTTAAAAACAAGTTGAATGCAGTTCTATACTATTCAACATTTTCCTCAATAAGTACGCTTCCTTTTTCCTATTTCTTTTTAATTAATTTTTTGATAAATCTGAATTTGTTTTACAAAAAAGGCTTTTCCTTGTAAAATGGCTTCAATAGTAAAAAAGTGGGAGGGGAAAAAATTTGAGTGAATTGTTTAAAGCATTAGTGGTTGATAAGACGGAGACCGATTTTTCAGTTGAGGTTAAAGAAGTTTCTTTTGACATCCTTCCTGAAGCGGAAGTACTAATCAAGGTTGCTTATTCCAGCATAAATTATAAGGATGGACTCGCCAGCATCGCAGATGGCAAAATAGTCAGGTCATATCCGTTTATCCCAGGTATTGATTTAGCGGGAGTTGTTGTCTCGTCTCAGGACCCACGCTTCCAAGAAGGTGATAAAGTTATCGCGACAAGCTATGAGATTGGGGTATCCCATTATGGAGGCTTCAGTGAATATGCACGGATTCCTGGCGATTGGGTTGTTCCGCTTCCGGAGAATCTTTCGCTGAAAGAAGCGATGGTTCTAGGAACTGCTGGATTTACTGCTGCCCTTTCTGTACAAAGGTTAGAAGAAAACGGTGTTACCCCTGCAAAGGGAAAGGTTTTGGTAACTGGAGCAACCGGCGGTGTCGGAAGTATCGCTGTATCGATGCTGGCCAAACGGGGATATGAGGTTGTTGCGAGCACTGGTAAAGCTACAGAGCATGATTTTTTACATAAGCTGGGGGCGGCTGAAGTTATCTCAAGGGATGAGGTTTATAATGGAAAAAATAAGGCATTGGATAAACAACTTTGGGCTGGTGCGGTTGATCCGGTCGGCGGCGAATCCCTTGCAGCAATTTTAAGTAAAATTCATTATGGTGGATCAGTAGCTGTAAGTGGATTAACTGGAGGAGGAAACGTTCCGACTAGCGTCTTTCCTTTTATTCTGCGTGGTGTAAACCTGCTGGGGATCGATTCGGTCTATTGCCCAATGGAAGTACGCAAAAAGCTGTGGGATCGAATGGCCACAGACTTAAAGCCGTCCACGCTATTGGATTCCATTGCAGTTGAAATTTCGCTAGACGACCTGCCTGAAACCCTGCCTATCATTTTGAAAGGACAGGCAAAAGGGAGATTCGTAGTAAGAATTTAAGCTTTTAAAAATTGAAGGACCCATCGGAATTAAGTTTCCAAAGGGTCCTTTTTCTGATTTATAATTGGAATATCTGGTCAATGCTTTGAATCTCTTGTGGTGAAAGCTCCACATCTAGCGTTTTTAAATTATGAAGCACTTGGTCTGCATTTTTGGCACCTGGAATAATCACATCGATTCCTTCACGTGTTAAATACCAGGCAAGTACCACATGAGCAACCTCTGCCCCTTTTGCATCGGCAATTTCCCTTACCTTCTCAATTTTAGCTAAGTTTTGCTCATACACTTCTTTCTGGAATTGCGGCCGTTTTTGATTCTTTTCACTAATCACTGTATTAATATTATATTTTCCCGTCAAAAACCCGGAGGCAAGCGGGTAGAAAGGAACAAAAGAAATATCATGTTCAATCGTGTATGGGAATAATTCTTTCTCTGCTTCTCTGCTTAATAAGTTATAGCCCCCTTGATAGACGTCGACATAGCCGTCTTTATTCGCTTCCTTTAACTGCTCGAGGGAAAAATTAGAGACCCCAATCGCCCTGATCTTCCCCTCATCTTTTAGCTGCTTCAAGGCCCCGACCGCTTCATCCTTAGGTGTATCTTGATCAGGGAAATGAATATAAAATAAATCTATGTAATCCGTTTGCAGGCGCGTTAGGCTCTCCTCTACTGCCCGCTTTAAAAAGCTTGGGGAATTATCGAGCATCACTTCACCCCCAACAAATTTATGGGCGGCTTTTGTGGCAATCACAATCTCTGAACGATTTCCCCTTTCCTTGACCACTTCCCCGACGATTTCTTCAGAACGCTTTGGACCATAGATAAACGCAGTATCCAAAAAGTTAATTCCCTGTTCCAATCCTACCCGTACTAAATCCCTTCCTGCTTCCTCATCCAGGTTGGGAAATAGATTATGTCCGCCAACCGCATTGGTACCTAAACCAATAGGATTCACATATAAATCTGTCTTTCCAATTCGAATTTGCTTAACCATGTACCATTCATCTCCTTGTTTATACTATTTTGCAAGTTTCCTAATTTCCCTCAAACCAACGGCGAGCGTTATCAACCATCATATTGGTAACCTGCTCTTCCGTTACACCGTTTTTCTTCAATTCTGGAATCACTTCTTCTAACACAAAACTCATGCTCCACTTCGGAAATGTTTTTGCAGATGTTCCATCGGGATACCAATCATAGGAACAGCAATAATCCTGTGATAGGAACATGCGGTCTGCATACCCTAGTTTGGCCAACGCAATCACGGTATCGTTTCGGGATTCGTTTGAACATACTCTAGTTATTCCGTATCGATCCATGCCAATAAATGGTCCCCGCTCCAGTACCTGCAGGATGTACTCCTGATTGTCGGTATCCCCAGTATGCCCAATTAATACCCGTTTTGGATCCACACCCTCTTCTTGTAAAATATCAAGCTGTTTTAGGCCCGTTCCGCTCGCCGGGTGGGAATGAGTCATAATCGGTACACCGGTCATTTTATGGGCCCGCGCTGCAGCACGGATCACTTTTTCAACATCCCTGGTAACCCCTTGTGCATCGGTGGCACATTTTAAAAAGCCAGCCTTGATGGATGTGTTTTGAATGCCGACCTCGATGTCTCTGACAAATAATTCCGCCATATAGTCAATGCTGCGATTTTGGAAGTGAGGCGGGATGTAATGGTAAGAATAAATACCAGTAGCAGCGATAATTTGCACACCCGTTTCACGGGCCACTCTCTCAATAAAGCGGATATCCCGGCCAAGTTCCATCACCGTTGGGTCACAAATGGTTTTAACACCAAGTTCCTTCACTTTATTTACCTGCTCTACCGCTTTGGCAAATTCCTTTTCCTCGTCATATAAATGGGGAAATTGTACAAAGACAGCTTCTGAGCGGACACGCATATGTTCATGAATCAGCGTAACCCCAAGTTCAGAAGACTCAACTGGTCCAGTTACAGTATTTACTAATGTCATAGCCTAGTCTCCTTCTTTATTTTTCTAGCAATTTATCCAAACTCTCTTGTACTCTTGGTCTTGATGAAGTGAATTCTTCTAATTCCGTTTTGAAGGTACCATGAATCCGATTGATCATCCCTGCTACCCCAACAGTAGTACAAAGGACGAGTATTTGCCTTGGGGTAAAGTGTTCTCTGAGTCTGTCATATAATTCATCCTCAATTCGAACCTCCGTAGCCAGCCTCTCCGTATATTCAAGTACAAGCCGTTCTATATCGGTATAAACAGTACTTTCCCTCCAGTGACGGAGGTGATCCACTTTATCTTTAGATAGTCCAATGCCCCGACCGAGCATAATATGGGTCGGTACTCAGTAATGACACTTGTATAATGTGGAGGTATAAAGATAAGCAAGTTCAGTCAGCTGAATATCTACCTCACCGGACCGGTACACACCAAAGATAAGATCCGAAACTCCTTCCAATACCTTAGGCTGATTGGCCAGCACCTTGAAAACATTCATTACGTGTCCCCCGGACGCATCCTGAATGAAATCTAAAGACTCCTTGACTTCGGGACTTGCCTGGTCATACTCTATCAATTCAATACGTTCCATCATCTACCAACTTTCTATTTCCACTTTATTGATAGTTTATAATTTTCAGACAATAATTGCAAAGCCAGGGTATTTCCTGGTTTGTTAATAGTGTTCTTAAACTTTTCACTAGTCGACAAATTGTATTCTAGCAATCTATTCTTCAGAAGTGCTAACAACTCTAAGCGTCAAATATCTTTCTATTTCCTCCATGGAATAACCTAATTCCGCCAATATTTCAACGGAATGTTCGCCTATTTCTGGTGGAGGTGAAAAATTCTGAGCATTGGTATCATTGATTTTAATAGGAACTCCAGTAACAAATACTGCGTCCCCTTGTTCACCCATATTCATTTTTCGAACCATATTCCTATCCTTTATTTGCGGATTGTTAATGATGTCCATTAATGTGTTAACCGGGCCGCACGCAATTCCAGCGTTTTGAAGAAGCTGAAAAACTTCCTCTTTTGTATACTGGATGGTCCACTCTGAAACCATCTTTTCCAATACATCCCGATTCTCCATTCGTCCCTCCTTGCTATTAAAGGGAGAATCGCTATTCAGCCATTCATTTTTACCTATGATTCTGCAAAGCTTTTCCCACATATGCTGAGCAGCGGGTGCAATAAATATATAACCATCCTTTGTCGGATACGTATTACAAAAGGCAAGAGGGTCACGATTGCCGATTCGCCGAGGCTCTATTCCCTTTAACATAACTTCAGAAAAATGGTAACCAAGCAAGGATATCATTCCATCAAGCATGCTTACATCAACATATTTTCCTCTCCCGGTTCGTTCTTTGTGCAATAATGCCAGCATCGCACCCATAGCCGCTTGTAAACCGGAAAGATGATCGGCAATATAAAAACCGACGTTGGTAGGAGGTCCGTCTAAATGTCCGGTAAGCCCTGCTAATCCACTCATAGCTTGAATGGTTCCATCGTATGCTCCATATTCTCGATAAGGCCCTGTTAAGCCAAAACCTGTAATATGGACCATGCTTATTTTGGGGTTAATTTCCGAAATAGTTTGATAGTCTATTCCTAAACGCTCAGGCACCCCAGCACCATAATTCGTAATGAGAAGGTCCGCTGTTTCTACAAGCCTATGAATGATTTCTCTGCCTTCTTCGGATTTTAAATTGATAGAAAGTCCTCGTTTATTTCGGTTCTGGGCAGCGAAATACAGGCTTGTATCCTCATGGAAAGGACCAGCCATTCTTCCTACTTCCCCCTCAATCCGTTCTATTTTGATTACTTCAGCACCGTGGTCACTAAGGATTTGACTGCCGTAAGGTCCCGAAATGTAATGAGTAAAATCTAAAACCCGAATGCCAGATAGAATTGACATACCGGTCACCTCTCTTTTTATATTTTTTTATAAAATGTGGGAATAGCGACTTTCCAACACTTATATGTTTGCTTTTTTAAAAATTGTTTTATATAAATGGTATATTGAACATAGTAACCATAAAAAAAGAGAGGAAATATCAAATGAAATGTTTTTCGATTGATCTGGATGGAACGTTATTAAACTCAAAACATGAAATATCAGATGAAAGTTTCAAGGTACTAAAGGAATTACGGGAACAGGGACATCAGATTATTTTTAACACAGGCCGAGCTTTTGATGATGTGATTAAATATGAGCATGTGCAAAAAATAGCAGCTCCCATTTTTACTATTAATGGGACTGTTCTATACTCTGAAACAAGAGATGTCCTATACGAAGCATCTTTATCGGTTTCCATCTATAAAGAGCTGATGCAAATTTTAAAAGAAATTGGAATGTGGATTATGGTCTATACCAATAAAGGTGGTTTTCCATGTCGATATCCAGCGCTTCAAGAAAAAGATCCTGAAGAAATCGTGAAGATTTTCCATCATTATGATTACGATCAAATTCTAGATAAGGATGATATTAAAATTTACAAGATTATGGTCGTCGCACCCGGGAACCAACTTGAAAAAATTGACCAAGTCAAACAAGCAATCGAGGGGAAATTTGCAGTCTCCATGGCCTCTTCTTACGTTCACGTAGTCGAAATTACCTCTATTGAGGCAAATAAAGGAGAAGCACTGCGACGATACCAACAATTAATGAATATCCAGTTTGATGAAATTTTTGCGTTTGGTGACGGTGGGAATGATATCTCCCAATTTAAAGCAGCAACTACTTCCGTCGCAATGGCCAATGCCCCCCTATATGTTCAGCAGGAAGCGGATATCGTCTCTAAGTCAAATGATGAAGATGGATTTGCCTATGCGGTTCGGAACTTATTAAATATCTAGCATTTCTTGACTAAGGCATCATTCAAAAACTAAACAAATTCGGGGCGTGTCTTTCACGCCCCTCCTTAATTTCTTGATCAAAACTTGAAATTAGGACGAATTATTTGTTAGTTAAATATTATTTAATACGCTCAAAAAAGGAAGAGGCGGAAAAGAAGCAGGATCTGCTTTTAAATCAATAACCACTGATCCTTCTGTTGCAAAGGCCTCCTTCAAAGTTTCTTCGATTTTTTCTGGAGAACTCACTCTAATACCTTTTACGCCGCATGCTTCCGCCACTTTGGCATGGTCAACGGCAGTCAGGTCACAAGCAGATGTATTTCTTCCCCAGCGGGCCTGCTCAGCCCATTTTTGATAGGCCAGAACTTCATTGTTTATGACGGCAAGCACCACATCTATTCCGTGCCGTTTACATGTTTCCAGTTCACTCCAAACATGAGCAAAGCCGCAATCTCCTGATAAACAAAAGACCTTTTGATTTGGTTGTGCTACCTTTGCACCCATTGCCATCGGAAGCCCCCAGCCAAGACCTGCAATTCCCCGTGGAAAAATAAATTTTCGACTTCCTTTTGCCTTGATATAATTGGCCAGCCAAACAGACGAGAAGCTTGCATCCGCCACAATAATATGATCATCTGTTAATTGTTTTTCAAGTTCGGCTAAAAATCTTTCCACTCTAATCGGCGAATGGTCTGTGTTTTGGATTTTTTCTGCTTCCTCGGTATGAGCTTTTCTTGCTTTGGCAATTGCTTCTACCAGACTAGGACGCTGTTTATCTCTTTTTTCGAGATTCTTGCGTAAAAGGGCGTTTTTCAATGCTTCTAATGTTAATTTTGCATCTCCCGCTAATCTTAAAGATTCATAGTTGCGGCCAATTTCCAATGGGTCAATATCGATGTGAATAAATCGTGCATCTTTAGAAAATAGTTTCCAAGAATCGGTTCCATTTTGGTTAGTGCGATTTCCCACCAATAAAATGACATCGGCCTCTTCAACCACTGGCCTCAAGAATTTTGTGGCGCCGCCTTTACCCATGTAGTAACCAATCGGTCCGATGGTTAACGGATGTTCTTCATCAACTGAGCCTTTTCCCATCGTCGTTGTCGCGACAGGGATTGAACATTCTTCTTGAATTTGGCGAAGTTCGTCGATAGCCCCCGATGAAATGACACCTCCGCCTGCATAAATAAATGGACGTTCTGCATTTGCGAGCAGTTCAGCAGCCACTTCGATTCGGGACGGGTCTGCAATAGTCCGGTCCAAAGGGTAAGCAGACAGGCAAGCCTTTCTTTCTATTTGTAAAGGGTTTTTCTTCGTATCGAAGGAAATATCTTTTGGAATAAGCAAAATGGCAGGTCCAGGCCGCCCGCTCGCTGCAGCGGTAAAAGCCATGTCCACGTAATCTTCGATTCTAGCTTCTGCTGGAACTTTTTTCACCCATTTGGCTACACCTGAGAAAAGCTTTACATGATCAAGCTCCTGAAAGGAGTTTTTTTCCTCCTCAGAAATCGGCACCTCATCAACGAGGGCCACTACCGGATGGGAGGCCTTTAGGCATTCTGCCAGCCCAGGAACCAACAATGTGGCAGCGGGTCCATTCTGTGCCGCTACAACCGCTACTGTGCCAGAACACATCGCGTACGCTTGCGCCATATAGGAGCCAGCATTTTCCTGCCTGAATCCGATTTGTTTAATTCCAAGATCGGAACAGGCAAGCATAATCGTTTGTGGATTACTTTGCCCAAAAATAAACTTAACACCATGGCGTTTTAATGCTAAAGCAAATCTCTCTGCATTAGTTAATTCCTTGGTTGAAATCTCAGTTTCCTTTTGTGTTTCTGTAACATTGGCCATTTACAATTCCCCTCCTCACTCTACCTTTAAAACAATCTTTCCGGTATTTCGATTTTCCGCCATATACTGATGAGCTGAAGATACATCTTTCCAATCAAAAACTTGATCGATAATCGGAGCCAGTTTTCCTGCACTAAATTTTCCTCTCGAAAATTCTTCAAACTGACGGGTTAAATCAATTTTAAATGCTTTGGTCCTGGACCTAAGCGTTGACCCGATAAATTGGATCCTCTTCTGAAGGAATGGGCCTAAATGCGCTGAGGTCAATGCTTGTCCGCCCAGGGTCCCGATTAAAATCCATCTTCCATCGATCCCAATTGACTTTACATTTGCTTCCCAATAAGAAGCACCGATGAAGTCCATGATTAGCTGGACACCTTTTCCATTCGTGATTTCATGGACTTTTTCCGAAAAATCTTCTTCCTTATAATTAACGGTATAGTTTGCGCCGAGAGATACACAGCGGTCTAATTTTTCAGCAGAGCCAGCAGTCACGATACTTACCGCACCTATTTCCCTTGCAATCTGGATGGCAGCTGTTCCAACACCGCTAGCGCCGGCATGAATCAGCACATGATCTCCTGCTTTTAAATTTCCTAATACAACCATGTTTAAATAGGCAGTCAGAAAGGCCTCCGGAATCGCTGCCGCTTCCTCAAAAGTCATCTCGTCCGGTATTCTCATCCCCATATCTGCCGGAATGACCACCTTCTCTGCATAGCCGCCGCCCGGCAATAGGGCATAAACCCGGTCACCTTCCTTCCAGTCTGATACACCATGGCCAACTTTTTCAACCACACCTGCCATCTCCAAACCAATAATGGTTGATTCACCAGGTGGTGGCGGATATAACCCTTTTCGCTGCAGTAAATCCGCCCGATTTATGGCTGTTGCTTTCACTTTTACAAGTAGGTCACCCTCGCTTAGGATCGGGTCATTTACTTCTTCGATATATAGATCATGATTTTTTTCGTTTACTAGAACAGCTTTCATCTAATCATTGCCTCTCTTTCATTTAAGTTTCTCTGGGGGTAAATAAAACTTTCGGGCTGCCATTGTTTAGGCATTCCTCAAAACCTTCTTTAAAATCCTTAAGTTCCAAGTATTTTTTTACAATTAAGATGACTTTGGTCTGCAATTTTTCCATTAATTTGATGGCTGTATGCCAATCCTCTTTTATGGCAGCGATACTGCCAGTCACTTTTAATTCTTTATAAGCGATGTCCATAAAAGATACATTTGTTAGTTTCGAGGATGTACCTATCTGGATAAATTGTCCTTTTGGACGCAGGACGGAAAGTCCTAAATTAACACCGTTTTCATTCCCGGAGCATTCGAAAACGATATCAATGTTCATATTTTTCTCTTTTAACAGACTTGGCAAATCCCCGGACATGACTGTGGTATCCACGCCCATTTGCGAAGCGATTTCGAGGCGGTCTGTATCTGCTTGCGTCCCACAAACTAACACTGTTGCCCCAAATTGTTTTGCTACAAGTGCCGTAAATAGTCCGATGGTGCCCGGTCCAATAATTAAAACTGTAACTGTTGGTGTAATATCAGCCTTATACACACCTCTTACTGCTACAGACAGCGGTTCAATTAACGCACCCGCATCATCTGAAATCGTATCAGGGACAATATAAACCTGCTGTTCATGAAGTTTTACAAACTGGGCAAAGACTCCATCATAATCGAAACCAATCCGCTTTCGTTTACTGCAAAGGTTAAATTCTCCCCTTGCGCAGTTTGGGCATTCTTGACAGCTGCTGTATGTAGGATGGGCCACAATCCGGTCCCCTATCACTGCTTTGGTGACCTTTTCCCCCACTGCGACCACTTCTCCGATAAATTCGTGGCCAATAATGACTGGAGGCGCTTTAGGATCACGGTGATAATTTCCTGTATATAGCTTTAAATCTGTTCCGCAAATACCTGCCCGCTTTACTTTGGCTAATATTTGGTATTCTCCTATTTCCGGAACGGCGATATCCTCTAAGGAAACCTGTCCATCTTTTAACACTACGCTTTCCATTTCGAATATCCCCCGTTATTTTTAATGAAAAAACCCTCAGCTGAGGGCTTTTTCACCTAATATTCTGTGTTTCTATCAAATTAACAAACCTACCTAGGTATAACCGGCAGCAAGATATGGGATGGATATTCTTCACTATGAAATACTTTTTGGGAAGCGGTAATAAACTCCCTGCTATCAATTCCAGATTCACCCGTGTTCGTATTCCGGTCAAAACGCGGGAAATTGCTGCTTGAAATCTCCACTCTCATCTGGTGCCCTTTTTTAAATAAATTACTGGTTGACAGTAAATCTATTTCATAGCGGTACACTTCATTTGGTGTGATGAGGGAAGGCGGCTGATTTTTATCTCTGTATTTGGCTCGGATAATGCCATCCGCTAAGTTAAACGCTTTCCCGTCTGGATGGACATCGACCAGTTTAGCGGTAAAGTCAGTGTCTACCGCGGAGCTTGATGCATATAAGACCACTTTTACCGGGCCAGTTACCTCAATGTCTTCCTCTAAAGCCTCACTCGTATAGACTAAAATATCATCGCGCACTTCCAAATGCTGCTGGTCGATTGGTCCGCGAAGATAATTCGCCGGCATTAACAAGTTGCCGCCTAGCGTTGGCACTGGATTGGCCGGGTCATAAACATAACTATCGTTTGTTTCCTCCAGCGGCGGTGTTGCGGATAGAGTACCATCGCCATCTTTCGTATTGGCCTTGCCATTACTTTGGAAATAGTAAGGTGTATATACGGTTCGTTTCAGTGGCCATTCCTGCTCACTGCGCCATTTATTTTCGCCCATAACAAATAGTTTGACTGGCGGCTCTTCCGTGATACCGTTTTCGATTCCCTTTAACCAATGGTCAAACCATTTTAATTGCAGGCTTGTTAAATCCGTTTTCAATTCAAGCAGCAGGCTGGATGTGCTCATGCCAAAATTGAGATCCCCTACGATTGGGGCAAACCCTGCATGTGCCCATGGACCAATCATAAGCTTAGTATTCTTCTTTTCTTTTAGTTTTTCATAATGCTCGAGATCCTGCCCTAATAAAAGATCATACCAGCCAGCCAATCCAAAAATAGGTACTTCAATGTTATCTGACTTTTCCCTAACACTGATTTCCTGATGGTATTCATCTCTTAGATCATGATTCAAAATATCGTGAACGAACGCGGCGTAGCCTTCCCCTAGTTTGAGCCATTCACTATCTCGGATCGGCAATTGCGAATAGGCTCTTCTATATGGTCAATGGAATCAAGAAGCGTCATAAATTCTTTGAGAAAATCCGCTTTTCCTTGTTTGGCCTTTATGACTGCATTCGGGCCAATCGTCGACATACTCCAAGAGACCAGTAAACCAAGTTCCAGCGCACCACCGCGATACATATACACATCTGTTCCCCATGTGATGGGAAAGATTGCTTTTAAGCTCGGCGGCTGCATGCTGGCTGCCTGGAATTGAGTCATCCCCATATACGACAGGCCATACATGCCGACGTTTCCATCCGAGTATGGCAAGGAGGCAGCCCACTCTACCGAATCGTAGCCGTCGTTATATTCATTTTTATAAATATAAAAAGGAGCTCCCTCTGATTCAAAGCGGCCGCGCACATCTTGAATGATGACGACATATCCTTTGTGGGCAGCAGCGATTGGATCCAGTACCATCGTGGTCAGGGGAAGAAATTCCTTATTATAAGGTGTTCGTTGTAACAGAACGGGATATTTTCCTTCTCCATCGGGACGAAAAACCTCAGCATACAAGGTGGTGCCATCTCTCATAACAGCTGGGACATTCTTTTCGTGAATGATTTTACTCAACAAAATCCCTCCATTTTGAATCGGTCGCATTGGTCTATGTTTACTTGCGGGTAAAGGGCACCCACTTGCGGATAACCCCCTCTTACTTGCGCATAAGCACTCTTCACTTGCGGATAACCCATTTTTACTTGCGCTATGCCATTTTACTTGCGCATAAGCGCTCTTTATTTGCGCATACGGTTTGGCCCCCTAATTCCGGACACAAGCTTATGTTTTCTCTTGTTTTCTCTATATTTCAATTTTGAGGTCAACCTTCTTCA